>NZ_JAIZAZ010000009.1:0-206514 GCF_020515645.1 Pseudomonas sp. MWU16-30316 | reverse complement strand
GGTTGCAGAAACCTCTGCATCCTCCTGAGCTCATAACTCTACCTCTCCGGCAGTCATCCAGCCCCACGTGCTTATGGCAATCCGGCGCGCTTGCCCTTATGGTTCGGCATCAGGTTCCACGCACCCGTCAAGGAAGCAAGCATGTCCGTTACAACCTCTCTGAGTGCAGGCTTCATGGTGGTTCAAGGCAACCGCCCGGATGAACTGCGCAGTCTGGTTGTGTCCTGGATGCGGCGATATCCATTGGCGCCCCTGGAAAACGAGATTGCTCTGGTGCAGAGCAACGGCATTGCGCAATGGTTGAAGCTGGCCTTGGCCGAAGATGCCCAGGATGAAGACAACGGTGGCTGTGGTATCGCCGCCGCCATAGACGTTCAGTTGCCCGGCAGTTTCATGTGGACCCTGTATCGCATGGTGCTGGGTGCAGATGAGATCCCCCAGACGTCCTTGCTCGACAAGACCCCTTTGACCTGGCGCTTGATGCGCTTGCTGCCGTCGCTGATCCATCAGCCGCACTTCGAACCCCTGCAGCGCTTCCTGACCGACGACACTGATCTGCGCAAGCGTTATCAACTGTCCGAGCGCCTGTCCGATCTGTTCGACCAATACCAGGTTTACCGTGCGGACTGGCTGGAAGACTGGGCCGCTGGCCGTCATCAATTGCGCGACGTACGAGGTCAGTCCAGACCATTGTCAGCTGCCAATTGCTGGCAGGCCGAACTGTGGCGTGCGTTGCTGGACGACGTCGGGGCTGAAGGGATGTCGCAGAGCCGCGCGGGCGTGCATCAGCGTTTCATCGAGCGCATCGGCAACATGACCGAAGCGCCGCCGGGCTTGCCGGCACGGGTCATCGTTTTCGGCATTTCGTCACTGCCTGCACAAGCGCTCGAGGCGTTGGCAGGGCTGGCCAGATTCAGTCAGGTTCTGCTCTGTGTCCACAACCCGTGTCGCCACCACTGGACCGATATCGTCGCCGACAAGGACCTGCTGCGTCACCAGTACAAACGTCAGGCGCGCAAGAGCGGAATGCCGATGGTCCTCGACCCGCAGGCGCTGCATCAGCATGCTCACCCGTTGCTAGCGGCCTGGGGCAAGCAGGGACGTGATTACATCAACCTGCTGGACAGCCATGACGATCCACGCAGCTACCGTTCCTCGTTCAAGGACGAGCGCATTGATCTGTTCAGTGAAGCGCAGCCCACCACACTGCTGAACCAGTTGCAGGACGATATTCTCGAGCTGCGTCCGCTGGATGAAACCCGTGAGCTCTGGCCGGCCGTCGATCCTCTTGAGGACCGCTCGATCCGCTTCCATGTGGCTCACAGTGCGCAGCGCGAAGTGGAAGTGCTGCATGACCAGCTACTGGCGAGATTCAGCAAAGACCCTGGCCTGCGTCCGCGTGACGTGATTGTCATGGTCCCGGATATCGACAGCTATGCCCCACACATACGCGCGGTATTCGGGCAGATCGAACGCGAAGATCGTCGCTTCATCCCCTTTACGCTGGCTGACCAGGGCCAGCGCGGCCGCGAGCCGTTGCTGATTGCTGTCGAGCACCTGCTCAAACTTCCGGACAGCCGTTTCCCGGTCAGTGAGATTCTTGACCTGCTGGACGTTCCAGCCTTGCGAGCACGCTTCAGGATTCAAGAGCGCGACCTGCCAACACTGCATCGCTGGATCGAAGGCGCAGGCATTCGTTGGGGGCTTAATGCTCAGCAGCGGGCCGGCCTCGGGCTGCCGGATGCCCTTGAGCAGAACAGCTGGCATTTCGGCCTGCGTCGCATGTTGCTGGGTTACGCCGTGGGTGCCGGTGCGGCTTACGACGGCATCGAACCTTACGATGAGATCGGCGGGCTTGATGCGGCGTTGATCGGTCCGCTGGTCGCGTTGATTGATGCTCTTCAGGTCGCCCACACAGAGTTGTCGACACCCACCACTCCGGAAGCGTGGGGGGCCCGCCTGCAATCGCTGCTGCAGTTGTTCTTCCTCGCCGACAGCGAGCATGACGACTACTTGCTTGCCCAACTGGAAACACTGCGCGAGAACTGGCTGGAAACCTGTGCAACGGTAAGGCTGACTGAAGAGCTGCCGCTGACCGTGGTGCGTGAGGCCTGGCTGGCCGGGCTCGATCAAGGGCGCCTGTCCCAGCGTTTTCTGGCGGGCTCGGTCAACTTCTGCACGCTGATGCCCATGCGCGCCATCCCGTTCAAAGTGGTTTGCCTGTTGGGCATGAACGACGGCGATTATCCGCGCGCGCAACCGCCGCTGGATTTCGATTTGATGGGCAGCGATTACCGCCCCGGCGACCGTTCCCGGCGTGAAGACGATCGTTACCTGTTGCTGGAAGCCTTGCTCTCGGCCAGGGACCAGTTGTATGTCAGTTGGGTTGGCCACAGCATTCGTGACAACAGTGAGCGTCCAGCTTCGGTGCTCATCGGTCAGCTTCGCGATCACCTCGCCAGCGGCTGGAAGCTGGCCGGCGAGACCGATCCGGACGTTAAACAGGATGATGAGCGCTTGCTGAAGGCCCTGACTGTGAATCACCCCTTGCAACCCTTCAGCGCCAATTACTTCCACGCCGGCACGGGGTACTTCAGCTTCGCCCGCGAGTGGCGTCTGCTGCATGAAACCGACCTTCAGGTGCCCGTGCCTCAAGCGCTGCCGCCTCACGAACAGGAAGAACCGCTGTCCATTGCGCAGCTACAGGATTTCCTGAGAAACCCGGTAAAACACTTTTTCAGCCAGCGCCTGAAGATCTATTTCGAAGTTGCTGAAGCGCCGCTCGCCGATGAAGAGCCGTTCGTGCTCGATGCCCTTGAGCGCTATGGCCTGAGTGAAAGCCTGCTTGGCGCAGGTATGTCCTCGCCGGACAATATGGATGCTGCTCTACAGACTCAGGCGCTGAAACTGCAAGCCAGTGGCCTGCTACCGCTCGCAGGTTTCGGCACCTTGATGCAGAGCGAGCTGATCGAACCGCTGCCTGACGTACTCAGGCGCTACCACGATCTACTGACCCTCTGGCCCGAGACCCTGAGCAGCGCTTTACCGATCAGCTTCAGCCATGCGGGTGTCAGCATCGACGGCTGGCTGGGCGGGTTGCACCGTAACGCCCGTGCCGAGCTGTTGCTGGTTACCGCCATTCCCAACAGCATCGGCTCGAAAAAGACCCGCAAGTGGCACCGGTTGATTCGGCCGTGGGTCAACCATCTGGTGGCGTGCGCTTGCGACCTGCCGTTGAGCACGGCACTGGTCGCCAGTGATGAAACCCTGATGCTGGAGCCGCTGGACAGGGCGAGTGCCGTCACCACGCTCAACCACTTGCTGACGGCCTGGCTGCACGGCATGCAGGAACCTCTGCCTGTCGCGGTCAAAACCGCCTTCGCCTGGTTGGGCCAGCCTGCCGACAAAGCCGAAGCGGCTGCTCGCAAAGCCTACGAAGGTGACGGACAGACCACCGACGGCGAGCGCCGAGAAAGCACGGCATTGGCTCGGCAGTTTCCGGACTTTGACGCACTGATGGGCAGTGAAGAATTCGCAGGCTGGTGCGAGACGCTTTACAAACCGATTTACGATGCGCCGTGGCAGTCGTTGTCCGGCGGGGAGGGTGGCGCATGAGCGAGCAATCCCTTCCTCTCGCGCTGCGCTTTCCACTGCGCGGCAGCCAGTTGATCGAGGCCAGCGCTGGCACCGGCAAGACCTTCACCATCTCCGCTCTGTACTTGCGTCTGGTGCTCGGCCACGGCACCGAGCAGTCCGGCTTTGGTCGCGAACTGCTGCCGCCGCAGATTCTTGTGGTGACCTTTACCGATGCCGCAACCAAAGAATTGCGTGACAGAATCCGTACCCGGCTGGCGGAGGCCGCTCGCTTCTTCCGTGACGAGATCGCCGCCCCCGATGGCCTGATTGCCGATCTGCGTGAACAGTTCGAAGCGTCGCTATGGCCAGCCTGCGCCAGCCGTCTGGACATTGCCGCACAGTGGATGGACGAGGCCGCGGTCTCGACCATCCACAGTTGGTGCCAGCGCATGTTGCGCGAACACGCATTCGACAGCGGCAGTCTGTTCACCCAGACGCTGGAAACCGACCACAGCGATTTGCTCGGCGAAGTCCTGCGCGATTACTGGCGCCGCTTCTGTTACCCCATGAGCGGCGACGCATTGCTCTGGGTGCGGGAAAACCTCAGCGGTCCGGCGGCGTTGCTGCCGCGTGTGCGAGGTCTGTTCGGCCGTGATCGCAGTCCACTCACCCAGGAACCGGCCGAACTGATTGCGGCGTCATTGCAAGAGCGCCGGGCAGCGCTTGCCGCGCTGAAGGCGCCGTGGGCCGTGTGGGCCGACGAGTTGTATGCGCTCTGTCAGGACGCGGTCGCTCGCAAGGCAGTCGACGGCCGCAAGATGCAGGAACGCTACTTCAAACCCTGGTTTGAAAAACTTGCTGCCTGGGCCGCTGACGACACACAGGAAGCGCTGGATCTGGGCACCGGTTTCACTCGTCTGACCCCCGACGGCATTGCCGAAGCCTGGAAGAGCGAGCCACCTGTGCACCCGGCCTTCGAGGCCATGGCACAGTTGAAGGCGGCGCTCGACGGTTTGCCCAAACCCGATGCTGCTGTGTTGCAGCATGCGGCGCAGTGGGTCAGCGCGCGCTTTGAAGAGGAGAAGCGTCGCCGCGCCGAGATGGGCTTTGATGACATGCTGCTCAGGCTCGACGCGGCCCTGCATGGCGCGGGCGGCGAGCGTCTGGCCACCCTGATTCGCGAGCAATTTCCGGTGGCGTTGATCGACGAATTCCAGGACACCGACCCTGTTCAGTACCGGATCTTCGACAGCATCTATCGTCTTGAGGCCAACGATGAGCAGACCGGGCTGTTCCTGATTGGCGACCCGAAACAGGCGATCTACGCGTTTCGCGGCGCCGATATCTACACCTACCTGCGTGCCCGCCAGGCGACCGATGGCCGTTGGCATACGCTGGACACCAACTACCGCTCCAGTCATGCGATGGTCGAGTCGGTCAACCACGTCTTCACGCGGGCAGAGCAACGAGAGCAAGGTCGCGGTGCGTTCCTGTTTCGTGATGAGCACGGCAATCAGGTGCCGTTCTCCGATGCGCTGGCCCAAGGCCGCAAAGAGGCGCTGCATGTCGACGGCGCACCCCTGACGGCGCTGACGGTCTGGCACTTGCCAAGCGACCAGCCGGTGTCCGGCGTGGTTTATCGTCAGCAGTTGGCAGCCAGTTGCGCGAGCGAGATCGTGCGTCTGCTCAATGCCGGTCAGCAGGGCCGTGCCGGTTTCGTTACGCCCGACAACACTCTGCGCGGGCTGCGTCCGGCCGACATTGCGATTCTGGTCCGCGACGGCAAGGAAGCGCAGGCGGTGCGTCAGCAACTGACCGCGCGTGGTGTGCGCAGCGTGTACCTGTCCGACAAGGATTCGGTGTTCGCCGCTCAGGAAGCCCACGACCTGCTGTCCTGGCTCAAGGCCTGCGCCGAGCCGGACTCCGAACGCACACTGCGTGCCGCGCTGGCGTGTATCACGCTGGACCTGCCGCTGGCCGAGCTGGAGCGCCTGAATCAGGACGAGCTGGCGTGGGAGCGGCGCGTCATGCAGTTTCGTGCCTATCGCGCCATATGGCGCAGCCAGGGCGTGCTGCCGATGCTGCGCCGTCTGTTGCACGACTTTGCCCTGCCACAGACCTTGATGACCCGCAACGATGGCGAACGAGTACTCACCAACCTGCTGCACCTGTCTGAACTGCTGCAGCAGGCCGCCGCCGAACTGGATGGCGAGCAGGCGCTGATCCGTCATCTGGGCGACCATCTGGCACTCTCCGGCCAGGCCGGGGAAGAGCAGATCCTGCGTCTGGAAAGCGATGAGCAACTGGTCAAGGTGGTCACCATCCACAAGTCCAAGGGCTTGCAGTACCCGCTGGTGTTCCTGCCGTTCATTTGCTCCTCGAAACCGGTGGACGGCAGCCGCTTGCCTCTTCAGTTTCACGACGCCGACGGCAAGTCCCAGATCAGCCTGCAGCCTACCGAGGCGCTGATTCAACAAGCCGATGATGAACGTCTGGCCGAAGACCTGCGTTTGCTCTACGTCGCACTCACCCGATCGGAACATGCCTGCTGGCTGGGCGTCGCCGACCTCAAGCGTGGTAATGCCAACACCTCGATGCTGCACCGTTCCGCACTGGGTTACCTCCTGGGCGGTGGCGCAGTGCTGGCCGAGTCGGCGGAGCTGAACGTCTGGCTGCGTGATCTGGCCCAGGGGTGTGACGCGATTGCCTTGCAACCTGTGCCGGAGCCCACCGACGAGCGCTTCAGTGCGCCGCGCAACGAAGCGGCGCTGGTCAAGCTGCTGGTGCCCAAACGCCGCGCTGCCGAGAACTGGTGGATCGCGTCCTACAGCGCCCTGCGCATCGGCGACACGGTAACGGCCGGTGCCGATGAGTCGCCTGACAGCCCGCAGGCACAGAAACTGTTCGACGACGAGCGTCTGGACCCTGAAGCCCCGCGCGACATCCTGACCAGCGGCGGCGATATCCATCGTTTTCCGCGTGGCCCCAATCCCGGCACCTTTCTGCACGGGCTGCTCGAATGGGCTGGCAACGAAGGTTTTGCGATGATCGCGCACGCGCCGGAGAAACTGCAGGACGCCGTCGCCCGGCGCTGCAACCGACGCGGCTGGGCGGGCTGGATCAATACCCTGAGCGATTGGCTGCAACACATGCTGAACATGCCGTTGCGCCTGTCGCCGGACGCCGCACCGGTGGCCCTGGGCGAACTGGATCAGCCCAATCAGTACCGTGTGGAGATGGAATTCTGGTTCGCCAGCAATAACGTCAACGTCGCGCAGATGGACGCCCTCGTGCGCCGCTTCACCCACGACAACGCACCGCGTGCTGGGACCGAGACGGTCTCGCTCAACGGCATGTTCAAGGGCTTTATCGACCTGACGTTCGAACACGAAGGCCGGTATTACGTGGCCGACTACAAGTCCAACTGGCTGGGCAGCGACGACAGTGCGTACACCCAGCTGGCGATGGAAACCGCCATTCTCGACAACCGCTATGACCTGCAATACGTCCTCTACCTGCTGGCCCTTCACCGTCAGCTCAAGGCGCGGATGGCCGACTACGATTACGACCAGCACATGGGCGGCGCGCTTTACCTGTTTCTGCGCGGCAGTCGCTCGGCCTCCCAGGGAGCGTATTTCACCCGTCCGCCACGTGAGCTGATCGAGAGTCTGGACCTGCTGTTTCAGGGCAAACCGATAGCGCATGACCTGCCGGGAGCATTGGCATGAGCCGCTCGTTCGATGATCTGTTGCCTACCGCGCTGGACGATATCAGCCTCGCGGAGTTGAGCCCGCTGACGCGTGTCAGCGATCTGCTGATCCTGCTCGAACGTTGGGTCGAGCGCGGCTGGTTGCGTGCTCTGGACAAGGCGTTCGTCGCGTTCCTCAGTGACCTCGATCCGCACGCCGATCCGTTGGTGCTGGTGGCTGCGGCGCTTACCAGCCATCAGCTCGGCCACGGTCACGTCTGCCTTGACCTGTACGAGACCCTCAAAGAACCGGACTTCGCCCTGTCACTGCCACCCGAAGGCGATCAGCAGAGCGCGCCGATGCTGCTGCCCTCACAACTGCTGGCAGCACTGGATGGCGCCGCCTGGTGCCAAGCGCTGGCCGGCAGCATGCTGGTTGCCGAGGTGGGCGATTCAAGTGCCGAAGCGCGACAAAAACCACTGGTGCTGGCCGAGCGGCGTCTGTACCTGCGCCGCTACTGGACTTACGAACGGCGTATCGCAGCAGCCTTGCGTCAGCGCCTGGCACAGCGTGAAACGCCGCCGGAGGATCTGCCGCAGCAACTCGACGCATTGTTCGGCCCGGCCAATTCTTCGCTACAAGCTGTCATCGACTGGCAGAAACTTGCCTGCGCACTGGCGACCCGCAAGGGCTTCAGCATCATCACCGGCGGCCCCGGCACCGGCAAAACCACCACGGTGGTGCGTCTGCTGGCCTTGTTGCAGGCCCCGGCGGTACAGAGTGGCCAACCGCTGCGCATTCGTCTCGCGGCACCTACCGGCAAGGCGGCGGCACGTCTGACCGAGTCCATCAGTCAACAGGTGCAGAGCCTGGATGTCAGTGACGACGTACGACAGAAAATCCCCAGCGAGGTGACCACCGTCCACCGCTTGCTGGGCAGTCGCCCCGGTACCCGGCACTTCCGCCACCATGCGGGCAATTTACTGCCGCTGGATGTGCTGGTGGTTGATGAAGCCTCCATGATCGACCTGGAAATGATGGCCAATCTGCTCGACGCACTGCCGCCGCATGCACGCATGGTTCTGCTGGGTGACAAGGACCAGCTGGCCTCCGTTGAGGCGGGGGCGGTACTCGGGGATTTGTGCCGTGACGCCGAAGAAGGTCTCTACAGCCCCGACACCCAAGCCTGGCTGGAAGCCGTCAGCGGCGAAGACCTCGGCAAGGGCGGTTTGCGCCAGGGCGATGCGCAGCAGCATCCGTTGGCTCAGCAAGTGGTGATGCTGCGCCACTCGCGTCGCTTCGGCCAAGGCAGCGGCATCGGCCAGTTGGCCCGGCTGGTCAACCAGCAACAGGACCAACAGGCCCGCACGCTGCTTGCGGCGGGCAGTCATGACGACCTGTTCGCCCTGGCCCTCAAGGGCGAACAGGACCTCAAGTTCGAACGCCTGGTCCTCGACGGTCTTGGCAGGGGCGAGCAAGGTCCGCAGGGTTACCGGCATTACCTGAACGTACTCGCCGCCGAGCGCCCCGCCGACGATTCGGCACTGGACGACGCGTGCTGGACCCGCTGGGCGCGCTCGGTACTCAGCGCCTTCGACGCCTTTCAACTGCTGTGTGCCGTGCGCAAAGGCCCGTGGGGTGTGGAGGGTTTGAACCAGCGCATCACTCACGCGCTGTTCAACGCGAAGCTGATCGAAAGCGAACAGCAATGGTACGAAGGTCGCCCGGTGCTGATGACCCACAACGACTATGGCCTTGGCCTGATGAACGGCGACATCGGCATCACCTTGCGCCTGCCCGAGCGCGACGGCGAGGGCAAACAGGTATTGCGCGTCGCCTTCCCCCGCAACGACGGCAGCGAAGGCGTACGCTTCGTCCTGCCCAGCCGCCTCAACGAGGTCGAAACCGTGTACGCCATGACCGTACACAAATCCCAAGGCTCGGAATTCGCCCACACCGCCCTGATCCTGCCCGAAGCGCTCAACCCGGTACTGACCAAGGAGCTCATCTACACCGGCATCACCCGCGCCAAGCACTGGTTCAGCCTGATCGAACCGCGCCAGGGCATCTTCGAAGAATCCCTGCGCCGCAAGGTCAAACGTCTGAGTGGGCTGATGTTGGGGCTTTGATCAGCAGTCGACTCTCGTGCCGATGCTCCGCGTTGGCATGCTGTCGGTGATGCTTTACGAGGGCTGTCAGTCCTGTGGGCGCAGCCCCGGCCGCAACAACCTGAGAGTTACGTGCGTCGTTTCTCGAGAGCGGAAAACAGGTACATACCGGCCAGTAAGGCTAATAGGAATATGAGGATTTTCCAGTGTCCTGTAAGCAGAGTGGCGACCGCTGGCCCAGGGCAGATTCCCGCAATGCCCCAGCCAATCCCGAACACCAGGCTGCCAACGATCAAGCGGGCGTCCAGCTGGGTTTTCACCGGGAGCTGCATACGGGCACCCAGCAAGGATTGCCTGTTCCTGCGCGCCCAGTTCAGGGGGACGACCGCCACCGAGATGGCACCTGCCATTACCAGAGCAAGCGATGGATCCCACGTTCCGCTTACATCAAGAAAAGCCAATACCTTGGCAGGGTTTGCCATGCCAGCCAAAAGCAGACCAAAGCCAAATATCAAGCCTGCAAAAAATGCGGTCACCTTGAGCATCTTCAGACCCCCAGTACATGGCGACTGACGTATACCGTCGCAAATCCGGTAGCCATAAAGCATAGCGTCGCCACGATGGAGCGAGGAGACAAGCGGGATATCCCGCACACACCATGACCACTCGTACAGCCCGAACCGTAACGGGTACCCACGCCAACGAGCAGGCCCGCGATGACCAGAACGGGCCATTCTGAATTAATTTCTATCTCCGGCAACGCTGTGAACGCCGCCCACAATAATGGCGAAATCAACAGGCCAAGCAGGAACAGCGCCTTCTCGCCCCAGCCTTCACTGCCCAATTGCAAAAAGCCCCCCAACACGCCGCTGATGCCGGCAATACGACCATTCGCGAGAACGAACAAGCTGACGGCCAGCCCTATCAAGGCTCCTCCGCATAATGACGTCCAGGGTGTGAAGTTGATCCAATCAATGCTCATTTCGTATTTCCTGCACAAAGGGGGGCCTGTGGGGGGGGGCGTTGACTGGTAAAGCACTATCACCGGCATGATAACCATCTGCCCGGGTGGGTTGCGCGGCTGCTGTGCGAGAGTTAATGGAGGAGTCAGCTATCGGCTCGGCCTACCAAGGCAGCCATGGGAGTATCTTCTGTGTTTACTCATTGGCTGTGCCGAGTTTGACGTGGCGCGGGTAGCACGCCTCAGGGCTGGAAGGGGTCTGCTCGCCCAGGACACTGTTTCAGACGAGCAATGACCTCAGGCGCCGTTTTCGCCGTGTCGATCCTGCCGATATCATCAAGATAGATGTCTATCATCCGCCCCCATTTCGGTGTTACGTAGAAACACCTCTGAAATCCCTTGTCGGTCCACCAATCGAACCTCATGAAGAAATCTTTATCAGTGAAGATTTGGCCCCACTCGACCGCTGAGCCGCCACCTGCGGGCATGTCACCCTTATAGATTTGATGCTGAGTGTTCCAGATGTATCGGTACTCTTCCTTTCCTTCATGAGAAAAATTTACTGCCACGACTGGAGAAGCTAAGTACCAAAAAGCGATAGGGCCGACCAATAGGCCAACAAGCAGCCAACGGCCATACCCGGTTTTAGTTTTGCTTGCATTTGTGTTCACGGATGCCTTTTCCCCATGCTCCAGGTGCTACTGCAAGAACTTCCTTCATTACCATTTGTGCCGTAATTCCACCTGTGGGGTTTTGGCTGAACAGCTTGATCCCAATGCTAATCGAAATCCGGTCTGGGGCGTCGTCCCATGCTCGGAGTCCATCAATGTCGGCCGAGCGATTAGGCCCCGAAAGTTTTCTTTCCTCTTTCGGTTTCTGTAGGACCTCGACTGCTTTCCTGAGTGTGTCTGAAACGATCTGCTCAGCACCTGCGCCATCCAAAAGGATGCTTTCGGAAAGCCCACCAACTCGCCCGACGTATCCATAGTGAATGTTCGACCAGATGTCATAGAAGTAATCGTAATCGCCCTGTTTGTGGTAGACGACGCCATCGTATTTCGCGGCGAGTATCGGTTTGTGGTCCCACGGGCGATTCTGACCAACACGTTCTGCCCAGATAGCAAAAGCCTTTGCTTGCATACCGGCCGCCATGCTGCAGAAATCCGGGCCGGGACCAAGGCGCAGGTAAAATGGAAGCGCCTCATACTCCTTCATCTTTGCCGCCGCATCGAAGCTATTGAGGTCTCTCATCTGACGAACTTCTGGACTATTGATGTTGGCGTTCATCTCTCCAGCAATATAAGTCGCCAGCTCTTCCATCCTGTCAGGGTGTTTGCTAACAACAGGTTCCGCTTTTGGCTAAGGCTTCGCCTCTGACTCCCTAGCGGCAGCCTTAGGTTCTAAGGGCACCTTAGTGCCGGAAAGGATCAGGTTCGCCCTCACATTTTTTCAAGCGTTCAATAATGGCGGGAGATGTTTTGTTAATGTCGACTCTACCCGACTCCGTTAGGTATATATCTAACGTAGCCCAGCGCTTGGGCGTTATGTCGATACATCTCATATGGCCCTTGATGGGGCCCCAAAAGAAAACCATAAAAAAATCTTCATCGGGGAATAGATGACCAACATCAGATGACGCTTCTCCCGGAAGCATCCTCTCTCTATGAATTTGGTGTTGCGTATCCCATACTAAACGAAGTTCATCCGTAGCTTCTTTGGAGTAATGAATAACTACGCTGGGGGTAGCAGCATACCAAGCCGTTAGCAGAGCTATAAGCGCGAACAAAACTGCATGACGCAACTTAAGTTTTCTCACATTGATGATCAATGACACCTGCTCCCCATGCTTGTGGTGCAACCGAAAGAACCTCTTTCATTATCATTTTCGATGTTATGCCACCATGAGGGTGCAGGTTAAAGAGTTTAATCCCGATCCCGACAGATATTCGGTCGGGATCGTCGTCCCAGGCGCGGAGTCCCTCTACGTTCTCGGCACGTTGAGGCCCCCGGTGTTTTCTGCTTATCTGTGGTTTTGTTATGTCACTGATCGCCCCGACAGAGTCTGAGACTATTTGCTCTAACCCCGCACCGTCGGCAAGCACGCTTTCTGAAAGCCCGCCTGCGCGGCCAACATATCCGTAGTGGATGTTAGACCAAATATCATAAAAATACTCGTACTCTCCTTGCTTGTGGTAATACCCACCGAACTTCTTATGGATTTTCGGCTTGTGGTCCCAATCCCTATACTGCCCTACACGCTCAGTCCAAATCACCAACGCAGCAGCGCCATTTGCTGCGCCAATAGTTTGGGGGCTCGTCGCGCCAACTTGAGCATACCAAGGCAGGTCCATTTGCTTGCGCGTCTCTTCGGCAACGTCATAACTGAGCAGTTTTTTCATTTTCAAAACAGAAGGGTGATGAATATTGCGATTCATCTCGTCCGCAATGTATGTCGCCAGTTCTTCCATCCTGTCAGGGTGTTTGCAAACAACAGATTCCGCCCTTGGCTCAGGCTCCGCATCTGACTTCTCACCGACTGCCTCAGGGCCTACCGAAGCGTTCGCCGCCAAGGCTTTCTCCGTGAGCTTCGGGTCAGCCAGCAAGGTCGCCATCTTCTCGTCGTCCACGGAACCGTCTGGCCGGAAGGCCCCCAGCGCCATGAAATTGATAATGGTCGCGCCACCAGCGTCGCTCATGACGAAGCCGCCACCCACATTGCCTGAGCCCGTGATGATTGTCCCGCCGTGACTGGTGGGGCTTCCTAGGTGGGCCATAGGACGGCCATTCACCAGAATGGAAGGAAAGCCTGTAGTGATGACCGCGCCACACCCGCAGGTATCCCCCACACGTGCCGCGCCCATGCCGTTGATGTTGACGTCATCGGATGCAGAAGCGATAGGCGTTGTACCGTGCCCCGGTAATGGGCAGGCGTGCTTGTCGCCCAATCGGGCTGAAGAAATCATTGCATCCCGTCCCTGCGTTTTGATCCGTAGACAACCAGCGTTTAGTTGACGCGTGGGAGGCTACCGGAAGCGCAAAAAGCGGTATGTAGGGGAAATCTTAGTTTTGCGAAGGACCTTGAGAATCTGATCGAAGAGTCGGGGTGACCTCAATGGTTGCGAACCAGCATCCGTGTCACAAACCGTCGGCCAACTCCGGTCTGCCCCGCTACTATAAGGCCACCTGATCCCTCGAAAATCTGTCATTGAAGGAAGCGAATAGCGCGGTTTTCCCCCAACAAAAACCCCTTATTCAACTCCGTCACCTCCCGAATGTAATCCCACAGCAACGTGATCCGCTTCAACTTGCGCAGATCCTCCCGGCAATACATCCAGAATTGACGAGTGATGTTCACCTCCTCCCTCAGCACCGGCAGCAGCCGTGGGTCTTGGGCAGCGAGGAAGCATGGCAGGATCGCCAGTGCGCGGCCCTGCAGGGCGGCGGTGTATTGGGCGATGACGCTGGTGCTGCGCAGCTGTGCCTGGGCGTTGGGCAGCAGGTTGCTCATGTACAGCAGCTCGGAGCTGAACGCCAGGTCGTCGACGTAGCTGATGAAGACGTGCTCGCTCAGGTCCGCTTTGTGTTCGATGGGCGAGTGGTTGTCGAGGTAGGCCTGGGTGGCGTACAGACCCAGGCTGTAATCGCAGAGTTTGCAACACACGTAAGGACCGTGTTCGGGCCGCTCCAGGGCGATGACGATATCCGCCTCGCGCTTAGACAGGCTGATGAAGTGCGGCAGCGGCAGGATGTCCAGCGAAATGCTCGGGTAGCTGTCGAGAAAGCGGCTCAGTTGCGGGGTGATGAAGAAGCTGCCGAAGCCTTCGGTGCAGCCCATGCGCACATGCCCGGATAGCGCGACGCTGGACCCGGAAACCTGTTCGCAAGCCATGTGCAGTGTGCTTTCGATGGACTCGGCATAACCCAGCAGGCGCTGACCTTCGGTGGTCATGATGAAGCCGTTGGTGCGCGATTTCTCGAAAAGCAGTGTGCCCAGTGAGGTTTCCAGCGAGTTGATGCGCCGCGACACGGTGGTGTAGTCAACGCCCAGACGCCGGGCCGCGCTGCTGACTTTTCGGGTGCGTGCCACCTCGAGGAAAAACTTCAGGTCATCCCAGTTCAAAAGCCCCAGGGAGGTGATGTTTTTTTGCATGTTGACCCTGCTTTTATCTGCGTTCTTGTTAGAAGTTTGCACATCTATACTCCAAAGCACGCCCCCTGACCAATTCAAAAACAAGACTGCCGGGAGGCCACGCTCATCCTTCTGCACAAGCTGTGGATGCGTGGTTTGCTGAAGGGAGAATCGCTGAAATGAATGCCTCACTGAACCACACGACGACCTCGATTGCTCGCGTGAAACTGCTGATCAACGGCGAATGGACCGACTCGCAAAGCAGCGAATGGCAAGACATCGTCAATCCCGCCACTCAGGAAATCCTCGCCCAGGTGCCATTCGCCACGGCCAGTGAAGTGGACGCCGCTGTCGCAGCTGCTCACGCGGCCTATCGGACCTGGCGTGAAACACCCATTGGTGTGCGTATGCGCATCATGCTCAAGTTGCAGGCGCTGATCCGCGAGCACTCCAAGCGTATCGCGGCGGTACTCAGTGCCGAGCAGGGCAAGACGCTGGCCGATGCCGAGGGCGATATCTTTCGGGGTCTGGAAGTGGTCGAGCACGCCTGTTCGATCGGCACGCTGCAAATGGGTGAGTTTGCCGAGAACGTCGCCAGTGGCGTTGACACCTATACCCTGCGCCAGCCGATCGGCGTGTGCGCCGGGATCACGCCGTTCAACTTCCCGGCGATGATTCCGCTGTGGATGTTTCCTATGGCGATCGCCTGCGGCAATACATTCGTGCTCAAGCCTTCCGAGCAGGATCCGCTGTCGACCCTGTTGCTGGTCGAGTTGGCGATCGAGGCGGGAGTGCCGCCCGGTGTGCTCAACGTGGTGCATGGTGGCAAGGAGGTGGTGGACGCGATCTGCACGCACAAGGACATCAAGGCTGTTTCCTTCGTCGGTTCAACGGCGGTCGGCACGCATGTCTACGATCTGGCCGGTCGGCATGGCAAGCGGGTGCAGGCAATGATGGGGGCGAAGAATCATGCCGTGGTGCTACCCGATGCCAACCGTGAGCAAACGCTGAACGCGCTGGTGGGCGCGGGTTTCGGTGCGGCGGGTCAGCGGTGCATGGCGACCTCTGTGGTGGTGCTGGTCGGCGCGTCTAGACAGTGGCTGCCCGACCTCAAGGCACGGGCGCAGACTCTCAAGGTCAATGCCGGTAAGGAGCCGGGCACTGACATCGGGCCGGTGATTTCACGACGGGCCAAACAACGCATTCTGGATCTGATCGAGAGCGGCGTGCGTGAAGGCGCGACGCTGGAGCTGGATGGTCGGGAGGTTTCGGTTCCGGGTTACGAGAGCGGCAACTTCGTGGGGCCGACCTTGTTCTCGGGCGTCACCACCGACATGCAGATCTACACCCAGGAAATTTTCGGGCCGGTGCTGGTGGTGCTGGAAGTCGATACCCTCGATGAGGCGATCGCGCTGGTCAACGCCAACCCGTTCGGCAACGGCACCGGGCTGTTCACCCAGAGCGGTGCGGCGGCACGCAAGTTTCAAAGCGAGATTGATGTCGGGCAGGTCGGGATCAATATTCCGATTCCCGTGCCGGTGCCGTTTTTCAGTTTTACCGGCTCGCGGGGTTCCAAACTGGGCGATCTGGGCCCGTACGGCAAACAGGTGGTGCAGTTCTACACGCAGACCAAGACCGTCACCAGTCGCTGGTTCGATGACGATAGCGTCAACGATGGCGTGAACACCACGATCAATCTGCGCTGAGCGCTGGCGGTCAATTCGCTCGGGAGAACAATAATGAGCATCGCATTTATCGGTCTGGGCAATATGGGCGCGCCCATGGCCCGCAACCTGATCAGAGCCGGTCACGCCTTGCAGGTGTTCGACCTCAACAAGAGCGTACTGGCTGAGTTCGCCGAGCTGGGCGCACAGGTCAGTGACTCACCCGCACAGGCGGCTCAGGGCAGTGAGCTGGTCATCACCATGCTGCCCGCAGCGGCACATGTGCGCAGCGTGTACCTGAGCGACGACGGCGTGCTGAAAGGCATCGCACGAGGCGTCCCGGCGGTTGATTGCAGCACCATCGACCCGCAGACCATCCGCGACATCGCCGCTGTAGCTGCGCAGCAAGGCGTTGTGTTGGGCGATGCGCCGGTGTCGGGCGGCACCGGTGGGGCGCAGGCCGGGACCCTGACCTTCATGGTCGGAGGCTCTGCCGGGCATTTCGCCGTGCTCAAACCGGTGCTGGAACAGATGGGCCGCAACATCGTGCATTGTGGTGACGTGGGCACCGGCCAGATTGCCAAGATCTGCAACAACATGCTGCTGGCGATTTCCATGATCGGCGTGGCCGAGTCTATGGCGCTGGGCAATGCACTGGGTATCGATACCCAAGTGCTGGCCGGCATCATCAATACCTCGACCGGTCGTTGCTGGAGTTCCGAGGCCTACAACCCGTGGCCCGGCATCGTCGAAACCGCGCCCGCGTCACGCGGTTACAGTGGCGGCTTTGGCGCCGAGTTGATGCTCAAGGACCTGGGCCTGGCAACCGAGGCCGCGCGCGCTGCGCATCAACCGGTCATCCTCGGCGCAGTGGCGCAACAGCTGTACCAGGCCATGAGCCTGCGCGGTGATGGCGGCAAGGACTTCTCGGCGATCATTGAGGGGTATCGCCCGAAAGCCTAGGCGTCACCCGTGTCGGGAATCAGTGGGGCGTTGCTGTGTATCCGGTTTTTACATTAGGAAAACGCGGCAGAACCGGCTACTTTGGGCCTCGTCAGATCAGCGCAGGGATGCTCGGTACGCTTCGATGAGAAGTGCCGCATCCTCGCCTGGAGGCTGGCGCTTCACTCATCAAACGTCCCTGACCCAGAAAAAGAAGAGATCGACCATGAAGTTCGAACCCCTCGCCAGATCGTTGATCGCGACGGCACTGATTGTCGCGTATTCCCCCACATTCGCGGCGTCACAAGCGCCGGTCGCTGCCGAAAACGGCATGGTCGTGACGGCTCAGCACCTGGCTACCCACGTGGGTGTCGATGTACTCAAGGCTGGCGGCAATGCGGTCGATGCGGCCGTAGCGGTCGGCTACGCGCTGGCGGTGGTCTATCCCGCTGCCGGCAACCTCGGCGGCGGTGGTTTCATGACCATTCAGCTGGCCGACGGGCGCAAGACCTTCCTCGACTTCCGTGAAAAGGCACCGCTGGCCGCGACTGCCAACATGTACCTGGATAAGGACGGCAAGGTCATCCCTGATCTGAGTGCCAAGGGCCATCTGGCCGTCGGCGTGCCTGGCACCGTCTCCGGTATGGAAATGGCCCTGAGCAAGTACGGTACCCGCAAGCGTGAGGAAGTCATCGCTCCGGCGATCAAGCTCGCCGAGGAAGGTTTTGTGCTGGGTCAGGGCGATGTCGACATGCTGTCGAGCGCCACGGATGTATTCAAGGCGGACATGGCCGATTCCGGTTCGATCTTCCTCGACAAGGGCGAACCGATGCAGGTCGGTCAGAAACTGGTGCAGAAAGACCTGGCCAAGACCCTCAAGGAAGTCTCCGAGAAGGGCAGCGACGGTTTCTACAAGGGCTGGGTTGCCAAGGCGCTGGTCGATTCCAGCCAGGCCGGCAAGGGCATCATCACCCAGGCGGACCTCGACCATTACAAGACCCGCGAGCTGGCTCCGGTCGAATGTGATTACCGTGGCTACCACGTGGTCTCGGCACCGCCTCCGAGCTCCGGCGGTGTGGTCATCTGCCAGATTCTGAATATCCTCGAAGGCTACCCGATGAAAGAGCTGGGCTTCCGCTCGGCGCAGGGCATGCATTATCAGATCGAAGCCATGCGTCACGCCTACGCGGACCGCAACAGCTACCTGGGCGACCCGGACTTCGTCAAGAATCCGGTCGAGCACCTGCTGGACGTCAAGTATGCCGCCAAGCTGCGCGCTGCCATCGATCCGCAAAAGGCCGGTGACTCGAGCAAGATCAAACCCGGCGTCGCGCCCCATGAAGGCAGCAACACCACCCACTATTCGATTGTCGATAAATGGGGCAATGCGGTTTCGGTGACCTACACCCTGAACAACTGGTTCGGCGCGGGCGTCATGGCCAGCAAGACCGGCGTGATCCTCAACGATGAAATGGATGACTTCACCGTCAAGGTCGGCGTACCCAACATGTACGGACTGGTGCAGGGCGAAGCCAACGCCATCGCGCCGGGCAAGACGCCGCTGTCGTCGATGAGCCCGACCATTGTCACCAAGGACGGCAAGGCTGTGATGGTCGTCGGCACGCCGGGCGGCAGCCGCATCATTACCGCCACGCTGCTGACCATGCTCAACGTCATCGACTACGGCATGAACATTCAGGAAGCGGTGGATGCGCCGCGTTTCCACCAGCAATGGCAGCCTGAGGAAACCAACATCGATACCTTCGCGGTCAGCCCTGACACGCTGAAGATTCTCCAGAGCTGGGGTCAAAAGTTCGCAGGTCCGCAGCCGCTCAATCATGTGGCGGCGATTCTGGTGGGCGCGCCTTCGCTGGGTGGCAAACCGGTCGGTAACAACCGCTTCTACGGTGCCAACGACCCGCGCCGCAACACCGGGTTGTCGCTCGGCTACTGAGTCACGCTGCTAATCGCGCCACGGCCCTGAGCTTCAGGGTCGTGGCGTTTTGCGTTCTAAGGTCTGCTCAGTTACGCACCCAACGCTGCCTGCTCCAACCGCTCAAAGCGTCGACGGCCAACACCAGTATCAGCATCGCCAGAATCACGGTACTGGCCTGCGCTTCCTGAAACAGGCTGAGGCTGACATACAGCATTTGCCCCAGACCGCCCGCGCCGACAAAGCCCAGCACGCTGGCCATGCGAATGTTGTTCTCCCAGCGATACAGCGTATACGCCAGCAGCTGTGGCCAGAGGTTGGGCAGGGTGCCGTAGCTGAACGCCTGCCAGGCGCTGCCGCCCTGCAGACGAATCGCTGCAGCGGGTTGCGGCGCGGTATTTTCCAGCGCCTCGGCAAACAGACGGCCCAGAACGCCCGTGGTGTGCAGTGCCAGCGCCAGCGTGCCGGCATTGGGGCCGAGCCCGGCAGCCAGCACCATCAACACGGCCCACACCAGTTCCGGAATGGCGCGCAGCGCATTGAGCAGCAGACGGCTCAGGCTGCGCAGGAACCAGCCGAAGCGTCCGGCAGCGGGCAGTGCCAGGAGCAAACCTGCAATGGCGGCCAGCAATGTGCCGAGTGCAGACATGGCGAGGGTTTCCAGGGTGCCCTGGCCGATTGCCTGCAGATGAGGGGCGCTCAGGTCCGGGCTCATGAAGCGCAGCGCGTAACGGCCCATCTGCGTCAGGTTGTCGTGGCTGCCCAAGGTGAACAGGTCGAGGCCGAGGTACACAAACGATGCGATCACTGCCGCAATCATCGTCAGCACCAGCAGCAGATTGCCTGCGCGCTTCATGTGAACTGCCTGCGCAGCAAGCGGCTGAGCTGGTCGGCGAGCAGCACCAGCAGCAGGAAGGTCAGCAGCATGCTCGCCACTTCGTCACCGGCGAACATGCGCATCGACAGGTCGATCTGCTGACCCAGTCCGCCTGCGCCGACGAAACCCATGACCACCGAAGCGCGCACGGCGCACTCCCAGCGGTACACAGTGTAGGACGTCAATTCGGCTGCCGCGTTGGGCAGGATGCCGTAAGCCAGCGCGGCCAGGCGACCGCTGCCTGCCTGGAGCAGCGCGTGGGCCGGGCGTTGGTCCACCGATTCGAAAATCTCCGCGTACACCTTGCCGAGCATGCCCGCATAGGTGATGGCGATGGCCAGCACGCCGGCCGCCGGGCCCAGGCCGACCGCGCGCACGAACAGCAGCGCCCAGACGATTTCCGGCACGCTGCGCAGGAAGATCAATACTCCGCGTGTCGGCCAGCGCAGGCATTGGCCGAGCCAGCCGGGGCGGCCGCCGTGTGAGGCGGCCGACAACGACAGCGCTTTGCTGGCGAGCAGGCTTGCCGGAACGGCCAGCAGCAAGGCAAGGGCAATGCCGGCCGTCGCGATCGCCAGGGTTTGCAGCGTCGCATCCAGCAGCAGCCCGAGGAATTCCGCAGAGTGCGCCACCGGCCAGAACCCGGAGAGAAAGCTGCCCATCGTCCGCGCATTATCGGCTTGCAGCAGTACCAGCGGATTCAGTTCGGCCAGACGAATGCCCGGCCAGAGCAGGGCGACCGCCAGCAACGTCAGCAACAGGCGTGGCGTTGCCGCCGGGTCGCGCTGATCCCGACTCAGCATCGTGGCGTCCAGCGTATTTCAGCCGCATCCGAAACCGCCTGAGGGCTGAGTTGTTCGTTGGCATACAGCGTGTCGAGATGCTCCCGGCCGACCTCGCTGGCGGCAAGGTCGAAGTGAATTCGCCCGTCGCGCACCCCGATGACCCGCGGAAAGTGTGCCAGCGCCAGTTCCACCGCATGCAGGCTGGCGACCAGCGTCACGTTGTGCTCGATGGCGTGCTGACACAGCAGCGCCAGGGTGTGATCGGCGAGGCGCGGGTCCATCGCCGAAACCGGCTCGTCGGCCAGCAGCAGTTCGGGTTGTTGATACAGGGCGCGTGCAATGCCAACCCGTTGCAGCTGTCCGCCGGACAACTGCTGGCAACGCTCGAACAATTTGTCCGCCAGGTCCAGACGTGCCAATACCTCGCGGGTGCCGCTGATGTCGAGGGGATGCAGCAGGTTCAGCAGGCTTTTGCCCAGCCCCCACTGACCAAGCCTGCCCGCCGACACCGCAGTGACCACCCGTTGGCGCGCTGGCAACGGCGGTGCCTGATGAATCAGCGCAATGCGGCTGCGCAGGCGCTGGCGTCGTGTGCTGGAGAGCTGCCAGGGATCAGCCCCCAGCACCTGCAGTTGCCCGGCACTGGGCGGCAGAGCGCTGGCCAGCAGGTTGAGCAGCGTGGTCTTGCCCGCACCGGATGGCCCGATGATCGCCACCCGCTCGCCGCGATCAATGCTCAGGTCCAAGCCGCGCAACGCCAGTGTGCCGTCGCTATGGCGCAGCTCGATGCCGGACAGACGCAAGGTCATTTCAGCAGGTCGGCAGCGCGTGCGGCTTCTTCGATGCCTTTGTAGTTCTCGGGCTTGGTCTCGATGAAGCGGCTGGCGGCCTGAAGGTCGAGGATCGCCTTCTGCTCCGGGTTGGTCGGGTCGAGATCAAGGAAGGCCTGTTTGATTTTCGCTGCCAGTGCCGGGTCGAGGCTGCCGCGCACGGTCCAGTTGTAGTCGAAATAAGCCGGTGTGGTCTGGAAGACATGAACCTTGTTGGTGTCGACCTTGCCGCTGGCGACCAGTTTGTCCCAGACGCTGGCATTGAGCACGCCTGCATCGACCTTGCCCGCCTGAACCCACGCGGCAGTTGCGTCATGCGCACCGGAATAGGCGACGCGGCTGAAGAACGTTTCCGGTTTGATGTTTTCCTTGAGCATGAAATAACGCGGCATCAGGCTGCCGGATGTCGAGGACACCGAGCCGAAGGCAAACGTCTTGCCCTTGAGGTCCGCCAGGGTTTTCACGTCCGGATCGGAGGTGATGAATTTGCTGGTGAATTTGGCGTCCTGCTCACGCTGTACCAGTGGCACCGCATTACCGGTCTTGAGGTTGACCTGAACGAAGGTGAAGCCGCCCAGCCAGGCCATGTCGAGCCGGTCAGTGGCCAGCGCTTCGACCACTGCCGGGTAATCCGCGACTGGAACGAACTCGACTTTCATGCCCAGCCGTTGCTCCAGATAAGCACCCAGCGGCTTGAACTTGCGCAGCAGTTCGGTGGGCGCTTCGTCGGGAATGGCCGAGACGCGCAGGGTGTCGGCAGCGTGGCTGGTCAGGGCGGAGAAGGACAGGGCAAGGCCGGCGGCGAGCGCCAGGGTACGCTTGAGCATGGAGGTTCTCCGGTTCAATAGCGGAAAAGGATAACGTGACGCCCGCCAGCACGAGCAGGCGGCGCTTCACAGGATTCGGTGGTGATGCGCGGGGATTATAAGAGGCATGGCGAGAAAGGCCAGTTCGGCAGATTCATCGCCCGAATGCACGATCGGCGCACGACGCGGTTTGCGCTGATAAGGGAACAGCCCCTAGACTCCACAGCCTGTTTCCCGGTAACCGAGAGTGTCGCAATGAATGAGCCAATCCGCCTGACCCAGTACAGTCATGGAGCAGGGTGTGGCTGCAAGATTTCCCCCAAGGTGCTGGACGTGATCCTCGCTGGCAGCGGCGCTCAGAACCTCGACCCCAGACTCTGGGTTGGCAATGCCTCGCGTGATGACGCAGCGGTCTATGCGCTGGATGACGAGCGCGGCGTGGTCTCGACCACGGACTTCTTCATGCCCATCGTCGATGACCCGTTCGACTTCGGCCGTATCGCCGCGACCAATGCCATTAGTGATATCTATGCGATGGGCGGCGATCCGCTGATGGCCATCGCCATCCTCGGCTGGCCGGTCAATATCCTCCCGCCAGAAGTGGCGCGTGAAGTTATTCGCGGTGGTCGTGCCGTCTGCGACGCTGCTGGTATTCCGCTGGCGGGCGGGCACTCCATCGACGCGCCGGAGCCGATCTTCGGTCTGGCGGTGACCGGCGTGGTGCAGAAAAAGCACATGAAACGCAACGACACTGCCCTGGCGGGGAGCACCTTGTACCTGACCAAGCCCCTGGGCATCGGCATCCTCACCACCGCCGAGAAGAAATCCAGGTTGCGCGAGGAAGACATCGGTCTGGCGCGTGACTGGATGTGTACCCTGAACAAGCCGGGCAGCCGTTTCGGCAAGCTCGACGGAGTGCAGGCCATGACCGATGTCACCGGCTTCGGCCTGCTCGGGCATCTGGTTGAAATGGCGGACGGCGCAGGTCTGACCGCGCGTCTGGACTACGCTGCTGTACCGCGTCTGCCCGGCGTCGAGCATTACATTGCCGAGGGCTGTGTGCCGGGCGGCACATTGCGCAATTTTGAAAGTTACGGCGACAGGATCGGCACACTGACCGACGCCCAGCGTGACCTGTTGTGTGACCCGCAGACCAGCGGCGGTCTGCTGGTCGCGGTCAGCCCTGAAGGTGAAGCCGAGTTTCTGATCGTGGCCGCCGAACTGGGTCTGTTGCTCAACCCTATCGGCACCCTGCACGAGCGACAGACCCACGCCGTCGAGGTGTTCTGATGGCCGACAACAGCAGCGACTACCGCGCGTTGTTTCTCAACGACGTGCCGATGATGGACGCTCGTGCTCCGGTAGAGTTTTCCAAGGGGGCTTTTCCTGGTGTGATCAACCTGCCGCTGATGAATGACATCGAGCGGCAGAAGGTCGGCACCTGCTACAAGCAACACGGCCAGGACGCCGCTATCCAGCTTGGGCATCAATTGGTCTGTGGTCAGGTCAAGGATGAACGCGTCAATGCGTGGGTCGAGTTCGCCAAGGCCAATCCGGATGGCTACCTGTATTGCTTTCGCGGCGGGCTGCGCTCGCAGACGGTACAGCGCTGGCTGAAGGATGCCGGGGTCGACTACCCACGGGTTCTTGGCGGCTACAAGGCGATGCGCACGTTCCTGCTGGATACCCTGCACGAGGCGGTGAGCGAATGCGAGATCGTCGTGCTCGGCGGAATGACCGGCACGGGCAAGACCGAAGTGTTGACGCAACTGCGCAATAGCCTGGACCTGGAAGGCATCGCCAACCACCGCGGCTCCAGCTTCGGCAAGCGTGCCACCGGGCAACCGGCGCAGATCGACTTCGAGAACCGGCTGGCCATCGACCTGCTCAAGAAGCGCGCAGCCGGTATCGAACAATTCGTTGTGGAAGATGAAAGCCGTCTGGTCGGTAGTTGCAACGTGCCGCTGGAACTGCACCAGGCGATGCAGGGCTGCGCGATGGTCTGGCTGGAAGACAGCTTCGAGAATCGCGTCGAGCGGATTCTCGATGATTACGTGACCAACCTCTGCGCAGAGTTCATCACCGTCAAGGGCGAAGAGCAAGGCTTTGGCCTGTTCGCCGAGCGTCTGTTGCAAAGCCTGAACAACATTCACAAACGCCTCGGTGGCGAGCGTCACCAGCGACTGTCGGGCCTTATGCAGGCGGCGCTGGAAGAACAGCAGCGCAGCGGTGCGGTTGATCTGCACCGTGGCTGGATCGAAGGGCTGCTCGGCGAGTACTACGACCCGATGTACGCTTACCAGCGCGAACACAAGGCGGCGCGTATCGAATTCGCAGGTGATCAAGCGCAAGTGCTGGCCTACCTGCGCGAGCGCTCAGTAAAAGGTTAAGCCTCGACCTCTATCCATCTGGCAAGGGACGCCATGCACTCGATTCTCGATTTCTATCAAACGCTGGGCTGGGGCCTTTCGGCTCTGGTGATCGGCACCTTTCTGCTGGCCGGAACGGTCAAGGGTGTCATCGGCCTGGGTTTGCCCACCGTGGCAATGGGATTGCTGGGACTGGCTATGCTGCCGGCGCAGGCTGCGGCGCTACTGATCATCCCGTCGACGTTCACCAATGTCTGGCAACTGGCGACGGGTGGCAATCTGCGGCCTTTGCTGAAGCGGCTATGGCCGATGCTGAGCATGATTTTCATCGGCACTCTGGCCGGGGCGTTCTGGCTGGGCATGAGTGGCGGTCATTCGATGACCCGCGCGTTGGGTGGCGCGTTGTTTCTCTACGCACTGAGCGGGCTGTTTTTGCCGACCTTCAGGGTTGCTGCCGCCGCCGAGCGCTGGCTGGGCCCGCTGTGCGGTTTGATCACCGGGGTTATCGCTTCGGCCACCGGGGTATTCGTGATTCCCGTGGTGCCTTATCTGCAGGCGCTGGGGCTTGAGCGCGACCAGTTGGTCCAGGCGCTGGGGTTGTCCTTCACCGTCTCGACGCTGGCGCTGGCGGCGGGTCTGTCGTGGAACGGCACGCTGGGCGGCGCGGAACTGGGCGCATCCACGCTGGCGCTGATTCCGGCCCTGTTGGGCATGCTGCTGGGGCAGTGGCTGCGTCAGCGAATCAGCGCGGTGCTGTTCAAGCGTGTGTTCTTCATCGGTATGGGGCTGTTGGGGCTGCATCTGCTGATAAAGGGTTGAGCCTGATGGGGTAAACCCTTTAGCTGTTCACGCATTTCGGTCAATAGTCTTCCTGTCATTCGTGACTGTGAAGCAAGAGTATTTTGCCCTTTGCTGTCTTACTCATGGACGCACATCTCTTTACTCTCGGCTCATCCATTAATCACCTCCACCTCAGCCTCAAGACGGGCGGGGTCGGGTTGCGAGAGATCAGCCATGAAAAAAGTATTGTTCCTCAACGGCGGTAAACAGTTTGCGCACTCGGAAGGCCGCTATAACGCGACCCTGCACGAGGCGGGCGTAGCGTTCATGGACCGTGCCGGTTTCGATGTGAAGCAAACCTTCATTGACGGCGGCTACGACGTGGCCGAGGAAGTGCAGAAGTTTCTCTGGGCCGATGTCATCGTCTGGCAGATGCCTGGCTGGTGGATGGGGGCGCCCTGGACCGTCAAGAAATACATCGATGAAGTGTTCACCGAGGGCCACGGCAGCCTGTATGCCAATGACGGCCGTACGCGTTCGGATGCATCGCAGACATACGGCAGCGGCGGCTTGCTGCATGGCAAACAGTACATGATTTCGGCAACCTGGAATGCGCCACAGAAAGCCTTCGACGACCCGTCCGACTTCTTCGAAGCCAAAGGTGTCGATGCGGTCTACTTCCCGTTTCACAAGGCCAACGAGTTTTTGGGCATGACCGGCCTGCCGACGTTTCTGGCAGTGGACGTAATGAAAATGCCCAATGTCGAAGCAGACGTGCAGCGTTACCAAGCTCATCTGGCCAAGGTGTTTGCTGCGCAGTGAGCGCAACCTTTGCACTGAACAGCGTTAATATCCCCTGAGTGTTGAGCAGGGGACAACAATGAAAGCCCGATCCGATGAGTTACAGGTGTTTGTCTCGGTTATTGAAAGCGGTTCGATCTCCGCCGCAGCCGAGAAAATGGGCCAGACGCCCTCAGGCGTCAGCCGAACCCTGTCGCGTCTGGAAGCCAAGCTGGAAACCACGCTGATCAACCGCACTACGCGGCGCATGGACCTGACCGAGGAGGGCAAGTTCTTTCTGGAGCGTGCGCGTCACATCCTTGAGCAGATGGAAAACCTCGAAGAACGGCTCTCCTCCTCCAGGCAGACGCCCGCCGGGCGCTTGCGTATCAACGCCGCGTCACCGTTCATGCTGCATTCCATCGTGCCGCATGTGGCGGAGTTTCGTCAGCGCTACCCGGACATCGAGCTGGAGCTCAACAGCGATGACTGGTTCATCGACCTGCTTGAGCAAAGCACGGATATCGCCATCCGCATCGGTGCGCTGTCCGACTCGACCCTGCATGCCCGCTCACTGGGCAGTTGCCTGCTGAATATCGTGGCCAGCCCGGCCTACCTGCAGCGCCACGGCAGTCCCAAAACTGCAGAAGAGCTGGCGCAGCACGTGCTGTTGGGGTTCACCCATGTAGAGGTCCTCAATCATTGGCCGTTGCGCCATGCCGGGGGCGATCGCCTGCCGATCAAGCCCTCCATCTCGGCATCCAGCGGCGACACCTTGCGCCACCTGGTGCTAAAGGGCGTGGGCATCGCCTGCCTGTCCGATTTCATGACTTGTGATGACCTGCGCGAGGAGCGGATGGTCTGTCTGTTGAAGGAGGCCAACAGCGGCTATCGTCAGCCGATCCATGCGGTGTATTACCGCAACTCTCGACTGGCACTGAGGATTCAGTGCTTTCTGGATTTCATGCAGGAGAAGCTTGAGGACTACGCGCGCTGAGGTCTTGAGTGCGTGTCCGGCGATTAATTGGCTTTCACCCGGGCAACAAAAAGCCCGTCACGCTGGACGGGCTTTTTACCGGGCGACTGTCAATGCGTGCGGGCGACTGCAAACTCGCTCAGTTCGACCAGTGCGTCGCGGTACTCGCTGGGCGGCAGTGCGTCCAGGCAGGCAATGGCACGGGCCGCGTAGTCGCGGGCGAGCTGTGCGGTGTAATCGAGGGCGCCGGCGCTTTCCACTGCGTTGCGGATGCTTTCCAGATCTTCCAGGCCACCTTTCTGGATCGCCTGACGAACCAGTGCGGCCTGTTCCGGGCTGCCTTCACGCATGGTGTAGATCAGCGGCAGGGTCGGCTTGCCTTCGGCGAGGTCGTCACCGACGTTCTTGCCCAGTGTCTCGGCATCGCCACGGTAGTCCAGCAGGTCATCCACCAACTGGAAGGCCACACCCAGATGATCGCCGAACGTGCGCAGTGCTTCGCTCTGTTCCTGGGGGGCGTTGCACAGGGCCGCGGCACTGTGGGTCGAGGCTTCGAACAGCATGGCCGTCTTGCCGCGAATCACTTCCATGTAGGTTTCTTCGGTGGTGCTGGCGTCACGAATCTTCGAGAGCTGCAACACTTCGCCTTCGGCGATGATGCGGGTTGCCTTGGACAGAATCTTCATGACCTCCATCGAGCCCAGTTCGACCATCATTTCGAACGAGCGCGAATAAAGGAAGTCGCCCACCAAAACGCTGGGCGCATTGCCCCAGAGCGCGTTGGCGGTGGAACGACCGCGACGCATGCCGGACATGTCGACAACGTCGTCATGCAGCAGGGTAGCGGTGTGCAGGAATTCGATGGTGGCGGCGAGCAGGCGAACGTCATCGCCTTCGCGACCCAGTGCCTTGCCACACAGCAGCACCAGCAACGGGCGCAGGCGCTTGCCACCTGCCGACGTGATGTAATCACCGATTTTCGAGACCAGCGGTACGCGCGACGTCAGTTGCTTTTTGATGATAAGGTCAACGGCACTAAAGTCGTCCGCCACCGCGCGGTAGAAGGCTTGGGGTTGCATCAGCGACACGTGCTCCGGATAGGTTGCGCCGCATGCTAGGTCGCGGGGTAGAGCGTGTCAAGGTATGACGAGGCGCCTCTTGCAACACGCGAATGCCTTGCGTACAATCGCGCACCCTAACTTTCCTGGGCAGCACCTGCCTTACGCAATGCAAACGGGCCGTTCCAGCCCCATGCAGCCATGCCAGCCGATACTCTTCTTATAAAGAGCTGGGTGAGCAGGATTTTCGGAGAAATACCATGTACGCAGTAATTGTTACCGGTGGCAAGCAGTACAAAGTCGCCCCAGGTGAATACCTGAAAATTGAAAAACTGGAAATCGCTACTGGCGAATCCGTCACGTTTGACCGCGTTCTGCTGGTTGGCAATGGCGACGACGTCAATATCGGTGCTCCAGTTGTTGCTGGCGCTACCGTTGTGGCTGAAGTGGTTTCGCAAGGTCGTCACGATAAGGTTCGTATCATCAAGTTCCGTCGTCGTAAGCACCACATGAAGCGTATGGGCCACCGCCAGTGGTACACCGAGATCAAAATTACAGGTATTCAGGCTTAATTCAGCCTAATCCTCAACTGGAGAATTGACTCATGGCTCACAAAAAAGCTGGTGGTAGTACCCGTAACGGGCGCGACTCAGAAGCCAAACGCCTTGGCGTGAAGATGTATGGCGGCCAGGCTATCATCCCTGGCAACATCATCGTGCGTCAGCGCGGCACCCAATTCCACGCTGGCTACGGCGTTGGCATGGGTAAAGATCACACCCTGTTCGCGAAAGTGGAAGGCGTGATCAAGTTTCAAGTCAAGGGCGCCTTCGGTCGCCGCTACGTGAGCATCGTTCCGAAGACTGAAGTCTCCGCAGCGTAATCACGCAGTAGCTTAAGAGCCCTGTCTTGCGACGGGGCTTTTTTGTTTGTAGAGGTAGAGAGGCAGGTGAGTCTCTTGCAAAACTGTTTGTGCGGGCTGTTGTGATGTTGACCCGTGGGGTCGCTGGTTTCTGATCGGTATCGCAACGCTCATTTTTGCAAGAGTCTTATGTAATTTATGTGGTTCTGCTCGTCCCTGTGGCGGGAGGCGTGCGTTATGAAATTTGTAGATGAAGTTTCCATTCGAGTAAAAGCCGGTGACGGCGGCAACGGTTGCATGAGCTTCCGTCGCGAAAAATTCATTGAGAACGGTGGTCCCAACGGTGGTGATGGTGGTGATGGCGGCTCGATCTTCATGGTCGCCGACGTCAACCTGAACACGCTGGTCGACTACCGTTACACCCGTCACTTCGACGCCGAGCGCGGCTCCAACGGTGGCAGCGCCGACTGCACCGGTCGCAAGGGTGAAGAGCTGGTGCTGCGTGTGCCGGTCGGGACCACCATCATCGACGCTACTACTCAGGAAATCATCGGTGACCTGACCAAGGATGGTCAGCGCCTGATGGTTGCCCAGGGCGGCTGGCACGGTCTGGGCAACACCCGATTCAAGTCCAGTACCAACCGCGCTCCGCGCCAGACCACACCGGGCAAGCCGGGTGACCAGCGTGATCTCAAGCTCGAGCTGAAAGTGCTGGCCGACGTCGGTCTGCTGGGCCTGCCCAATGCGGGCAAGAGCACCTTCATCCGTTCGGTGTCTGCGGCCAAGCCAAAGGTTGCCGACTATCCGTTCACCACGCTGGTGCCGAACCTCGGCGTGGTCAGTGTCGATCGCTGGAAAAGCTTTGTGGTTGCTGACATTCCAGGTCTGATCGAGGGTGCATCCGACGGTGCAGGCCTGGGGATTCGCTTCCTCAAGCACCTGGCGCGTACTCGTCTGTTGCTGCACCTCGTCGATATGGCGCCGCTGGATGAAAGCAGTGCTCCGGATGCTGCAGAAGTGATCGTCAACGAACTGGAGAAATTCAGCCCGTCGCTGGCCGAGCGTGATCGCTGGCTGGTGCTGAACAAGTGCGATCAGATTCTTGAAGAAGAGCAGGAGGCGCGCAAGCAGGAAATCGTCGATCGTCTGGAGTGGACCGGCCCTGTTTACGTGATCTCGGCAATTGCCAAAGAAGGCACCGAGCAGCTGACTCGCGACATCATGCGTTACCTCGAAGAGCGCAGCCAGCGTATCGCCGAAGAGCCTGGTTACGCTGAAGAGCTGGCCGAGCTCGATCAGCGCATCGAAGATGAAGCCCGTGCCCAGTTGCAGGCACTGGACGATCAGCGTGCCCTGCGTCGCAGTGGCGTGAAGAGCGTTCATGACATCGGTGACGATGACTGGGATGAGGAAGACGTGGACGATGAAGACGGTCCGGAAATCATTTACGTCCGTGACTGATCGCTTGAAGTAAACTTGAACGCCGCTACGATTGTTAGCGGCGTTTTTGTATCCCGAATTTGAAAATCTCTGGCTAGGGTTGGAAGAAGATGCGCAGCAAAGTGACGGGCGCCCAGCGCTGGGTTGTGAAGATTGGCAGTGCCTTGCTGACGGCTGATGGCAAGGGCCTGGATCGCAACGCCATGGGTGTTTGGGTGGAGCAGATGGTGGCGCTGCACGAGGCGGGTGTCGAGCTGGTACTGGTGTCTTCCGGGGCGGTGGCTGCCGGCATGAGCCGTCTTGGCTGGACGGCCCGACCCAGTGCCATGCATGAGCTTCAGGCTGCTGCGGCCATCGGTCAGATGGGCTTGGTGCAAGCGTGGGAATCGAGCTTTGCCGAGCATGGCCGGCATACCGCGCAGATCCTTCTGACCCACGATGACCTGTCGGACCGCAAGCGCTACCTGAATGCCCGCAGCACCCTGCGCACGCTGGTCGAGCTTGGGGTTGTGCCGGTCATCAACGAAAACGACACGGTGGTTACCGACGAAATCCGTTTTGGCGATAACGACACGCTGGCTGCGCTGGTTGCCAATCTGGTCGAGGCTGATCTGTTGGTCATCCTGACCGACCGTGATGGCATGTTCGACGCCGATCCGCGCAACAACCCGGAGGCGCAGCTGATCTACGAAGCGCGTGCCGATGATCCGGCGCTGGATGCAGTGGCGGGTGGTACGGGCGGTGCGCTGGGGCGCGGCGGCATGCAGACCAAGCTGCGTGCAGCGCGTCTGGCGGCGCGTTCCGGTGCGCATACTGTCATCGTCGGTGGGCGCATCGAGCGCGTTCTGGCGCGACTCAAGGGCGGCGAGCGGTTGGGTACGCTGCTGTCCCCTGAGCGTGGCATGCTCGCAGCGCGCAAGCAGTGGCTGGCAGGGCATCTGCAGACCCGCGGTACGCTGGTGCTGGATGATGGTGCGGTTGCGGCGCTGGCCAAGGATCAGAAAAGCCTGCTGCCGGTGGGCGTCAAACTGGTCCAGGGCAGCTTCAGGCGTGGCGAGATGGTGGTATGCGTTGCCCCGGACGGTCGCGAGATCGCTCGCGGGCTGAGTAATTACAGTGCCATCGAAGCCCAGAAAATCATTGGTCACTCTTCCGAATCCATCGTGCGCGAGCTGGGCTATATGGCCGAGCCCGAGCTGATTCATCGGGATAACCTGATCCTCGTCTGACTCAAGGCTGCAAAAAAGGACTATTTGATGCGTTTCATTAAAGGTTTATTAGCGGCCGCGTTGCTGATGCCGGTGCTGGTTTCGGCCGAAGAGATCGGTCAGGTGTCGACCGTGTTCAAGATGGTCGGGCCCAACGATCGAATTGTGGTCGAGGCGTTTGATGATCCCAAGGTGGACGGGGTGACGTGCTACCTGTCACGCGCCAAGACGGGTGGCGTGAGGGGCGGTCTGGGATTGGCCGAGGACCGTGCCGAGGCGTCTATCGCCTGTCGTCAGGTCGGGCCGATCCGCTTCAAGGAAACCCTCAAGGACGGCGACGAGGTGTTCAAGGAGCGTACCTCGCTGGTCTTCAAGACCATGCAGGTGGTGCGTTTCTTCGACAAGAAGCGCAATGCGCTGGTGTACCTGGTCTATAGCGACCGGGTCATCGAAGGCAGCCCGCAGAATGCCGTGACCGCCATTCCTATCCTGCCATGGACAACCGCGCCCGCGCCTTGATGTGGCTCAGGGGTGGACGCAGAGCGTCCAGAACGGCATGCCGATGCGGAGCGTCGCACGATAGTTGAATTATCGTTCCTCACGCTCCAGTGTGGGAATGCCTGTCGTGACGCTCTGCATCACAAGTTTCCGTTGCACCGGCTACTTTCCAGCAGGCAATAAAAAACCGACCCTGAGGTCGGTTTTTTAACAAGCGGGTCGCTTAGGCTGCAGCAGCAAGGCTCAGAGCCTTGATGTGACCGTTCAGACGACCTTTATGGCGAGCAGCCTTGTTCTTGTGGATGATGCCTTTATCGGCCATACGGTCGATAACAGGAACAGCCAGAACATAAGCGGCTTGCGCTTTTTCTGCGTCTTTTGCGTCGATGGCTTTAACTACATTCTTGATGTAGGTACGAACCATGGAACGCAGGCTGGCGTTGTGGCTGCGACGCTTCTCAGCCTGTTTTGCACGTTTTTTGGCGGAAGGTGTGTTGGCCACCGTCGAGCTCCTCGAAAGACTTTGTGAAATAGCAAACAAAATAGGCCGCGAATCATGCCGATGAGTTGAAGTCTTGTCAAGGGCAGTTAAGGTGTTCCGCTGAGTGGTTGCTACATTTGACTGGAGGATTTATTTCCGGCCTGTGACCTGTAAACTCGCGGCCTTTGCTTCGGGCATTTTTGCGGCGCGAAGTATTGCATAAATGGCTGGCTTTATCGCCCATCCTTTGCCGAGGCGCACAACTCTTTCAATGAATCTACTCAAGTCACTCGCCGCCGTCAGCTCTATCACCATGGTTTCCAGGGTTCTGGGCTTTGTTCGCGACACCATTATCGCGCGCACTTTCGGGGCCGGAATGGCCACGGATGCGTTCTTCATCGCCTTCAAACTGCCCAATCTGCTGCGCCGTATTTTCGCCGAGGGTGCCTTTTCCCAGGCATTCGTGCCGATCCTGGCCGAATACAAGAGCCAGCAGGGGGAGGAGGCGACGCGTACCTTCATTTCTTATGTCACCGGACTGCTGACCCTGGCGCTGGCCCTGGTGACGCTGCTCGGGGTGATTTTTGCGCCCTGGGTGATCTGGGCCACCGCGCCCGGCTTTGTCGACACCCCCGAGAAATTCGCGCTCACCTCGGACCTGCTGCGCGTGACCTTTCCTTATATATTGCTGATCTCCCTGTCCTCGATGGCCGGCGCGATCCTCAATACCTGGAACCGCTTCTCGGTGCCGGCGTTCGTGCCTACGCTGCTCAACGTCAGCATGATTTTCTTCGCGCTGTTCCTGACGCCGTATTTCGATCCGCCGGTCATGGCGCTGGGCTGGGCGGTTCTGGTCGGTGGCCTGCTGCAACTGCTTTACCAACTGCCGCACCTGAAAAAGATCGGCATGCTGGTGCTGCCGCGTCTGAATCTGCGCGACACCGGAGTATGGCGGGTAATGAAACAGATGCTGCCTGCCATCCTTGGCGTTTCTGTCAGTCAGATTTCTCTGATCATCAACACGATCTTTGCCTCGTTCCTCGTCGCCGGCTCGGTGTCATGGATGTACTACGCCGACCGCCTGATGGAGCTGCCTTCCGGCGTGCTGGGTGTGGCGCTGGGGACGATTCTGCTGCCGATACTGTCCAAAACCTACGCGCAGCGGGATCGCCAGGAATACTCGCGGATTCTCGACTGGGGCCTGCGACTGTGTTTCGTGCTGGTTCTGCCTTGCACGCTGGCGCTGGGGCTGCTTGCCGAACCGTTGACCGTTTCGCTGTTTCAGTATGGTAAATTCGACTCGCTCGACGCGGCCATGACTCAGCGTGCGCTGGTCGCCTACTCGGTCGGGTTGCTGGGGATCATCCTGATCAAGGTGCTGGCCCCCGGTTTTTATGCTCAACAAAATATCCGCACCCCGGTGAAAATCGCGATCTTCACCCTCATAGTGACTCAATTGCTCAACCTGGCCTTCATCGTGCCCTTGCAGCATGCCGGTCTGGCGCTGGCGATCAGTGTGGGGGCGTGCATCAATGCCGGGTTGCTGTTCTGGCAGTTGCGCAAGCAGGATCTGTTTCAGCCGCAGCCTGGCTGGACGAAGTTCCTGTTCAAGCTGGTAATTGCCGTCGCGATGATGTCGGCGGTGCTGTTGGGGCTCATGCATGTCATGCCTGCATGGGACGAAGGTCATATGCTGGAGCGTTTTCTGCGTCTGGGTGCGCTGGTTGCAGCCGGCGTCGTGACCTATTTCGCCATGCTTCTTTTATTAGGCTTCCGCCTCAGGGATTTCGCCCGCAAAGCCATTATGTAGGGCGCGTCGCAGCGGTTGACCTTCGGTTTTTGTCGCCACACGCCGAGAACCTTCATCCGGTCTTGGTGTGTTGCCTGTCGTCCACGGCCGTGTGTGGTTATAATCGGCCACTTTATGAGCAAGAAGTGCGTTATGCAGCTGGTTAGAGGCCTTCACAACCTGCGCCCCGAACATCGGGGCTGCGTCGCCACGATTGGCAATTTCGACGGCGTTCATCGCGGCCACCAGGCTATCCTGGCGCGTCTGCGCGAGCGTGCAGTCGAACTGGGTGTGCCCAGTTGTGTAGTGATCTTCGAGCCGCAGCCGCGTGAGTTTTTTGCGCCCGAAACGGCGCCGGCCCGTCTGGCCCGTCTGCGTGACAAGCTCGAGCTGCTCAGTGCCGAAGGCGTTGACCGGGTACTTTGCCTGTCCTTCAATCAGCGTCTGTGCAAGCTCAGCGCGGCCAGTTTCGTCGAAACCGTGCTGATCGACGGTCTGGGTGTTCAACACCTTGAAGTGGGCGACGATTTTCGTTTTGGCTTCGACCGGGTCGGTGACTTCGACTTCCTGCAACAGGCCGGCACGACGTATGGTTTTACCGTAGAAGCGGCGCAGACCGTTGAAATAGATGGCATCCGTGTCAGCAGTACCAAGGTGCGCAAGGCTTTGGCTGCGTCGGACTTTGCCCTGGCCGAGCGCATGCTCGGTCGTCCGTTCCAGATAGCCGGGCGGGTATTGCACGGCCAGAAGCTGGCACGTCAGCTGGGTACGCCCACCGCCAACGTGCAACTCAAGCGTCGTCGTGTACCGCTGAGCGGAGTCTATCTGGTCAGCACCGAGATCGATGGCAAAGCCTGGCCGGGGGTCGCCAACATCGGTGTGCGCCCGACGGTAACGGGTGATGGCAGTGCCCACCTTGAAGTGCATCTTCTGGATTTTGCCGGCGATCTTTATGACCGGCGTTTGACGGTGGCTTTCCACCACAAGCTGCGTGATGAGCAGCGTTTCGCCTCACTGGAGGCGCTCAAGACGGCGATCAATGCGGACGTCGCCGCCGCCCGTGCCCATTGGCATGGCTAACCGCTAAACAAGAGCCTGAAATGACTGACTATAAAGCCACGCTAAACCTTCCGGACACCGCCTTCCCTATGAAGGCCGGCCTGCCCCAGCGCGAGCCGCAAACTCTGCAGCGCTGGGACAGCATTGGCCTGTACCAGAAGCTGCGCGAGATTGGCAAGGATCGTCCCAAGTTCGTTCTGCACGACGGTCCTCCGTACGCCAACGGCAATATTCACATCGGTCATGCGGTCAACAAGATTCTCAAGGACATGATCCTGCGCTCCAAGACCCTGGCGGGCTTCGATGCCCCGTATGTGCCGGGCTGGGACTGCCATGGTCTGCCGATCGAGCACAAGGTCGAAGTGACCCACGGCAAGAACCTCTCCGCAGACCGTACGCGTGAGCTGTGCCGCGCCTATGCGTCCGAGCAGATCGAAGGCCAGAAGTCCGAATTCATCCGTCTGGGCGTGCTCGGCGACTGGAGCAACCCGTACCTGACCATGAACTTCGCCAACGAAGCCGGAGAAATCCGCGCGCTGGCCGAGATGGTCAAGGGCGGTTTCGTCTTCAAGGGCCTCAAGCCGGTCAACTGGTGTTTCGATTGCGGCTCGGCACTGGCTGAAGCCGAAGTCGAGTATCAGGACAAGAAGTCCTCGACCATCGACGTCGCGTTCCCGATCGCCGACGAAGCAAAACTGGCCGCTGCATTCGGCGTGCCGTCGCTGGGCAAGCCTGCGTCCATCGTGATCTGGACCACCACACCGTGGACGATCCCGGCCAACCAGGCGCTGAACGTCCACCCTGAATTCGAATACGCGCTGGTCGATGTCGGCGACAGACTGCTGGTACTGGCCGCCGAACTGGTCGAAAGCTGTCTGGCCCGTTACAAGCTGGAAGGCACGGTCATCGCGACCACCACCGGTCAGGCGCTGGAGCTGATCAATTTCCGCCATCCGTTCTACGACCGCCTGTCGCCAGTCTATCTGGCTGACTACGTCGAACTGGGTGCGGGCACGGGGATCGTTCACTGCTCGCCTGCCTATGGCGTAGACGACTTCACTATCTGCAAACAATATGGCCTGAGCAACGACGACATCATCAGCCCGGTGCAGAGCAACGGTGTGTATGTCGAGTCGCTGGAGTTCTTCGGTGGCCAGTTCATCTTCAAGGCCAACCAGAACATCATCGACAAGCTGGTCGAAGTCGGCAGCCTGATGGACACCGAAACCATCAGCCACAGCTACATGCACTGCTGGCGCCACAAGTCGCCCTTGATCTATCGCGCCACGGCGCAGTGGTTCGTGGGCATGGACAAGCAGCCTGAAAGCGGCGAGACCCTGCGCAAGCGTGCGGTCAAGGCCATCGAAGACACTGAATTCGTTCCGGCATGGGGGCAGGCGCGCCTGCACTCGATGATCGCCAACCGTCCTGACTGGTGCATCTCGCGTCAGCGCAACTGGGGCGTGCCGATTCCGTTCTTCCTGCACAAGGAAAGCGGCGACCTGCACCCACGTACCGTCGAGCTGATGGAAGAAGTGGCGCAGCGTGTCGAGAAAGAGGGCATCGAGGCCTGGTTCAAGCTCGACGCCAGCGAGTTGCTCGGTGACGAAGCCGGCAAGTACGACAAGATCTCCGACACCCTGGACGTCTGGTTCGACTCGGGCACCACGCACTGGCATGTGCTGCGCGGCTCGCACCCGATGGGCCATGAAAGCGGTCCGCGTGCCGACTTGTACCTGGAAGGCTCGGACCAGCATCGCGGCTGGTTCCACTCCTCACTGCTGACCGGCTGCATGCTGGACGATCACGCACCGTATCGCGAGCTGCTGACCCACGGGTTCGTGGTCGACGAGAACGGCCGCAAGATGTCCAAATCGCTGAACAACGTGGTAGCGCCGCAGAAGGTCAACGACTCGCTGGGTGCCGACATCATGCGTCTGTGGGTATCGGCAACCGATTATTCCGGCGAGATGGCGGTTTCCGACCAGATCCTGCAGCGCAGCGCCGACGCCTACCGTCGTATCCGCAACACTGCACGCTTCCTGCTCTCCAACCTGACGGGCTTCAACCCGGCGACCGATATCCTGCCTGCCGAGGAAATGCTCGCGCTGGACCGTTGGGCCGTGGATCGCACCCTGCTGCTGCAACGCGAGCTGCAAGAGCATTACGGCGAATACCGCTTCTGGAACGTGTACTCGAAGATCCACAACTTCTGCGTGCAGGAGCTGGGTGGTTTCTACCTCGACATCATCAAGGATCGTCAGTACACCACGGCGGCCAACAGCACCGCGCGTCGTTCATGCCAGACGGCACTGTTCCACATCTCCGAAGCGCTGGTGCGCTGGATCGCGCCGATCCTGGCGTTCACCGCCGACGAGCTGTGGCAGTTCCTGCCCGGCGAGCGCAATGAATCGGTGATGCTCAACACCTGGTACGAAGGCCTGACCGAAATGCCTGCCGACTTTGACATGGACCGCGCCTACTGGGAGCGGATCATGGCGGTGAAGACCTCGGTCAACAAGGAAATGGAAAACCTGCGCGCTGCCAAGGCCATTGGCGGCAACCTGCAGGCTGAAGTGACCCTGTATGCCGAGGAGTCGCTGGTGGCTGACCTGTCGAAACTGAGCAACGAGCTGCGCTTCGTGCTGATCACCTCGACAGCCAGTGTGGCGCCGCTCGCGTCCGCGCCAGCCGATGCCGTGGTCACCGAAGTTGCCGGCCTGAAACTGAAAGTGCTCAAGTCCAGTCATGCCAAATGCGCCCGTTGCTGGCACCACCGCGAGGATGTAGGGGTAAACCCCGAGCATCCGGAAATCTGCGGTCGTTGCGTAGACAACATCAGCGGTGCAGGCGAGGTTCGTCACTATGCCTAACGCCTCGTTTGGCCGTCTGGCCTGGCTGTGGTTGAGCGTGCTGGTTCTGGTCATTGACCAGGCCAGCAAGTATTACTTCGAGAACGCATTGACCCTGTACCAGCAGATCATCGTGATTCCGGATCTGTTCAGCTGGACCCTGGCCTACAACACCGGTGCCGCCTTCAGTTTTCTGGCTGATGGTGCCGGCTGGCAGCGCTGGTTGTTCGCCCTGATCGCAGTGGTGGTCAGCGCTGTGCTGGTCGTCTGGCTCAAGCGTCTGGGGCGTGACGACACGTGGCTGGCCGTTGCACTGGCGCTGGTACTGGGCGGCGCACTGGGCAACCTCTACGACCGTATCGTGCTGGGCCACGTGATCGACTTCATTCTGGTCCACTGGCAGAACCGCTGGTACTTCCCGGCGTTCAACGTCGCGGACAGTGCCATCACCGTCGGGGCAATCATGCTGGCGCTGGACATGTTCAAGAGCAAGAAAACCGGAGAGACCGTCAATGACTGAGCAATCTTCGACTCAAGGCTCGTCCAACGAGCTGCGCATCGGTCAGAATACGCAGGTCACTCTGCACTTCGCCCTGCGTCTGGAAAACGGCGATACCGTCGACAGCACCTTCGAAAAGGCCCCAGCCACCTTCAAGGTCGGTGATGGCAACCTGCTGCCAGGCTTCGAAATGGCGATTTTCGGCTTCAAGGCGGGTGACCGAAAGACCGTCGAGATTCTGCCGGAAAACGCCTTTGGTCAGCCCAACCCACAAAACGTGCAGATCATGCCACGCTCGCAGTTCGTGGGCATGGAACTGTCCGAAGGGTTGCTGGTGATCTTCAATGACGCCGCCAATACCGAGTTGCCCGGCGTGGTGAAAGCATTCGATGATGATCAGGTCACCATTGACTTCAATCACCCGCTGGCAGGCAAGACTCTGAGCTTTGAAGTGGAAATCTTCGAAGTGAAGGCGATTCTGGCTTCCTGACCTTCGCCGTCTAGCCCGGCCCAGGCCGGGCTACCCCGTACCAACCATGAGGCACTGCATGCAAATCAAACTCGCCAACCCCCGCGGCTTTTGTGCCGGAGTGGACCGCGCGATCGAAATCGTCAATCGCGCTCTGGAAGTGTTTGGTCCGCCGATTTATGTGCGCCATGAAGTTGTTCACAACAAATTTGTCGTCGAAGACCTGCGCTCTCGCGGTGCTATCTTCGTCGAAGAGCTGGATCAGGTGCCGGACGACGTCATCGTTATCTTCAGCGCCCACGGTGTCTCCCAGGCTGTGCGTACCGAAGCTGCAGGCCGTGGTCTGAAAGTGTTCGATGCTACCTGTCCGCTGGTGACCAAGGTACATATCGAGGTCGCCCGTTACAGCCGCGACGGCCGCGAGTGCATCCTGATCGGCCACGCCGGTCACCCGGAAGTCGAAGGCACCATGGGCCAGTACGATGCCGCCAATGGTGGTGCGATCTATCTGGTCGAGGACGAAGAGGATGTTGCCAGCCTGCAGGTGCGCAACCCTGAAGCCCTGGCCTTTGTGACCCAGACCACCTTGTCCATGGATGACACCAGCCGGGTGATCGACGCCTTGCGCAAGCGCTTTCCGGCCATTGGCGGGCCGCGCAAGGACGACATCTGCTACGCCACGCAAAACCGTCAGGACGCGGTCAAGCAACTGGCCGATGAGTGCGATGTGGTGTTGGTGGTGGGCAGCCCGAACAGCTCCAACTCCAATCGCCTGCGCGAGCTGGCCGAGCGCATGGCGACTCCGGCCTACCTCATCGACGGCGCCGAAGACATGCAACAGGACTGGTTCGACGGTGTAGAGCGTATCGGCATCACTGCGGGCGCTTCGGCCCCCGAAGTGCTGGTGCGCGGCGTGATCCAGCAATTGCAGGCCTGGGGCGCGACCGGTGCGGATGAGCTTGCCGGCCGCGAGGAGAACATCACCTTCTCCATGCCCAAGGAATTGCGCGTCAAGTCGCTGCTCTGAGGCTATTCAGCCACACAGCGCTGCATCGATTTTCGTGTCCTCGACCCTCACGCGGCCGGCCGGTGCGACTATCACTCGATAGTTGCTCACCGGCTGGTCTGCAGAGCAAATGTGCAACGTCCTGGCGGTTCTGCGCCGTAACGTCCCCAAACCGTTGAAACTGATTTCCTCTACACGCTTGCGGTTATCGACCACTCGCGTTGTGCCGCCATTGGCGCGTTCGATCAGCACCGGATCGTTTTCGTCGGGACCTTTGCCATCTGCGTCGAGTATGATCCGCCAGCCGTTGCTCCAGTCGTTCTCGATGGCATGAAGCGTAACGATCTGGTTGCGTGTGATTGCGGCCGCTCTCGCCGAACGAATGCCGCTGGCCAGCTCCCGGGCGGTCGCAAGGCCTCGGCTGGAATCAATGAGTTCCTTGAAAGAGGGGGTTGCGACGTTGGCCAGGATGGCCACCAGTGCAACGACGATCAATAATTCGATCAGTGTGAACCCTGCATGCTTCATATGCTTTCCTCCCTGGAAACCGCCGTTTCAATACACTGCGGGCGTTCGTCGTCGCAAAACAACCGTACGTCCCGCTATGGATTTTCCAGCGGCGTTGCTGCCTTATAGTCGTAACGTCTAGGAGACACTCAATGCGTCATATAGCCAAGGGATTCAGCCTCATCGAATTGTTAGTCACTGTGTCCCTGGTGGGCATCCTGGCGGCTATCGCTATCCCGAATTTCACCAGCTCCATCCAGAGCAACAAGGCCGATACCGAACTCAGCGATTTGCAGCGGGCGCTCAACTATGCGCGACTCGAGGCGATAAACAGGGGAGTGGCGGTGCGTATAGCGCCGACCAGCGGGACGGCGTGGACTAACGAATTGCAGGTGTATCTGGTTTCCGATACTCAGACGACGCCCACTGCGCTGCGAAAAATAGCGGCCATGAGCAGCGGCGCCACGCTGGTGGCCGATAACAATGCCACAGCAATTGATTTCAACAACCTGGGCGCGCTCATTGCCCCGGCTGCGGCGGTGACCATGACTTACACCCGAGGCACCATTAGCAAAACCATAAAGGTCTGTCTGACCGGTCGTATCACCTTGGGTGGAGGCTGCTAATGGCTGGTGAAACCCGATATCGCCAGACCGGTATGACCTTGATCGAGGTACTGGTCTCGGTATTGATTCTGGCCATCGGCCTGCTGGGCGCCGCGGCCATTCAGCTCAACGCGCTCAAGTACACCGACAGCGCGACCATGAGCAGTCAGGCGAGCTTCATTGCTTACGACATGATGGACCGCATCCGTGCCAATGTTGATGGTAATGCCAGTGCCAATGGGTCGACCAATGTACTGGCGACTTATGCCTTGGCGAATCTGGATGCGGCGCCAGCGGCCAATCCGAACGATGCCAGAGCGCAGGATCTCTCTGATTTCAGAGGCAACATCATCAACTTTGCAGGCTCGAGCGGTACCGGCAGCATTGATATCACCGGAGCTCCTGAAGTGACCATTAACATCGGCTGGAGCGACACAAGGGCTGCGGGATCGAGCAATCAGGCAACCGGGAACACGACCGGCAGCCCGAGCAACCGGAGTTTTACGCTGACCTCGCGGATCGGGGTCAACCCATGAGAAAGCTTTCCAGGGGCTTCGGTCTGGTCGAAATCATGGTGGCGCTGGTCCTGGGGCTGGTGGTCAGCCTGGGTATCGTGCAGATATTCACGGCTGCCAGAGGCACCTACCAGAGCCAGAATGCCGCAGCGCGGATGCAGGAGGATGCGCGTTTCCTGCTGAGCAAACTGATTCAGGAAATCAGGATGACCGGCATGTATGGCTGCCTGAGCTTCAAAAACAACACGCCTGTATCTCCTGCTATCCCGTGGCCGATCGCACTGGATACTCCAATTCTCTGGGATAATCCGAGCAGGACGCTGACGCTGGTGACGGCCGACGTGGGGACCACAGGCAGTACGCCCACCTGGACCATCGTTTCAGACTGTCAGTCCAAGACGCAGATTTACGCCAGTACTCGTGCGCCAGATGCGGGGCAGACGGCCTTTCCGTTGCGGCAGTTGGTCTACACGCTCAGCGGAACAGACTTGACCATAAAATATGGCACGGACGGCACTCCGCAGCCGCTGTTGCAGAACGTCGCGGACTTCAGTGTTTCTTTCGGCATGACGGGTAACCCGATGTCCTATACCACGGCTGTTACCAAGGCCAACGCCGACGCTGTGCGCAGTGTGCGTATCAGCCTGACGCTGCAGGATGGGCAGAACGGCATCGTCAAGCCTCAGCAGTACAACGTTGTCGCTTACTTGCGTAATCGCTTTTGAACGGGCCGGGCATGAACAGGATCGTGCGATTCAAATCGATACAGGCTTTCCCTGCCCGGCAGGGCGGTATGGTGTTGCTGGTCAGTCTGGTGTTTCTGCTGCTGCTCACTCTGCTGGGTATCTCTTCCATGCAGAACGCCACGCTGCAGGAAAAGATGGCGGGAAGCGTCACCCTGCGCAATCAATCCTTCCAGAAGGCCGAAGCGGCATTAAGGCTGGGAGAGTCTTCGATCAAGGTGGCCGGATACACGCTGGCCAAGTGTACAAACTGCGCCCCACCCGCTGAATCAACCACGCTGACCGCCGCGGGAGTGGGGGCGTCCGGGGTGAGCTGGCTGGCAGCAGGTGGTGGCTTTTACGGTGTACAGAATCTGGGGACCACTGCGACACCTGTGAATCGGCCACCGATCTGTACCGGGACAGTAACGCTCTATCGCGTGACATCAGTCGCTATTCAAGGCACATCGCGCACGGTGCTGGAGAGTATTTATGCCAATTGCTGAGAAACTCCGTCGCAGCCTGAAGTATCTCGGCGGTGCGCTTTTGGCTTTTTATGCCCTTACGCCCGTGTATGCGTTTACGCCAGCACAAGTACCGTTGCTCAGTGCGTCGGCCGTGCCGCCTAACCTGATGCTACTGGTGGATAACTCCGGGAGTATGTACAACATCATCTGGGCCGCCGGCTTTGATCCGACGGTGACCAATCGTCCCTCGATTATCTATGCGCAGCCTGGGTCATGCGGTGTTTTTAACTGCAGAGGCGTCTCCATTCAGGGCGACGACACGCTCTCGCTGGACTCTGCCGGGCCTTACACGTGCAGAAGCGATTACACCTACGTTGCGCGTGACAACGTGGGTTACTGCCTGAAGTTGCCCGATCCGGCCGGCAACGAGAGCACCACTCGCTACACTGCAGATTACCTCTCTTATCTGGTTGACCTGACGCGGGCCGCCAACACCACTACCAAAGACTTCACCGTCAATAACATCATTCCCAACGATTACCGTATCAATGTCGCGCGCAACGTTTCATTGAACCTCGTTGCCAACAACAAATCCCTGAGAATCGGTCTGGCCGGGTTCAACCCGCCGACCAACGCTGATCCCGGGCGTGGAGGGAAGATTTCCAGACCTGTTGCAGATCTGTCCCCTGTCGCCAGTAACCCTTACAACAACGGCGGTGTCAGCCAGGCTGATGCAAACGATAATGTCACTGCCCTCAATGCGGCCATCAATGCACTGCGAGGCGACTCCAATACGCCGTTGGCCGAAACGTATTATGAGATAACCCGCTACTTTCGGGGCATGACCCCGTATTACGGTTATAGCGGGGCACCGACGACCTACACCAGCCCTATACAGTACCGGTGCCAGAAAAACTTTGGCGTGGTGATCACTGACGGCTTGCCGACATACGATCGGACGTTCCCGACCAACGATCCGGAGGATGTACTCAATACCTCCCGCTCACTGCCCAATTGGGACTTGAATGCGGCCAATGACGGGGCCAATCTTAATGGTGATGGTGAGGGCGATACGCTTTATCTGGACGACCTCGCCAAGTTCGCCTATGACATCGACATGCGAAGAGCGAGCAGTACACCTGCCACTGACCTGACCAAGAAAAGTTGGGACACAGACGGCTTCTCTCAACAGAACATGACTACCTACACCATTGGTTTCACAGCCGCCAACCAGATGCTGATAGACGCTGCCGACAATAATCATGGGCACGGCAAGTATTTCCAGACCAATGACAGCGCCGGTTTGAACAACGCCTTGAACCTCGCATTGAGCGATATCTATGCCAAGGCCGGTTCAGGCGGCGGTGGCGTGGCAAACTCGTCCACCCTTCAGGCGGGCAGCCGCTTCTACCAGACGCTTTATGACCCGACGGACTGGCATGGCACGATCAAGGCTTACAATCTGGACGCTACGACAGGAGCGCTGAGCGCCCCTGTCTGGACCACCGATACCACGATCACCAGCAGCACCAAGGCGCCTGTGTTCGAGTCATGGAGCACAGCGGCGACACCGACGAAAATCACTCTGGATTTTCTGAATTTCACGCAGGCGCAACGCGATGCCTTTACCGCTACGCTGCCGAGCGGAGTGACCGGCGCGGAGGTTATTGCCTGGGCCAAAGGCACGGCCAATGCCAAGCTTCGTACTCGTGCCACGCTCTTGGGCGATATCGTCAATTCATCATTGGGTGCCGGGCTGCCGACAGAGAAGACGGCGTCTGATTTGCTTGGCGACACCACTTACACGACGTACCTTTCTGCCAAGTCCAGCAACATGAGTTCCAGTCTGCTGGCCAACGCCAACGATGGCTTCTTCAATGTGATCGACGCCAGCTCCGGTGCGCGTAAATACGCGTATATGCCGTCCACGTCTCTGAGTTCATTGGCGACCATTTCATCCTCTTCCTACGGTTCCGGCGTTCACCGTTTCACGGTGGATGGTCAGATTGCAGTCTTCGATACGCAGGCATCCGCAGGGAGTGTATGGCGCACGGTGGCTTATTCCGGGCTGGGCGCTGGCGGCAAGGCTTTTTTTGCGATCAAGCTTTTCGAAGGTTCGGCAGACAGCATCGGGGCATTGTGGGAGGTCAAGGCTCCCGACACTTCAGACACCAACAACAAGTTCAACAACCTTGGATACACCTACTCCAAGCCGGATGTAGCACGTATGGCCGATGGCACCGGGATCGTTGTTGTGGGCAACGGTTACGGCAGTTTTACCGGGAGGGCGTCCCTGTATGTACTCAACGCCAACACCGGACAGTTCATTGCCGAAATTCCGACTCCGGTCACTGGCAGCGAAACGGATAACGGGTTGTCTTCGGTGAAACTTCGGGTCAATTCGCAGAATGTCGTTCAAGCAGCCTATGCGGGCGATCTCAAGGGCCGCCTGTGGAAGTTCGACATGAGCGGGGCCGCAGCATCCAGCTGGAAAGTCGCTTTCAATGGCTCACCCCTGTTCACTGCACCTCAGGGAGCCAGTCAGTCGATTACCGTTCAGCCCTTGTTGCTGGACCATCCACTCAACGGCAAGATCGTGTATTTCGGTACCGGGAAATTCAGCGAAACTGCGGACAAGCAGACCAGCTCGTTGCAGGATTTCTATGCCATCTGGGATGGCGACAACGGTTCAGGCAACATCGTTGAGGCCAATCTGCAGCCCCAGGCCATTAACGGGACGGTAGTCGGAAGTGGCAATACGTATTACACCACGACTTCCAATGATGTGGATTGGGGCACCAAGAAAGGCTGGTACCTGCCGTTGGCAACCACGGCCCCCTATGTCGGCGAGCGGATTATCTATCCGGCACAAGCCTCTCGCGGTCGTATCATCTTCACCACGGCAGCCGTCAACTCTAGCGACCCTTGCGAAAGCACCGGGACCGGGCGCTTGTTCGAGCTGAACGCCGCGACTGGCAGCATGCTTAATTACCAGGTACTAGACACCAACAATGACGGCGATATCAACTCTTCGGATTTGATCATTGGCGGTCTCGGTATCGGTACCGGTATCCCGGTAGTGGCTTCTATCGTTGCCGGTACCAATGGGGCCAACGATAACAAGTACGTGATTGACTCCAGCGGCGGCCCGCCCACCAAGATTACTGAGAAGGGCGGTAGCGCTAACGTCTTCCAGCGCATCATGTGGCGACAAATCCAATAGGGAAACTAGACATGCGAGTGACATCCAGGGGCTTTACGTTGATCGAACTCATGATCGTCGTGGCGATTGTCGGTATTCTGGCGGCCATCGCGTACCCCAGTTACACCGAATACGTGAAGCGCACCCAGCGGTCGGCGATTGCCAGCCTGCTGTCCGAGCAAAGCCAGGCGCTGGAGCGGTATTATTCACGAGCGGCCACTTACGTAGGGGCCACCGTGAGCGGAGGTAATACGTACTACAGTATAACGCCGACCCTAACTGCCACCGACTTCACCCTGACAGCTGACCCTCGCGCAGGTACGCTGATGGCTGGCGACAAGTGCGGCAGTTTCGTGATCACTAACACCGGGGCGCGTACCAACACGGGCGCAACCAGCGGCGTCACTGCCAAAGATTGTTGGGGCCGCTAAACCGTTTCCTTGTCACGAGACCAAGATGTCCAAGCAGAAAGTAGTCATCGTAGGCGGTGGCGTCATAGGTCTGCTGACCGCCTTCAATCTCGCCTCCGAGCAGGTCAGCGTCGTGCTGCTGGATCGTTCGGGCGTTGGCCAGGAGTCTTCCTGGGCAGGCGGCGGGATTGTCTCGCCGCTTTACCCGTGGCGCTACAGCACTGCGGTCACCGCGCTGGCGCACTGGTCGCAGGATTTCTACCCGCACCTCGCCGAGCGTTTGCTCGCACAGACCGGTATCGACCCTGAAGTGCACAGGACCGGCCTGTACTGGCTCGATCTTGATGACGAGCAGTCTGCGCTTGAATGGGCTGCCCGCGAAAAACGTTCGTTGAACCGCGTGGATATCTCGGCGGTGAATGATGCCGTGCCGGTGCTGGGTGAGGGCTATTCGCGGGCGATCTACATGGCCGATGTGGCCAACGTACGTAATCCCCGTCTGGTCAAATCGCTCAAGGCCGCCTTGCTGGCATTGCCCAATGTCGAGATTCGCGAGCACTGTGAAGTCAGCGGCTTTACCCGTGAAGGCAGCAGGATTTCGGGTGTGCAGACGTCTGCAGGGGATATCACCGGTGATCGGGTGATTCTGGCGGCGGGTGCGTGGAGCGGCGAGTTGCTCAAAACCCTGAGTCTGGAACTGCCGGTCGAGCCGGTAAAAGGCCAGATGATTCTCTACAAGTGTGCATCGGACTTTCTGTCGAGCATGGTGCTGGCGAAAGGGCGCTACGCGATCCCGCGTCGCGACGGGCATATCCTGATCGGCAGCACCCTGGAGCATGAAGGGTTCGACAAAACCACTACGCAGGCCGCATTGGAAAGTTTGAAGGCGTCGGCCGTCGAATTGCTTCCGCCATTGGCCCACGCCGAGCCCGTCGCCCAATGGGCAGGCCTGCGCCCTGGTTCGCCTGAGGGCATCCCGTTCATTGGCCCGCTGGAAGGTTTTGACGGCCTGTGGCTCAACTGCGGGCATTACCGCAACGGTCTGGTGCTGGCTCCGGCGTCCTGCCAGTTGATCACTGACCTGCTGCTGGACCGCGAGCCCATCATCGACCCCGCACCCTACGCGCCTGCGGGGCGCCTGGCAGGCTAGCCATCCTCTCGGTCATTCGGAGCGTGGGGCACGATGGTGTTCTCTCGCGCACCTATCGTTCCGCACGCTCCCGCGTGGGAACGCCTTTCGTGACGCTCTGCGTCACACGTTTTTCGCCGCGCAACGCATTCAATCCAGGCCCAGCTTCTTCAGGCGATAGCGCAGTGACCTGAACGACAAACTGAGCCTTTCTGCCGCCGCAGTGCGATTCCAGCGTGTTTCTTCCAGTGCCTGCAGGATGAGCTGGCGTTCGATGCTTTCCAGGTAGTCTTCAAGGTTGTCGATGTCGGCCAGGCTCGGGCCGTCGCTCTCCTGAGGGCTGGCGGACTCTGTCAGGCGCAGGTCGCTGGCGTGGATTTCATCGTTCTCGCACAGCGTGTAGGCGCGCTCCAGCATGTTTTCCAGTTCGCGCACGTTACCGGGGAAGCGGTAGCTCTTCAGCGTTTCCAGCGCCTGCGCGTTCAGGCGTGCGACGGGTTGTGCGCCGTTCCCGGCAAGGCGCTTGAGCACGCTGGCTGCCAGTTGGTCGATATCCTCACGGCGCTCGCGCAATGGGGGCACGCGCACTTCGATCACGTTCAATCGGTAATAAAGATCCTGACGAAACCGACCGGCCGCGACCTCTGCATTCAGGTTCTTGTGGGTGGCACACAGAATACGTACGTCGACAATCTGCTCTTGCTGGCCGCCGACGCTGCGGATGGATTTTTCCTGAATGGCGCGCAGCAGTTTGACCTGCATGGCCAGCGGCAGGTCGGCGACCTCATCGAGAAACAGCGTGCCGGTGTGCGCCGCCTGAAACAGACCGGGCTTGTCTTCGTGGGCACCGCTGAAGCTGCCTTTGCGATGACCGAAGAATTCGCTCTCCATCAGCTCGGAAGGAATGGCGCCGCAGTTCACCGGTATGAAAGGTTTGTCGATGCGCGGACCCTGCTCGTGGATCAGACGCGCTACAAGCTCCTTGCCGCTGCCCGACTCGCCGCTGATGTAGATCGGCGCCTGGCTGCGGGCCAGTTTGCCGATCTGATTGCGCAAGGTACGCATTGCCAGCGAGTCGCCCAGCAGGCGGTTGTCGATGCTTCGCGTGGGTGGTGCGCCGGGCAGGCTCAGCGCGCTATTGACCAGCTCGCGCAACCTGCCGAGGTCGACCGGCTTGGTCACAAAGTCGAAAGCCCCGGCCTTCAGCGCGTTGATCGCCGTGTCCAGATTGCCGTGGGCAGTGATCATCGCCACCGGCACGTGGGGGTAGCCGTGCTGTATGTGTTGCACCAGCTCAAGGCCATTACCGTCAGGCAAACGCATGTCGGTCAGGCACATGTCGAACGGTTCGCGGGCCAGCCAGTCGTGCGCTTCGGCGACGTTACGGGCACTGCGGGTGTCGAGTTTCATGCGCCCCAGCGTGATCTCCAGGAGTTCGCGAATATCCGGCTCATCATCGACTATCAGGATTTTTTGCCGTTGGCTCATGCTCAGCTCGTCTTGAACGGGTGGGCGAAGGTAATGCGCAGGCAACTGCCACCTGTGGGGCGGGGCGCATATTCCAGGTGCGCCTGATTGCTTTCGCACAGTTCACGTGACAGATATAGACCAAGGCCGGTGCCTTTGCTCTCTGTGGTGAAAAACGGTTCGAAGATCTTGCTCAGGTGTTGCTCGCTGACCCCCGGCCCGTCGTCCAGCACTTCCAGCGTAGGCAGCTCGCTTCTGGGGTCATTGTGCAGTTTCAGCCAGACCTGTGCTGATGGATGATTTTTGCCGCTGTAGCGCAGGCCGTTCTGCAACAGGTTGGTCATGATTTGCGTCAGTTGTCCAGAATCCATGCGGGTTGTCAGCGTGCCGGGGCTTATGTCGACATGAATCGACTGATTGGGCGCAGCGGAACTGCGAAATTCAGCAACAAAGTGTTCCAGCCAGGTTTTCAGGTCGAGCAGTTCGGGTTGCGCTTCGCGTCTGCGCGACAATTGCAGGACATTTTCGATGACCCGATCAATGCGTCCCGACTGCTCATGAATGATCTGCCCCAGGCGTCGATCCGCTGCACTGAGCTCTTCCGATTCATTAAGCAACTGCGCCGCATGACTGACGGCACCCAGCGGGTTGCGTATTTCGTGGGCAATCCCGGCGGTCAGGCGTCCCAGTGCGGCAAGCTTGAGCTGCTGCGCCTGATGGGCAATCTGCGACAGGTCTTCGAGAAAAACCAGCGTCTGACGCTGATCTCCACGGTTGAGTGTGGCGAAGCTCGGTTGCAGTACCAGCCCCACGGGGGCGGTGGTGATGCTGCGCGGCACCATGATCGGATTGACGAGCCACTGGCGCAGGCGTTCGACCAGTTGTGGCGAGCAGGTGTCGATGAGCTGGCCGACCAGTTGTTCCTGGCCCAGCAGGTGTAAGGCCCCCTGATTGGCCAGCAGCACCTGATGGTTGGCATCCAGCACCAGAATGCCGGTACGCATGCGTTGCAGAATGAGTGCGTTGAGTGCCTCCAGGCTGTCGACATCCGCCGCGCGCTGCTCGGCCAGTACCTCGCTGACCTGCATGCGCGCTGTCAGCGCCTGCACCAGCAGGGCGGCGGCGAAGCACAAGGCGCCCAGCGAGCCAGCCTGCACGTAGTCGTTGGAAACCGAAGGTGTGCCGAAGCTGATGTAGAACGTCAGGTAGATGATGCCGATGGCCGAAACCGCAGCGATCAACAAGCCGATACGGCCGCGCAGCAACACATTGCTGATCGCTACCGAGGCAATCAACAGGTTGCCGATACCGCTGGAGGGCCCGCCGGCGGCGTAGAACAGCGCGGAGAGCATGATCGCGTCGGTCATCGCCAGGCCGAAAAACTGTGCCTGACGGCTGGGGCGTTCCAGCAGCACGACGACCAGAATGTTGAACACCAGATACAACCAGCAGCCCGAGCGGAACAGGTTCGGGTTGGCCAGTTGCAGCAGCTCGGTTTCCAGGCTGCTGGAAATCAACAGGACCAGTACGACGCCGATGGTCAGTCGATAGAGGTGGTACAGCCGCAGAATCCGCTGCGCCTGCGGGCTGACAAGGGACGGTGAGTCAGCGGTCACGTGCCGCGGGGCCCTGCAGCCGGTGTGCCTCGCTGCAATACCATTGCTGTGCCTGACTCAGCGCACGATCCTGCGGCAGATGAACGCCACACTGCGCGCATCGCACCATGGGTGTCGAGGCCAGTTCAGGCGGCTCGGCGCGGGATTTCGGCTTGGGGGGATTGATCAGACGCTTGACGAACCAGACCAACGCCGCGATCAACGCGACCCACATAAGTAAGCGAACCATGACTACCAGCTTAGTGATTGACGATGGCGCAGTGTAGCCAAGCCGCGAGCGGGCGCACAGGGGCAAAATTGATGCACAAAAAAAGAGGCCCGAAGGCCTCTTTTTTTATGCACTCAGGATCAGTCGAACAGACCCAGGGTCATGTAGCTGAACCACGAACGGCTCTTGGTGCCTTTCGCTTCGGCGTCTTTTTCCGCCTGTTCGTCCAGCTCGGCCTGATTCTCCGGCAGCAGTTCTTTCGGAATGGAATCCTTGGCGTCCTGGTACTGCTTCTTCATGTCCTGATCGGCGCGGGTCTGGCCCGGTGGCAGTGGAGCGCTGCCGTCGATCAGGCCAAGGGTCGCTTTCGACAGCCATGAGCGGTTATCGGCCTCGGCTTCACGCGGGGTGAACTTGCCGTCAGCCAGTTGCGGGTGGTTCGGGTAGTTGGTCTTCAGCACTTCCAGGCTGGTGGCAGCCAGGTCGTCAAGGTGCAGACGCTGATAGGACTCGACCATCACCGCCAGACCGTCGCCGACCGAAGGCGTCTCCTGGAAGTTTTCCACTACGTAGCGGCCACGGTTGGCGGCGGCGACATAGGCCTGACGGGTCAGGTAGTAGTCGGCTACGTGGATTTCGTAGGACGCCAGCAGGTTGCGCAGGTAAATCATGCGTTGCTTGGCGTCAGGCGCATAGCGACTGTTCGGAAAGCGGCTGGTCAACTGGGCGAATTCGTTGAACGAGTCACGCGCAGCGCCCGGGTCACGCTTGGTCTGGTCCAGCGGCAGGAAGCGCGCCAGGAGGCCCACGTCCTGGTCGAAGGAGGTCAGGCCCTTCATGTAATACGCATAGTCGACGTTCGGGTGCTGCGGATGCAGGCGGATGAAACGCTCGGCAGCGGATTTGGCTGCTTCGGGTTCACCATTCTTGTAGTTCGAGTAGATCAACTCGAGCTGAGCCTGATCGGCGTAGCGACCGAACGGATAGCGAGATTCCAGCGCCTTGAGCTTCTCAGTGGCACTGTTATAGCTGTTATTTCCCAGGTCGGCCTGCGCCTGCTGGTACAGCTCGACTTCGCTGAGGTTTTCGTCGATGACTTCCTTCGACGAACAGGCCGCAGTCAATGCGAGGATGGCGATCAGCAGCAGGTGTTTCACTTGCATGGCGGCTTGCGTCCCTATAACGGCCTGCTGTCTTGGGCGGGGCCGTCCTGTTATGATGAGCGCCCCGCGATACCGGCGGGACAAAAGACGCCGTATTTAACCACAAGCGCGCTGCCGAAACCAAAGGCTAGCCGCCACCTAGTCTGGTCATGTCCGAAAATATAGAACTTCGCGCAGAGGTGCCGTCCGAATTGGGCGGTCAACGCCTCGATCAAGTCGCCGCACAATTATTCGCTGAGCACTCGCGCTCGCGCCTTTCCGCCTGGATCAAGGACGGCCGCCTGACTGTGGACGGAGGCGTTCTGCGCCCTCGCGACATCGTGCACGGTGGCGCTGTTCTCGAGCTGATTGCCGAGCAGGAGGCCCAGGGTGAATGGGTCGCTCAGGACATCGAGCTCGACATCATCTATGAAGACGACCAGATCCTCGTCATCAACAAGCCCGCCGGGCTGGTGGTGCACCCGGCTGCCGGTCATGCCGACGGCACGCTGCTCAACGCCCTGCTGCACCATGTACCGGACATCATCAATGTTCCGCGTGCCGGCATCGTGCACCGTCTGGACAAGGACACCACCGGCCTGATGGTGGTCGCCAAGACCATTCAGGCGCAGACACAGCTGGTTACCCAGTTGCAGAGTCGCAGTGTCAGCCGTATCTACGAGTGCATCGTGATCGGCGTGGTGACCGCAGGCGGCAAGATCGACGCGCCCATCGGCCGTCACGGTCAGCAGCGCCAGCGCATGGCGGTGATGGAAGGCGGCAAGCAGGCGGTCAGTCATTACCGCGTGCTGGAGCGCTTCCGTTCGCACACTCATGTACGGGTCAAGCTGGAAACCGGGCGTACCCACCAGATTCGCGTGCACATGGCGCATATCAACTATCCGTTGGTCGGCGACCCTGCCTACGGCGGTCGTTTCCGTATTCCGCCAGCGGCCAGCCTGACCATGGTCGATTCGCTCAAGACCTTCCCGCGGCAGGCGTTGCATGCCCGCTTCCTGGAGCTGGATCATCCGACCACCGGTAAGCGCATGAGCTGGGAATCGCCATTGCCGGACGATTTCGTCTGGTTGCTGTCCCTGCTCAAGCAGGATCGCGAGGCGTTCATCGGGTGAATGACTGGCTGATACCTGACTGGCCTGCGCCAGCACAGATCAAGTCCTGCGTTACCACTCGCTCGGGTGGGGTCAGCCTGGCTCCGTTCGACAGCTTCAATCTGGGCGATCACGTCGATGACAGCCCGCAGGCCGTGGCGAGCAATCGCCAGCGCCTGACCGCCAGTCTCAAGGCTCAGCCCGCCTGGTTGAAGCAGGTGCACGGCGTAGACGTCGTACCTGCCGATCCATCCCGCGTCGTCGAGGCCGATGCCAGCTGGACGAGCACGCCTGGCGTTGCCTGCACCATCATGACCGCCGACTGCCTGCCCGCGCTGTTCTGTCGTCGTGACGGTACGCGTGTGGCTGCCGCGCATGCCGGCTGGCGTGGGCTGGCGGCCGGGGTGCTGGAAGCGACGGCCGACAGCCTGCAGAGTGCTGCCGAAGACATCATGGTCTGGCTGGGGCCGGCCATCGGCCAGCCGTCGTTCGAAGTCGGTCCCGAGGTGCGCGAGGCCTTTACCGCCAGCCACCCGCAGACAGCCGCTGCGTTTGTCGCCAGTTCGAATCCTGATCGTTTCATGGCCGACATCTACGCGCTCGCCCGGTTAAGACTGGCAGCCCAAGGTGTCTCTGCCGTGTATGGCGGCGGGCTGGATACCTTCACCGACCCGCGCTTCTTTTCCTACAGGCGTGCCGCGCGCACTGGCCGCTTCGCTTCGCTGATCTGGATCGAACACGCCTGATTGCCGGGCTGTTTTGCACATTCCAGCTAGACTTGCCTGAACACTCGTCTGATCTGTATCAACCCCGGCCCGCTTGAAACGCGCAGAATCGTCCGCATCTAACTGGCTATTCAGCAGGTTTTCTTTATAGGTGTGTTCATTGCTCCGGCCTGCATTAAAGGAAGGTGACTAATGCGTATCGACAGATTGACCAGTAAATTACAGTTAGCGTTATCCGATTCCCAGTCGCTGGCCGTTGGCCTCGACCATCCCGCCATCGAACCTGCGCACTTGATGCAGGCGCTGCTTGAGCAGCAGGGCGGTTCCATCAAGCCTCTGCTGTTGCAGGTAGGCTTCGACGTCAACAGCCTGCGCAAGGAACTGAGTGCAGAGCTGGACCGCCTGCCAAAAATCCAGAACCCGACCGGCGACGTCAACATGTCGCAGGATCTGGCGCGCCTGCTCAATCAGGCTGACCGTCTGGCGCAGCAGAAAGGCGACCAGTTCATTTCCAGCGAGCTGGTGCTGCTCGCGGCAATGGACGAGAACAGCAAGCTCGGCAAATTGTTGCTGGGGCAGGGCGTCAGCAAGAAAGCTCTGGAAAACGCCATCAACAACCTGCGCGGCGAAGGTGCCGTGAATGACCCGAACGTCGAAGAGTCGCGTCAGGCGCTGGACAAGTACACCGTTGACCTGACCAAGCGTGCCGAAGAGGGCAAGCTCGACCCGGTGATCGGTCGTGATGACGAGATTCGTCGCACCATTCAGGTCCTGCAGCGCCGCACCAAGAACAACCCGGTGCTGATCGGCGAACCTGGCGTGGGCAAGACCGCCATTGCCGAGGGCCTGGCGCAGCGCATCATCAATGGTGAAGTGCCTGATGGCCTGCGCGGCAAGCGCTTGCTATCGCTGGACATGGGCGCGCTGATCGCCGGTGCCAAGTACCGTGGCGAGTTCGAGGAGCGCCTCAAATCGCTGCTCAACGAACTGTCCAAGCAGGAAGGCCAGATCATCCTGTTCATCGACGAGTTGCACACCATGGTTGGTGCCGGCAAGGGCGAAGGCTCGATGGACGCTGGCAACATGCTCAAACCTGCACTGGCGCGCGGCGAGCTGCATTGTGTCGGCGCCACCACGCTCAACGAGTACCGCCAGTATATAGAGAAGGATGCGGCGCTTGAGCGTCGATTCCAGAAAGTCCTGGTCGACGAGCCAAGCGAAGAAGACACCATTGCGATCCTGCGTGGCCTGAAAGAGCGCTACGAAGTGCACCACAAGGTCGCCATCACTGACGGCGCGATCATCGCAGCGGCCAAGCTGAGCCACCGCTATATCACTGACCGCCAGTTGCCGGACAAGGCCATCGACCTGATCGACGAAGCGGCCAGCCGTATTCGCATGGAGATCGACTCCAAGCCTGAAGTACTCGACCGCCTTGAACGTCGCCTGATCCAGCTGAAAGTAGAAGCTCAGGCCCTCAAAAAGGAAAAAGACGAGGCGGCGATCAAGCGCCTGGAAAAACTTCAGGGTGAAATCCAGCGTCTTGAGCTTGAGTACGCGGACCTTGAAGAAATCTGGACCTCGGAAAAAGCCGAGGTCACGGGCTCGGCACAGATCCAGCAGAAAATCGAACAGTCTCGCCAGGAGCTGGAAGCCGCGCGCCGCCGTGGCGATCTGAACCGCATGGCCGAGTTGCAGTACGGGATCATTCCCGACCTGGAGCGCAGCCTGCAAATGGTCGACCAGCACGGCAAGCCGGAAAACCAGTTGCTGCGCAGCAAGGTGACCGAGGAAGAAATTGCCGAGGTCGTGTCGAAGTGGACCGGTATCCCGGTGTCGAAGATGCTCGAAGGTGAGCGCGAGAAGCTGTTGCGCATGGAAACCCTGCTGCACAACCGGGTGATCGGCCAGGAAGAAGCGGTGGTCGCCGTCTCCAATGCCGTGCGTCGTTCGCGTGCCGGGCTTTCCGACCCTAACCGTCCGAGCGGATCCTTCATGTTCCTCGGCCCGACCGGCGTGGGCAAGACCGAACTGTGCAAGGCGCTGGCCGAATTCCTGTTCGACACCGAAGAGGCGATGGTGCGTATCGACATGTCCGAGTTCATGGAGAAACATTCCGTGGCTCGCCTGATCGGTGCGCCGCCAGGCTATGTTGGTTACGAAGAGGGCGGCTACCTGACCGAAGCCGTGCGTCGCAAACCGTATTCGCTGATTCTGCTCGATGAGGTCGAGAAGGCGCATTCCGATGTGTTCAACATCCTCTTGCAGGTGCTTGAAGACGGACGCCTGACGGACAGCCACGGGCGCACGGTGGACTTCCGCAATACCGTGATCGTCATGACTTCCAACCTGGGCTCTGCGCAGATCCAGGAGCTGGTCGGTGACCGTGAGGCGCAGCGTGCTGCAGTGATGGACGCAGTCGGTACGCACTTCCGTCCGGAGTTCGTTAACCGGATCGACGAAGTGGTGATCTTCGAACCGCTGGCGCGTGACCAGATCGCCGGTATCACCGACATCCAGCTGGGCCGCCTGCGCAAGCGTCTGGCCGAGCGCGAGCTGTCGATGACCCTGAGCCCCGAGGCGCTGGACAAGCTGATCGCCGTTGGTTACGACCCGGTCTATGGCGCACGGCCGCTGAAGCGGGCGATTCAGCGCTGGATCGAGAACCCGCTGGCGCAGATGATCCTCTCGGGCAGCTTCATGCCCGGTACGACTATCACCGGCAAGGTGGTCGACGACGAGATCACGTTTGTCTGACAGCGCTCGTCAACGCTCTATAGAAGGGCCCTCGAACCGAGGGCCTTTTTTTTGAGGCGTGGTCAGCAGTAGAATCAGGTCCGAGAGGCGATCTGAAAAAAAATCGCAAATCATTGTCTTAAAAAGCAATTTATAGGGTTGACAGGTGTTTTTAAAATTGTAGAATAGCGCGCCTCAGAGACGTGAACGCAACGATACAAACGAAGCGGAAAGGTCGATGAGATTGAAATCAACGAGTTAACAGCAAGCTGGTTTCAAGGCGACAGGTTGTAAAGTTGAATCTGAAATTGATAGTTCCGCGATAGCTCAGTTGGTAGAGCAAGTGACTGTTAATCACTGGGTCCCTGGTTCGAGTCCAGGTCGTGGAGCCAGATTTCGCAAGGTTCAATGCAGTTTCAGTCGGGGTATAGCGCAGTCCGGTAGCGCGCCTGCTTTGGGAGCAGGATGTCAGGAGTTCGAATCCCCTTACCCCGACCATATTTGGGTCGTTAGCTCAGTTGGTAGAGCAGTTGGCTTTTAACCAATTGGTCGTAGGTTCGAATCCCACACGACCCACCATTTTTGGTCAGTTTGTATCTGGCTGGATCTTAGGGAGTGACGCCACAAGCGTCACCCAAATAGAAAACGCCTCCTCGGAGGTGTTTTTTAGCATCATCGGGGTATAGCGCAGTCCGGTAGCGCGCCTGCTTTGGGAGCAGGATGTCAGGAGTTCGAATCCCCTTACCCCGACCATTTTCGCCCAGTTGTATCAGGGTTGAAGATCAGGACTCAAGAACAGTCGTTTTGAGTCCAACAGAAAAGGCGTCCTTCGGGACGCCTTTTTTGTTGGGTGAATTTTCATTTGAAACCGCGCTAAGCCGCCGTCTGATGCGAAATAGGGCACCGGCAAGCTCTGTGATGTCTGGAGTGCGCCGTACCGAGCGAGTGCTTGTGTACGGGGCCTCACGCATGACATCGGGTACTGGAATCAACGTGCTCGCAACTGACAGGCCGCTGCCTGCCTTACTGACTGGCCCGCGTCGGCGCTTTTTGACCCAGGCGTATCAGTTCGTTGGAGAAGCACAAACCAGCGATGATCAGGGCCGCTCCCGGATAGAGGCTTTCGCGCGGTACTTCATTGAGGGCTACAAATGCCAGCAATGCCGCAAACAGCGGTTCGGTGAGTTCAAGCGCTTGCACCTGGGATGGCTTGAGGTATTCGATGGCCTTGGTCGTGCAGAAAAAGCCGAGGATGGTCGGCAGGGCGGCCAGCGCCAGCAGTGCGGCAATAGCCATTGATGACAGCTCGCCGATCACGAAACCATCGGCGGCGGCCGGCATTAGCAGGTACAGGCTGCCGAAGAAGAGCAATTGACGAGTGAAATGCAGGCCCCCCGAAACGCCCATTTTTTTCATGGCAACTGAAAACGCTCCGTAGCCACAGCCTGCGATCGAGGCCAGCGCTGCACCTTCCAGAGTGAAGCCCTGTTGCAAATCAGCGCCGAAGATCACTGCAATCCCTGAGATGGCCAGTGCGGCACCCACGGTTGCGTTTGCAGTGATGGCATCCTTCAGTAACAGGCGCCCCAGAATGATCGACGAGATTGAGGCACTGGCCATGAGTACGACCACGACACCCGCCGCAGCGTAATGTCGGTAGGCGGACGTTTCGAAATGGAACAGCACGAAAATACCGAGGAACGCGCAGATCGCGGCCTGGCTCCATTTGGCGGCTGATGTCGGACGCTTGAGGAAACGCAGCACGATCGAGAGCAGGATGCACCCCAGTATCGTTTTGATGACGGCAACGCTGCTGGAGGTGAAGCCGTTGCTCATGAGTACCTTGCTGAGCACACCAATGGTTGCGTTCAGTGCGGCGGCGGAGAGCGCAAAGATAACGCCCTTGCTGAAATTGGATTGCATTGATGACGTTCCCTGTCGCTGGTTTGTCGTTTGAGAGGAGTGAAGCGATTGCGGGTGGCCTGCAGATCCACGCTGGCCTTGGCAATCATCGGGCAATGTTCGGCGAGTTAGATAAACCAGGTCAAGGCCTGAAAAGTTGTCGAATGCGGCAGCAACCCATAAAGCAGGTAATCCTTGGCGCCTGACACGAGCGTCAAAAGCAGTGCGAGCAAGACGTTGGCGCACGACCACGGAAAGCAGTTCCAGCTTACTGGGGCTGCGAATCAGCCGATTGACCAGCAGATACTTCAGGTTTGCCGGTGCGCCGATCAGCAGGCTTGCCAGTAGTAACAGCCGAGGCGTGGACTCGCCCAGGTAAATCGCCAGGCTGTGCCGGAAAGTTGATATTGTTTCGCCATCTTAATCGGCCGGGTTCAGTTGTTGATGTACGTTACAGAGACCGTGTTACCCGGGTTTACATCATGGACGATCATGATATATTAACGCGATAATGTGTTTAAAGGTGGATAAATTAAATTTAATTGTTGTTTCTCGATCAGTGAATGTACGCTCGTTTAAATATTGCCAGAGGGCGATAATGAGCATGCGTACGTCGAGGCGCTACAGGGCTTAATTCAATAGATTACCCGCTAATATGAGTGACTGCCATGAGTGATATTCTAAATAAAATAAAACATTACAAGCTTCAAGAAATAGAGGCGGCAAAAGCTAACGTACCATTAAGTCGCATCAAGCAGCGTGCCCTCGAACAGTCCAGTCCCCGCGGTTTTTATAAAGCACTGAAAGCAAAAGAACAGCAGGGTCTGTTGGGGCTCATTGCAGAAATAAAGAAAGCAAGTCCATCAAAAGGTCTGATTCGCGAAGACTTCAACCCGCCCGAGCTGGCGAAGGCTTATGAAACCGGTGGGGCCGCCTGTTTATCCGTTCTGACCGACACGCCCAGCTTCCAGGGTTCCCCGCAGTTTCTCATCGATGCGCGAAACGCTTGCGCCCTTCCTGTGTTACGAAAAGACTTCATGTTTGACACTTATCAGGTGTATGAAGCACGTGCCTGGGGTGCGGATTGCATATTGCTGATCATGGCCTCATTGACTGACGACCTCGCCGCCGAACTTGAAGATGCGGCCATGACGCTGGGGATGGACGTTCTGGTGGAAGTGCATGACGAACATGAAATGGAGCGTGCGCTCAAACTGTCTTCTCCGCTGCTCGGCGTCAATAATCGCAACCTGCATACCTTCGAAGTAGACCTCGGCACAAGCGAGCGACTGGCATCCATGGTGCCCGCAGGCAAACTGCTGGTCGGTGAAAGTGGCATCGGCAACCATAACGATTGCCTGCGACTCAAAAAATCCGGCATTACTACCTTTCTGGTCGGCGAAAGTCTGATGCGCAAAGAGGATGTTACTGCGGCCACAAGAACACTGCTGACCGGCAGTGCTGACTGACGCGTAGGAAACTCACGGCTCAGAGGGGCGTTAATGCGCTCCTCTGACCGTCCTGCACTTGTCCAGACGTATGCAGTTGATTGGCCCTGAATGCTGTGGAATCAGTATCCACAGCATCACGACCTGAAGCAGTAGAAAACCCTTAGAGCGAAAACCTGGCCACCAGCTTATTCATGTCTACAGCAAGCACTGAGAGCTCGGCACTGGCCGCCGCTGTCTGATTGGCCCCCGTTGCACTCTGGATGGAAAGATCGCGAATACTCATCAGGTTGCCGTCGACCGAACGTGCGACCTGCGCCTGCTGCTCCGATGCGGTCGCAATCATCAGGTTCATTTCGTTGATTTCATTGATTGCTTTCGCGATCAGGGTCAGTGCTGCTCCGGCTTCATGAGCGATGGTGAGTGTGCCACCGGCCTGATCGCAACTTTCACTCATGGCCTTGGTGGCCTGTGCAGTGCCCGTGAGGATGTCGCCAATCATTTTCTCGATTTCCTGAGTCGAGGTCTGGGTACGATGGGCCAGCGCTCTGACCTCATCAGCCACCACCGCGAAACCGCGTCCCTGCTCACCTGCCCGGGCGGCTTCGATAGCTGCGTTCAAGGCCAGGAGATTGGTTTGTTCCGCAATCGTACGAATGACTTCCAATACCTTGCTGATGTCCTTGGACTGCACGGCCAGACGCTCTACATCGACACTGGTGCTCTGCACGGTCTTGCTCAGTTTCTCGATGGCGTCAACCGTACTGGTAACCCGTGCTGCGCCGGTGCGGGTTGACTGATCAGAGGCTTTGGCTGCATCCGATGCAGCGGCAGCATTACGCGCCACCTCATCGACCGCAGCGGTCATCTGGTTAACGGCGGTGGCTGCCTGATCAATTTCGTTATTCTGGCGCAGCAAACCTTTGCTCGACTCCTCGGTGACCGCGTTCATTTCTTCAGCGGCGGATGCCAGTTGAGTGGATGAATCGCCGATCAGCTTGATCGTATCGCGCAGATTGTTTTGCATGACCTGGGTAGAGCGCATCAGGTCGGAAAATTCGTCTTTGCCCGTGACGGTAATCACGCTGCGCAGATCACCCTTGGCGATGGTGTCGTTGACACGCAGCATGTCGCGCAACGGCGTGACGATACTTTTGGTGAACAGCACGGCCAGCACAATCGTCGCCAGCGTCGCGGCTGCAATAATGAAGATCACAAACGTTAAGCCGCTTTGATACGAATCCTCGGATTCTTTTCCTGAGTTTGCCGCCTCGTCAATGTTCATTTGAACAAGCCCGTTCACAGCGTCGTCGAGAAGACGGGTAACAGGCGTCACGTTTGAACTCAGGTAGGCCAGCGCTTCAGTGGTTGCGTTTTGACGGATAAGTGCAATCACCTGGTCGAATGCAACCAGTGCTTTATCGGTGTTTTCCGACACGGCTTTGAACAGTTGTCCTTCTTTATCGCTGGCGACAAAAGGGGCGTAAAGTGCTACCTGCTTTTTCAACTCCTCACTCAGCGAAGCGATCATGCCGGACGTGGTGGCCATGTCCTGCGGATTGGTCTGGGACAGCATTCTGCGGACTTCCAGGCGCAGGCGCAGCATCGTGGCATTGATTCGGTCTGCAACCACCACGCTGGCCAATGCATCGTTTTCAATGTCTCTGGCCGTCTCGCGGATTTCTCCCATTTTCCATACTGAAATACCACCCAAGGCGACCAATAAGAGTGCAATAAACATAAAGCTGAGTGCTGCGCGCGCAGATACTTTCAAGTTTCTCATTGTCACTGACCTCCTTGTAGAATTGATTTTTCACGGCTTTAGAACTATCGGCTACCAGAAATATTACTTGAGGGGGTCGGGTTTGGTTTCTGGATTAGTTCGTGCATTAGTTGCGCACGGTTTTGTTCTTTAATTTGTTTAGTGCGCTTTTTTGGGGCGGGATTCATGTAAGTCAGAGGGTGTACAACTCGCTTGTCTTGAGCGTGCAATCAGTAGGCGCTTGAAAAGTAAGAGAAAAGCTATCTTTTTAGAGTGGCCGGACAGCCAGGCGCTCTTACCCCTCTCAATCGTAACCATTTAATACGGTCAGCGTTTCAGGGGTGTAAATCAGGGCTCAAGAGCAGTCGCTTTTGTCTGGAGGGTCCCGTGACGACTTGCTGCGTGAGCTATCCCGCGCAAGGCTTCATAACGATTCTCTGATCACCAGCGGGCAGTCCACCGGCTGGGAGCCCGACACTTCAAGGCTTTCAATCAGGTGCCGGGCGGCGTTGCGACCGATCTCGTAATACGGCAGTTGCACCGTGGTCAGCGCAGGAATGAACAGCTCGGCGATGCCGATCATGTTGTCATAACCCAGTACGGCAACATCGCCGGGGATTTTCAGGCCTTGGCCCAGCAGCAACTGGTAGGCACAAAAGGCAATGCGGTCATTGCCGCAGATCAGAATGTCGAACTGCGGACGCCCATCTATCATGTGTCGTGCAAGGATAGCGGCGGTTTCCCAGTAGGCATCGTGTTCGGACAGGTTGTACTGCAAGAGTTCGTCGCGAGTCAGGCCGAATGCCTCGCAGGCACGCAACATACCTGCTTGGCGGATTTCCCAGGCCAGGCTCTGTTTTGGCAGGTTTATGAACAGCGGGCGTCGATAGCCCTTGCTGAACGCGTGGTTCAAGGCGCGGTACTGACCCGTTTCGTCGTCTGGCACATAACTGACCAGGCTGCTGTCATCAGCTACGCAGTTGGCGAGCACCAGCGGCTTGCTCTTCAGGCGCTGGGGGATACTCACTTTGCGTAACCCCATGGCGCTGAAGATCAACCCATCCGGGCGGTGCGACAGCATCAGGTCAATGTTCTGGTCGGTAGGCGGATTGCTTAGCAGGTTGAGAATAAATACGTTCCAGCCTGCCTGCTGCGCGGTCTGTTCGATTGATAGCAGCAGCTCGACCGCAAACGGCGTGGTTGCGGTGTCCAGGGCAAATACGCCGATGGTTCGGGTCTGCAGGTTGTCGCCGCGAATCCTGCGAGCCGACAGGCTGGGTACGAATTGAAGCTCATCGATCGCGTTGCGCACTCGCTGATAAGTCTCCGGACTCAGTTTTCCCGGATCATTGAGCGCCCGAGACACCGTCATCAGAGACACACCGGCCAGTTTTGCAACGTCTTTAACTGAGGTCATGCGAAGCGGGGCCTGTCGGGTTGACTGATGATTATCATGCTACAGAGACCTGATTTTTTTCGCGACTTCAATGATTTACCGACAGGTATCCCGAGGCGAGTTGCCATGCGTCGGCGATGCAGACCCGGCCTCCGGTTCCGTTGGCAATAAGTTTTACCCCCAGGCTGTCGGTCTGTGGATAAAAACGGCTGCTGAAGCTGAAACTGCCGTTTTGCTCGAACACCTCGATGGACGAGCGATCAAGGAAGATCCGCAGTTCAAGCTGATTCTGTTGTGGATCTATCGCTACACTGCGCTGACCGCTGACGTGGGTGCCCGACTGAGTACGGTCGAGTATCAAACGTTTCAGCGACGCATCGTAGTAAAGCAGCGTCTGCTCATTGCCATCCTCACTGCAACGCAAGGCCACACCCAGGTGACCTTCGATGCAGTCGAGCAGGTCCAGGTGCACGTGGATTTCGAGCATGTCGCCGTGTATGTCGGCCAGCGATTGGCTACCCGCTTCGCTCCACCAGGGGGTGCCTGGCAGTGACGCGTTGCGCAACGCTGTCAGCTCGCGCGCGGGCTGCACGCACAGGCGATCGGCGCGTACTTCAAGTTCTCGCGGCAGGCCCAGCATGCCGCGCCAGTGATGTTCCTCGGTTGGGGTCGGGCTTTCCCACATGTCGATCCAGGCCCACAGCAGACGCCTGCCATCGGCAGCCACCAGCGTCTGCGCCGCATAGAAATCGTGACCGCTGTCCAGCTCGATAAAAGGCCCGCCGGTGAACTGCCATTGACTGTCGACCTGGCCCACTCGATAGCCGGTGTGAAACCTGTTCAGTCGCTCGTAGCGCTGCGCCGGCATGCCCTGGGGGGAGTAAAGCAGTACGTCGCGTTCATTGAGGCCAAACAGGTCCGGGCATTCCCACATATAGCCGTCGCCTTCGCCGCCTGTGGACACATAACTGACGAAGTCCCACGCGTGCAGGTCCCTGGATCGATAGAGCGGCAGCAGCGGTTTGTCGCCCAGGCGTGCGCCGGCAATCAGGTACCAGTGGCCATCCTGTCGCCAGACTTTCGGGTCACGGAAATGAATCATCCCGTCTTGCGGCGGGGTGTCGATAACGGCGCCGTGTTTGATGAAGCTGATGCCGTCGCTACTGGTGGCCAGGCACTGCACCTGACGGATGAAACGCTCGTCGCCCACGTCACCCAGCCACGTGTGCCCGGTGTAGATCAGCGCCAGGGTGTCGTCATGTACCACTGCACTGCCGGAAAAACAGCCGTCCCGGTCGAAGTCATCACCGGGTGCCAGGGCAATGGGCAGGTGCTGCCAATGGACCAGGTCGGCACTCTTTGCATGGCCCCAGTACATCGGGCCCCATTTCGCGTCGAACGGGTGGTGCTGATAGAACACGTGATATTCGCCACGAAAGAACACTACCCCGTTAGGGTCATTCATCCAGCCCGCAGGCGGGGCCAGGTGGTAACCGGGGCGATAATCGTGGACGAGCTGCGACAGACCCTCTTCCAGCGCATGGCGCGCGCGCTCGAGGGCAGGAGACATCGGCTTGCTCATGGCATTTGCAGAAAAACTCATAGGGTGCCTGCTTGTACGAGGTGCGGTGTGGTGCCGGGTGTCAGGTGTTGACTGGCGTCTGTGTGGCGCTTCAGGGCCAGGCCATCTGCGTCGAACAGGTGCAGGTTGCTGTCGTCGAATTGCAGCGCGACCTGATCGCCTGCCTGCCAGCCGGCCTTGGCATCGCAGCGACAAATCAAGGGCTCGCTCGCCCCGGTAGCCAGATGCACATAGACCTCGCTGCCCAGGTATTCGACACCGGATACCGTGACGCCAACGCCGTTGTTCGCAGCATTGAGGGTGATGTGCTCCGGGCGAACACCCAAGGTCAGTTGCGCATCCTCGGTCAGATTCGAGCTGTCGAAGGGCAGGGATTTCATACCCAGTGCCGGGATGTCGATCAGGCTGTTGCGACCCGGTGCCTGCAAGCTCACGGGCAGAAAATTCATTCTCGGCGAGCCCAGAAAACCGGCGACGAAAAGGCTGGCAGGGCGTTCGTAGAGTTCGCGTGGTGAGCCGACCTGTTCGACCTGACCGCCGTTGAGCACGACAATCTTGTCCGCCAGGGTCATCGCCTCGACCTGATCGTGGGTGACGTAGATCATCGTCGAGCCCAGCCGCTTGTGGAGCCGGGCGATTTCGTTGCGCATCTGGACCCGCAGCGAGGCGTCCAGGTTGGAAAGCGGTTCATCGAACAACAGGATGTCCGGTTCCCGCGCCATGGCTCTGCCCATGGCCACGCGCTGACGCTGCCCGCCGGACAATTCCCGGGGCTTGCGCTGCAGCAGTTTGTCCAGTTGCAGGATCTGCGCGGTTTTCAGCACGCGTTCGCGCAGGCTGCTTTTTTCCGTCTTGGCCAGCTTGAGGCCAAAACTGATGTTGTCGTAGACGCTCATGTGCGGGTACAGGGCGTAGGACTGAAAGACCATACCGACACCACGCTCGCGCGGTTCCAGGTCATTGACCCGTCGTCCGTCGATCAGCAGGTCGCCAGCACAGATCGAATCCAGTCCGGCGATCAAGCGCAGCAGCGTCGACTTTCCGCAGCCCGAAGGGCCGACGAACACAACGAACTCACCCGCAGCGATCTCCAGGCTGACATCGCGCAGAATGCGCGTGCCGCCCAATTGCTTGTTGATGTTGGCTAGCTTCAATTTCATCACGATGCTGTTCCTTGTCAGTTGTGTGCATCAACCTTTCAACGCGCCGGCAGTGAGGCCGGAAACGATGCGGCGCTGGAAGATCAGCACCAGAATCACCAGTGGGACGGTCACCAGCACCGACGCCGCCATCAACAGGCCCCAAGGCAATTCGTGGGAGCTGCCACCCGAAATCAGGGCGATGGCGACCGGGACCGTTCGTTGCGCATCTGTCAGGGTGAAGGTCAGGGCAAACAGGAACTCGTTCCACGCGGCAATAAAAGCCAACAGGCCGGTCGTGACCAGTGCGGGCCACAGCAGCGGCAACAGCACGCGGGTCAGCGTGACCCAGGGCGATGCGCCATCCATGATTGCCGCTTCTTCCAGCTCATGCGGCAGTTGCCCCATGAACGTGGTCAGCACCCAGACGGTGAAGGGCAGGGTAAAAATCGTGTAGCTCAGGATCAGTGCCCATGAGGTGTTGTACAGACCCAGTGCGCGGATCACTTCAAACAGCCCCGACAGCACCGCGACCTGAGGAAACATCGAGACGCCGAGCACCATCATCAGCACCGTGCCGCGGCCTCGGAACTTGACCCTGCCCAGGGCGTAGGACGCCGTCAGGCCCAGGAACAGCGCCAGCACTACCACACTCAGCGCAACCACCAGCGAGTTGGCGATGGCCTGCAGGAATGACGCCTGACTGAGGACCGCTGCGTAATTGGAGAAGTCGGCTTCGGTGATCCAGTAGCTCACTTCAAACAAGGCACTGGACGGTTTCAGCGAGGTCAGGATGGCGTAATAGAAAGGGAAGATCGCGTACAGCAGCACGACCCCGACCAGGCCCCAGAAGGCCAGGCGCAGCAGCGCTTTCTTCAGTGGGCGCAGGTTCATGAGCGCACCTCCAGCTGGCGACGTCCGAGGTACAGATAAAGCATGGCAATCACTGCCACGACCAGAAACAGCAGGGTGGAGGCGGCGCTGCCGTAGCCGACGTCCTGGAACTCCACCAGGTGCTGGCGGGCATAGACCGACATGCTCATGGTGCTCGAAGAGTTGGAGGTCAGGACGTAGATGACGTCGAAGACCCGCAACGAATCGAGAATGCGAAAGATCGCGGCGACCAACAAGGCGGGCATCAGCAACGGCAAGGTGACTCTCCAGAACACCCGCACCGGATGAATGCCGTCGACCCGGGCGGCTTCGTAGCAATCGCTTGGCAGCATCTGCAGTGCCGCGAGCATCAGCAGGGTGACAAAGGGCACGGTCTTCCAGACGTCGACGATGATCACTGCCCACATCGACAGGTCCGCATCTGCCGTCCAGGCCAGCGGCGCATTGATCAGGCCCAGGCTCAGCATCATATGGTTGATGATGCCGAACTGGTCATTGAGCATCCACGACCAGATCTTCGCCGAGACGATGGTCGGAATCGCCCAAGGGATCAGAATCAACGCACGGACCAGCGCGCGGCCGGTGAACTTGACGTTCAACAGCAACGCCACCATCAGTCCCAGGACCATTTCCAGCCCGACCGACACCACGGTGAAATGCAGGGTGTTGCGCACCGCGTTCCACCATTGCGGATCGACCAGCACGCCAGACCAGATGACGCCGTCGTAGAGCAGATAATTGCTCAGGCCCACGAATGAGCCACTGCCGGTATCCGACAGATCGGCATCGGTCAGGCTGAACCAGAATGTGCGCAGCAACGGCCAGGCCGCCACCAGGACCAGGCACACCAGCATCGGCGTCAGAAACAGCCAGGCGGCGCGTAGCCTGCGACGTTGTACAGGCGTTTCCCGGGTGACGAGTTCGTCGTCTCCAGGGAAGTCGGTAGAAGAGACGGGCATGTTGATTTCCTTACGTGTGGCTTACCAGTTCCGGCGTTTGATGCGGGTCAGTTCGCGTTCCAGTTCGACCAGTGCCTGATCGACCGGAATATCGCCCGCCAGCACGCTATGCACCCGATCGAAGAATGCGTTGGAGACGCGTGGGTAGCCGTTGGCCGTGATCGCGGCGGGGCGCATGACCCCATTGCTGAGGATGCTGTGCAACTGCGGGTAGTAAGGCATCGCCGCGAGCAACTCGGGGTCGGCATACAGGGACTCGATGACCGGGTTGTAGGCACCTGCCAGGGCACGCTGTTTTTGCTGCTGGGCGCTGGTCAGGTAGGCAACCAGTTCTGCCGCCAGTTTGGGGTTGCGGCTGTAGCGCGAAACCGCCAGGCCCCAGCCTCCGAGCGTTGAAGCGTGGGTGCCGTTCGCGCCGCCACTGGGCAGGGGCGCGACGCCGACCTTGTCTTTTATCGCGCTGTCCTTGCTTTGCACCAAGGCCCAGACGTAAGGCCAGTTGCGCATGAACAGCGCATTTCCTGACTGGAATACGCCACGGCCTTCTTCCTCGGTGTAGTTAAGTACGCCGGGCGGGGAGATCTCGCCGATCCAGCTTTTTGCCAGGGTCAGCGCGACTCGTGAGGCCTGGCTGTTGACCACGATGTCTCCGCGCGGGTTGACCAGTCCGCCGTCCGGCTGGCTGCTGATCCACTCCAGGGCATTGCACGTCAGGCCTTCATAGGCGCGCCCCTGGAACACGTAGCCCCACATAGTGACATTCCCCGCATCGCGTTCGGCTTTTTGCACTTTTTTGGCGGTAGCGGTCATGTCCTCCCAGGTCTGGGGGACCGGCTGCTGGTACTTGTCGAGCAGATCCTTGCGGTAATACAGCAGCCCCGAGTCGGTAAACCAGGGCATCGACACCAGTCGGCCGTCGACGGTGGCGTTGTCCACCTGTGCCTGGAAATAGCCTTGTGTCGCATTTGCCGGAAGCAGTTCGCGCAGATCCGTCAGGTGTTTGGCGAGCATCCCCGGCCACACCATGTCGATTTGAATGATGTCGATGTCGGTGGACTGGGCGCTGAGGATCTGCTGGTAGAACGACAGGCGCTCGGTTGCAGAGTTAGGCGTGGAAACCACCTGAACGTTGTTGCCGGTCTGTTTTGACCAGCTATCGACTGCCTCCTTGCACAGTTGCAATTCAGCGCCGACGGCCCCGCACGAGATCGTCAGATCGGCTGCGTTCGACAGCGCAGAAAACCCGGCAGACAGGGTGAGCAGCGCGACGGGAAGAAGAGATTTCAGCTGTTTCATAGAGCCCTCTTTATTTTTGTTTTTATAAAAGTTAACGTTAACATCGTCAATGTAACAGCGTATTTTCGATGTGGCACCCTTTTTTCTCCGATTTGCACAATTTTGTGCTGAAGGAAAAAGGCTCGGCCAACGTCACGAAAACAATAAAAACAAAACAGGAAGTCCACATGCAGAACGCATCAAGATGGCTACTCGCAGGGGTACTCGGCACCTCGACAACCGTCTCTCAGGCCGCGACTCTGGAAGAGCGGATGGCCGCATTCGAAGCCCGTGCCAGCGCTGCGGAAAAACGTGCAGCCGCAGCCGAACAGCAAACCCAGGCGCTCGCCAGGGAGCTTCAGCAACTCAAACTCTCGACCCCCGTTGCGCAGCCTGCCGCACCCACTTCTGCGTCCACCGTTGCGGCCAGTTCACAGCCGGCTCTGGATGATCGCGTGGCAAAACTCGAAGCCCGCCAGCAAAGCATGGAGAAGCCAGGCAGTGCCGGACACCTCACCGACGGGTTCAGCTTCAAGGGCTACGCTCGCTCCGGTCTGTTGATCAACGACGGTTTGGGCGGCGGTCGCGGTGGGCCTTATACAACCCCCGCAGGTTCAGTCGGTGGTGCGGTCGGGCGCCTGGGTAACGAAGACGACACCTACATGCGCTTCGATCTGTCGAAAGAGATCTACGCGCAGAACGGCACGCGCTCCAAGTTCACCGTCTCCATCGCCGACGGCGTTGAAAGCTATAACGACTGGACGGCCACCGAAAGCAGCCTGAACGTGCGTCAGGTATTTACCGAACTCGACCACATTGCCGCCTTCAAGGGGAATTCAGTGTTCGAAAACGCCACGCTGTGGGCCGGCAAGCGCTTCGACAGGGATAATTTCGATATCCACTGGCTGGACTCGGACGTGGTCTTTCTGGCCGGGACCGGTGGCGGTATCTACGATGTGCAGATGACCAAGGACTGGCGCTCGAACTATTCCCTGATCGGACGTAACTACGGAGATTTCAGTGAGGGCGGCGTCGATGCCGATGTGGAAAGCTATATCCTGACCTCCAACCAATTCTTCGACAATGGTCAGTGGCAGTGGATGTTCAACGCCATTGGTGCAAAGAAAAACGACGTCGGTACGCGCACCAATCAAGCCGGTTTTGCGCCCGCAGATTCAGGCCTGCACACCATGTTGGCCAATCACCAGAAGGACTTTTTCGGTCGGGAAGGCTTCTTCAAGACGGCGTTGCTCTATGGGCAGGGCCTGGGTGCGCAGGTCAAGGACATTGGCGCGGATGGCGAACTGATCGACGACGCCCGCGCAGTGCGTCTGGCCATGTATGGCGAGACACCTATCGCGCCGGGATGGCGCATCGGCCCGAGCCTGCTGGCCGAACAGAGCAAAGACCGCTACGTCAAAGGCGACGATTACCGCTGGCTCACGCTGAACATGCGCCTGGCCAACGAGATCAACAGCAACTTCGAGATGGCCTACGAGCTGAGTTGGCAAACCATGGACCTCGACCCCAAAGGCTATCTGCAACGCAGTGCGGTTGACGGTAACTTCTGGAAGTTTACGGTTGCGCCGACCTTCAAGCCGGACATGGGTGACCTGCTCACACGCCCCGAACTGCGAGTGTTCGCAAGCCTCATGAACTGGTCTTCGGATCTGGACCGCTACAGCACGACCGGCAACTTCGGCAAAAGTGATTTCAACTCCGGTGGTGTTTGGCAGTTCGGCATCCAGATGGAGACCTGGTTCTAGGCTCTGCAGGTAAAGCCCGGCACCGTGTGCCGGGCTTTGAATCGGTTTACGGCTACCCGATGAGCATCGGGACAGTTCGTCCTACTGACCCGCTACGCTCTTCATCACCTGCACCCTGAGCACCTTGTTGGCAGCGGTAATGTACGCCCAGCTTGCCTGCTCGCTGGAGCAGAACGTCAGGTTGCTGGTATCGGCAGCCGCGACCAGCAGTTTTCCGAGTGGCTTGCCTGCTGCGGAAAACACCTGAATACCTTCCTTGCTGCTGCTCCACAGGTTGCCAAGCGCGTCGACTTTGATCCCGTCAGGGATGCCGGGCTGGATGTCAGCGAACACCTTGCCGTTGATCAAGCGACCGTCGCGCACCTGATAGACCATGATGCGATGTGCCAGCTTCTTGTTGGTGAAGTCGTGGGCCATTTGTGAGTCGGCCACATAAAGCAGCTGCTGATCCGGCGAGAAGGCCAGGCCGTTGGGCGAGTGGACTTCGGGAGTGTCGAGACGGGTGATCTGCCCGGTGTCGGGTACGTAGCGATAGATGAACTCGCCGCCTTGCTCAGGCTTGCCGCCATAGCCCTCGCTTTTGCTCAACACCCCGAAGGTGGGATCGGAAAACCAGAGAGCGCCGCTTTTATCCGCCACTACATCGTTCGGACTGTTCAGCCGTTTGCCCTGGTAGGTGTCGACCAATGTACGCCACTCACCATTGGGCTCCTGCCGCACGATGCCGCGCTTGCCATGGGAGGCCGCCACCACACGGCCCTGGCCGTCGAGCGTATGCCCATTTTGAAAGTCGGCTTTTTCCAGCCAGGTGGACACGCCATCCTTTGCCTGCCAGCTGCTGACCTTGTTGGCCTTGATGTCACTCCAGATCAAACGGCCATCGGCCAGGCACAGCGGGCCTTCTGCCCACTTCGCCTGATCGGTGAGCAGCTCGACGTGGGCCTGTGGGGCAACCAGTTGGCTGAAGGCCGGGTCGATAACGACTTGCCGGACAGGGGCGACGGCGTCGGTTGCGCCTGCTGAACCCGCAGCCAGGAGCGCACTGCCCAATAGCCATGAGGAGGGGCGCAGAAAGCGATTTTTACGGGTCGGTTTCATAGATTCAGGTCCGTATGCGATCAGTAGGCACAGCTGCCGTTGGTACGTTTGTCAGCCGCACCCGGTTTAAGTTTGATGATCAGTTGAACATTGGGTTGATCACCCACGGTGCGCGTCAGGTGGCCTACACGTTCGTCATCCGGACGCGGCCGGGACCGGGTGTCGGCATTGAACTGCATCTCTCCCGGTCCTTGCACCAGCACACTGCCATCGGTGGTCTCCACCGACCATTGCCCCTGCAGGGTGACGACCCATTGTGGCCCCGGCGCGTGGTGCCAGTTGCCGACGTATCCCACCGGCAGCACCGCGTAGGCGATGCTTTCGATATCGTCAGGGGAGACGCCGACCCATTGCGGCGCGGCTGGCGGGGCATAGCTTTTGAACTCCAGGCCTTCCAGGCGGCAGTGGCCCACATGCGTGGCACCGTTTTCGTCAGCCCACAGCGTGGCATATGAAACAGGTGGTTGCAGTTGACCGTTACTGTGAGTCATTTGCGCAGACTCTTTCGGCACCGATTGCACGTCGGCATTGGCACTCGCCATGCCCGCGCAGGCGGCGCAGGCCAGAGCCAGGGTGTATAGAGATTTCATCGGGTCACTCCGTTTACAGGGAAATTCCGTGTGTCTGTCGCAAGACAGCGCGCTACTCAGGCCGGTCGGGTGTGAGGCAGCCAGCGCTGCTGCAAATCCCGCCGTATGACTTCGATCACCCACATCCACAGCAAGTGCCCGAACGTTTCAGATAACAACTCCGAGGCAGGCAGCTCCCACAGCGGCGGTGCCCAATGGAACGCAGGCAGGATGACGCCGTGAAACCCCAGGGTCACCAACAGGCCGAAACCCAGACCCTGCCACAGGGCGGCGCGCGGATACCGGAGTACAAGCAGGCAATAGAACATGGCGAAGAAGATGGAAAAGCCATGGTGGACCAGGGCACTGCCGTAATTCACCACATGCTCTGAATACACATAAGTCAGCTGCTGAGCGTTGATGCCCAGCGAATCAAGCATCTCCACGGGCGGGACCGGGCGGTCCGGCGTGCGAGGCGGGAAGGGGATCTCTGTACCCCATTTGATGAAACTGGAAACATTGCCTCCAACAAAGCCGGCCAGTGCGGCGACACCATACGCTCGCGTGTTCAAATCAGCGCCCCTTCTTCGATAGACCAGGCTGTGAGCGATCTCGCTCTAGCCGTTTACCATGAAGTATGTGCAACGCTCATTTATTTGTAACATACTAATTTGATAGCTCATTGATACTAAAAAAATATCAGATGATTGATTTGAAATTGATGCGCCAGTACGTGGTGGTCGCTGAAACCTTGAATTTTCGCAAGGCCGCGCAGCGCTTGAACATGTCACAGCCGCCCCTGAGCGTTGCGATTCGTCGTCTGGAAGAATGCCTGGGCGTGCAGTTGTTGCTGCGCAGTACGCGCTCCACGCAATTGACCGCTGCGGGCGTCGTGTTTTTGGCCGAGGCGCGGCAAACGCTGTTGCAGGCCGAACGGGCCTGTGAAATGGCACGTCGCTCAGCGGCAGGCATGCTCGGCACGATTCGCCTGGGTTTTGTCGACAGCGTGGTCGATGGTTTGCTGCCGGCGTTGCTGCGTTGCTATCAGGCAGCGAACCCGAACGTCGATATTCAACTGCAGGAGGCCACCCCTCCCGAGCAACTTGAAGGCCTGCGCAACGACCGGCTGGACGTTGGCATTCTGGTGTTGCCGGTCATAGACCCGGGCAATATCCATATCGAGCCGCTGTTCGAGGATCGCATGGTTGCGGTGCTGCCGCAGGATCATCCCTTGGCCGAGCGTGCGTCCATCGGTCTTGCGGCGTTGGCAGACCAACCCTGGATTCTGTTCGCCCCGCATCATGGCCCGGGCATGCACTCGCACATTCTGCTGGCCTGCGCCAACGCTGGCTTTACTCCTCGGGTCGTGCAACAGCCTCGCCAGATGCAGACCACCGCCGCGCTGGTCGCCGGAGGCATGGGTGTGGCCCTCATGCCGCAGCGCTATGCCCGACGTCAGCCGGGGCGGCTTGCCTGTCGTGAGCTGACGGGCCCAGGTACACCTGTCGCCTATGTGCTGGCGCTGGCGTATCGCGAGCTGTCTCCGTGTGCGCAGTCCTTGCGCGAAGTGATCATGGAGCTGGTTCAGTCGCCAGCGTTCACGCTGTCGTCCGCGGAGTCGTGACGCCGTCACCTGAACTCAGGCCCCAACCCGCTATTCGCGTGCCGGTTCAAATGCACTGAACGCCTGGCTACGCCCTGACTCCAAATCTTGCCCCGGCGCTCAAACAATGCATCACGTCGATGGGTGTTCGAATCCTCTGCCAATCAAGGAATTCCCATGACCGATCCACGTAACGTTGCTCACGACAAAAAAGTCCAGCAAGAGAAAAAGAACCACGGCGAAGAAATCGCGCCGAATGCCGAGCACGCGCCTCAGCCGGGGATGAAGCCGGCACTCAAGCACGATGATGACGAGCAGGAAGAGCAGGCGTAAGCCAGGGACCTGATCGTGACCTTTGGCGGTGCTGGCTGATGTCAGCACCGCCAGGTGGCGCATTCGATGCCATCACTTCAGGCAGGCAACAGGGGCCTATAGCATGCTCAAACACATCATTTTTGACGTAAACGAGACGCTGCTGGATCTGGCCGCGCTCGACGCTTTCTTCGAGGGACTGTTCGACGATAGCCGTGTGCGCACCGAATGGTTCCTGACACTGCAAGAGTGCTGGATGACCAACACCATAACCGGCCAGTATCAGGCGTTTGGTGATCTGGCGCAGGGCGCTTTGAGAATGGTTGCCGCACGGCACAAGGTGGACGTGGGCGACGATCATTGCCAGGCCCTGGCCGCAGGCATCAAATCTCTTCCTGCGCATAAGGACGTTCATCAGGCACTGCAGTTATTGAAGGACTACGGGTTTGTGCTCATTGCCCTGAGCAATGGCGCGCTGGAGGCGCTGCAGCAACAGCTCGAATTTGCAGGATTGACCGACTGCTTCGAGCACATCATGGCAGGCAGCGAAATCAGTCAATTCAAGCCAGCCGCAGCAACCTACCAAATGGTCGCACAGCGCTTGGGCATCGCTACGGATCAGATGATCATGGTCGCAGCGCACGCCTGGGACATCGCCGGGGCTGCCCAGGCCGGGTGTCGCACCGCGTTTGTCGAGCGCCCGGGGAAGGTGCTCAACCCGCTCGGCACCCAGCCTGACTTGATCGGTAAAGATGTTCAGGATGTCGCCATGAAACTCTGCGCAGGTCCGTTTTAGCACTGATTCGGGAGTCGGCCTGCAGCCATCCCTGATCACTTGCAGACCTTCACTTGAAGGGTATGACCGATATCTCCCCGTTCCTTTCGATGATCGCGTACCTGATGTCCTTCATCTCCACGATCCCTTGCGTGGTTCGTGCTGCCTCCATCACATCGGATTCACTGATACGCGCCTCTCTCATTCGTTGGGTCAGTGGCTTGCCGTCTTCCACAATGACCGTGGGGCCGCCATCCAGAAACTTTGCCAACCGCTTTGATCGGCGTTTGGCCAGGGAAAAGCCGACGTCTATGGCGATAAGGGTGGAGATGATCAGTATCGCGTTAGTCACCGAAAAATCATCGCCCAGCAGCGCCTGCTGAGTGGCCTCGCCAATGATCAGCAACAAGACGAAATCGAAGGTGGTGAGGTCGGTAAGAGAGCGGCGTCCGGCAATACGAAACAAGACCATCAAGACAAAATAAATCGCTGCTGCTCTGAGCACTGCATCCATAAATCGCGTTCTCTCTACGGGTAGATAAACCTGGGCATCGGCAGCGTTTCGCCACCCAGCATATGCATTTGCCCTCGGTACAGTCCCACCCCGTTACTGCGAACAGTCAGGTACAAGGTGGCCAGACCGTCCTTGTCGGCCTGCATCGGAATAACCAGATCACGGCCTTCGCTGTGAAGGGGCGCGGGCTGGGGGTTGAGGTTCTCGATCGACACGCCTTCGAGCAGTCCACTGCCGACGACCAGATAACGCATTTCGGAGGGGGCGCCTTTGGACGTGACAATCATATCGTCCTGACTGCCGTTGCGGCTGAAACGCTCGTAGCTCACCTGCAGTTTGCCATCTGCCGTTTCGGGCTCCACCTGGCTCAATGGCCCTTTGGAAAACAAGCCGGCGAGGGTCAGCACTATCAGCACAATCAGGCCAGCCCAACCGATGCGCTCAAAGCGCCAGACTCGACGCTGCTGCGCCATATCTTCCTCGACGGGATATGACCGGCTGCGGAACTCATGGTCGTCCGCTTCATCACCGCGTAGTGGCATTAACGTGCTGTCCATTAGGGAAATTTTGTAGGCACCTTATTACGCTTCCAACCGGCCCGCTGTCCAGAACGGTTTAAGTCCTTGCCATGGTTTTGACGTTCCTGGTGAGTGACTGCCAGAAGCTCTGGCGTAAGGGCGTAGATGCGATTCACCGTATGTGATTGGGCGCTTGCCTGTAACAGTCGTGTTGTTTGAGATAAATGGCCGCATCACTCGCAGGTAATCTGATGGCCTGGAGCACGGTTTGAACGTTAGCCGAGCGAATGCCGACACGAGGGCGATGAAGGGGCGGTTCGAGTGTCTTGCGTTAGTCGTTGATCGGCGCGTAGGACGATAACGCGGAGTGGATTCGGGATCGCACTATGTAAATGCCTTCCAATGAATTCGGGCTGGATGCCACTCCAGGCGAGCCTGTGCAAATGGTTATCCAGCCCGATGCTGCAATTACGATCAGAAGCGGACCGTCACGCCGGCATTCACCGAGTGGAAACGAGTGTCAGTGCCGAACTGCCCCTGGTAAGACAAGCCCAGATCGGTCTGACGGTTCAATCGCAGCTTCGCGCCGACTTCGGTCAAGGCGGTGTCGCGGTTTTGAGCTACGCCTTGCACTTCGAAGTTTGGACCGCCGGCAAAGCTCTGCTCGTTTCGCGGATCCAGATCACCAAAGGCGCGTCGCCATCCCAGTGAGCCGTAGACCTGGGTATCGAGGTTGGCCACTCGGGTGTTCGTCGATGCGCGCAGGCCGAGCGTCGAGAAGACGGTATTCTGCTTGTCGCTGGACACGTCTAGCGCGGCTGGCCCACCTTTTTCGTGCAGATCTTTGGCGTCGTAGCGAACATAGGAAAGCCCGGCGAAAGGTTCCAGAGCCACGCTGCCAAGCGGTATGCGGTAGGCCGCTTCACCACTGGCCTGCAACGATTTCGCGTCGCGTTTGCCAGTCAAGTGATCACTGAATCCGGCGAAGGCCACATTCCGCTCGCTCTCCAGCTTGTGCCAGGTGTAGCCGACGTCGGCGCTGAGGCGCAGTGCATCGATCTGGGCTCCGGTGTACAGGCCAAGATGATAGTTGTCGCTGTGGCCGTCGGCATCGCGATCATCGGCGTCGAACTTCGAGCGGCTATAGCCAGCGTAGACGCCGCCGCGCCAATCCGGGGTGAAGCTGCCGTCCGCACCGAACAGCAGGCCACCTGTGCTTTGATGCAGACCGCCTGCGCCATTGTTGCTGCTTGTTTTGGTCCAGTTGCCGAATGGTTGCACCCAGGCACCGCTTTCGGTGGGTGGAGTGGTTGGCATCAGATTGAGTGCCATGGCTGGCATCCGCAATGTCCCGGTATCGAGAAGATTACGCACACGAGTCCCCAGTACTCCGGACACCACCTGGCTGTTGGCGATCAGGGCGGTCGAGGTACTGGCGAGCGTGTCGCCGGACAGCTGATCGGCAGCATTACGCGCGCTTTCGGCATCCAGAATCAACAGATTGTTATAGAGGCGCAGCGGTTCGCCGCTTTGCTCCAGCACGCTGAGCGCACCCGCTGTATTGAACTGATTCTGGGTCAGCATGACCGTTTGAAAGATACCCGGTGTTGGCGCGGGGGTCGGCTCTGGCTCAGGTGTTGGAGTCGGCTCAGGTGTTGGTTCAGGTGTAGGCTCTGGAGTTGGAGTCGGCTCTGGAGTCGGTTCTGGAGTCGGCGTAGGTTCTACGCTTTTTTGTTCAATGGTGAGGTTCAGGTCATTGGCTGTGCGTTGCAGCCCGACATTCAGGAACGCCGAGTTGGTAAGTGCCTGGGCATAGGCAGTGCCTGCGGCGGCGCCGTCGACCAAACCGCCCTGGGCGGAGAGCAGCGTGTAGGTTCTGCCGCTCTGATAGCTCTGCGCGGGATCCAGCGCGGTCACGTTGACTTGCGTACCGCGCAGGGTTGCGGTGCCGCTCACGTTGATCCGGTCTGCGCTGCCGTCGCCCGCGATGTCTGCGGCGTAGCGTGAACCGGCGGCCATCTCGAGGTTGCCTTGTATCGCCAGCGCACCTATGGCGCTTTCTCCTGGCGACAGCGTACCGCCGGAGGCGACCTGGGTGCTGCCCACCTGACCGACGCCGGCCAGAATACCTCCGTCCAGTACCTGAGCGCTGTTTGTGTAAGTCCCGAACTCAGTGCGGCCCGCAATGCCGTTGACCACCAGTGTGCCGTTACCTACGTTAAACCGCGAAACGCTTTGGGTGGTGGCTGTGTTGCCGCGCTGATTGACCTGGTCGACGTTCCCCGCCAACACCAGTCGCCCGCCGCGCACAACGACGCTACCGGCCAATCCCGTGGTGTCGCCGCTCAGCGTGGTATTGCCGCTGAACGCATACACTCGACCCGTACCATTCAGCGTGTTGGCGAACTGCAGATCGGTGTCAGTATGGTTGAACGCCAGGGAACCGTTGCCGGTGCCAAAGCTGACGGCGGTTTGCGGATTCAGTCGGCCTGCCGCCAGAGCTGCTCCTGCAGTCATGGAATCAACATCGGTACGGTCAGGGTCCACCGCGACCGGGCCGCCGATGGTAAACGTGCCGCGCGTCGCCGAGTTGCTGTCGTTCACGAAGCTGATCAGCATACCGTTAGTGGCGCTCAGTTCGGCACCGTCGGCCAGCGACAGGTAAGTACGGACAACGTTGGTGCCGAGCGTCAGCGATTGCACGTCGAGACGGGTACCCTGTCCGGTAACATTGACCTGATTGCTTTGGTTGATAACGGCCGACCCCAGCCGCAGCTCGTTACTCGTCAGTACTGCGCCGTTCTCGAGGGTCAGGTCGTTTCTGTTCACAAAGGAGCCGCTGTTGTCCCAGCGGGTTCCTGCGCCTGAAAGCTTGATGACGGAGTCTATGTCGACCTGCTGGCTGTTGATTTTGCCGCCGTCATTGGCCGTGATGCTCGAGCGATACACAAACACTCCGCCGGCCTGGATGTTGACCGCATCGACCAGGGAGTTCTGACCACTCACCGACAGCGTCGCGTTCGAAAATGCGTTGGAACGGGACCCGAAAACTTCACCCATATCCAGATCCCGAACCGACACCTGCCCTCCGTTACGGACCGTCAGATCGCCCTGGCCGACACCACCGACAACGATCGAGTTACCGAGAACGAATGAGGTGCGAGGCACCACCCAGCGCGAACCTGCCCCTTCAACCACAACATTGGCCTGAGCCATATTGACGCCGGTTCTGCTGGCCTGGCCAACGATGCTGCCGCCTTCGCTGGTCACGGTTGCGCCGCTGTTGATTGTCAGGGTAGAAGTGTTGCCGTCAGTTGCATTGACGTCGATCGCGCCATCAATCAAACGGTCGCTGTTAAAGGTTTCCTGACCATTAGTGAGCACATAGTCAACGGCCTGAGCCTCTGGAAGCAGTGCGAGAGTAATTGCAAAAGCAAGAGGGGATATTCTGAATAAGGGGTTCATAGCGACTCCAGATACTCCATAAAAGCCACCATGGTGGCTGCCAGCCCCGAGGGCTTAAGCGTTTCCGTTCGGCGGGTTGCCAACAACGGGAGTATCAGGAGGGGAGGGTGCAGTGGATATAGCACGGATGTACTAGCGGCGGCCTGTTACTGATTATATAAGTTCCGATCAACAGGCAGGCAGTTATTCAATAGCTCATCTGTACTATGGAAGTAGGTGTCGGCGACTCTTATCATCGCGCGGTTTTATTGAAACGTTAGAAATCGGCGTGGCCTCGGGTAACGTTGACAGTTGCAAATTCGCCATGGACGCTTATAAATCACAACGGCCGCAGATTAAAATGACCCTGTTGAAAACTACACTTGGCCTTGCCGCTGTATTGGCATCCACTCAACTTCTTGCTGGCGGCTTCGCCCGTACCGAGCAAAGTATCGCCGGTATGGGCAGCGGTCAGGCTGGCCGTGCATCGATGGCTGAGGACGCCAGCACGGTGTACGGTAATCCGGCAGGTATGGTGCGGCTGGACAACAGCCAAATCACCATGGGGGCCGCGTTCGTGGACGCATCCACTGACATCAGCCATGCCGCCGGTCGTTCACAAGGGAGTAATGATGGCAATATGGTGCCCTTCAGCACGGTGCCGTTCGGTTTTTACACCCGGAAAATCGATGAGCACTGGGCGTTCGGCCTGGGGCTCTACGCACCCTTCGGTTTGTCCACCGATTATGAAAGCAGTTTTCAGGGGCGCATGTTCGCCAGCAAAAGCGAGATCAAGGTGGTGACGTTACAACCCACCATCAGCTACGCCTTCAATAACAGGCTGTCGATTGGCTTCGGTCCGACGTTCAATCGAATTGCCGGAACGCTTGAATCAGACATCACGCTTAATCCGGCCATTGCTGACACCCGTGTCAAGGTTTCAGGTGATGACACGGCCGTGGGCTTCAATGTCGGCGTGTTATTCAACGCAACCGACTCCACCCGCGTAGGCCTGACCTACCATTCCAAGGTCGATTACAAGCTGGGCTGTCACACGCAAGTTTCCACCGGCGCAGGAACGCCGCCGCAGTTGCTTGCGAGCAACCGTTACGACTGTACGTTGAAAGTGGCCACGCCGGAGTCTTACGATTTTTCAGTGACTCAGGCGCTTAGTGGCGCCTGGACACTTTACGCCAGTGCGACCTGGACAGGCTGGAGCAGCATGCAGGACTTGAGCCTGCGCAATCAACCGGTCTCGGCCGCGCAAGGCGGCACGCTGGCTTCGGCACTGACCGGCTCCATTCAGGAAGGCCTGAACTGGCACGATACATGGGCTTACGCGCTCGGTACTGCGTATCGGCTGGATCCGCAGTGGGTGTTGCGTGCGGGCGTGATTATCGATCAGTCGCCGACCGGTAATACCGGGCGTTCACCCCGTACGCCGACCGGGGATCGCGAGGTCTTCAGCGTAGGGGCGGGTTATGACGTCACGCCACAACTGAGCCTGGATGTCGCCTATTCGTATCTTCAGGAAGAAAGTGTCGATGTCAGTCGCGCCAATGCACTGGGCAGTTACAGTGCGACGTACAAAAGCCGTGCGAGTTTATACGGTATTGGGGCGACGTATAGATTCTGATCCTGAAAGAGACTCTCATAACGCCCGGTTAAATTTTCCGGGCGTTGTTCTAATGCCTGTCAGTCAGCCTGGACCGGCTCGAGGAAGGTCCAGGTTTTTGCGGGGGTGACATAAAAATTTGATGGCTTGTTTCTGTGATCAAAAACAGTACGCCGTATAGCGCATCTGTACTATTGATACGCCCTCAGGTCGTAGATACAGTCCCGTGCGATGTGCATGTCGTGGTTACTTAAATAATGGATGCGTGGGTAACTCCTGCATCGATCAGTCGGCGGAGTATGTGAATGAAAAGTGCAGCCTTGTTTCCGTTAGTTCTGGCCTTGTCAGGATGCGCGGGGCTTGATCAGGCCATGTCGGTGACAAACGGGGTCTTTGATCAGACCGGAGATTTGCTGAGCGGGGATCTTCGGGGGCTGACAACTGCCAAGCAAACGACATTGACGGAAATCTGGAACGACTGGGAAACCAATGAGGTCACTGCCAAGGAAAAGTGGGACGCTAACACGCTGATCATCCCTGGCATTGTGCAGCGCATTACCAAGACAGGAACAGCCATCGGTCAGAATCAGATTGCGATCATCTTCACCGACCCCAAGAACCCCAAATGCACCGGTCAAGGGCTGACCCGCGATGACCTGCTGGTGAACAAGAAGAAGATCAGCGGATTAAAGAAAGGCGACAAGATTCTGATGAAGGGTGTTCTCGGCACCAGCGAGTCAAAATGGACCGACAACGATTCCTGCTGGCTGTCTTTCGACAAGGCCGAGTTTACGCTTCAAAAATGACAGGCTGAACCGCCGGTAATCGCAGCATTACCGGCTTCACACTTATTGCTGAGCGGTCAGTATGTGTAGAACCGGTCGACCGTCTCGCCGTTGAAGAGTATGACTATCCTGTTGATCACCTTCTTCATACCTGTACTCTTCGTTCCTGTGACGGTACTGACGTCATCCATCACATCTTCGGCATCTCCCAAGTGACCATCTGCCTGCGCCAATACTGAGTTCGACGTTCCGGCGCCGTACTTGTAACTGTACTTGTAGGCCATTTTCTTCAGCATTGCCACGCCTGATTCGCCACGCTCGTATGACCACTGTGCGGAGTTGTCGCCGACATCATCTTCCGCCGAATTAGGAGCACCAAATTTCGCCCGGATTTGAGATTTGGTCGATTTTTTGGGAATGATATTGGCTTTTATATAGTCAGGCTCAAACTTAGGCTCACCCGTCAACGCATCCAGCCCGCCAAGAGGGTTACTGCCCCCCGTCGAACAGGCCGTTAAAGCGGCCATGACTGTTATCGCAACCGCTAAACCTTTTAGCCGCGCCAGTGAATAATAATTGCCCATGCCGAATGCCCCTGATGGTAAATCAGTTGTTGAAGGTTTTTATAGACAGACAGAAACGTGCGAAAAAGCCTTGCGGTGACAAGCTTTTCAGCGTCTATATATAATGAAGTCGTTTCTTTCTTAGCTTAGGCTAACGGCGTAAGTATTCACTATAGTACAGGTGTACTAGCGAACTATAACGCCGTTGTAATCAAACTAACGTGCGCTGTTGGCTGACTGTCGCGCTCAGGACCCGGTAAGAGACGCGCGACGTGTCGTCTGCATCAAGTCCATCTTGAAACTCAGGAGCAGTGAACGTAACTCTGCAGGCCGTACCGGTTTGGACAGAACCGGTATCTGTGGGTCATTCAGCGATTGCTGTACATGCTGAATCTCGTGGCCAGTGATGACGATTGCAGGTATCCGGCGGCCATGCAGTTGGCTGAGGTAGCTAATGCAGTCTGCGCCTGTGGCGCTTCGGTCGAGGTCGAAGTCGGTAACGACCAGATCGCAATCGACGCTCGCTTGAGGGGTGGCGGAAGCGGTCTGGACGTCGCAGCCCCATTTGCGCAGCAGCATCGCGGTGGCCTGCAGCACGTTGTAATTATCCTCGATCAGCAGAACACGTAAACCGCCCAACAGGTGTTTGTTCCAGTCGATGTCCGGAGCGTGCGCGATTTGCCGTGCCGCCACAATCGGTAGCCCGCTGATGACAACCGCAGTGCCTTTATCCAGGCGCGAACCAATCCGGATGTGCAGCTTCAGCAGACCGGCGATGCGTTTGACGATACTTAGCCCAAGCCCTACGCCTTCAATGTCCTGATCACGCTCTTCGCGGACGCGATAAAACTCGTTGCACAAATGAGGTAGATGCTTTTCCGAAATACCGCGGCCCATGTCGTAGACGCCGATGTCCAACGTCCCCTTGCGGGGTCTGCAAGCAATAAGCAGGGGTTTGCCGGGGGCATATTTAAAGGCGTTCGAGATAAGGTTTTGCAGCAGGGTGCGAAGCAGCGCAGGGTCGCTGCGTATCTGTTGCCGGCACGGGCGCACGCGGATTTCGACACCGGCCCAGCTGGCCGCCTCACTGTTCTGGCTGACCAGGCCATTGATTAATGCGTCCACATCAATCGTCTCGAGGCGTGGACTCACTTCTCCCTGATTGAGGGTATAGATATCCAGCAGAGAGCGGAAAAGCTGTTCTACAGCGCTGAGTGCCCGGTCGATGTTATCGACCAGGCGGCGCTCGTCTGTGCCCAATGAAGCGTCGCGCAGACAGGCAGTAAACAGGCTGATGGAGTGAATCGGTTGCCGCAGATCATGGCTGGCCTGGGCAAGAAACCTTGATTTCGCCTCATTGGCCGCCTGGTTTTCATTCAGTGCGGTGTGCAATCGCGAGAGCAGGAAGTAAACGAACGACGGCAGCACCAGCATGGTCAGGATCATCATCACCGCAACGGCGGGATGCTCTTGAAGGAAAGGGGTGAGCTGGATGATCAGGCACAAAGACGCCAAGGCAAAGCCGGTCGCCAGCAACAGGTAATTGCGCCCGTAACGCATGCCATACCCCACCGTCATGCTGAGCATTACCGAGTAAACCGGCAGCATCGGTTCGCCACCCACAGTGATTGTGACGATCCCGGCCATGTTATCGACGACCAGCGCGAACATTCTGCGCCGGGTAGACACGCCGGGCCGTACTGCAATACGCCAGATAAGCCCGATACCAACGATGGCGAAGCCCAGGCAGTAGCCGAGAATGACCCACATTCGGCTGCCGGACATGTCGTCCAGTGCGTGCATGATCAATGCGTACAGTGCAGAGGTGGCAATCACTGCCATGCGCAACAACGCCTGGATCATTTCCAGGTCTCTGCATCGGGAGAGAATCGACATCACGTTTTCCTGGTCAGTCCAGTACTGCTGAGAGGCACGTCATGTGTTCAGCGCGTCGATGGCGGTACACAGATATTATATAAAAGAAAAGGGGGCAGGCTCTTTACGAAAAGTGGGTGCGCTTGAGGACGTTGCGTTAAAGAAACGGGGCGGGATGCGCGTCCAGTCAGCATGCTCTTTACATCATGTAGCGTCGAACGCGACCTCGGCCGCTCCGCGACTGCTTTTGCCTTGCCTGACCTTCGCGCCGGCGTTTCGTCCAGAACCTGGCAATGTCGGCGCGCTGTATAACGCAGGCTTTAGATGTTCGTGAGTACGGAACCCGGAGGCAGTCCGGGTCCTGTCACTTGCATGCGATGGCCTTATCAGTTCTGCCAGGTGGTGTAATAAATTGGAATACCGCGCGAGTTGGTGATAGAGGCGTAGTTATAGCCGGGGGCAAACGACTCGCCGCCTGCGAAGGTATAACCAAAAGCACTGAACTCAATACCGCCTCCCACGCAGTCCAGCTCTGCCTCGTTCAACAGTCGAACTGCCTGACCGGTATGAAGCGTTTCGTGTGCTTTTTTTGGGTTAATTGCTTGAGTCATCGCGTCATTTCCTCTAAGCGGGTCATTGAAAAGTCAAGTCTTCCGTAGCAGCGACCTACGGCAGAGAGCGTTATTAAAATCATCCCCTGACGCGAGTAGCAATAGTACACATGAGCTATCTGTGCCGCTGTCTTTTGGCGACTAGTTCATGTGTGCTATTGAGGTGGTCGGTCGCCAACGCTTTAATACGTCGCGCTTTAAATACGGTGACGTTCAGTCGGTCGGTGAAGGGTTTGCCCGTTACTCATGTGACGGCTATATGAAACTGTCCGGCTTCTATTCGCCCCTCTCTTTAAATACTGTCGAGCCCTGTGGTTTCTTATGGCGCATTCCTGATGATCGACGCGATGCATATTTATGCTCTTTCGACCTGAAGCGCTCGCCGCTCAGAAGCGCAGCACGCTGGGTACGGTCTTGTTGATCAGCCCGGTATCGATGCGCCTGGCAGCCGCCGTCGCGCTACTGTTCTGCATCTGCATGGGGCTGTTTCTGACTTTCGCTACATACACCAAACGTACGGCGGCGAGCGGTGTGGTGCTGCCTGAAAAAGGTCTGATCAGGATTTATGCGCCGCAAGCCGGGGTGGTCAACAACCTGGGCATCAGCGAAGGGCAGCCGGTGAATGCCGACGCTGTGTTGATGGCGTTGTCCAGCGATACGCAAAACGGCGAAGCGGGCGGTGCGCAACGGGCGATCAGCCTCTCGATCAAACGACGTCAGGAAAGCCTGACTCAGGAGATCGACAAGACCCTGGCCCTGCATCAGCAGGAGTTGGAAGGCAAAAAGCGTCAAGTCGAAGCGTTGGAAACCGAACAGCAGAAAATACTCGCGCAAATCGACCTGGCGCGTCAGCGGCTGGCGTTAACCAAAGGGATTGCCGAACGCTACGCCAACCTGCAACGCCAGGATTATGTGTCCCGTGATCAGCTTCAGGAAAAAGAAGACGCCGTGCTGGACATGCGCCTGCGTGGTGAAGAGCTGAATCGCTCGCTGCTGACAGTGCGCGCCGAAAGCACCAGGCTGCGCGCGGAGCTGGTCGAGTTGCCGTTCAACCACAGCAAGCAACTGGCCGATCTGCAACGCAGGCTGGCCGAGAATCAGGACCAGTTGGTCGAAAGTGAAACCAAACGGGAGGTCCTGATTACTGCACCAACGGCCGGTGAGGCAACCGCCATCGCGGTCTCCAACGGCTCACGGGTCGACAGTGCGCGGCCGCTGCTGAGCATCGTGCCTGCCAATGCAAAGCTGCACGCGGAGTTGTATCTGCCCAGTCGCTCGGTGGGCTTTGTGCGCGTCGGCGATACCGTGATGTTGCGTTACCAAGCCTATCCCTATCAGCGCTTCGGCCTGCAGCCGGGCAGGGTGTCGTCGATTTCACGTACTGCATTGCCTGCTGAGGAAGTCATGACGCTGGGCAATGTTTCCGAGCAGATGCGCGAGCAAGGCCCTTTCTATCGGGTCACGGTCGCGCTGGCGTCACAAGTCATCGAGGGTCAGGGCAAACGCGAGCGCTTGCGCTCCGGCATGCAGCTTGACGCCGACATCATGCAGGAAAAGCTGCCGCTCTATGAGTGGCTGCTCGAGCCTTTGCGCGGAATAGGAAAACGCCTTTGAACCTCAAAAATGCGTTCACTTTCGGGGTTGGAACCAAACTGCCGGTGGTGTTGCAGACCGAAGCCACTGAATGCGGTCTGGCGTGCATGGCCATGATTGCCCGTTACCATGGACAGCACAGCGACCTTTTTTCTCTGCGTAAGCGCCTTTCGCCGTCGATGAAAGGCGTGAACCTCAAGCAACTGATCAGCATGGCCGCGCAACTCGGGCTTGGCAGCCGGGCATTGCGCGTTGAACTGAGTGCGCTGGGTCAACTGCAACTGCCTTGTGTGCTGCACTGGAACTTTAATCACTTCGTGGTGCTCAGGGAGGTTACGGCGTACGGCGTGGTGCTGCACGATCCTGCGCGTGGCCTGTGCAAGCTGTCTCTGGATGAGGTGTCGGCGGCCTTTACCGGCGTGGCGCTGGAGGTGTGGCCCGAGAGTGATTTCCAGCCAGTGGCTGCCCGGCCGCCGATTTCGTTGCGCAAGTTGCTGGGGCGAGTGCACGGGTTTGGCCGGGTGCTCACCCACGTGCTGCTGTTGGCACTGGCGCTGGAGCTGTGCACTATTCTCAGCCCGTTTTTCATGCAGACCGTGATCGACAAGGTGCTGGTCAGCGCTGATCTGGATCTGCTGGCGGTGCTGGCCATCGGCTTCGGCATTCTGTTGATCGTGCAGCATACCGTTGCGCTGGCCCGTGGGTGGGCGCTTATGTACCTGAGTACAATGCTCGGTGCGCAGTGGCAGATTAATGTGTTCACTCATCTGCTGCGTTTGCCAGTAGCGTTTTTCGAGCGCCGCCATCTTGGCGATATCGTCTCGCGCTTCGGCTCTCTGAAGTCGATCCAGCAGACAGTCACCACGTCGTTCATTGAAGCCATACTCGACGGGCTGATGACGGTCATTACGCTGGGACTGATGATCGCTTACAGCCCTAAACTGGCGTTGGTAGCCGTGGTGGCGATGGTGATTTATGCCTTGGCGCGCTGGGCATGGTTCGGGCCGTTGCGGCGTGCCAGCGAGAATCAGCTGGTCCATGCGGCTCGTCAACAATCACACTTTCTGGAAAGCGTGCGCGGCGTGCGCACCATCAAGCTTTTCAATCGTCCTGAGCAGCGTTGCAGCGCCTGGAGCGCCTTGCTGGTGGAGGAAATCAACGCCGGCTTGCACCCCCAGAAACTGCAACTGGCTTATCGCACCTTCAACGGCGTACTGTTCGGGCTGGTGACGATCATTGTGATCTGGCTGGGCGCCACGCTGGTGCTGGAGGGGCAGTTCAGTGCCGGGATGCTGATTGCATTCAACTCGTACAAAGAGCAGTTCAACGGCCGCGTCGCCGCGCTGATCGACAAGATCGTCGACGTGATCATGCTGCGCCTGCATGGTGAGCGCTTGTCCGACATTGTGCTGCAGGACGCCGAGCCGGTTTCGGGACTGGATGGGTCGGATGACGCCAGCAGTGAGAACGTGCCCAGCCTTGAAGTACGTGATGTACGCTTTCGCTATTCCGAGTACGAACCTTACGTGCTGGATGGTGTGTCGATCCATGTTCGCGCTGGCGAGTCGGTCGCCATCGTCGGTCCGTCGGGTGGCGGCAAAAGCACTTTGCTCAACGTCATGCTCGGCATCCTGGCACCCAGCGCCGGTAGTGTTCTGCTGGATGGACAGCCGGTCGGGCCTGATCATGTCAGCAGGCTGCGGCGCCTGACCGGCACGGTACTTCAGGATGATGTGCTGTTCGCCGGGTCGATTGGCGACAACATCAGCTTTTTCGAGACCAGTGCCGACCAGCAATGGATTGAGCAGTGTGCACGGCTGGCCGCTGTCCACGATGACATCGCCCAGATGCCGATGGGCTACAACACGCTGGTGGGTGACATGGGGACTGTATTGTCCGGCGGTCAGAAGCAGCGGGTATTGCTGGCCCGGGCGCTTTATAAAAGACCGCAGTTGCTGTTTCTCGATGAAGCGACCAGCCATCTGGACATTACTCGCGAAGCGGCGGTCAATCAGGCGCTTGAGACGCTGAACATCACCCGGATCATTGTCGCCCACCGACCGGAAACCATTCGATCGGCGGATCGGGTCGTGGCGCTGGCCAATGGTCGAATTGCCTACGACGGCCCCGTGCTCGGAGAGCCTTCAGCGCAGGGCTCCGAGCCGTGATGCGCCGTGTCGGCAAATGGGCCTTGTCGAGCGTCGCCGGTATATTGCTGGCGTCGCTGTGCATGGCGGATAACCGCGTACCGGCGTGCCCTGGTTCCAGTCGGCTTCCCGATACCCTGAACCTCGCGACGGCGGTGTCTGTCGCGTTGTGTGCCGATCCCAAGTTGCGTGAAGCGTGGCTGACCGAGCTGGCGCGTCAAGCGGAGATGGACGCCGAGCATTCGGCCTACTACCCGACCGTGGAAGGGCAGTTTCAAAAAGGCCGGGCCGGTAAGACCACGCGTTATCCGGGGTTCTCCGAAGCCAATTCAAGGCTGAACGCCAGTACCAGCATCTACGGCGTGAACATGAGCTGGGTGCTATTTGACTTCGGTCTTCGCGCCGCAAAAGTCGAAAGTGCCCGGCAATTATTGAACGCCGCCAGTAGCAGCCGCATTGAGGAAGTGCAGAAGTCGATGCTTGCCACCGCCAGAGTCTTTTACCAGGTGCAGGCCAACACCGCGCTGTTGCAGGCCAAAGTCAGTGCAGAACGTCTTGCCGACAACAGCTTGAAAGCTGCTGACGCGAAATACCGTGCTGGCGCCGGTGAGCAGACTGATCGTCTGCAGGCACAATCCGATTTTGCCGAAGCGCAGCTGGATCGAGTGATGGCGGAAGGCGACCTGGCAGCGGCGCGCGGCGAATTGGCCAGCCAGCTCGGGTTATCACCCGGTGCCCCGCTCAAACTGGTTGCGTTGGATGAGCCGGGCAGTGAGGACGTAGCGTTTCTGGGGGACGTCAATGCATTGATGGAGCAGGCCAGGGCGCTGCATCCCTCTATAGAAAAAGCCCGTGCGGACTGGGCGGCGAGTCAGGCAAGAGTTGATGAGGCGAAAGCTCAGAGCCGACCCTCCATCTCGCTGTTCAGTAACTACAGTCGCCAGGATACGCCCATCGAGCAGGTTTCCACCCGTCAGGAGATAGACACCTGGACAATCGGTGTGCAAATCACGGTGCCGATTTTCGATGGCTTTCTCAATCGGCGCAGGGCGAAGGCTGCCAGTTACGAAAGCGCTGCTCGCGAACAGGCGTTGCATGAGGTTGAAAACAGTATTGCGTTGAGCGTCTGGAAGAGTCAGCAGGCGCTGGAATCCAGAACCCGGGCACTGGCCATCAGTCGTCTGTTTGTCGAGAGTGCGAGCAAGTCTTATGAAATTGCCCAAGGGCGTTACAAAGCCGGGGTGGGCAGTATTCTCGAGCTTCTGCGCTCGCAGAATGATCTGGCCTCAGCGACTCAGAAACGTGTGGAATCGTTGGTCAACTGGCATAACGCCAAGCTGCAACTGGCATCTGACCTTGGCAGTCTGAACATCGACGACTGAACGTTTTTCAAGCACTTACTTGATCGCCAGGCTGGAGAATTGCGCTGCGGCGGCCGCTCGGGTGGACACGCCCAGCACTTTGAGCAGGCTAGAAACATGTATACGCACAGTGAAAGGCGAGATACCCAGGTCCTTGGCGATTTCCTTGTTGGTTTTACCGGCAGCCACCAGGCCAAGTACTTGTTTCTGACGGGCAGTAAGAGGGCTTAGCGCATTAACGGCCGATTCGTTGAAAATTGATCCTTCAGACTTGTACTTGACGACGACTTCGCCCTGACGGATAGCGACGATGGAGTCGGTTATTTCCTGCGGGTCGATGTTCTTGCCGATAAAGCCATCAGCGCCGTTCAACATGACTTGGGAGATGGTCTCCGGATCATCGATCATCGAGACCACGATGATCGAGGTGCGTCGGAACTCATTGCGCAGTTCGGCGATGGTGTGCATCGACTCCAGACCGGGAAAGCGCAGGTCGAGAATCAGTGTGTCAACTTCGTCACCGGAGCGCGCCAGCGTCAGCACTTCATTGAAATTGCCGGCTTGCTCAATGAGTGCTTCTGGCAGTAGACGTTCGATGGTGCGCAACATGCCTTCGCGAAATAAGGGGTGGTCGTCAGCCACTATGATTCTGCACGCCATGCCTCTGCTTCCGAATTTTTAGTCGGGTTATCATACTCGATAGCAACAATATGTATCGCCTGTGATACAAAATTAGAGTCATTATTTACGCGCTGCCGCGACACTCTGGAAAGGCCGGTTTGCAGGACGCCAATCAGATGATGGTGGCGACTGAAGTGTAATTAAGTTGCCGTGCAAGATGGCACACCACAAGCCTGTACTGCGCACGATCCCAAGCGGTATGAGTTCGCAGTAAATCGAGGTGCGTTGATGGACGACCGGAAAAACGCTGAACGGGATCAGGCAACGCTGAGGCTGATCGTGGCAACCTGCGCGATCATCTATGTGTCGCTGGTGGGGTTTCTGCCTGGGCTCGATGTAGCGAAGTATCAACCGATCATTCTCTATTACGTCGCCTTTCTGGTGGTGTCTCTGATTCTGCGCCAGCACATCATCACTTACCCGGGTGTGTTTCCGGTGCGCCGTGTCTTCGGGATGGTGCATGACTACACCGCAATTTCCGTCGGCCTGGTCGTGGGTGGTGAAGCAACGCTGCCGATTTTCAGTGTGATGGTCTGGGTGACCCTGGGTAACGGTATGCGCTTCGGCTCGCGTTATCTGGCGATTGCAGCCTCGCTCGCGCTGCTGGCGATATTGATCATCTATCAATTGACGCCTTACTGGCAGGCGCAACCATTTGTGGTGCTGATGCTGATCGCTGTCACAATTCTGGTGCCCGGCTACGCTCACATTTTGTTGGTAAGGGCTCGGCAGGCGTCAGAGCAGGCGACTGTCGCCAACCGTGAAAAAGAGCGTTTTCTCGCTCAGGCGAGCCATGATCTGCGCCAGCCCATTCACTCCATCGGCATGTTCACTGCGTGCCTGCGCGCCAGCCCGCTTGGCGAATACGAGCGGCAACTGGTCGACAACATCGATCGTTCCCTGCACAACCTTTCGCAGTTGTTTCGATCGATTCTGGATATCTACACGCTGGACAGCGGCAAGGTGTCGGCCAAGTCGGACGTGGTCAATCTGGGCGACATGCTCAATGAAATCGTGCAGCAAAATACGGCGGCTGCCCGATGGGCCGGCGTGGAGTTGAGAGTCAGGCCTTGTCGACGCTGGGTCAGAGTCGATGCCACCTTGCTTGCCACGATGGTGCAGAACATTCTGTCCAATGCACTCAAATATGCCCCCGAGCACCCGGTGCTGATCGGTGTGCGTCGCCGCAACGGTGGCTTGTCGATCAGCGTGCACGATCAGGGGCGTGGCATTGCGGCGGAGCATCTGCCCAAAGTCTGCGACGAGTTTTACCGCATCCGGCATGTGCGCGACAAGGACGTGGAAGGCGTAGGGCTGGGGTTGTCCATCGTCAAGCGACTCAGTCAGATTCTGGAAGTACAGATCACTATCGATTCGCGGGTCAACCGCGGCACCACGGTGACCATTCACGGACTTGAAGAAGTGAGTGCTCCGGTACAGCCTGTGCGCAGAAAACCATTGGGCGACAGCCTGCTAAAAGGCGTCAGGATCTGTCTGGTGGAAGACGACCGCAACGTGCTGATGGCCACCGCCGCATTGTTGGAGCGATGGGGGTGCGAAGTCCAGACCGCGCTTTCAGCCGAGGGCCTGACTACCAATTGCGACATCATCGTCGCCGATTATGATCTGGGTACGACGGCCAACGGCCTTGATTGCATCGAAAGCATAAGGGCTGCCCGAGGCTGGGACGTACCGGCACTCATCGTCACCGGGCGAGAGATGGACGTCGTTCTTGAATCGTTGCATGGCGCGGAAGTGTCCGTACTGTCCAAGCCGCTGCGACCATCGGAATTGCGCCTGAACCTGTTGTCGGTTCGCGAGAGGCGGGTGAATGTGCCCTGATCTGGCCAGGGCACACAGGGCATCAACCAATGAATGGCCCACGAATGTCTGACGGTGGAGGCACGTCAGGGAATGGATAGACGCAGACCGGATCAGGCTTGATCACGCCAACACCGGGTACCGGCATGATGGTGAAATCAGCACCACCGGACACCCGCTGCAATTCGGCATCTGTCAGTTCATGAGTGTTAATGGTTTCTAGGGGCCGGGACATCATGTCAACTCTCCTGGTCGCTATGAGCGTTTTCACTGAGGCCGCCAACAGCGACAGCTGCAAACATGCCGGCGAATCCAATGTAGCTCCATTGAAAGTCCAGGCTGGCGGCGATCAGAAAAGAAACCGCTGTGAGCCAGAACAGTAATGACGAATTGACGGCTTTCCCAAATACTTTATAACGATCGGATGTCATAGGGTTCTCCTAAGTACTGCATAAGTGCCTGTAGCACAGTGTTCACGCAGCATGACAAAACGTGTTATTGCGCCATCTGGTAGCTTTGGAACGCATCAAAAGCGCTGACAGCTGCTACACCGGCCAGTATCACTCCGGCACCGACCGCAGTCGCAGGCGCCAGAGCGGTAGCCGCCACCACCACACCAATGGCCGCAACGCCTTCGCCGGTGCTCATGCCACCGTTGATCTGTGACATTTCCTGCTCGTTGAGTTCGCGCATCATCAATTCTTTATTCATGGATCATTACCTTTTTATGGAGTCAGTTACTACCTGACGGGTAAGTAAGCCGATGCTCGTCAAGGCTGTTCAGACACAGCCTGTTCCGCGCTAAAGGCAGCGACAATACTCAACGAGTGCGCAGTTAAATCAAATAGTGCAGGTGTGCTAAACGGCACGCACTGGCAGAGTTGCGCAACGCTCCGCATCACACGTGCAGGGCTGTCCAGTCTTCGATCAATCCGGCATACAACTCGACGCATTGGTGAAGTTTGTCGACTTCACAATACTCATCGACCTTGTGCGCCATAGCGGGCTCCCCCGGGCCGAGAATAAGGGTGGGCGGATAGCCGATGGCGGGGAGCAGCACGGCAGCATCGGTAAAGTAGGGCACTGCCTTTTCCTCCAGGGGAGCGTCATGCAAGGCCTGGCAGCGTGCAAAAACCTGTTGCACCCAAGGCTCGTCGGGGCTGGCACAAATACCAGGCAGATCAATCAGGGTGCTCAACTCCGCGCTGCTGCCCAGGTGGGCCGCCAGCCGTCCGCGAATTTCATCGTGGTCCAGATTCGGTGCAGTGCGCAGGTCCAGGGTGAACGCTGCGTAGTCCGGCACCGAGTTGATGTTCAGGCCGCCGCTGATGGTGCCGACGTTCAGCGTCGGCTTGCGCATGAGTGGATGTGCAGGGCCTACTTCAAAGGTCTGCGCGCGGCCAATGTGTTCGGCGGCCAGGTAGATAGCGTTCACGCCTTCTTCCGGCATGGCGCCGTGGGCCGTCAGGCCATGGCTGGCGCAGCGCAGCCATAACGCGCCTTTGTGCCCGAGTATCGGGTAGTTGGCCGTCGGCTCTCCGATCAGCAGTGCGCCCAGTTCACCGAGCAAGTGGGGCGCGTCACTGCACAGTGCCTTGGCGCCGTCACAGCCGGTTTCCTCTCCGCCGGTGAGTATCAGGCGAACGCCGGGCCCGCGTCGAATGGAATCACGGCTGCGCTGGCAGGCCACGATGAAGGCGGCAATGCCCGCTTTCATGTCGCTGGATCCTCGCCCGTACAGCCGGCCGTCGGCAATCTCACCGGCAAACGGCGAGTGACTCCAGGTGGCATTGCCGAGCGGTACGGTATCCAGGTGGCCGGTGAACCCCAGCGGTTTGCCGGGGCCGTCGCCCTCAAGCCAGGCGACCAGATTGAAACGGCGCTCACCGAAACGCTGCAGCTCGCAGACAAAACCGTGGCGGCTCAGCTGCTCGGCAAGAAAAGCCGCACACGCTTCCTCGTCGCCCGGCGGGTTGAGGGTCTGGAACGCTAACAGTGCACGGGTCAGGGCTATCGGGTCATCGAGCATCGGAGCCTCCGGTCAGGTACGGCGGGTCAGCCAGTCGAGGCTGTTGATCCAGAAGCGGCGATAGCCTTCCCAGTCGAGAAAAGCTTCCGGCAGCCAGTGTTCGGAAAGGTCGCTGGTCCAGGCCAGAGAGCGTCCGGCACCGACTTCGCGCGCGGCAAGCAGCGGGTGCCGAGAGCCTTCGACGGTGGCCAGCAATTGAGCTTCGGGATGCAACTCAACTTCGTTGTAGCCAAGCAGGTACGGCCATTCGCCGCCCAGGCCTTGCAGTATCGGGTGATCGCTGTTGATCTGCGGCAGAAAGCCTTCCGGCACTTCGACACGATCGTCGTAAGGCAGGCAGCGCACAGGCAACACTTCCTCGACAGGCGTTCCGCGGTAGCGCGCGCCGCCGTTGATGCCTTGAAAGCTGAAGTAGCCGCCGACCATCATCAATGCACCGCCCTGCAAGACGTATTCGCGAAGGGCTTTGAGGCGGTTGGGCGTACGCTTGCCACGCAGCCAGGTGTCCGGGTGCAGCAGCAGGGTATTGGCTCCGATGTCGGAGAGGATCACCGCCTGATACTGACTGAGTGCTTCAACCGTGGCCGGAAAGTCAGTCTGTGCCTGATCGGCGCACATCTGCGTGATCTGATAGTCGCTGTCTGCCATCGCCGCAAGCAAACGCCGTGCGCCATTGTGCGCGGTGACGCTGTCGAACTGATCGAAGCCCTTGATGTGGGTTGACGTGCTGACCCATGATTCGCCAGCCAGCAATACGGACTGTTTCATGACGTTGCATTCCTCTGCGATGAAAAAGGAGCCTGGAAGCCGCGCTGGAAGACCCGGCGCGGGTTGTCGATCAAAAGGTTTTCGAGTTGTTCACCGGTAACGCCATGGCGGCGCAGGCGCGGGACAAAGTGTTTCAGCAGGTAGCCATAACCATGGCCGCCGTAACGGGTCAGCATGGTTTTCAGAAAGACGTCCTGAGACAACAGCACCTGCGAGCCGAAGCCGTGCTCGATCAGAGCGACGATGGCCCGCGCGTTTTCTTCATCGCTGGGCGACTGCGCGTGCTCGTCGGCGAAGTAGTAACCCATGCCGATCATGTCGTATTCCAGAAACGCGCCGCGTGCCGCCAGCGCATGCTGATACGCAGGGTCGCTGTGGCTAGGGTTCATGTGGCACAGCACCGTATGGCGCAGGTCGGCGCCTTCAGCCTCAACGATGTCCAGTACCCGATGGCCGAGGCGCTCCCAGCCAGGCAGGTGCACCGAGAGCGGCACGCCGGTCGCAGCACTTGCACGGGCTGCGGCGCGCAGTGATTTTTCTTCGTCAGCCGTGAACGCGGCAGAAACACCAATCTCGCCGATCAGGCCGGCAATCACCTCGGGCTTCTCTTCACCGCCGCCCACGTCATGAATGATCTGCTCCGCCAGTTGTTCAACCGAGCGTTCGTGCACGTAATGCGGGTGCGAGGGTTCCAGATAGAAACCGGCACCCATGATGATATTCAGGCCGGTCAGACGGGAAATCCGCTGCAAGGCCTGCGGGTCGCGGCCGATGCCCAGATTGGTCGGATCGACCACCGTTTCCCCGCCCAGCGCCCGGTACTTCAGCAGTTCTTCGCACGCGAGGTCGACATCGAACAACTGACAATTGTCCCGGCTGACCAGCGGGTTCATGTGCAGCTCGCCGAGCAGTTCGATGCTCACCGGGCGCTCGGCCAGGTGCCGTTCGCCGCAGCAACTGGGTGCGACCCATTTGCCCGATGCGTCGAGCAGAATGTGTTCGTGCATCAAAGTGACGCCAAGGCGCTCGACCGGCATTGGCCCCAGCACCGTCATGGCATGGCCGCTGTCGACGCCGAGTGGAAGGGGTGAAGGATGACGAAACAGGCTCATGCTCCAGCCCTCCCGAGTGGGCGGCCGGTACGTAGAATGCGTGTGTTCAGCCAGATCGCCAATAGTACGATCAGGCCCGTGGCGATTTGCGTGTAGAACGGTGAGACGTGGGCCAGAATCAGCCCGTTCTTGATCGCTGCCATGGTCAGTACCCCCAACAGTGTGCCGACAATCGTGCCGAAGCCACCGAACAGGCTGGTGCTGCCGAGGACCACGGCGGCAATCACTTCCAGTTCGAAACCTTCGCCCTGATTCGAGGAGCCACTGCCCAGCCTGGCCGTGACGATCATGCCGGCCAGGGCGGCCGCCATGCCACTGAGCATGTAGACCCGCAGCAGCACCCCGCGATGATTCACCCCGGCACGGCGCACGCTTTCAGCGTTGGCACCGATACCCGTGAGGTAGCGGCCAAAGCGCATTTTGCCGAGCACCAACACCCCGCCCAGTGTGACCAGCAAGGCCAGCCAGGCGGTCAGCGGCACGCCGAGAAACCAGCCGCGACCCAAGGCCAGAAACGCTGCTTCCTCGCGTGGAACGGGGATCGAATAGCCTTGCGTCAGCAGCATTGCCAAGCCACGAATAATGGTCAGGGTGGCCAGGGTGACGATAAAGGCCGGGATGCCCGCGTAGGCGATGAAGTAGCCGTTCAGCGCCCCGATCATCGCGCCGACGGCAAGCCCGCCGAGCAGAACCAGCGGCCAGGGCAAATGCCAGGCATTGAGTGCCATGGCTGCCAGCGCACCGACCAGCGCCAGGGTCGAGCCAACGGACAGGTCGATGCCGCCGGTGGTGACCACCAGCGTCATCGCCACCGCGACAATCAGTAACGGCGCGTTTTGCCGGATAACGTTGAGCAGGTTGGCACCGCTTAAAAAGTTATCGGTCACCAGCGCGAACAGCACAAAGCACAGGGCGAAAAACAGGCCGATGCTGACCACGCCGGGAAAGTCGTGCAGCAGGCGCTTGAACAGCGACTGCGGCAGAATGCGTTGGCGCGTGAGATCGAGCGTTTTCATGGCGTCATATCCTTTCAGGCGCTAGCGGAGCGGGCAGTGAATTTGTGCCCGACGATGAGTTCGACGACCTCGTTGAGGTCGGTGTCGGCGATCCTTCGCTCGGCCAGATTGGCGCCGTCATACATCACCATGAGGCGGTCACAGACCAGAAACAGGTCCTGCAACCTGTGGGTGATCAGAATCACGCTGACGCCTTGGCGGCTGATGGTACGAATCAACTCCAGCACCGCTTCGACTTCGGCTACCGCGAGGGCAGCGGTGGGCTCGTCCATGATCAGAACCTTAGGCCCGAAGGCGGCCGCGCGGGCAATCGCAACGGCCTGGCGCTGGCCACCGGAAAGGTGTCGTACCTGCGCGCGGGTATCCGGAATGGTGATGCCCAATGCTTCAAGAATCTGCCGTGCTTCGCGGTGCATGCGCGTCTCATCGAGCAACGGCACGCCGAGCACGCGGCGCATCGGTTCGCGGCCCATGAAGAGGTTTCCGGCCACATCGACGGTGTCACACAGCGACAGGTCCTGATACACCATCTGGATATGGCAGCGCTGTGCATCTGCCGGACCGGTGAAACTGACTTCCTCGCCATCGATGGCGATTCGTCCGCTGGTGGGGAGCTCCGCACCTGACAGAATCTTGGTCAGCGTGGATTTGCCTGCGCCGTTGTCGCCCACCAGCCCCAGCACTTCACCGGGCTGCAACAGCAGATCGACACCGCGTAACGAGGCTATCGAGCCATAGTGTTTAGTGATGGCACTCATCTGTACCCGAGGCACTTCGCCAGGCGTCTGCATGCTGAGCCCCTTATTTGAATTCGGCGCGATAGGCTGCCAGGTTGGCTTTGGTCACCAGCGTGACGGGAATACTCTGTTCGCGAGCCACGGTTTTTCCGGACAACAGCGCCAGTGCCGACTCCACCGCCGTCTTGCCCATGGCCTGCGTGTTCTGTTGCACCACCACCGCGACAGAGCCGTCATCCAGACCCTGCACTGCCTGAGAGGACAGGTCCCACCCGAAAATCCTGACCCGCTCGCCCGCACCTTGCGACATGCTCGCGGCAACCGAGCCAATCAGGGCGGGTTCGCCAGTGGCATAAATGATCTGCAGATCAGGGTTGGCGGTCAGCAGGTTTTCCGCCGCCGCCTGGGCGGTGTCCTGCACATTGTTACCGTCGACGGTATTGACGATCTTCGCCTGGCTGGCGGTCTTTGCCAGGCCCTCGCGGAAACCGTCCAGACGCAGATTCTGTACATAAGAGCCGAGGGCTCCGACCACGCCGATGCTGGCCTTGCCCGCCAGTTCGCGGTTGATGTATTCGCCGGTGTACTGGCCGATCTGTCGGGCTGCCTCGCGGTTATCCACACCGACCTGTACGGCATTGTCGCCATTAATCACAGCGTCGATTGCCACCACCGGGATTCCCGCCTGCGCAGCTGCGGTGACCGCAGGTTTGATACCGTTGACGTCGATGGCGCAGACCAGAATGGCGTCGACCTTGTCCTGAATATAGGCCTCGATGGCGTCGTTCTGGGCTGACGGATTGTCGTTGGCGTTGAACACCACCAGCTCTGCTCCGGCAGCTTTCGCCGCAGCCTGTGCGCCCTGGGTAATCTGGGTGAAATACAGCGCCTGCTGGTTGACCTGTACCAGAGCCAGACGTTTGCCGGTCTGGGCCTGAATGATGGGTGACAACGCCAAGGCCAGAACAGCGCCGAGGGTCAGGGTGAAACGCTTGCTAAAACGCAGCATTGCCATCCTCCTAGTCTGTTTGCCGGTGCGGCAAATCAGATCGGTAAACCGGTTTACCAGTCGTTTCAAAAAAAAGACAAATGAGCTTTGTCTTCAGGTTTGAGAACTGGAGAAAGCAGATTGTGTGCCATTTTTTTCACGATCCTGGCCAGTCACCGTACGTCCTTGATGCGCCACAGTTTTCCGCAATCATCGGCTTTTCAGGATGCCGATGGCAGTGCACCGATTTAAGGCCGGGTGTTACTGGTTGCCCCGCAATCAGTCACTGCGCTTTGCTACCGTGCCCCGGCAGATCAACTCTACGGGTACGCGCACGACGTCCTGTGTACAGTCGCCGCCCGCCATGCGCTGCAGCAGTTGCGCCACACCGAGACGGCCAAGCTCTCTGGAGGACTGGCGGATGGTACACAGCGGCGGGGTCAGCAGGCTGGCGTAGACGGCGTCGTCGAAACCCACCAGCGACATGGCGCCGGGCACGCTGATATTGCGCTCACGCAGGACATCGAGTACGCCCAGAGCGATGAAGTCACTGGCGGCGAAAATCGCCTCCGGAGGGTGGGGCAGGGTGAGCAACTGAGCGGTTGCGATACGCCCGAACTCACGGCTGTAATCCCCGAAGCACAGGTATTCCGGCACCTCTGCGATGCCCGCCAGCGCCAGCGCTTCCCGGTAGCCGGCATAGCGCTCGCGGGCACTCATCAAGGCTGACGGCCCGGACACATGAGCGATGCGTCGATGGCCATGGCGGATCAGATAGTCAGTCGCCAGGCGACCGCCCTGATGGTTGTCGGCGAACACTTTGGGCTGCGAGGTGCCGGGAACGTCTTCGTCGAGCAGAATGATATTGCGGTAGCTCGCCAACTGACTGGCCAGCGTGCCGTCGTCCGGACGGTTGCTGACCAGTAGCAAGCCATCGACGTTACGTGAATCCAGCCAGCGCACAAAGGTGCTTTCACGTTCAAGCAGGTTGCGGGTGACACACAGCACCAGGTTATACCCGTTGGCGGACGCCTCTTCCTCGGCCGCGTCTGCCAGCTCGGCAAAAAACGGGTTGGCGATGTCCGGCAGCACCAGACCGATGGTCTCACTGCCGCCTTTGCTCAGGCGTCGGGCCAGACTGTTGCCCCGGTAGTCCAGCGCCTTGATCGCCGTGTCGATACGTTTCGCGGTCTCCGGCGGCAGGCTGATACTTCGATTCAGGTAGCGCGACACCGCAGCTTTGGAAAGGCCGGCATGGTTGGCGACATCCTGAAGTGTTACGGGTCTGGTCATGGCGGTCGGATTTTATACCTGAAAAACGAAGCATTGACGTGAGGTGCCGGTATCTTCTCATGCGTGCCCGAACAGCCCGACGATTTTCTCTGCGGGTGACGTCGAAAAAATCCATGTGGGGCGTTGGTCGGCCAGATCTCGTTAACCTTTTGCACGTTGGCGACACGCTCTGCTCGGGCAAATGTGTGCGGTCTGGAGCTTTTAGTGGGTCACTGAATATGGCGCATTATGTATATGTTGTCGTATGACTTATGTCTGATCACTTCACACACTACGATCACGCAAGTAGCTTAGGTATTCATTGCATTGGCTTTAAGACATTCGCCACGAATGTCGATCACTTACAGTGATGGTTCTCCATTGAAGAAGTCCCTCTTGTTTGCTTAATGGAACCGCACAGCACACTGCGACACTCATTTACTCAATTTTCCAGTAAATGCGGGCGATGAGTGTTTGCGATGAATGCCATTCAGCCAATTATAAGCTCTGCTTATTTTCAATATTCTCTCGGTGATAGCGACTGGCTGCTTTCTCGGGTCTCTTCATTATCAGCAGGCGTTATCCATGAGTGGATCAACCCGAAAAGTGGCTATTTGCCTTGTGAGTATCGGTTGATGGCATTCAAGTCTGATAACGGTCCTGATGCCTGTAACTCCAGGGACGAATGTTCATCGCGTGCCGCAAGACGAACGTTCAGGAGGGCTTAATGATAAATCCCGTAAAACACAATTTCAGTCACCTTGGGTTTTCAAACGCTCAAAGTACCTCAGCACTGGGGCCTGCCAGTAATAAAGTGCCCAACTTTGTTTCGCGAGGGCGAGGCAAGGGGGTTCCAGTGGAGCAATTCAATACTGTCGAAGAGTGTCGTTTGGCGGGGCGGCAGGACAGCGTACTGGATTCGATAGACGGCAAAGAGTTCATGCAACTGCTGCAGAAGTACACGGCCTCTGAAACAACCGAAGAAGAATTTGCCGACCTGAGGGCCGCCATACCGCGCTACTCCATTGAGTTGGCCGAGTCGGATCACCCTAAAGTGCTTTATCGGGGGATATCTCTGGATGATGAGACTGCGTCGCTGTTACTGAATACCTCCAAGGGTTACCGCAGTCGTGAAATAGCCCATGGTCTTATTCACGGCCTGCGCGTGGTTAAAGGCGTTTACACCGCGACCGGGGTGGCCAGTGCCTCGACAGTGTCAGCCGTTTCGCAAGGCTTTGCGCTGGTGAACGCGAACAGGAAAAAAGAAACACCGGTTCTTTTTGTACTGAAAGCGATGCCTGCCGTTCCCGCGCTCAACCACAGTGGTGCGAAGGGGGTGACACTCAGTGAGAGCCGGTTGCCGTTATCGGTGGCCAGCAAGAGTGAACATGAAGTCATTCTGGATATCACCAACCGGTACGAAATTACGCAGGCTCGCCGGAGCGGTGAGTTCATTGTCGTCGACATGACGGTTTTAGGACGGTCCAAGAGGGGAGGTGAATTCGCTCTCGTCGAGACTGACAAATGGAAACAACTCTCTGGCGCCAAGGGCTCTAATCCAGGTGGATTGTTTCAAGCGCCCAATGGCGTTAAGTGGTATGTGAAAACCAACCCGTCTGCCAATAGGCTTCGAAACGAGGTGCTTGCCTCCAGGCTGTACCGTGCCGCAGGAATCGATGTTCCTGACATAGAGCTGGCGTCCCGCAAAGGCAAGCCCGCACTGATTTCAAAACTGATCGTAGGGAACCCCAAAGACCTCGATACGCTGGCAAAAAATAGCCAGTTGAAGTGCGGCTTTGCTGTGGATGCCTGGCTGGCGAATTGGGATGTCATCGGTCTGACGGGGGACAATGTCATCTTCAATCACCGTAACAAACCTGTGCGCATCGACCTTGGCGGCGCGCTGGTCTTCCGCGCCCAAGGGGAGCACAAGGGTAATCAGTTCGGTACCACGCCCATGGAACTGGTCACGATGCTGTCTCGTGAAGACAATTCGTCCAGTCGTGTCTTTCGGAACATCGAGCGTAATGACATCCGCGAGGGTATTGCAGCGATAGAAAAAATACCGGATGCGCGTATTGCCGCACTTTGCGCAGAGCATGGTCCTGGCAATCACAGCGAACGCATTGAGCTCGGTAAAAGACTGATCAGTCGGAAGAAGTGGCTGGTCGATATGAAGCAGACGCTTCCTTATATTCATCGCCAAAAGAACGAGCGTGGCAATGTTGTCACTGTTAAAAATCCCACGTTTCCCAGCGCTTTGGATACGTGGCGTGATCGATACGCCACAGCCGTTTTTGTACCCCACAGCGCTGTCCGTGGCAGCATGAACAACCTGCCGTTCAGATCATTTACGCCCCCCAACACAATGGATGGCTGGCGCCGATTTACGACCCGGGTGGTCAACTTCACAGAGCCGGAATTTAAGCGTTCCCAGCACCTTGCTCCCGCCAGTGGAGCGATCATTTTTGAGCCCGACGGCAGGGTGTGGATCACCGAGCCGACCAATCACCCGTTCGGCGCAACGCACGCTTTTCCCAAGGGAAAGCAGGAAGCCGGTTTGAACTTGAGGACCAATGCACTCAAGGAAGTCTACGAAGAGACGGGGCTTCTGGTGAAGTTCCATGGCTTCATCGGTGACTACGACCGAACAACATCCCGAACTCGTTATTACCTTGCCAAACGGATCGATGGAACACCGTCCGATATGGGCTTTGAATCTCAAAGCGTCAAGCTGGCAAACATTACCGAGGCCAAAAGACTGCTACCCAACGCCGTGGATATTGCCATCTTGCGAGACGCAGAGCGGGCTTATCTAAAGGGCCCCTTTTAATGAATCTTCATCTGCTTGAGCGCTGACAGACGATAAAGAGGATTTCTGAAGCCCTGCACAAAAACCCGTTCACCCAAACGCGTTACCTCCACAAAAAGGAGTAATGAAATGAGTATGAATACCTCTGTAAGCAACAACAGCCCGGGGTGGTCCCCTGTTTCATCGGGCAACCAAGCTCTGAGTCCGGACTATTCAGGTAAATCGTCGAGCAATGCCGTGCACTTTCTTGCTCCGGAAAGTACCCGGCGCGCGCCGAACACGGTGAGTTGGGGGAATGGCGCGCCGACAACCGCCACCGCCGGGAATGGACGAGCAGGAGGGGGCGATCAAAGTGACTTGATCGAGGCGTTGACGACGCTGATTCAGGCGCTGCTGAAACGCTTGCTCGGTGATTCTTCCGCAAGTAACTCTTCTGCAAATAACCCTTCCGACAACCCGTCCCCTGCTTCGTCCGGGCCAGGTCGAGCTTCTGCTTCTACCGGCGGCGCTGTCAGTTCGACGCCAGACTCAGGACTGTCTGAGCAGTCAAATCAAGCCCAACCGTTCAATAACACTGGCTTGGGTTCTCATGGCGGCGCGAATACGGTTCCTGACCGAATTGCGTCTCCTGAGGCAGCGCAAAAAATGGTCGAAGATGTGAAAAATGCCGGAGGGGAAACACTTCGCATCCAGATGACCCATGACCAGATCAATGACCCGGCGCAAATGGCCAAGCTCAAGGCGATGGTCGATGCCGGCGACAAACAAGGGGTCAGGATTCAGTTTACGTTTCGTGACAACGCCAATGGCGGTGGTGGCAACGTCTTGTCCGGCGACAAGCTCCGACAAGCCGCCGACGATGTCAAAAACGTGGTATCTGCCCTTGGAAACCATCCGAGTTTTGTACTCGATACGTTCAATGAGGGCGGCAAGAGTGCCACTCAAGATTGGGCCGATATGCAGAGCACGCTGATCAAATCCGCCCGCGACGCAGGTTACAAAGGCGACATCGTGGTGGAGGACAGCAATTGGGGTGGTGGTCTGACAGCCGGCGGGGAAAGCGGACTGGTCAAATACGCTGATCAGTTGAAAGCCGCCAACGGCAGCAATAACCCTGGCCTGATCGGCAGCATCCATGAGTACGCCAGCGGTGCCGATGCCTCCTCGCGTCTGTCATCGGAGATCAAGGCGCTTACGAGCGCGGGCTTCAAGCCGCAAATCGGTGAAGTCGGCAACGCCAACTGGACCGGAGGCGGTAACTTCGAACAGCGCGACGGCGCCAATCAGGCCGTGAAAGACAACATGGGCGCCCTGAAAGCGGCCGGTGCCGATGTGCTGCCATGGATGGACCAGTTCGAGAACGGCAAGATCAAACACGATGTCGGTTTCTCGAAAGGCGATCAGTTTTCCTGATCCTGTTTCATGGAACCTGATGTGCCTGTTGACCACTCAGCGGGCAGCTATCTGCGAGGTCGTCAACGACCAGTGCAGAGCGGCGAGTTGGAGAGGTTGCGCAGAGGCTGCGCTATCTGCGCAACCCCCTTTTTTCATGACCGATAAGTAGCAGGTATAAAAGCTATGCCTATCAACAGACCCGCCTTCAATTTAAAACTCAATACGGCAATTGCCCAGCCGACTGTGAAGAAGGATGCAGGTGCAGAATTGCGCCATTTGAATCAGAGCGAAGTGCGTGCCAACACACAGACACGTTTTGCCGTTAATCACCGTGCCCCCACTTATGACGTCGCGCAAAGCGCGCTGGGCGAAAATCACGGTGGCTGGACTGCCGCCAATCATTTCAAGATGACGGGGTCTGAAGTGTTCATCCATATGGATCGCCTGGAGCCGAACTGCAAGGGGGAGTTTGCCGGAGACAAGATCCACCTCAGCGTGGCGCCTGAGGATGTACCGAACGCATTCAATGCGATAGGCAAAATACTGCAGGCGAGCGACAGCCCGGTGGACTCGTGGAAAGTGACTGACATGAAGTGCCTGCAGGCAGAGATGCCGGCGGCAAAGCAGCGTGTGGCGCTGGGCGCTCAGTTCACAATCTACGCCAAGCCTGACCGTGCAGATAACACCTACAGCCCAGAGTACATGGGCAAAATGAGGGGGATGATCAGCAGTATCGAACAGGAGTTGAGCGCCGCCGGTGTGAGGCAGAGCAGCCATCGCCCGGACTCCGATGTCTCCCCTGGGCACTGGAGCTATGCGTCTTACCGCAATGAGCATAAAAGCAACAGATCAGGGACTTCCAATCAGCACAGGAACCTGGAGGCAGAGCCTTTTTTCCAGTTGGTCTCATTCTCTGACGGGGCTTCAGGGTCATCCAGGTCCAGCGCTGGCCATCAGGCTTTGCTGACACCATCGTGGGCCCGATAAGGCTGTTTTTCTGAGCGCTGCCGTGCGCCCGGGGTTTCTACAGTGAAATGTGAGTGTCGAAAGAAACGCTGGCTGCACGGCGACAGCTTCGGGTTCACCGGTGCAGGATCACCTGATGAATCTCCTGCAACGGGATGATCCGCTGCGCCGCGTTCAGTTTGATCGCTTCCTTGGGCATGCCGAATACCACGCAGCTGGCTTCGTCCTGAGCCACTGTCGCGCTGCCGGCATCAAGCATTTCCTTGAGCCCGCGTGCGCCGTCGTCGCCCATGCCGGTCATGATGATGCCGGTGGCGTTCTTGCCGGCGAATTTGGCCACCGAGCGAAACAGCACGTCCACCGAAGGACGATGGCGGTTGACCAGCGGGCCGTCGATGACCTGGACGTGGTAGTAGGCGCCGCTGCGCGTGACCATCATGTGTTTGCCGCCGGGGGCGATCAACGCGAGGCCGGGCAGGATGCGGTCGTTGTTTCTGGCCTCGCGCACCTCGATCTGACTCAGGCTGTTCAGGCGTTCGGCGAACGATGCGGTGAATTTTTCCGGCATGTGCTGGACGATGACCATGCCGGGACAGACGCGGGGCAGGGCCGTCAGAACCGCTTCAAGTGCCTGTGTACCGCCTGTCGAGGTGCCGATGGCGACGATGCGTTCAGTGGTCTGTGCCATGGCATGGCCGCTGGCAGCCGGCAAAATGGCATCGGCGGTCAGTTTGCTGGCCGGGGTCAGCACTGGGGCGGCGGTGCGCTTGCCGAGGTTCCTGACGTTGGAGTTGGCTGCTGCGCGTACTGCTGCAACCAGCTCGGCAGCCGAATCGATGAGGAAGTTCTTCAATCCGGTGGTGGGTTTGGTGATGATTTCCACCGCCCCGGCAGACAGCGCCTGCAATGAGGTTTCCGCGCCTTTCTGGGTCAGCGACGAGCAGATCACCACCGGTGTTGGCCGCTCGCTCATGATCTTCTTGAGAAAGGTGATGCCGTCCATGCGCGGCATTTCCACGTCCAGCACAATGACGTCCGGCCATTCCTGAGCGAGCTTGCTCATGGCGAATATCGGGTCTGACGCCGCACCCATCACGTGAATATCGGGGGTGTCGTTGAGAATGGCCACCAGCACCTGGCGTACCACGGCCGAATCATCGACCAGCAGTACGCTGATTTTTTTGTTTGGCATCTTTTTCCATTGCTTCCATTGGTTGGTGCCTGACCCATACGTTTCCGTCCCACAGGTCGAAGATGATGCTGCGATGGCCGGTGCTGCCCAGATCCTGAGCCATCAGCTTCAAGCGGTGCTGTTCGGCCAGCGCAAGCGCCGCATGAACGTTGCTGTCAGCGACGTTCTGCATGTGCGGGTCATGGCGATGAGCTGGAAACATTTCGCCGCCGCCAAACAGTTTGACCTGATATTCCTCCGGCAGGGTGCCATTGGCCAGCGCATGGCGAATGAGTATTTCCATCGCTTCGTCAGCGTACCTGCCGTCCAGTGGCTGATGCCTGCGTATGCGCCCGGGCAACATGAAGTGGCACATGCCGCCAATATGCCGCCACGGGTGCCAGAAGGTAATCGCCACGCATGAACCCAGCAACGTGCGCAGGCGAGTCGGCCGGGTCTGAAAGACCACTTCGCCAGGCCCCAGCACTATTTCGGCTACACCGACAGGCGTGTTCATGGTTTGCGGTAAATCGAAGGGGAGACCATTTTCAACATGTCATTTACACCGTTCAGGCTTTCTGAGTGGCTGATGATGAAATAGCCTCCTGGCTTGAGACGCGGGATCAACCGCGCCACCACTTTGCTTTTGGTTTCCTGATCGAAATAAATCATCACGTTGCGCAGGAAGATTACGTCGAACTCGCCCAGATCCGGCAGGGTGTCATTGAGATTGACCTGCACGAAACTGACCCGGCTGCGCAACGACTTGTCGATCAGGAAGGTCCCTTCCTGGCGACCTATGCCTTTCAGACAGTATTTGAACAGCAAAGGTTGCGGTAACGTCTCGGTGCGTTCCATGGGGTAGTGACCGCTGCGCGCCTTGCTCAGCACGCGGGTGCTGATGTCCGAACCGACCACTTCCCAAGGCGTGGTGCCCAGTTGTTCGGCCAGGGTCATGGCCAGGCTGTAGGGCTCTTCGCCAGACGAACTGGCAGCGCTCCAGATACGGAACATTTTGCCGTGCGTGACCTTGGGCAGCACCTGCTGACGCAGAAAATCGAAGTGCTTGGGTTCGCGGAAGAAATACGTTTCGTTGGTGGTCAGCAGGTCCAGCGCCACTTGCAGCTCGCCGTTGCGCTGATCGTTCATGATCAGCTTGAAATACTCGCCATAGTTGTCCAGCTCGTAATGCTTGAGACGCTTGAACAGACGGCCGGCGACCAGCGCTTTCTTGGCCAGCGTCAGTTTGATGCCCGCAGCGTTGTACAGCCAGTTCTGGAACTGGCCGAATTCGCGATCGGTGAGCGACGCTGTATCAGGCATGTGCAGACCTCACGTCGCATCGACGTCGGGCGGCAGCGACTGGCTTGCCTCGGCAAGGCTGGACATTTCATCGATGGACAACACGCGGTCGACCTCAAGAACGATCACGAACTTGCCGTCGACCTTGGCCATGCCGCTGATGAAGTCGGCGCGAATTCGCGCACCGAAGTTCGGCGGCGGCTCGATCTGCGACGCCGGAATCTCCAGCACCGCCGAGACATTGTCGACCAGCAGACCGATGTCCTGCGGCTGGCCGTCCTCGCTGTTGGCCTCGATGATGATCACGCACGAACGCCGAGTGATATCCGAGTTCTGCCGCCCGAAGCGCGCCGACAGATCGACCACCGGCACCACCGCGCCGCGCAGATTGATCACCCCGCGTACGAAGGCGGGCATCATCGGCACCACCGTCAGGCTGCCGTACTCGATGATTTCCTTGATGCCCAGAATGCCGATGGCGAACATCTCGCCACCGAGCATGAAAGTCAGGTACTGCGCCTCTTCTTCGACCGTCGCTGCGGTCTGCCGAGTCGTGACCAATGAGCCCATGTCGTTCTCCCTTGGAGTCTCTATCGAAGCCGGCAATCAGAAACGGGTAAATTCCGATTCGTCCGGGGCGCCCGCCATGCTTTGCGCAAATGCCTTGCGCGGAGCCTGCTGTGGAGGGCGCGGAGGCTGACGGTTCGGGCTGTTGCGGCTGTCGAACGTAGCGTTCTGCGCGACGGCCCGTGGCGATGCGTCGAGGGTGAAGAAACTCATGGCCTGTTGCAGTTGTTCGGCCTGGCTGCTCATTTCTTCAGCTGTGGCCGCCAGTTCTTCGCTGCTCGATGCGTTTTGCTGGGTGACCTGGTTGAGCTGGGTCATGGCAGTGTTGATCTGCGCCACACCGGCTGCCTGCTCTTCCGACGCAGCACTGATTTCCTGCACAAGGTCGGAGGTCTTGTTGATCGAGGGCACCATCTCGTCCAGCAACTTGCCGGCCTTCTCGGCCATGTCCACGCTGCTCGACGACAACTCGCCGATTTCCTGCGCGGCCACCTGGCTGCGTTCGGCCAGCTTGCGCACCTCGGCGGCCACAACCGCAAACCCCTTGCCATGTTCGCCGGCACGCGCGGCTTCGATGGCAGCGTTGAGGGCGAGCAGGTTGGTCTGGTAAGCGATGTCGTCGATGATGCTGATGCGCTGGGCGATTTTCTTCATCGCCACAACGGTCTGCTGCACCGATTCGCCGCCATCGGTGGCTTCCTTGGCGGCCTTGCTGGCCATGCCATCGGTGACTTTGGCGTTCTCGGTGTTCTGGTTGATGCTGGCGCTCATCTGCTCGACCGACGCGCTGGTCTCTTCGACGCTGGCGGCCTGCTCGCTGGTGGCCTGGCTCATCGACTGAGCGGTGGCGCTGACTTCTTCCGAGGCACTGGCCAGGTTGTCGGCGGCATTACGCACTTCGCCGATGATGTGCGACAGCTTGCCGACCATGTTGCGCATGGCGTTGAGCACCATGCCGGTCTCGTCCTTGGAACCGTGGCCGATGTGGGCGTTGAGGTTGCCCTCTGCCAACTGCTCGGCGGCCGTTGCAGCCTCTTTCAGCGGGCGGGAGATGATCCGGGCGATGAATAGCGCCAGGCCGAGACCGATCAACAAGGCTGCAACCAGCACGACGACGATCGAGATGCGTGCGTTTTCGTACAGCGTGGTGCCTTTGTCACCAGCAGCAGTCGCCCCGGCGTCGTTGAGCTCGACCATTTTTTGCAACTGACTGGTCACTTCGTCGAAATGCGTTTTGGACTCGCCCTTCAGCAGCGCTCGTGCCTGGGCTTCGAGGCCCTGACGGGACATGTCGAACAACTCGTTGCTGCTCTTGAGGTACGCAGCCCATGTCGAGGTAACGCCATTGAACAGTTGGCGATCTTCGTCACTGACCACCAGCTTGTCATAGGTGGCCAGGCGGGTTTCGAACTGTTTGCGAGAGTCCGCTGCTTCAAGCTCCATCTGCGCCTTTTCCTGGGCGGTGTCGGCTGCAATGTGGCGGTTTTCCTTCAAGCGATAGTTGGCGGCGAAGAAGCGCATGCCCGAAGCCGCGCGCATGGACGGCATCCAGTTTTCCTTGATGTCCTGAGCGGCCTGGTTGACCTGGCCGAGCTGGATGATGGCAAAGACTCCCATGGCCGCGGTCAACGCCAGAACCACCAGAAACGAGGTAATCAGCTTGGTGGAAATCTTCAGATCGTAGAACCATTTCATTGAAGTAACTCCTTGGGAATTGCGAATCCGTCAGCGAGAAGTGGGCAACAGGGATTGAGGCGCCTGGGTCGAGCGGGCCTCCATGTGTACGATCTGGTTGAGCAGGGCGGGTATGTCGAGAATCAACGCCACCGCGCCGCTGCCCAGAATCGTCGAGCCGCTGATGCCGCGCAGCGCGCCGAACAGCTTGCCCAGAGGTTTGATAACGGTTTGGAACTCGCCAAGCAGGTCATCGACCACCAGACCGGCCTTGTGCTCTGCGTAACGCACCACCACCACGTTCTGGCGCCTGGCGGCCGGGCCTTCATGATTGAAGTGGTCACGCAGGTAGACCAGCGGCAGCACTTCGCCACGCAGGTCCAGGTAGCCGCTGTCGCGGGTCAACTGCCGGTTGTGTTCGTCCAGCTCGATGCATTCCTGCACCATGTCCAGCGGGATCACGTACGTCGACTGATCGATACCGACCAGAAAACCGTTGATGATCGCCAGCGTCAGCGGCAGGCGGATGCGCACGATGGTGCCCTGACCGGGCTGACTGTCCAGATCCACCGTGCCGCGCAGCAAGGTGATGTTGCGCTTGACCACGTCCATGCCGACACCGCGCCCCGAAAGGTTGGTGACGGCCTCGGCAGTGGAAAAGCCTGGCTCGAAAATCAGGTTGTAGATTTCCTGATCGGTGAGGCTTGCGCCGGCCGCCACCAGTCCGCGTTGCTGGGCCTTGTCGAGGATGCGCTCGCGGTTGAGTCCGGCCCCGTCGTCGGCGATTTCAATGACGATGCTGCCCGAGTCGTGGTACGCGTTGAGGCTCAAATGACCTTTGGCCGGTTTGCCTGCTGCGCGACGTGCTTCGGCGCTCTCGATGCCGTGGTCCATGGAATTGCGCAGCAGGTGCATGAGCGGGTCGCCGATCTTTTCGACGACGGTCTTGTCCAGTTCGGTCTCCGCACCATTGATGATCAGGTCAATGTCCTTGCCCAGTTCCTGGCTGACATCGCGCACCACACGGCGGAAGCGATTGAAGGTATCGCCGATGGGGATCATGCGCAGGTGCAGCGCGCCATCCAGAATCTGCTCGACCAGCCCCGATACGGTGGAACTGGCTTCCTGAAGCGGGTCGTTGTCGCACGACTTGGCCAGCAGGCTGGCACCAGCGCTGGCAATGACCAGCTCGCCGACCAGATTGATCAGCTCGTCGAGCTTGTCGGCGTTGACGCGCACATAGCGGCCATCCTTGTTTTTCTGCTCGCTGGCCGAAGAAGGGCGCTCTACAGCGGTTGCCGTTGCCGTTGCGGGCGTACGAGGCACTGCGCGCTGATCGCCCAGCAGTTCGCCGCTGGCCACCAGAGGGCTGTGCTCGGGCTGCGAGACCAGTTCGGTGCCGGTAGGCTCAAGGTGGTCTGGCGTCTCGTTCACCGGGGTGATTTCCACGGCGCAGTCTTCACGTACGAAATCGAAGACTTCGTTGATTGCGGCGTGCCCGGCAGCAGAGCGGAAATCGATCTCGAAACCCAAGTGGCAGGATTCCGGGTCCCACGCCTCAACTGCTGGAATACCGTCGGTTACCGTCGTGACCTGGACCATCTGCCCCAGGGTATTGAGGTAGCGCAGGAACGACAGTGGGTCCATGCCGTTGCGAAACACATCCACGCCAAAGCGCAGCGAGATATGCCAGAGCACCTCGGCTGACTGTTCATCATCACTGACGACCGACGCACTAGTGCTGTCAGCGGCCCCGGCGCTGGCCGGTGCCTGGAAGACCTGCAATGCCTGACGCAACGCCACCTCACGCTCCAGGGCAGGCGGCTGCAACTGCTCGCCACGGCTGGCAACCACGTCGATCAACTCAAGCATGTGATCACCGGATTTGAGCAGCACGGCGATCAGCTCGGCGCTTACCGAAACGCTGCCTTCACGCAGACGATCCAGCACGTCTTCGACGATGTGAGTAAAACTGACGATAGGCGTCAGCCCGAACAGTCCGGCCGAGCCTTTGATGGTGTGCGCTGCGCGGAAAACCGCGCCGATCGCGTCTTGGTCGCCGGGCTCGCTTTCGAGTTGCAGGAGGGATTCCTCCATGGCCTGCAAAAGCTCACGCGCTTCAACGATAAACGTCTGCTGTGCCTGATCGAGATTAATACTCACGATGACTTCCTTGATCGATCACTGGGCCGTACTGCAACTGGACGCGCTACAGCACCACACCCGGATTACATAACTCGAAGGTTTCGCTGACCGCCTTGCTTTGCCTGGTCAGGTGCAGCGAAGTCCCGGTCTTGCCGGCTTCGCGCTGAATCACTGCCAGCAGTTGCAGGCCGGCGCCGTCCATCTCGGTGACCTGTGAAAGATCAACCTCCAGGCGTGCTGCAGCGCCGATCTGTGGCAATAGCCTGGCGGCCAATTCGGTCACGGTGTAGATCGTCAACTCGCCGTCTATCTGCACGCGTGCAGTGTCGTTGGTGCTCTCGTCTGGCGTGGGCATGCTGGCCTCCAGGGGCCTGGGTCTCAGGGCAGGATCAGCTTGGAAACCGCTGCGAGCATTTGTGCCGGTTGAAACGGTTTGACGACCCACGCCTTGGCGCCTGCGGCCTGACCTTCGGCCTTTTTCGATTCCTGGGATTCGGTGGTCAGCATGATGATGGGCGTGAACTTGTAGCTGGCCAGCTTCTTCACTTCCTTGACGAAAGTGATGCCGTCCATGTTCGGCATGTTCACGTCGCTGATGATCAGGTGCACTTTCTGCCCGGTGAGCTTGCCCAGTGCATCCTTCCCGTCACAGGCTTCGATAACGTCGTATCCGGCACTCTTCAGCGCGATACCGACGACTTGCCGGACGCTGCTTGAATCGTCGACCACCAATACACTCTTAGCCATGATTTACTCCTAGAAAAACGTGATTTCCTGCGAATCCTGCTGTGCTGCCGATTCACCTCGGTGAGTGCGACGCTGCTCGTCGGTCGCGTAGGTGGACTCCATGCGCGCCAGCCATTGCCGGGCGTCGATGGCGACCGCCTCATCAGGGGATTGGCTAGCCTGCAGAAGGTGCGCGTGCAACGAGTCGATGTTGTCGCGTACGTGGGCGAGAATCTGGCTGACCCGGTCCTGAAACTGCAGGTTCACCAGAACCTCGGTCATTTCGTCGCGAATCCCGTAGCTCTCCTGCTTGAGCAGGTCGGCGGACTCGGCCAGGCGACCGGTGATGCTCTGGAAGCGCTCCAGTACGTTCTGAATGCTTTGCTCGGAAGCGGCCACCGAATGGCTGTCCTGATCGGCGCCGCTCGATGCAGCCTGCACCAGCTGGGTGATGGCGTTGTTGATGATGTCGACCTTGGCGGACATCTGCTGACCGGTTTCGCTGGACTTGCTCGACAGGCTGCGCACCGCGTCGGCCACCACGGCAAAGCCACGGCCCGCTTCACCGGCACGCGCTGCCTCGATGGCCGCGTTGAGGGCCAGCAGGTTGGTCTGTGCGGCAATCGCTGCAACGTCGGCGGCCATGGTGCGCAATTCGCCGGTGTAGGCGGTGAGGCTGCGCACCTGGGAGAGCGTCTGGTCGCGGCTGGCCTGGGTGGATTTGAGCGAGTCGATTACCCGGCTTAGTTCGCTGTCGCTCTGCGACAACACTTTCAGCGCACCATCGGCGTTCTGACCGTCCAGTTCACCGGCAGCGTGCTGAGACGCCTGCACGGTTTCCTGCAGGCGCTCGGAAATGCCCATGAAACGCGTGCTCAGCTCGACGATGGCGGTTTCGGTCTGCTGGCGCGAGCTTTCGACCTGCTTGGCCCAGATCGGCATGGCACCAAGGAGGATTTCATTGAACTGGGCGCTGGAGGCCATGGCGCTGCTTTGAGCGCTATGTACCTGATGATGGTCCAGCGCCTGAGCCACTGCGTGGCGCACTTCGTTCTGCTGTGAGCGGGCAGACCAGGCACAAGCGCCGAAACCGATCACCAGCAATGCAGCGCAAGCCACCAGATTGGCGGTACCCATGCCGAACTGAGAGAGAATCCAGGCAATGGCGGGGACGACGGGAATGAGTGAGAACCAGATGAAACGCGGATGACGTTGCGCAGGAGTGCTACTGAATTGATTCGACATCATGGGTTCGATCCCTGAACAGTGCAGCGTTGTACACGACTCAATGGTTATCTGCGCGCCGCAGACAAACTTGATAACAGTACGAGAGCCTTCCGTCCGATTGCTTGGCGCACAACCCGATCCTGTTAAAAATAGCGGGTATTCGGGGCACCGCAAGTCGGCGCAGCAAACGCGTTGGCAGAACAGTCGGATTCACTTAGGAGAGGACGCAGAGCGTCCGGAACGGCATGCGACGCAGAGCGCCGCACGATAGTGAGATGATCGTTCCTCACGCTCCAGCGTGGGAATGCAGTTCACGACGCTCTGCGTCGCAACAGGACGCGGAACGTCCGGAATGGCATGCGACGCAGAGCGCCGCACGATAGTGAGATGATCGTTCCGCACGCTCCAGCGTGGGAATGCATTTCACGACGCTCTGCGTCGTCAAGAGGACGCGGAGCGTCCGGAATGGCATGCGACGCAGAGCGCCGCACGATAGTGAGATGATCGTTCCTCACGCTACAGCGTGGGAATGCATTTCACGACGCTCTGCGTCGCAAGAGGACGCGGAACGTCCGGAATGGCATGCGACGCAGAGCGCCGCACGATAGTGAGGTGATCGTTCCTCACGCTCCAGCGTGGGAATGCATTTCACGACGCTCTGCGTCGCAAGTTCTACGCTGCGTCGCACAGTCAAGAGCGAACGCAGCGCGTCCAGAACGGCATGCCCACGCGAAGCACGGGCACGGCGGTGTTCTCCCGTACGCCTCTCGTCTGGCGTACCTTAGTGCAGCTTCATCCGCGGCTCGGTGCCTTTGCCGATCTTGCTGCCCAGCATCAGCATCAAGGTACGGAAGGTGCCGTACAGCGCCATCTGGTGCATGCGGTACAGCGATACATAGAACATGCGCGCCAGCCAGCCTTCAAGCATCACGCTGCCCATCAGGTTACCCATCAGATTGCCGACCGCCGAGAAGCTCGACAGCGAGATCAGCGAGCCGTAGTCCTTGTAGGTGTACTCAGGCAACGTCTTGCCTTCGATCCGTAAGCGCAGCGATTTGACCAGCAAGGACGCCTGCTGGTGGGCGGCCTGAGCGCGCGGCGGGACGTTGCGGTCGGTGCCTTTTTGCGGGCAGGCCGCGCAGTCACCGAAGGCGAAGATATTTTCGTCACGGGTGGTTTGCAGCGTCGGCAGCACTTGCAACTGATTGATCCGGTTGCTTTCCAGGCCATCCAGTTCCTGCAGGAAGGCCGGGGCACGGATACCTGCCGCCCAGACCTTCAAGCTCGCCGGAATGACCTGCCCGGTAGCAGTGATCAAACCATCAGCCGTCACTTCACTGACTGCCGCATTGGTCAGCACCGTCACACCGAGTTTTTCCAGCGTCTTGTGCACCGGCGCGCCGATGCGCTCAGGCAGCGCGGGCAACACCCGTGGACCGGCTTCGATCACCGTGATGCGCAGGTTTTCCGGCTTGATCTGGCCCAGCCCGTAAGCCGCCAGCTCATGCGCCGCGTTGTGCAGTTCTGCCGCCAGCTCGACACCGGTTGCACCGGCACCCACGATGGCCACGGTGATTTCCTGCGCGCTGTCGGCCTGACCGGCGTGGGCGCGCAGGTAGTGGTTGAGCAGTTGCTGGTGAAAGCGCTCGGCCTGCTTGCGGCTGTCGAGAAACAGGCAATGTTCTGCCGCGCCCTTGGTGCCGAAGTCGTTGGTGGTGCTGCCCACGGCGATGACCAGCGAGTCGTAACCCAGGCTGCGTGCCGGAACCAGTTCTGCGCCGTTTTCATCCAGCGTCTCGGCCAGATGAATCTGGCGGCTGGCGCGGTCCAGACCGGTCATGCGCCCGAGTTGAAACTGAAAGTTGTTCCACTTGGCCTGAGCCACGTAGTTCAACTCGTCCTCATACGAGTTGAGCGAACCGGCAGCCACTTCGTGCAACAGCGGTTTCCAGATATGCGTCAGGTTGGCATCAACCAGCGTGACACTGGCCGTGCCTTTCTTGCCCAGGGTCTTGCCCAGACTGGTAGCCAGCTCCAGACCGCCAGCGCCTCCGCCAACGATAACAATACGATGCGTCATAAGGATTACTCGGAAGGTTTAAGGAATTCGGGGGGAGCTCGATCTTCGCGAGCGCAAGGCAGCTCATAGCGTCAGAAGGCTCAATAAAGGGTTCATCACCACACTGTCCGGTTCAGGAGCGGCCTGCGCTCGACTGGATCCCGGTGTGCCTGAAGGTACTCTTCGACACACCTTTGCGGTTCCGGGTTCAGGTGGCTGCTCAATTTATGCGTTGTCTCAAGCGTGCTGACGGGCAGGGGGCCAGGGATCAGTGATTTCCAGCGGCTCGACCTGCAACACATCGTCCAGGCGGATGATGCCGCTTTGTAACACTCGCGCAGTGATTCCGCCATGCCCACGCACCGCCTGGAACGTCCCGTGACCAAGGCGCTGCTCAAGTCGCGCACACGGCTGACACCAGCCGGTGGTTTCGAATATCGCCTGACCGATCCGGAAGCGTCGATTCTTCAGGCTGAACAGGTTGATGCCACTGATCACCAGATTGCGCCGCAAATCCTGCGGCACGATGGGGTTATCCGCCGCGCGGTTCAGCAACGAGCCAACCACCGCCAGATGTTCCCACTGGATCAGCGTCACCTGCCGCGCATTGCGCGGGCCGGGCCGCGAGTGATCGCCGGTCAGACCCGCTTCGCGACGCGCTTCCACGGCATCCAGCTCGATCATCTCGACCCGCGATTGCGGACGCACGCCTATCCAGCGCACGCGACCTTGTTGAGGCACATCGGCCAGCAGTTCCTGCAAGGGGCTCATAAACTGATTCCAACATCGAAAACGACACTGCGCCCCAGATTGGTACGCAGAAAATCCGGAGCGCCGGGATGCGCGAACAATACCCGAGCGAAGGTCGGCCCCACCAGCGACAACGAGCGCCAGCCCTGACGCAGGTATTCGGTCGGTGGTGGAAAGTGACTGTTGAGGTCCAGCACCTCGCGCTTGAGGCTGGCGAAGGCGATGATATCCAGCCCGCCCAAGTCGATGCCGCGTTCGCGATAATTGGTGGATTTCTTGCGCAGGGTAGGGGCAAGTCGGTGCAGCAGTTCAGAGGCGGGAATCCGCTTGGGCTTGGCCTCCCGACGTACCAGTTGGCTCAACGAAAAAGCGCTACGTCGTCGCGCCAGCTCCTCACGCCACTCGTCATTGAGACGCCGCCCCTCGTCCAGCACGAAAAACACCTCGAAACGCCCGTCACGAAACAGCACATCCGGCGGCTCCTGAGTGGCAGGCGTGAAGTCCTCATTGCGATGCGCAATGTTCAGCCCCTGCAACAGGCGCTGACAAACCCAGCGCTCACGCTCCCACTTCCGCGCATTGGAAAGAAAGGCGTTGGCTTGTTCGGCCTGGATCGTCAACAGGCGTAGGTAGTCTGAGTCATCCATAGGGCGCTAGCTTACCGCCCAAATGTGAAGGTGATAAACAAAGACTGAGGTGTTTTCGGTAGTTTTTCGCTTGGACCTTGAGCGTCAGCGAAAAAACCTTTCAGCCGACTAAAGCTTTCTTCGTTTACGCCGAACTCATGACAAGCCAATTTAATGGCACTCAGGAATTCTTTTCGCATGGAACGTAGATGAATCCCTTTCCCCCGCTCGTTCTGGTGATCCTGACCTGCGCCTGTGCGTGCGGCGAAACTGTGTTCGCTCGAGAGCAAGCTCAACAGCATGCTGACTTACTGAGTGTTTATCAGGCAGCATCACTTAACGATGCGCAATTGTCTGCCGCACGTCATGCCTATAACGCGCAACGCGAAGCCGTGCCTCAGGCTCGGGCAGGCCTGCTGCCGAATCTCACCGCCGGGGCAACGTCTGAAGTTACCCGTCTGGAGCGGGACGAGCCTTCCTTGAGCCGTGAGCGAAGTGGCACAACGTTTCGTGCGAATCTCAGTCAGCCGTTGTTCCGCATTGATCGCTGGTTTCAATTGAAGGCTGCGCAATCGAGCGTGGATCAGGCGGAGCTTGAGCTGTCCGCCAAAGAGCAAAACCTGCTGCTGACTGCTGCCCAGGCCTACTTCGAAACACTGCGCCAACTGGACGCTTTCGCAGCCGCTCAGGCGGAAGAGGCTGCGCTGTTGCGTCAGCGCGATCAGGCTCAGGGCCGACTGGAAGACGGTGCTTCAAGCATCACTGACGTGTATGACGCCCAGGCCGCCTATGACAATGCTCGCGCCAACCGGCAACTGGTGCAGCGAAAAGTAGATGATGCCTATGAAGCGCTGGAACGCCTGACCAAGCACAGCTACACGTCAATTGCAGGCATGAGGCACCAGATGCCGGTTGAGGCTCCCGTACCCAATGACGCCCGAGCCTGGGTCGACGTTGCCGTGCGGCAGAATCTTGAGCTGCAAGCCAGCGAGCGTGCAGTTAGTGCTGCCGAGCAAACACTTAATCAGCGTAAAGCCGGGCATGCCCCCACGGTTGACGCTGTTGCTTCTTATCGCAAAGGTGATAACGACAGCTTTGGCTACAGCAACCCGACTGACTTCGGTGCTAACGGCTATCGCGACAATGTTGACCAAAGCAGCATCGGCATTGAACTCAATATCCCTCTTTACTCGGGCGGAATGACCAACTCCCAGATCAAGGAGTCCACCGAGCGTCTTTATCAGAGCCAGGACGAACAGGAAGACCGCCGCCGCGAAGTGGTGCTGAATACGCGTAATGCGTTTCGCGGCATCAATACGGGCATAGAGCAGATTGCAGCCCGACGCCAAAGCATCGTTTCCGGTCAGAAATCCGTGGAAGCCAATCAGGTCGGCGTTGATGTGGGGTCGCGCAACATCGCCGACGTACTCAATGCCCAGCGTCAGTTGTATGCCGCAGTTCGTGATTACAACAATGCCCGGTATGACTACATTCTCGACAACCTCAAGCTTAAACAGGCAGCGGGTACGCTGAGCCCTGATGATCTTAGGGCGCTGGCGATCTATCTAAAGCAGGACTACGACCCGGCCAAGGACTTTTTACCGCCGGGTCTTTAGATGCATTTTTTGAGTGCGTAGCTGAACAGTTGCAATCCGGGTGCATTAAATTCTAAAAGTGTGACGCGCATCACGGATGGCCTGTTGCCATTATTTAGCAAATTGATCAGATTTGCCTACCAGTGGCATGTCGGCAGGGAAGCGCTATGAATGATTCGGAAATAGGCGCTCAGACGCCTGATAATGCCCCTCGCCTCGACACCGGACTGGCTTCGCTGGTTATGCTTGCGCGCTTCCATCAGGTGGCCGCCTCGCCAGAGCAACTTGCCCATGAGTTTGGCAGCCCTGACCAGTATCTGTCGCAGGACAGCCTGTTACTGGCGGCCCGTAAACTCGGCTTGAAAGCCAAGGCTGCGAGGACCACCACCGAGCGTTTGGACCGTACACCACTTCCCGCGATAGCAGCGGACAATAACGGTGGATTCTTTATCATTGCGCGTCTTGATCAAGGCAAGGCGCTCATCCACGACCCTCTTTCTCAACGCCCCGAGGTTGTTACTTTCGAGGCCTTGCAGGAGCGTTGGACAGGCCAGTTACTGCTCATTCGCTCGGAGGCCGGAACGCCGGGCGAGTCTTCAAGTTTCGATTTCACCTGGTTCATTCCTGCCATCGTCAAGTACCGGAAGTTGCTGGGCGAAGTGATGCTGGTTTCCTTCGTCCTGCAAATTTTCTCGCTGATCACACCGCTGTTCTTCCAGGTAGTGATGGACAAGGTACTTGTCCATCACGGATTGACCACCCTCGACGTTATCGCCATCGGCCTTGCCGGTGTGATGCTGTTCGAGTCGGCCTTGTCTGGCTTGCGCACCTATGTGTTCGCACACACCGCCAGCCGCATCGACGTAGAGCTGGGTTCGAAGCTGTTTCGTCACTTGATCACGTTGCCGCTATCGTACTTCCAGGCACGCCGCGTGGGCGATTCGGTAGCACGGGTGAGAGAACTGGAAAACATCCGCAACTTCCTGACCGGCAATGCCATCACCCTGTTGCTGGATGTGCTGTTCTCGGTGGTGTTCATTGCGGTGATGTTCTACTACAGCGGCTGGCTGACCTTGATCGTGCTGTTGTCCCTGCCGCTCTACATTCTGGTGTCGGTGCTCATTACTCCTGTGTTGCGCAAACGCCTTAACGACAGTTTTGCCCGAGGTGCTGAGAATCAGGCGTTTCTGGTCGAAACGGTTAACGGCATCGACACCCTTAAATCGATGGCAGTGGAGCCTCAAGCCATTCGCAAGTGGGATAACCAGTTGGCGGGCTATGTCGCTGCCGGATTCAAAACTCAGAACCTGTCGACCATTGCCAACGAAAGTGTCTCTCTGATTGGCAAACTGGTGACTGTCGCAACTTTGTGGTTCGGTGCGCGCCTGGTAATCGACGGCCAACTTTCGGTCGGCCAGTTGATTGCATTCAACATGCTCGCCGGGCGTGTTGCCCAACCGATCATGCGCCTTGCGCAGCTGTGGACCAACTTCCAGCAGACCGGTGTGTCGGTTCAGCGTCTGGGCGACATCCTCAATACCCGCAACGAACTCTCGCAAGTCAACCGCAGTGCATTGCCGCCGATCAAGGGGCGCATAGAGTTCGACCAGGTGCATTTTCGCTATCGTCCGGATGGCTCGGAGATCCTGCGTGGCATCAATCTGGTTATCACGCCAGGCCAGGTCATCGGTGTGGTGGGGCGCTCCGGCTCTGGCAAAAGCACACTGACGCGTCTGTTACAGCGCCTCTATGTACCAGAGCGCGGTCGGGTGCTGGTCGACGGCATGGATCTGGCGCTGGCAGACGTCTCTTCCCTGCGCCGCCAGATCGGCGTGGTGCTGCAGGACAACATGCTGTTCAACCGCAGCATCCGCGAAAACATCGCCTTGAGTGATGCCGGAGCGCCTTTGGAAGCCGTGATGCAAATGGCCAAACTGGCAGGCGCCCACGATTTCATCCTTGAGCTGCCGGAAGGCTACGACACGATGGTCGGCGAGCACGGCGCGTCGTTATCCGGTGGTCAGCGCCAACGTATCGCCATCGCCCGCGCGCTGATGGGCAACCCGCGCATCCTGATTTTCGACGAGGCCACCAGTGCGCTGGACTATGAGTCCGAGCGCATTGTTCAGCAGAACATGCAGGCCATTTGCAAGGGGCGCACGGTAATCATCATCGCGCATCGGCTGTCTGCCGTTCGCGATGCCAACCGCATCGTCGTCGTGGATCGCGGGCAAATTGTAGAGCAGGGCACTCATGCCGAATTGCTGACGCATCAAGCCGGTCACTACTCGCGCCTCCATCGCCTGCAGCAAGGAGGCAGCCATGTCTAACGCCGAATCCAGCGGACTGTTACAACGCTATCGCCGTGTCTGGCGGCAATCCTGGCGACAGCGTCGAGAAATGGACGCGCCCAAGCGCCTGGCGCATGAAGTGCAGTTTCTGCCCGCCGCGCTGGAGTTGCAGGACAAACCCAGCCACCCCGCACCGCGCATTTTCATGTGGGCGATCATGGCGTTCGCGGCACTGGCGCTGCTGTGGGCCTGTCTGGGCAAGATTGATGTAGTCGCCACCGCCAGCGGCAAGATCATCCCCAGCGGCAAGACCAAAACCATTCAGTCCAGTGAAACGGCGGTGGTCAAGGCGATTCATGTGCATGACGGGCAATCGGTCAAGGCCGGTCAGTTGCTTCTGGAGCTGGATTCCACATCAGCCGATGCTGATGTCGGACGCGTCCGCAGTGATTTGCTGGCTGCACGTATCGACAGTGCCCGAGCGGCCGCCATGCTCGATGCAATCAACCAGCGCAAACCGCCTCGGGATCTGACTGGCACCATTGTTGATGCCGACCCGATGCATGTGCTGGCGGCTGAGCGCTGGCTGCAGGGCCAGTATCAGGAGTACCGCAGCAGCCTTGACCTGGTCGATGCCGAGATTCAGCAACGTCAGGCAGACATTCAGGCGGCGCGTATTCAAGTCACGAGCCTGCAGAAAACCCTGCCCATCGCCACCAAATTGGCCAGCGACTATGAAAACCTGCTGAAAAAGCAGTACATCGCCCGCCACGCTTATCTGGAAAAGGAGCAGGCTCGCTTGGACCTGGAACGCCAACTGAGCGTACAGCAAGCCAGCGTTCTGCAATCCACCGCCGCCCGCCAGGAAGCAGAACGCCGTCGCGAAGGCGTAGTCGCCCAGACCCGCCGCGCCATGCTCGACTTGCTGCAGCAAGCCGATCAAAAGATCGCATCTTTCAATCAGGACCTGACCAAGGCCCGCTATCAGGAAGACCTCACGACCCTCGAAGCACCCGTAGACGGCACCGTCCAGCAACTGGCCGTGCATACCGTCGGCGGTGTTGTCACCCCCGCGCAACCGCTGATGGTATTGGTCCCCGACGGCCAGCCGGTGGAAGTGGAAGCCATGCTGGAAAACAAGGACGTCGGTTTCGTCCGCGCCGGTCAGCCCGTTACCGTCAAGGTCGAGACTTTCACCTTCACCAAGTACGGCACGATCGAAGGCGAAGTCATCAGCGTCTCCAACGACGCCATCGAAGATGAAAAGCGCGGGTTGATTTACAGCAGCAAGATCCGCCTAAACAGCAACACGCTGAATGTGAATGGTGTGGACATCAAGTTGTCACCGGGCATGGCAGTGACGGCGGAAGTGAAGACCAATAAGCGGCGGGTGATTGAGTATTTTTTGAGTCCGTTGCAGCAGCATGCGTTGGAGAGTTTGAGGGAGCGCTAGAGCTGTAGATTCATTTTTTAATATTGTTGAGTGGTTTGTCTGAATGTTTCTGTTTGTAGATGTGCTTAAGGAGGGATGATGTTTCTTTTAGGTCTGACGATTTATGCTATTGGTGGCGCCTCTCTCTATTTTTTTGTTGATGACTTAGCGGGCTTAGGCGGTGGCGTTAGCCGTATATACTCCTTTTTTTTTCTTGTTTTGGATGCTCGGATTTCCACCTATAGTGTTATGGGTTTTTTTTGGTCGACCTTTTGTCATACAGTCTGGATCATACTGTTCTCGGAAAAAACTGAAGGTTGGGTAAGTGAAGTTAGACTGTCAGATGTTATGTATTTGTTTGTTAGAGTGTTCGTCTTTTTATTTTTCAGCTTTGTGGTTCTTGGCGTGGTCGGGATTGGAGTGGCAAAAAAACCATTTTCCGATTTTCATCAATTTTTTTCTATATTGGTACCTTGTTTACTGTTGGGTGGGTGGGTTTGGTCTGTCCGGGATTTTTTGATTGCGGCATTTAATTACGAAAAAGGAAGTGTTGTATGAATGTGCCAACGGCGGTTTTAAAAAAGGCTGGTGTCGCGACTTACATATATGACAAGGTTGATAGCGCAATAACGTGGTATGGTATTGCTCAAGATGCCGTTGATCCTGCTACCAGGGAAAGCGCTTACTATAAAGTGGCAGAAGAGCTTTCAAAAGCCGCTGGCGTAGGTGCTGCAACTTTTTTGCTTGAGAAAATCACCGAGAGAACTGGTTTGGATCGAGTCTTTGACTCTATGCAAAATAACCAGACACTTCAGGAGTATCTCAAGCGTCAAGGTTTTAAAACCGAGCTTATGAAGTTTGGTTTTGCAAAGATGCTTGAAGCAGGTATTGATTGGTCAGCAGAGGAGATATCCAAAAGGAGATGGCTGGATCCGATATTTGACGCGGTGAACGGAAAGTTTTCTTCAGCCCGAAATTTTGTACCCCGAGGTGACCCCCTTGCACTCGATCTTGATAACGATGGAATAGAAACAGTTAGCGTTGCAGCAGGCGTGAAGTTTGATTTTAACGGTGATGGGTTAAAAACTGGTACTGGCTGGGTAGGTAAGGATGATGGCTTTTTAGTATTGGATAAAGATGAAGATGGTCTGATTGGCAGTGGCGCAGAACTATTTGGCGTAGATACAATAAAGGCGGACGGAACCAAGGCTGTAAATGGCTTTGACGCGCTTTCAGACTTGGATTCAAATAAAGATGGTGTTTTCGATAGGGAAGATACTCTTTTTGATAGTGTTAAGGTGTGGCAGGATTTTAATCAAGATGGTATTTCTCAGATAGGTGAGCTTAAAAGCCTTAAAGAGCTAAATGTTAAGTCTATAAGTTTAGAAGCAAGTGCCTCCAATGAGATCCAAAACGGTAACGTAATTTCAGCTATCGGAAAGTTTACTTATGAAGATGGTCATGTTGGTAAGTTAAATGGTAACCAAAGCTCGGCGGCAAATTTGGATCTGGTTTCAAATCCATTTTACAGTGAGTTTGCAGATAGCTACGTTAGCGATTCCGCTGCGCAACTAGTGAATATGTCAGGTTCGGGTGCAGTTAGGGACTTGGCGGCTGCCGCAACCATGAGTCAAGGGCTTTACCAGTTACTTGAGGCGTACTCAAAGGCAAGTACGCGGGCGCAGCAACTGTCCATGTTGGATGATCTGTTAAGTGCTTGGAGTGCGACGTCAAGTTTTGATACGTTCAAAGAGCGTATTGGAGATCTGATTGTAGGTAATAATAGCTTTAAGTTTGAGTACTCATGGAATATTAAAGAGGGTGTCGTCGATTCGGGAAATGGTGGTGGCGAAGGAGGAAGCGGCGGCTCAAAAGATTCAACTCCTACTTCTGAACAGCTGGAGCAGATGAGAATTTTTGAGCGCATCTCCATACTGGAGATTTTTAATGGTCAGGTTTTTTTTGATTTTTCTTCATCTACGGATGCGTCGAAAAACTCTTCAGTTAGCTTGACTGTAGGCAGTATTAATACTTCTAAGTCACTAGGGTTGTTGCTTGGCGGTCAAGTGATAACTTTGACTGAAAAAGACTTTTTATTAAACTCTACTCAGGTAGCGCTTCTGAATGAATCATACTCTGAGCTTCTCGATTCGGTCTATCAAGGGTTGTTGTTGCAGACACGACTAAAATCCTACTACGGCGCCGTGGATCTGTCTGAAGATTTGGAGTATTTAGATTATAGTAAGGTTTTTGAGCTGATTGATAGTAAGTTTCTACTTTCTAAAGTTGACGCTTTAGTTGATTTGGTTGAGCTTATGGGGACATCGTTGGGACGCGAGATGCCCACCGAGTTAGCGGCTGAGTTTAATTCGTATTATGAGTCTCTCACACAGTCTGAGCAAAAGCTTCTTGCACTGGAGCTCTCGGGTCTGTTTATAGGTTCTAGCACTAACGACTCATTGCAGGTTCAGTTGGAAAAAGCCTATATTTTTGGTAAGGCGGGTAATGACTCTCTTTATGGCGGGGAACGCAATGATGTATTAAATGGCGGTGACGGCTCTGACTACCTGAGTGGTGCTGGCGGTAATGATGTACTCATAGGTGAAATTGGTAATGACACCATTTCTGGTGGTTTGGGTGATGACTTCATTGAGGGCGGGCAGGGTAATGATCAACTTGATGGGGGGGCTGGTTCTGACAGTTATCGTTTTAGTCGTGGCTGGGGGCAGGACTCGATAAATAATTATGACTCAAGCGCGGGAAAGCTCGATGTTATTGAGTTTGCTGCAGATATTCTTCCTGTAGACATAGTTGTTACTCGCGCATATACCGATTTAGTTCTTTCGCTAAAGAACTCGTCTGACAAAATTACTATTTATGGGTATTTCCAGAATGACGGCATTACCCCGTATGTATTGGAGCAAATCCGCTTTGCTAATGGCACCACTTGGACCCTAGACCAAGCCAAAATCATGGCGGTTGTCACTACAGATGGCAATGACAATGTCTGGGGCTACGCGACTGATGACACCCTGAATGGTGGTCTGGGCGATGACAGCCTGTATGGTCAGGCAGGCAACGACATCCTTCAGGGCGGAGCCGGAGCTGACAGCCTCTCGGGTGAAAGCGGCGACGACACTCTGCTCGGCGATTCCGGGAATGACTACCTATACGGCGGTTCTGGCACCGACCAGTTGTCTGGGGGGGAGGGCGCGGACTACCTGACTGGTGGCGAGGGCAATGACACACTGCTAGGTGATGCAGGTAACGACACTCTTTACGGTGATTCAGGTAACGATCAACTGGATGGCGGTACTGGCAACGACTACCTCACGGCCGGTGATGGTTCTGATGTCTATCGTTTCAGTCGTGGCTGGGGCCAGGACTCGATCAATAACTACGATTCGAGTGCTGGAAAGACAGATGCTATCGAGTTCGCGGCGGATATTCTTCCGGCCAATGTCATCGTCACTCGTTCATACACTGACCTGATCCTGTCGCTGAAAGACTCTGCTGACAGAATCACGATTTCTGGCTATTTCCAGAATGACGGTGTTACTCCTTATGCGTTGGAGCAGATCCGTTTTGCCGATGGCACGACATGGAATCTGGATCAGATCAAAGCCCTGTCAATTATCACCACAGATGGCAATGACAATGTTTGGGGTTACGCCACCGACGACGTTCTGAGCGGCGGTTCAGGCGATGACAGTCTTAATGGTCAGGGGGGTAACGATACTCTTCAGGGCGGAGTCGGTGCAGACAGTCTCTCGGGTGAGAGTGGCGACGATACTCTGCTCGGCGATGCTGGAAATGACTATCTTTACGGCGGTTCCGGCATTGATCAGTTATCCGGTGGCGATGGCGTGGACTACCTGACTGGTGGCGAGGGCAATGACACACTGCTAGGTGATGCGGGCAACGACACTCTGTACGGCGATTCAGGCAACGATCAACTGGATGGCGGTACGGGTAACGATTACCTCACGGCCGGTGATGGTTCTGATGTCTATCGTTTCAACCGTGGCTGGGGTCAGGACTCGATCAATAACTACGATTCGAGTGCCGGAAAGACAGATGTTATCGAGTTCGCGACGAACATTCTTCCGACCGATATCATTGTTACCCGTTCATATAATGATCTGGTCTTGTCCCTAAAAAATTCCACGGACAAGGTAACGATTTCCGGCTACTTCCAGAATGACGGCGACACGCCTTATACCGTAGAGCAGATTCGATTTGCTGACGGCACTCAGTGGGACGTTGAGCAAATCAAGAGCATGGCGGCCTTTACCTTCACTGACGGTAATGATGCTCTCACCGGCTATGCATCCGATGACCGTATTGTTGGTGGTATGGGGGATGACGTCCTCAATGGCCTTGCCGGTAACGATGTTCTGAATGGCGATGAAGGCAGCGACACCTTGTATGGCGGTATTGGCCAGGACACATTGAGCGGTGGTTCCGGCTCAGACTACCTGTATGGCGAGGAAGGGAACGATTTGCTGGCTGGCAACGCCGGTAGCGATACTCTCTATGGCGCTGATGGTAACGACATCCTTGATGGTGGCACTGGCAACGATACGCTTGATGGCGGTCGCGGTTCTGACACTTACCGCTTTGCAAAAGGGTATGGTCAGGACAGCATCAACAACAACTCTTACGGCGAAACAGCTGCCGATAAGGTTGATGTCATTCAGCTGGATGGCTTGAATCCGGCCGACCTGCGCTTTTCTCGGTCGGGTGACGATCTTGTCATTCAGATCAAGGCAACAGGTGACACCCTGACTGTGCGTTCGCATTTCAGCCAGGATGGCGTCACCGCCTACGCGATTGATCAACTGAAATTCGCCGACGGCTCCGTGTGGGATGGTGCACAGATCAAAGCTGCCGTTGTTCTGCCATCGGAAGAGGCCGACACTCTCACTGGTTATGCCACAGCAGATAGCCTCTTTGGCCAGGATGGAAACGATTCGCTGAGTGGTCGTGCAGGCGATGATGTGCTCGACGGGGGCAATGGCTCGGACACTTTATACGGCGAGGATGGCAATGACACATTGCTGGGGCGCGCAGGTAATGACTCGCTCAGTGGCGGCTATGGCGATGACGTGCTGGATGGTGGTTCTGGCAACGACAGCCTTGACGGTGGTTATGGTTCTGACACCTACGTTTTCCGTAAAGGCTCTGGCCAGGACAGCATCAGCAACGGCGTGTACAACGAGGGCACGGTTGGCAAGCAAGACGTCATTCGTCTTGAAGGGCTTAACCTGAGCGATATCAGCCTGCGTCGGGAATACAGTGATCTGATTATCCAGATCAAGGAAACCGGCGATACCCTGCGTGTTTCCTCGCATTTCTCTCCTTCCAGCAGTTACTACAACTACGCCATCGATCAACTGCAGTTTGCTGACGGTACTGTCTGGGGTGTAGATCAGATCAAGGCTTCGTTACTGACGGGGGGCGAGTTCAATGACACGCTCACCGGTTACGACACTGACGATACTCTTGAAGGATTGGCAGGCAACGACACGCTTTCTGGCGGCCTTGGTAGTGACACCCTTCGCGGAGGTGCAGGGCGCGACACTTTATATGGCGAAGACGGTGCAGATACGTTGCTCGGCGGTGCCGACAACGACAGCCTGGCCGGTGGTAACGGGGACGACCTGCTGGATGGCGGTACTGGAAACGACACACTGGAAGGTGGTAAAGGGTCGGACACCTATATCTTTGCTAAAGGCTCTGGCTCCGACGCAATTGATAACTCCAGTTACAACGATACAACCGCCAACAAACTCGACATTGTACGTCTCGATGGCCTGAACGGTGATGACGTCAGCCTGCGCCGGGAGTCCGACGACCTGATTGTGCAGATTCGTCAGACCGGCGAGTCTTTGCGAATCCGTTCGCATTTCACCTCTGAATCCGGCAGTTGGAGTTATGCCATCGATCAGTTGAAGTTTGCCGATGGCACTGTCTGGGATCGCGCAAGCATCACTGCTGCGCTTCTTGATGGTACCGACGGCAACGACACTATCACGGGCTACGACACTGCCGACACGCTCTTGGGGCTGGCGGGCAATGACACACTCAACGGCCGCAATGGCAATGATCTGCTTGATGGTGGCGACGGCAAAGATAGTCTCAACGGAGAGGCTGGCGATGATTCCCTATTGGGCGGAGCAGGCAATGACATTCTCTCCGGTGGCGAAGGTAACGACACTCTCGACGGTGGCACGGGCAACGATTCGCTTGAGGGCGGTAAAGGCTCGGACACTTATATCTTCCGAAAGGGGTCGGGGCAGGACATTGTCTACAACTATGCCTACAACGAGAACATGCCGAACAAACTGGATGTGGTGCGCCTGGAAGGGTTGACCGCTGAAGACGTCAGTATTCGCCGCGAGTCTGACGATCTTGTCATTCAGATTCGTCAGACGGGCGAAATTCTGCGGGTCAGTTCACATTTCGCAGTTGATCAAACGTATGGTTATGCAATCAATCAGTTTCAGTTTGCTGACGGTACAGTCTGGGACCAGGCCAAAATCACTTCGGCGCTTTTGATAGGCACGGAAGGCAGCGACAGTATTATCGGTTATGCCACTGCCGATGAGCTGGCAGGGCTTGAGGGTGACGATGTGCTCAATGGTCGTGCTGGCGATGATCTTCTCAGTGGTGGTGAAGGCCGCGATACGCTCAACGGTGAGGACGGTGATGACACCCTGCTCGGTGGTCTCGGCAACGATACCCTTAACGGTGGCGCGGGCAACGATACCCTCGATGGAGGTGCTGGTAATGATTCGTTGGAGGGTGGCAAGGGCTCGGATACTTATATTTACCGAAAGGGTTCTGGGCAGGACACCATCAGCAACTACTCCTATAACGACCTCACAGCCAACAAGCTGGACGTCGTTCGTCTGGAGGGACTGAATACCAGCGATGTAAGTATTCGTCGTGAATCCGATGACTTGCTTATTCAGATTCGTCAGACGGGCGAGACGCTGCGTATCAGTTCGCATTTTACCGTGGATCAGTCCTACGGTTATGCAATCAACCAGCTGCAATTTGCCGATGGCACCCTTTGGGACGAGGCGCAGATTACGGCTGCCTTGTTGATCGGTACTGAAAGTGACGACAGCATCACGGGTTATGCCAGCGACGATAAACTGGCAGGCTTGGCCGGCAATGACATTTTAAGCGGTCGCGGCGGCGATGACGTACTAGACGGGGGCGATGGCAAGGATACGCTCAATGGTGAGGACGGAAACGACACGCTGCTGGGCGGCGCAGGAAACGATTCGCTTAGTGGCGGCGCTGGCAACGATGTTCTTGATGGGGGGACCGGTAACGATACGCTCGATGGCGGAAAAGGCTCCGACACGTATGTGTTCGGCAAGGGCTATGGCCGAGATACCATCAGTAACTATGCCTACAACGACACCACTGTCGACAAACTCGATGTTATTCGGCTTGAGGGGCTGACCTCAGAGGATGTCAGTATTCGCCGCGAGTCTGATGACCTGGTTATTCAGATCAATCAGACGGGCGAAACAATAAGGGTCAATTCGCACTTCTACGCAGACCAGAGCTATGGATATGCGATCAATCAGTTGCAGTTCGCCAATGGCATCGTTTGGGACCAAGCGCAGATCACAGCGGCATTGCTGATAGGCGCAGAGAGCGACGACAGCATCACAGGCTACGCGAGCGAAGACCGCTTGTCCGGCGGAGACGGTAATGACACCCTCGCTGGTCGGGCTGGCAACGACCTGCTTGAAGGTGGCCGCGGCAAGGACACTCTTAATGGAGAGGAAGGCAACGACACGTTGTTGGGCGGTGCAGGTAATGACACGCTGAGTGGCGGTTATGGCAGCGACACTCTGGACGGCGGCAGTGGCAACGACTCGCTGGATGGTGGATTCGGCTCAGACACTTACGTATTCCGCAGGGGCGCGGGCCAGGACACTATCAGCAATTATGCCTACAACGACACAACGGTCGATAAGCTGGATGTGATCCGCCTTGAAGGGCTGAACGCTTCGGATGTTCTGATACGGCGTGAGTCCGATGATCTGGTTATCCAGATCAAAGGCACAGACGAAATCCTTCGCGTCAGCTCGCACTTCTCAACCAACGTTCTTTATGGCTATGGCATTGATCAGGTGCAGTTTGCAGATGGCTCGGTGCTGACCAGTGCGCAAATCAAGACAACTTTGCTGACAGGCACTGAAGTCGATGAAACGATAGTGGGCTACGACTCGGCGGACAGTCTGTCCGGACTGTCTGGAAACGATGTTCTTTATGGTCGTCAAGGCGACGATCTCCTTGACGGTGGCGATGGCAAGGACACGCTCTATGGCGAAGACGGTAACGACACGCTGTCAGGCGGTGCAGGTAATGACACGCTGAGCGGCGGTTACGGCAATGACCTTCTCGATGGCGGTAGCGGCAATGACTCGCTGGACGGGGGTTATGGTTCCGACACCTATGTGTTCCGCAAAGGCTCGGGCCAGGACACCATCAACAACTACGCCTACAACGACACCACCGTCGATAAGCTGGACGTGATCCGTCTGGAGGGACTGAATACTTCTGACGTAGTGATGCGTCGTGAGTCGGATGATCTGGTGATCCAGATCAAAGACAGCGGTGAAACCTTGCGCGTCAGCTCGCACTTCTATGCCAATGCAGCCTATGGATATGGCATCGATCAGGTGCAGTTTGCGGATGGCTCGGTGCTGACCAGTGCGCAAATCAAGACAGCATTGCTGACCGGTACTGACGTCGATGAAAGCGTAGTGGGCTACGACTCGGCTGATAGGCTTCTTGGATTGTCTGGCAACGACATGCTTTACGGTCGCCAAGGCGATGACGTTCTTGATGGTGGTGACGGCAAGGACACGCTTTACGGTGAGGAAGGAAACGATACGTTATTGGGCGGTTCAGGCAATGACACGCTGAGTGGCGGCTATGGTAACGATCTTCTGGATGGCGGCAGCGGCAATGATTCGCTGGACGGTGGTTTCGGCTCCGATACTTATGTGTTCCGCAAGGGCTCCGGCCAAGACTCCATTAGCAACTACGCCTACAACGACACCACAGTCGATAAGCTGGATGTTATTCGTCTGGAAGGGCTGAACGCTTCGGATGTTGTGATGCGTCGTGAGTCGGATGATCTGGTTATTCAGATCAAAGATAGCGGCGAAACCCTGCGTGTTGGCTCGCACTTCTATGCCAATGCGACCTATGGCTACGGCATTGACCAAGTGCAGTTCGCAGATGGGTCGGTGCTGACCAATGCGCAGATCAGGACGGCGCTGCTGACTGGCACCGAAGGAGATGAGTCCATTTCGGGTTACGACTCTGCCGATAATCTGTTGGGTCTGTCGGGCAACGATTTGCTCTACGGCCTGCAAGGTGACGATACCCTCAAAGGTGGCGATGGCCGAGACACCCTTAGTGGTGGCGACGGTAACGACACCCTTGATGGCGGAGCCGGTAACGATTCGCTGGACGGTGGCTATGGTTCCGACACTTATGTGTTCCGCAAAGGCTCGGGCCAGGACACCATCAACAACTACTCCTACAACGACACCACGGTTGGCAAGCTGGATGTGATTCGCCTGGAAGGCCTGAATGCGTCTGATGTGGCGATGCGCCGCGAGTCTGATGACCTGATTATCCAGATCAAGGACAGTGGCGAAACCTTGCGTGTCAGCTCGCACTTCTATCCCTATGCCAACTATGGCTATGGCATTGATCAGGTGCAGTTTGCAGACGGTTCGGTGCTGACCAATGCGCAGATCAGGTCAGCAATGCTGTCGGGCTCTGAAGGTGATGACACTGTTTCGGGTTACGACTCGGCTGACAGTCTGTTCGGGCAGTCTGGTAACGACGTGCTTAGTGGTCGCCAGGGAGATGACATTCTCGACGGCGGCGACGGCAAGGATACGCTCTATGGTGAGGATGGCGACGACACGCTGTTGGGCGGCACAAGCAGTGACACGTTAAGTGGCGGCTACGGCAATGATCTACTTGATGGAGGCAGCGGCAATGATTCGCTGGACGGTGGTTTCGGCTCCGACACCTATGTGTTCCGCAAAGGCTCGGGCCAGGACACCATCAGTAATTACGCCTATAACGACACCACGGTCGGCAAGCTGGATGTCATTCGTCTTGAGGGGCTGAATGTTTCTGACGTAGTGATACGTCGTGAGTCGGATGATCTGGTTATCCAGATCAAGGACAGCGGCGAAACCCTTCGCGTCAGCTGGCACTTCTACGCCAGCGCGATCTACGGTTATGGCATTGATCAGATACAGTTTGCGGATGGAGTCGTTTGGAACAAGGACGATCTCAACGCCAATCTCTCCACCGTTGTACCGGTGAGCTCTTTGACCATTACGGGCACAGAAGCAAATGAAACGCTGACCGGTGGGACGGGGCACGATTCGCTTTATGGTAATGGCGGCGATGACATACTAGAGGGCGGTGCGGGTAATGATCGTCTGGATGGCGGTTATGGCAATGACACCTATGTCTTTGGGAAAGGTTCGGGCCAGGATACTGTTTTGGCCTATGACCCTGTTTCGACCCGAGCTGACATCGTCAAGCTGGTAGGGCTGAACAGTGGTGATGTAACTATCGTTCGGGAAAGCAACGATCTGTTGATCAGAGTTAAAGGTACGACGGACACCCTTCGAGTCAGCAATCACTTTACCAACGATTCTACCTATGGCTACCAGATCAACCAGATCCAGTTTGCCGACGGTGATGTATTAAACCTGGCGGGGATAAATGCCCTTGTAATGCAATCCAGCAATGCTGATGAAACATTGACTGGTTTTGCCAGCGACGATGTGATCGCGGGGGGCGGTGGAGATGACACACTCAATGGGGCTGCCGGCAATGACACTCTGTCCGGCGGCACCGGCTCCGACACGCTGAATGGTGACGATGGTAACGATTTGGTCAATGGCGGATCAGGTAGCGATGTTCTCAACGGTGGTGCCGGGAACGACGTACTGGATGGTGGGGCTGGTAACGATCGTCTGGATGGCGGCGCTGGAGACGATATTTATCTCTTTGGCAAAGGGTCAGGTCAGGACGTTATTTACTACGCCAATGAGGCTCGAACAGACAAGGTAGACACGATCCAACTGGTCGGCCTCAATGTAGGAGATATAAGTATCTCGCGAGCCGGCTATGATTTGGTCCTCCGGGTCAACGGCACTACCGATAGCCTCAGAGTGGTATATCACTTCCTGAGCGACGCGACATCGGGGTATCAGATTGACCGCATCCAGTTCGCCGATGGAAACATCTGGGGGCAGGAAACCATCAAGTCTCTCGCACTGCAAGGCACTGATGCTGATCAATATCTCGAAGGTTACGGCACTGATGATCTGATCGAGGCCGGTGCCGGAGACGATACTGTTTACGGTGCTGCTGGCAACGATAAGCTTTTTGGTAATTCAGGGGATGATGCCGTCAATGGCGATGACGGCGACGATCTTGTGCAAGGCGGATCGGGCAATGACACCCTTAATGGTGGCGCGGGCAACGATGTGCTCGATGGAGGAACGGGTAACGACATCCTGAACGGTGGTGCAGGCAATGATTTGCTAGACGGTGGTGCTGGTAACGATCGTCTGGATGGTGGTGCGGGTGACGATACTTACCTGTTCGGCAAAGGATCAGGCCAGGACACCATCTACTATGCCAATGAAACCCGCGCAGGCAAGGTTGATACGATCCAGCTTGTTGGCTTGGGTTCAGCAGATATAAGTGTTTCACGAGATGGCAGTGATCTGGTTATTCGGGTCAACGGTACTACCGACAGTTTGCGCGTGGTTTATCACTTTGCAGGTGATGCAACATCGGGCTATCAGATTGACCGCATCCAGTTCGCAGATGGCAGCGCCTGGGATCAGGAAGCGATCAAGTCTCAAGTATTGCAAGGCAGTGACGCCGACCAGTACCTGGCGGGCTACGGTACTGACGATCTGATCGACGGCGGTGCCGGGGACGACACAATCGTCGGTGCCGCTGGCAACGATAAACTCGTCGGTGGGTCAGGTGCCGATACCTTGAATGGCGATGATGGTAACGATCTGCTGCAAGGCGGATCGGGTAATGACACCCTCACCGGCGGTTCGGGTGACGACGTGCTTGATGGTGGTGCCGGGAATGATCGTCTTGATGGCGGAGCCGGTGACGATACCTATCTGTTCGGTAAAGGATCTGGGCAAGACACCCTTTACTACGTCAATGAAACCCGTGCAGGCAAGGTCGATACGATTCAGTTGGTCGGTCTCGGCGTTTCGGACGTCAGTGTTTCGCGAGATGGCTACGACCTGGTAGTTCGGGTCAATGGCACGACCGATACCCTGCGGGTCATGTATCACTTCATGGGCGATGCCACTTCCGGTTATCAGATTGATCGCATCCAGTTTGCCGATGGCAGCACTTGGGGGCAGGACACAATCAAGACCCAGGTCATGCTGGGGAGTGATGTGGACCAGTACCTGGCAGGGTACGCTACCGATGACTTGATCGACGCGGGCGGTGGGGACGACACAATAAACGGTGCTGCTGGCAATGACACTCTGATGGGTGGCTCCGGAGCTGATACGTTGAGTGGTGAAGAGGGTAGCGATCTTCTGCAAGGCGGGTCGGGCAACGACATCCTCAACGGTGGTGCTGGCAACGATGTGCTAGATGGAGGTGCCGGGAATGACCGTTTGGATGGCGGAGCCGGTGACGATACTTACCTGTTCGGTAAAGGCGCGGGCCAGGACACCATTTACTATGCGAACGAAAACCGTGTAGGTAAGGTCGATCAGGTCAAGCTGGTTGGCCTCAATGCTGCCGATGTCAGTGTGGTGCGTGACGGCTATGACCTCGTAATCCGTATCAACGGCACGACCGATACACTACGTGTGATGTATCACTTCATGAGTGACGCCACCGCCGGCTATCAGATCGACCGGATCGAATTCGCCGATGGCAGCAATTGGGATCAGTCTGCCATCAAGGCGCAGGTGCTAACAAGCAGTGATGCTGCTCAGGTTCTGACGGGTTTCGCGAGCGACGATCTGATCGATGGTGGCGCCGATGACGATACGTTGTATGGCGGCGCCGGGCAGGACCGGTTGTTGGGTGGCGACGGTGCCGACTCGCTCAATGGCGATGAAGGTGATGATTACCTCAATGGCGGCGCTGGAAATGACAGCCTCGCAGGCGGCAGTGGTAATGACGTACTTGATGGCGGTGCCGGCAATGATCGTCTCGATGGCGGTGCGGGTGACGATACCTACCTGTTCGGCAAGGGCTCGGGTCAGGACACCATCTACTACGCCAACGAAAGTCGTGCGGGCAAGGTTGATCAAGTCAAACTGGTTGATCTCAATGCTGCTGATGTAAGTGTTGCTCGTGACGGCTATGACCTGGTCATCCGCATTCTTGGCACGACCGATACTCTGCGAGTTGTTTATCACTTTATGGGCGATGCAACAGCTGGCTATCAGATAGACAGAATTGCGTTCGCGGACGGCGGCTTCTGGGATCAGACCGCAATCAAGGCGCAGGTGTTGCAAGGTACTGAGGCTGACGAAACGCTGTCGGGCACCGGCAGTGATGACGTCATCTATGCGGCAGCGGGCGACGATTCGGTCAATGGGGGAAGCGGCAACGATACTCTCTCCGGTGGCAGCGGTGCCGACACGTTGAATGGCGAGGATGGCAACGATGTATTGAATGGCGGCGACGGTAAGGACTCTCTCTACGGCGGTAACGGTAACGACCAACTGGACGGCGGTGCTGGTAATGACATGCTGGACGGCGGCAACGGTGACGATACTTACCTGTTCGGTAAAGGTTCGGGCCAGGACAGTATTTACTACGCCTACGAAGGTCGTGCCGACAAGCTCGATACGGTGAAGTTGATCGACTTGAATGCTGCGGACGTAAGTGTGCGCCGTGACGGTAATGATTTGCTCATTCGTGTACTGGGTACCACCGATAGCCTGCGAGTGGTAGCTCACTTCACCAATGATGCGACTTATGGTTACCAGGTTGATCGAATCCAGTTTGCCGACGGCAATAGCTGGAATCAGGCGTCGATCAAATCTGCGGTTCTACAGGGAACGGATGCCGACGAGACGTTGGCGGGCACAGCCATTAGCGACAGTATTGACGCAGGTGCGGGAGACGATACCGTCAATGGTGGCAGTGGCGACGATACGTTGTCAGGCAGCAAAGGTGCAGACACTCTCAATGGCGAGGCCGGTGACGATCTGTTGCTAGGTGGTATGGGCAATGACACCCTGAACGGTGGCCTCGGTAACGACATCCTTGATGGCGGCGCCGGTAACGACCGTCTTGATGGCGGTGATGGTGATGACACCTATCTCTTTGCCAGAGGCGCTGGTCAGGATATGGTCTACTACGCCTACGAAAGCCGTATCGGCAAGCTCGATACCGTGAAGCTTACTGACCTTAATGCAGTAGACGTCAGTGTGCGCCGCGACGGAAGTGACCTACTCATTCTCGTATTAGGCAGTACTGACAGCCTCCGTGTGATGAGCCACTTCACCAATGATGCGACTTATGGCTATCAGATTGATCGCATTCAGTTCGCCGATGGAAGTTTCTGGGATCAGTCCGCCATCAAGAACCAGGTTCTGCAGGGTAGCGATGCGGACGAAACATTGTCGGGCACCAGCGGCAACGATGTTATCGATGCGGGAGCAGGTGATGACGTCATCAATGGCGCTGCTGGTAATGACACTCTGACAGGCAATGCCGGAGCCGATACGTTGAACGGTGGCGAGGGCAATGATGTGTTGCTCGGCGGCGCAGGGAATGACAGCCTCAGCGGTGGTGTGGGTAACGACTCCCTGGACGGCGGCGCTGGCAACGATCAACTGGACGGTGGCGAGGGTGACGACACTTATCTGTTCGGTAAGGGCGCCGGGCAAGACACGATTTACTACGCCTATGAAAATCGCGAAGGCAAGCTGGACACGATCAAACTTACCGATCTGAATGCTTCCGATGTCAGCGTGCGCCGTGACGGTAATGATCTCATCATCCGTGTGTTAGGCAGTACCGATAGCTTGCGAGTGGTTTATCACTTCCAGAGCGACGCGGCTGGAGGTTATCAGATCGACCGTCTCGTTTTTGCCGATGGCAGCGTCTGGGACCAGACGCAAATCAAATCTCAGGTACTTCAAGGCTCGGATAGTGATGAAACGTTATCGGGTACCTCTGGCAATGACGTTATCAGCGCCGGTGCTGGCGACGATACTGTGAACGGTGGTAGCGGCAACGATACTTTGTCCGGCGGTGCGGGTGCTGACACGCTTAACGGTGACGCTGGTAACGACTTGCTGCAAGGTGGGGCCGGCAATGACACGCTCTACGGCGGAGATGGCAATGATGTTCTGGATGGCGGTGCCGGTAATGATCAACTGAACGGTGGTGACGGAGATGATACATATCTGTTTGGCAAAGGCGCTGGCCAGGACACGATCTACTATGCCAATGAAGCCCGTGTCGGAAAACTTGATACCGTAAAACTTGCCGACCTGAATGTCAGTGATGTCAGTATCACTCGGGACAGCAGTGATCTGCTCATTCGCGTTAACGGTACAACCGATAATCTGCGCGTGATGAATCACTTCGCTGAGGACGCAACCAGCGGATATCAGATCGATCAACTGCAGTTCGCTGATGGCACCCTATGGAGTCAGTCGACCATCAAATCACAAGTACTGCTTGGAAACTCATCTGACCAGACACTTCGCGGTTACGCGAGTGACGATGTCATCAACGCTGGCGACGGCGACGATACTGTTTCCGGTGGCGCTGGCAAGGACAGCCTCTACGGCGGCAAAGGGATCGATATGCTGTATGGCGAAGAGGGGAACGACAGGTTGTATGGAGAAGCGGGCAACGACACTCTCTATGGCGGGTCGGGCAATGATGTACTTAACGGCGGTACTGGCAACGATAGCCTTATCGGGGGCGATGGCAGTGACATCTACGAGATCAGCATCGGCTCAGGGCGAGACGTTATCAACAACTACGACGTCAGCAGTGGCACCGACGTGCTGCAATTCGGTACTGATGTAAGCCTTGAAGACCTCTGGTTCCGTCGCAGTGGCAGCGACCTGGAAGTCAGTATCATCGATACCAACGATAAGGTGCTGGTGAGCAATTGGTACGCAGCTAATGACTATCAGGTGGATCAGTTCAAAACTGCCGACGGCAAAACGCTGCTGGATAGCCAAGTGCAAAGCCTGGTCGACAAAATGGCGTCTTTCGGAGTTGATGCAGGGGCCGAGCGGAATCTGACTGCCGCACAGCAAACTCAGTTAGATGCTGTGCTGGCTGCAAACTGGCAGTAAGGTAGGTGGGAAAGAGGTGTATCGGTTATCGATGCATCTCTTTTTCTGACTGATTTAGTGGTAGTCGTACTCAGATCGATCTGGGTAATAGAGTTGCGCAATGCGCTGACTTATTCGGTTTTTGGAAATCAAGGAGGGATTTATGCAAGTGGGAAACGTTAATGGATACGATGTTGTGTCTGAGATCTGGTGTGACAAGTGCGCAACAGAAGGCGCGCGTCGAGGGGACTTTACGGTTACAGGGGCAGATCCCGTGCCGGCTCAGCCCTGTCAACGGTCGAGTTGTGGCGATCCACTGGCGGAACTGAACAAGGTCAAGAAAAAATAGTGTCTCTGGTGGTGGGGCATCACAGCCGCTTGGAATCAGGCGGCTGTGTGATCGCCTTTTGTGAGCAATGCGGATCTCCGCCCCGGTCACTCCGGCGCCCGTTTGGCAGAAGCAGAGTTGCCTTCGCATTGAGGGCATCAATGCCCCCGGTGCGGAGCCTCCAGATCACCCGAGAACAATTCATCCTCAGCATCCGGGCTCACCGGAATCGCATGCTCTTCAGAAGCCCAGGCTCCCAGGTCGATCAGTTTGCAGCGCTCGGAGCAAAACGGGCGGCTCGGGCTGGCGGCGCTCCATTCCACCGGGGCATCGCAGGTTGGGCATTGGACGGTCATTGGTTGGCTCATGATTGGCCTCCACGCAAAGTAAGATAAAAATGGTGCAGTCGCGCAACTTCGCTGTTCAGCCAGGCGTGATCGCGGTCGTTGACCAGCACATCGTCGGCATGACGCAAACGATCTTCGCGCTGGATCTGCACCTTTAGAATGGCTTCGACCTGATCCTGGCTGGAACTGTCGCGCAGCATGGTGCGTTCTATTTGCAGATGCGCCGGAGTATCAATCACCAGCAGGCGCTGCACCATGCGGTATTGTCCGGATTCGATCAGCAGCGGCGAAACCAGAATGGCATACGGCGATTTGGCCCTGGCCAGATGGCTGACGATTTCCTGATTGATCAACGGATGCAGCAGCGCTTCCAGCCAACGTCGCTGCTCCGGGTTTTCAAAGATCAGCTTGCGCAGCACGCCGCGATTCAGCTCGCCGCTGGCCTGCAATACGCCTTTACCGAAGTGCGCGGCTATCTGCTCCAGCGCTGGACGCCCCGGCTCGACCACCCAGCGGGCGGCATGGTCGGCATCCACGGTGTCGATGCCAAGGTTGGTAAAGCACTGTGCCGCTGCACTTTTACCGCTACCAATGCCGCCAGTCAGGCCAAGAATCCAGGGTTTTTGATCAGGGTGAGTCATCTGAAACCGGCAAACTGCATGTAAGAGTCGGTTATTTGACCACCCCAGAGCAAAGCGATCCACCCCGCAATGGCCAGATAAGGACCAAAGGGGATCGGCATACCACTTTCAACCCTGCGCACGCGCATCATGATCACCCCAAGCACCGCACCCACCAGCGATGACAGCAGGATGGTCAACGGCAGAATCTGCCAGCCGCCCCATGCGCCAAGCATGGCCAGCAACTTGAAGTCGCCATAACCCATGCCTTCCTTGCCGGTCACCAGCTTGAACAGCCAGAACACCGACCACAGCGCCAGATAACCGGCCACCGCGCCCCAAAGCGCATCGTTCAGCGAGGTGAACAGCCCGAAAGCGTTGACGATGAGGCCCAGCCACAGCAGTGGCAGCACCAGAGAGTCAGGTAACAGCTGGTGATCGGCGTCGATCAGACTCATCGCCAGCAGGCCCCAGCTCAACACCAGCATCGCCGCCGTTTGCCAGCCGAAACCGAAATGCCAGGCGACGTAGGCCGACAACACTGCGCAGGTCAGCTCTACCAATGGGTAGCGTTTGCTGATGGGGGCTTTGCATTGTGAGCATTTACCGCGCAGCAGCAGATAGCTGATGACCGGCAGGTTTTCCCACGGGCGGATTTTGTGCGCGCAGTGCGGGCAGCTGGAGCGAGGGCGGTTCAGGTTGAAGGCGGGCTGATCGGGTTCGGCGGGCAGGCCGAGCATTTCACGGGATTGGGCTTTCCAGTCGCGCTCCATCATTTTGGGGAGGCGGTAGACGACTACGTTGAGGAAGCTTCCGATGATGAGGCCGAGTAAGCAGCAGGTAATGACGAAGGCCAGCGGTGAGCTGGCCAGGAAATCGAGGAGGGGCATTTCAGACAACGCTTCCGAGTTTGAAGATGGGGAGATACATGGCAATCACAAGGCCGCCGACGATCACTCCCAGCACCGCCATGATCATAGGCTCCATCAGACTGGTCATGTTGTCGACCATATTGTCGACTTCCTCTTCATAGTAGGTAGCGACTTTATCGAGCATAGCGTCAAGCGCACCGGACTCTTCCCCGATGGCTGTCATTTGTATCGCCAGACTTGGAAATACGCCTGTGGATCGCATCGAGAAATTCAGTTGCATGCCAGTGGAAACATCCTGTTTGACCTGATTGACCGCGTTCCTGAACACGACGTTACCGGTGGCTCCGGCGACCGAGTCCAGTGCCTCGACCAGTGGGACGCCTGCTGCAAAGGTCGTCGCAAGGGTGCGTGCATAGCGCGCGACGGACGACTTGAAAATCAGCGGTCCGATAATGGGGACTTTCAGAAGAAAGCGGTCGAGACTGTCACGAAACTTCTGAGACTGTTTGTATGCCCGCTTGAACATGAAAAAGCTGATAAAAAACAGTGCCACTATTGCCAGCCACCACTGCTGAACGACTTCCGAAAGCGCAATGACCATCAATGTGAATGCTGGCAGTTCCGCGTTAAACCCTGCGAAAACAGACTGAAACTGCGGCACGACCTTAATAAGCAAAATGCCTGACACGATAAAGGCGACAATTAATACTGCGGTAGGATAAGTCATCGCCTTCTTGATTTTGGCCTTTAGCCTTTCCGTCTTTTCCTTGTAGCTCGCCACGCGGTCCAGCAGACTTTCGAGCGCACCTGCTTGCTCGCCCGCATCGACCAGATTACAAAACAGGTCATCGAAGTATTCCGGTTTCTGTCGCAGAGCAGTCGCAAAGCTGTTCCCTGCCGACACCTCCTGCTTCAGTGAGCCAACCAGTGCACGCATGTTCGGGTTTTCTGCACCCTCGGCAATGATGTCAAATGACTGCAGAAGCGGCACACCTGCCTTCATCATGGTCGCCATCTGCCGGGAAAAGAATGCGATGTCCAGCGGCTTGATCTTCTTGCCTTTGCCAAAGATCGAAACGGGCTTTTTACGTACCTTGGTGAAGTTGATACCTTGCTTGCGCAACTGAGCCTTTACGAGCGCAAGATTGTGCCCGCTCACTTCGCCACTGAGTTTGCCGCCTTTCTTGTCCACACCTTCCCATGTGTAAACACTGACTTTAACTGCCTTGCTGGCCATGCTTAATCCTTTGTCACGCGGTTGACTTCTTCAAGGCTGGTAATACCTTGCATGGCCTTCGACAGCCCGGAGGTCCTCAAATCATTGAAGCCGTCCTTGCGCATCTGCCTGGAAATCTCCAGCGAATTGCCTTCTTCCATGATGATGCGTTCCAGTTCTGGTGTTTTCTTGACTACTTCGTAAATGCCGACCCTGCCCCTGTAGCCGCCGTTGCAATGCTCACACCCTACTGGGCCATAGATTTTAAACGTACCGATCTTCTCCTCTGGAAACCCCTCCTGGATGAGCGTTTCCCGGGGTATGTCGAGCTCTTTCTTGCAATGGCTGCATAGCTTGCGCGCCAGCCGCTGGGCAATGATGAGGTTAATCGCCGTAGCGATGTTGAACGCTGCGACACCCATATGATGCAAGCGAGTCAGAGTTTCTGCAGCGCTGTTAGTATGCAGAGTAGATAACACCATGTGGCCGGTCTGCGAGGCTTTAATGGCGATTTCGGCTGTTTCCAGGTCTCGTATCTCGCCGACCATGATTACGTCGGGATCTTGACGCAGGAATGCGCGCAAGGCTTGAGAAAAGTCCAGTCCCTGACGCGGGTTGACGTTGACCTGATTGATGCCTTCCAGATTGATTTCTACTGGGTCTTCAGCAGTGGAAATGTTGATGTCCACGGTGTTGAGAATGTTCAGGCCGGTATATAGCGAAACGGTTTTACCCGAGCCGGTGGGGCCGGTCACAAGAATCATGCCTTGGGGTTGTTTCAAGGCTTCCATATACAAAGCTTTTTGGTCCGGTTCATAGCCCAATGCGTCAATGCCCATCTGTGCGCTGGTCGGATCGAGAATCCGCATCACGATCTTCTCGCCCCACAGTGTTGGCAGTGTGTTCATGCGGAAGTCGATCGCTTTGTTTTTTGACACTCGCAGCTTGACCCTGCCGTCCTGCGGTTTTCGTCGTTCCGAGATATCGAGGCTGGCCATAACTTTCAGTCGCGCAGCAATTCGGTTGGCCAGATGAATCGGTGGTTTGGCCACTTCATGCAAAATACCGTCGGTGCGCAGGCGCACGCGAAAGATCTTTTCGTAAGGTTCAAAGTGCAGGTCGGATGACCCTAGGCGTATTGCATCCATCAGCATTTTGTTGACGAAGCGCACCACTGGAGCATCATCGGCATCACTCTGAGTGGCCAGGGAGGTTTCCTTGTCACTTGCAGGCTCAATGTCCAGGCCAAGGTCGATATCCGCCAGTTCCCCAAGGCCACTTTCAGTGTCAAAAAAACGGTCTATGGCAATGGTCAGCTTGTCATCTTCAACCAGAATCGCTTCAGTGTTCAGGCCGGTACTGAACTGTATGTCAGTGACTGCCTGGTGGTTGGTAGGGTCTGAGATGCCTATAAACAGCTTATTACCACGTCGCCATAGCGGCAGTGCATGGTGCTGACGAATCAGCTTTTCACTGACCAGCCCCTTGGGCTGGCTTTCCTTGTCCAGGCTGGCAAGGTCCATGAAAGGTACGCCAAACTGGTCTGAAGCCATTTCTGCCAGCGTCAGGCTTTTGACCAGTTTGTTCTGGACCAGATAGCTCACCAGTGAAACCTTGTCGCGGCGCGCCTGCTGATAAGCTTGCTGCGCAGCAGTTTCGGTGAGTAGCTCGGCCAAGACCAATTGTTTGGCCAAACCGGTGAGGACAGCATCAGACATATAGCCACCAGACACAGACAATGTGAGGGTTATAGCTTAGTCAGGCGATGCTGCCAATTGGCAGTGAGCCATATGACAAAAATTGTCAGTTTCTGCTCGTTTCTGATAACGCCCAGTCGTGAAAGACCCGATTTGAAGCGGTAGGTAGCGCCTTGCTCGATATTGGCACGGGCTATGCTTGACCGGAGTCAAGGCACTACCTTATTGACGCCTGGAGAAGTACGCATGCAAACACAAAAAGGTTTCACGTTGATCGAGTTGATGATCGTTGTTGCGATCATCGGTATTCTGGCTGCTGTGGCCATTCCTTCCTATCAAAACTACACCTTGCGCGCGCAGGCCTCTGCTCTGCTCGCTAGCTTGGATTCCGCCAAGTTGGCGGTAGCAGAGAACTACTCCAATGGCTCGGCTGCCGCAGATGTATGTGGTACGGGTGCTAGTGCGATTGCTGGCTGCACTGGGGCTGGTGTTCTTTCAGCTAACAAGGCGACTCCAGCTGTGACAGTTAGGCTTACACCAACCTTCCCTGCTGCAACAACCGTTGGTGGTAGTGTGACATGGGGATGCGTCGTTGTGCCGGTCTCAGCTGCACCTAGTGGATGTTCAGGGGCAGCCTCTTAATAACTTGCATACGGCAATGAGAAAGGCGCTTATGGCGCCTTTTTTGTCAAAGCGTTTTAGTGGGATTCCATGATTTTTTTTCTCTACTGCTGTGCTATATTGATATTCAGTTCATGTTTTTATGGATTTTCCGGACATGATTCCCAGAGAGTTGCACAATTTTTGATTGGTTTTTCATCGCTTTTTTTGTTATTAAAGTATTCGGCTAAACAGTTAAGTTTCTGCACTGTGTCGTCCCAAGTAAAGTTGTTTTTTTTTAGTGTTGTGGTGATGGGGTTCGTCTCCAGTTTCATGTCCCACCGTCCCCTTTGGGCGTTAACTGAACTGTCCGTCCTGCTGCTTTCTTGCGGTATCGGCTGCGCATTCGCTTTGCAAAGAAACGTTTACGGTACCCAATTGGATCGCGCCTTCATAGGCTTCGTCATCTTTATCTGCACTGTTAAAACAATCCAGTTTCTATCCGCCTCCACAGCAGCATTCCTCAGCTCCGCCCCAACCCTCGACACCGACCTGCTACTCGACGGCTTTTCCAACAAGCGTTTTTACGGCCAATTTCAGACCTTCACTTTGCCCTTACTTGTACTGCCGCTACTACTGACCTCTACACTGCGCTCGATCAAGATCGGCTTGTTCTGCCTGACCAGTCTCTGGTGGATGATCGCGATCAGTGGAGGGACTCGCGGGACATGGCTGGGTATGGGGGTTGCAGTTGCCTTAATGTTTTGCCTGGGGCATGCAGGGCGACGCTGGTCAGGCTGGCAACTCGCTGCTGCTACGGCCGGGCTTCTGCTATTTACTCTGCTATTCAGCGTGCTACCAGGCCTGTTGGGTATCGAAGTCAGCAATTTTGCCGGCGACCGCCTGACCACGTCACTGTCCGCACGGGAAATCCTCTGGCAACAAGCATGGGCAATGATCAAAGAGCGCCCGCTATTGGGCTTCGGCCCCATGCATTTCGCTGATATATGGAATGCCGTGGCGGCGCACCCACATCAGGCCATTCTGCAATGGGCCTGTGAGTGGGGGATTCCCTCGACGTTATGCGTGGCAGGTCTGGCGTTATATGGGCTGAGCGCCACCGCTGTTCTAGTGCGTAAGCATGCGCTGTCCCTTGAGCCTGTAGACCTGATGCGCCTGTGCCTGTTCGCCAGTCTTATTGGTGCCCTTACCCAGTCAATGGTTGATGGCGTGATCGTTATGCCGTATTCACAACTTTGGCTGGCGATCATTATAGGCTGGCTGCTGGCGTTGCATGAATGGCAAATAGCCCCCCGTCCGGCCAGTATTGCGCTCAGTCGTGCATGGTTGCTTTGCCTGACGCTTGCGACGGGCATGATTCTCTACACCATTGTTCGCGACGTACCCGACATGGACACACGCAGACAGCAATTTAGTGAGGATTTCGGTGGGCGATATCTTCCACGTTTTTGGATGCAGGGAGTTATTGCGGATCCCCCCGCGAGATGACGACAACACTTGTGCTAGCATTTTGTGCGTGAGGTAGCCTGATCCTGAGACGAGTAAGCAGAGACTCGTCTTGGTGAGTTGTGGATAAAATTTTTTCTTTCGGAGTATTCAATGGCTGCAAAGATGCCTTTACAGGGCACTGAAACTCCATCGAATTTCTCGGTATTTTCTCTGTTGAGGAAAGGCAGTCCTCTGATCGTTCAGTGGATGTCAACGATTTACGGCGCTGCAATGTCGCTTGGGATCTCAGTTCTCCTGGCGAGAAGCATGGGGCCAGACGCCTTTGGCGCTTACACCTACATTTATGTTCTCGCTATGTTTCTTGCATTGATTCAGGACGCGGGACTTAAAACCCTTTTTTTACGTGAGCGAGCCTCTCCTACGGCAGCCCTGAAGGCGTTGAATCAAACGCTGCCGCGCCAGGCGTTATTGCATCTTGTAATCAGCAGCCTGATGTTAATGCTGCTCGCCTGCCTGGCTTCTCGCTGGATAGATGGTTTCGCGCTGGCTGCTGCAGTGTTCTGTTTCAGCGCAATTACGCTGGTTACATGGTTATCGTCATGGCTAAAAGGCGCTGGAGAGTTTTCCAAGGATGCTTTCTTTCAGGTTTGCTCTCGAAGTCTGAGCGCGCTGATGATCCTGTCCAGCATTGCCATCTTCGGCCTGACACCGGTCGCTATCTTCTCTGCCTGGGGGCTTGGCCTGTTATTGACGTTTGTTTGGTTTCGGCGAGAGTTGCCTATGCTGATCAAAGCACCGCTGATGTTGCCCGTGTGGGCTTACCGCAGTGCGTTCGTTTTTCTGTTGCTAGACCTGCTTACAACAATCTACCACCGCGTAGACATCGTCATTTTGCATAGCGTGCTGGGTTATGTCCCGCAAGTAGGCTCCTACGCCGTTGCTTGCCGGTTGATTGACGGCGTCATGCTGCTTGCTACTCCTGTAGCGCTAGTGATATTCCGGCGCATGCGGCATCTGGCGGAGACGCCGGAAGGTAGCGTTAATTTCAGCCGCAAGGCGATCCTGATCGCTTTTGCGATTGGTGCGTTGCTGGCAGGCGGTGGCTGGATATCAGGCGGCTGGGGAGTAGGCCTGCTTTTTGGTAGCGCTTATGTGGACGAAACACAGCCCATCATGGGTTGGTTGTCGATTTCATTGTTCTTTGCTCTCCCAAATTTTGTTCTTACGCAATGCGCAGTTGCAACTCATCAAGAGCGTTTCTTTCTGATCAGTGCGGCATTTTCGTTATTCGCGAACGTGTGCCTTAATGCGTGGCTTGTACCACTACATGGAGCCATGGGGGCTGCATGGGCAACCGTTTCTTCAGAAGCAATACTTACGATCTGCCTGCTGTTGGGCGGTATCCTCGCAGTGAAGCCCGACACTTCCGCTCACTAAGGCTCTCACCGGAAGCCATCCGTCGAGAGCCAGAGCTCAAAGCCCAGTGTTAACGCACCACCCCATCAACCCGCGCCCGCCCTTTAAACCGCCTCCTCACCCCAACCACAACCATCACCACCAACAACCCCACCACCACAAAAAAGATCGTATTAAAAATCGGAAACGGCTGATCACGGCTCGTGACCGCCTCAACTTCGGTCACGTTGGGAAACATCGACAGGATGGTTATCCGCCAGCCGTAGTAACGGATCAAAGCCAGTTGCTGGGAATCGCGCGAGTAGCCCTGGGCTTTGGCCTGGATGTCGGCGGAGTCGAATTTGAAGTACCACGGGAAGCTCCAGCCGGTGTCTTCGTTGCGGTAGACCACGACTTTCTTGCTGTCCGGGTCTTCGGTGTTGATGAAGTACACGTCGCGGGTCGGGCCGTCTGCCGGGTTTTCGGCGTTGATGACGCCGTCGGCGTCCATTCTTTTGACTTCCACGCCGGTGATCATCACGACATCATGGCGCGGCAGGACGTAGTAGAGGCTTAATGCGCCGATCCCCAGTGCAACGAATACTACAAGCCAAATCGACCTTCTCAGCCACTTCATACCAGCGTCCTCTGTTTAAAATTGCGTGACTTTGCCCTAATCCGAACATTTCGAAGCAAAACAGTTATTACAAAATTCGACAAGGCCGTTGCAGATGGCGTTGTCTTCCGGAGATTTACATGATTTGGTTCCTTGAAGGGCAATCCAGCCAGCGTGAAGTGATCATGGGTGCGCGCGATGCGCTGCCTGCGTCGGTGCAGATCATCGCTTCGCATCGCCAGCAGCGCTCCGAAATCACCGGGCAGGCCGATGTGGCGCTGCAAGAGCCGGTCGATAACGACGAGCGTATCGACTGGGTGCTGCAGACTGCTCGCTCGCTGGGCGTCAAGATTATTGTCGCCGGGCGTACAGGCAGCTTTTACGAAGCGCAGCGTGCGCGTTTTGTCGCTGAAGGGTTGGACCTCGTTACCGGCGGAACGTCCCTGCAGACCTTCATGGATGTCGATGACAAGAGTCGTTTCACGGCAGCGGCCGAGGCGGCGGGGCTGGCGTGTATTCCGGGGATTGCCGTCAGCAATGCCGAGGAGTTGCAGACGGCTTACGATGCGTTGGCGGTGTCTGGCGAGGTGTGTATCAAGCCGGTGGTCGGGATTTACGGGCGCGGCTTCTGGCGCTTCAAGACCGACGTTGACGATTTTCGTTGTTTCGCCAACCCCGATGCGCGTGAGACGACCTTTCAGGCGTACCTTAATGCTTATCGTCAGGCCGATGATGTTCCCGCCATGCTGCTCATGCCGTACATGCCGGGCAGTGAGTGTTCGGTAGACATGGTCTGCGAGCACGGCAAGGCGGTTGCTTTCGTCGGGCGGCGCAAGGTGGGGCTCAATCAGACTTTCGAGCGTGACAGCGAAGCGGTACAGCTCGCGGTACGCGCGGCGGAGCATTTTGCCTGCGACGGGCTGATCAATGTACAGACCCGCGACGACGCGGATGGCAAGCCGCGCTTGCTGGAAATCAACCCGCGTTATTCAGGTGGCATTGGTTACACCCGTGAAACCGGCATCAACCTGCCGGGTATTTTCGCGGCCCGGCGTCTTGGCTTGAAAGAACCGGAAACACATTGGCTCGAAGATATCCGCGTCAAGGCCATCACGGTCGCTGTACGGGCCTCGGTTTGATCGTGATAATAGATTTTTGCTATCACTAATCGCTCTTATCAGGGAGGATCGGGCATGAAGCTTCTTGCGCCAGGTGCAAACACTGCTTTAGCTAACGCCCACTGTTCCTGGAACCTGGAGAGCGGTAAGTCTTCGGTTTTTGGTGAGTACGCAGCGGTCGCCTTGCTGGCGGTCAACGATAAGCGCCAGCCGATGGGCGACCCAGCGCTGCTGCATCAGGAACAAGGCTGGATGGAGTGGAGCGGCGGCCCTCAGGACGTTGGCTGCACGCTCCGGCTGGACAGGTTGCCGACGGGCAGTGATCGCGTGCTGCTGATGGTCTACGTCTACGCCGCCATGGGGCCGATCCGCGACATTGCCAGCCTGCACCTCAAAGTGGATGGCGATATCGAGCACCGCCTGGACCTGCGCGATAACGGCGAAGCGGCGATCATCATTGGCGAGTTCTACAAGCGCAATGAGCAATGGAAATTCCGCGCGCTGAGCGAAGGCTCGGCGTATGGACTGTCGGCGTTCGGGCGCAAGATCGGTCTGGACGTGGACGACCGTCATCCGCGCCGCCCGTCTGCGGGTTCGGGAGGCGGGCCGCGGCATGAGTCGGCGACCGGCACGGCGTTCGTGGTCGGCCCGGCGCACGTCATGACCTGTGCGCATGTCATCGAAGACATGGGCGTGTTCTACATCACTTCACTGGAGGGCCGTTACAAGGCCGAGCCGGTGGTCATCGACCGTCGCAACGACATTGCGCTGCTGCGCGTGCAGGGCGCACCGCTGTTGTCTCCAGTTACATTCCGGGACGGGCAGGGCTGTGAGCCGGGTGATACCGTAGCGGTTTTGGGCTATCCACTGGCGTCCATTTCAGGTGGCGGGTTGCAGGTGACTCAGGGCGGGATCTCCGGTCTGTTCGGTCTGCACAACGATGCCAGCCTGTTTCAGTTCACGGCACCGATACAGCCGGGGTCCAGTGGCAGCCCGTTATTCGACAACGGGGGCGCGGTGATTGGCATGGTGACCTCAACCGTACCGGACGGGCAAAACATGAACTTCGCCGTGAAGTCCGCACTGTTGCTGGCCTTTCTGCAGGCGTGCCGCATCGACGCTGCGCATGCCCGCCCGGAAAGGTCCTACACCACCACAGAAATCTCACGCACCGCTCAGTCGTCGTTATGGCTCGTTGAAGCCTATCGCCAATGAAGTTGGTGTTGCCTGGCTGGTCTGCAGGCGTCAGGGGCTGCGGCCCCGCTAATCAGGAATTTATCGATGGACAGCAGCGCAGCTTTTTCCAACCCTACAAAGCTTCGTGCTGATCTGCTTCGTGGTCGCCTCGATGTCAGCGTCGATTCGTCGACCATCGCTCCGGATTCACTGTTCGGCTTCGCCGAGCGGCGTAACCCCAAGCGCGCGTTTCTCTTCGTGTCCCGAGTCTTGGGGCGCCATATCCCTGCGCGTCCAGGCGTGATGCTGAAAAGTTTTCAGGACCTGGCGCACAAGATCCCCGCAGACCTGCCCGGCCCGGTGCTGGTCATCGGCATGGCCGAAACGGCTGTCGGCCTTGGTGCCGGCGTACACCGTGCCTATAGCGCAACGCGCCCGGATGCCTTGTACATGGTCAGCACGCGCCATCCGACCGGCAGTGCACTGTTTGCCCGCTTTGAAGAAGAGCACAGCCACGCCAGCGCTCATCTGATCCACCTGCCCGTCGATCCGGCGTTACGCGAGATGATGCTCGGTGCCCGTTCGCTGGTGCTGGTCGATGACGAGGCGTCCACAGGCAAGACCTTCATCAACCTGCATCAAGCGTTGGTTGACGCCGGCTTGAGCAAAATCGAGCGGGTGGTGACCTGTGTGCTCACCGACTGGTCGGCGGGCGCGGTCAGTACCTCGATGGGCGCAGTGGCAGAACAGGTTTCGCTGCTGCAAGGCTCTTACTTCTTCGATGAAGACTTAAGCGCGCCGCTGCCTGAGATGCCGGAAGTCGGCACCGTTGCCATGGGTGACTGGCCGCTGGTCACCGCCAACGATTGGGGACGCATGGGTGTGCTCTCGGTGGCCGATACGCTGGCACCCGGTATTACCATCAAAAAGGGCGAGCGCATTCTGGTGGTTGGCACCAGCGAATTCGTCTGGCGTCCGTTCCTGCTCGCCGAGCGTCTGGAGAAAGCCGGAGCCGACGTGCACTTCAGCTCCACCAGCCGTTCACCGATTGCACTCGGTCACGCCATCGGCCATGCGCTGTCGTTCTCCGACAACTATGGCCTGGGCATTCCCAACTTCCTCTACAACGTGCGGCCGGGTCAGTTCGACCGGGTGCTGATCTGTACCGAAACCCCAAGGCAGGCGGTGCCTGCCGAGTTGATCGAAGCACTGAACGCCGAGGTCATCTGCGATGAGTAACGACCGCCCGCTGATCTTCGTCGATCTGGACGACACCCTGTTCCAGACCGCGCGCAAAACGCCGGCTGACATTGAAAAGCACGTCGCAACGCTGGACATCTCTGGTAATGCCAATGGCTACATGACCAATGTGCAGAAGTCGTTCGCGCACTGGCTGCTGGCGCATTCCGATGTGGTGCCGGTGACGGCGCGCAGTGTCGAGGCCTACAGCCGGGTCAAACTGCCGTTCACCGCAGGTGCGATCTGCTCCCATGGTGGCGTGATGCTCGATGTCATGGGACGGCTGGACCATGACTGGAACGAACAGATGAAACAGACCCTGGCCAGTTACCAGTCGCGTCTGCATGAGCTGTCGGCGACGACACTGGCGATCGGTCAGGAGCTGGGGTTTTCATTGCGCGGCTGGGTGGTCGAAGAGGCGCAGTTGTTCCACTACGTGGTGACCAAGCACAACGAGAGCGATGACAGCATCCTCGGCAAAGTGCTGGCCGAAGTGCAGGCGCGTGGCTTGCTCGACGGCATGCATATTCATGGTAACGGCAACAATCTGGCCTTTCTGCCCGAAGGGCTGGCCAAGCGTTACGCGGTTCAGGAATGGCTGCGACGCGACAAGGCGATCAATGGCGAACGCCCGGTGCTCGGTTTTGGCGACAGCATTACCGATCTGGGTTTCATGGAAGAGTGCCACTGGTGGGCGACGCCTGCCCGCAGTCAGTTGGCGAAAATGTTTGTCGGAGCCGCGCATGAGTGATCCCGTTCACGGGCTCGATACGGTCGGTAGTGGCAGTTACCTGCACGACGACGTGCATTTTCTGTTGCGCGGCGTGGCGATGCAGACCACCAGCGTCGAGGAGAAGGAGCGCCTGATTCAGACGCGACAGAAGCACTATTCGGAAATGATCAGCGAGGAGTCAGCGCCCAGCGTCGCTCACAAGGCGCTGTATGAGCGGGCGCTTAAGCAGAACGGCGCGCGCATGGCCGAAGATGTACAGGCTCTGGCCCAGGCGCTTGACCGCGCGTGCACAGGCGCTGAAATCATTCTGGTGTCGTTCGTGCGCGCCGGTCTGCCGCTGGGTGTGCTGTTGCGACGGGCGCTGATCGATCTGGGCCGCGAAGCGCACCACTACGGCATCAGTATCGTCCGTGATCGCGGCATTGATACGGTGGCGCTTGAAGCCATTATTCAGGCCCACGGCGCGCAGAACATCGTGTTCGTCGACGGCTGGACCGGCAAGGGCGCGATTTCGGGGGAGATCCGTCGCAGTCTGGCGGGCGATACGCGCTTTCCGGATCAGCCACGGCTGGTGGTGCTGGCCGATCCGTGCGGCAGTGCCTGGCTGGCAGCGTCGGCAGAGGACTGGGTGATTCCGTCCGGCATTCTCGGTGCCACGGTGTCCGGTCTGGTGTCGCGCTCTATCTGGCCGACGGACGGCGGGCTGCACGGTTGCGTGGTGTACGAGCAGTTGCGCGACCACGACGTCACGCAGTCTTTTATTGAACAGATCGACAGCCAGCGTCGTCAAAACAGTTCTACGCTCACACTGACACCCTGGACGCTGCCTCAGCGAACCGAACTCAAGGCCGCCGCATTACAAGTGGTCGACCGTCTGGCCGAGCGCTTCGGGATCAATAACTTCAATCGCATCAAGCCGGGCATTGCCGAAGCCACCAGAGCGGTCATGCGCCGCGTGCCGGATCATGTACTGGTGCGCAACCTGGCTGACAGCGACGTGCAATTGCTGTTGCACCTGACCGAAAAAGCGGGGATTCCCGTCGAAGAAGTTGGCGATCTCCTGGGGCCCTATCGGGCCGTGACCATCATTCGGAGTCTGAGCTAATGGCCTTATTCTCGCCTTATGCGCTGGGGGCAACGCTGTACATGCCCGCGACCCGGGACGACATTGTCGACGTGGTGTTCGGTGAAAAGATTCCCGAGCTGCGTTCGCTGGTCGTCTGTCTGGAAGACGCCGTAGCACTGACCGATGTCGACACGGCGTTGCTCAATCTTCGTCAGGTACTCACCCGTATCCGTGATCGTGGCGGTCGTCCGGCCGACGGTCCGCTGCTGTTCGTGCGTCCAAGAGACGCTGCGATGGCGCGAATTCTCAACGACTGGCCGCTGATGGCGCACGTCGACGGTTTCGTTGTTCCCAAGCTCTCGCTGAAAAGTCTGACGAACTGGGAGCAGGCCGTCACCAACCCGGCGCTGGCGTTGATGCCTACACTGGAAACCCCTGAAGTGTTCAATCCGACAGCGATGGTCGAGCTGGGGGAAGCCTTGAAGGCCAGTCTTTGCGAGCGGATCATTGCGCTGCGCATCGGGGGCAATGACCTGATGGGCTGCCTGGGGCTGCGCCGTAATCCGGCCATGACCCTGTATTCGACGCCGATGGGGTATGTCATCCCCATGCTGGCGGGTGTCATGGGTTCGCAGGGCTTTGCGCTTACCGCTCCGGTGTTCGAGCAACTGGCTACTCCGGACATTCTGGAGCATGAGCTGGCGCTGGATATTACCAATGGATTGGTCGGTAAAACGGCAATTCACCCCTCGCAGGTCAATATCATTCAGAATGCGCTACGCGTCAGTCTGGAGGACATCAACTCCGCCCGGATGATTTTGAACTCTGTGGCCCCCGCAGTGTTCAAGTACAACGACGCGATGTGTGAACCGGCTACCCACTATAAATGGGCAACCCACATCATGGAGCGCGCCAAATGGCATGGAGTGTTATCCGCACCCGCTTCGATCATGGATGCCAGCATTCGACTCGCTGAGGCAGTTAGCTAGATGATAGAACCTGACCTTGAAACCGTAGAACCCGATCTTGAACCAGCAGGACCCGACCTTGAAATCGAAGTTGAACAACGCCTGTTGGCGGTTTTCGATTTTGACGGGACCATCACCCGACACGACAGCTTCGTGCCGTTTCTCAAGTTCGCCTTTGGGCAACGAGCCTTCTCTGTGCGTATGGCCCGGCTGGTATTGCCGAGCATCGGCTTTCTTGCCAAGCGCGTGACCCGCGACGAACTGAAAGGCCGCCTGATCAAGGCCTTCCTCAGTGGCGTCGAAGTGCAGTGGCTGCAGCAGAAGGCTGAAGCGTTCTGCCAGTCGCACTGGAAACGCCTGATGCGTCCTGCCGCGCTGGAGTCCATTGCCGCTGAAATCGAGAAGGGTGCCATTGTCACGCTTTGTTCAGCATCGCCTGCTATGGTCCTGCAACCTTTTGCTGATCGCCTGAAAGTAGAGCTGATCGGTACCAATCTGGAAGTGATCGACGGCAAGCTGACCGGCTTGATCGAAGGCAGCAACTGCCGTTGCGACTCGAAAGTTGCACGCCTGGAGAGCGTTTACGGGCCATTGACCCAGTTCCGGGTTCGCGCCTGGGGCGACACCCGAGGTGACCACGAATTGCTCGCCGCTGCTCAGGATGCGCACTGGCGTTTGTTCCATCCGACGTGGCGTAGAGGCCGCTATAAAGGCCCCGTTAACGCCAAGTTACACAATCCTGATGGCAAAGACGGGCCAACACGGTAAGGCTGTAACACTTTTATCCGAAATCCAACGTCACATGGAGCGAAAAATGGCACTCACTTTGGCAAAGAACCAGACGATCTCACTCGAGAAAACTGCTGGTACAGGCCTCAAGAAAGTCAGCATGGGACTTGGATGGGACCCTGAAAAAGCCAGTGGTTTCTTCGGTAAATTGCTCGGTGGTGGCGGCGGCGATATCGACCTGGATGCCTCGTGCATCATGCTCGACGCCGACAAAAAGCCCCTCGATCTGGTCTGGTTCCGCCAGTTGCAATCGCGTGACGGTGCCATTCAGCATTCGGGTGACAACCGTACCGGCGAAGGCGCGGGCGACGACGAAACCATCAGCGTCGATCTGGAAAAACTGCCTGCCACGGTCAAATACCTGGTGTTCACCGTCAATTCGTTCACCGGTCAGAATTTCGAAAAAGTCGCCAACGCCTACTGCCGTATTGTCGACCTGGGCAGCCGTAACGAACTGGGCCGCTTTGATCTGTCCGAAAAAGGCCAGCACACCGGCGTGGTGATGTCCTATCTGGCGCGCACCCCTGCAGGTTGGGATTTCACCGCAGTAGGGCAGGTCACCAATGGCCGTACTGCAGATGATCTGGTCGAGCTGGCGATCGGGGCTGTACGCGCATGACCCAACTTGTTCCGGGCGCCAACGCGCCGGTCGCTGCGGGCCCGCTGACGGTGGAAGTTATTTACTCTCCGCTCGCGGATGCGGATATCGATGTGTCTGCGTTCCTGCTGACCGGTTCCGGCAAGGTCCGTGGCGATCAGGACATGTGTTTCTACGGCCAGAAAAGCGTGAACGGCGGTGCGCTGCAGCAGACGGAAGCGTCAGCCGGACGCGCAGTGTTCAGTCTTGATCCGAGCCGTCTGGACTCGGTCATCGAGAAGGTGGCCCTGACGGCGACCATCTATGAGAACAAGGCCAGTTTTGGCAGCGTGTCGCGCCTGGCCTTGAACATCACCGGTGGTATCGAAGCCGATATCCCTACCAGCGGCATGAAAGAAACCGCGTTGATTCTGGGCGAGTTCTACCTGCGTCAGGGGGCATGGAAGTTCCGTTGCGTGGCCCAGGGTTTTGCTGGCGGCCTTGAGCCATTGGCAAAAAACTTCGGCGTTGAAGTCGCCGCGCCGCAGGATCAGCCTGCACCTGCACCTGCACCTGCACCTGCACCTGCACCTGCACCTGTTCCAGCGCCTGTGCCCAAGTCGACCGTCAGTCTGAGCAAGATTACGCTCGACAAGACCCGTGCTTCGATCAGTCTGGAAAAATCCAGTGCCGGTTTCGGTGAGATTAGGGTCAACCTGAACTGGAACCGTCGTAACGACAGCAAGGGCGGTGGCTTCTTCTCTATGAAGAAGAGCAATGCCATCGACCTTGATGTAGGCTGCCTCTTCGAAATGCAGGACGGTCTCAAAGGCGCTGTTCAGGCGCTGGGCAACTCGTTCGGTTCGCTCAACACCGAGCCGTTCATCAAGTTGATGGGCGATGACCGTACCGGCTCGATCAGCGACGGTGAGTGGCTGCATATCAATGGCGCGCACTGGAGCAAGATCCGTCGCATTCTGGTCTACGCGTTCATCTATGAAGGTGCGCCGAACTGGAAGGAAACCGACGGGGTCGTCACCATTCACGCGCCGGGCCAGCCGCCCATCGAGGTTCGCCTCAATGAAGAGGGCGGTCGCCAGGGCATGTGTGCCATTGCCCTGCTGGAAAATGACAACGGTGCGGTCAAGGTGACGCGTCGTGTGGATTTCCATAACGGCCACAGCAACATGGATAAAGCCTACGGATGGGGCATGCGCTGGGCTGCAGGTTCCAAGTAAACATACCGTGGTATTTCTGGGCTGGCTGTGCCGCCTCATGGGAGATAGACATGCTGGACTGGTTGAAAACAAACGCAACAGCTGCTCGCGACAAGCTGGCTTCGGAAGTCTCGAAGTTCAAGAATCGCGAATTCATGGAGGCTGTGGTTTCCGGCTGTGCTCTGGTATCGGCCGCAGACGGTGATATCAGCTCCAGTGAAAAGCAGAAAATGGCCGGCTTCATTCAGAACTCTCAGGAACTGAAAGTTTTCGACATGAAGGACGTCATCCAGGGCTTCCAGGAAGCCTGCTCAAAGTTCGAGTTCGATTTTGAAATTGGTCGTGCCGAGGCCTTGAAAACCATCGGCAAGATCAAAAAGAAAGAAGATGCAGCCCGTTTGCTGGTGCGCGTCTGCTGTGCTATCGGCGGCGCCGATGGCAGCTTCGATGAGAAAGAGCGGGAAGTCTGCCGCACGATCTGTCGAGAGCTTGGCCTCAACCCGTCCGATTTCGACCTGTAATTTTTTACCCTAAGGAACGCAGTTAAATGGAAAGCACCTCTCTAGGCTTCCCTCCACTCACGATGGCGGTTTTCGTCGGTCTGGCCGTTACGGCCATGGCTATCGACATGTTCTCCCACCGCGGAAACAAGCCAATCACCCTCGCGCAAGCCTCGGCGTGGTCGATTTTCTGGGTCGCCATTTCGCTGGCCTTCGCCGGTTTCCTGTATGTCCAGCACGGCTCTGAAGTCGCCACGCTGTTCGTGACCGGTTACGCGCTGGAAAAAGTGTTGAGCGTCGACAACCTGTTCGTGTTCATGGCGTTGTTCTCCTGGTTCAAGATTCCGGATGGCCTGCGCCACCGCGTTCTGTACTGGGGCATCATCGGCGCCATCGTCTTCCGCGGCATCTTCGTCGCCATCGGTACCGGCCTTCTGGCGCTGGGTCCATGGGTCGAAGTGGTGTTTGCGGTCATCGTTGCCTGGACAGCCATCATGATGCTCAGGGCGGGCGATGACGACGACGAAGAAGTCGACTACTCGCAACACATGGCTTATCGCTTCGCCAAGAAGCTGTTCCCGGTGTGGCCAAAACTGCACGGCAGCAACTTCTTCGTTCGTCGCTCGGTTCTCGAGCAGGAAGTCAAAAAGCCTGAAAACGCCGGTATCACGCTGGCGGCCAAAGGCGCTCTGTTCGCGACCCCGCTGTTCCTGTGTCTGGTTGTGGCGGAAATCTCCGACGTGCTGTTCGCGTTCGACTCCGTGCCTGCAATCATCGCCGTGAGCCGCGAGCCGCTGATCGTATTCTCGGCCATGCTGTTCGCGATTCTAGGTCTGCGTACCCTGTACTTCGTTCTGGAAGCCCTCAAGCGCTACCTGGTGCACCTGGAGAAAGCGGTTATCGCCTTGCTGTTCTTCATCGCCGTCAAACTGGGCCTGAATGCAACCAACCACCTGTTCCATCACGGTTACGAGATCAGCGCCAACACCAGCCTGCTGGTTGTGGTCGTCGTATTGATCATCGGTATCGTTGCAAGCCTGCTCTTCCCGGGCAAAGACGAATCCGCGGAAGAAAAAGCGTAAACACTGGATAAAGGAGATAAACGAATCATGGCTTTGACTCTGCAAAAAGGTGGCAACCTTTCGCTGTCGAAAACCGACCCTACCCTGACCAACGTATTGATCGGTCTGGGCTGGGATCCGCGAGCCACTGACGGACAGGATTTCGACCTGGACGCCAGCGCATTCCTGTTGGCCGCCAATGGCAAGGTCCGCAGTGAAGCTGACTTCATTTTCTACAACCAGCTCAAGAGCGCCGACGGTTCTGTCGAGCACACCGGTGACAACCGTACCGGTGCTGGCGACGGCGATGACGAAGTCCTCAAGGTCGATCTGGCCCGTGTCCCTGCCGATGTGGAGAAAGTTGTTTTCGTCGTGACCATTCACGACGCAGACAGCCGCAAGCAGAACTTCGGTCAGGTGGGTGGCTCGTTCATTCGCGTATTGAATGAGCAGTCAGGTTCTGAAGTTGTTCGCTATGACCTGGCAGAAGACGCTTCCACTGAAACCGCGATGATTTTCGCCGAACTGTACCGCAACAATGGCGAGTGGAAGTTCCGCGCCGTGGGTAGCGGTTTTGCCGGTGGACTGAAAGCCGTGGCCAACTCTTTCGGCATGAATTTCTGATTCACGCCCAACCACTTTTCTGGAAAGGATCAAGAACATGGCAGTAAGTCTGAGTAAAGGCGGCAACGTTTCCCTGTCCAAAGAGGCTCCTGGCCTGACAGAAATCACCGTGGGCCTGGGCTGGGATCCGCGTGTGACCGATGGCACCGAGTTCGACCTGGATGCTTCGATCTTCATCGTTGGCGAAAATGGCAAAGTGCTGGACGACAGCAGCTTCATTTTCTACAACAACAAGAAGTCGGCTGATGGTTCGGTCGAGCACCTGGGCGATAACCGTTCAGGCGCTGGCGAAGGCGATGACGAGTCGGTAACGGTCAAGCTCACTGGCCTGGCAGCAGCAGTGAAGAAGCTGGTTTTCGCGGTTACCATCCATTCCGCTGAAGAGCGCAAGCAAAGCTTTGGCCAGGTTTCCAACGCTTACATCCGCGTTGTGAACAAGGCTGACGGCAAGGAAGTTGCTCGTTACGACCTGTCGGAAGATGCATCGACCGAAACCGCGATGATCTTCGGCGAGTTGTATCGCAATGGCGAAGAGTTCAAGTTCAAGGCCATTGGCCAGGGCTTTGCCGGCGGTCTGAAGCCGTTGGCAGAAGCTCACGGCGTGGCAATCGGCTAAACCCGAGCAGCGCCCAATAAAAACCCCCGCCAGCGATGGCGGGGGTTTTTTATTGGGTGCTGATTACCGCTATCGTTCCGCACGCTCCAGCGTGGGAATGCATGTCGCGTCGCTCTGCGTCGTCAAGAGGACGCGGAGCGTCCGGAAAGGCATGCGACGCAGAGCGCCGCACGATAGTTGCAAGTGCGCAGCACAGTCTTCGGTCCAATAACGTAGTGCTGAAGTTAACGTTCGCTTCTGCCCACACCCGATGGTCCAGCGGCCAGCATGCGCCCGGCCAGTCGGGAGAAGGGCAGGCTTTGCAGCCATACTGTGCCGGGGCCGGTCAGTCTGGCGAAGAAAACCCCTTCGCCGCCGAACAGCATCGACTTGATGCCGCCACCGACCGTGCGGATATCGTAATCGACGGTCTGGGTCATGGCTGCCAGGCAGCCGGTGTCGACGTCCAGCGCTTCGCCTGCCGCCAGTTCGATCTTGCGCACCGTGCCGCCCATGTGCACGAACACCCAGCCGTCACCTTCCAGCTTTTGCAGGATGAAACCTTCGCCCCCGAACAGGCCGGTGAGGATTTTCTTCTGGAACTGGATACCGATGGAGACGCCCTTGGCGCCAGCCAGAAAACTGTCTTTCTGACAGATCAGCCTGCCGCCGAAGTCGCGCAGGTTGAGCGGCAGTATCGTGCCGGGGTAGGGCGCTGCAAACGCCACGCGGCCCTTGCCTGAACCCTGTTGCGAAAACACCGTAGTGAACAGGCTCTCGCCGGTCAGCATGCGCTTGCCTGCACCGAACAGCGAACCCAGCAGCCCGGACGATTGATTGCTGCCGTCGCCGAAGATGGTCTCCATCTGCACGTCGCAGGTCTTGTACATCATCGCTCCGGCTTCGGCGACGGCGCTTTCGCCAGGGTCAAGCTCCAGTTCGATGAACTGGGTTTCCGTGCCGTACAGCTTGAAGTCCACGCCATCGGTGGTCTGCGCCAGGCCATAGCCGCCCGAGGCGTTCGGGTCGGGCGTAAACGAAGGGCGTCTGGCGGGCACAGAGGCCGGCGCGGGTGTCGGGGCTGCCTGCGCCGGCAGCGCGGACGGCCTGGGCTGGATCATGTCCGGCGTCGGATCAGGAAAAGGCGTCACCCCGTCCTTCTTCATGGCGCGCACCTGCGGCACCTGATAGATCGGCTGCCAGTCCGGCATGCCCTGCTTCCAGCACCACGCGCCGGGCGACTCACGGGCAATCAGCCGCGCAGCATCCGCGTCCATCGGGCCGAGTTGCTTGCCCGCGTTCATCACAAACCATTGTTCCAAAGCGTCTACTCCCGAGCGAATAGTGACAGTTGGCTGTGCGCGATGTGTCAGAGGCTCAGGCGCATGGACAGGTCCACGGCTTTCACGTCCTTGGTCATCGCACCGATGGAAATGTAATCGACACCCGTTTCTGCAATCACCCGCAGGGTGTCGTCATTGATGCCGCCGCTGGCTTCAAGGCTGGCACGGCCTGCGGTAAGGCGCACAGCCTCGCGCATGTCATCAAGGCTCAATTCATCGAGCATGATGATGTCGGCGCCTGCGTCCAGCGCCTGCCTGAGCTCACTCAGGCTTTCCACCTCGACTTCAACAGGCTTGCCGGGGGCAATTCGGTGCGCCGCTTCTATTGCCTGAGCGATGCCGCCACAGGCTGCGATATGGTTTTCCTTGATCAGAAACGCGTCGTACAGCCCGATGCGATGGTTATGACAGCCGCCGCAGGTGACCGCGTATTTCTGCGCCAGGCGCAGGCCCGGCAGGGTCTTGCGGGTATCCAGCAGTTTGACCTGAGTGCCCGCGACCATGTCCGCGAAGTACTGCGCCCGGGTGGCCACTCCCGAGAGCATCTGCAGAAAATTGAGCGCGCTGCGTTCGCCGGTCAACAGCGAGCGGGCCGGGCCTTCAAGGTGAAACAGCGCCTGATTGGGACTGACACGGTCGCCATCGGTCACTTGCCAGTGCACGGCGACGCGCGGGTCCAGTTGCCGGAAGACCGCATCGACCCAGGCAGTACCGGCGATCACCGCTGCATCGCGGGAAATGATAGTGGCCTTGGCCAGCCGTTCTGCCGGAATCAATTGGGCGGTGATATCGCCGCTGCCGACATCCTCCAGCAATGCGCGACGCACATTGGCCTCGATCTCGGCGGTCAGGTCGGCAATTCGTAAATTCGGCATAGCGGGCTCCAGTAGCAAAGTCGTTCGAGTATAAGGCACCGCATCCCGCTTACCCACCTGCGCCATGCCAGGGTGTTACCCCTGTAAACGTGCAGTTGGTCGGTTTGGCAAATTCGTTTGCGATGGAAAGCGAATATCGCGGTCTATCGCTGCACATGAATGCCTTGCCGCTTCATTCGCGAGAGTGAAAGAAAGTCTCACTGGCGTTGATGACAAGTTTTGAAAGATAATCCGACTTGTAATTGACGCCATGAGTTTGACGTTGTGCAAGGCCAAGGGGGTCGCTTCACAGTGCGAGGGTAACAAGCCACGTTTGTGATGGGGTTCAGGTTGTTTCCTGTCAGGGGGTGTAATGCCAAACGACGAAAAAGTAGTGCCGTTGAGCAAATCGTTCCCTTTGCAGGGGGCGGGTACTCCGTTGGCCCGGTTACCCGTTGTGTTGTTGCAGGTTCGCGACAAGGCGGCCCAGCAGCTCAAGGATGCATTGCAGGCGTTGTTCGATAACGCCGACGATACGCTGTTCGAAATGGCTGACCGCGCCCGCAGCAACACTGAGCAGAACATCTTTTTTGAAGCCATGCGTGACCTGCGCCTCAAGCGCAAAAGCATAGAACGTGGCTTCCTCGACAAGTTCTACGAGTCCTTTCTGGTCCTGGGCCAGTATCAGATTCAGGAGCCTGTGCTTCCGGCCCCTGTGTCCTTCGACAAGCTGTCGCTGGTGCACAACGACGATCTCGAGAAGACCGTGGCCGTGGACGCTATGGTCAGCAAGGTCATGAGCCGTGACGCCCTCGCTCTGGGGCAGCTCACTGCACGCCTGAACGTGCTCATTCCGCAAGCCATTGCCGAAGACTCCAACCCCCTGGGGCCGGCGATGCTGTGCAGGTTCTTTCTGGACGCCGGGCGTAGCCTTGGCGTCGAGATCAAGGTCAAACTGATCATTCTCAAACTGTTCGAGAAGTATGTCCTGGCCAATACGGACGACCTGTACAGCGAAGCCAATCAGTTGCTGATTGCCACAGGTGTATTACCGAACATGAAAGCATTGCCGGCCCGTCGTTCATCCGACAGGGCGGCGCCCAGAAGTCGTGTCTCCGAGATGTCCGACCCTGCCCTGAACGAAGCCGCCGACAAGCTCGACAAGGGTGTGCAGGAGGTCTTCTCGGCCTTGCAGGAACTGCTTCTGCACGTGCGCGGTAATCTCGCGCCGCGTCATGAGCCCAACGCCGAAGTGCGTCCGATTTCCAGCCGGGACCTGCTGCGCCTGCTGTCTCACCTGCAGCAATATGTGCCGTCGCAGGACACTTCAGACGATTTCGACCTGCGCAATCAGTTGGAACAACTGCTGACGCGAGTCAACGTCAAGACCGGCAAATCCAGAATCGTCGGTGTCGGTGACGAGGACGTCATCAACCTGATCGCCATGCTGTTCGAGTTCATTCTCGATGACCGCAACCTGACGCCTTCATTGCGTGCTTTGATCGGGCGTCTGCAGATTCCGATGCTCAAAGTGGCGGTCATCGACAAAAGCTTCTTCAGCCGCGGCAGTCATCCTGCCCGTCGCCTGCTTAACGAAATTGCCACTGCCGCATTGGGCTGGGGCGGTCGTGACGACTATCAGCGCGACTCGCTGTATCAGCGTGTCGAGCAGATCGTGCAGCGCCTGCTCAATGATTTTGTCGATGACCCGGCAATTTTTTCCGAGTTGCTGGCGGATTTTCTGGCCTTCACCAGTGACGAGCGTCGCCGCAGCGAGTTGCTCGAGCAGCGCACCCGCGATGCCGAAGAAGGGCGCGCCCGAGCCGAATTGGCCAGGCAGCAGGTGCAGCATGAACTGAATCAGCGCCTATTGGGCAAAACCTTGCCCGAGGTGGTTGTGCGGCTGTTGCAGGAGGCCTGGAGCAAGGTCCTGCTGTTGACCTGTCTCAAGCATGGCGAAGAGTCCAGCGAGTGGCAGGCCGGGCTGGAGACCATGGACGAGTTGATCTGGAGCGTCGAGCTGCACGACGACCCGCAGGCTCTGCAGCGCTTGCTGGAGCTGGTTCCGGGACTGCTCAAGTCGCTGCGTGATGGCTTGACCAGCGCCGCGTTCGACCCGTTTGCCACCAGCGAATTCTTCAGCCAGCTGGAGTCGCTGCATGTCCAGGCTTTCCAGCACTTCTCGCGCTTGCAGGAAGGCGAGGGCGATACCGTTCAGGCAGACGGCCTGGCCGTCGAAGGCCCGCCGATGATGGCGGTGGTCGAGGAAATCGTTCTGATTACTCCTGAAGAGCAGATGCTCAATGAACCGGTGGTTCAGCTACCCGACGACGATGCAGGCCTGCAGATGGTCGACAAGTTGCGGGTCGGTTGCTGGGTCGAGATTCAGGAAGATGAAGAGCACAAGCTGCGTTGCAAGTTGACCGCGATTGTCGAGCCTACCGGACGTTATGTGTTCGTCAATCGTACCGGCATGAAGGTTCTGGAAAAGACCCGCACCGGCCTTGCCGTCGAATTTCGTCGCGGTGCGGTGCGTATTCTCGACGACGCGCTACTCTTCGATCGGGCTCTGGAGTCCGTCATCAGCAACCTGCGCAACCTCAAGGGCGCCTGATTGACTGATTAAAGCTATCGTTCGTCTGCGCTGCTGATCGTCAGGCAGCCGATTGACCAGCGTGCCGACGCCTCGCGTCGGCACGTGCCAGTGACGCTCCGTCACAGATCCCTGCATCTACGGCGTGTTTCCTACATCGCGGATCCGTACCCTAACCCCCACGTCAGCTGCTGTCACGGGCATAATCAGCGCTACTTATTTACCCCCGTTCAAGGAGCATTCATGCAACTGGACTCCGCAAGCGGCTGGTGCGACGGCGTGCAGCATTGCCCCTCGCCCAACTTCAATGCGCGACCCGAAGGCGAAATCTCGCTGCTGGTGATCCACAACATCAGCCTGCCGCCAGCGCAATTCAAGACCGGCAAGGTGCAGGCTTTCTTTCAGAACCGGCTCGACACCGACGAGCATCCCTACTTTGTGGGGATTGCCGATCTGCGCGTTTCAGCGCATTTTCTGATTGAACGTGATGGCGAGGTCATTCAGTTCGTCTCTTGTCTTGATCGTGCGTGGCACGCCGGCGTTTCCTGTTTTCAGGGCCGGGAAGGGTGTAATGACTTTTCTGTCGGCATCGAACTGGAGGGGACGGATGACCAGCCTTTCACCGATGCGCAATACGACGCGCTGATCGACCTGACGCGACAGTTGCGCCAGGCATTCGAGGCGATCACCCCCGAGCGTATCTGTGGTCACAGTGACGTGGCGCCGGGACGCAAGACTGATCCTGGGCCCTGTTTTGACTGGGCCAGGTTTCGAGCGGCTTTGCTGGATTGATGTGAGGGACGAACAATGAGTTTTCTGGTGCTACTGCTGGCCGTTCTTATCGAAAAGTTTTCTGCCCTGCGTCAGCGCGTTCAGCGTGACGGGCCGTGGCTGAAAGAACTGGCAAAGCTCGAGGCCAGCCCGCGGACCTCGACACGTCCCTGGTTGATGCTGGCGCTGCTGGTGCTCGTGCCCGTGCTGATCCTGCAACTGGCGCTGACCATCATCGGCTCGGTAGCCTATGGCTGGCTGGTTCTGCCCATTCACCTGCTGGTGTTGATCTACAGCCTTGGCCGGGTGGATCTGGTCGCGGTGCTCGGGCCGTTTCGTGATGCCTGCCGACGCGGCGATGCGCAGGCTGCAGTGCACGTGGCCGAGCGCGACATGGGCGTGCAGGCGGACAACAGCGAGCAATTGCTGCAGGGTGTGCAGGGCTACCTGCTCTGGCAGGCGTTTCAGAGTTTCTTCGCCGTGATTTTCTGGTACTTCGTACTCGGCCCGGTGGCTGCGTTGGCCTACAGGCTATTGGCACTTGCTGCCGAGCACGGCAAGACTCCAGCACTGGTCGAGCGCGCAGGGCAGTTGCGCCATGCCTTTGACTGGGTGCCGGTCAGGTTGCTCGCCGCCAGCTTCGCATTAGTCGGCAATTTTGTGGCGGTCACCCGGGTGATGCTGCATGAACTGCTGAACTGGAACATCAGTGCTGCGCAATTGATTACGCGCGTTGGCTGCGCCGCCAGCGAGGTTCCGCCGCCGATGATGGGCGCGCAGGGCGTCACCGGCCTCGACATGCTCTGGGAGCTGCTGGTACGTGCTGCGGTGGTCTGGTACGCAGGGTTTGCGCTGTGGACCCTTCTGCTCTGATCCGATCCTGGCCGCACGGGTCAGGCAGGTGACATCAGGTGTGTGACAGGCGAGGCCAGTCGAACAGTTCGCAGGCGTTGTCCGTACTCGCTTGGGCCAGTCGCTGGGGGCTGATCTTCATCAGCTCCGCGATGGCCTCGCAAATGTAGGGCAAGTGCTGCGGGCTGTTGCGCTGGTAGGGATGCATGGCGGGCGCCATGTCCGGTGAGTCGGTTTCCAGCACCACGCTGTCCAGCGGCAGTTCGGCGATGACCCGATGCATGCGCAGTGCCTGCGGCCAGGTCGCCGCTCCGCCCAGACCCAGTTTGAACCCCAGTTTGATGTATTCGCGTGCCTCTTCGCGGCTGCCGGCAAAGGCGTGAATGATGCCGCTGCGTTTTGGTTTGTGGCGCTTGAGCGTCGAGATCACATCGGCATGGCTGCGGCGCACGTGCAGCAAGGCGGGCAGGTTGAAGTCCGCTGCCAGCTGCAATTGCGCGTCAAAGAGCGTCTGCTGACGCGCCTTGTCCGGGCGCTCTACGTAATAATCCAGACCGATCTCACCCACCGCACATAACTGCGGATGGCCTTTCAGGCGCGTCAGCCAGTTGCCCAGCTCGGTCAGGTGTTCGGTACGGTGCTCATCGATGTACACCGGATGCATGCCGAACGCTGCGTGCAGGGCGGGATTGGCTTCGGTCAGTTCCCAGAGCCGCTGCCAGTTACGCTGATACACCCCAAGCACCACCATGCGCTCAACGCCAAGCGTCAGACAGTTGTCCAGAACCTGAGCGCGGTCGGCATCGAAATCCGGAAAATCCAGGTGGGTATGGGTATCGATCAGCGTCACAGTCACGCCTCGTGAATACGTTGCTTGAAAGCCCTGGCAATCGCATGCACGCCGGGCTGGTAATCGTCCTTCTCGATAGCGGCCAGCGCCAGTTGCAGGGCCTTGTCGGCGATCAACTGGTGTTGCTGGGCCATGGCGTTGACGGGCAACGGCAGAAAATCGAGCAACTGCGTATCGCCGAAGGTGCCCAGATGCAGTGGAGGCGATTGCAGCACCTGACTTTGCAGCACATCGAACACGCCTTGCAGCAGCACATAAGACGTTGTGATCAACGCGTCCGGAAAATGTCCCTGGCGCTGTAGCAGTTCGGTCATCAAACGCTGACCACACTGGCGGCTGAACGCTTCGCCGTGCTCGATGATGGTGGCGCCGGTAAACCCGTCGAGTGCATGTTCGAAGCCGGCTGCACGCGCGCGACTGATGCTCAGTTCAGGGCGTGCGCCGATCAGGGCGATATGTCGCGGTCGGGTTTGCAGGAGGCTGTGGGTCAGTTGCTGGCAGGCGTCATGGTCATCGCTGACCACCGAGCAGAAAAACTCGGGATTCATTTCCCGGTCGATGGCGATGATCGGCGTGCCCTTGAGCTGCAATTCCCGGTAACTGTCGTCACCGGTCGGCAGGCAGCTGGCCACCAGCAGCGCGTCGCAACGGCGGGCGCGGAACAGCTGCAACAGTTGCAGTTCGCTGGCGGGGTCGTCATCGGAGCTGGCGATCAGCAATTGATAACCGAGGCTGCGCGCGCCTTGCTCGAGCAATTTGGCAATGCGTGCATAGCTGGGGTTTTCCAGGTCGGGCAGGATGAAGCCCAGTGTCTTGCTGTGGCGGCTGCGCAGACCCGCCGCTTGCGGGTTGGGTCGGAAGTCGTGCTGCTCGACCACGGCTTTGACACGCTCGACCGTTGCCGGACTGATGCGCTGTTTTTCGGCCTTGCCATTGATCACGTAACTGGCCGTAGTGACAGAAACACCTGCCAGACGTGCGATATCGCTCAGTTTCACCCCGGAATTTCCTTTTATTAGGTACGCGGCTCAGGACAATCGAGTTATTTTTTTCATGGCGCTGATCTTTACACCAGACCGTAGGAAATTCCCAAGTACTTCACGTATTTTGGGAATTGTCCCACAGTGATCGCGCCGTCCGGGCTTCAATGAATCCGCAGAATCGAGTAACGTGCCGGGCAATTCTAGATTAAACGATTCAGCACGCCTGTTGTCTGCTGCAATCGAGATGAAAGTGATGTCCGATACGATGCTCGGAAAGATATCACCCTCATCCCCCCTAAGCTGTCGATCACGTGATCGTCATTAAAACAAGAATCAGGTGGCGCCTTGGCGCTGCACAGGAGTCAAGGCAATGCTCGAACTCACTCTGGAGCAAATATCCATGGCCCAGTCGGCTGTGGATAAAACTGCCGCACTTAAGCTGATTGCCGACCACCTGGTCGCTGATGGTCTGGTTGCCGAGGGCTACCTCACCGGGCTGATGAACCGTGAGCAGCAAGGCTCGACCTTTCTCGGTCAGGGCATCGCCATCCCACACGGTACACCCGAAACCCGCGACCTGGTGTTCACCACCGGTGTGCGTCTGATGCAGTTCCCCGAAGGGGTGGACTGGGGCGACGGACAAATGGTTTACCTGGCGATTGGTATCGCTGCCAAATCCGACGAGCACTTGCGTTTGCTGCAACTGCTGACGCGCGCACTGGGTGAAGAGGACCTCGGCCAGGCGCTGCGCGAAGCGAAGACCCCGGAAGACCTGCTCAAGCTATTGCAGGGGGCTCCGCAGGAACTGGCACTCGACGCCCAGATGATCAGCCTCGGCGTTTCGGCCGACGATTTCGAAGAACTGGTCTGGCGCGGCGCACGCCTGTTGCGCAAGGCCGACTGCGTGAGCAACGGTTTTGCCGCCGTGCTCCAGCAAGTGGAAGCGTTGTCGCTGGGTGATGGCCTCTGGTGGCTGCACAGCGAGCAAACCGTCAAGCGTCCCGGTCTGGCGTTCGTCACCCCCGACAAACCCATGCGCTACCTGGGTCAGCCGCTGACCGGTCTGTTCTGCCTGGCCAGCCTCGGTGAGGCGCATCAGGCGCTGCTCGAGCGTCTGTGTCTGTTGCTGATCGAAGGCCGTGGCCACGAGTTGGGTCACGCCACCAACAGTCGCGCCGTGCTGGAGGCGCTCGGCGGCGAACTGCCCGCCGAGTGGCCGACCCGGCAGATTCAGCTGGCCAACGCCCATGGCCTGCACGCTCGCCCGGCGAAGATACTGGCGCAGCTGGCCAAGGAGTTTGACGGCGAGATCCGCATGCGTGTGCTGGAAACCGGCGAAGCCGCCGTGTCGGCCAAGAGCCTGAGCAAGCTGCTCAGCCTCGGTGCGCGCCGTGGTCAGACGCTGGAATTCATTGCCGAGCCGACCATCGCCGACGACGCGTTGCCAGCCCTGATCGCTGCCGTTGAGCAAGGTCTGGGCGAGGAAGTCGAACCCTTGCCTGCTGTCTCGCAGACCGAGGCTGCGCCAGCGCCGGCCCCGGCGGCTGCCAAACCGCTCAGCGCTCCGCCAGCAGGCAGCGTGTTGCAGGCCGTTTCTGCTTCACCGGGCATTGCCATGGGGCCGGCGCATATTCAAGTGCTGCAAAGCTTCGATTATCCCCAGCGGGGTGAGTCGGTGGCTGTCGAGCGCGAGCGCTTGCACAAGGCGATTGGCGAAGTACGCAGCGATATCGAAAATCTCATTCAGCGCAGCAAATCAAAGGCCATCCGGGAAATCTTCATCACCCACCAGGAGATGCTCGAAGACCCGGAACTGACCAACGAAGTCGAGGTGCGCCTCAATAACGACGAAAGCGCGGCGGCTGCGTGGGCCACGGTCATCGAGACCGCTGCCGTTCAGCAGGAACAGCTACAGGACGCGTTGCTGGCCGAGCGCGCCGCAGACCTGCGTGACGTCGGTCGCCGCGTACTGGCGCAGATCTGTGGCGTCGAAACCGTTGCGGCCCCGGACGAACCCTACATTCTGGTGATGGACGAAGTCGGCCCGTCCGACGTTGCCCGTCTCGACCCGGCGCAGGTCGCCGGTATTCTCACCGCACGTGGCGGTGCCACCGCGCACAGCGCCATCGTGGCGCGTGCGCTGGGCATTCCTGCACTGGTAGGGGCTGGTGATGAAGTGTTGCTGCTCAAGCCGGGCACCGTACTGCTGCTCGACAGCCAGCGCGGACGGCTGACCGTCGCGCCTGACGAGGCGACTCTGCAGCGCGCAGTTCAGGACCGTGACGCGCGTGAGCAGCGTCTCAAGGCGGCAGCCGAAGCACGCATGGAGCCCGCCGTGACGCGCGATGGTCATGCTGTCGAAGTCTTCGCCAATATCGGCGACAGCACCGGCACACCGGCCGCCGTGGAGCAGGGCGCGGAAGGCGTCGGCCTGCTGCGTACCGAACTGCTGTTCATGGCGCATTCCCAGGCGCCCGATGAAGCTACGCAGGAAGCTGAATACCGCCGCGTGCTGACCGATCTGGGCGGGCGTCCGCTGGTGGTGCGTACGCTGGACGTCGGTGGCGACAAGCCGCTGCCTTACTGGCCGATCGCCAAAGAGGAAAACCCGTTCCTCGGCGTCCGCGGTATCCGTCTTACCCTGCAGCGCCCTGACATCATGGAAAGCCAGCTTCGCGCCCTGTTGCGTTCGGCAGACAGCGGCCCGCTGCGCATCATGTTCCCGATGATTGGCACGCTTGAAGAGTGGCGTCAGGCGCGGGACATGACCCAGCGCCTGCGCGAGGAAATTCCGGTCAGCGACCTGCAACTGGGGATCATGATCGAGGTGCCATCGGCGGCGCTGATCGCTCCGGTGCTGGCGAAGGAAGTGGACTTCTTCAGCATCGGCACCAATGACCTGACGCAATACACCATGGCCATCGACCGCGGCCACCCGACGCTGTCGGCCCAGGCTGACGGCCTGCACCCGTCGGTGCTGCAACTGATCGACATGACCGTGCGCGCTGCGCATGCCAACGGCAAATGGGTGGGCGTGTGCGGTGAGCTGGCTGCAGACCCGCTGGCCGTGCCGATTCTGGTCGGTCTGGGCGTGGATGAATTGAGTGTTTCGGCGCGCAGCATTGGCGAGGTCAAGGCCTGCGTACGTGAACTGACCCTGAGCAGCGCTCAGCAACTGGCGCAAAATGCGCTGACGGCGGGCAGCGCCGCTGAAGTCCGCGCGCTTGTGGAGGCTGTGTAATGGCGAAGATTCTTACCCTGACCATGAACCCGGCGCTGGACCTGACTGTGCAGTTGGGGCAGTTGGAGCTGGGCCAGGTCAACCGCAGCACGGCGATGCTCACTCACGCCGCGGGCAAAGGCCTGAATGTGGCGCAGGTGCTGGCTGATCTGGGCCATGACCTGACCGTTGCCGGTTTTCTCGGTGTCGATAATCAGCAAGCGTTCGAGGCGTTGTTCGAGCGCCGTCAGTTCGTCGACGAGTTTGTCCGGGTGCCGGGCGAAACGCGCAGTAACATCAAGCTGGCCGAAGGCAGTGGCCGCATCACCGACTTGAACGGCCCGGGCCCCCAGGTCAGTGAAGAGGCTCAGCAAGCGCTGTTCACTCGCGTTGAACAGATCGCTCAGGGTTTCGACGTGGTGGTCGTGGCGGGCAGTCTGCCGCGCGGTGTCACGCCGGAGTGGCTGCAAAAACTGTTGCTGATGCTCAAGGACCTCGGTCTGAAAGTGGCGCTGGACAGCAGTGGTCTGGCCTTGCGTGCCGGTCTGAAGGCCGGGCCCTGGCTGATCAAACCCAATACCGAAGAGCTGGCTGATGCGCTCGACGCACCGATCATCTCCATCGCTGCACAAGCCGAGGCGGCTGCGCGTTTGCAGGCGCAGGGCATCGAGCATGTGGTGATCTCTCAAGGCTCCGAAGGCGTGCACTGGTTCAGCCCGAGCGTGGCACTGCATTCACTGCCGCCCAAGGTCACCGTGGCCAGTACGGTCGGTGCGGGTGACTCGCTGCTGGCAGGCATGGTGCACGGCTTGATCAGCGGTCAAGAGCCGCAGAAGACCTTGCGCACTGCCACAGCGATTGCCGCCATGGCGGTGACCCAGATCGGTTTCGGCATCACCGATGCCGCGCAACTCAAACGGCTTGAAGGCGGCGTCACTGTACGCAGCCTTTCAGAACAATAAGAGAGGATCGTCATGAAGTTAGCCATAGTTACGGCCTGCCCGAACGGCAAGGTCAGCAGCGTACTCAGCGCACGATTGCTCGAAGCGGCGGCCCTGCGCCAGGGCTGGGAAACCAGCGTCGAAATCATCGATCCCAATAAGGCCGATCAGCACTTGTCCGCTCAGGACATCGAAGCCGCCGATCTTGTCCTGGTGGTCAATACCGGTCCGGTGGACCTGAGCCGCTTTGTCGGCAAACGCCTGTTTCAGGATTCGCCTGCGCATGCGTTGCAGGATGTCGACAGTTTTCTGCAGCGCGCCGAGCGAGAAGCGCAGGTGCATGTGGCGTCCGAAGCAGCGGCGCCTCAGGCAAGCGGTGATACGGACGCGCAACCGCGCATCGTTGCGATCACGGCTTGTCCGACCGGCGTCGCGCACACGTTCATGGCGGCCGAAGCGATCCAGCAGGCTGCCAAGCGTCTGAATTACGACCTGCAAGTCGAAACCCAGGGTTCGGTCGGTGCGCGCAACCCGCTCAGCGCCAAGGCCATCGCCGATGCCGACGTGGTGCTGCTGGCGGCGGATATCGAGGTCAATACCGACCGCTTTGCCGGCAAGAAGATCTACCGTTGCGGCACCGGGATCGCCCTCAAGCAGTCCGAGGCGACCCTGAAAAAAGCCTTGGCGGAAGGGCAGGTGGAATCCGATGAGGCCACCGCCAAGTCACCCGCCAGACAAGAAAAGACGGGCGTCTACAAGCACCTGCTGACCGGCGTGTCGTTCATGCTGCCGATGGTCGTGGCGGGCGGGCTGTTGATCGCTCTTTCCTTCGTGTTCGGTATCACCGCGTTCAAAGAGCCGGGTACGCTGGCTGCGGCACTGATGCAGATCGGTGGGGAAGCGGCGTTCAAACTGATGGTGCCGTTGCTGGCCGGTTACATCGCCTATTCGATTGCTGACCGTCCGGGGCTGGCACCCGGCATGATCGGTGGTCTGTTGGCAAGTACGCTGGGTGCCGGTTTCATTGGCGGTATCGTTGCAGGCTTTCTGGCCGGTTACAGTGCTGCCGCGATCAACCGCTACGCACGTCTGCCGGCCAGTGTCGAAGCGCTCAAGCCGATTCTGATCATCCCGTTGCTGTCGAGCCTGTTCACCGGTCTGGTGATGATTTACGTGGTCGGCAAGCCGGTTGCCGGGATGCTCGAAGCCTTGACGCACTTCCTCGACAGCATGGGCACCACCAACGCGATCCTGTTGGGCGTGGTGCTGGGCGCAATGATGTGCGTCGACCTCGGTGGGCCGATCAACAAGGCGTCCTATGCGTTCTCGGTCGGTTTGCTGGCGTCCCAGAGCTACGCGCCGATGGCCACAGCGATGGCTGCCGGTATGGTGCCGCCCATCGGCATGGGCATCGCCACGATCCTGGCTCGCCGCAAGTTCGCCCAGAGCGAGCGTGAAGCAGGCAAGGCGGCGTTCGTGCTGGGGCTGTGCTTCATCTCGGAAGGTGCCATTCCCTTCGCTGCCAAGGACCCGTTGCGGGTGATTCCGGCCAGTGTCGTGGGCGGCGCGCTGACGGGTGCGTTGTCGATGTACTTCGGTTGCAAGCTGATGGCACCGCATGGTGGCCTGTTCGTGATGTTGATCCCCAACGCGATCAACCATGCGCTGCTTTATCTGGTGGCGATCATCGCCGGCAGTGTGCTGACCGGCGTGATTTACGCGCTGATCAAGCGTCCGGAGCCTGCTGACATGGAAGTGGCGCCCGCAGCCGCCTGATGATGCAAGGCGCGGGCTGTCCCGCGCCTTCTGCCTGCCCTAGCGCTCCAGCGCCAGGGCAACCCCCTGACCACCACCGATGCACAGCGTGGCCAGGCCCTTCTTCACATCGCGCCTGATCATCTCGTGCAGCAGTGTCACCAGCACGCGGCAGCCCGACGCGCCAATGGGGTGGCCAAGGGCGATAGCGCCACCATTCACGTTGAGCTTCTGCGGATCCAGCCCCAGCTCCTTGCCCACCGACAGGGACTGTGCGGCAAAGGCTTCGTTGGCTTCGATAAGGTCCAGTTCGGCCAGCGACCAGCCAGCCTTGTCCAGGCAGCGACGCGTGGCACTGACCGGCCCGATGCCCATGATGGCCGGGTCGACACCGGCGTTGGCATACGCGGCGATGCGCGCCAGCACCGGCAAACCCAGTTGCTCGGCCTTGGCGGCACTCATCAGCATCACGGCGGCAGCCCCGTCGTTCAGCGACGAGGCATTGCCGGCGGTGACCGTGCCGTCCTTTTTGAAGGCGGGCTTGAGCTTGGCAAGGGTCTCGGCGGTGGTGCCGGCGCGGGGCTGCTCGTCTGTTGCAAAGGACAGCGGATCACCCTTGCGCTGGGGGATCAGGATTGGCGTGATCTCATCGGCGAAGCGTCCGGCTTCAATCGCAGCCATCGCCTTTTGCTGAGACAAGGCGGCGAACTCGTCCTGGGCTTCACGACTGATATCGTACTGCTGCGCGAGGTTCTCGGCGGTGATGCCCATGTGGTAATCATTGAATGCATCCCACAGGCCGTCAGTGATCATTGTATCGACCATGCTGGCGTGGCCCATGCGCAGACCGGTGCGCGCGCCCGGCAGCACGTAGTTGGACAGGCTCATGTTTTCCTGGCCGCCGGCGATGATGATCTCGGCGTCGCCGCAGCGGATCGCCTGGGTCGCCAGGTGCAGGGCCTTGAGGCCGGAGCCGCAGACCTTGTTCAGGGTCATGGCCGGTACCGAGAAGGGCAGGCCGGCCTTGATGGCTGCCTGTCGCGCCGGGTTCTGACCAGCGCCTGCGGTCAGCACCTGACCCATGATGACTTCATCGACCTGCGCGCCGTCCACGCCGGTGCGGGCAAGCAGTTGACGAATGACCGCTGCGCCGAGGTCGACTGCGGCGACAGAGGCCAGTGAGCCCTGAAAGCTGCCCACGGCGGTACGGGTGGCGGCGACGATAACGACGTCGAGCATGGTGCTGATCCTCATTGTTATTGAGCGCTCATGGTGGCACAGATAGGCAGGCAGGTTCCAACCGTGAACCGCTCGGTCACGGTTTGCCGCAAACCGTCACGTATGGTTCAAACGTCCATGCGGCGCCTGGCACGTTGCGCCGATCCGTCGCGCACGGCCCAGCGCAGAATGGGCGCAGTGTTATTGACGCCCAGGCGGATCATCCGGCGTTTGAAGGGGCTTTGCGTGATGTCGAGCATGTCACTGGCCCAGTCCGGCAGCAGATCGATACCGGCGCGCATCATCAACACGCCAAACGGCTTGGCCAGCCAGTTGGGGGCAGGCGCGTCAAGCAGCAGGCGCAGCACTTCGCGGCTGCGTGCGTCACAGACCAGTTGGCCACGAATGTCTGCCAGATAGTCAGCGATGGCCTGATGCGAGCGTGGAACGTTGTGTGCACCGAGTCGCTCGGCAACCAGCGCTGTTTCAGCGTAATACGCGTCCTGATCGGCGAGCGACATATCCGGGTTGAGGTAGCGCAGATGGGCTGCGAGAAAGCTGCTGACTTCAGCCACATGCACCCAGGTCAGCAAATCCGGATCGCTGGCGGCATACGGCCGACCATCGGGCGCGGTGCCGACGATGTTGAGGTGAATGGTGCGGACCTTGTCGATCAGCCAGTTGGCATCTCGCGTTGAGCCATAGGTGGTGCCGGACAGAAACTGCCCGGTACGGCGCAGGCGGCCGAGCATGTCCTGACGAAAGTTGGAGTGGTCCCAGATGCCCGCCAGTGCCAGCGGGTGCAAAGCCTGCAGCATCAATGCGCTGATGCCGCCGACCAGCATGCTGGTGAAATCGCCATGCACCTTCCAGCACACCGCCTGAGGGCCAAACAGGCCCGGATCGCCCTTGGGGCTTTCCAGATCAAGTTGACCCAGCGCCAGGCCGGTAAGGCTGATGACCTGGGTTTCGATGCGGGTGCGGATGAATTCCATGTCGTGCTCAGGGCATCGGGGGAGGGCGTGGATAAAACTGACTGAAGCTCTCATGCCAAGCGCGCAGCGCTCACTGTGATGCACAAGTCCAACTGACTATCGTGTCGACGTTATACACAAATCCAAATGACTATCGTGCCGACGCTTCGCGTCGGCATGCAGTTCTGGACGCTTTGCGTCCTTTTTGTGACGCAGAGCGTTACGAACGGCATTCCCACGCGGAGCGTGGGAACGATGGTCATAACCATGAGAGGGACAAATCAGCCGCGGTGACGGCCGCGGAAGTAGTTGATCAGACCTTGGGTCGATGCATCGTCAGCCGGCTCTTCGGTGCCGCCGGTCAGGCGCTGGTAGACCGCCTTGCCCATTTCCTTGCCCAGCTCCACACCCCATTGGTCAAAGGCGTTGGTGCCCCAGATCACGCTCTGCACGAACACCTTGTGTTCGTACATGGCCACCAGCGCGCCAAGACGACGCGGGCTGATGCGCTCGACCACCAGCGTATTACTCGGACGGTTGCCGGGGATGACCTTGTGCGGTGCCAGCTTCTGCACCTCTTGCTCATCCATACCCTTCTCGCGCAGTTCTGTTTCGGCTTCTGCGCGGGTCTTGCCCATCATCAGTGCCTGGCTTTGCGACAGGCAGTTGGCGTACAGCCACTGGTGATGGTCGGCAACCGGGTTGAAGCTGACGATCGGCACAATGAAGTCGGCCGGAATCATCTGCGTGCCCTGGTGCAGCAACTGGTGGTAAGCGTGCTGACCATTGGCGCCCACGCCACCCCAGATCACCGGCCCGGTATCGGTCGACGTCGGCGTACCGTCCTGACGGACGCTCTTGCCGTTGGATTCCATGTCCAGTTGTTGCAAGTGCTTGGTGATGTTACGCAGATAGTGATCGTACGGCAGGATCGCGTGGCTTTGTGCGCCCCAGAAATTGCCGTACCAGACGCCCAGCAAGCCCAGCAACACCGGCATGTTCTGCTCGAACGGCGCGCTCTGGAAATGCTGGTCCATGGTGTAGGCACCGGACAGCAGTTCCTTGAAGTTGGACATGCCGATGGCCAGCGCGATAGGCAGACCGATGGCCGACCACAGCGAATAGCGACCGCCGACCCAGTCCCACATCGGGAAGATGTTTTCTTCACGGATGCCGAAGGCCACGGCCGCCGCGTTGTTGCTGGACACCGCGATGAAGTGGCGATGCAGTTCGACTTCCGAGCCGCCCTGCGCCAGGTACCAGGCACGTGCAGCCTGAGCGTTTTTCAGGGTTTCCAGCGTGTTGAAGGATTTCGACGAGACGATGAACAGCGTGGTCTCGGCACGAATCTTCATCGACAACTCGTGAAACTCGCTGCCGTCGATGTTGGCCAGGTAATGGCAGCGGACACCCTTGTGCGCGTAGGCCACCAGCGCTTCGGAGACCAGCTCCGGACCGAGGAACGAGCCGCCGATGCCGATGTTCACCACGTCGGTAATCGGTTTTTCGGTGTAACCGCGCCACAGGCCGTCATGGATGCGGCCGACCAGTTCGGTCATCTGATTGAGTACGCGGTGTACGTCCGGCATCACATCGACGCCGTTGACTTTCAACTTGTCGCCGACCGGACGGCGCAGAGCGGTGTGCAGAGCAGGGCGGCCTTCGGATGAGTTGACCAGCTCGCCGTCATACTGAGCCTTGATCGCCTCCTTGAGGCCCACTTCGCCAGCCAGGCTGACCAACAGGTCGCGGGTCTCGGTGGTGATCAGGTTTTTGGAATAATCGAGAAACAGGCCAGCGCTGCTGAGGGTGAATTGGCTGAAGCGCTGCGGGTCGGTGTTGAACGCTTCGCGCATGCTGAAATTCTGCATGGCCTGGCGGTGTTTGCTCAACGCTTGCCAAGCGGGCAGAGCGGTCACATCGGAAGGAGTGCGGTAGTACGCCATCGCTGCGGGTTTCCTTTAACTGGTTCTGTCTTTGGATATTCTTGGAGCGAGGTCGCAAGCTTTCTCACGGGCTACACATCGCAGACTACCCTTCGCGTACCTGTTTGTCTGCGCCTCGCCTTACATGACCCCGGTACTTTTTCGCACACAGGCAACCGGGGTTTTGTCTCGAATACTGTCGGCTGTGGTCCAGGCAACCTGTACCGGTATGGCATTACCGGTGTGTCTTAGTTCATTGCCTGCGCACATCCTGTCAGCTTCTGGTCAGGTGCAGGTTATCGATCAAGCGGGTTTTGCCCAGGAATGCCGCTGCGAGGATGACCAGGTCGCGATTCTCGGCAGTCGTCGGACGCAGGCTGGTGGCATCGCGTATCTCCAGATAGTCGACGCGAAAACCGGCGGCCTCCAGTTGCTGCCTCTTGCTCGCCAGCAGCGCATCGAAATCCTGCTCGCCTGCCCTGATCGCGTCGGCGGTCTGGCGAATCGCCTGATACAGCGCGGGTGCCGCGGCGCGCTGATCGTCGCTCAGATAACCGTTGCGCGAGGACAGCGCCAGGCCATCGTCGGCACGTACCGTCGGCTCGCCGATGATCTGGATCGGCATGTTCAGATCACGGACCATGGCCCGAATCACGGCCAGTTGCTGGAAGTCTTTTTCACCAAAGATCGCCAGGTCAGGCTGCACCATGTTGAACAGCTTGCTGACCACGGTCGCGACACCTTCGAAATGGCCGGGGCGGCTGGCGCCACACAGGCCTTGCGACAGGTGCGGCACGCTGACCAGTGTCTGGTCGGCCATGCCGTGCGGGTACATTTCCTCCACGCTTGGCGTGAACAGCAGGTTGCAGCCGGCCTGCAGGAGTTTTTCCTGATCGGCAGCCAGCGTGCGAGGGTAGGTGGCCAGGTCTTCGTTGGGACCGAACTGCAGCGGATTGACGAAAATGGTAGCGACCACGAAATCGGCACGCTGCGCCGCCTTGGTGACCAGCGCGGCGTGGCCGCTGTGCAGGTTGCCCATCGTCGGGGTCAGCGCGATGCGCTTGCCTTCGCTGCGTGCCCGCGCAACAGCGGCGCGCAGGTCCTGTACGGTTTTTACTGTGTTCATGCCGAGAATCCGTGTTCAGTGGCCGGAAAGCTGACGTCTTTGACTGCGGCCACGTAGGCCCGGATAGCCGACTGGATGTCGGGCTGGCCGGTCATGAAATTTTTCACGAACTTGGGCACGCGCCCGGTGATGGACAGGCCGAGCATGTCGTGCAGCACCAGGACCTGACCGTCGGTAGCGCTGCCTGCGCCAATGCCGATGACCGGGACCTTCACTGCCTGGGTGATTTCCTCAGCCAGTTCGCTGGGTACGCACTCCAGCAGGATCATCGCTGCGCCCGCCTGTTCCAGCGCGATTGCATCGGCGCGCATCTGCCTGGCCTGCGCCTCCAGCCGACCCTGAACCTTGTAGCCGCCCAGCACGTTGACGGCCTGTGGGGTCAGGCCCATGTGCGCGCACACCGGAATGCCGCGCTCGGCCAGCAAACGGATCGACTCGGCCAGCCATGCAGCGCCTTCGACCTTGATCATGTGTGCGCCCGCCTGCATCAGCGTTGCGCTGTTGATCAGGGTCTGTTCCAGCGTTGCGTTGGCCATGAACGGCAGGTCGGCGAGAATCATCGCGCCCTGGTTGCCGCGTTTCACACAGGCGACGTGGTACGCCGTTTCAGCCGTGGTAACAGGCAGGGTGCTGTCGTGACCCTGCAGGACCATGCCCAGCGAGTCGCCTATCAGCAGCACTTCGACACCCGCCTGGGAGGCCGTGTGGGCGAAAGTTGCGTCGTAGCAGGTCAGCATGGTGATTTTCTCACCCTTCTGCTTCATGGCCAGCAGCGACGTAACGGTTATGTTCGGCATGTAAAGTCCTCCATCAGGCGCTGTGAAGACGGGTGCTCAGCGCGTGAGAGTCATCCTGGAAAAGCAGGCACACCGTCGTATCGCGGTGTTTTGCAAAGGCCTGTTTCGCGCCCGTTCGCCTGTGGTGTGGCGGCGGGAGGCCTATCTTCGTGAGGAGGGGGCGTGAAGTCAATTGAAGGTGTTACTTGTGCGTCCGACCGGTTACACCGGTGCGGTGACAGACAGGCTTCATGCCTCGGCAGGCAGACGCTCAAGACCTGTGAACGGGCATTCATCAAGCAGGCGATTCAGTGGGCGCCCGTCGGCCAGTGTCAGCTCTGGAGCCAGCTCTGCCAGTGGGTACAGCACGAATGCCCTGGCCTGCATGTGGTAATGCGGCACTTTGAGGCGTGGTTCGTCAATCAGACGGTCGCCGAACAGCAGAATATCGAGGTCCAGCGTGCGCGGCCCCCAGCGTTCATGGCGTTCGCGGCCCTGATCCAGCTCAATGGCTTGTAGCGCGTCAAGCAGCGTCAGGGGGGGCAGAGCAGTGTCGATTGCCGCGACGGCATTGGTGAAGCGCGGTTGGCCTGGCAGTAGCGAGTCGCTGATATAGAAGGACGACACGCCGCTCAAGTGACAATCGGGCAACTGCGAAATGGCTTTGAGGGCGCTGCGCAATTGTTCGGCCGGGTCAGCCAGGTTGCTGCCCAGACCGATATACACGCGTTCAGTGGCCAACAGCGGTTCACTCACCGCTTTGCGCCTCGCCCGTGGTGCGCTTGCGTTTGGCGCCGCTGTTACGACGACGCTTGCGCGGGGCTGTGCCCGCCGCTTCAGGCTTGTTGCTCAGGTCGCGAATCATGTCGCGGCGTTCGCTGTCGTTGCAGTCCTGATAATCGGTCCACCACTGGCCCAGACCATCGGTCTGCTCGCCCGCTGTTTCACGCAACAGCAGGAAGTCGTAGCCCGCGCGGAACCGCGAGTTGTCGAGCAGCAGGTCGGCGCGTTTGCCCGAACGGCGCGGCAGGCGCTCCTGCATGTCCCAGATCTCGCGGATCGGCAGGGTGAAGCGCTTGGGAATCGCGATGCGCTGGCATTGCTCGATGATCAGTTCGTGAGCGGCTTCCTGCATCGCTGCAATCGGCGGCATGCCACGTTCCTGGGCGCGCAGCACCTTGGCTGGCAGCGCAGGCCAGAGCAGGGCAGCAAACAGAAACGCCGGCGTGACCGGTTTGTTCTGCTTGATGCGCAGGTCGGTATTGATCAGCGCATTGCTGATCAGCGTATGGGTGTAGGTCGGGTTGTATTCCAGGGCCTTGGAGCTGGCCGGGAACAACGGTTCGAACAGCTCCAGGTCCACCAGCATTTCAAAGGTGGGGGCAGCGTGCCCGGAGAGGAACAGTTTGAGCACTTCTTCGAACAGGCGGGCCGACGGAATGTCACGCAGCATCGGCGCCAGTGCGCGGATCGGTTGAGCGCTGTGCTTCTCGATGCCGAAGTCCAGCTTGGCCGCGAAGCGCACGGCACGCAGCATGCGCACCGGGTCTTCTTTATAACGCTGCTCCGGATCGCCGATCAGGCGGATCAGGCGATTGCGGATGTCATGCACGCCGTTGGCGTAATCCAGAACGCGCTCGCTGACCGGATCGTAGTAAAGCGCGTTGATCGTGAAGTCGCGACGCTGGGCGTCTTCTTCAAGCGTGCCGTATACGTTGTCACGCAGGATGCGTCCGCTTTCATTGCGCGAGGACTGGTTGCTGTCCTCTTCTTCGTCATCCTGAGGATGATTGGCGCGGAATGTCGCCACTTCGATGATTTCGCGACCGAAGTGGATGTGCACCAGCTTGAACCGACGACCGATGATCCGCGCGTTGCGGAATTCGGCACGCACCTGTTCGGGCGTGGCGCTGGTGGCGACGTCGAAATCCTTGGGCGTGATGTTGAGCATCATGTCGCGTACGCAGCCACCGACCAGATAGGCCTGGTAGCCGGCATTCTGCAGGCGCTCGACGATATTCACGGCATAGCGGCTGAACTGACTGCGTTGCAGCGAATGTTGGCTGCTGTTGAGCACTTCAGGCGTGGTGCGCGTGTGTTGCTGCGGTTTGCGCAGTGGGGAACGAAATGACTGGAACAACTTCTTCAGCATGGGATGCACTGTTTGAAGGAATATTCGGCCAAAAACGTGGAATGACCGCATGATGGGCGGGGATTCTAGCATTTAGTCGAGTGATGGTGTAGGAAGCTGTCGCGGAAGGGTAAGCGATGGCGCGGATCAAGGCGGGGAAGCTACTGGGGGAGCCGAAGCTCCCCCAAAGTGTGTGCTCTTTATTATTGTTTTCTGCCTGGGCTTCTTGTTTTTGTTGAGTGCCCATTCACGAGACTTGCGTCTGTGAAACCTCCCAATCGGGAGTCAAGAGCAAACGGATTGCTTTGGTCGCTGCGTTGCAATGATCATTCGATCCAACCAGTTCAGGCGCTACCTAAGGGTAGTTTTTGTTGTTCTCGGCCTGGTTGCGGGGCAAGCCCCCAATACAACTCCTCTCCAAAAGAATCAGTTAGCTGCGCCTCCGCCGTGTTGTTCTTGTTATGCGTGAGTCGATTCGTATTGTTTTTATTATGGGTGTCGTACGGCTTGTTGTTCTTCTTGTACCAAGCACATAGCAGAAGCTGTGCCAACTTTGAACAGACCCCGTAAACCGGGCCTTTGCGGGCGAAAGGCCGTTCGAGTGCGCACAAAAAAGCCGGGCCTGCGTTACCGTAAGACCCGGCTTTTGTTACGTGAAGCGCGTGAGGTAACAGTTTGTCCCCGCCCTGCGCACCGCGTGCCAGAGCCTTGGGCTGATTTTATGTCTCGTTGGCGACGCCCTTGCGACGCGGGATACCCAGACGCTGACGGCGCTCCCACAGACATTTGCGACTGACACCCAGTTTGCGCGCCAGCTCGGTCTCAGTCATATGGTCCTGATGCTCCAGAACGAAGTGCTGAAAATAGTCTTCGAGCGACAGGTCTTCGGCGGGCTCGTTGCCCGTCGAGCCAGAAGAGCCCGGCAACGGCGCCATGCCCATGTATTCGTCGTCATCCAGCCCGTCGAGCTCAATGTCGATACCCAGCAGGTCAGCGGTGATTTCCGGGTTCTCGCACAGAATCACCGAGCGTTCCACGGCGTTTTCCAGCTCGCGTACGTTGCCCGGCCAACTGTAATGGCGGATAGCCTGTTCCGCGTCATGTGCAAATTTGAGGTCGTCGCGCCCGACCTTGCTGCTCTGGCGAGCCAGGAACGCACGGGCGATTTCCAGGATGTCGCTGCCACGTTCCCGCAGCGCCGGGAGTTTCAGGGCGATGACGTGCAAGCGATAGAACAGGTCTTCACGAAACTCGCCATTTTTGGCCAGCGTTTTCAGGTCCCTGTGGGTCGCGGCAATCAGGCGTACGTCGACCTTTTGCGATTGCACCGAGCCGACGCGACGGATTTCGCCCTCTTGCAATACGCGCAACAGGCGAGCCTGCGCTTCCAGCGGCAGTTCGCCGATTTCATCGAGAAACAGCGTGCCACCGTCAGCGGCCTCAACCAGACCTGCACGGCCTGCGCTGGCTCCGGTGAACGCGCCTTTCTCGTGACCGAACAGTTCGGATTCGATCAGCGATTCGGGAATGGCCGCACAGTTGACGGAAATCATCGGCGCCTTGGCGCGGCGTGAGAGATTGTGCAGGGCGCGGGCGACCAGTTCCTTGCCAGTGCCTGATTCCCCTTGAATCAGAACATTGGAATCAGTCGGGGCGACTTTGCGGATCTTGCTGTAGAGATCGAGCATGGGCGGGCATGAGCCGATGATGCCGATCTCGCCATTATGGTTCTGTGCCGGGCCTTTTTCAGCGCTGCTGGTTTTGGCGGTGGCGTTGCGCTCGTCCTGAAGGTGCTTGACCGTCTGTCGATCACGCAGGATCCGCGAGACTGCCTGGAGCATTTCATCGTGATCGAAGGGTTTGGCGATGTAGTCCACCGCGCCCATCTTCATCGAGTCGACCGCCGAGCGCAGGCTCGCGTAACTGGTCATGATCAGCACCGGTTTGCCTTCGCCGAGCTTGATCAGCTCGGTGCCGGGCGCGCCAGGCAGGCGCAGGTCGCTGACGATCAGATCGAACGACGGGATGCTGAAGCGTTCCTGAGCCTCTTGAACGGAGCCGGCTTCACTGACTTCATACTGGTTGCGTTCAAGCAGGCGACGCAGGGCTGAGCGGATAATCGTTTCGTCTTCGACGATCAAAATATGCGGCATTGATTCAGTTCTCTCGACGGTCTCAGTTCGCGGTGGACGTCGCGTCGACATGGCGTGGCAAGGTCACCCTGATTCGGGTTCCACGCTGCTGCTCGGGATCGGCCGGGCTGTCGATAGTGATTTGTCCATAATGCTCTTCAACGATGGAATAGACCAGCGCCAGGCCAAGTCCGGTTCCCTCGCCAGGGTCCTTGGTGGTGAAGAACGGCTCGAACAATCGGTCCATGATTGCCTTTGAAATCCCACTGCCTTCGTCTTCGACGATCAAGTCCACAGTGTGCTCGGATACTTCGCTTCTGACCCTGACTGCACTGCCTGCCGGGGAGGCATCGCGGGCATTGGAGAGCAGATTGATCAACACCTGCGCCAGCCGCTGCGGATCGCCGACAGCCCAGTGCTCAGGGTTGCACAGGTTGTAGAACTGTACTTCGAAATTACGCCGGTTCAGCGCCAGCAGACCAATAGCATCCTGAGCCACCACGGCCAGACAAACGGCTTCGTCGCTATGTTGATGGGCGCCCGCGTGGGCAAAGCTCATCAATGACTGGACGATGCGCGATACGCGCTTGGTCTGCTCGAGGATCTGGCTGCTTATTTCCTTGAGCTCGCCGTCCTCTTCGCGTTCTTCGCGCAGGTTCTGGGCGAGACAGGCAATACCGGTGATCGGATTGCCGATTTCGTGCGCCACACCGGCGGCCAGTCGGCCAATACTTGCCAGACGTTCCGAGTGCACCAGCTTGTCTTCGAGCATTTGCGTGTCGGTCAGGTCTTCGACCAGCACCACCAGGCCGCTGTTGCCCGGCGCCAGGGGCTCGTTAATGGCTGCCTTGTGCAGATTGAGCCAACGGGTCTGGCCGTCCAGACCGAGCTTCTGCTTGTGCAAATGCTCATCGGGCAGGCTGGTAAAACCGGTCAGCAGGCCCTTCCACGGCTCGGCAATGGTTTCCAGTCGCGAACCGACCACGCGCTGGGCGACGATTCCGGTCAGTTCTTCCATGGCCCTGTTCCACATCAGGATCTCCTGATCTTCGGCCAGCGAGCAGACGCCCATCGGCAGTTCCTGAAGGGTCTGGCGGTGGTAGCGGCGCAAGGCATCGAGTTCGGCGGCAAGACCGGTGAGGCGCGAGTGGTAGTCCTCAAGCCGGCTCTCAATGAAATGTATGTCTTCGGTGACGTATTTTTCGTTGCCCGATTTGTACGGCAGAAAGGTTTCCACCATGTCCTGCGCTACGCTGGGGCCCATCAGCCCGGACAGGTTGGCTTCGATGCGGTCGCGCAGGCGGCGCAGGGCATAGGGACGGCGCTCGTCGAACGGCAGGTAGAGATCGCGCAGCGCTTGCTCGACCTCCTTCTGCGCGGCTTTCGCGCCCAGCGGTTTGGCCAGTTGGGTGGCGAACTCCTGCGGCGAGATGGCATGCAGTTCACGGCGTTGCGGGCGGCGTACGTTATCGACCGCGCAGGCCTCGGCAGCCCCGGCTTCTTCAGGGCTGGCATTGGTGAACAGCGAGATCAGGGTGAACAGCAAGACGTTGGCGGCCAGCGAGGCGATGGCTGCCATGTGCCAACTGGTGTCGTCCAGCACATAGATCATGTTCAGCCAGGGAATATAGAAGCCCTGCAGGTTGCCGATCAGCGGCAATAGCATGCTGACCGCCCAGACCGAAATGCCGGCCAGTAGCCCGGCGATGAAGCCGCGCCGGTTGGCGGTCGGCCAGTACAGTACCGACAGCACACCCGGCAGGAATTGCAGGGTCGCAACGAAGGCGACGATGCCCAGATTGGCCAGATCCTGCTGCGCGCCGAGCATCAGATAGAAGCCGTAACCCAAGGCGATGATCGCCACGATCAGTCCGCGTCGCGTCCACTTCAGCCAGCGGTAGATATTGCCCTCGGCGGGTGGCTGATACAGCGGCAGCACCAGGTGATTGAGTGCCATGCCGGACAACGCCAGCGTGGTGACGATGATCAGCCCGCTGGCCGCCGACAGCCCGCCGATATACGCGAGCAGGGCCAGAGACTTGCTGTTGGCGGCGATCCCGATGCCGAGCGTGAAGTATTCCGGGCTGGTGGTGGCGCCGAGCTTGAGACCTGCCCAGAGGATCAGCGGTACTGCGAGGCTGATCAACAGCAGAAACAGCGGCAGACCCCAACTGGCGCTGACCAGCGAGCGCGGGTTGAGGTTTTCCGTGAAGGTCATGTGGTACATGTGCGGCATGACGATGGCCGAGGCGAAGAACACCAGCAGCAGCGTGCGCCACGGGCCTTCCTGCAAAGGCGTGTGCAGCGAGGCGAGGGCGGTCTGGTTCTGCAGCAGCCACAGTTCCAGTTGTTGCGGGCCGTCGAACACGCCATACAAGGCGTACAGACCGACGCCGCCCAGGGCGATCAGCTTGATCAGCGATTCAAAGGCGATGGCGAACACCAGGCCCTCGTGTTTCTCGCGCGTGGCGATGTGCCGTGAGCCAAAGAAAATCGTGAACAGGGTGATCAGTGCGCAGAACGCCACTGCGACCCGGTCCTGCACCGGCTCGCGGGTCAGAATGCCGATGGAGTCGGCGACCGCCTGAATCTGCAAGGCCAGCAGTGGCAGCACGCCGATCAGCATGAATACGGTGGTCAGCGCGCCGGCCCAGGTGCTGCGAAAACGAAAGGCGAACAGATCGGCCAGTGATGACAGCTGGTAGGTACGGGTAATTCTGAGGATCGGGTAAAGCAACACCGGCGCGAGGAGGAAGGCCCCGGACACCCCCAGATAACTGGACAGAAAGCCGTAGCCATACTGATAGGCCAGACCAACCGTGCCATAAAACGCCCAGGCGCTGGCGTAGACACCCAGTGACAGGGTGTAGGTCAGCGGGTGACGAATGATCCAGCGCGGAATCAGACCGTGTTCGCTGACCCAGGCCACACCGAACAGCACCAGCAGGTAGGCGGCGCTGACCAGCAGCATCTGCGTCAGACTAAAGCTCATCGGCATCTCGCTGGCTCTGCAGAATGAACGTCACCACAATCAGGATCAGCCACAACATGTAGGGCCTATACCAGGCACCGGTGGCATCGATCCACCAGTCCATGATGGCTGGAGAGAACAGATAAATGCCGACCACCAGAAGCAAAACCAACCGGTATATGTACATCTGGTCTCCCTGCGCTGGTAGATGAGGAGCGGCATGTTAACGGATGCCGGATAACCTGCAAGTATCCTTGCGTCGCAGTTTGCGGCGACCGCTCTGGATCAGTCTATCCGGGCTTCTTCAATATTGCGCAGTCGGGGTATCAGGTCAGCGTTCCAGTGGCGGATGCCCCAGGCAAGCACTTCCTGCGCGGTGCCATCGCTCATGTGTGCATCGAGCGGTTGCCCCAGTGCTCGCAAGGCCCGAAGCAGCAGCGGCGTCGCCTGGTCGGCCGGCAGTGGCGGGGAACGATAGGACTTGCCCAGCTTGTGACCATCAGGCTGGGTGATCAACGGCACATGCAGGTAGCGCGGTTGGGGCAGGCCCAGCAGTTCCTGCAGGTACAGTTGGCGGGGTGTCGAGTCGAGCAGGTCGGCACCGCGGACGATATCGGTGACGCCTTGCCAGGCGTCGTCAATGACCACGGCCAGTTGATAGGCATACAGACCATCGCGCCTGCGGATCACAAAGTCACCGCTTTCGCGCCCCAGGTGCATTTTGAAGAGGCCCTGAACCCGGTCTTCGAAGCGATATTCCAGCTCCGGTACGCGAATGCGGATGGCGGCGTTTTCCGGAGAATGCCCTGCATTGCGGCAGAAACCCGGATAGACACCCTGAAAGTCTTCAAGCTGTTTGCGCGAGCAGGTGCAGGCGTAGGCCAGGCCATGATTGAACCAGCGCTGGAGGATCTCGGCGTAAGCGTCATGGCGTTCGCTTTGCCGCACCATCTGGCCGTCCCATTCAAAACCGTAGCGCTCAAGCGTCTCGAGAATCCCCGCCTGCGCGCCGGCCACTTCACGCGGCGGGTCGAGATCCTCCATACGCAGCAGCCACTGACCGTTTGCCGCACGCGCATCGAGATAGGAAGCGAGGGCTGCGACCAGCGAGCCAAAGTGCAGGTAACCACTGGGAGTCGGCGCAAAGCGCCCGATATAGGCCGGTTTTTTCATGGGCGGGATGTTACGGGTGACGGGCTTGGGCGGGCAAGTGGAACGCAGTGGGTGGTTATGCAGAGTCTTGTGTCAATGCTCAGCGTTGGCGTGCAGTTCATGACGCTCTGCGTCACACAGCAGTGCCGTCACTAACGTCGCACTCTGCGTCGTCAGTGCCATCGCGATCAAAGAGCGCATGGGAGTCAGTTGGACTGTGGACAGCGATGAGCACGGAGTGGGAACAGGATTCGCCGTCATCGTGCTTTCAACAGGCACAAAAAAAGACGCCGAAGCGTCTTTTCAGTCAAAGGCGGCCCCAAGTCATTTACCGACCTGTTTTTCCTTGATTTCTGCAAGGGTCTTGCAGTCGACGCACTGGTCTGCAGTCGGGCGAGCCTCAAGACGGCGGATGCCGATCTCTACGCCGCAGGATTCGCACCAGCCATATTCTTCGTCCTTGATCAGTTGCAGCGTCTTGTCGATCTTCTTGATCAGCTTGCGTTCGCGATCGCGGGCACGAAGTTCAAGGCTGAACTCTTCTTCCTGACTGGCACGGTCTGCCGGGTCCGGGAAGTTGGCAGCTTCGTCCTTCATATGGTCTACCGTTCGGTCGACCTCTTGCATCAAGTCCTTCTTCCACTTGTTCAGGATCTTGGTGAAGTGCGCGCGCATCGGCTCGCCCATGTACTCTTCACCCTTCGTTTCCACGTAGGGCTCAAAGCCGCTGATTAGATGGTTCTGTTGCTTTTCTGGGGTGGGCATGTCTGGACCGCCTCTCACTCTTCTAATCTATTGCGCAGGATTGTTCCATCACCGACACCCGTCGGCCCTGCAGCTGCAAGCGGGCGAACTTACCAGATCAAATCGGAGTGCGCTACTCCCGGTTGTCGAGCATGACGACGCCGTCTTCTTGTGGAGATGGCCATTTCGCATCTGCCCTCCATCCAAATGAACTCTAGCCGCTGTGCACCGTCGTAGCTTTCTTTTATTCAGCGTTTGGAAACCGGGTTTTTCAGTTCGCAAACGCACCGTCGGGCGGGTGGTTGGGTAGAATCATGGCGCGCCGTGATGACAATCATGTTTTAACACCCGCCCTATAAAGGAATATCCATGAGCCAGCCTTACAGTGCGCGCAGTCGCGCCATAGAACCTTTTCATGTCATGGCATTGCTGGCGCGTGCCAATGAATTGCAGGCGGCGGGTCATGACGTTATTCACCTTGAAATCGGCGAGCCCGATTTCACCACTGCGCAGCCCATCATAAAGGCTGGCCAGGCGGCGCTGGCAGACGGCAAAACGCGCTACACCGCCGCGCGCGGTCTGCCGCAACTGCGTGAGGCCATTTCCGGGTTTTATGCTCAGCGTTACGGCGTCGACATCGATCCTCAGCGGATTCTGGTCACGCCGGGCGGTTCAGGCGCCTTATTGCTGACCAGCAGTCTGTTGGTTGATCCGGGCAAACACTGGTTGCTGGCCGACCCTGGCTACCCGTGCAATCGACACTTTTTGCGGTTGATAGAAGGCGAGGCGCAACTGGTGCCGGTCGGTCCGCAGGAGCGCTATCAACTGACCCCCGAGCTGGTGGCCACGCACTGGAACCCGAACAGTGTCGGCGCGCTGGTGGCATCGCCGGCCAATCCGACCGGCACTCTATTGAGTCGTGACGAACTGGCAGCCTTGTCTCAGGCACTGAAAGCCCGCAATGGCCATTTGGTGGTGGACGAGATCTATCACGGCCTGACCTACGGTGTGGATGCCAGTAGCGTGCTGGAAGTGGATAACGACGCTTTCGTTCTCAATAGTTTTTCAAAGTATTTCGGCATGACCGGGTGGCGTTTGGGGTGGCTGGTCGCACCACAGGATGCGGTGGCCTATCTGGAAAAACTGGCCCAGAACCTCTACATCAGCGCGCCGAGCATGGCGCAACATGCGGCGCTTGCCTGTTTTGAGCCGCAGACACTGACCATACTCGAGCAACGGCGCGCCGAGTTCGGCCGCCGCCGGGACTTTCTGCTGCCAGCGCTGCGCGAGCTGGGTTTCGGTATCGCCGTCGAGCCGGAAGGGGCCTTCTATTTGTATGCGGATATCTCCGCGTTTGGCGGTGATGCCTTTGCCTTTTGCCGGCACTTTCTGGAAACCGAGCACGTCGCCTTTACACCGGGGCTGGACTTCGGCCGTTTCCAGGCCGGGCACCACGTGCGCTTTGCCTATACGCAAAGCCTGCCGCGCCTTGAACAGGCGGTCGAGCGAATCGCTCGCGGTTTGCGTAGCTGGGGCGTCTGATGCGTTTTTCTCCGCAGCTTGAACAGGGTCGTCTGCTGGTGCGTTACAAGCGTTTTCTCGCTGATATCGAAACCGATAGCGGTGAGTTGCTGACCATTCACTGCCCTAACACCGGGTCGATGCTCAACTGCATGATGCCCGGCGGGCGCGTGTGGTTCAGTCGCTCGAATGACCCCAAGCGCAAACTGCCGGGCACTTGGGAAATCAGCGAAACCCCGCAGGGTCGCCTGGCCTGTATCAATACCGGACGGGCCAATACGCTGGTTGAAGAGGCCTTGCGCGCCGGGGTCATCAGCGAACTGACGGGTTTCACGGCGCTCAAGCGCGAGGTGGCCTACGGCCAGGAAAAAAGCCGTGTGGACTTTCGTCTGGAGTACCCGGATGGCTACCTGTACCTGGAAGTAAAAAGTGTCACTTTGGGGTTCGATGGTTCCAGCGTGGCGGCATTCCCCGATGCGGTGACCCAGCGTGGCGCGCGGCACCTGCGCGAACTGGCGACGCTGGCGCGCGAAGGCGTGCGCGCCGTGCTGTTGTATTGCGTCAATCTCACCGGTGTGGACGCTGTGCGGCCTGCGCAGGAGATTGATCCTGCCTACGCAGCGGCGTTGCGTGAAGCCGTTGATGCCGGTGTGCAAATTCTTGCCTACGGTGCGCAACTGACGTCTGAAGAGATCTTTATTGACCGGCGTCTGCAAGTACTCGGGCTGGATTGAGGCATCCGGGTACAGGCGGTTCAGTCCCCTTCATGCATCCAACTGCAGCGACACCCAGATGCCCTCGGCGTCTTCACGGCTTTTGATGACGGTCAGGGACTGGCCTTCACAAGGCCCGGCCACGCATTCGCCGTTCTCGATCAGAAACAATGCTCCATGCGTAGCGCACTGGATCAGGCTTGCGCTGCTGTCCAGAAATTGATCAGGTTGCCATTCCAGGGGAACGCCGCGATGCGGGCAGCGGTTTTTGTAGACGAAGACCTCTCCCTGACGGCGCACGGCAAACAACGCATGTTCGCCCAGCTCGAAGCCTTTGCTGTGAGCTTCGGGCAGGTGGCTTGAAGTGCAGAGGAATATCAAGAAGCCTCCATAGGCCGGTTCTTCGGGGGCCAGTTTTTGGGTTGATGCCTGATCGGACAAGTCTGGCATTTTCTTCGGATCGATGCGCTGCGTTACGTTGAGGTCATTACAGGCTGCGTCGGTCCTTTCCTGTCTTTTTGTAGCTTTCGTCTCTAAGCGCACCGCCCGCGCCCGCAAGCCTTGCAGCCGTATATCGTCGGCTCATGTTTTGCAGAGCGGAAACACTATGAAAGAGATGACAGCAGATGATGAGCGACTGGCGCGTCAGGTCATCGGGCTGCTTGAGCTGTTCGCCCTCAATACAGATGACACGGAGCAGCGCATAGTCGGCATCTGTCGGCGTGCATGCACGCCTGTGGGACCGGTCGCAGCGGTCAGCGTCCAGCAACGTTTCGTGTGCCTGGCGCGCACCACGCTGGATCGCCTACAGGCTCGTCACATCAAGGTCATCGCCGTGGTCAATTTTCCTCATGGCAGCAGCAATGTTCAGTCGGTCATCGCGCAGGTATGCGCTGCGCTGATGGCGGGCGCGGACGAGATCGACGTCGTCTACCCCTTTCGCGCGCTGCTCGGCGGAGACCGGCAACCCGGCCTGGCGATGATCTCGGCGTGTTCGGCCTTGTGTGCCGGGCAGGTCAGGCTTACAGCGACCCTTGAAACCGGTGACTTGCGCGACTCGCAAATGATCCTCAATGCGTGCCGCGATGCAATCGTCTCAGGCGCCGACTTTATCAAGACCAGCACCGGCAAGGCCGCCACGCATGTCACGCCGCAGGCTGCACGGGTCATGCTGGAGTCGATTGCGGACGTAGGCGGGCAGGTGGGGCTGAAGGTTGCAGGCGGGATCCGTACGTTCGACGAGACACGTGTTTACATGGCTCTGGTCCGCGCCCGGTTTGGTCTGCAATGGATCAACGCCGGGCGTTTACGGCTGGGAGGATCGAGCTTGCTGGACGATTTGCTGGCAAGACTGGGCCTGCTTGAGTCGCATGGCGGCGGCGATGGTTTTTGAGTGTTCGTTGGTTTTGCGCCGGACAAAAAAAGACCCGGCAAAGAGCCGGGTCAAAAACCGTGATTAGCCTGATGAGGAGATAATCTGAAAGTCCGAACCAAGGTCTTTCAGGCTACCGTCCAGTCTCGCGACCGGATGTGATAATCATAACGATTCTCATTTGTAAGTCAACATTTCTTTTGGTCGTACGGGCGCCGGTGCCTGCTTATGATCCAGGCAGGGTATTCAAGGATTAAAAAGTGCGGGGCACAGCGTAGCGTCAGTGGCGACGGGGCTGCTCATGCGAGAGAAGAAGGGGTGAAAGCAGGACAATACATCGCCAGCCTGCCGTGCATCGCGCATGCAGGCTGCAACGTTTTTGCGGTATCAGTGGGTACGGTAGCGCAGGCGCGTGCCGAAATTCACCGACATCAGAATCTCGTCAGCCGAGAGCTCAGCCGGGAAGAACACCCCTGAAATCTGAGCGTGAGCGATGCTCGCACCTTCCATCGGTGTATTGCGCAGGTCCAGGCCACGAAGGTCGGCAGAGCGAAAATAAGCGTCGGTGAAGTCGATATTGGCGGTGTCCAGCGCGCGAAGGTCCAGCCCCCTGAAGTCGCCCCCGACCATATCAATGGTGCCGGTTCGTGGTTTCTCTTGATTGAAACCTTCGACATCATCTTTGCGCAGCAGCATATAAAGCGGTGAGTCGATCTGTTTGGGGTGGCTCATGATGGCCTCGCACATGTCATTGCGTTGGAATTATGGCGCCATTATATCGCCATCATCTTGAGGCCGTGAAGCGTTAACCGCTCAACGGCCATGTGTCTTTTTACAGGCCCGGCAGGCGCTGGCGCAGGTTGTCGATAAGGCTGTCCAGGTCGCTGCTGACGTTGGTTGCAACCTTCTTGCTGCGCAGGATCTCGTCGGCGCCGAGCGGCTCGCGACTGGCCTGCTGAGCCTCGATGACTTCCAGCGTCGCGTCAGACGGATCGTTGTCCTGCGCCTGACGCTGCGCAAGCCAGCCAGCGATCACAGCCTGTGGCGCTTCGCAATCCAGAATCAGGAACGGCACACCGGTGTTTTCCGCAATCTTTGCCGCCGCATCGCGCTGCTCGCGCTTCAGGTAGGTGGCATCGATCACCACCGAGAAGCCCGCGCGCAGGGTTGCGGTAGCAAGCTCATGCAGGCGCGCATAGGTTGCGCCGCTGGCTTGCGCGTCGTACAGATCCTGATTCTGGCCGGCAAACAGGCGCTTGCGCTCTACGTCCGAGCGCAGGCGGATGGCGCCCAGCGATTCCACCAGACGCATCGCAACGTGGCTTTTGCCGACGGCAGAGACACCGTGGGTAATCGTCAGAAACGGTGAAGGGATGGCGCTGTAGCTCTCTGCCAGATTGGCATAGTTGCGGTATTGACGAAGCGTCGCTGCGCGCTGCAAGCCGTCGGCATCGGCTGGCTGGCTGAACAACGCCACCTTGGCACGAACCATTGCGCGGTAGGCCTTGTAGAAATTCAACAGCTCCAGGCCTGCATAGTCGCCGGTGACTTCCAGGTACTGACTGATCAAGCGCCGCGACAGCGACTTCAGGCCACGGTCTTCAAGGTCCATTGCCAGAAAGCCGATGTCGGCGTAGACATCGGTCTTGCGGAACGGCTCGTTGAACTCGATGCAGTCGAACAGCACGACCTTGCCATCAATCACCGTCGCGTTGCCCAGATGAATGTCGCCATGGCATTCGCGGATGAACCCGTCGGCCTTGCGGTGAGACAGCAGCGGCTTGAGTCGCGCAAAGCTCGACTCTGCCCACGCCTGCAGGGCATCAAGCTGTGCCAGGTCGGATTTTTCGCTGATCAGCGGGCGAATCTGCTCGAAATTCTGTACCACCGGGGCCATCACGCTGTCAGGCGAGCCGAGTTCGCTTTCAGCCCCGACCTGCGGCGAGGTCAGGTGAAAACCGGCAATCTGGTGCGCCAGTTCGTCGATGTGCGCAGTCGTCACTTCACCGTTGGCCTGCAGTGTGCTCAGCAGGCCGTCCTGCGAGAACTGCTTCATCTTCAGCGCGTATTCGATGGCTTCGCCGTCGCCGCCCAGTTGCGGCGCGTCCGCTGTGCCGGTGATCGGCAGGACTTCGATGTAGAGGTCGTCGGTCAGGCGCTGATTCAGGCGCAACTCTTCCTCACAGAAATGCTTGCGCAGGGCCAGCGTGGTGAAGTCCAGAAAGCCGAAGTTCATCGGTTTTTTGAATTTGTAGGCGTATGGACCCGTCAGCAGCACCCAGGAAATGTGCGTTTCAATGACCTGGAAACTCTCCACCGGATGGGGGAAGAGGGCAGGGTTCTGCAGGGCAGCAATCAAAGACTGGCTCACGGTCGATCCTTCAGGAATGTGTTCAAAATGTAAGTACACGATGCCGCCATTATGGCCGCTTGGCGCGAGGCTGCAAACCGCTGACTCGGGCGTCTGTCGATCCTCGGTAAAGTGCGTATAATCCGCGCCCATGACTCGATCCCGCACCTCTCGTTCTGCAAAAAAACAACCTCCCCGCAGCCTTAACAAGTGGCTGGGCTGGGCGCTGAAGCTTGGTATTGTCGGCCTGGTTCTGCTGGGCGGCCTGGCCATTTACCTGGATGCCATCGTCCAGGAAAAATTCTCCGGCAAGCGCTGGACCATCCCGGCCAAGGTCTATGCACGGCCGCTGGAACTTTTCGTCGGACAGAAGCTGAGCCGCGATGACTTTCTCATCGAGCTGGACGCCCTGGGCTATCGCCGCGAAAGCGTGGCGAACGGGCCCGGCGCCGCAGCGGTGAACGGCAATACCGTCGACCTCAACACACGTGGTTTCCAGTTCTACGAAGGCACTGACGCAGCGCAGCAGGTTCGCGTGCGCTTTTCCGGTGACTACGTAGCCGACCTGTCGTCGGGCAATGGAGCCAAGCTTGCGGTGGCGCGGCTTGAACCCTTGCTGATCGGCGGTCTTTACCCGAAGAATCTGGAAGACCGGATCCTGATCAAGCTGGATCAGGCGCCGCCCTATCTGCTCGACGGGCTGGTAGCGGTCGAGGACCGGGATTTCTATCACCACTTCGGCGTGTCGCCCAAGTCCATTGCCCGGGCGATCTGGGTCAATACCTCACAGGGGCAGATGCGCCAGGGCGGCAGCACGCTGACCCAGCAGTTGGTCAAGAACTTCTACCTGACCAACGAGCGCAGCCTCACCCGTAAGCTGACCGAAGCCATGATGGCCGTTCTGCTGGAGATCCATTACAGCAAGCAGGAAATCCTCGAGGCCTATCTCAACGAAGTGTTCGTCGGGCAGGACGGCCAGCGTGCCGTTCACGGTTTCGGTCTGGCCAGCCAGTATTTCTTCAGCCAGCCGCTCTCCGAACTGAAAATCCATCAGGTGGCGATGCTGGTCGGTCTGGTCAAAGGGCCTTCCTTCTACAACCCGCGTCGCAATCCGGAGCGTGCTCTGGAGCGTCGCAATCTGGTGCTCGACCTGTTCGAGCAGCAGGGCGTCGCTACTCCGGAAGTGGTTGCCGCTGCGAAGAAAATGCCACTGGGTGTGACCAAGACCGGGACCCTCGCCGACAGTTCGTTTCCGGCGTTCCTCGATCTGGTCAAGCGTCAGCTGCGCGAAGACTATCGTGACGAAGACTTGACCGAAGAAGGGTTGCGGATCTTTACCAGCTTCGATCCGATCCTGCAGATGAAGTCCCAGGCTGCCATGGACGATACATTCAAGAAGCTCGCCGGGCGCAAGGGCTCTGACGAGGTGGAGTCGGCCATGGTCGTCACCAACCCTGAAACCGGCGAAGTACAGGCGTTGATCGGCGGGCGTGAGGCCGGGTTCTCGGGCTTCAATCGGGCGATCGACGCGGTACGGCCGATCGGCTCGCTGGTCAAGCCGGCTATCTACCTGACGGCACTCGAACGGCCAAGCCAGTACACATTGACCAGCTGGATCGCCGACGAACTGTTTCAGGTCAAAGGCGCCGATGGCCAGATCTGGAAACCACAGAACTACGATCGCAAGTCACACGGCAATATCTTTCTGTATCAGGGGCTGGCGCATTCGTACAACCTTTCGACCGCCAAGCTGGGTCTTGAGCTGGGCATTCCAAACGTGTTCAAGACCCTCGCCAAGCTGGGTGTGACGCGCGAATGGCCTGCCTATCCGTCGATGCTGCTGGGTGCGGGTGGCTTGAGTCCGATGGAAGTGGCCACCATGTATCAGACCATTGCCAGCGGTGGGTTCAATACGCCGATGCGCGGTATTCGCAGTGTGCTCACCGCTGAAGGCGAGCCGCTCAAACGTTATCCGTTCCAGATTGAACAGCGCTTCGATCCGGGTGCCATATACCTGGTGCAGAATGCGATGCAGCGGGTGATGCGCGAAGGTACGGGCAAATCTGTTTACAACGTGTTGCCGAGCTCGTTGAATCTGGCAGGCAAGACCGGCACCAGTAACGACTCTCGCGATAGCTGGTTTGCCGGGTTCAGTCAGGACCTGCTGGCCGTGGTGTGGATGGGCCGCGATGACAACGGCAAGACACCGTTTACCGGTGCTACCGGTGCCCTGCAGGTCTGGACCAGTTTCATGCGCAAGGCCGGTCCGCTGCCGCTGGACATGGCGATGCCGGACAACGTCGTTCAGGCGTGGGTCGATGCACAGACCGGTCAGGGTTCGGATGCAAGCTGCCCGAATGCCGTGCAGATGCCGTATATTCGCGGCAGTGAGCCCCAGCCCGGCGCGACATGCGGCGGCGCTCCGGCACCTGCCACTGAGGTGATGGACTGGGTCAAGGGTTGGTTGAACTAGGCAATCGAGGTTTTGAAGTGAATAAATGGTGGATTCCAGCTTTAACGGCACTGGCCTTGCTGAACGGCTGCGCCAGTGTGGAACGCGGCTCGATTCCGGTCGTGGATTCGAGCTCCAAGGTGTCCAACGGCGAACGTGCGGCCGCTTCGCGTAACGGTACTTACCGCACCAACACCGCGCCGGTGCAACAGCAGCCGCAAGCCGTACCGCAGGACTCGGGCGTCGTAGTGATGGTGCCGGGCGCGGGTGGTGCTGATGCCGGGCAGAGTTTCTCTGCGCCAGCCACTCAGGCGCCGTTCAGTGTCAACACTCCGCCTGTCGATGCCGCCCCGGTCAATCAGGCCCCGGTCAGTCAGGCTCCTGCGAATAACAGTTACAGCATGCCGGCTGCCTCTGCCCCGACCGGAATCCCGTCCAGCGGTGGCGGTCTGTCGGAGGACGAACAGCTTGATGGTCCTGTACTGGCATTGCTGACCACCGCGCAGCAACAGCAGAGCAGCGGCGATCTCAATGGCGCGTCGTCCAGTCTCGAGCGTGCGCAGCGGGTTGCACCGCGTGAGCCGCAAGTGCTCTATCGTCTGGCTCAGGTTCGTCTGGCTCAGGGCGATGCGGCCCAGGCCGAGCAACTGGCACGTCGTGGTCTGACTTACGCCAACGGACGCACCAGCCTTCAGGCCAGCCTGTGGGGATTGATCGCTCAGTCACGCGAAAAGCAGGGTGATGCGGCCGGTGCCGCCCTGGCTCGTCAAAAGGCTCGCTGATGGACGGACGTTTGCCTGAGGTTGCCGAGCAACTGTTGTTGATAGAGCGCGAGTTGCGCTTGCTGGGCTGGTGGGATACGACACCGCCCAGCGAGCAGGCGCTCGCCAGTCAGGAACCGTTCAGCGTCGATACTCTGGAGTTCGCCCAGTGGCTGCAATGGATTTTCCTGCCGCGGATGAAGGTCATCCTTGAACGCGACCTGCCATTGCCCAATGCTTCCGGCATTCTGGAAATGGCCGAGATGGTCTATGCCGGGTGCATGACTGAAACCCGGCAACTGCAAGCGCATCTGGCGCGGTTCGACCAGCTGATTACAGCAGCGCGCTGATCGGCGCGCTTCTATCGGCAGTATTCGCTGATAGCCCTGTTGGTTTCTTCGATACGCGTCTTGCGGTTCTCATCCGTAAGGCGCCTCGATTCCCCTCCCACCTGCTCACGCACGCGCGGATTGTTCTGCAACTGCGCGAGATTGGTGCGCAAGGTCTCGCAACTTTCCGCGCGCTTGGCTTCCTGAGCCTTCACCTGGCTTTTGACTTTCTGGTCAATCTCGCGTTGCTGCGCAGCCCCGTCGTCCGCTGGCATGCCCGGCGCGGCGGCAGGTGGCGGTGTCTGCACATTGATTTCCTGTACCTGCTGACCAGTAGGCGGCTGGGCATCGAAGTGCGTCACACCCTGGGCATCCACCCACTTATAGATTGAAGCGGCCTGGCTGGTTGCGCTGATGGCCAGCGCAGCGGCGAGAATCATCCAGTGCATGTCGGGTCCTTGAAAGTCTGTGCATGCAGAAAGCTACCATAACAGTGCATTTCAGTCCGAAACGGTGCGATTTCACTCGTCGGGTGTCAAGAAAGCGCACGGATCGCTTGACTTGAAGGGGGGGAATCACAACAATCCAAAGTTCGCTGTAGAAGGACTGCCAGAAGCAGACCCTCTCGGTAGATCATGAGGCGCACACCCGCGCCGACCTGTAACACCCGCAACGCGTTACCTCGCGCTGGGTGGGAATGTTCCGCAACACTCAGGGACCTCCCAATACTTGCTCAGTCAGTGCTGACGTAGTCGGCGACCACCGTCGCTCATGCTCTGCTGGCAGTAAACCTATTAAGACCCGTCCCGGAGTGGGCGGTATTCTGGCGTTTTAGAGGTGAACAACGTGGAGCTTTTATCTGGCGCTGAAATGGTCGTCCGCTTTTTGCGTGACGAAGGCGTTGAGCATATCTATGGGTACCCCGGTGGTGCCCTCCTGCATGTCTACGATGCCCTGTTCAAAGAACCGGCGGTGAGCCACATCCTTGTTCGCCACGAGCAGGCTGCCACGCACATGGCTGATGGCTATGCGCGGGCGACCGGCAAGGCGGGCGTGGTGCTGGTGACTTCGGGTCCTGGTGCAACCAATGCCATTACCGGTATCGCCACGGCGTACATGGACTCCATTCCGATGGTGGTCCTGTCCGGTCAGGTAGCCAGTACGCTGGTGGGCACCGATGCGTTCCAGGAGACCGACATGATCGGTATCTCCCGGCCGATCGTGAAGCACAGCTTCATGATCAAGCACCCGTCGGAAATCCCGGAAGTCCTGAAGAAGGCGTTCTACCTGGCACAGTCCGGTCGTCCAGGCCCGGTGGTCGTCGATATTCCGAAGGACATGACCAACCCGGCCGAAAAATTCGAATACGTCTTTCCGAAAAAAGCCAAGCTGCGTTCCTACAGCCCGGCGGTTCGTGGCCATTCCGGTCAGATCCGCAAGGCCGTCGAAATGCTGCTGGCGGCCAAGCGCCCGATCGTCTACGCCGGTGGCGGAGTGATCATGGGCAATGCTTCGGCGCAACTGACCGAACTGGCGCAACTGCTCGATGCACCGGTAACCAATACCCTGATGGGGCTTGGCTGCTATCCGGGCACGGATCGTCAGTTCGTCGGCATGCTCGGGATGCATGGCAGCTACACCGCCAACCTCGCGATGCACCACACCGATGTGATTCTGGCCGTCGGCGCGCGCTTCGATGACCGTGTCATCAACGGCGCCAGCAAGTTCTGCCCGAACGCCAAGATTATCCACATTGATATCGACCCGGCTTCGATCTCCAAGACCATCAAGGCCGACGTGCCTATCGTCGGTCCTGTCGAAAGCGTGCTGACCGAAATGGTCGCCACCTTGAAAGAGATCGGCGAGACACCCGACAAGGCATCCGTTGCCGCGTGGTGGAAGCAGATTGACGAGTGGCGCGGTACGGGTGATCTGTTCCCGTACAACCGTGGCGATGGCACGGTCATCAAGCCGCAGGCCGTTATCGAAACGCTGTGCGAAGTCACCAAGGGCGACGCTTATGTCACCTCGGACGTCGGCCAGCATCAGATGTTCGCTGCGCAGTACTACCGCTTCAACAAGCCGAACCGCTGGATCAACTCCGGCGGTCTGGGCACCATGGGCTTTGGCTTCCCGGCTGCTATGGGCGTCAAGCTGAGCTTCCCCGATGCGCACGTTGCCTGTGTGACCGGTGAAGGCAGCATCCAGATGAACATCCAGGAACTGTCGACCTGCCTGCAGTACGGCCTGCCGGTGAAGATCATTCTGCTCAACAACGGTGTGCTGGGCATGGTCCGCCAGTGGCAGGATATGAGCTACGGCGCGCGTCACTCGCACTCCTACATGGAGTCGCTGCCTGATTTCGTCAAGCTGGTCGAGGCCTATGGCCACGTCGGCATGCGTATCACTGACCTGAAGGATCTGAAGCCGAAGATGGAAGAAGCCTTTGCCATGACTGACCGGCTGGTGTTCATGGACATTCAGGTCGATGTGACCGAGCACGTCTATCCGATGCAAATCAAGGACGGCTCCATGCGCGATATGTGGTTGAGCAAGACGGAGCGGACATAATCATGCGCCATATCATTTCCCTGCTGCTGGAAAACGAACCGGGTGCACTGTCGCGCGTCGTCGGTCTGTTCTCCCAGCGTAATTACAACATCGAAAGCCTGACGGTTGCGCCGACCGAAGACCCGACCCTGTCGCGTCTGACGCTCACCACCGTAGGTCATGATGAGGTGATCGAGCAGATCACCAAGAACCTCAACAAGCTCATCGAAGTGGTCAAGCTGGTCGACCTGTCGGAAAGCGCTCACATCGAGCGCGAACTGATGCTGGTCAAGGTCAAGGCCACTGGCGCGCAGCGTGCCGAGATCAAGCGCACCACGGATATCTTCCGCGGGCAGATCGTCGACGTGACCGCCAGCGTTTACACCGTGCAGCTGAGCGGCACGAGCGACAAACTGGACAGCTTCATTCAGGCCATCGGCACCGCCGCTATCCTGGAAACAGTACGCAGTGGCGTAACGGGCATTGCCCGTGGCGACAAAGTGCTGAGCATTTAAATCAATTAAGCAAATGGCCTGCGTGGCCAAGATAACAGGGGATTTCCATGAAAGTTTTCTACGACAAAGACTGTGACCTTTCGATCATCCAGGGCAAGAAAGTCGCCATCATCGGTTACGGTTCGCAAGGTCACGCCCAGGCGTGCAACCTGAAAGACTCCGGCGTTGATGTCACTGTCGGCCTGCGTAAAGGTTCGGCCACTGTCGCCAAGGCCGAGGCGCATGGCCTGAAAGTGACCGACGTCGCTTCTGCCGTTGCCGCTGCCGACCTGGTCATGATCCTGACCCCGGACGAGTTCCAGTCCCAGCTGTACAAGAACGAAGTCGAGCCGAACCTGAAAAAGGGCGCAACACTGGCGTTCTCCCACGGCTTCGCGATTCACTACAATCAGGTCGTGCCGCGCGCTGACCTCGACGTGATCATGATCGCGCCGAAGGCTCCCGGCCACACCGTGCGTACCGAGTTCGTCAAGGGCGGCGGTATCCCTGACCTGATCGCGGTTTATCAGGATGCTTCCGGCAACGCCAAGAACGTTGCCCTGTCCTACGCTTCGGGCGTTGGCGGCGGCCGTACCGGCATTATCGAAACCACTTTCAAGGACGAGACTGAAACCGATCTGTTCGGCGAGCAGGCTGTTCTGTGCGGCGGTACTGTCGAGCTGGTCAAGGCTGGTTTCGAAACGCTGGTTGAAGCTGGCTATGCGCCGGAAATGGCCTACTTCGAGTGCCTGCACGAACTGAAGCTGATCGTTGACCTTATGTACGAAGGCGGTATCGCCAACATGAACTACTCGATCTCCAACAACGCCGAATACGGCGAATACGTCACCGGCCCTGAAGTCATCAACGCCGAATCCCGTCAGGCCATGCGCAACGCTCTGAAGCGTATCCAGGACGGCGAATACGCGAAGATGTTCATCAGCGAAGGCGCCACCGGCTACCCGTCGATGACTGCCAAGCGTCGTAACAACGCTGCGCACGGCATCGAAATCATCGGTGAAAAACTGCGCTCGATGATGCCTTGGATCGCGGCGAACAAAATCGTCGACAAAGACAAGAACTAAGCTTTTCCGGCTCACCGCCGGACTACAGCTGGTTCACAGGAAAAAGCGCGACCTATCGGTCGCGCTTTTTCGTTATGGGTCAGGCTCTGGTATAAAGCTGCATCGTTTGCAGGCGAACCCTCGCCGCAGACCTGTGTCGAACCTTTTCATACCGCTGCAAGGTAATCTCCATGAGCGAACGTCCTGAAGAGCCCATCAAGGCCTCTGACGCTGAAAGTCTGCTACCTATCGATGAACACGTGGAAGATGGCCATGACGCCGACGGCCGACAGGTCCGGCATCGGGGTATCTATCTGCTTCCCAACCTGTTTACCACGGCGAATCTGTTCGCGGGTTTCTACTCCATCATCAGCTCCATGAGTGCGCAAAGCGCCATGAGCGCCGGTGATTTTGCCGGGGCAAGCAAGTATTTCGCCTTCGCTGCGATTGCGATCTTCGTGGCCATGGTGCTCGACGGCCTGGATGGTCGTGTTGCGCGCATGACCAACACGCAAAGTGCGTTTGGCGCCGAGTACGACTCGCTGTCCGACATGGTTGCCTTCGGTGTGGCACCGGCGTTGCTGGCATTCGGCTGGGCATTGGGCGACATGGGCAAGGTCGGCTGGATGGTTGCCTTCATCTATGTAGCCGGTGCTGCATTGCGTCTGGCGCGCTTCAATACTCAGGTCGGCAAGGCTGACAAGCGCTACTTCATCGGCCTGGCCAGTCCGGCAGCGGCAGGTGTGGTGGCCGGCACGGTCTGGGCATTCAGCGATTTCGGGATTCAAGGCTCCAAGCTGTCGTTTCTCGTCGCATTGCTGGTCGCCGCCGCCGGTATGCTGATGGTCAGTAACATCAAGTACAACAGCTTCAAGGAACTGGACTTGAAGGGGCGGGTGCCTTTTGTTGCGATTCTGGCGGTGGTCCTGGTGTTTGCTGTCGTATTCAGCGACCCGCCGCGCATTTTGCTGCTGATATTCCTCGCGTACGCTCTTTCTGGCCCCATTCAGTATCTGCTACGTCGCCGCAAGGCCTAGTCAAAGATCTAATTTCCACCATACTCCGTAGTCTATAGGTGCATCAGTTCCCTGGCCTGCGGAGTCATCATGCTAATCAAGCTTCCTTCTGCGTCCGACTCCAAAGAGTCGGACGTCACGCCTGAATCCATTTATCTCTCGCGACGCACATTGCTCGCCAGCTCGCTTGCGGGGCTCGCCGTCACAGCAATGCCGCGCTGGGCAGGTGCCGCCGATGCGTCGCGGTATGCCGATGTAGAGCCTGGTAAAGCGCCGGGCTGGTTCGCAGACAAACTGCCCTCCACGAAGTGGCAGGCGGTCAACGTCAAGGACGAGGCGATCACGCCGTTCAAGGACGCGACCCATTACAACAACTTCTATGAGTTCGGTACTGACAAGGGCGATCCTGCCAAGAATGCGGGCTCTCTGCAGACCGAGCCCTGGAGTGTCGTGATCGATGGTGAAGTCGGCAAGCCTGGTCGTTATGCACTCGAAGACTTCATGAAGCCTTATCAGTTGGAAGAGCGGATCTACCGGTTGCGCTGCGTCGAAGCCTGGTCGATGGTCATTCCGTGGATTGGTTTTCCGATCTCTGCGTTACTCAAGCAGGTAGAGCCGACTTCCAAAGCCAAATACATTCGTTTTGAAACGCTGGAAGACGCCAAGTCCATGCCGGGCCAGCGCTCGGACTTTGCCCTGATCGACTGGCCTTATGTAGAAGGGCTGCGTCTGGACGAGGCGATGAACCCTCTGGCGATTCTGGCGGTGGGCATGTACGGACGGGAGCTGCCTAACCAGAATGGCGCACCGTTACGTCTGGTGGTGCCATGGAAATATGGTTTCAAGAGTGTGAAGTCCATCGTGCGTATCAGCCTGGTCAGTGAGCAGCCGAAGACCACCTGGCAAAGCATTGCGGCAAACGAGTATGGCTTCTATGCCAACGTCAACCCGACTGTCGATCATCCGCGCTGGACACAAGCCCGTGAGCGTCGCTTGCCGAGCGGCCTGTTCAGTCCGAATCTGCGCGATACGAAGATGTTCAATGGCTATGAGGAAGAGGTGGGTTCCTTGTATGCCGGCATGGATTTGCGGAAGGACTATTGATGCGATATCCGTTTTTGCGTCTGGCTGTATTTCTTGCCGCTTGCATTGCCCCTGTGTGGTGGTTGTACCAGGCATGGATCTTTGCGCTCGGGCCTGATCCCGGCAAGGTCCTTGTGGAGAACTTCGGAGTGGCGACGTTGGTCATGCTGCTGATCACACTCGCCATGACGCCGTTGCAGCGTCTGACCGGTTGGTCGGGGTGGATCGTGGTGCGTCGCCAGCTGGGCCTATGGTGTTTTGCGTATGCGCTGCTGCACCTGACAATGTACGCGCTGTTCATTCTGGGGCTGGATTGGGGGCAGTTGGGTGTCGAACTGGTCAAGCGTCCTTATATCATCGTCGGTGCGCTGGCGTTCCTTGGGCTGCTTGCGCTGGCGGTGACATCCAACCGCTATAGTCAGCGTCGTCTTGGGGCGCGCTGGAAAAAGCTGCACCGGATCATCTACGTGATTCTGGGACTGGGTTTGCTGCATATGTTCTGGATTGTCCGGGCCGACCTTAAAGAGTGGGCGCTGTATGCGGGGATAGGTGCATTCCTGTTGTTGCTGCGGATTCCCGTGTTTGCTCGGCGAATCCCGCGTCTGGGCGGCGCTGCGAAGGCCAGATCGGTA
>NZ_JAIZAZ010000008.1:0-303852 GCF_020515645.1 Pseudomonas sp. MWU16-30316 | reverse complement strand
TGGGGGTCTGACTGACAACTATCGTTCCTCACGCTCCAGCGTGGGAATGCAGTTCACGACGCTCTGCGTCGCAAGAGGACGCGGAGCGTCCAGACCGGCATGCCCACGTGGAGCACGGGCGCGATAGCGCTTAAGGCACGGCTCTTGTGTCCACACTGCTAAACTCACCCAAGCCCGATTCCAGAGGAACACCGCGTCATGGAACCCATCACCACCCTTAACACCCTGCACATCGTCGCCATCGCGTTGTTGCTGATCAGCGCGCTGGTGTTGGCCAGCGGGGTGGTCAAGGTGCGTCTTGAAGGCGACACGACCGTGCAGAATCGCCTGCTCAAGCGGCCATTGCTGTTTTTCTGGGTGTTGATGGCCGTTTGCCTGGCGACGCTGCCGTTCAGTGGCTGGTGGCTGGTGCATTTGAAAGGCCTGTCACTGGGCCAGACCTGGGTGCTGGGCAGCAGCGTGCTTTACACCCTGGGGCTGTGCAGTTGGGTCTGGCTGGTGGCCAGGCTCAACCGCTTGCGTCTTGGTGCCAAAGGTGGCAAGCGCGGCTTCACCTTGGCGCTGACGGTGATCAGCGTTGTGTGCTTCGTGGCAATGGCCGGTCTGACGGGCTTCAAACCGGCCTGAGTATTGCCAGCACTCAGTGGCGCAGGGTAATCACCGGCCAGCCGCGTCGCTCGGCTTCGGCACGCAATTTATCGTCCGGATCGACCGCGACCGGGTTGGCCACCTGCTCCAGCAGAGGCAGGTCGTTCATCGAGTCACTGTAGAAATAGCTGCCCTCGAGGCTGAACGCGTTGTCTTCCAGCCACTGGTTGAGGCGTGTCACCTTGCCTTCACGGAAGCAGGGCACACCCGTGGTACGACCGGTATAGCGTCCATCCACCATTTCGCACTCGGTCGCCAGCAGGGTATCGATGCCCAGCTGCGCCACGATAGGTGCTGTCACAAAGCGGTTGGTGGCGGTGATCACCACCAGCTTGTCGCCAGCCTCTCGGTGTTTGGCGATCAATTCCAGCGCCTTGGGCAGCATCATTGGTTCGATGCAGTCGCGCATGAACTCGCGATGCCACTGCTCAAGCTGCGCCATGTCAGTGTTGCCCAGAATCTCCAGGGTAAAATTCAGGTAGTCGGTCATGTTCAGCGTGCCGGCCAGGTAATCCTGATAGAACTCGTCGTTGCGGGTCTTGTAGGTCGCGGCATCAAGGATCCCGCGCCGGCACAGGTAATCGCCCCAGGCGTGATCGCTGTCGCCGCCCAGAAGGGTGTTGTCGAGGTCGAATAAAGCCAGGCGCATAGGGTTACTCGCTGAAATAGTTGAAAAAAGAGCCCCAGAATACGAGGTTTTCACAAGTCTTCACATAAGGTGATAAGCCTCGTTGCTGGTTTGATCGCCTTTGTGGAACAATGCGGCGACATGCGTTTGCGAGGTTGTTGCCGTGATCGACCCCGATGGTTTCCGTCCTAATGTCGGGATTATTCTGACAAACGATGCTGGTCAGGTCCTATGGGCTCGGCGTATTAACCAGGATGCCTGGCAGTTTCCTCAAGGGGGTATCAACCCGCAGGAGACGCCGGAAGACGCGCTTTATCGCGAATTGAATGAAGAAGTCGGTCTGGAACGACATGATGTGCAAATACTTGCCTGCACTCGGGGCTGGTTGCGCTATCGTCTGCCGCAAAGACTGGTCCGTACCCACAGCCAGCCGCTGTGTATCGGCCAGAAGCAAAAATGGTTTCTCCTGCGCCTGATCTCCAACGAGCAGCGGGTGCGGATGGATTTGACCGGTAAACCGGAGTTCGATGGCTGGCGCTGGGTCAGTTATTGGTACCCGTTAGGCCAGGTGGTGACATTCAAGCGCGAGGTGTATCGACGCGCACTCAAAGAGCTTGCCCCGCGCCTCTTATCGCGCGACTGACACGGAGTTCGACCCCGAGCCATGCTCAATACGCTGCGCAAGATCGTCCAGGAAGTTAACTCCGCCAAGGATCTCAAGGCGGCGTTGGGCATTATTGTGTTGCGCGTCAAGGAGGCCATGGGCAGCCAGGTCTGCTCGGTCTACCTGCTCGATGCCGAGGTCAACCGCTTTGTCCTGATGGCTTCCGAAGGTCTCAACAAGCGCTCCATCGGCAAAGTCAGCATGGCGCCGAATGAAGGCCTTGTTGGTCTGGTCGGCACGCGTGAAGAACCGCTGAACCTCGAAAACGCCGCAGATCACCCTCGTTATCGCTACTTCGCCGAGACCGGTGAGGAACGCTACGCCTCGTTCCTGGGCGCGCCGATCATCCACCACCGGCGCGTGGTTGGCGTGTTGGTCATCCAGCAAAAGGAGCGCCGTCAGTTCGACGAGGGCGAAGAAGCCTTCCTGGTCACCATGAGCGCGCAACTGGCGGGCGTTATCGCGCATGCCGAAGCCACCGGCTCGATCCGCGGTCTGGGTCGTCAGGGCAAAGGCATTCAGGAAGCCAAGTTCGTGGGTGTCGCCGGTTCGCCGGGTGCTGCGGTCGGTGTCGCCGTGGTCATGCTGCCGCCTGCCGATCTGGAAGTGGTCCCCGACAAGACCGTCACTGACATCGCCGCTGAACTGGCGCTGTTCCAGAACGCGCTGGAAGGCGTACGCAATGACATGCGCACCCTGTCAGCCAAACTGGCCACCCAGTTGCGTCCCGAAGAGCGGGCGCTGTTCGATGTCTACCTGATGATGCTTGACGACGCCTCGCTGGGCAGCGAAGTGACCGACGTCATCAAGACCGGTCAATGGGCGCAGGGTGCCTTGCGCTCGGTGGTCAGTGAGCACGTCAAACGTTTCGAGCTGATGGACGATGCCTACCTGCGCGAGCGGGCGTCGGACGTCAAGGACCTGGGCCGCCGTCTGCTGGCTTACCTCCAGGAGGCGCGACAACAGGCGCTGGTCTATCCCGATAACACGATTCTGGTCAGCGAGGAGCTGACCCCGGCCATGCTCGGCGAAGTGCCGGAAGGCAAACTGGTCGGCCTGGTGTCGGTTCAGGGTTCCGGCAACTCCCACGTCGCGATTCTGGCGCGGGCCATGGGCATTCCCACGGTCATGGGCCTTGTGGACTTCCCTTACTCCAAGGTCGATGGCATCGATCTGGTGGTCGACGGCTATCATGGCGAAGTCTTCACCAATCCCAGCGAAATCATGCGCAAGCAGTTCGGCAAGGTGGTGGAGGAGGAGCGTCAGCTCTCCCAGGGCCTGGATGCCCTGCGCGAACTGCCTTGCGTCACTCTCGACGGGCATCGCATGCCGTTGTGGGTCAACACCGGTCTGCTGGCCGACGTGGCGCGTGCGCAACAGCGTGGCGCCGAAGGGGTGGGCCTGTACCGCACCGAAGTACCGTTCATGATCAACCAGCGCTTCCCGAGTGAAAAGGAACAGCTGGCGATCTACCGCGAGCAACTGGCCGCCTTCCATCCACTGCCGGTGACCATGCGCAGCCTGGACATCGGTGGCGACAAGTCGCTGTCCTACTTCCCGATCAAGGAAGACAACCCGTTCCTCGGCTGGCGCGGTATTCGCGTCACCCTCGACCACCCGGAAATTTTCCTGGTCCAGACCCGCGCCATGCTCAAGGCCAGCGAGGGCCTGAATAACCTGCGCATTCTATTGCCGATGATCTCCAGCACCCACGAAGTGGAAGAGGCGCTGCACCTGATCCACCGCGCCTGGGGCGAGGTGCGCGACGAAGGCACCGACGTGCCTATGCCGCCGGTGGGCGTGATGATCGAAGTGCCAGCTGCGGTCTACCAGACCCGCGATCTGGCGCGTCAGGTGGACTTCCTCTCGGTCGGCTCCAACGATCTGACTCAATACCTGCTCGCGGTCGACCGCAACAACCCGCGCGTGGCAGATCTCTATGATTACCTGCACCCGGCAGTGCTTCAGGCGCTGCAAAGCGTGGTGCGTGATGCCCACGCCGAGGGCAAGCCGGTGAGCATCTGCGGCGAAATGGCGGGTGACCCGGCAGCAGCGGTGCTGTTGATGGCGATGGGTTTCGACAGCCTGTCGATGAACGCCACCAACCTGCCGAAAGTGAAGTGGATGCTGCGCCAGATCAACCTCAGCAAGGCCAAGGAACTGCTGGCGCAACTGATGACCAACGATAACCCGCAAGTCATCAGCAGTTCTCTGCAACTGGCGCTGAAAAACCTCGGCCTGTCGCGGATGATCAACCCGAGCTCGGTCAAAGGGCACTAAGCGCTACCAATGCTTTCGTGAGCAAGCTCACTCCCACAGGGGGTACACATGCACCTTTGGGGCGGGCCGGTCGACGTTCACTTGTTCGCGAAGAGGCCGGTACAGACTCCGGGAAATGGGGCATTTGGGCTACCGCCTTCGTGAGCAAGCTCACTCCCACAGGGGTACACATGCACCTTTGGGGCGGGCCGGTCGACGTTCACTTGTTCGCGAAGAGGCCGGTACAGACTCCGGGGAATGGGGCGTTTGGGCTACTGCCTTCGTGAGCAAGCTCACTCCCACAGGGGTACACATGCACCTTTGGGGCGGGCGGCCGACGTTCACTTGTTCGCGAAGAGGCCGGCATGATCGCCGAAAATGCATTGTCTGAATCACCATCTTCGCGAGCACGCCAAGCCTTGTCCGGTTCGCTCCTGCGCCCTGGGGGCAGAAGCCTGTAAGGCACGTATTCAGTGCGCTCCAAGACCTGTCTATAACGCTGTGCGCGGAAGCGCTAAGCGTACGGCTGGACACATCAGGCGTATCTTTTTTCATTTCGTTCAGGCGGCTTCCATCGGTCGCCGCTAGAGCATCCTGCCGGGCTCCGGTAACATGCGCGCCTGATTCAGTCGCTCGCAAGGGCGTTCCAATTGAGGAGTCGCAATGCTGCCTTACCCGCAGATTGACCCGGTAGCCGTCGCTATCGGCCCGCTGCAAATTCACTGGTACGGTTTGATGTACCTGGTCGGTATCGGTGGCGCCTGGCTGCTTGCGTCGCGTCGCCTGAACAAGTTCGATCCGACCTGGACCAAGGAAAAACTCTCCGACCTGATTTTCTGGCTGGCCATGGGCGTGATTGTCGGCGGGCGGCTGGGCTACGTGCTGTTCTACGATCTGTCGGCCTACATCGCCAACCCGCTGCTGATCTTCGAAGTCTGGAAGGGTGGTATGGCGTTCCACGGCGGCTTTGTCGGCGTGATGATCGCGGCCTGGTGGTTTGGCAAGCGCAACGGCAAAAGCTTCTTCCAACTGATGGACTTCGTTGCTCCGCTGGTGCCGATCGGCCTGGGTGCCGGGCGTATCGGCAACTTCATCAATGCCGAGCTGTGGGGCAAGCCGACCGACGTGCCGTGGGCCATGGTTTTCCCGCCGTTCAGCGACCCTGCGCAACTGGCGCGTCATCCTTCGCAGCTGTATCAGTTCGCGTTGGAAGGCGTTGCGCTGTTCATCATCCTCAATCTGTACGCCCGCAAGCCGCGTCCAACCATGGCCGTTTCCGGCATGTTTGCGCTGTTTTACGGGATCTTCCGCTTTGTAGTCGAGTTCGTTCGCGTTCCTGACGCCCAGTTGGGCTACCTGGCATGGGGCTGGGTGACCATGGGTCAGATCCTCAGCCTGCCGATGATCATCGCCGGCCTGTTCCTGATCTGGCTGGCCTACAAGCGCGATCCGTCCGCCAGCAAGGCAGCGGTCTAACACCGAAACGCCGGGTGAAAACGCCCGGCGCGTTCAACAAGGCAGGTGATTTATGAAGCAATATCTGGAACTGGTCGCTCATGTGATCAAGCACGGGACCTTGCAAGCCAACCGTACCGGCGTGAACACCATCAGCTTTCCGGGTGCGATGCTGCGTTATGACTTGCAGGAAGGTTTTCCGGCGATCACCACACGGCGCATGGCCTTCAAATCGGCCATCGGCGAGATGGTCGGCTTTCTGCGTGGCGTGAACAACGCTGCGGAATTCCGCGAACTGGGCTGCAAGGTCTGGGATCAGAACGCCAACGAAAACGCTCAGTGGCTGAACAACCCGTTCCGCAAGGGCGAGGACGATCTGGGCGAAATCTATGGCGTGCAATGGCGCAAGTGGCCAGCCTACAAGCGTATCGATGCCGGCAATGTCGCGGCCATCGAACTGGCGCTGGGCCAGGGGTATCGTCAGATTGCCGAATCCGAAGAAGACGGTCAGTCGTTCGTGGTCCTGTACAAGGCCATCGACCAGATTCGCCAGTGCGTCGACACCATCATCAACGACCCAGGCAGCCGCCGCATCCTGTTCCACGGCTGGAACTGCGCACAGCTCGATGAAATGGCCCTGCCGCCGTGCCACCTGCTGTACCAACTGCACCCGAACCCGCAGACCCGCGAAATCTCGCTGACGCTGTACATCCGCTCCAACGATCTGGGCCTCGGCACGCCGTTCAACCTGACCGAAGGCGCCGCGCTGCTGAGCCTGATCGGTCGCCTGACCGGCTACACTCCGCGCTGGTTCACCTACTTCATCGGCGACGCCCACGTGTACGAAAACCACCTGGACATGCTCAACGAACAGATGACCCGCGAGCCGTACCCGATGCCGAAACTGGTCATCTCCGATCGTGTACCCGAGTTTGCCAAGACCGGTGTGTACCAGCCTGAATGGCTGGAACTGATCGAGCCTTCGGACTTCACCCTGGAAGGCTACCAGCACCACCCGGCAATGACGGCGCCGATGGCGGTCTAAGAGGGCTGCGCGCTATTACCTTCTCGTTCCTGCCTGAGGAACGAGAGGTGTCAAACCCCTCTCAATGCCCATGACTCCTCCCCACATGTGAAGCCTCGCCCTCTGGCGCTGCCACAGCCCCCGTCACTTCCAGCCTCTCCAGTATCGCGCAATGTTCTGTCGTGCCATCGCTGCAGCGGCGACGCAGGTCGAGCAGTTGTTCCTGGAGCGCTTGCAGGCTTGCGACGCGGGCGTTGACGTGTTCGATGTGTTCGTCGATCAGGGTGTTGACGTTTTCGCACTGGTCCTGCGGGCTGTCGCGCAGGTTGAGCAGGTTGCGGATTTCTTCGAGGGTCATGTCCAGGCTGCGGCAATTGCGGATGAACGACAGGCGCTCCATGTGCGCCTGGGTATACAGCCGGTAATTGCCGTCACTGCGAGCGGGGGCGGGCAGCAAGCCTTCGCGCTCGTAATAACGGATGGTTTCGACCTGAGTGTCGGTCAGTTTTGCCAGTTCGCCGATTTTCATTTCGACTCATCTCGTTTGAGTGCTTGACCCTATAGTGGCTACAGGGTGTTCACTTGGCAACAAGCAGAATCCTGGAGCCACAACGAATGGGCACGACGATCAAGAATTCCCCCGCACATGACCACGATCATGACCATGATCACGGCGAGCACGCGCACGAGCAAAAGCCCGTGGAGCATGCCCATTCGTGCTGCTCCAGCGATGCACAGCCCGCTGTAGTGACCTTTGGCGAAGCGTCTGCAGCGGGTGGTCGTCTGAGCAGCTTCCGTATCGAGGCGATGGATTGCCCCACCGAGCAGACGCTGATCCAGAACAAGCTGGGCAAGCTGGCCGGTGTGCAGAAGCTGGAATTCAACCTGATCAACCGCATGCTGGGGGTCTGGCACGACCTGCCGTCCACCGACCCGATTCGTGAGGCTATCAGTTCACTTGGCATGCAGGCCGAGCCGATCGAGGAAGGTGCAGCGTCTGCCGACTCGGCGCCGGTGGTGAAGAAACACTGGTGGCCGCTGGCCTTGTCCGGCGCTGCGGCGCTGGGTGCAGAGGTGGTCCATTTTGCTTCGCTCGGCCCGACCTGGGTGGTTGCCTTGCTGGCGCTGGTGTCGATCTTCAGTTGCGGGCTGACGACCTACAAGAAGGGCTGGATCGCACTCAAGAACTTCAACCTGAACATCAATGCGCTGATGAGCATCGCGGTGACCGGCGCCATTCTGATCGGTCAGTGGCCGGAAGCGGCAATGGTGATGTTCCTGTTTACCATCGCCGAGTTGATCGAAGCCAAGTCACTGGACCGCGCGCGCAATGCGATCAGTGGCCTGATGCAACTGACGCCTGAGCTTGCCACCGTCAAGCAGGCGGATGGCAGCTGGCAGGAAATCGAAGCCAAAAACGTCGAACTGGATGCTATCGTCCGGATCAAGCCGGGCGAGCGTGTCGGGCTCGACGGTGAAGTGGTGTCCGGCAGCTCGACGATCGATCAGGCATCGATTACCGGTGAAAGCCTGCCGGTGGAAAAGACTGTCGGCGACAAGGTTTTCGCGGGCACCATCAACCAGGCCGGTTCGCTGGAGTATCGCGTCACCGCCGCCGCAAACAACTCGACGCTGGCGCGCATCATTCATGCGGTGGAAGCGGCGCAGGGTTCGCGTGCGCCGACCCAGCGCTTTGTCGACAGCTTTTCCCGTATCTATACGCCAGTGGTGTTCGTCGTCGCGTTGGCATTGGCGTTGGTCGCGCCGCTGTTCTTCGGCGGCGAATGGTATGACTGGATCTACCGGGCGCTGGTGCTGCTGGTGGTGGCCTGCCCATGTGCGCTGGTGATTTCCACGCCGGTGACCATCGTCAGCGGTCTGGCAGCGGCGGCGCGCAAGGGGATTTTGATCAAGGGTGGCGTTTATCTGGAAATGGGCGAGAAGCTCGATTACCTGGCCCTTGATAAAACCGGCACGCTGACCCACGGCAAGCCGGTGCAGACTGATTATGTGCCATTGAACCCTGCTGTTGCCGACAGTGCCCCGGTGATTGCCGCGAGCCTTGCCGGGCGTTCAGATCACCCGGTTTCCCAGGCGATTGCCAAGGCCGCCGATGGCAGCCTGACGCTGCATGAAGTCAGCGCGTTCGAGGCGCTGGGTGGGCGGGGTGTGAAAGGCGAGATCAACGGCCAGATGTATCACCTGGGCAACCATCGCCTGGTGGAGGAGCTGGGCCTATGTTCGCCGGAGCTGGAGGCCAGGCTCGATGCGCTGGAAATGCAGGGCAAGACCGTGGTGCTGTTGCTTGATGCCTCTGGCCCGATCGCGTTGTTTGCCGTCGCCGATACGGTGAAGGAGACCAGCCGCGAAGCCATTGCCCAGTTGCACGAGCTGGGCATCAAGACGGTCATGCTGACCGGTGATAACCCGCACACCGCCAAGGCGATTGCCGATCAGGTCGGCATCGATGAAGCGCAGGGTAATCTGCTGCCTGCCGACAAGCTCAGTGCGATCGAGGCGCTTTACGGCCGTAATCACCGGGTAGGCATGGTGGGCGACGGTATCAATGATGCGCCTGCGCTGGCCCGTGCGGAGATCGGTTTCGCGATGGCCGCTGCAGGCACCGATACGGCCATCGAGACAGCAGATGTCGCCCTGATGGACGATGATCTGCGCAAGATTCCAACATTCATTGCGCTTTCACGCCGGACATCGGCGGTGCTGAAGCAGAACATCGTGTTGGCCATCGTGACCAAGGTGCTGTTCATCGGCATCACCTTCGCGGGCCTGGCGACCATGTGGATGGCGGTGTTTGCCGATATGGGCGTGAGCTTGCTGGTGGTGTTCAACGGTTTGCGCTTGCTCAAGAAGTGATCAGTCGGCAACGTTGAAGGGCGGACGCGGAGCGTCCAGAACGGCATTCCCACGCGGAGCATGGGAACGATAATCGTGGCCACCGGCTCCGATCACTGGCTATCGCTCCCACGCTCCGCGTGGTAGCGCCTTTCTGGACGCTCTGCGTCCGACGTTGTCAGCCAAAGCGCTCCTGCCCCCAGGCGATGAAGGTTTCCAGCAGTGGCTTGAGCACGGCGCGGGTCGGCTCGGCCAGGTCCGGGCGGTAGTGGAAGGGCACGAATTCGTCCATGTAGGTGCTTTGCGCCAGCTCCAGCTGTACTGCGTGGATGTTGTTGGCCGGGTTGCCGTAGTGGCGGGTGATGTGGCCGCCCTTGAAGCGCCCGTTCAACACATGGCTGTAGTCCTTGGCCGCTGCGCAGACCTGCTCCAGTCGGCTGGCCAGTTCCGGGTCGCAGCTCAGACCATTGAAGGTGCCCAGGTTGAAGTCCGGCAGGCGGCCGTCGAACAGGTGCGGGATGTGGCCGCGAATCGAGTGGGCGTCGAACAGCAGCGCATAGCCGAACTCGTCACGCATGCGCTGCAGTTCCTGCTCCAGCGTCTGGTGATACGGCGTCCAGATCTGTTGCAGATACCGCGCTCGTTCCTCGGCGCTGGGCGTCTGGCCGTCCTTGAACAGTGGCACGCCATCGAACAGGATCGACGGAAACAGGCCGGTGGTCGCACCGGCGTACATGGGCTTGTCGTCAGACGGCCTGTTGAGGTCGATGACAAAGCGCGAGTATTCGGCGGCCAGGGTGCTGGCGCCCAATTCAGCGGCGAAGTCATACAAACGCGGAATGTGCCAGTCGGTATCCGGCAGGCTCAAGGCTTCGTCCACCAGCGCGGCTTCGACCACCGGGGTCAGTTTCAGACCGGCATGCGGCATGCTGATCAGCAGCGGAATACGGCCACGCTTGAATGTCAGAACGTTATCCACAGGGCTCTCCTTCAGATCGATGATTCGACGCCGTGGCGCACGATACGTTTGTCCAGATCGCCGCCCAGCCAGTAGGCCAGATCAGCCGGCCGTTCAATGTTCCAGGCGATGAAATCCGCCACCTTGCCGACCTCCAGCGAGCCGTGGGTCGCGCTCATGCCCAACGCCCTGGCGGCATTGAACGTCACCCCCGCCAGTGCTTCTTCGGGCGTCATGCGAAACAGCGTGCAGGCCATGTTCAGCATCAGGCGCAATGACAGGCCCGGCGAGGTGCCAGGGTTGAGGTCGGTGGAAATCGCAATCGGCACGCCGTGCTTGCGCAGCGCGTCCATCGGCGGCAGTTGCGTTTCACGCAGGAAGTAAAACGCCCCCGGCAGCAGCACCGCGACGGTTCCGGCAGCCGCCATGGCGATGGCGTCGTCCTCGGTCATGAACTCCAGATGATCCGCCGACAGCGCCTTGTAGCGCGCGGCCAGGCTCGATCCACCCAATGACGACAGCTGCTCGGCATGCAGTTTGACCGGCAGTGCCAACTGCCCTGCGGTGATGAACACCTGCTCGACCTGCGCAGGTGAAAACGCCAGGTATTCACAGAAAGCATCCACCGCATCGACCAGCCCTTCGGCTGCCAGCGCCGGGAGCATGTCGTTGCAGATGTGGTTGATGTAATCGTCGGCGCGATCGGCGTATTCCGGCGGCAGCGCATGGGCGGCCAGGCAGGTGGCACGCACGGTGACTGGCTGGGTGTTGCCCAGACGACGAATCACCCGCAGGATCTTGCGCTCGTTTTCCAGGTCCAGCCCGTAGCCCGACTTCATCTCGACGGTCGTGACGCCGTCCTTGAGCAAGTGCCGCAAGCGGCGCTCGGCACTGGCGTACAGCTCATCTTCACTGGCGGCGCGAGTCGCACGCACCGTGCTGGCAATACCGCCGCCCGCTGCCGCTATTTCTGCGTAGCTGACGCCCTGCAGACGCTGTTCGAACTCGCCACTGCGGTTGCCGCCGAACACCGTATGGGTGTGACAGTCGATCAGGCCGGGCGTGACCCATGCACCGCCCAGATCGATGCAGTTGTCATGTTCCGGCTCGGCCAGCTCGGCCTGAGGCCCGATCCACTCGATGAGCGCTCCGGAGGTCACGATGGCGGCATGCTCGATGATCGAGTATTTGCCGTGCGCCATGCTTGCGATGTGACAGTTTTTCCAGAGCGTTTTCATTCCAGGCCTCGTTGATCAATGAGTGTTGTTGAGCGCCTTGGGCTTGACCCACACAGCGTAGGCGATGAGCAGCAGCACGATCCAGATTGCGCCGACGATCAAGGCTGCACGGTTGTCCGGGAAATAGCCCAGCACGCCGAAGATGAACAGCATGAAGGCGATGGCGGCCGCAGGCCCGTAAGGCCAGAACGGCACGGCGAATTTCAGCTGTGCCGCTTCCTCGCGGTGCATCGAGCGGCGCATGGCGACCTGCGTCAGCAGAATCATCAGCCAGACCCACACGGTGGCGAAGGTGGCCAGCGACGCGATCAGCAGGAACACATCCTTGGGGATCAGGTAGTTGAGCAGCACGCCGCCCAGCAACGCGATGCCCATGACCAGCACGGTCATCCACGGCACGCCATGGCGTGAAACGCGGGCAAAACTGGCGGGCGCCTGACCATCACGGGCCAGCCCATACATCATGCGGCCTGCGCCGAAGATGTCGCTGTTGATGGCCGATACGGCCGCCGAGATCACCACGATGTTGAGGATGGTCGCCGCCGAAGCGATACCCAGGTTGTCGAAAATCTGCACGAACGGGCTGCCCTGCGTGCCGATCTGCGGCCACGGGTAGATGCACATCAGCACAAACAGTGTCAGCACGTAGAACAGCAGAATGCGCAGCGGTACGGCATTGATCGCCTGCGGCAGGCTGCGTTGCGGGTCCTTCGCTTCGCCTGCGGTAATGCCGATGATTTCAATGCCGCCGAAGGCAAACATCACCACCGCGAACGAGGCGATCAGACCGGTGACGCCGTTGGGCATGAAGCCGCCGTGTGCCCACAGGTTGCTGATGCCTATTTCGGTGCCGCTGGTCGAGCTGCCGATGCCAAAGATCATGATGCCGAAGCCTGCGACGATCATGGCCACGATGGCGCTGACCTTGAGGATCGACAGCCAGAATTCGGTTTCGCCGAAGACTTTCACATTGCACAGGTTGAGCGCGCCGATCAGGAACACGATGCCCAGCACCCAGATCCAGCGCGGCACCTCCGGAAACCAGAAGCCCATGTAAATGCCGAATGCGGTCACGTCGGCGAGGCAGACAATGATCATTTCGAATGCGTAGGTCCAGCCCAGTACGAAACCGGCCAGCGGGCCCATGTAGCGCGTGGCGTAATGGCTGAAGGAGCCGGAAACCGGGTCGTGGACCGCCATTTCGCCCAGTGCGCGCATCACCATGTACACCGCCGCGCCGCCGATCAGGTACGCCAGCAATACGGCAGGCCCGGCCTGTTGAATCGCCGAGGCCGAGCCGTAGAACAACCCTGTGCCGATGGCAGAGCCCAGGGCCATGAAGCGGATGTGGCGGGCGGATAACCCGCGTTTCAAACCATCTTGTGACGTCATTTCAGGTCCATTTCATTACAGGTATGGCAAAAGCCGCGAGAACGCCTGCATCCGGCCTCCCGCAGCGATGACCAAAGCGAGCCCTGCCAGGCTCGCGGTGCATCACAGACTGGGTAGCAGACGTGCAGGAACCAACGGGTTCAGGCAAGTGGAGGACAACAGCTGACTGGCAGCTTCGATGTCCGGTGCAAAAAAGCGGTCCTTTTCATAGAACGGGACCTTGCTGCGCAACAGGCTGCGGGCTTGCTCCAGCTTCGGAGAGGTTTTCAGACCCTCACGCAAGTCCAGACCCTGGCAGGCAGCCAACCATTCTACGGCAAGAATCCCGCGAACGTTTTCTGCCATTTCCCATAAGCGCTTGCCGGCGGCCGGGGCCATCGACACATGGTCTTCCTGATTGGCCGAGGTCGGCAGGCTGTCGACACTGTGCGGATGGGCCAATGCCTTGTTTTCACTGGCCAGCGCGGCGGCGGTCACCTGCGCGATCATGAACCCGGAATTGACGCCGCCGTTGGCCACCAGGAAGGGCGGCAGCTGCGACATGTGCTTGTCCATCATCAGCGAAATGCGACGTTCGCTGAGCGAGCCGATCTCGGCAATGGCCAGCGCGAGGTTGTCCGCCGCCATGGCGACCGGCTCGGCGTGAAAATTGCCACCGGATATGACGTCGTTCTCGGCGGCGAACACCAGCGGGTTGTCGGACACTGCGTTGGCTTCGATTTCCAGCACCTCGGCGGCCTGACGCAGTTGGGTCAGGCATGCGCCCATGACCTGTGGCTGGCAGCGCAACGAGTAGGGGTCCTGAACCTTGTCGCAGTTGCGGTGCGACTCGGACACGCCGCTGCTTTCGCCCAGCAGGTCACGGTAGCAGGCTGCCGCGTCGATCTGCCCGCGCTGACCGCGTGCGGCATGAATACGCGCGTCGAAGGGCGAGCGCGAGCCGAGCACGGCTTCAACCGTCAGCGAGCCGCAGGTCAGGGCTGCAGCGAACAGGTCTTCGCCTTCGAACAGGCCGCGCAATGCGTAGGCGGTAGACACTTGCGTACCGTTGAGAAGCGCCAGCCCTTCCTTGGCTGCCAGGGTCAGCGGTTGCAGCCCGGCAGCCGCCAGCGCATCGACGCCGTTCAGCCATTCGCCCTTGTAGCGCGCCTTGCCTTCGCCCAGCAGCACCAGCGACATGTGCGCCAGCGGTGCAAGGTCGCCGGAAGCACCGACCGAGCCCTTGAGCGGAATATGCGGGTAGACCTCGGCATTGATCAGCGCAATCAGAGCGTCGATGACCACGCGCCGAATGCCCGAGAAGCCGCGGCTCAGGCTGTTGACCTTGAGCACCATGATCAGACGCACCAGCTCATCGCTGATCGGCTGACCGACACCGGCCGCATGCGACAGCACCAGCGAACGCTGCAGGTTTTCCAGGTCTTCGCTGGCAATCCGCGTCGAAGCCAGCAGACCGAACCCGGTGTTGATGCCGTAGGCGGTGCGGTTCTCGGCCAGAATGCGCTCGACACAGGCGACGCTGTCGTCGATCTGCTGGTCTGCGCTGCTGTCCAGCGTCAGGCTGACCGGCTGCAGATAAATACCGCGCAGTTGCGCCAGGGTCAGTTGGCCGGGGATCAGGTTCAGCGTCTTGGCAGATAAGGTGGTCACGATGCTGCTACTCCTTGATGAATGTCAGCGACGGCTTGTGGCCATACGCTGTTTTTATAGGCCTGCCGCGTTGTTACGGCAGTGCTGGAAAACCCTTTCCAGCGACGCTTCGTCTTTGATCAGGGCCGCGCTGCTGGCGATGTCCGGAGCCAGCCAGCGGTCTTCGTCGTAGGCCGGGATGCGCTCGCGCAGCAGTCGCCACGCGGCACCGGTGCCCACGCCAAAACCCTGTGTCTTGAGAAATTCGAATGCCTGGGCCGCGAGCAAATACTCGATGGCCAGAATCTGCGTGGTATTGCCCAGCACCTTGTGCAGCTTGAGCGCGGCGCTGGTGCCCAGGCTCAGGTGATCCTCCTGCAGGCCGGAGGTCACGTAGTTGTCGACCACAGCCGGCTGCGCCATCTGGCGGTTTTCCGCGCACAGCGAAGCGGCGACGTACTGGACGATCATCATTCCCGAGTTGACCCCCGGCTGGGTGACCAGAAACGCCGGCAGGCCGCTGACCATCGGGTTGATCAGGCGGTCCAGGCGCCGTTCGGCGATCGAGCCCAGCTCGGCCATCGCCATGCACAGCAGGTCTGCCGCCATGGCCACCGACTGGCCGTGTGGATTGGCCTGGGACACCACTCGGAAAGCGTCGGGCGTGCCGAGCAGCAGCGGGTTATCGGTGACTGAATTGAGCTCGATCTCGACCTGGCGAGTGGCGTGAGCCAACTGGTCGCGGGTGGCGCCATGCACCTGGGGAATCGAACGAATACTCAGCGCATCCTGGGTACGAATGCCTTCGCTGCTGGCGAGCACTTCGCTGCCTGCCAGTAACGTGCGCAGGTTCTTGCCCACCTGTTGCATGCCCGGATGCGGCTTGAGGGCGAGGATGCTTGCATCGAACGCGTCCAGCTGGCCGCGCAGGGCTTCGAAGCTCATCGCGCCGATCACGTCGGCCCACTGGCTCAGACGCTCGGCGTCGGCGATGGCCAGACAGCTCAGGCCGGTCATGCACGGTGTGCCGTTGACCAGGCACAATCCGTCCTTGGCGCCGAGGATGACCGGAGCCAGACCTTCTTCGTTCAAGGCCTGCTCAGCCGGGACGATCTGCCCGCGATAGCTGACCTGGCCGATGCCCAGCAACGCGACGCCGACGTGCGCCATGTGCGTCAGGTAACCCACCGAGCCCTGCGCCGGTACTTGCGGCGTGATGCCCCGATTGAGCAGGGCCAGCAGCGCTTCGACCACTTGCCGGTGAATGCCGGACTTGCCCTGACTGTAGTTGAGAATCGCGGCGCAGATGATTGCGCGGGTCTGCTCGTCGGCCAGTGGCGTACCGACGCCGCAGGCATGGCTGAGCAGGGTATTGCGCGACAGGCGACTGAGCTGTTCGCCTTGCAGTGACACATTGCACAGCGCGCCGAGCCCGGTGTTCACGCCATAGGCGCGCTCGCCGCTGACGACGATACGCTGCACGATGGCCTGAGCGTTGTCGATCCGTGCCCAGGCAGCATCCGACAGGACCAGTCTTGCGCCCTGCCGGGCCACGGCGACCACGTCCTGCCAGCCCGCAGGTGCTTCACCGATGACGATCTGTTCTGCTCGCGACATCTGCAACGGTCCTTAAAGGGTGGCCACGCGGCGCTGAACGAAACGATCCACGTAATCGTCGGCGGGCGAGTGGAGAATTTCTTTCGGCGTACCGACCTGAATCAATCGACCATCCTTGAGGATCGCGATGCGATTGCCGATGCGCACGGCCTCGTCCAGATCGTGGGTAATGAACACGATGGTCTTGTGCAGGCTGGCTTGCAGCTCCAGCAACTGGTCCTGCATCTCGGCGCGGATCAACGGGTCGAGGGCGCTGAATGCTTCGTCCATCAGAATGATGTCGGTGTCGGCCGCCAGCGCGCGGGCCAGACCCACACGCTGACGCATGCCGCCAGAAAGCTGGTGCGGGTATTTGTTCTCATAGCCCTTGAGGCCTACGGTGGTGATCCAGTGCAGCGCGCGTTCCTGACACAGCGCCTTGCTCTCGCCACGCACGGTCAGGCCGTAGGCCACGTTGGCCAGCACGGTCTTGTGCGGCAGCAGGCCGAAGCTCTGGAACACCATGCTGATCTTGTGCCGACGGAATTGGCGCAAGGCCTCCATGTCGTAACGCAGGATGTCTTCGCCATCGACCAGAATCTCGCCGCTGGTGGGGTCGATCAGCCGGTTGAAGTGACGCACCAGCGTCGATTTTCCCGAGCCGGAGAGGCCCATGATGACGAAGATTTCGCCGCTGCCGATCGACAGCGACAGGTCGTTGACCCCGACCACACAGCCGGTCTGGGCCAGCACCTGGTCCTTGCTCTGGTTTTGCCTGATCAACTCCAGCGCTTCTTTCGAGCGGTTGCCGAAGATCTTGAATACGTTTTTGACGACGATTTTGTTCGGTTCCACGCTGCTCATTTGTGCGCCTCATGCCGTGGGCGGCCATAGGCCTGCGTGATACGGTCGATGACGACCGCCAGAATGACAATGGCCAGGCCCGCTTCCAGCCCGCGCCCGACGTTGAGGGTCTGAATGCCCACCAGCACGTCTTCGCCAAGCCCGCGTGCGCCGATCATCGAGGCGATCACCACCATCGACAGCGCCATCATGGTGGTCTGATTGATACCGGCCATGATGCTCGGCATCGCCAGCGGCAGTTGCACGCCGAACAGTTGCTGCCAGCGATTGGCGCCGAACGCGTTGATGGCTTCCATCACTTCACCATCCACCTGACGAATGCCCAGATCGGTCAGACGAATCAGCGGCGGTGCGGCGTAAATCACGGTGGCGAAGATCGCCGGCACTTTGCCCAGACCGAACAGCATCAGCACCGGGATCAGGTACACGAAGCTGGGCATGGTCTGCATGATGTCCAGCAGCGGCATCAGCACCGAGCGCAGCCGATTGCTGCGTGCCGAGAGGATGCCCAGCGGAATGCCGATCAGCACCGCGATGATCGTGGCGACCAGCATCAGCGCCAGCGTCTGCATCAGCTTGTCCCACAACCCGACCGCACCGACCAGAAACAGCAGGCCGACGATGACCAGCGTCGTGACGATCTTGCGTGTCGCGTGCCAGGCAATACCGCCGACGATCATCAGCATCAGCCACCACGGCGCCATGCGCAGCAGGCCTTCGAGGTTGACGATGGCCCATAGCAGGGTGTCGGAAATGTGCCGGAACACATCGCCGTACTGCGTGACCAGTGAGTCGACGCCATCGTTGACCCAGTTGGCGATCGAGAAAGTGAAGCTTTCAGGAAACATAAGCGGCTCTCAAATGAGGTGTGTCGGGTCAACGACGGGGCTGTCGAACCGTTCAGTCCGACAGCCCGGTCGTTTACAACGAAGCGTCCACCTTCTTCGCGGCGTCTTCGCTGACCCATTTGTGCCAGACTTCGGGGTGCTCTTTCAGGAAAATCTTCGCCAGCTTCGGCGATTCGATGCGTTCCTTGGCCATGCGCCCCAGGTTCTGGTTGAGCAGGTCGATAGGCAGGTTGACCTTTTCCAGGATGGCGACCAGTTCAGGAGCCTCATCGTGGAACACTTTGGACACGCCGACCTTGATATCGATCGTCTTGTTGACCCCGGCTTTCTCTTCCAGACGCACCAGGTCTACCTGACCCATGAGCGGCGTGGGTGACCAATAGTAGGCCAGGATCGGTTCGCCACGTTTGTAGCTGGAGAGAATCGCCGCATCCAGCGCCGGGCCGGTGCCCGGGCGGAAGTTGGTGTATTTGCTTTCCAGGCCGTAGCTCTTGAGCATTTCGCTGTTTTCCAATTCACAGGTCCAACCCGCCGGGCAGTTGTAGAAACGCCCTTTGGATGGCTCTTCCTGATCCTTGAACACGGCTGAATACTGGGCCAGATCGCTGATGGATTTCAGGTTGGGTGCCTTGGCTTCCAGCTTGCGTTTGGCATCGCCTTCGATCACATAGCGCGGCACGTACCAGCCTTCCACTGCGCCGACGATCGGCGCGCCGACACCAACCACTTTCCCGGCAGCGGCGGCCTTGTTCCAGACCTCGCTGCGACCGACCCATTCTTCGGCAAAGATCTGGATATCGTTGGTGCCCAAGGCGTTTTCCATGGCGATGGAATTGCCGGGCAGGGCGTCAACCGTGCAGCCGTAACCCTTGTCCAGAACGACCTGCAGAATGTCGGTCAGCAGCATCGCGCTTTCCCAGTTAAGACCGGCGAATTTCACCGGCTTGCCTGATTCGCACCAGCCGGCAGCCTGACTTGCGCCTGCGCTGGCGAGCAGGCCAGCGGATACCAGGGTGGTCAGCAGGGCCTTTTTCATATTCATTGTCGATGCTCCTAAGCCTGAAATGGATGACGGCAGCTTCAAGTAGGCATCCGGCCCGTGGGCATGCTCATGCCCGTCCCCGACGTGTGCCGGCCTGATGGCCGGCAACGTTGTCAACGTCCGATCATTGGCAGGTTCAAGCCCTGCTCTTTGGCACAATCGATAGCGATGTCGTAACCGGCATCGGCATGACGCATCACCCCGGTGGCCGGGTCGTTGTGCAATACGCGGGCGATACGCTCGGCGGCTTCATCCGTACCGTCGCAGACGATCACCATGCCGGAATGCTGCGAGAAGCCCATGCCGACGCCGCCACCGTGGTGCAGCGAGACCCAGGTCGCACCGCTGGCGGTATTGAGCAGGGCATTGAGCAGCGGCCAGTCGGAGACGGCATCGGAGCCATCGCGCATGGATTCGGTTTCGCGGTTGGGGCTGGCGACCGAGCCGGAGTCCAGGTGGTCGCGGCCGATTACCACCGGTGCCGACAACTCGCCACTGCGGACCATTTCGTTGAAGGCCAGGCCCAGCTTGGCGCGCTGGCCCAGACCGACCCAGCAGATACGCGCTGGCAAGCCCTGAAAGCTGATGCGCTCGCGGGCCATGTCCAGCCAGTTGTGCAGGTGCTCGTCATCCGGGATCAGCTCTTTGACCTTGGCGTCGGTCTTGTAGATGTCCTGCGGATCGCCCGACAGCGCGGCCCAGCGGAACGGCCCGATGCCACGGCAGAACAGCGGACGGATGTAGGCGGGCACGAAACCCGGGAAATCGAAGGCATTGGTGACGCCGACTTCCTTGGCCATCTGGCGAATGTTGTTGCCATAGTCGAAGGTCGGAATGCCGGCTTGCTGGAAGGCGAGCATGGCTTCGACGTGTTCGGCCATCGATTGCTTGGCCGCCTTGACCACACTGGCCGGCTCGCTGACCGAGCGGGCACGGTACTCGTCCCAGGTCCAGCCTTTGGGCAGGTAGCCATTGAGCGGGTCGTGGGCGCTGGTCTGGTCGGTGACCATGTCCGGGCGCACACCGCGACGGACCATTTCCGGCAGGACGTCCGCCGCGTTGCCACACAGGGCGATGGAGATGGCTTTGCCTTCGGCCGTGTATTTCGCGATACGCGCCAGTGCGTCATCGAGATCAGCGGCCTGTTCGTCGACGTAGCGGGTCTTGATACGGAAATCGATGCGGCTCTGCTGGCATTCGATGTTCAGCGAGCAGGCCCCGGCCAATGTCGCGGCCAGCGGCTGCGCGCCACCCATGCCGCCCAAACCTGCGGTCAACACCCAGCGGCCCTTGAGGTTGCCGTCATAGTGCTGGCGACCGGCTTCGACGAAGGTTTCGTAAGTGCCTTGCACGATGCCTTGGCTGCCGATGTAGATCCAACTGCCGGCGGTCATCTGGCCATACATGGCCAGGCCCTTGGCATCCAGTTCGTTGAAGTGCTCCCAGCTGGCCCAGTGCGGCACCAGGTTGGAGTTGGCGATCAGTACGCGCGGGGCGTTGCTGTGGGTCTTGAACACGCCGACCGGCTTGCCGGACTGCACCAGCAGGGTTTCATCATCGTTGAGCTGAGTGAGGCTTTCGACGATCTTGTCGTAGCACTCCCAGTTGCGTGCGGCACGACCGATGCCACCGTAAACCACCAGTTCATTGGGGTTTTCGGCGACTTCCGGGTCGAGGTTGTTCATCAACATGCGCAGCGGTGCTTCGGTCAGCCAGCTCTTGGCGGTCAGTTGAGTACCGCGTGCAGCCCGTACGACGCCTTCGCGATGGCGGGTCCAGTCCTGCTTAAGGTCTTGATTATTCTCGGTCACAAAAAAATCCTCGGCGATCAATTCGAACCAGCCCGATGAAGGGCGAGCAGCGCCTGGCGAAGCAGGCCTATTCAGTTGGGTAGAAGACAGAGTGTTCAGCCTGTCTCTACTTGTACATACAAGCATATGCAATCAAAAGACCAACTTTGTGCTGTCGCTGTTTTTTGCCCATCGAATCTATCTGCAGGGCTTTATTTATGAGGGCCTGGTGCTTTTGATCAGCAAAGGGGCGTTTCTCCGAAAAGGGCTGGACGTTGTTACCTGAATGACTTTTTGCGCAGTTTTGGGGCGGCAGGTAACAGATTGGTGCGGGGGATGTGTGCGCCGCGTTCGGGCCGGGAATGAACTGCCGCTGGGTGTTTGCAAGCAGCGCATTTGGCGGGCTGCAAATGGCCTCTTCAGCATGGGAACGAACCCGATCAAGCATGCGTCATACCCAGGCCTGAGCCAGCATTCACCGGCCTGCGATTAGGTCTCGCGGGTGTTTTCGTGTTTAAATTGAACGCTCGTTCAAGTTAAACCGGTGGTTCGCTGCCCGCTCACAACAGGAGGCTTACCCTTGCCGTATCCGCTTTTTGCAGTTGGTTTTATCAGTCCGGAGGCACTCAACCGATGAGTTCTGCGAGTTCCTCTTCAAGCGGCATGGTTCGCATGAATGCTCCAGTGTTCTATTTCGCTGCGAGTTTTATTCTGATTTTCGGCATCGTCGTGATCGCGTTCCCGCAAGCCAGCGGCGAATGGCTGCTGGCGGCGCAAAACTGGGCGGCCAACACGGTCGGCTGGTACTACATGATGGTCATGACCCTGTACCTGGTCTTCGTGGTGGTCACCGCCTTGTCGGGCTTCGGCAAGATCAAGCTCGGTGCCGACCACGACGAACCCGAGTTCAGTTACCTGTCATGGGCCGGGATGCTGTTTGCCGCCGGCATCAGCATCACGCTGTTCTTTTTCTGCGTTTCAGAACCCCTGACGCACCTGCTGCAACCGCCGCAGGGCGAGGGTGGTAGCGCAGAAGCAGCACGCCAGGGCATGCAGTTGCTGTTTCTGCACTGGGGGCTGCATGGCTGGGGCGTGTTTGCCTTCGTCGGGATGGCGCTGGCCTATTTCGCCTATCGGCACAACCTGCCGCTGGCCCTGCGTTCGGCGCTGTATCCGCTGATCGGCAAACGCATCAACGGCCCTATCGGCTATGCGGTCGATGGTTTCGGCATCATTGCGACGATCTTCGGCCTCGGCGCAGACATGGGCTTCGGGGTGCTGCACCTCAACTCCGGTCTGGATTACCTGTTTGGCGTGGCGCACACCCACTGGATTCAGGTCGGACTGATCACCCTGATGATGGGCGCGGCGATTCTGGTGGCGATCGCAGGTGTCGACAAAGGCGTGCGCGTCATGTCCGACATCAACATGCTGCTGGCCTGTGCGTTGCTGTTGTTCGTGCTGTTCGCCGGCCCGACTCAGCACTTGCTCAACACGCTGGTGCAGAACATCGGTGACTATCTGGGTGCACTGCCGAGCAAGAGTTTCGACGTGTATGCCTACAACGAGCCGAGTGACTGGCTGGGCGGCTGGACGGTGTTCTATTGGGCGTGGTGGATTGCCTGGGCGCCGTTCGTGGGCCTGTTCATTGCGCGCATCTCGCGTGGCCGGACCATCCGTGAGTTCGTCTTCGGTGTGTTGCTGATCCCGCTGGGCTTCACCCTGGCGTGGATGTCGATCTTCGGTAACAGCGCCATCGATCAAGTGCTCAACCATGGCATGACTGCGCTGGGTCAATCGGCTATCGACGATCCGTCGATGACCCTGTACCTGCTGCTGGAAACCTATCCGTGGAGCAAGACGGTCATTGCGGTCACGGTGTTCATCAGCTTTGTGTTCTTCGTGACGTCGGCCGATTCGGGCACTGTGGTGCTGTCGACGCTGTCAGCCAAAGGCGGCAACCCTGACGAAGACGGTCCGAAATGGCTGCGGGTGTTCTGGGGTGTGGCCACGGCGCTGATCACCAGTGGCCTGTTGTTCTCGGGCAGTATCGATGCGCTGAAGTCGGCTGTGGTACTGACCTCGCTGCCGTTCTCGCTGATTCTGCTGCTGATGATGTGGGGCCTGCACAAAGCGTTCGTCATGGAATCCCAGCGCCAGATTGCGCAACTGTATTCGTTGGCGCCAGTGTCCGGTTCAAGGCGCGGCGGGTGGCGTCAGCGCCTGAGCCAAGCTGTGCATTACCCGTCGCGAGACGAGGTGTACCGTTTCCTCGATCAGACCGTGCGTCCGGCGATTGAAGAAGTGACGGCGGTGTTCGTCGAAAAGGGTTTGAACGTGGTCAACGTGCCCGACCCGTCCAACGACTCGGTGACCCTGGAAATCGGTCACGGCGAAGAACGTCCGTTCATCTACCAAGTGCAGATGAAAGGCTTCTTCACCCCTTCGTTCGCCCGTGGCGGCATGGGTTCCAAACAGCTGAACAACCGTCGCTACTACCGCGCCGAAGTTCACTTGAGCGAGGGCAGTCAGGACTACGACCTGGTGGGCTACACCAAGGAACAGGTCATCAACGACGTGCTCGACCAGTACGAACGGCATATGCAGTTTCTGCATCTGGTGCGGTGATCGGGGCGTGGGGGGCGGTTATAACTATCGTCCCTCACGCTCTGCGCCGCGCCACATAATCAGGAGAGGACGCGGAGCGTCGCACGATGGTTACAGGGTCATCGTTCCTCACGCTCCCGCTTAGGCTCGAGAGTGCGGCAGGCTCACGTACTCTCCCGCTCTACCAATCTGCATTCCAGCAGATTCAGGCGTTGTATCTCTCCCTCTACCGGTAACACTCCGAGGCTTTCAAGCACCCGCGTGGCGGCCATTACGCCGATCTGCAGTGCGGGCGGTTTGATGGTGGTCAGGCTGGGCAGCATCATTTCTGCGAAGGCGTAGTCGCCAAAACCCATCACGGCGCAATCCTGCGGAATGCTCAGGCCTGCGCGCTGGCTGGCGAGCAGGGCGCCGGCTGCCAGGTTGTCGTTGGCGAAGAAGATCGCGTCAGGGCGGGGCTCTTGGTTCATCAGGGTGTCCATCGCCTGTTTGCCTGCCTCGAATGGCGCTCGGTCCGCGTCCGGGACGAAGACCCACGGCGTGATACCGAGCCCTTCCAGAGTCGCAGCGTAGCCGTCGCGGCGCTCCAGTGCGCTGAAGTCGCCCGCGATGCTGTTCTGTACGAACGCGATTCGCCGGTAGCCCTTGTCATGCAGATAACGGGCTGCCATGACGCCGACGTCGTAGTGCGAAAAGCCGATCTGGATCGGACTGCGGTCGGGTTGATGGTCCCAGGTTTCGATCACCGGGACATCGGTCTGCTCGATCATTTTCTCGGTAGCAGGGCTGTGAAAGCGACTGGTCAGCACCAGTGCCGCCGGTGACCAGCCCAGAAATGCCCGTACCGCGCTTTCTTCCTGCTCGGCGGAAAAGTAGCTGGAGGCCAGCAGCAACTGAAAACCGTGCCGGCTCAGGGTGTCACTGAAGCCCTGAATGGTATTGGCAAAGATCGGCCCGGAAATGTTGGGAATCACCATCGCCACCACCCGGCTGCGTGCTGACGCCAGGCCGCCAGCAACCAGATTGGGCACGTAACCCAGTGCATTGACCGTGCTCGCAATCCGCTCGCGCAGTTCGGGCGATACCTGTTCCGGCTGATTGAAATAGCGCGATACGGTAATGGCCGACACCCCCGCCTGACGCGCCACGGCAGTGATCGTCACCCGGCCTGCGCCTCGGCGTTTACGTGTCAGGGGTTTCTCGTCGGCCATGCTCGATCACTTCGCATAAAAGTAAAAAGAATATAAAACTAATTTTTCAGTATTGGACGGTCTATCTAGCATTTCCCGATACTGGCGATGTTAGCGCTAACAAAGATGGTTGTCTGCTACTCGCCACCGCGAATGCCCGGACCCGGTTTAGTCAGCACGTATAGGCGCCAGTGCGCATCGCACTGTCGGATCAGGGCATATTTCAGGTAGGCACGCAGATGCACACAACAGCTGGGGATGGCGTCAGACACACGCTTCTGGCGCAGGCGATCGATCAGGCTCATGCGGCGCGGGGGCGTCGTTGTGGGTGGTTACTGATGGGGCTGACGGCATTGCCGTGTGTTCCGGCCATGGCAGAGACAGCGGCAGGGCAGAATACAGAAACGGTAGCGCTGGAATCGGTGACCGTGACCGCCACACGCCGTGAAGAATCGCTGCAAAAAGTACCGGTTGCCGTGTCCGTGATCGAGGGCGAACAACTGGAGCGCGATAACCGTAATGGCGTGGCCAGTATTGTGCAGCAGGTGCCGTCGTTGAATTTCCGCACCGGGGCTTCCAACAAGGACACTTCGCTGTTCGTTCGCGGTGTCGGCACCATTTCCACCTCGCCAGGCGTCGAACCGACCGTGGCAACCGTGATCGACGGCGTGGTGTATGCCCGTCCGGGTCAGGCCACGCTGGACTTGCTCGACCTGGAACGCATCGAAGTGCTGCGCGGCCCGCAAGGTACGCTGTTCGGCAAGAACGCTTCGGCGGGCGTGCTGAACGTCACCACCAAGGCACCGACCGAAGAGACTCACGGTTACATCGATCAGTCGTATTACAGCGGCAACGAAAGCCGCACCCGTTTCGGTATTGGCGGCAGCCTGATTCCGCAGACCCTCAAAGGCTCGATCACGACGTTGTTCGGCAGCTATGACGGCAATGTCGATAACAAGCTCAATGGTCAGGAAGTCAACGGTTACAACCGCAAGGGTGCACGCGGCAAACTGGAATTCACGCCCAATGACGACATCACCTTCACCCTCGCAGCGGACTACATGCAGTCCCATGACGACGCGCCCAACGGCGTGGTAACCAAGGCGCTGACCCCGTCCTTCGCCAGTGCCCTGGCGCCGGTACGTGCCGACAGCGATAACCGCAATGTCGTCAGCGATTACCGCAGCCATGTCGAGGACGTCAACAAAGGCCTGTCCGGTCAGCTCGACTGGCAACTGGGTGACTACACCGTGACCTCCATCACCGCCTGGCGCGGTTGGGACAACACGCAGTATCAGGACGGCGATCGGCTTGGCACCATCACCGCCGCGTTCCCCGGCACTGAAGACAAGGGCGATCTTGAGTTCAACCAGTATTCACAGGAGCTGCGTCTGGCGTCGCCGAAAGGCCAGTTCGTCGAATACGTGGGCGGGCTGTTTTACATGCACGGCAAGAGCGACGAGACCTATCAGCGCACGCTGATCACACCGACGACTCAGGATCGCGGCATCGCCGACTACAGCACCACCACCGACAGTTATTCGGTGTTCGGCGAAACCACGTTCAATTTCACGCCGGACTTCCGTGCGATTGCCGGGGCACGCTGGACCCACGACGATCTGGAATACGATCATCGCCGCGTCTCGACATCGGCTACGACCGTCAGCGGCATTCAGCCAGCGACCAGCAGTTCCGGGTCGGTGGACGAAGACGGCAAGTCCGGGCGTCTCGGTTTGCAATACGACCTGAGCGACAGTGTGATGACCTACATCACCTATTCGCGCGGCTACAAAGGCCCGGCCTACAACGTGTTCTTCAACATGCAGCCGCGTGACACCGAGGCCCTCAAGCCGGAAACCTCGAACACCTGGGAGGTCGGCCTCAAGGCCACCACCTGGAATAATCGCCTGACCACCAACCTGGCGGTGTTCCACAGCGAATACGACAACTATCAGGCGAACTTCTTCGACAGTGTTGCCGGACAGGTCGTGACGCGCCTGATCAACGCCGGCAGTGTCAGCACCGAAGGCGTCGAGCTGGATTACGCCCTGCAAGCCACGCGAAACCTGAAACTCTCCGGCGCGCTGTCCTACACCAGAGCACGCATCGACAGCTTTGCCTGCCCGGCCGGTGCGGCGGCGTCCTGCAACGTCGACGGCAAAACCCTGCCGTACAGCCCGGACTGGAAAAGCTACGTGCGCGCCGACTACACCCTCCCGCTGGACAACGGCCTGGATATCGAACTGGGCACCGATTACAGCTGGCAGAGCGAAGTGCAGTACGACATCAGCCAGAACCCGGACACCAAACAGGGCGCTTACGGCATCTGGAACGCCAGCGTGGCACTGGCTGATTACAACAGTGGCTGGCGTGTGGCATTGCTGGGCAAGAACCTGGCTGACAAGTCCTATTCGCCAATGCTGGCGACCGGGGGCAACTACGTTTACCGATCCGTGCCGCGTGATGATGAACGTTATTTCGGTGTGCAGTTACGCAAGGATTTTTGAGCCGAGACCCCAGGCAAAACGTAAGGAGTGAGGTATGAGCACGACTGCTCGACAGATGAAGCTGGGCGCTTTCCTGATGGCCACCGGGCATCATGTCGCTGCCTGGCGGCACCCGGATGTGCCTGCGGATGCAGGGCTGGATTTCAAGCATTACCGGCACGTGGCCAGGGTTGCGGAGGCGGCAAAATTCGATGCACTGTTCGTCGCCGACAGCGTGGCTGCCGCGACCGGTGATATCGCCAGCCGCATGGCACGCTCCGATCATTTCGAACCGCTGACCCTGCTCTCGGCACTCAGTGCGGTGACTGAGCATATCGGTCTGATCGCGACGGCAACCACCACCTACAACGAGCCGTATCACGTAGCCCGCAAGTTCGCCTCGCTGGATCATCTCTCCGGTGGGCGAGCGGGCTGGAATCTGGTGACCTCGGATGCCGCCGCCGAAGCGCAGAACTTCGGTCGCGCCGAGCATGTGGGGCATGCCGAGCGCTATAGCCGCGCACGAGAGTTTCACCAGGTGGTGACCGGCCTTTGGGACAGCTGGGCAGACGATGCCTTCACCCGCGACAAGGCCAGCGGCGAGTATTACAACCCGGCCAGGCTGCATGTGCTCGATCACCAGGGCGAGCACTTCAGCGTCAAAGGCCCGCTGAACGTGGCACGTTCGCCGCAAGGACAACCGGTGGTGGTGCAGGCTGGTTCCTCGGAAGTCGGGCGTGAACTGGCGGCGCAGACGGCGGAAGTGGTGTTCACCGCGCAGACCTCGCTGGCCAGCGCCCAGGCGTTTTATGCGGACATCAAAGGCCGTCTGAGTGCTTACGGGCGTGACGTCGATTCGCTGAAAATCATGCCCGGTGTGTTCATCGTCGTGGCCGAAACCGAAGCCTTGGCGAAAGCTAAATTCGAGTCGTTTCAGGCACTGGTCGAGCCTCAGGTCGGGGTCGCTCTGCTGGGCCGCATGCTGGGCAATTTCGACCTGTCGGGTTACCCGCTGGATGGCCCGTTGCCAGAGCTGCCACTGACCGACAGCGGCCAGCGCAGCCGGCAGAAACTGCTCACCGAACTGGCCGATCAGGAAAACCTGACCCTGGCGCAACTGGGGCGGCGGATTGCCGGCGGGCGAGGGCACTACAGCCTGATCGGTACGCCTGAGCAGATTGCCGATGAGCTGCAACGCTGGTTCGAGCAAGGCGCGGCGGATGGCTTCAATGTGCTGGTGCCGCATCTGCCGGGTGGTCTGGAAGATGTCGCGCAGTTGCTGGTGCCCGAGTTGCAGCGGCGCGGGATGTTTCGTACCGAGTATGAGGGCACGACCTTGCGTGAAAACCTGGGCTTGCAACGGCCTGCTTACAGATTTTGATCGTTGCCGCATGCAAGGCCTGATGAGCGCAGAAAGCGGGCTTCGGCCAGAATCAGAGACAGATTTTTATACAGAATTAAGGGATCACCCATGAAACCATTCACGTTTATCGCCGCCATTCTGGCTTTCAGTGGCCTGTTCGGGACAGCTGCTGCCGTCGAGCCCGACACCCTCCGCATCGGCTACCAGAAGGGCTCTGTCACGCTGGTGCTGGCCAAGGAACACGGCTTGCTGGAAAAGCGTTTTCCCGAGAAACAAATCAAATGGATCGAGTTTCCGGCCGGGCCGCAGATGCTGGAGGCGCTGAACATTGGCAGCCTGGACATCGCCTCCACCGGCGACATTCCGCCGATTTTCGCCCAGGTCGCAGGTGCCGACCTGGTCTACATTGGTGCCGAGCCACCCAAGCCGCAGGTGGAAACCCTGTTGGTGCGCAACGAAAGCCCGGTGCACAGCGTCGCAGAATTGAAAGGCCGCAAGGTCGCGCTGCAGAAAGGCTCCAGCTCGCATAACGTGGTGCTGCGTTTGCTCAACAAAGCAGGCCTGACCTTCAAGGATATTCAGCCAATCTATCTGACCCCTGCCGATGCCCGTGCAGCCTTTGAAAACGGCAGTGTCGATGCCTGGGCGATCTGGGACCCTTACTACTCCATCGCTATGAGCGAAGGCCACACTCGCCTGCTGGCCAACGGCGAGGGACTTGGATTGTCCGGGCCGTTCTATACCGCACGGCGGGCGTTTGCCGAGGAAAATGCAGCGCTCGTGCAGCAGGTGCTCGACGAACTGACAGTTGCCGATGGGCTGTCGCGCTCGCAGCGTGCCGAGAGTATTCAGATACTGGCGCGCAGCATGGGCTTGTCCGAAGCGGTCATGACTCAGTATCTTGACCATCGGCCTGTATCACCCAGCCTGCCGATCACGCCGGAGATCGTAAGTGCGCAGCAGGCGACCGCTGATCTGTTTTACGACAACCACTTGATACCTAAGCGGGTCGACATTCAGCAGGTTGTCTGGCAAAAGCCATGATTCCGGCGTTGCGAACAGGCGTCGCCTGTTCGCAAACGCAATCAAGACGCCTCGAATATCCCCCAGACAAGAGAGGATTCAATGACCTACATCGCTGCCGAAAATCGTTACGAAGACATGCCTTATCGCCGTACCGGCCGCAGCGGGCTGGTGCTTCCGGCACTGTCTTTGGGCTTGTGGCACAACTTCGGTGACAGCACGCCGATCGACACCCAGCGCGCCATGCTGCGCACGGCGTTCGATCTGGGCATCAACCATTTCGACCTGGCCAACAACTATGGCCCGCCGTACGGCAGCGCCGAGATCAACTTCGGCCGTCTGCTGCGCGAAGACTTCAAGCACTACCGTGATGAACTGATCATCTCCAGCAAGGCTGGTTGGGACATGTGGCCGGGCCCATACGGACAGGGCGGTGGTTCACGTAAATACGTGCTCGCCAGCCTCGACCAGAGCCTGCAGCGCATGGGGCTCGATTACGTCGACATCTTCTATTCCCACCGTTTCGACCCGGACACTCCGCTGGAAGAAACCGCCAGCGCGCTGGCCACCGCGGTTCAGCAGGGCAAGGCGCTGTATATCGGTATCTCATCCTATTCCGGGGCCAAGACCCGTGAGATCGCGGCGTTGCTCAAAGAGTGGAAAGTGCCGTTGCTGATCCACCAGCCGGCCTACAACCTGCTCAATCGCTGGGTCGAGAAAGACTTGCTCGACGCGACCGAAGAGCTGGGCGCGGGCGTGATCGCCTTTACCGCGTTGGCCCAGGGGCTGCTGTCGGACAAATACCTGAACGGCGTGCCCAAGGATGCGCGGGTCAATCGTCCGGGTGGCGGCTCGCTGCAGGCTTCGCACCTGTCCGAGCAGAACATCGCCCACGTGCGTGCGCTCAACGAAATCGCCCAGCGTCGCGGTCAGAGCCTGGCACAAATGGCCCTGGCCTGGACGCTGCGCGATCCGCGCGTGACCTCCGCGTTGATCGGTGCGAGCCGTCCGGAGCAGATTGTCGAGAACGTCGGCGCGCTGAAGAACCTCGCGTTCAGTCCCGAAGAACTGACCGAGATCGACAGCTTTGCGGTGGAAGGCGGAATCAACCTGTGGGAAAAACCATCACTGGCTGAGTGATGCGGTGCTGAGCTGAGCTGCGCGTTACACGCAATTCCTGAGATGACTATCGTTCCCACGCTCCGCGTGGGAATGCAGTTCTGGACGCTCTGCGTCCTGCCTTGAATAGTAGGCGCGGCACAGAGTGTTTCGAAATGCATGCCAATGCGGAGCATTGGCACTAATGACCATCATATAACCACTCAGCCCTCATCGGCCTCGTCGTCATCCCCGCCATCGATCTTCATGCCCAGTTCCTTGATCTTGCGGGTCAGGGTGTTGCGGCCCCAGCCCAGCAGTACGGCGGCGTCGCGGCGGCGACCGGCGGTGTGCTTGAGGGCGGTTTCGATCATGATCCGCTCGAAGGTCGGCACGGCGCTGTCCAGCAGGCTGGACTGACCACGAGACAAGGCCTGATCGGCCCACTGGCGCAGCGCCTGTTCCCAGTTGGTGACCGGCGCAGCGTCCTGCGGCAGGCTCAGCAGTTCCGGTGGCAGGTCGCTGATGTGCACTTCACGACCCGACGCCATGACCGTGATCCAGCGGCAGGTGTTTTCCAGCTGACGCACGTTGCCAGGCCACGGCAGATGCTTGAGGTATTCCTCGGTCTCGGCCTTGAGCAGCTTGGGTTCGACCGCCAGTTCCTGAGCCGCGCGGCTGAGGAAGTGCTTGGCCAGGGTCGGGATGTCTTCACGACGGTCCGACATGCGCGGAATGTGGATACGGATCACGTTCAGGCGGTGGAACAAGTCCTCGCGGAACTTGCCGGCCTGTACCAGGGTTTCCAGGTTCTGGTGTGTCGCGGCAATGATGCGCACGTCGACCTTGACCGGCGTGTGCCCGCCTACCCGGTAGAACTCGCCATCGGCCAGTACACGCAACAGACGGGTCTGGGTGTCGGCCGGCATGTCACCGATTTCATCGAGAAACAGCGTGCCGCCGTCGGCCTGTTCGAAGCGTCCACGACGTAGGTTGGCCGCGCCGGTGAACGCGCCTTTTTCATGCCCGAACAGTTCGGACTCCATCAGGTCCTTGGGGATCGCCGCCATGTTCAGCGCAATGAACGGCGAGGCCGAACGCGGGCTGTGGCGATGCAATGCATGAGCGACCAATTCCTTGCCGGTTCCCGACTCACCGTTGATCAACACCGTGATGTTGGAGTGACTCAGACGGCCGATGGCGCGAAACACTTCCTGCATCGCTGGCGCTTCGCCAATGATTTCAGGGGTGCGGGTCAGTGTCGGTGCAACGTCCAGGCCCTGTTGTTCCTGAGCGTGCTGATTGGCGCGCTTGACCAGCGAGACGGCTTCATCGACGTCGAATGGCTTGGGCAGGTACTCGAACGCACCACCCTGATAAGACGCCACGGCACTGTCCAGGTCCGAATGGGCGGTCATGATGATCACCGGCAGACGCGGATGCTGCTCGCGAATCCGCGCCAGCAGGTCCAGGCCACTGGCACCCGGCATGCGGATGTCGGAAATGATCACGTCGGGTTGCTGACGGGCCAGACGGCTCATCACCCCGTCGGCGCTGTCGAAGCTTTGCGTGGTCATGCCTTCCTGTTGCAAGGCCTTTTCCAGTACCCAGCGGATAGAACGATCGTCGTCTACGATCCAGACAGTTTCACTACGGCTCATGTCGAAGCTGCTCCTTGTTCCAGCGGCAGGAAGATCGAGAATGTGGTGTGGCCGGGATGGCTGTCACACTCGATCAGACCCTGGTGCTGGCTGATGATGTTCTGGGTAATGGCAAGACCTAATCCCGTACCGTCCGGGCGGCCACTGACCATGGGGTAGAAAATGGTTTCCTGAAGTTCGGCCGGAATACCGGGGCCGTTGTCGATGATTTCGATCTTGCTGACCAGTCGATGGCGAACGTGGCCGATGGTGAACTGGCGCATGGCGCGGGTGCGCAGGGTGATCCGGCCAAGGCGCAATTCGTTCTGGCCGCTGATGGCCTGCATGGCATTGCGCACGATATTGAGCACGGCCTGGATCATTTGCTCGCGGTCGATCAACACGTCGGGAATGCTCGGGTCATAGTCGCGCACCAAGGTGATGCAGCCCTGGCTTTCGGCCTCGACCAGGCTGCACACACGCTCCAGCACTTCATGCACATTGGTCATGGCCAGCGATGGCAGCTTGTTGGAGCCGAGCATGCGGTCGACCAGATTACGCAGGCGGTCGGCCTCTTCGATAATGACGTTGGTGTAGTCCTTGAGGCTTTCTTCAGGCAGCTCGCGAGCCAGCAATTGTGCGGCCCCGCGAATGCCGCCCAGCGGATTCTTGATCTCGTGAGCCAGGCCACGCACCAGCATCTTGGTGGTTTCCTGCTTGGACAGCTGGGCCTCTTCCTTGGTAATGCGCAACAACCGGTCACGCGGGTGTACTTCAAGCAACAGCAGGGTATCGCCCTTGCTGAGGATAGGCGTCACCGCATAGTCGACAGTCAGGGTCTGACCGGTCAGTGCAGTGAGCATCGCTTCGCGCTTGGTGAAAGGATGAGCCTGTTCGACTGCCTGACGCAGGGAACTCAATGCTTCGGCCGACTCGGTGAACAGCTCGCTGATGAATTGCCCATGGCTACGCTGCCCGCTGATGGCCAGCAGCATTTCCGCTGCCGGGTTCATGTACTCAAGTCGCAGGTCGGCGTTGAGCAGAATGGTGGCAGTGGTCAGGTTATCCAGTAACAGTCTGTGCAGCGCATCGCTGATAGTCATGAATCGTGTTGACCTCTTTTGGCACATTGCAGTCGCGCCATGCTGGTGCTGGCTGGTCTGCGCCAGCAGGAGCAAAGCCACCAATACGGTGCTGTGTCAGTGAAGTTGCAAAAAACAAACCAAGGCTCCGAAAAGAAGCGTTTTATCTGCAAAGTCGGGCCGTTTTTGCAAAGCGTGCCCGCATACGGCGCTACCCGGCCGGGCTTCTTGAACCAGATTGGGCTGTATTGTTGCGCAGGCAGTCATTGAGCGCACCAAAAAGGTGCTGGCGTTTTGGCGAGATCAGAAGAAGGGCAGGATGCTGCTTTTGGGCTCGGGCTTGTCCTTGAGCGGACACTCCGGCCGCACACCGTAGTCATCCTCCTTGCAGGGGTGAGTCGCGCGCTTTTGCGCCAGGGAAATGCGCTGCACGTGAAAGGGCTGGTTCGGTGTTTTTTCCAGCACACGGCCAAGTTCGTCGAAAATCTCTACCGACAGTTGATGCGTGCCACGATCGACATTGCTCAACGGGAACACCGGGCTGCGGCCGGTCTGGCCGACGGCAACACCATCCAGTAGCAATCGATAGCTGTGCCCCTCCTGTAACACCGGTTCGCTGGTGACGGTAACGATCAGGTCGCCACTGGGATTGACCAGGGTGGCGTCCGGTTCGGGCACCAGAATTCTCAGCAATTGGTAATGAAACATCGGCTTTATTGCAGGTTTGGCAGGGTGGGCCTTCAAGGTCCGGGTCGGCGGCGTGCCGGTCATGTTGTTGCTGGGCGCGATGTCGACGCGGGTGGCGTTCTTGCGCGGCTGGTCGGTAAACACCCGATTACCCTGCGCGTCGATATAGGTATAGACGTCGGCCGCTGCGGGCAGCGTCAACAGCAGCAACAGGCAGGTCAGCAGACGGCGCATCGTGTGTCTGCTCATGGCTTGCCGAGGTGTACGCGCTGTACGGTCAGGGTGATGGTTTCACTCTGCTGAATGATCCGATCGCCGTCTTTCACGACCACCGCGAAGCTGTGTTCGCCGCGATCTACGTTGACCACTTGAAAGCGCGGCAGGTTGGAGGGCTGCCCGTACAGGTTGCCGTCCAGCAGCAGTTGCAGGCTGTGAGTCGGTTGCAGACGCGGCTGGATCTTCACGCCGATGATGAACGTGCCATTGTTGGCGCGTAACGCTTCGTCGGTGGGCAGGTCGGTGAGTTCCAGTACGTCATAGGCCGTTTGCGGCTGCGAGGGTGGTGCGACAGGGGCTGGTTGCGGCGCACTGTTGACGACCGGTCTGGAAGGCGTCTGCGTTTCTATGCTGTTGAGTGGCGGCAACTCGACCACTTCGGTCTTGGCCCCGTTGGGCGGCTGGTTGCTGAACGCGTTGTTACCGTTCGCATCGGTGTACTTATAGATCTGCGCCAGCGCGGGCAGGCTGATCAACAGCAGCAGGCAAATCAGACTTTGACGCATGAGACTCTCGACAGCAGGGCAAGATTGGCCGTCAGCATAGAACACATCGCCCTATGCTGCGCTATCTGCCTGATGTGTCAGAGTTTCGCAGGGCAAAGGTCGGCAGTGGCCAGTACCAGCGCCTGATCGTGAATCGGGTTGGTCTGATAACGCTTCAGCGCCGCATCCAGTTGCATCTGGCAGGTTTCCGCCTTGCGCAGTGGCTGGAAGTCCGCGTAGGCCTGGAGCAGTTGGGTCTGCAGGCGATCCAGCTTAGGGCGGATGTCATCGACCAGGCTGAGTCTGACCGTGTCGGGCGCTTTGCCTGCCGCGTGCCACTGGGCGAGCAGGGCGTTCTGCACCTGTTTATTGGCTTCGATCTGGGCGCGGAACAGACGTTGAACATCATCGGGGTTGAGCTTGAACTCGGCAGCGCGGGCCTGGGCGGCGCTGATCACTTGCTGTTCGCGTGGCGGGTCCTCGACCGCCTTGCCGCTGTCCCATTTGCTCAGGGCAACCTGATCCGCGATGGTCAGGCGCTCGCTGATCGCTTGCAGCAGGGGTTCAAGTGCAGAAGGCTTCTGCTCGGCAGTGAAGGCGAAGCAGGAAGACATGAACGTCATTGTCAGCAGGGAAGTGGCCAGGATAAGGCGCATGGCAGTTCCATCTCGGTTCGGTGGGGAGATGCAGATTTAACTCCAGGCGACCGGGCAGAGCCAGCGTTGCGGGGTGAACAAAAGTTCACGCGGTAAACTCCGGGCAAAAAAAGACCTCCCGAAGGAGGTCTCCTGTTACGCCATCAACGCTGGCGTGGCTGGATCAGCAGCTGTAGTACAGCTCGTATTCCAGTGGGTGTACGAAGGTGCGAACCTTGATTTCTTCTTCGCTTTTCAGCTCGATGTAGGCATCGATGAAGTCGTCGCTGAAAACGCCGCCCTTGGTCAGGAACGCGCGGCCCTTGTCCAGTTCTTCCAGGGCTTCTTTCAGGCTGCCGCAAACTTGTGGGATCTCTTTGGCCTCTTCAGGCGGCAGGTCATACAGGTTTTTGTCAGCTGCGTCGCCAGGGTGGATCTTGTTCTGGATGCCGTCCAGGCCAGCCATCAACAGAGCCGCGAATGCCAGGTACGGGTTGGCCGCTGGATCCGGGAAGCGTGCTTCGATACGACGGCCGCGCGGGCTGGAGACGTAAGGAATACGGATCGACGCGGAACGGTTACGGGCCGAGTAGGCCAGCATGACCGGTGCTTCGAAGCCCGGGACCAGACGCTTGTAGGAGTTGGTCGACGGGTTGGTGAAGCCGTTCAGAGCCTTACCGTGCTTGATGATGCCGCCGATGAAGTACAGGGCGGTATCGGACAGACCGGCATAGCCTTCGCCTGCGAAGGTGTTCTTGCCATCCTTGGATATGGACATGTGTACGTGCATACCCGAACCGTTGTCACCGTACAGTGGCTTGGGCATGAAAGTAGCGGTACGGCCGTAAGCGTCGGCAACGTTGTGTACGCAGTACTTGAGGGTCTGAACTTCGTCAGCCTTCTTGACCAGCGTGTTGAATTTCACGCCGATTTCGTTCTGGCCGGCAGTTGCCACTTCGTGGTGGTGAACTTCCACGACCTGGCCCATTTCTTCCAGAGCGTTGCACATTGCGGTGCGGATTTCGTGGTCGTGGTCGACCGGTGGCAGCGGGAAGTAACCACCTTTGACGCCCGGACGGTGGCCCTTGTTGCCGCCATCGACGTCGCCGTCGGTCATCCAGGAAGCCTGTTCGGAGAAGATCTTGAACATGGAACCGGAGATGTCGGACTTGAACTTCACTTCGTCGAAGATGAAGAACTCTGGCTCCGGACCTACGAATACGGTGTCGCCGATACCGGTGGACTTCAGGTATTCCTCGGCACGGTGGGCAATGGCGCGCGGGTCGCGGTCGTAGCCTTGCATGGTCGAAGGTTCGATGACGTCGCACACCAGAACCAGGGTTGGCTCTTCGGTGAACGGGTCGAGCAGGGCGGTTTCGTCATCCGGCAGGAGAATCATGTCGGACGCTTCGATGCCTTTCCAGCCAGCGATGGAGGAACCGTCGAACATTTTGCCGACTTCGAAGAAATCGTCTTCCAGTGCATCGCGCGCAGGCATGGTGACGTGCTGCTGCTTGCCCTTGGTGTCTGTGAAGCGCAGATCAATCCATTTAACGTCATGATCTTTGATGAGTTGAACCGACTTCGACATGGTGTCCTCCGGGTGGCTAGAGACCGACTTGATAGAGTTGTGGTCCCTTGAATTTGGGTGATGCCGGCGCAAATACTCTGCCAAGGCAACCTGCCTCACAAGGGAGCAATTTGCATGCCAGTGCCCCGTGTTGGGTTTTTTGCCTCAAACGCTGGTTTTCAGGGGGCGAAAACGCACCGCGCAGGAAAAACACGCACCTTTATGGCGCTGCAATTTGGTGCGTCGACTCTTTTTGGTGCATCAGTGATTGCGTGTACGATAACTGGTTAAACCTTGAGCAATTTCCGCTATAATCCGCGCCCCCCTTTTTTGGTCGGCACCTCACGCTCCGTTTCCATGAAACTAATCGTTAAAGTTTTCCCAGAAATCACCATCAAAAGCCCGCCGGTGCGCAAGAAGTTCATCCGGCAACTGGGCAAGAACATTCGTACCGTGCTCCGTGAACTGGACGCGGACATTGTCGTGGGTGGCGTATGGGACAACCTTGAGGTCGAAACCCGGCTGACCGACCCCAAAGTGCTGCAGGGCATCAGGGAGCGGCTGAGCTGCATGCCAGGCATCGCCAACTTTCTGCAGGTCGCCGAGTACCCGCTGGGCGATCTGGATGACGTGGTTGCGAAGTGCAAACTGCACTACGCCGACCTGTTGCCTGGCAAGATGTTTTCAGTGCGCTGCAAGCGCGCCGGCCGACACGACTTCAGCTCCATGGACGTCGAGAAATACGTCGGCAGCAAGTTGCGCATGCAGTGCGGCGCGGCCGGAATCGAGCTGAAAAAGCCCGATCTGGTGGTGCGCATGGAAATTCGCGACCAACGGTTGTTTGTCGTTCATGACCAACATCAGGGCATGGGCGGTTACCCGCTGGGCGCGCTGGAGCAGACCCTGGTATTGATGTCCGGCGGGTTCGATTCGACCGTTGCGGCCTACCAGATCATGCGCCGCGGGCTGATGGCGCACTTCTGCTTCTTCAATCTGGGCGGAAGAGCCCATGAACTGGGCGTGATGGAAGTCGCGCACTTCATCTGGAAGAAGTACGGCAGTTCTCAGCGCGTGCTGTTCGTCAGCGTACCGTTCGAGGAAGTTCTCGGAGAAATTCTGCAGAAAGTCGATAACAGTCATATGGGTGTAGTTTTGAAGCGTATGATGTTACGCGCTGCATCCGCCGTGGCCGATCGTCTTGAAATCGATGTGCTGGTCACTGGCGAAGCGATTTCCCAGGTTGCCAGCCAGACGCTGCCCAACCTGTCGCTGATTGACGCGGCGACCGACAAGCTGGTCCTGCGGCCGCTGGTTGCCACCCACAAGCAGGACATCGTGGACCTGGCGACTGAAATCGGTACTGCTGATTTCGCCCGGCACATGCCTGAATATTGCGGGGTGATTTCGGTCAACCCCAAGACCAACGCCAAGCGAAATCGCGTTGAGTACGAAGAAAAACAGTTCGACATGGCGATTCTCGAGCAGGCGCTCGAACGCGCGAAGCTGGTTTCGATCGATCGGGTCATCGACGATCTGAGCCGCAATGTCGATATAGAAGAAGTCAGCCAGGCGCTGGCCGGTCAGGTGATCCTCGACATCCGTCACCCGGATGCCCAGGAAGACCAGCCGTTGCAGGTGCCTGGCGTGGAGATACAGACGTTGCCGTTCTACGCATTGAACAGCCGTTTCAAGGCACTGGATGACACGCGCCAGTACCTGCTGTATTGCGACAAAGGCGTCATGAGTCGCCTGCATGCCCACCATTTGCTCAGTGAGGGACATGCCAATGTGCGCGTATATCGACCGAGCTAAGTGCCCGGGGCTGTTTGCCTGTGGCTTGCGTCACCGGCCCCCCGACACCAGTCGTCATGCCGTAACGGCTTTTGCCGACTCGAAATAGTTAATCGCTGCCTTTAAACAGTCAGCAGACCGAATCCTCTGATCGAGATACACAAGTGATCGAAAATCTACGCAACATCGCCATCATCGCCCACGTTGACCATGGTAAGACCACCCTGGTAGACAAACTCCTGCGCCAGTCCGGCACCCTTGAGCGCAACGAGCTCAACGACGAGCGCGTGATGGACTCCAACGACCAGGAAAAAGAGCGCGGTATTACCATTCTCGCGAAGAACACCGCGATCAACTGGAATGGCTACCACATCAACATCGTGGACACCCCGGGCCACGCCGACTTCGGTGGTGAAGTAGAGCGCGTGATGTCGATGGTCGACTCCGTACTGCTGCTGGTCGACGCCCAGGACGGCCCTATGCCGCAAACCCGTTTCGTGACCAAGAAGGCATTCGAAGCCGGCCTGCGTCCAATCGTGGTCATCAACAAGGTTGACCGTCCAGGCGCGCGCCCGGACTGGGTTCTGGACCAGATCTTCGACCTGTTCGACAACCTGGGTGCCACCGAAGAACAGCTGGACTTCAAAGTCGTCTACGCCTCGGCCCTGAACGGCATTGCCGGTCTGGAACACACCGATATGGCTGAAGACATGACTCCGCTGTACCAGTCGATCGTCGATCACGTTCCTGCGCCAAAAGTTGACCGTGACGGTCCTTTCCAGATGCAGATTTCGGCTCTGGACTACAACAGCTTCCTGGGCGTCATCGGTGTTGGCCGTATCGCTCGCGGTCGCGTCAAGCCAAACACTCCGGTTGTTGCCATCGATGCCGAAGGCAAGAAGCGTAACGGCCGTATCCTGAAGCTGATGGGTCACCACGGTCTGCACCGTGTGGACGTTGAAGAAGCAGCTGCCGGCGACATCGTCTGCATCAGCGGCTTCGACCAGCTGTTCATCTCCGACACCCTGTGCGACCCACTGAATGTCGAAGCGATGAAGCCGCTGACCGTTGACGAACCTACCGTTTCGATGACCTTCCAGGTTAACGATTCGCCGTTCTGCGGTAAGGAAGGCAAGTTCGTCACCAGCCGTAACATCAAGGAACGTCTGGACAAGGAACTGCTGTACAACGTTGCTCTGCGCGTTGAAGAAGGCGACACCGCCGACAAGTTCAAGGTCTCCGGCCGTGGTGAGCTGCACCTCTCGGTACTGATCGAAACCATGCGTCGCGAAGGCTTCGAAATGGGTGTTGGTCGTCCGGAAGTGATCATCCGTCGCGTAGGCGACGTGAAGCACGAACCGTACGAAAACGTGACCATCGACCTGCCGGAAGAATCCCAGGGCGCGATCATGGAGCAAATGGGTCTGCGTAAAGGCGACCTGACCAACATGGTTCCGGATGGCAAGGGCCGTGTTCGCCTCGAGTACAACATCCCGGCCCGTGGCCTGATCGGTTTCCGTAACGAGTTCCTGACCCTCACTTCCGGTGCAGGCATCCTGACCTCGATCTTCGACCGTTACGACGTGATGAAGTCCGGCGACATGTCCGGCCGTCAGAACGGCGTTCTGGTTTCGGTTGAAACCGGCAAGGCACTGACCTACTCCCTGGAAACCCTGCAGGCGCGCGGCAAGCTGTTCGTCGAGCACGGTCAGGAAATCTACGGTGGTCAGATCGTTGGTCTGAACAGCCGCGACAACGACCTGGGTGTGAACCCTACCAAAGGCAAGAAGCTCGACAACATGCGTGCTTCGGGCAAAGACGAAACCATCGCCCTGGTTCCACCTGTCAAGTTCACCCTTGAGCAGGCTCTGGAATTCATCCAGGACGACGAGCTGTGCGAAGTAACGCCGAAGTCCATCCGTCTTCGCAAGAAGATCCTGGACGAAAGCGAGCGTACCCGCGCTGCCAAGAAAGCCAAGGCTTGATACTTAGCCCGCGCTGAATAAAAAACCCCGGTCGAGAGACCGGGGTTTTTTTTGACCTGCTGATCATCGCAATGAGGTTCAGGACTTGATATCGAGGGCCTGACGTTTGCCCGCCACGGGTGCCAGCAACAGTTCGATACGCTGCTTGCGAATCCCGTCGGCAGCCGCTTCGGCCAGGGCTGCGTCGGTGATGATGGTGTCGAACTGCTCGAGCCCGGCCACCTTGTACATGCCGAAGGTGCCGTATTTGGAGCTGGTGGCGATCAGCACGGTTTGCGAGGCGGACTGCATGGCGGCCTGCTTGACCTCGACCTTCAGCGCCGACGGTGTGGTGGTGCCGCGTTGCAGGTCCCACGAGCTGGTGGACATGAAGGCCACATCGGTCGCCAGCTGGCGCAAGGTCGCCGCTGCCAGGCCGCCGACGCTGGAGCGGTTCGGATGATCGAGCAGCCCGCCGGTATGAATCACATCCACATGCGCAGCATCGGCCAGCGCGTTGACCACGCCGAAATCATTGGTGACCACAGTCATGCCCGACAGCGCGATGATATGCGGGACGATTTCGAGTGTGCTGGTGCCTGCGTCCAGATAGATCGTCATGTCCGGGTGCAACAAGCCCGCTGCGAGCCGCGCCATACCCTGCTTGTGCGGCAACTCCACCACGGCCTTGGACTGGTGGCTGGGCTCGCTGTGGACCTGGCTGGCGATACGCACGCCCCCGGTAACCGAGTAGGCGCGACCTTCCTGCTCCAGCTGGGCGATGTCGCGGCGGATGGTCATGTGCGAGCAATCGAACATCTCCATCAACTGATGCACGCTGAGCACTTGATGCTTGCGCAACTGACGCAGCATCAGCTCCCGGCGCTGGTCAGGGATCATAGGTGTACCGCCGGAAATGGCGATCTCCTCTTCAGTGGACATTCGTACTCCTGTACATCAATGAGCCGCCTCAGGCAGCAGGCGGTCCGCGCATCTTAGCCAATCGCTTCGGCAATGGAAGCAGTTGCAGGCTTTTTTGCGCGGTTCGGCTCATCTTTACTCCCGTCGCACTTCAACTCATCCAGTTGCCACCGTCGACGTTATAGGTCTGGGCTACGACGTATTCGCTGTCCGCTGAAGCCAGGAAAATGGCCATGCCGGTCAAATCGTCCGCTGTGCCCATGCGCCCGAAAGGCACTTGTTCGCCCACCAGCCTTTTCTTCTCGCCCAACGGCCGGTTTTCATAGCGGGCGAACATCGCATCCACGCCGTCCCAGTGTTCGCCATCGACCACACCCGGCGCGATGGCATTGACATTGATGCCGTGCCTGATGAGGTCCAGCCCGGCCGATTGGGTCAGGCTGATCACCGCAGCCTTGGTCGCGCAATACACCGCCACCAGCGCCTCGCCCCGCCGACCGGCCTGGCTGGCCATGTTGATGATCTTGCCGCCGTGCCCCTGGGCAATCATTTGCCTGGCTGCTGCCTGCAAAGTGAACAGGGTGCCCGCGACGTTGATCGAAAACAGCCGTTCGTAACTGTCGCGGGTGATATCGACAATTGGTGCCAGATCAAACAGCGCGGCGTTGTTGATCAGGATATCCAGCTTGCCGGTCTGTGCGACCACAGCGGCGATGGCCTGATCGATGGACGACTGATCCGTGACGTCCATCCGCACCGCATAAGCGTTGGGGCCCAGCTCGGTCGCTGTCGCCTGTGCGCGCTGCAGATCGATATCGGCAATCGCCACGCGCGCACCTTCGTGAATGTACGCCTGCGCAAACGCCCGCCCGATGCCTCGCGCCGATCCGGTGATCAGCGCGCTTTTACCTTCAAGTCGTTTCATGGGTTCATCGTCCGTTCAATACAGTTGAGGGCTGGCGCTCTACTTCGGGTAGCCGGCACGTTTCATCTCGCGCTCGGTCACCGCCTGCGCGGCTGTGAGCGCCTGTTCAGTGGTGGTTTGCCCGGTCACGGCGGCAGAGAACAGCTTGCCGACCGAGGTGCCGATGGCCTGAAACTCGGGAATGGTCACGTACTGGATACCAACGTAGGGCACAGGCTTGGCCGAGGGGTGCGCCGGGTCGGCGTGTTGCATCATTTGCAGCGTGACCTTGGCGAACGGTGCAGCTTTCAGGTAAGCCTCGCTGTAGGTGGAGGCGCGGGTGCCAGGCGGCACGTTACTGATGCCGTCCGTCTCGGCGACCAGCTGGATATACGCCTTGGACGTCGCCCAGGTGATGAACGCCTTGGCCGCATCCTTGTGCTTGGAGGTGGTCGGTATCGCCAGCGACCAGGCGTAAAGCCATGATGAGCCCTTGTCAGTCACTTCAACCGGCGCAGGTGCAAAGCCGACGCTGTCGACCACCTTGCTCTGTTCCTTGTCCGTCGTGAAGGAGCCGGCCACGCTGGCGTCGACCCACAAGGCGCATTTGCCGCTGTTGAACAGCGCGAGGGTTTCGTTGAAGCCGTTGCTCGACACGCCCGGCGGGCCATAGTTTTTCAGGGTGTTGACGTAGAAATTCGCAGCCTTGCTCCATTCCGGGCTGGTCAATTGCGGTTTCCATTGCTCATCGAACCAGCGCGCGCCGAATGCATTGGCCATGGTACTGAGCAAAGCGATGTTCTCGCCCCAACCGGCCTTGCCGCGCAGGCACATGCCGTAAACGCCCTTGTCGGGCTGATACAGCTTCGCGGCGAAGTCGCCCAGCTGCGTCCAGGTCGGGTGTTCGGGCATGCTCAAGCCTGCCTGCTTGAACAAATCGGTGCGGTAATAAGTGATGGTGCTTTCGCCATAAAAGGGCAGGGCATAGAGCGTGTCCTTGACTGACAAGCCTTGGCGCACGGAGGGAAAGATATCCTCCAGATCGTAGTCCGGCGCAAGATCGGTGATTGGCTCCAGCCACTGTTTGGCGCCCCATAACGGAGTCTCGTAGGTGCCGATGGTCAAAACGTCGAACTGGCCGCCCTGCGTGGCGATGTCGGTGGTCAGGCGTTGGCGCAAAACATTTTCTTCGAGCACTACCCAGTTGAGCTTGATGTCGGGATGCTGCTGCTCAAAGGTTTTCGACAGGCGCTGCATGCGGATCATGTCGCCGTTGTTCACCGTGGCGATGGTCACGGTTTCGGCAGCCTGGACGGTCAGGTTGAAAAGGGCGGCGGACACGCCTGCGGACAGGAAAAGCGTTTTCCGAATGTTCATCGTAGTGCTCTCCACCCCGCGCCTTGTCTGGCGGGAGTCATTGTTTTTGTTGTTGGCCACGGTTGAGTCACCCTGGTGGACGGCTTGATTACAGCAGCCCTCAGGGGGCTGAACAAACGCAGCGCGGATGATCGACTGATACTTTTTTAACCGGCCGCGCTCCGGCTGTCCGAAAGCAAAAAAGTATCAGTGCCGGTTTGAACGCGAGCTAGCGCTGGCTGGACGCGAGGGGGTATGTTCAAGCGTCAACAGCGCATTCATAACGATAAAAAGGGGCATCCCGTGCCTGACAGCCGAGCCGCCTTGCTCGAGCAGCGCCCTGCCGAGCTTGAGGTTATTCTCCCGCAGCCCGACCACTGCTTTCGCTGGTACGAGCATGACTATCCCTACGCACTGGCGCGCTGGAACCATCATCCGGAATTCGAAATTCATCTGATCCGCCAGGGCAGCGGCAAGCTGGTGGCCGGGGATTACATCGGTGAGTTCGCGGCAGGGCATGTGGCCCTGATCGGCCCGGATCTGCCGCATGACTGGATCGGCGATCTGGCCCCCGGTGAGCATCTGCCCGGGCGGGACGTGGTGCTGCAGTTTGATGGTGCCGCGTTGCTGGCCTTGCGCGGCACGCTGCCGGAGATAGGCGATTTGCAGCGTCTGTTCGAGCAGGCGCGACGTGGCCTCGAGTTCACCGGTGCAACAGCGGTGCAGGCCGCGCGCCTGCTTGAACAGATCGGCCCGGCTCAGGGGCTGGAGCGGCTGATTCTGTTCCTGCAACTGGTCAACACGCTGATGAAAGCGCCTGCGCAGGAGGTTCGTCTGCTGGCCAGCACCTGGTATGCACCGACCCTGGATGCGCGCAGCTCCGAACGGATCAACAAGGCGTTCGACTATCTGCTGACCGAATTGACCAGCGATATTCGCCTGTCCGTCATCGCGCAGCGGCTGGACATGAGCGATCCGGGTTTTTCACGCTTCTTCAAGCGCACCACGGGCCATTGTTTTATCGACCTGATGCGCAAACTGCGGGTCCAGCGGGCTTGCCGGTTGCTGCTGCACAGCGAGATGTCGGTGTCGGACATCTGCTTTGAAGTCGGCTATGCCAATCTGTCCAACTTCAACCGGCACTTCCGCGTGGAGATGCAGCAGACGCCCAGTGAATACCGGCGCGCCGCTGCATCGGCCTGATCAATGCTCTGCCGGTTCTTTCGCCTGCGGGGCACGGGTAACGGCATTCACCAGCTTGCCGATGGTCAGGCCCTGCAGAAGGATCGACAGCAACACCACGATGTAGGTAATGCTCAGCAGCAGATCGCGTTCCGGCCCGGTCGGCAGGGCCAGCGCCAGCGCAACCGAGACACCGCCGCGCAGGCCGCCCCAGGTGAGGATGCGGATCGTACCGTGCGGCACCTTGCGCCAGCGACGCAGGAGCAGGATGGCCGGGGCCACGGTGACGAAGCGCGACAGCAGAATCGCCGCCGCCAGCAGGCTGGCCGCAATCAGGTGCTGCCACGAGAACGGCAACAGCAACAACTCCATGCCGATCAGCGCGAACAGCAGTGCGTTGAGCATGTCATCCAGCAGCTCCCAGAAACCGTCCATGTAACGACGGGTCATGTCGTTCATCGCCAGATTACGTCCCAGGTTGCCGATGATCAGGCCGGCCACGACCATCGCGATAGGACCGGACACATGCAGTTCAGACGCCATCGCCGAGCCGCCGATCACCAGCGCCAGCGTGAGCATGACCTCGATCTGATACTGCTCGATGCTCTTGATCATCAGGTACACGGCGTAACCGATCAGGCCGCCGAACAGCACACCGCCCACCGCTTCGTGGACGAACAGCAGGGCGGTTTCGCCAACCGTCGGCGTCTCGCCCAACTGGGCGATACCCAGCAGCACGGTGAACACCACCACCGCGGTGCCGTCGTTGAACAGGCTTTCACCAACGATGGTGGTTTTCAGCGGTTTGGAGGCGTTGGCGGTACGCAACACACCGAGCACCGCAATCGGATCGGTAGGCGAGATCAGTGCACCAAACAGCAGGCAGTACAACGGGCTGACGTGCCAGCCGAACAGGGCAAAGATCCAGTAGGCCAGTGCGCCGATCACAGTGGTGGCAATCAGCACCCCGAAAGTCGCCAACAGGCCGATGGGCCAACGGTAGCTCCTCAAATCGCCAAGGTTGACGTGCAGCGCCCCGGCGAACAGCAGGAAGGACAGCATCCAGTTCATCAGCAGGTCGCCGAAGTCGATCTGACCGATCAATTGTTGAACGCGATCTTCCAGGCCGGGATAGCCCAGAAAGCTCAGACCCTGCAACAGCAACGAGAACATCAGCGCAGTGACCATCACGCCAATGGTGGGGGGCAGACCGATGAAACGGTAGTTCACGTAGGTCAGCAGCGCAGTGAGGCAGATAAAACCAGCAGCGAGTTCAAGCATCCGTCATTCCAGAGTCCGTAAGTGCAGTGTCTCGATCACCGTAACCGAGCCTGTGTTTGATGGACTGGATCTACGTCCAGACACATCTCGACACGCCACAGTGGGGTTTGCGTTGACCACGCAGAGGCGGTGATGTTGCAAAAAATGCTGGAATCACCCAGCGAAGCTGGATTTGAGACGGGAGAGGCAGGGCATTGCAGACACAAAAAAGTCAGCCCGAATGACGGTCCGGGCTGACGGGGGATGTAGCGCTGAGTGGCCTTCCTGGCAGGATCAGAATCATTGGCTGTTTCTGCATCCGCCGAGGACCTGGTACTGAACCGTGTTCAGCTTGCCTTTGGAGTCTTCGTAAGTCATCAGCTTTGGCATCACGCTACAGGTTTGCAGATCCGGGGATTTGCGGACCAGCTTGGCAATGTCCAGCTTCATTCCGTACGTGTACTCCTTGATCTCCGGCATTGGCTTGTTATGGATGGCGGCATACTTCTGCACGCTGGCTTGGTGCTCCTTGATCACCGTAGTGGCTTTGACTTCATCAGAGGTGTAGGCGAAAGCACTGATGGGCGAAAGGATGACCAGAGCAAGTAACAACGATTTGGCTGTGCGCATTTTCTTTTGTCTCCGTTTGAATGTGGCTTAACCCTAACCAATGCGCACTAACCGGAAGGTTGCTGAAACATTACAAATCGGTCATCTCGAAGATGTCAGCTTCCTAACAGTATTGTCATTGTTCGCTCACCTTCCTGTTAGCTCCCCCTCCGTAAGCTTGTTTCATCCCTGACGAGCGCCGAGCGCTGCGCAGGTCCGACATTCAACCGATAAAGGTAACGATGATGAAACTGGTCAAATCGATGGTCTTCGCAGTAGCTGCCTTGTCCGCCAGCGCAGCCTTTGCCGACGACGGTAACGAGTACGCAAGCACAGCGGCTGACAAGATGCGTCTTGCACAGGAACTGCGCTTCAAGGAACAGAACAGCAGCAATAAAGCCGAGCGCTACGTCAATACAGACGACAACGCCAAGGCCGAGCGGTCGACCAAGTCCGAAGGCTGATGCCTTTGATGCCCGACCCGCTGCACCCCCATTCGCCCTTTGTAGCAGCTCCCTGCTCCTTTGGTCGGGGCGAATCTTTAAGCGTCCTTCGGGGCGCTTTTTTTATTCCCGTATCTACACAAATCGTTATCACGCCCGTGCTCCAGCGCCCGTGGGAGCGAGCTTGCTCGCGAAAAGGCCGGTACAGCCGCCAGAAGGAGTGCACTTGAACCAGGGAATGCCGTTCTGGACGCTCTGCGTCCGATCTTGAATGTCTGATTACACCGGTCAAAGCGTATTTTATTTTATTGAGCAACGGCGTGCTGTAATGCACGTCCTTTCATATTTGTAATCTTCCCGTCACCTCGGCGTTATCTTCGCCACTTCAAGATTGTGCCCCACTGGCAGCGTTCGGGTTAATAAAAACAGCCAGATCGACATGTTTATAACAATCTGCCGATTAGACGGAGCGCACATGACTCAACTTAAAACACTATCACTGGCCCTGTGCTCGACCCTTGCCGGTGTCGCACCGGCTGCGGTATTCGCCGAAGAACAGAAAGAAGGCTTCATCGAAGGCAGCACGCTGACGGTACTCAACCGCAACTTCTACATGAACCGCGACCACCGCAACGGCGAATCCAGCCCTACCGGCAATGGTTACTCCGAAGCGTGGGCGCAAGGCATCATCGGGCGATTCCAGTCAGGTTTCACTCAAGGCACCTTCGGCGTCGGGGTCGATGCATTTGCCATGATCGGCATCAAGCTCGACACCGGTGACGGCCGCAACGGCGGCCGCAGCGCATTCGACGTGCTGCCGGTCGATGGGGAAGGCCGCGCCCGTGACGAATACACCAAGGTAGGTGGCTCGCTGAAGGCCAGAGCCTTCGACACCGTCGTCAACGTGGGCGATGTGTTTCCCTCCACCCCCGTGGTTGCCTTCGGCGACTCCCGTCTGCTGCCGGAAAGCTTTCGCGGCGTTACCGCCGTCAACAACAGCATCAGCGGCCTGACCCTGCAAGGCGGTCGCCTGCACGCCATGAGCCAGCCCGTTTCCAGCAACATGCGCGACGGTTTCGTCACCTTCTACGGCGGTGCCGTGGACTCTCCATGGGTTGCCTACTTCGGCGGTGACTATCAGGCCACCGACAGGCTGAGCCTTGGCCTCTACACCAGCCGACTCAAAGACGCCTGGGATCAGAAATACGCTTCAGCGTCCTACGTGCTGCCGCTCTCTGACGACCTGTCGCTGACCAGCAGCCTGAACTACTACAACGCCACCGACGAAGGCAAAAAGCTGCTCGGCGAATTCGACAACGACATCTGGAGTGCAAAAGTCGCACTGCAATACGGCGCACACACACTGTCGCTTTCGCACCAGCGCAACGAAGGTGATGATGACTTCGACTACCTCCGGCAGTCCGACTCCATCTACCTGGCCAACTCCATCCAGTACAGCGACTTCAACTCACCCAAGGAGCGCTCGTGGATGGTCACCTACAACCTCGACATGTCCACCTTCGGCGTACCCGGCCTGTCGTTCATGACCCGCTACGGCAAAGGCACCGACGCCGACTACTCCAACGCCAACAGCACCTACATGCGCCGCGACGCACAAGGCAACCCGCTGACCGATCAAAAACGCTGGGAGCGCGATATCGAAGCGAAATACATCGTGCAGACCGGATCACTGAAAGACCTGTCGCTGCGCGTACGCCAGGCAACGACTCGTGCCACGGCGTTCGAATCGGATCTGGATGAGGTGAGGGTGATTGTGGAGTATCCGTTGAGTGTGCTTTGAGGGGGGTGATTGAGTGAGGCGTCCTTTGGGGCGCTTTTTTTGATGAGGCGTGAATATTTTCACAGTCCCGATCTTATACGCTATATAGGAAGGGCATGCGCTGCGGAATTATGTCGCCCATCCTTGCTAATGTTTTTGCAAATAATGAAGCCCGCATTTGAAAAGTTTGATGTTTTGGTTGTTGTGAATATCCTGATGTTTAAGTTTCGTTATAAGTTTTAGTTGTTGAGGCCGGTTTCTATCTTAATGACATGCAGCCGTCAATTTCAAAGCTTTCAGAGTTTATTATAAAAATTACGAAATGATTTTCTACTTTCAAGGGGACCCAGCTTCGCAACGCCTCATCCTTTGAACCTTCAAGCGATGCTGCACATAGGTCTGCGCCATTAAGCTGGCGCCCTTGGGCTGCCAGGTTGTTGGCTCTGAATTCTATAATTGATTTTAGCGTGTTTTTGTTTTGATCATCATAGACAGATACTTCTGGAGCTAGCAGAAAGGAATATCAGATATCTTTGATTTGCTGATTAATTCGCGTGTGATGGGATCGCATAGATTCGAAGAAACGTATGATTTGAAGTCGACTTTTTCTATGATGTCTTTAGCGTTCATTTGGATTGAATGCCTTAATTTCACGATTGATTTGCTTTAAGTAGTAATCTACTTGCTCTCTAATCCTAGCCGCAAAAAGCTCCTGTGGCCAATTTCTTCAAAGCTTGGGTGCACATTTACATGCGTTAGAAAACATACCGAATGGGCTACTCTTATGTAACCAACATTTCTATATACTGCCCCTGAAACCTCAGGTTCTGCTCGACCTCGTTCACCAGTATATTTCCTTACCTGCCTCAGGCAGTATCGCATTGATAAGTTAGTGGTCAGCATTTCTCTTGTAGGTGATTACAGGTAACAGAGTTATTCAAGCTGGAAAAATTAAATGTGATGGTTGATATATTTTTGTAGTTGTTTTTGAGCAAAGTCCATTTGCTCAACTAGAGGGTTTTCATAATCGCTGTAGATTTCTAGGTATTCTCTTGGTGAGCTTTTAATTAGGTTCTCTGTTAAGCAATCTTTTAATAGATCTCTTAGAGTGTTCTCATAGCTTCTTATTATTGCGTGCAGATAAGATTCTCCGCGCATCAGTTCGACATTTCTCAAGTCGACCAATATGCTTTTTATTAATGGCTCTAGCTCGTTCTTGCTCATTTCTTCCCTCCTAGGGAGTTCTAATTGTTTTAATACCCACGATCCAAGATTCTGGCCAGTTTTGTGGCATCAGGATTTGATCAGCCCCACCTTTAAATATCGTGCCTGACTTCGTTACTTGCGGCGCTACTGAGCCGATATTTAAAATTGTGCCTTTAGGTATCAGTATTTTTGCCTCGAACTGTCGCGTATTTTTCCATTCTGGTAATAACGCAGCGTCCAGCTTTGCCTGTATTCGGCTTGATGCCGGAGATGTGGAAACAAAGCCTCCGCTTGCTTTTGCATTTCCACCAAATACACGGTACACATAGATATCTTGTGTAGTGACTACAGTCTTATATTTACCATTTGTAAACGATTCTGCAACCCAGCTAGGCAAATTTGCCTTTTCGACTGAAGAGTATTTTCCTTTGAGACTTTCACAGCTCAAACCAAAGGGATCGACCCAGCTGGTAGAGCTTGGGGCATAGCTATAAAGATTCAGACCCCCACTCAACCCAATCGGATCCTGCGTAATAAACCGCCCAGTCCCCGGATCGTAATACCGAAACGTGTTGTAGTGAAGCCCCGTCTCGACATCGAAATACTGCCCCTGAAACCTCAGGTTCTGCTCGACCTCGTTCACCACCAGCTTCTCAATCGCCCCCCACGGCCGATATTTGGCCTGCCAGACGATCTGCCCTTCGGCGTCGGTCATCTCCAGTGGCGTACCGATCTGATCGGTGTGGAAGTAGTAGACCTTGTTCTCTGCCTCGCCCTCTTTCTCATCAACACGGGCCAAAGGCGCATAGCTGCCGGGCTCGTACAGATACAGGCTGCTCTGCCCAGGACTTTCTTCACGCAACATCCGCAATCCCTGCCAGAGAAAGCGTTTCTGGCCGGTCTGCCCCTTGATCTCCCACTGTTTGCCAACGCGCCTGCCCAGGCTGTCGTACTGGTAGCTGCTGGTGCTTTCCACCTGACTGTTGGCCATGGTCTCGGTTTTGACCAGGCGGTTTTCGCAGTCGTAGGTGAAGGTCTGCCAACGCACGATGCCGACGATTTTCTCGACCAGGTTGCCCCACGCGTCGTACTTGTATTCGTGGTTGCTCCACTTTTTGAGGCGGTTGTCTTTGACGCGGTCGAAGCGGCTGGTGTTGAAGTTGAGGCGGTTGCCAGCGGCGTCGTAGCGGAATTCTTCGCCGTCGAAGCGTTTTTCGGGGTTGTGTTCAAGCAGGCGACCGTTGGCTTCGTACTCGTACGTGACTTCGCCACGCAGTTTGTCGAGGGTGCGGCTCAGTTCGCCGGCCGGGTCGTATTCGTAGCGGCGGTGGAGCGGGTTGTAGGCGTGCTCGATGTAGCGTTCTGGCTTAATGAGCGGGTTCTGGATCTGTGACAGTTTTTCCGCGGGTAGGGTGGTTGCGTACTGCCAGGCCTTGCGGCCAAGGGCGTCGTAGCCGAAGCAACTGGTGAGTTTGCCCTGCGTGCGATAGATCTCGCGGTGCAGGTCGTCGCGCTCCATGTCGCTGATCAACTGGCCATCGAGGTTCAGTTGATGCAGGTGACCGCTGCCGTAATACAGGTGATTCAGGTGCTGGCCGGTAGGAAGGGTCAACGTGGTCAGGTTGCTGAGTGGATCGTAGTCGTAGGCCAGCGCGCCCTGGGGCGACGATTCCTGTGTCAGGCGGCCCAGAATGTCGTAAGCGAATTCCAGTTTTTCAGCCGTGACACCGATCTTTCTGCCGCCGTCAGTGGGTGTGCGCTGAATGGACAGCAGGCGGTCGCTGTCGTCGTAGGTGAAATCCTGACGGGCGTCGTCGTTGAGTCTGGCCAGCAAGCGGCCAATCGGGTCGCGCTCGAAATGCGTGCTGCGCTGTGGTCGCTCACCTTTCTCGCTGTAGCCGATTTCCTCGACCTGAGTCAGGTGTCCGCCGAGGTTGTAGCTGAAACGGCGGGTCAGTTGGTCGATGCGCTTTTCTTCGATCAGCCGGTCGGAGTCGTCGTAGGCGAATGTGTAGGTGGCGTCGTTTTCATTGATCAGCGCGGCAAGGCGCAGGGCCTTGTCGTACTGGTAGCCTACGATAAAACCCTTGGGGTCCTGGCGTCTGATCGGCAGGCCACGGGCGTTGCGTGCCAGATGCGTGGTCTGGTCCTTGCCGTTGGTGTGCGTGAGCACCTGGCCGTGGGCGTTGTAGGTGAAGCTCTCGCGGGTGCCGTCCGGATGGTTGATGCTCAGCACTTCGCCGCCGGGTTTGCGTTCCAGTGTGGTGGTGTTGTTCAGGGCATCAGTGACGGCGACCAGTTGATCGCGCTCGTCGTAACGGTACCAGGTGCTCTTGCCCGAGCAGTCCTGGAAGCGCTCGACCTGCGCCAGGTTGTTCCACCACAGGTATTTGGATTTGTAGGTCGCATCGATGATGGTGTGTGGCAGGCCATCTTCGCTGTTGAGGTATTCGGTCTTTTGACCCAGCGCGTCGATCTCGGCAACCAGATTGCCTTTCGAATCGTAGCGGGCCGTCCAGATGGCGCCGTCAGGGTAAGCGATCTGTTTGACCAGTGTGGTCTTGTAGTGATGCTGATAACGCGTGGTTCGGCCCAGCGGGTCGGTTTCTGCGGTCAGGCGTGACAGATCGTCGTATTCGAAGCTCAGTTGATTGCCGTCAGGCAGCGTCAGACCGGTGATATTGCCGGTGTCGTCCAGCGCGATACGGTACTGCTCACCGCCGAAATCAGTGCTGGCGATGACGCGACGGTCCTTGTTGTAGGTCACCTCGGCGCGACGCCCCAGCACATCGGTTACGCGCGTCTGGCGCGCCTCGAAATCATAATCGAAATGAAAGTGCTCGCCGTCGCTGGTCCAGTGCTCGACCACGCGCGGCTTGCCGTCGAGAACTTCCCAGCGGTATTCGCAACTGAGCCCCAGCGCATTGGCGTGGCGGGTCATCAGGCCATCGGTGTAGCTGAAGTTGCGCACCGAGTCGCCATTGCGGTTGTACACACTGTTCAACTGGCCATTGTTGTCGTAGCCATAGCGCACCAGTGTCTCGACGGCCTGGTCGCCGACGATTCGCTTGACGGTGCTCAGACGGTTGGTCACCTCGTCGTAGTGCAGGTGCACGCGATGCCCGCCGGTGGAGCAAATGTCGGTCAGAACGCCGTCTTCGCTGCGTACGAAATGCAGAAAATGACCGAGGGCGTTTTCGACGCGTTGCAGGGGAACTGGCTGGTTGTCGTCGGGCACTTCACCGAAGTAGTAAAAGACGTTATCCAGTGTTTGCAGCAGGTAATGACCACCCTCGGTACGCACCAGGTACAGCTGTTCCTGTGCGTTGTAGATGCGCTGGTTGTAGTCCAGTGTCACGAAGGGCACGCTGCGGCCCTGATTGTCGCTGAGGTACAGAAAGCTGCCCTTGCGCCGCAGGCTTTGTTCCCAGGGCAACACCCAGCCCTTGCCCAGCGCGCTGTCGACATCGAGGTCGCTGGCGTAGAAGCGTGTCCACTCGATCGGCATCAGGCCGGGCAGGCTGAAATCGGACTCGTCGATCAGCAGTTTGCGTCCGGTGGTGGTGTCGACCGGGTTGCCGTGCAGGCCGCCCAGCACTTTTTCGGCCACGGGGGCGACGCCGAAGCGAAAAATGGCGTCCCCGAGAAAGACACCGCCCATAAACTGCAGCGCGCAAGGGCCTGCCGCTTTCAGACCGGCCTGCATGCCCAGCTTGGCAATGCTGAGCACGGCCTTGGCGCCGCCGGCTACGACCAACAGAATGTCCACGGTGTAGCGGGCCATCGCCGAGACTTCGTCGTCCACCGGCAGGTAGCGTTGGGTACCGCCGCCGATGAAGACGTTGGGCGAGCCGGTGCCGATCTTCGCGCCGCAGGTCAGCTTGTCGCCCTTGCGCGCAGCGGGCTGGCCGTTGATGAAGACGTTGCTGGAGCCTTCGGCCACCTTGACGATCGGCGAGTGCTTGTCACACACGGCAGTGCTTTCGATGGCAAAGGCAGCGGGGCGGCCATTGATGAACACGTTGGGCGAGGCAGATTCGATCTGCCCCGCGGGAGAGCTGAAGGCGCTGCCGATACTCTCCCCGATACTGGCGATGGCATTACCGGCCAGGCCGACTGCCATGGCCAGTAAAAAACCGCCGAACCCGCACGTGGCGAAGGTGAGCGAGACATACGCCACTGCCGCGATGCCCACGATCGCTCCGAGCACAAAGCCCGCCATCGCACCGGTGTGTTCGATCTCATCCAGTAACCGCGCTGCCTCGAACATCGCCGTTACTCCTGCGGGCTGCGAGTAGTTGAGGTGCGATCACCTGGCGTGACGCTGATGTTCTGCAACGGATAGTCCATTAAAGCGTGTCCTGTCAGCGATGAAATAGAGTTCAGGGGGCGGTCAGGCCTTCAAGCATGCTGTCAAAATCCAGCAACCAGGTTTTCAGCGCGGGCTTTTCGGAGTCAATCACGCAGCCCACGCTCAGCCATTGGCGTTCGTTGTGATCGGCACACGGCACGATGGCACCGATCAGGCGTCCATGCCGCTCTTCAAGGCCTGCGCGAAAATGAAAATCCAGCGCCAGCGCGGCATTACCCGCCAACAGCGTTTCATAGTGGCGAATGACCTGGACTTCGCCATGCAGTGGCTGCAGCGCCTTGACGGCTTCGGCGAACGCTTCGGCAAGCGTTGCCTCTTCAGGTACATCGCGACGCTGAATGGAGACGACGACAGGCTCTCCGCCCACTTGAACGGTGGCTTCAATCGCGTTGCACTGGAAACCTTCCGGAAAGCCGAAGTGGAACCCGCCGAAATTGAAACTGCAGGGCGCGTCGAGCAACGGCTTTGGAACAGGGATGAGCGCTTCGACACGTTCAAGTGCCTGCTGCGCGGCAGCATGTTCGGCTGCCTCACGCGCCAGGGCTTCGTCAGCCAGTCGGCGCTCGGAGATGCGGTCGTAGAGACTGGTGCGCGTCATATGGCAGGAACCTTGTTCGTCAACATCTACATGTCCTTATGCAGGGCGGCCCCAGTGGCTGCCATTTGCAAGTTGACGATAAGTACTTGCACGGGTGGTTTGTATCTCCAGCGGTTACCCGCTTGCCTGGAAGTGTCTGAAAGTCCCGTGTGAAGAAGACTACGGACACAGTCTACTGTCGAAGGCTGAATCGTTTGACCTTTTCCCAAATGAAAGTTCAGTGTGGGCCGGGCAAAGCTCCAGAAGGCTCTGCCCTGAGCCTTCCGGGGTTTAAATAGTTGTTTGAAACCCTATTTAAGCGACTTGAGTTCCACCTCATCCTCCCGCCGATGCGCCCACTGATACAACGCTGGCAACACCAGCAACGTCAGCGCTGTCGACGACAGAATCCCGCCAATCACCACCGTCGCCAGTGGTCGCTGCACTTCGGCGCCAGTCCCGGTGGCGAGGGCCATGGGGATGAAGCCAAGGGAGGCGACCAGTGCGGTCATCAACACCGGGCGCAGGCGGGTGAGGGCGCCTTCGTTGATGGCGTTGTGCAGCGAGTGGCCTTGTTCGCGCAGGCTGCGGATGAAGGCGATCATCACCAGGCCGTTCAGCACCGCCACACCCGACAGGGCGATGAAGCCCACGCCTGCGGAGATCGACAGCGGAATGTCGCGCAGCCACAGGGCCATGACGCCGCCGGTCAGGGCGAACGGGATGCCGGTGAAGACCAGCAGGCCGTCCTTGAGGTTGTTGAACATCATGAACAGCAGCGCCAGTACCAGCAGCAGCGCCACCGGCACGACGATCTGCAGGCGTTTGGCGGCCGATTGCAGTTGCTCGAACTGCCCGCCCCAACTGGTCCAGTAGCCGGCCGGGATCTGCACGCCGTTGTCGATGGTGGTGCCCGCTTCTTCGACAAACGAGCCAAGGTCGCGACCGCGCACGTTGGCGCTGACGATGACCACACGCTTGCCGTTCTCGCGGCTGATCTGGTTCGGCCCGAGCACCAGGTCGAGGCTGGCGACCTGGGACAGCGAGATGAAGCTGATCTGCTGGCTGCTGTTGGCACTCGCAGGCACCGGAATGAGCAGGCTGGAAAGCCCGTCCACATCGGTTCGCAGTTGCTCGGAGAGGCGCACCACCATGTCGAAACGGCGGTCGCCCTCATACAGCGTGCCCGCCTGACGACCGCCCAGCGCAATGGCGATGGCGTCCTGCACATCGGCCACGTTGAGGCCGTAACGCGCGGCCTTGTCGCGGTCGATGTTGATGGTCAACACCGGCAGCCCGGTGGTCTGCTCGACTTTGACTTCCGAAGCACCCGGCACTTTTTGCAGGGTGGCGGCGATTTTTGCGGCGGTCTGGTTCAGCACGTTCATGTCGTCGCCGAAGACCTTTACCGCGACATCGCTACGCACCCCCGAAACCAGTTCGTTGAAGCGCAACTGAATAGGCTGGGACAGTTCGTAGTTGCTGCCCGGCACACTGGCGGCGGCCTTTTGCAGGTCGGCTATCAGTGCCTCGCGGGATTTGTCCGGGTCCGGCCATTCGCTTTGTGGTTTGAGCATCACGTAGCTGTCGGAGATGTTGGGCGGCATCGGGTCGGCGGCGATCTCGGCGGTGCCGGTGCGGGCGAATACGCGCTGCACTTCCGGGACCTTTTCGACGATGGCTTTTTCCAGACGCTGCTGCATGTCCACCGACTGGGTCAGGCTGGTGCCGGGCACACGCAGCGCCTGCAAGGCGAAGTCGCCTTCGCTCAGGCTGGGGATGAACTCGCTGCCCATGCGGCTGGCGGTGAAGCCGGACAACACGATCAGCACCAAGGCCATGCCGAACGCTATTGAGCGATGCCCCAGTACCCAGCTCAGTATCGGCGCGTAGCGCTGGCGAGCGGTGCGCATCACAAAGCCTTCTTCTTCCTTGACCTTGCCGGTGACGAACATGGCGATGGCGGCAGGCACGAAGGTCACCGAGAGGATCATGGCACCGAGCAGGGCGATGACCACGGTGAAGGCCATCGGGTGGAACATTTTGCCTTCCACTCCGGTGAGGGCGAAGATCGGCAGGTACACGACCATGATGATCAACTGACCGAAAATCAGCGGCCGACGCGCTTCTCTTGCGGCGGCGAAGACCTCATGGAAACGCTCGCTGCGGGTCAGCATGCGGCCGTGCTTTTGCTGGGCATGCGCCAGCCTGCGGATGGCGTTTTCGACGATCACCACCGCGCCATCGACAATGATGCCGAAGTCCAGCGCGCCCAGGCTCATCAGGTTGGCGCTGACCTTGTTGGTGAACATGCCGGTGAAGGTGAACAGCATGGCCAGCGGAATCACCATGGCGGTGATCAGCGCAGCACGGATGTTGCCGAGGAACAGAAACAGAATCACGATGACCAGAATCGCGCCTTCGATCAGGTTCTTTTTCACTGTTGCGATGGCTTTTTCGACCAGGTTGGTGCGGTCGTAAACCGTTACCGCTTCGACGCCTTCGGGCAGTGTGCGATTGATGTCGGCGAGTTTGGCGGCCACGGCCTGTGACACCGTCCGGCTGTTTTCACCGATCAGCATGAACACGGTGCCGAGCACCACTTCGCGGCCATTTTCGGTGGCTGCGCCGGAGCGCATTTCCTTGCCGATGCCGACCTCGGCCACGCTGCTGATTCTGATCGGCGTGCCCTGCACGTTGGCAATGACGATGTTGGCGATGTCGTCCACGGTGCCCAGCTGACCCGGTGCGCGAATCAGTAACTGCTCGCCGCCACGTTCTATATAGCCTGCGCCAACGTTGGCGTTGTTGCGCTCCAGCGCTGCCACCAGATCGTTCAGCGTCAGCTTGTAGGCGGCCAGTTTTTTCGGATCAGGCGCGATCTGGTACTGCCTGGCAAAACCGCCGATGGTGTTGATCTCGGCCACGCCCGGTACGTTGCGTAATTGCGGCTTAATGATCCAGTCCTGAATCACCCGCAGGTCGGTTGGCGTGTACGGCGTGCCGTCCTCCTTCAGCGCGCCCTCGCGCGCTTCGACTGTCCACAGGAAGATCTCGCCGAGGCCGGTGGAGATCGGCCCCATCATCGCATCGACGCCTTCCGGCAACTGGTCCTTGGCGATCTGCAGGCGCTCGTTCACCAGTTGGCGGGCGAAGAACAGGTCGGTGCCGTCCTCGAAAATCACCGTGACCTGCGACAGGCCCGAGCGCGACAGCGAGCGCGTCTGTTGCAGGCCGGGCAGGCCCGCCATGTTGGTTTCGATGGCGAAGGTAATGCGCTGCTCGGTTTCCAGCGGCGAGAAGCCGGGCGCAGAGGTGTTGATCTGCACCTGTACGTTGGTGATGTCGGGGACCGCATCGATGGGCAGTTTCTGGTAACTGGCGATGCCCAGCCCAGCCATGAGCAGCACAGCAAGCATCACGACGATGCGCTGTTCAATCGCGAATTGAATCAACCGTTCAAACATGTGGGTGTACTCGTGGGACGCAGATCAATGGGCGTGCTCGGCGGAGCCTTTGCCCAGCTCCGACTTGAGGATGAAACTGCCAGCGGTGGCCACTTGTGTGCCGGCCGCCAGGCCCTTGACGATTTCCACGTGGCCACCATCGCGGCGGCCCAGTGTCACCGGCGTCAGTTGAAACCCTTCAGCGTTGCGCACGAAGACCGAGGGTTTGTCCTCGACCGACTGGATCGCCGTTTCGGGAAGACTGACCGCCACACTGGCCTGCTCGGCGGCGACTTCCACCGAAACGAACAGGCCGGGACGCCATGCGCCCTGCGGGTTGGCAAGGGTCACGCGCACGGCGGCAGCGCGGGTCTGCTCGCCCAGCAGGCTGCCGACGTAGCCGACTCGTCCTTCGACCCGGGCATTCAGGTCGGGCGCACTGACGATGACCGGACGACCGACCACCACCTTGTCCAGATCCCTGGGCGCTACGCCGAAGGTGGCCCAGACACGCGACAGGTCGGACAGCGTGAAGGCATTGCTGGCCTCGCTGACCATCTCGCCGATGCCCAGATGCTTTTCCACGACCACGGCATCAAACGGTGCGATCAGCTCGTAGCGGCTTCCCGCCGAAGGATGGGTGCTGGCACCGATGGCGCTGATCTTCTGCCGCGCGTTGGCCAGGTTGATGTCGGCTTCCTGAAAGTCCTGACGGGCCTGCAAGTAATCCTGCTCGGCCGAGATTCTGTCTTCCCAGAGCTTCTTTTCGCGTTGCAAGGTCAGGCGCGCCAGTTCCTGACGTCGTTGTGCAGCGTTCAATTCGCTGCGTTGATCGGAAATCTGCTGGCTGGCAATCACCGCCAGCACCTGGCCCTTCTTCACCGATTGACCCAGATCGACCTTCACCGCTTCGACCACGCCGCTGACCCGCGGCACGACATGCGCAGTGCGGTCTTCATCGAAGCGGATTTCACCGGGGAAGGTCACGGTCGTGCTCATCTGCCGGGGTTCTGCGGTGGCCAGCTCGATGCCTGCCGCCTTGATCTGCTCGGCAGTCAGCTCGATGTGTCCCTCATCCTCTTCGTGAGAAGCTTCCGAGGCTGCGGCGTCCGATTTTTTCGCCTCGTCGGCGTGGCCTGGCTCTTCAGCATGGCCCTGCCCGGATTCATGCGCGTGCTCATCGGCTGACGGTTCTGGTCCGGCTGCGAACGGCAGCCTCTGCGGGTTCAGGGTCAGACTGCCCAGACCAATGATGACCACCACCGCCAGCGCGATGGCAATGCTTCGTTTGTTGTTCATGAAGGCTCCCGGCGATCAGGTGCGTGCAGCACTTTTGGATACGCTCGATACAGGCGGAAAAGGAAAGTCAGGGGTTGAGGCTGAAACGGTTGAGATCACCGTGGATTCGCTCGATGGCGACTCTGGCGTCGGTGGCGGTGGCCAGCGATTCGAGGTACTGGCTGCGCGCCGAGATCAGCGTTCGTTGCGCGTCCAGCACTTCGAGAAAGCCGAACTTGCCCATCTCGAAACCGCGCGTTGCCGTGTCGACGGCACGTTGCGCGGCGGGCAGGATCACGCGGTCGAAGGACTCGACTTCCTGCGCGGCGGTGTTCCATTGATCGAGGGCTGACTGCGTCTGGGTGCGCAGCTTCAGTTCGACGGCGTTACGCAGGTCGCGCGACTGATCGGCACGGCGTGATGCCGCGAGCACGTTGCCCTGGTTCCGGTCGAATAGCGGGAGCGGCATCGACAGGCCCACGACGTTGACCCGCTCGCGCTCTTCGCGGCTGTACTGGCTGCCGACGCTGACGGTCAGGTCAGGGATGCGCTTGGCGCGCTCCGAACCCAGCGCGGCTTCGCGCTGCTCGATCTGGGTCTGCGCCAGGCGCAGCTCGGCGGACTGATTGAGGGCGGTCAGTAGCTTTGCGCTCGGTGGCAGCTTGCCTGGCGACAGGTCGCTGTAGTCCAGGTGCTCGAAAGAGGCGAGCGGCGAACCGGTGGTGCGCGCCAGTTCCCGGTTACTGCTGACTTTCAAGGTCTCGGCGCGGCGTACCAGCAGGTCGGTTTCGGCCAGTTGTACCTGGGCGCGTGTGGCTTCCACCGGTGACACCTTGCCTGCCCGAACACGCCCCTCGGCAACCTGCAGGCCGCGTTCGGCCAGTGCTCTGGACTGGCGCGCCAGGTCCAGACCTGCCTGCGCCCGCGCCGCTGCGTAGAACGCCTGAACCACTTCGGCCCGCAGTTCGTTGCCGCGACGCTCCAGCTCCAGCCGGGCGGCGTCTTGGCCCTTGCTGGCGGCCTCGATGCGCGCCCCGCGCTTGCCGCCCAGTTCCAGTGCCTGGCTGAGCATCACGGTGGTGGTGCTGGTCTCGCGGCGGGTGTCTTCCACTTCCCATGACACGGTCGGGTTGGGGATCAGCCCGGCCTGTTGCCGATCACCCTCGGCAACGCCGATCTCCCACTGGGCTGCGGCAAGTTCCGGGTTACGGGCGAAGGCTGCCTCCAGTGCCTGAGCCAGGCTGATGCCTTGGGCTGCGGCGATGCCAGGGGCAACAAGCGGTAACAACACCAGGCACAGTGCGGCGACTCTCATAGCGCACTCCCTGCCAATCGATCTATACGCTGAGCGCGCACGTTATTCTCCAGTCGCATGACTCACCCCATCGAAAGCAAAAAACAAACAGGCACCAGGGCGCTGAAGTTGGCTGAGGGGACTTTATGCAGCCGGAGTTATCAGAGGGATTGCTGCAAAATTACGATTTTGTTATCCAGCGGGATGGGCGTTTCTTTTCAGTACACTGCACGGCATCGTCATTCATCGTTCATCAAACAGGAAGCCTGGTTATGCGAATCCTTGTCGTCGAGGACGAGCCAAAAACTGCCGAATACATGCATCAGGGGCTGACCGAAAGCGGCTATATCGTCGATATCGCTGCAACCGGCCTCGATGGTCTCTATCTCGCGCAGCATCAGGCTTACGATGTGGTGATACTGGACGTGAACCTGCCGGAGATGGACGGCTGGGAGGTGTTGAGCCGCCTGAGGAAGACCGTCAGTACGCGCATCATGATGGTCACTGCACGAGGCCGTCTCGAAGAGAAGGTCAAGGGCCTGGAAATGGGCGCCGATGATTACCTGGTCAAGCCATTCGAGTTTCCCGAGTTACTGGCACGGGTCCGCACGCTGATGCGCCGCAGCGAGCAGACCACCACGTCCAAGGTGTTGCAGGTCGGCGATCTGGAGCTGGATCAGGGGCGCCACAGGGCCTTCCGTGGCAGCCAGCGCATCGACCTGACGACCAAGGAGTTCGCGCTGCTGCACCTGTTGATGCGGCACAGCGGCGAAGTCATGTCGCGCACCCAGATCATTTCTCTGGTCTGGGACATGAACTTCGATTGCGACACCAATGTGGTGGAGGTGTCGATCCGCCGTCTGCGGGCGAAGATCGATGATCCTTTCGAGACCAAGCTGATTCACACGCTGCGTGGCGTCGGTTACGTACTGGAAGTGCGTGAATGAAGCTGACCCGTCTTTCGACACGCCTCGGATTGACGGTCGCGGCGCTCATCGGGTGTCTGGTTCTGGTCATGGAAATGCTTGCGTACACAGCCATTTCCCGTCAGCTCGATATACGTGCCGAAGACAGTTTGAGCGAGAAGTTCAGGCAGATCGAACACAGCATGAGCGAGGGGTTTCTGGGCATTGAGGACATCGTCCAGTACCCGCACACGCTGCGTGACCAGATCGTCGGGCATGACAGCTTCTCGCTGACCATTCTCGACGCGGGCAACCCTCGGCAAGAGCTGATGAGCGTTGGTAACGTAGAGGGGCGAAATCTGCCGGTTCCCGATACCGATGCGCTGCCGCCAGGCTTTCAGGAACTGAAATCCGCCCAGGGCCACAAGATTCTGCTGGGTTACAGGGCCGTACGCCTCAAGACCGGTCAGGACGTGCTGGTCAGGCTGTCCATGGACAGGGAAAGCGACACCGCGCTGTTGCACGCTTACGTCAGATCGACCTGCATGGCCTTGCCGGTAATTCTGTTGCTGGTCGGCTTTGGCGTCTGGTGGGTGGTGCGTCGCGGGCTCAGGCCGCTGCGGGCATTCAGGAAAGTCACCGCGCTGATCTCGGCCCGCGACCTGTCTCATCGCATGAAAGTGAAGGGCCTGCCTGACGAGTTGCGCGACCTGGCACATGCCGTCAACTTCATGCTGCACAGGCTGGACGGCGATGTGCAGCAATTGGCGCAGTTCTCGGACGACCTCGCGCATGAGCTGCGCTCGCCGATGAACAACCTGATGGGTCGGGCGCAGGTCACGCTGTCCAGACCGCGCCCGTCGGAGGAATACAAACAGGCGCTGGAATCCTGCAGCGAAGAGCTGGAGCGCATGTCGCGCATGATCAGTCAGATGCTGTTTCTGGCCAGCGTCAGCCAGCCCTCAGCGCCATTGCCGGTCGAGGTCATCGACCTTCGCGAGGAGGCAGACAAGGTCGCCGAACTGTTCTCCTCCTCGGCGGAGGATCGCGACATCACCCTGCAGGTTCATGGGCACGCCAGGGCGACCGGGGACAGGCTGATGATTCAGCGAGCGATTTCCAATCTGCTGTCCAACGCCATTCGCCATGGTCTGTCCGGCAGCGTCATTACCCTTACGCTTGCCACGCACGAAGATGAAGTGTCACTGGCGGTGCGCAATGCGGGGGATGGCATTGATGCCGAACACCTGCCGCGCCTGTTCGATCGTTTCTATCGGGTGCATGTCAGCCGCGCGCGACAGCAGGGCGGGACCGGGCTTGGGCTGGCGATTGTGCGCTCCATCATGAGCCTGCATGAAGGGCAGGTGACGGTGCAGAGCGAGCCGGGCCAATTCACCACGTTCAGCCTGATCTTTCCTAAACTGGTGTAATGCGTCAGGTTGGTGGTCGTTCTTCAAGAACCTTTCGCTGACCCCCTGCTCATAGTGTGTGAGCGGGTATTGCCCGGATGCTTCAGATGAAGCTGAACCTATAAGGATGGACGTATGACAGTTGCTTTCTGGTGCGTGCTGGTCGCGATCCTGCTGCCGATTATGTGTGCCGGTATCGCCAAGTTCGGCAGCGGCAAATTCGGCAGTGGGCATAACCATGATCCGCGTGCCTTTCTCGACAAGCTGGAAGGGTTCCCGCGCCGCGCGCATGCTGCCCAGTTGAACAGCTTTGAAGTGACCCCGGCGTTTGCCGCAGCGGTGATCATTGCGCACATTGCCGGTAACGCGCAGTTGGTGACCATTGATGTGCTGGCGGTACTGTTTATCACCAGTCGCCTGCTGTACATCATTTTCTACCTGGCCGATCTGGCCGCACTGCGCTCGCTTGTCTGGCTGGTGGGCATGGGCCTGATCATCGCGTTGTTCGGGGTATCGGCTTTCCCGGCCGCTTCCTGACAGGCTGTTCGCGACGCTGCCGATCATGCGCAGCGTCGCGACCTGATCAATCGTCTGGCTGGACTTTCTCGAGTTCGGTCTGCGCTTCCTGCAATTCCTTGCGCGAATCGGCGAGCTTGTCCTTGCGCTTGTTGATCTTCTCCGGATCGCCCTTTTCCATGGCCTTGTTCAGGTCGGTCTGACGGCGGCTGACTTCCTGCTTGGCGTCGAGCACCTTTTGCTTGCGCTGTTTGATCAATGACGTTTCGGTGCAGTTGGCGTTGACCTCGGCGAGTGCCTTTTCAAGGCCGGCCTGTTCTGCTTTGTTGCCCTCGGTCTTGGCATCCTGAATCTTGCTGCTGATCTCCTGGCTTTTGATCTGGCATTCGGACGGCACCGGGGCCTGAGCGTCTGCAAACACGGTTGTGGCGAGCAGCGTGCAACTGGTGAAAAGAATCAGTGGTGATAAAAACTGCATATGAACTCCGTTTGAATACGGACAGAAAAATGAACGTCCGCTACTTAAAACCTGAAATGCTCTGTGCCTGCAATTGCTGGCTCAGTGCCTGTACCTGCGGGTCCTGAAAAAAAGCCCTGAGCCTGGCTGCGCGACCAGGACCGATGCCTGGCTCTGCTTGCCATTGCTCCACACTGCGTTCAGCCAGATCGTGCCAGTTGTCGGGCAGTCTGGCGCCTCCGGTGGGCGGCAGTCCGATGGCCTTGAGCCATGTCTGAAACGGCCGTTCGCGTGCGGTCTGCAGGCTGTTGAGCAGTTTAGCGCTACTGCGTTCAGCGAAGCCGGGAATGTTAGCAAGCTCAGCATGATTCAGGGTCATCCAATCGAGTAAGCCCATGATTTGGCCGTTCTCGATAAGCGTGTTCCAGGTCCCTGGACCCACGCCGGGCAACGCCAGGCCTTTCTTGCCGCTGAGCCATGCCAGTCTGGCGCGGAACTGGCTTTCACAGCCCGGTGTGGCTTGCCAGCAGCTCAGTTCATGAAAGTCTTCGGCTCGCGGAATGATTATGTCGGCTCGTTCGGCAGCTCGGGTCACCACCCCGTCGAGTCGTGGGATCGTCAACCCGGCCAGGCTCACGGCGATCTGATCGCCAGGCCTGATATCCAGTGTTTGCCAGCGCTGCAGCGAGCCCGTGCTGATGCGGCTGACAGTACGGTCGTCGAGGCGTACCGGGGTCAGCTCCAGCACCGGCGTAATTCTGCCGCTGCGGCCGATCTTGAAGTTGACCTTGCGCACCTCGGCCAGCGCCTGGGCGTAGGGATGTTTCCAGGCGGCGATCCAGTAAGGCGCACTGGCTTGCCAGCGTTGCGCGGGTGGACGTTGGCCTTGACGCATGATCACGCCATCGGTGGCGAACGGCAGGGGATTGCGATACCAATGCTCGCGCCAGCGTGCGGCCTTGGCGTAGTTTTCCAGTGGGTGCGAATAGGCCGCGCTGTCCTCAAAACCCATGGCTTGCAGGCCTGCGAGACGTTGCGCCATATCGCCAGGCCCGTTCGGCCAGTCCCAGACGAACAGCCCGATGGCGTCGGCCTGCTGCGGGCTGATTGTCTGCCGCGCCAGCAATCCCGCGACCTTGCTGCGCGCGTTGACGCTGCCGGATGCTGACTGAATATGGTCGTCCAGACGCCAGTACAGCTCGCCTTGCAATATTGCGGAGTCAGCCTGGGGCAGTTGTTGAGGAATGGCCTTGATCAGTCGCGCCTGCGAGGTCCAGTCCTGCCCCTTGCGCCCGTCACCACGACTGATCGCCTGCACAAGCTGGCCGTTTTCGTAGACCAGGGTGACGGCTACGCCATCGACCTTGGGTTGAATCCACAGATCGTTGCGGCCCTTGAGCCAGTCCTTGACGCTGCTTTCGTCGGCCAGCTTGTTGACGCCCGTGTGCGCAACGGGATGAGGCAACGGGCCGGCTGCTGTCTTTAGCGGATCGGCCTCGGGGGTGGAAACGGCAAAGCACGAGCGCCACAGGTTCAGCTTCTGCCGCGCCTGATCGTAGAGCTCGTCCGGAATGGGCGAAATGCCCTGGCGGTGGTAGCTGTCGTCCCACGCAGCCATCTGCTGTTGCAAGTTTGTGACCTCGCTGCGCGCCTTGGCTGCAGACCAGTCAGGGCATTGACTGGCATGGCCGAGGCCGGGCAGAAGAAACACAAGAGCGAACGTCATCAGGCGACTGGTGGGCAGCATCGAAGCATCCTTGCTTTAGGAATGGGCTCGATGAGGCTAGTCGTTGTCGTGTGGTGAAGGGGCAGGGCTTGGTTACCGGGTTTTGCGATGGAGCAGGCGGCATGTCCACGCAGAGTGCTCAGTGACTGCACCGGCGTCTTCGTGAGCAAGCTCACACGCCCTTCGGGCAGAAGCGCAGATCATCGGGCACGATAGTTGAGGTTATCGTTCCTCACGCTCCAGCGTGGGAACGCAGTTCTCGACGCTCTGCGTCGTCAAGAGGACGCGGAGCGTCCAGAAAGGCATACGACGCAGAGCGCCGCACGATAGTCGCGACTGTACCGGCGTCTTCGTGAACAAGCTCACACGCCCTTCAGGCAGAAGCGCAGAGCATCGGGCACGATAGTTGAGGTTATCGTTCCTCACGCTCCAGCGTGAGAACGCAGTTCTCGACGCTCTGCGTCGTCAAGAGGACGCGGAGCGTCCAGAAAGGCATACGACGCAGAGCGCCGCACGATAGTCGCGCCGGCACCGGCGTCTTCGTGAGCAAGCTCACTCCCACGCCCTTCGGGCAGAAGCGCGGAGCATCGGGCACGATAGTTGAGGTTATCGTTCCTCACGCTCCAGCGTGGGAATGCCTTGGGTGACGCTCTGCGTCAAAAATCTGCGGCGCGCCGCATTTTCTTGATCGGACTCGGACCGTCCATATCTCCAGACGAAAAAAAGCCCCGAAACGACCAGGTCGTCCGGGGCTTTTTTCTGGGTTTTTACAGGCCGGCAGCTGCGCGCAGGGCGTCGGCGCGGTCGGTTTTTTCCCAGGTGAAGGCGGTGAAGGTGTCATCGCCAACGGTCATTTCGACCGGGATACGACCGAAGTGGCCGTAGGCTGCAGTGGCCTGGTACATCGGGTGCAGCAGGTCGAGCATGGTGGTGATTGCGTAAGGACGCAGGTCGAAGTTGTCGCGGACCAGTTTGATGATCTTGTCATCGGACAGCTTGCCGGTGCCGAACGTGTTCAGCGAGATCGAAGTCGGTTGAGCGACGCCGATGGCGTAGGACACCTGGATCTCGCAACGCTCGGCCAGGCCGGCAGCGACGATGTTCTTGGCCACGTAACGACCGGCGTAGGCGGCCGAGCGGTCAACCTTCGATGGGTCCTTGCCGGAGAAAGCGCCGCCGCCGTGACGGGCCATGCCGCCGTAGGTGTCGACGATGATCTTGCGGCCGGTCAGGCCACAGTCGCCTACCGGGCCGCCGATGATGAAGTTGCCGGTCGGGTTGATGTGGAACTGGGTGTCCTTGTGCAGCAGGTGCGCAGGGATGACGTGTTTGACGATCAGTTCCATCACGCCTTCGCGCAGGTCCTTGTACGACACATCCGGGTTGTGCTGGGTCGACAACACGATAGCGTCAACGCCGACCACCTTGCCGTTTTCGTAACGGCAGGTAACCTGGGATTTGGCATCCGGGCGCAGCCACGGCAGCAGGCCGGATTTACGCGCTTCGGCCTGACGCTGCACCAGCTGGTGGGAGAAGGTGATCGGCGCTGGCATCAGCACGTCGGTCTCGTTGCTGGCGTAGCCGAACATCAGGCCCTGGTCGCCAGCGCCCTGATCTTCAGGTTTGCTGCGGTCAACGCCCTGGGCGATGTCTACCGACTGCTTGCCGATGATGTTCATCACGCCGCAGGTCGCACCGTCGAAACCGACGTCGGAGCTGTTGTAGCCGATGTCGAGGATGACGTTACGCACGATGTCTTCCAGATCGACCCAGGCCGAAGTCGACACTTCGCCAGCGATGATCGCCACACCGGTCTTGACCAGTGTTTCGCACGCTACACGGGCGTATTTGTCTTCAGCGATGATGGCGTCCAGAACCGCGTCGGAAATCTGGTCGGCGATCTTGTCCGGATGCCCTTCGGACACGGACTCGGAGGTGAAAAGTGAGTATTCGCTCATCTCTACGGGTTTCCTTCATTTTACCGATGGTGAGTGTCGCCAGCCGGTCGCTGAAAATGGCGAACCTGGATCTGGAAACCATTACGTAAGCCTACATAGAGGCTTTCCCCGGGAACTAGCCCCGCAGCGATGGCCCAACGGGCCAGGTCTTCCTGCTCGAAACCTAACCAGAGATCGCCACAGGCCTCCCTGGCCCAACTCTGGTCATGACTACACAATTCTGTTACCAGCAGGCTACCGCCGGGTTTTACATGTTCGGCCAGTTGCCTCAAGGCTTCGGCCGGTACCGCGAAATGATGCAGCACCATGTTGAGGACGACGCAATCGGCACTGACTTTAGCGTCGGTCAGTGCATCGGCCAGCCTCAGCTCAACGTTAGCCAGCGCCTTGCGCTCGCAGACGCCACGCGCCAGGTCCAGCATCACCGGGCTGTTGTCCATCGCGATGACCTGACCGAAGCGCCGCGCCAGCTCAGGGAGGAAGCCGCCGTCACCGGGGCCTACTTCCAGAGCGGTTGCCTGCGCACCAAAGCTCAGTTTGTCGAGCAGGGTAAGCAGGCTTTCGCTGTACTGCGCCAAACCGGCGATCAGGTCCTGCTGGGCGCGAAACTTTTCTGCGGTACGGGCGAAAAAATCCTGACTGGCCAGTGCCCGTTGCCGATGCACCAGGCCGATACGGCTCTGTACGTCGTCCGGCAAGTCCAGCGTATCCACTTCGTCGAGCAACGCCGCATGCAGCCTGCCACCCGGCAATTCGGTGTGGGGCAGGGCGCGCCGGTAGAAAATCGCGTTGCCTTCACGCCGTGTCGCGACCAGGTCAGCCTGCGCCAGCACCTTGAGGTGATGGCTCATGCCGGACTGGCCGATAGCGAAAATCTGCGCCAGTTCCAGCACGCCGAACGAGTCGTTGGTCAGCACACGCAGCACGTTCAGCCGCAAGGGATCGCCGCCGGCCTTGCACAATGCAGAGAGGTCGTCGCATGCATCGTGGCGAATGGCAGGTACACGCAGGTTCATAGCTGCGCAGTCTAGAGAGCGATCCGGAGTGTCGCAAGGGCAATATCAAAAAGTTTTGATATTGCTGGATGGATGGCGCCGGTCAGGCGTTGTGAACTTGTCGTGCGGGCGGGTGATCCAGTCTTTGCGTGGCAAATAATGTCCGCAACCCCGGAAAAAAGCCTATGGTCGTCTATCTGTGATTGCCCCCGGCCTGTCCGTGAGGGAAAATGACCTTCTTTTTCTCAATCCTATTTCTTAATTCCCAGGAGATCAGCGATGCCAAGCCGTCGTGAGCGTGCCAACGCTATTCGTGCCCTCAGCATGGATGCCGTGCAAAAAGCCAACAGCGGCCATCCGGGTGCCCCCATGGGCATGGCGGATATCGCCGAGGTTCTTTGGCGCGATTATCTGAAGCACAACCCGGCAAACCCTGCGTTTGCCGACCGTGACCGTTTCATCATGTCCAACGGCCACGGCTCGATGCTGGTCTACTCGTTGCTGCACCTGACCGGCTACGACCTGTCCATCGACGACCTGAAAAACTTCCGTCAATTGCACAGCCGCACTCCGGGTCACCCGGAGTACGGTTACACGCCTGGCGTCGAGACCACCACCGGTCCGCTGGGTCAGGGCTTTGCCAACGCCGTCGGTTTCGCTGCTGCCGAGAAGACCCTCGCCGCACAGTTCAACCGTCCAGGCCACTCCATCGTCGATCACCATACCTACGTGTTCATGGGCGATGGCTGCATGATGGAAGGTATTTCCCACGAAGCGGCGTCGCTGGCCGGCACGTTGCAGTTGAACAAGCTGATCGCGTTCTACGACGACAACGGCATCTCCATCGATGGTGAAGTGGAAGGCTGGTTCACCGACGATACGCCTAAGCGTTTCGAGTCGTACGGCTGGTTGGTGATCCGCAATGTCGACGGTCATGACCCTGAAGAAATCAAGACAGCCATCGAAACCGCTCGCAAGAGCGACCAGCCAACGCTGATCTGCTGCAAGACCACCATCGGTTTCGGTTCGCCGAACAAGCAGGGCAAGGAAGAGTCCCACGGTGCGCCACTGGGTGCTGACGAAATCGCCCTGACCCGTGCCGCGCTGAAGTGGAATCACGGTCCTTTCGAAATCCCGGCTGATATCTATGCCGAGTGGAACGCGAAGGAAAAAGGTCTGGCGGCCGAAGCCGAGTGGGACCAGCGCTTTGCTGCCTATTCCGCCGCGTTCCCGGAGCTGGCCAACGACTTCATTCGTCGCATGAGTGGGCAATTGCCTGCAGATTTCGCTGAAAAATCAGCGGCTTATGTCGCTGAAGTCAACGCCAAGGGCGAAACCATCGCCAGCCGCAAGGCCAGCCAGAACGCACTGGGGGCACTCGGCCCGTTGCTGCCTGAAATTCTGGGTGGTTCGGCTGACCTTGCCGGATCCAACCTGACCATCTGGAAAGGCTGCAAGAGCATCACCGGCGAAGACCCTAACGGCAACTACCTGCATTACGGTGTTCGCGAGTTCGGTATGGGCGCCATGATGAACGGCATCGCCCTGCACGGCGGCTTCGTGCCTTACGGCGCAACCTTCCTGATCTTCATGGAATATGCTCGCAACGCGGTGCGTATGGCCTCGTTGATGAAGAAGCGCGTGATCTACGTATTCACTCACGACTCCATCGGTCTGGGCGAAGACGGCCCGACTCACCAGCCGATCGAGCAATTGACCAGCCTGCGTACCACGCCGAACCTGGACACCTGGCGTCCTGCGGATGCCGTGGAGTCGGCCGTGGCATGGAAACACGCTATCGAGCGTGACGATGGCCCGTCGGCACTGATCTTCTCCCGTCAGAACCTGACTCATCAGGCGCGTGACGAGAAGCAACTGTCCTACATCGCGCGTGGCGGTTACGTACTGCGTGATTGCGCTGCCGAGCCTGAGCTGATCCTGATCGCGACCGGTTCGGAAGTCGGTCTGGCTGTCCAGGCTTACGACAAGCTGACCGAGCAGGGCCGCAACGTGCGCGTGGTGTCCATGCCATGCACCAGCATTTTCGAAGCTCAGGATGCTGCTTACAAGCAGGCGGTGCTGCCGTTGCAGGTCAGCGCGCGTATTGCCATCGAAGCGGCTCACGCCGACTACTGGTACAAATACGTAGGTCTGGAAGGGCGCGTGATCGGCATGACCACCTTCGGCGAGTCGGCCCCTGCGCCGGCGCTGTTCGAAGAGTTCGGGTTCACGCTGGAAAACGTCCTGAGCACTGCTGAAGAGCTGCTCGAAGACTGATCAGCCATGTGATGTTGATGTTGTGGGAGCGACCGGGGCGGCGATCCGCCTTGCTCGCGAAGGAAGCGCCTAGGTGAGTCAGGCAAACCGGGTGCTCCCATTCGCGAGCAAAGCGGATCGCCGCCTCTGTTGCTCCCACAGGTTTTATCGTTTACGCAATCAGATCCAGCCCCTGGCGAAAATTTCATGCCCCAGCCCCGCCCTTACAAAGTTGCTCTGAACGGTTACGGCCGTATTGGTCGTTGCGTTGTTCGCGCGCTGTGCGAGCGAGGGGCCAAGGCCGGGTTTGAAGTGGTTGCCATCAACGATCTGGCCGACATGGCCAGTCTTGAATACCTCACGCGCTTTGACTCCACACACGGCCGGTTTCCCGGCGAAGTGCGGATCGAAGGGCAATACCTGCACATCAATGACCACCGGATCAAGGTCCTGCGCAGTGCGACGCCCGAAGGCATCGACTGGGCCGGTCTGGAAGTCGATCTGGTGCTTGAGTGTTCCGGTGTCTACAACACTCGCGAAGATGGCCAGCGCTTTCTGGAGGCCGGTGCGCCGCGGGTGCTGTTTTCCCAGCCGATGGCCAGCGAACGGGATGTCGATGCCACCGTGGTGTTCGGCATCAATCAGCACAAGCTGACTGGCCGCGAGCTGCTGGTCTCGGCCGCGTCGTGCACCACCAACTGCAGCGTGCCGCTGCTGCGCTTGCTGGATCAGGCCATCGGCCTGGAATACATGACCATTACCACCATCCACTCGGCGATGAACGATCAACCGGTGATCGACGCTTATCATCACGAGGATCTGCGCCGTACGCGCTCGGCCTTCCAGTCGATCATTCCGGTGTCCACCGGTCTGGCGCGAGGAATCGAACGGCTGCTTCCGGAACTTGCCGGCCGAATTCAGGCCAAAGCTGTTCGCGTGCCGACGGTGAATGTGTCCTGTCTGGACATTACGTTGCAGATGTCGCGAGACACCGATGCCGTGGAGATCAACCGTATCCTGCGTGAGGCCGCCACCAGCGGTCCGCTCAAGGGACTGCTGGCCTACACGGAATTGCCGCACGCCAGTTGCGATTTCAACCATGACCCGCATTCGGCCATTGTCGATGCGAGTCAGACCCGCGTTTCCGGACCCCGGCTGGTCAATCTGCTGGCCTGGTTCGACAACGAATGGGGCTTTGCCAATCGAATGCTCGACGTCGCCGATCACTTTCTGCGCGTCGCTGACCAATAACAGTAAAAAAACAGGAATGCTCATGACCGTCTTGAAGATGACCGACCTCGATCTGCAAGGTAAACGTGTACTGATTCGCGAAGACCTCAACGTCCCGGTAAAGGACGGCGTAGTCAGCAGTGATGCACGTATCCTCGCTTCGCTGCCGACCATCAGGCTGGCGTTGGAGAAGGGCGCGGCCGTCATGGTCTGCTCACACCTTGGCCGCCCGACAGAGGGTGAGTTTTCTGCCGAGAACAGCCTCAAGCCGGTTGCCGACTACCTGAGCAAGGCGCTGGGTCGTGACGTTCCGCTGGTTGCCGATTACCTGGAAGGGGTCGACGTGAAAGCGGGTGATGTCGTCCTGTTCGAGAACGTTCGCTTCAACAAGGGCGAGAAAAAGAACGCCGACGAGCTGGCGCAGCAATACGCAGCACTGTGCGACGTGTTCGTGATGGATGCCTTTGGCACCGCCCACCGTGCCGAGGGTTCTACTCACGGCGTGGCAAAATTCGCCAAGGTGGCAGCGGCAGGTCCGTTGCTGGCCGCCGAGCTTGAAGCACTGGGCAAGGCCCTGGGCGCTCCGGCCCAGCCGATGACCGCCATCGTGGCGGGCTCCAAGGTCTCCACCAAGCTGGACGTACTCAACAGCCTGAGCGGCATCTGCAATCAGTTGATCGTCGGCGGCGGCATTGCCAACACCTTCCTCGCTGCGGCCGGTCACAAGGTCGGTAAATCGCTGTACGAACCTGACCTGCTCGACACCGCTCGCGCCATCGCCGCCAAGGTCAGCGTGCCATTGCCGACGGACGTGGTGGTTGCCAAGGAGTTCGCCGAGAGCGCTGCCGCTACTGTCAAACTGATCGCTGACGTCGCCGATGACGATATGATTCTCGATATTGGCCCGCAAACTGCTGCGCATTTCGCCGAATTACTGAAATCTTCCGGGACTATCCTGTGGAACGGTCCGGTCGGCGTTTTTGAGTTCGATCAGTTCGGTGAAGGCACTAAAACGCTGGCCAAGGCCATCGCTGAAAGCCAGGCGTTCTCCATCGCGGGCGGTGGCGACACGCTGGCGGCCATCGACAAGTATGGTGTGGCAGAACAGATTTCCTACATTTCGACCGGTGGCGGTGCGTTCCTCGAGTTCGTGGAAGGCAAGGTTCTGCCTGCGGTGGAAATGCTCGAACAACGCGCCAAGGCTTGAGTGAAAGCCTTGGACAAGGAGTGGTCAATGGTCAGGGCGTTACCGTGGTTTCTCATCGCAGGTTTACTGGCAGGTTGCGCGGGCAAGCCTGCGGCTGAAGAGGTGGAGAGCGACTCCCCGACCCAACCGCTCCAGTTAAGCTGCTATCAGGCGGGCTGGCAGGCAGAAACGGTGCCGGTGGTCTACAAGCGCGGCGGCCCCGAGGTGTGGGATCGTTACGAATTCATGCCGCGGACAGGCAATGTAGGGTGTCTGTGAGCCAGGTCTGAAACCCGTTGGCAACATTGACGGGCTTCAGCGGTCTTTAAAGGGTGGATATTTTTCCGGGAAAGGAGTTTCGCCATGAAGATCGCTGCCCTGGCTCTGATGAGCTGCATTGTACTGGCTGGTTGTACCGGTTCTGGCTCGCGTGCCAAGACCTGTCAGATATTCAGCCCGGCCGCCGTGAATGTGCCAACGACTGAAAACAGTCAACGGGTTGAGGCACATGTCACCGGTGAGCCGGCCGATGACCGAAAACAGGAACAGAACTGCCCCTGACAGTTGAAACGAACGGCACACGCCGCGTTTCGCAGGGCAGCCAGGAGACGTAATGAAAGGCGTGATTGCCCTCGGGGTGTTGGCAGTGCTTGGCGGTTGTTCGAGCATGAGTTCACCGCAGCAGAATGACCCTTGGAATCGCTGGGTATGTGACAGCAATGCAGAGGTCAACTGGCGCTACATCGACTCGGCCAAAAAGGAAGTCGATGTTCGTCTGAATCAAAGCGATCAGGTGTTCAGGCTCAAGGCTGAACCCGGCGCTGCCAGCGGTACGCTGTACAGCAACAATGTGTTGGCATTCGTCAACAAGGGTAGCGAGGGCCTGATCTATTGGGACGCTACCAACGATCTGATCGGTCGCGGCTGCAAGGCCAGATAAGTCGGATCTCGGGCACACACGCGCAGCCTTGTGGCTGAGCTTATAACTTGAATGGCAGCCGCCACTACGGCAGGCTTGCTCGACTAACGACCCTACCGGGAGAGACACAGACAATGGCACTTATCAGCATGCGCCAGATGTTGGACCACGCAGCCGAATTCGGCTACGGCGTTCCAGCTTTCAACGTAAACAACCTGGAACAGATGCGCGCCATTATGGAAGCGGCCGACAAGACCGACTCCCCGGTGATCGTCCAGGCTTCTGCCGGTGCCCGCAAATACGCCGGTGCGCCGTTCCTGCGTCACCTGATCCTCGCCGCGATCGAAGAATTCCCGCACATCCCGGTGGTCATGCATCAGGACCACGGTACCAGCCCTGACATCTGCCAGCGCTCGATCCAGCTGGGCTTCAGCTCGGTGATGATGGACGGCTCGCTGCGTGAAGACGGCAAGTCCCCGGCCGATTACGACTATAACGTTGACGTGACCCGTCGCGTTGTGTCCTTCGCTCACGCCTGCGGCGTTTCCGTGGAAGGCGAGCTGGGCGTGCTGGGCTCGCTGGAAACCGGCATGGCTGGTGAAGAAGACGGCGTGGGTGCGGAAGGCGTTCTGGATCACAGCCAGATGCTGACCGACCCGGAAGAAGCCGCTGACTTCGTCAAGCGCACTCAGGTCGATGCCCTGGCCATCGCCATCGGCACCAGCCACGGCGCTTACAAGTTCACCAAGCCGCCTACCGGCGACATCCTGGCGATCGAGCGCATCAAAGAGATCCACAAGCGCATCCCTAACACTCACCTGGTGATGCACGGTTCTTCGTCCGTTCCACAGGAATGGCTGAAAATCATCAACGAGTTCGGCGGCGACATCAAAGAAACCTACGGTGTGCCGGTCGAAGAAATCGTTGAAGGCATCAAGCACGGCGTGCGCAAGGTCAACATCGATACTGACCTGCGTCTGGCATCGACCGGTGCGATCCGCGAATTCATGGCCAAAAACCCGAGCGAGTTCGACCCGCGCAAGTACCTGGCCAAGACTGTCGTGGCCATGCGTGACGTATGTATCGCCCGTTATGAAGCATTCGGCACCGCTGGCAACGCCTCGAAGATCAAGCCGATCTCCCTGGACGCCATGTTCGAACGCTACGCGCGTGGCGAGCTGGATGCCAAGGTCAACTGAGTTGATTGAGCATTGAAGAAACCCGCAGAAATGCGGGTTTTTTATGTCGGGTCAAAAGTAACTGCGCGGCGAATGAATGTGACGCGGAGCGTCACGAACTGCATTCCCACGCTGGAGCGTGAGGAACGATAATCCCCGCTATCGTGCGACGCTCTGCGTCCTCTCTCGAAAGGCTTAAACGCTCTTCATCACACCCGCACACGCCGCCTTGTACGCTTCGTGCTGATACTTGTTCAGGGTGTCGGGCAGGGCGAAGGTGTGTTTCTTGTTCTGCGCATTGACGGTCTGCGGCGAGATCAGCACCACGTTGCAATCAGACATCAGTTGAAAGATGGTTTCGATCTTGAAGGTGGTCGGGCCGCCAGCGAATTCGCCTTTCTTGCTGCGCTTCTTGATAACCACATGGCTGATGCCGTTTTCACGCACGAAACCGGCGAGTTGCGTGGAGAAGGCTTTGACGTTGGCGGCCTCGTCATCGTCCTCCAGCGCAAGCTTCTTGGTGGCGAGCGGCAAGTGCTCGATGCCGCCATTACGTCGAGTGGCGAGGGCGAAGATAGCTTCGCTGCCTTTGATTTCTACACCGCAAATAATCATGAGAAAACCTGATGAGCTCGTTCATATAAAGAGGCAGGTTATCTCATCGTAGACGTTATTCCTGCGCTATCGACTCCAGATACTCCGAGCGCTCGTCACTCATGCGCGCAATGCAGTCGTTTTCGCTGATAGTGAAGGCTTTGCTGCCTGCTGCAGAAGGGAAGACCTCAACCGCGCAGTCGGCGTCACGCAGCTTCTCCCAGGCTTGCTGGGCGGTCTTGAGTTTGCTGGTAAAGTCGTTGAACTGCGTCTTGTTGGCGACGAACTGCGACTGAACGCGCTTGAGCAGGTTGTCGAAGTTTTCCTTGAGCAACTGTTCGGCAGTGGTGCGGCTGTAGGCCGAGCATTCCAGGGTCTGCTTGTCGTCCTCGACACCGTCGCAGGGCGACGCGTCCGGATTCTGGGCGGCGTGTACGCCTGTCACGGCCGTCGTCATAAGGGCCAGGGTCAGCAAAAACGTTTTCATCGAGTCGCTCCGATCCATTGATAGGCTCGATTCTGTCTCAAGCGTGAGACATTGAACAGGTTTACGACATCGCCCGACGACTCGCCGTCCCCCTTTGTCGCATCTTGACGCTTTCGGCAAACCCCCTGTCGTTTTTGCACCCGGTTCCCCTGACCCTCCGGCATATGCTGACCCCATTAGCGCCGACAGCCGATTCGGCGCACCGCAATCAAAAAAGGGGACAGCCTGATGAGCCCAGCCGAATTACACGCCGACAGCATCGTTATTGACGGGCTGATCATCGCCAAGTGGAACCGCGAGCTGTTCGAAGACATGCGCAAGGGCGGCCTGACCATGGCCAACTGCACAGTGTCGGTGTGGGAGGGCTTTCAGGCGACCATCAACAGCATCTGCACCAGCCAGAAACTGATGCGCGAAAACAGCGACCTGGTCATGCCGGTGCATACCACAGCCGACATCCGCAAGGCCAAGGAACTGGGCAAGACCGGCATTCTGTTCGGCTTCCAGAACGCACACGCCTATGAAGACCAGATCGGCTACGTCGAGATCTTCAAGAAGCTCGGCGTCGGCATCGTGCAGATGTGCTACAACACCCAGAATCTGGTGGGCACGGGCTGCTACGAGCGCGACGGCGGGCTGTCGGGTTTCGGTCGTGAGATCGTCGCTGAAATGAACCGTGTCGGGGTGATGTGCGACCTGTCCCACGTCGGCTCGAAAACCTCGGAAGAAGTCATTCTCGAATCGAAAAAGCCGGTCTGCTACTCCCACTGTCTGCCTTCCGGCCTCAAGGAACACCCGCGCAACAAGTCCGACGCCGAACTGAAGTTCATCGCCGATCATGGCGGTTTTGTCGGCGTGACCATGTTCGCGCCGTTCCTGGCCAAGGGCATCGAGTCGACCATTGACGATTACGCCGAAGCCATCGAATACGTCATGAACATCGTCGGCGAAGACGCCATCGGCATTGGCACTGACTTCACTCAGGGTCACGGCCAGGAGTTTTTCGAGTACCTGACCCACGACAAGGGCTACGCCCGCCGCCTGACCAACTTCGGCAAGATCATCAACCCGCTGGGCATCCGCACCGTTGGCGAGTTTCCCAATCTGACTGAAACGCTGCTCAAGCGCGGTCACTCCGAACGCGTGGTGCGCAAGATCATGGGCGAGAACTGGGTCAACGTTCTGGCCGACGTCTGGGGCGAGTAACCCGCCCGCCATACCTTATCGAATTGAACCCCCACGGCCCTTCGAGCGGTGGGTGTAGACCGAATCATCTGGAGTTTGACCGCCATGGCTAAAATCGCCCCGCAACTGCCCATCGAAGTCGACAGCGAAACCGGCGTCTGGACCTCCGATGCGTTGCCGATGCTGTACGTGCCCCGGCACTTTTTCGTCAACAACCACATGGGCATCGAAGAAGTGCTGGGCGCCGATGCCTACGCCGACATCCTCTACAAGGCGGGTTACAAATCCGCCTGGCACTGGTGCGAAAAGGAAGCCGAATGCCACGGCCTGGAAGGCGTTGCGGTGTTCGAGCACTACATGAAGCGTCTGTCGCAGCGTGGCTGGGGCCTGTTCAAGATCCAGGACATCGACGTCGAGAAAGGCACTGCCAGTGTGAAGCTGGAGCACTCCTGTTTCGTGTACGTCTACGGCAAGGTCGGGCGCAAGGTCGATTACATGTTCACCGGCTGGTTCGCCGGGGCCATGGATCAGATCCTCGCTGCCAGTGGCAGCGCTGTGCGTACGGTTGCCGAGCAGGTTTACGGTGGTTCCGAAGACGGTCATGACGACGGTCTATTTGTCGTCAAGCCGCTGTAAATCGAGGATCGGGTTATGGCTTTCGAAGCGATGTTCCAGCCGATCCAGATCGGCAAGCTCACCATCCGCAATCGCGTGCTGAGCACTGCGCACGCCGAGGTCTACGCCACCGATGGCGGCATGACCACGGATCGTTACGTGAAGTACTACGAGGAAAAAGCCAAGGGCGGCATCGGCCTGGCCATTTGTGGCGGCTCTTCAAGCGTGGCCATCGACAGCCCGCAAGGCTGGTGGAAATCGGTCAACCTGGCAACCGACAGAATCATCCCGCACTTCCAGAACCTTGCCGACGCCATGCACAAGCATGGCGCCAAGATCATGATCCAGATTACCCACATGGGCCGTCGCTCGCGCTGGGATGGCGATCACTGGCCGACCCTGATGTCGCCGTCGGGCATTCGCGAGCCGGTGCATCGGGCAACCTGCAAAACCATCGAGCCCGAGGAAATCTGGCGGGTGATCGGCAACTACGCCAGTGCTGCGGCGCGTGCCAAGGCCGGTGGTCTGGATGGCGTCGAGTTGTCGGCGGTGCATCAGCACATGATCGACCAGTTCTGGAGCCCGCGGGTCAACAAGCGCACCGATGAATGGGGTGGCAGTTTCGAGAACCGCATGCGCTTCGGCCTGGAAGTGATCAAGGCGGTGCGCAAGGAAGTCGGCCCCGACTTCTGCGTAGGGTTGCGCATCTGTGGCGACGAGTTTCATCCCGATGGCCTAAGCCACGAGGACATGAAGCAGATCGCCAAGTATTACGACGACACCGGCATGATCGATTTCATCGGCGTGGTGGGCTCGGGATGTGACACCCACAACACCCTGGCCAACGTTATTCCGAACATGAGTTACCCACCGGAGCCGTTCCTGCACCTGGCGGCCGGGATCAAGGAAGTGGTCAAGGCCCCGGTGCTGCACGCGCAGAACATCAAGGACCCGAACCAGGCAACGCGAATTCTGGAAGGTGGCTATGTCGATATGGTCGGCATGACCCGCGCGCACATTGCCGACCCGCACCTGATCGCCAAGATCAAGATGGGCCAGATCGACCAGATCAAGCAGTGCGTCGGTGCCAACTACTGCATCGATCGCCAGTATCAAGGGCTGGATGTGCTGTGCATCCAGAACGCCGCCACGTCCCGCGAATACATGGGCGTGCCGCACATCATCGAGAAATCCGCCGGACCCAGGCGCAAGGTCGTGGTGGTCGGTGCCGGTCCTGCAGGGATGGAAGCCGCACGGGTCTCCGCCGAACGCGGACATGACGTGACCCTGTTCGAGAAAAAGGACTTCATCGGCGGGCAGATCACCACCGCATCGAAGGCACCGCAGCGCGACCAGATTGCTGGCATCACGCGCTGGTTCCAGCTTGAGCTGGCGCGCCTGAAAGTCGACCTGCGTCTGGGCACCGCAGCAGATGCGGCAACCATTCTCGATCTGCGGCCCGACATCGTGGTGCTCGCGGTCGGCGGTCACCCGTTTCTTGAGCAGAACGAACACTGGGGGGCGGCTGAAGGCCTGGTGGTCAGCAGTTGGGATGTGCTGGACGGCAAGGTGGCGCCCGGCAAGAACGTGCTGGTCTACGACACCATCTGCGAGTTCACCGGCATGTCGGTGGCCGATTTTCTGGCCGACAAGGGCTGCCAGGTCGAAATCGTCACCGATGACATCAAGCCGGGCGTGGCGATTGGCGGAACCTCGTTCCCGACCTACTACCGCAGCATGTACCCCAAGGAAGTGATCATGACCGGCGACATGATGCTGGAAAAGGTCTATCGCGAGGGCGACAAGCTGGTGGCGGTGCTGGAAAACGAATACACCGGCGCCAAGGAAGAGCGGGTCGTCGATCAGGTGGTGGTGGAAAACGGCGTGCGTCCCGACGAAGCGATCTACTACGCGCTCAAGGAAGGCTCGCGCAACAAGGGCCAGATCGATATCGATGCGCTGTTCGCCATTCAGCCACAGCCATCGTTGAGCCAGCCGGGTGACGGTTATCTGCTGTTTCGTATCGGCGATTGCGTGGCGCAGCGTAATACCCACGCCGCGATCTATGACGGCTTGCGGCTGTGCAAGGACTTTTAAGGCTCGCCTGTCTTTGATTCCGGCCGCAGGCCGTGGGAGCGAACGGGTTCGCGAATGCGATAGATCAGCCGACATGCGGGTTGTCTGATCCACGGTTTTTGCGAATCAACGAAGCGTCACCCGGACTGCAAGACCGCTTGGTACCTGGAGCTTCAGATGCTAGACACCCTTCTTCCGATCCTGCTGTTCAGCGCCCTGGCCCTTGCGGCGCTGGGCGCCTGGCGGCGGGCTACCCTGTGGCGCAACGGTCGGTCCTCGAAAGTCGATTGGCTGGGTGGTCTGCTGGCCATGCCCAAGCGGTACATGGTCGATCTGCATCACGTGGTCGCGCGTGACAAATACATCGCCAATACCCACGTGGCCACAGCGGGCGGAGCGGTGGCCTCGATTGTGCTGGCGATTCTGGTGCACGGTTTCGGTGTGCATAACCGCGTGCTTGGTTACGCACTGCTGTTGATGACGGCGGTGATGTTCGTCGGTGCGGTGTTTGTCTATCGTCGTCGTCTCAACCCGCCTGCGCGTCTGTCGAAAGGCCCGTGGATGCGCCTGCCGAAAAGCCTCATGGCGTTTTCCGCGAGCTTCTTTCTGGTCACGTTGCCAGTGGCGGGCATTCTTCCCGAGCACTTCGGCGGATGGGTACTGGTCGCTGTTCTCGGGCTGGGCGTGCTGTGGGGCGTAAGCGAACTGTTTTTCGGCATGACCTGGGGCGGGCCGATGAAGCACGCCTTCGCCGGGGCGCTGCACCTGGCCTGGCACCGGCGTGCCGAGCGTTTTGGTGGTGGACGTTCCACGGGCCTGAAACCTTTGGACCTGAACGATCGAACCGCACCGCTGGGCGTGGAGAAACCTCAGGACTTCACCTGGAACCAACTGCTGGGCTTCGACGCCTGCGTGCAGTGCGGCAAGTGCGAAGCGGCCTGCCCGGCGTTTGCCGCAGGCCAGCCACTCAACCCTAAAAAGCTGATTCAGGACATGGTGGTCGGTCTTGCCGGGGGTACCGACGCAAAATTTGCCGGCAGTCCCTATCCATCGCTGGACGGCAAAGGCAAGCCACTGGGCGAGCATGGTGGTAATCCGCATCAGCCCATCGTCAACGGGCTGGTGGACGCCGAAACGCTGTGGTCCTGCACCACGTGCCGAGCCTGTGTCGAAGAGTGCCCGATGATGATCGAGCACGTCGATGCCATCGTCGACATGCGCCGCCACCTGACCCTCGAAAAGGGCGCTACGCCGAACAAGGGCGCCGAGGTGCTGGACAACCTGATCGCCACCGACAACCCCGGCGGGTTTGCACCGGGCGGGCGAATGAACTGGGCGGCCGATCTGAACCTGACATTGCTCAGCGAGAAAAAAACCGTGGATGTGCTGTTCTGGGTCGGTGATGGCGCGTTCGACATGCGTAATCAACGCACCCTGCGCGCGTTCGTCAAAGTCCTCAAGTCGGCCGGGGTGGATTTCGCCGTGCTGGGCCTTGAAGAACGCGACAGCGGTGATGTGGCCAGGCGGTTGGGTGATGAAGCGACCTTCCAGATGCTCGCCCGACGCAACATTCAGACCCTGTCCCGTTACGATTTCAAACGTATCGTGACCTGCGACCCGCACAGCTTTCATGTGCTGAAAAACGAATATGGCGCTTTTGGCGGTGACTATCAGGTGCAGCATCACAGCACCTTCATGGCCGAGCTGGTGCGCAGCGGCGCCCTGACGCTGGGCCAGCACAAAGGCGCCAGCGTGACTTATCACGATCCGTGTTACCTGGGCCGTTACAACGGCGAATACGAGGCGCCGCGTGAAGTGCTGCGCGCGCTGGGGATCGAGATCAGGGAAATGCAGCGCTCGGGCTTTCGCTCCCGCTGCTGCGGTGGCGGCGGTGGCGCGCCCATCACTGACATTCCCGGCAGACAGCGGATTCCTGACATGCGCATGGACGACATTCGTGAGACGGCTGCCGAGCTGGTTGCGGTAGGTTGTCCACAGTGCACAGCCATGCTCGAAGGCGTTGTCGAGCCGCGACCACTGATCAAGGACATTGCCGAACTGGTCGCCGATGCGCTGATTGAGGAAGTTATCCCCAATACGCCAGCGCCTGCCAAACGTGAACCCGCGGAGGTGCTCTGATGAGTGACATTATCCGCCGTGATCCACGCGCCGAGTGGATTGCCCGCAATCGACTGCACCCACTGCATGCGGCCATGCAGCCTGCGCAGAGCCGCTGGATGGGGCCGAACGGCCTGATGCGCAAGAACGTGCATGGCCTGGGTTTTATCGGTCCCAACGGCATCAAGCGTATCGACCGCAGCGGCACTCAGCAGGGCGGCACGGTCAAGCGTTCGGCCGCTGCCGACGTGCAGTTGCCGCTGCATACCATCGTCGAGCCAGCGTTCCATATCACGGTGGTGCCCGATATGGTCGGCGGCCGCCTGAGCAGCCACGACCGCGACTTGCTGGGGCTGGCGCGTCAGCTGGCGGGGGCCGACGGTGCCGTGCTGGCGGTGGTGTTCGGCGAACACAAGGAAACTGCTTTCGACGTTGCTGGCGTGGATCGGTTATTGATTATCGACGGTGCCGGGTTCGACGGTTATTCACCGGAACAACGCGTGCAGGGTTTGCGAGCTGTGGATAACCAGTTCAACCCGCGCCACTGGCTGCTGCCGGACAGCCGCACCGGCGGTGGCGAACTGGGAAGACGTTTTGCCGCCAGCATCGGCGAGCGACCTGCAACGCGGGTCTGGCAGGTCAAGGACCAGGTGTGCATAAGTCGCGCAGGCGCCGGTCGCGAAGACCTGGTTCGGCCTCTGCCCCGTCTGATTCTGGCCGCTGTAGAGTGCGCTGAACCGGTCAGCGATACCCGTCACGAGGTAGTGCCGGTCGAGTTGTCCACAGGCGTGGCGCGCAGCCTGCCGCGTATAGAGGACCTGGGAGCGGTTGCCGTCGATCCCGGAGTTATCCCCATGGCTGAAGCCGAATTCATTCTGTCTGGCGGCAATGGTGTCAAAGACTGGGATCTGTTTCATCAGGCCGCTTCGGCACTCGGGGCCACCGAAGGGGCGTCGCGTGTCGCAGTGGACGATGGTTTCATGGGCCGCGAGCGGCAGGTAGGCGCGAGTGGCACCTGGGTGACCGCAAGGGTGTATGTCGCCGTCGGTATTTCCGGGGCCATCCAGCATCTGCAGGGTATCGGCGCCTGTGACAAGGTCATTGCGATCAATCTGGATGCGGGGTGCGACATGGTCAAGCGTGCAGATCTATCGGTCATCGGCGAGAGCGCCGAAGTACTTACGGCGCTGATCGCCGCAGTCGAAGCCTGGCGCAGCGGAGGTAAGCGTGATGCAGCCTGAAGTGTCTGTGGATAAGCATGCGGTACAGATCATCAGTCTGGTGTCCATCGGGGCGCACCCGACATCAGGTCGTGCGCGCCGCGCCGAACAGGATGCGCGGGCCGTCGAGCTTGGTTTGCAGCTGGCTGGGGATAACTTGCAGGTACTGCACGCGGGCAATGCCGAAGAACCGGCGCTGCGCGCTTACCTTGGCATGGGGCTCAACGAGCTGCATGTGCTGGAGCAACCCGAGGGCGCCGATGCGCTGGTTGCGTTGACTGACTACCTCCGGGATTCTGCCGCGCAGGTGGTGTTGGCCGGCAGTCAGGCTGAAACCGGTGAAGGGTCGGGGATGCTGCCCTTTCTGTTGGCTGAAAGGCTGGGCTGGCCACTGGTGACCGGTCTGGCTGAAGTCGAGTCGTTGAACAACGGCACCGCACTGGTGTTGCAGGCTCTGCCTCGCGGCCAGCGTCGCCGGCTGAAGGTTCGTTTGCCGTTTCTGGCCACTGTGGATAACGCCGCTCCCAAACCTCGACAGAGCGCATTCGGACCCGCACAGCGTGGCACGCTGGACACCGAAAGCGTTCAGGTAGTGGCCGATGAGTTGTTGACGGATCAAGCGCTGCAGCCAGCCAGACCGCGGCCCAAACGCTTGAAGGTCATCAAAGCCAAGAGCGGCGCTGATCGCATGAAAGCCGCCACTGCCAAGGCCAGTGGCGGCGGGGGCCAAGTGCTCAAGGGGTTGCGCCCTGAAGAGGGCGCAGCCGCGATTCTGAAGCTGTTGATCGATGAGGGCGTCGTAAAGTAAGGCTAAAGTCTTGTGCTGCCGTCTTTGAGGGGCGGTTTGCCTTCTGCTCGGAGAGAGGCCGGAAGTAGGCATACGAAATACTCCCTTTCAGATCACCGCCATTGCTGACCTCGACTTTGACATCCGCGTTTTCGTAACGGCGGTTGAAACTCGAAATCGTGATGGGTAGCAAAATGGCTCGTTTGAACGTCACGCCTGTACGGCCCTGACCAATATTCTTTTCGGGAAGACTTACGCACAATCCCTGTGCGTGTGCCTGTGGATAATGTGTTCGTGAACGTCTGAACGGCTTGTAGAACGTGGCTTTTGGAATGGTGTTCAAAAAACGATCAATCTAACTCTTTATTTTCATTGCATTTTTTTGTGGATAAATGCGCACTGCCATCTGCCAGCCAATGGGTTTGCCCACAATCTCTGTGCGCGTGCTTGTGGACAAGTTGTTTGTGATTGCCTACAAGCCTTGTAAATAAAGGCTTTGGAGGTTTTGTATGAAAAATGATCAAAGCAGGGTTTTGCGTGCAGCGTTGGTTCATTCGGGTGGTTTTTCAGCCATTTTATACGTTGTCCACAGCAGGCCGGGTGATTGGGACGAAGTTGTACCCAAAGTCTGTTGGCGCTTCTGTGGATAAGGTGTTCGTGCTCGTCTGTAGCCCAATGAAATTAAGCTCTACAGAGATTTGGTTAAAAAACATACAGGCTCTGTGACTTAGGTGTTCCATGGTAAGTCGTTGTTGTCCTGACTATTTCCAGGCCCATGAAAAAGCGACTTATCCATAAACGCTTTTTGGGCACTGTGGATAAGTCGTTCAGTTATGACATCGTCACCGTCTGTTTACGAGCCAGAGCCGGTACGCATGAGGCTCACTGCCATTCTTTGGGCCAGTCGCGGAAACCTCTGCCGCCTGCTTGCTCGGTCCAGGGCGCCCATAACGTCGGCACGGTGCCCGGCGCCCAGTCTGGTTGTGAATGGTGAGAATTGATGCAGATGTAAGAGGCACCCGCATGCATCACCTTATTCCCCTTCACGTAGTCAGTATCATCGTCCCATTCAGGCAATGCTTCGCTGGTCGAGGCCTGCACAACGTTGCTGGGCCCAGACAGTTCTAGATCTTTATCGCGTGCACCGACCAGATACTGATAGGTCTTGCCTGGGGTCAGGCCTCTGACGGTAAAAGTCAGTACGGTTGAATCGACGGTCACAGCAGGCGCGTCGAAACTGTAGACACGGTAGACGTCAACGGCAGTACCCCCTGCAGGTGCATCCCATGCCAGTGAAACACTGGTGGTGGTCTCACCTGTCTGACGCAAGTTGCCCGGTGGCGCAGGTCGATCATTGGACGCCTCGGAGTCTGTAGTGGCCAGAAGTTTTTCAGAGGGTCCTGAGCTGTTACCCATACTGTCGGTCGCGATGATGTGATAATCATAAAGGCGGCTTTGCAGAAGGCCTTCGTCGGTGAAGGGAGGAGCTTTGCCCTCGCCTATCGAAACACCCTTGCGGAACAGCTCATAGTGAAACGGACCGCTGGCATCCGTCGAAACACTCCAGTCCAGCGTTATCGATGTGGTGGTCCGCCCGGTTGACCTGAAGTCGACAGGCAATGAAGGTTTATGGGGTTCCGAATCGGTTGTGACTTCTATCAGGTTGCTGACCTCTGACCATTGAAGTTCTTCGTCTCTTGCCACAACGCGGTATTTATACGTACGGCCCGGGGTGAGTTCTTCATCGGTAAACGCATACGTTTCACCGCTGAGCGCTGTAGTAGGCCAGCCGTCCCGGTCAATTTGATACCTGTTGATTGGGCTATCGCTGGTAGACGCTGTCCATGTCAGCGACACACTTTTATCGGTGACGCCTGACAGGCTCAAGACCGGTGTTGTCGGTTTCGCACCACCGCCGCTCCCTGCCTGTGTACTCACGCTGATCGCTGTGGAGAATGCCGAGGTGTTGTCCATGACATCAATGGCACGTACCTGGTAGCTGTAAGTGGTGCCGGGCTGAAGGCCGGTATCTTCAAAGTCAGGACGGCTCACCGTAAAGAAGAGAGTGCCGTTACGGAGCACTTCATATTTCAGAACCGGGTTCGTGCCTTCCGAAAGCGACCAGGCCAGTTTCACCGACGTTGGGGTTTGCTCGGTTGATCTGAGGTCAGTGGGTACTGAAGGCTTGTCCGGTACGGGCGTTTCACCACTGGTGAGATAACCGTAGCGGTTCACGAACTCCCAGCTGTATTCCTTGCCATCCTTGTCTTTCCCGGCATCCCAGTTGACCGACCAGGTCATCAGCCCGCGAATCGGGTTGCCGGTGTCTTCCAGCTCTTGCAGTGCATCCTTGACGTCCTGCGGATCGACCACGTAACCGGTGGCGGCGGCGTCATTGTTGGTCGGTAGACCAATGGCCAGCCTGTCGGCCGGAATTTTAGTGAAGCCACGCGTACCGTGGATCAAGCTGTCGGTCAGGTAGTAAAGAAACTCTTTCTTATGGGCGTCGTTGTTTTGAGTGACCCACAGGTTCAGCTCATCGACCCATATGCCATCGCCGCCCTGGTTGTAATACTGAGGCGCGATAAAGTCATAGATGTCTTCCAGCGCATTGATGTAAGCAAGGTAGGCACCGCCGGATCTCAGGGAGTCGAGAAAGGTTACAAATTCTTTCAGGAAAGGAAAGTACGTCGTGATCTCTTTCAATATCGGCAGTTTTTTGCTGGCCCTCAGGTAGGGGAACTCGGGGGCCATACTGATAATGAAGTGCTTTCCTTCTGTCTCGTAATGTTCGCGCACCATCCTCAACGCAGCGGGTAATACGCTCCGGTTATCGGCAAAGGTAATAGCAGCTTGTTCAAGGTCGATATCCAGGCCGTCAAAGCCATAGGTTTCAACCAGACGAATAATTTCATAGGCCAGTGCATCTTCCTGACCGGTATATAGCTCAATATGCGCGTCAGCCCCGCCAAGAGAAATCAGCACCGCACGTCCTTGTGCATTCAGTGCTGCCACTTGGGCGCGAAACGCAGCATCGCTCAGGTTATAAGGCTTGAATGTAGGAATGCCGGCACCTTTCATGAAGGCCACGGCCACGACGTTATACGCCTCGGGTATGTCGGTCAGCGCCATCTCTTTGAACAGGCCTTGCTGGTAACCTTGACCGGGTTCGGAAGGCCAGTTATGCCAGAACCCCATGAGAATCTTTTTGCCTCTTATGTCCGGCATGGCCGAGGCTGCATCGACTGTTTTATTTTTATATTGATTAATGTTTTTTGGGCTGAGCATGGTCCGTGTCTCCGTCCGTTGGATTGACTGCAACGGGAGTTGATCACGAAAGATTTTTTTGGGTAACTGTCAGAAATGACGGTATCGGCGCGAGGGTTTTTGTGTCGGCGTGGTCAGTTCAGACTCACTTCGTGAATGAAGTGAGTCTGACTTGATGGGTCGCGTTGGCGGGGGCAATCTCTATTCGTGATTCACCGCCACACCCTTCAAATAAGGCGCAGGTTCTGCGCCAAGGTTTTCCAGCATGCGCGAGCTGTACCAGTCGACGAAGTTGACCACGCCGAACTCATAGGTTTTCGAATAAGGGCCGGGTTGATAGGCGCTGGAGTTGATGCCGCGCTGGTTTTCTTCGGCAAGACGACGGTCCTGATCATTGGTGGCGTCCCAGACCTGGCGCATACGCTCGACGTCGTAATCCACGCCTTCGACCGCATCCTTGTGGACAATCCATTTGGTGGTGACCATGGTTTCCTGCGCGCTGATCGGCCACACCGTGAAGACGATGATGTGATCGCCCATGCAGTGGTTCCAGGAATGCGGCAAATGCAGAATACGCATCGAGCCCAGGTCAGGATTCTGAATGCGGCCCATCAGTTTCTTGCAGCCGACCTTGCCGTCCATGGTCATCGACACGGTGCCTTTGAGCAGCGGCATGCGCACGATACGGTTACGCAGGCCGAAACTGGCGTGGGCGTACGGGATTTTCTCGGCGTCCCACGCAGCAGCAGACGCGGCCACATGATCCTTGAAGGCCTGATCGGCACGCGGGTCGGTGACGTCGTCCCATTCCAGCAACGTCTTGAGCAATTCAGGGTGCGAGCCGCCACAGTGATAGCACTCGCGGTTGTTTTCCAGCACCAGCTTCCAGTTGGCCTTTTCCATCAAGGTGGTTTGCACGGCCACCTTGGTATTCTCCATGTCATACGGTTCCATGTAGTGCCGCAGCGTCGACAGGAACTCGTCAATGGCAGGCGGGTTTTCCGCGAGGCTGATGAAAATGTAGCCACCTGCGGTCTTGACGTGAACCGGCTTGAGGCCGAACTGTTTCATGTCGAAGTCGTCGCCCATTTCAGTGCCTGCATACAGCAGACGACCGTCCAGCTCATAGGTCCACTGGTGATAGTGGCAAACCAGTTTGGCGACTTTGCCTTTCTCGGCAGTACACAGGCGCGAGCCGCGATGGCGGCATACGTTGTGGAATGCGTTGACGACACCGTCCGGGCCGCGCACGACCAGGATCGGGTTCTTGCCGATCTGCAGCGTCAGGTAATTGCCCTTGGTCGGGATTTCGCACGTCATCCCGGCAATCAGCCACTCCTTGTGAAAGATTTCCTGCATGTCGATTTCAAACAGTCGCTCATCACTGTAGAAAGGCTGCGGCAGCGAGTACGTGCGCTCGCGATTCTGCAGCATCTCGGCAGTGGCCTTGCGTGCAGGTTCCAGCGGATCGCCCAGGCTCAAGGTTGCGGTGACGTCCATCGATTAAATCCCTCATGACCGCGGCATGGGCGGCCTGCGAATGTGGCTGATACGGGTGTGATCGCGTTTCACGCATGACGATAGATCAGTCGACCATGCTTATGACCCTTGGTGGCGAGTGTGGAGCCGGGCGCGCAGCGAACCTTATCCATGGGCGACATGGCCGCATCCGTTCCCGACGCGACAGGCCTTGTTGCACGGGGCTGGTCGCGGTAAGTACGTGAATGTCGTTGATAGGTAAATGGCCGTCTCGCGCGTTACGCAGAATCCGCAGCATGAGAGGCCGACAGTCGGCCGTGGAGATCGAGTATGTCCCAAAGTTTCCTGAGCCCGGTCACGACCCAGACATGGGCCAACGGGCGTCACCTGGTACGTGTCGTCAAAGTCATCCAGGAAACCTGGGACGTGCGCACGTTCTGCTTCATGGCCGACCAGCCGATCATGTTCTTCTTCAAGCCGGGCCAGTTCGTGACCCTGGAGCTGGAGATCGACGGCCTGCCGATCATGCGCTCTTACACCATCTCCAGCTCGCCATCGGTGCCGTACAGTTTTTCGATCACCGTCAAACGCGTGCCGGGCGGCAAGGTTTCCAATTACCTGCATGACACGCTGATTGAAGGACAGGAGCTGGCGGTACACGGGCCGGTCGGGCTGTTCAACGCCATCGACTTCCCGAACCCGAAGATTCTCTACCTCAGCGGCGGGGTCGGCATCACGCCGGTGATGTCCATGGCGCGCTGGTTCTACGACACCAACGCCAACGTCGACATGGTCTTCGTGCACAGCGCGCGTTCACCGAAAGACATCATCTACCACCGCGAGCTGGAGCACATGGCCTCGCGGATCGACAATTTCAGCCTGCACCTGGTCTGTGAAAAGCATGGTCTGGGCGAGCCGTGGGCCGGTTATCGCGGCTACCTGAACCAGAAAATGCTCGAGCTGATGGCCCCGGACTTCATGGACCGTGAGGTGTTCTGTTGCGGACCGACGCCGTACATGACAGCGGTCAAGCGTCTGTTGCAGGAGAACGGCTTCAACATGGCGCAATACCATGAAGAGTCGTTCGGTGCGACGCCGCCCGAGGCCAGGGCAGATGCCGTCGAGCAGGCCGAAATCGCCGCCGACGCGCCCGACATCGATATTGCCGACCTGCATCAGGTGGAATTCACCGACACTGGCAAGAGCATCCGCGTGGGGCCGGGCGAAACCGTGCATGCCGCCGCCGCCAAACTCGGCCTGATGATCCCCAAAGCCTGCGGCATGGGCATCTGCGGAACCTGCAAGGTCATGAAACTGAGCGGTGAAGTCGAGATGGAGCACAACGGCGGCATTACCGACGAAGATGTTGCAGAGGGGTACATTCTGTCCTGCTGCAGCGTGCCGAAGGGCGATGTGCGGATTGAGTACTGAGCACGCCTGAAACTGTGTGGCGCAAAGGGTCACGAACGGCATACCCACGCTGAGCATGGGTACGATAGACGTTCTTGAGGGCGCCTACCGGCTAAGATCCACTGTGACTCTGCTTATAAGCCGCCAGCGCGGGCAGCAGTTGCTGGTCGATGGCCTGGCGCACGGCGGGGAGGAGGGTGGCGCTGCCGGTCAGAAGTTGTTCTACCAGACGTCGCAAGGCGGTCGCGCGTTCGGCGTTGAGGCCGCAGACGGCGTTTGCGCAGGCTTGTTCAGCGGTTGCGCCGCCGGGGGCTTCGAAGCCCAGGGCTCTGAGCTGGCCGAGCAGGTCTTCCTGGTCAATCAAATCCGCGTGCATCATGACGTCTGTTCCTTTGATCGGGCTTGTTCCGATTCTGGAAGGACAACCGCCTGCGGGCAACCCCTGCCTGTCGTGCGTGGCAGGATTGGCTACAAGTGTGTCGTTTTCAGTTCATGCGGTCATTCGGTTTGCAGGTTGTCTATGGTTCTGTCGACCATGACCTTGGCCATTTCCACCAGGTGCATGATCGAAAGCGTCATGTCGCGCTGGGTGCCGGTCATGCTGTCGCTGAATTCACAGGCGCTGGTGGCGGCGCAGCGCAGCAGGTCGCTGGCATGCATCAGGGCGTCTTCCTGGCTGACGTTGGCGCTGACGGTGAAGAGGGGCGGATCGGGGACGATTTTCAGCATGTGATGCATCTCCTGGAGTTTTAGAAGACCATCACCGTCGGCTACTAATCGAGGGTGGTGATCATGCGCAGGTAGTAGCCCGGTCCAGGAACCCCGGTGCATCCAAAGATGCCCCACGCACGACCACCATAAAAGCGCAGGCCGTGAAAGGGCACCTGCACAAGGTGGCGCAATGCGCCTGGATAACGAGGGCTACTAATCCTCACCGCTGAATATGCAGCGACGGGCGCAGAGTAGAGATCGAAACAGGCAGGCACAAGGGGCCGGGAGTTTCTCGGAAATTTCCTTCAAGTGAAAGAGACCAGTCCCGCAAATTCGTTACAAATTCTTGTTCATTGCTCAGGTTTGCTAAACTGCGCAGCTTGCCAGGAGCTGCCATGAATTACCGTCACGCCTACCATGCCGGCAACCACGCCGACGTCTTCAAACACCTGACCCTGACTCGCCTGATCGCCCTGATGGCGCGCAAGGAGCAGCCGTTCGCCTATCTCGACACCCACGCCGGGCTCGGCCTGTACGACCTCAAAGGCGATCAGGCCACGCGCACCGGAGAATGGCTGGAGGGTATCGGCCGTCTGTGGAACGCCACGGACCTGCCTGCGCTGACGTCCGACTATCTGCAAGTGCTGCACGACATGAACCCGGATGGCGAGCTGCGCTACTACCCCGGTTCGCCGGAGCTGGCTCGCCGCCTGACTCGCGAGCGCGAGCGTGTGCTGCTCAACGAGAAGCACCCCGAAGACGGGCGTCTGCTCAAGGAGAACATGAAAGGCGACCGCCGTGTGGCGGTGCATCTTGGGGAAGGCTGGCATGTCCCGCGCGCCTTGCTGCCCGTGGCGGAAAAGCGTGCCGTCATGCTCATCGACCCGCCATTCGAGCAACTCGATGAAATGAAGCGTTGCGCGGTTGCGCTCAAGGAAGCCATCGGGCGCATGCGTCAGACAGTGGCGGCAATCTGGTACCCGATCAAGGATACCCGCCTGCTGCGCCGCTTCTATCAGGACCTGGCAGAAACCGGCGCGCCCAAACTGTTGCGCGTTGAACTGTTCGTCCATCCGCTGGACACACCGGCCAGCCTCAACGGTTCAGGCCTGGCCATCGCCAACCCGCCTTGGGGTCTGGAAGAAGAATTGCGCGAGCTGATGCCGTACCTCGCCCAGAAACTGGGCCAGACCCAGGGCGGCTGGAAGATGGACTGGTTAATTGCGGAGTAGGCTTGCCTGCATCCATCACTGCGTGCCCATGCGGAGCACTCAGCGTTGTACACAGATCCTGGCAAGCCCAGAAGACTGTGTAGGGCATGTAGGTGCGTACCGTGCAACGCTTCGCTGGTTCGCGATCTGCCGGGAACCGGCAGCAAAACCGCTTGCCTCGGTGCGCCAGATACAGCCGAGGTGGCCGGTTTTGGGGCCGCTTCACAGCCCATCGCGGACAAGTCCGCTCCTACGCCCTCCGGGCAGAAGCCCGTTTCCTGACGCCCCGGCAGGGGCGTGTCTCAAGCCGGCATGCACACACCCGTGCCGCCCAGCCCGCAGTAGCCCTGTGGGTTCTTGGCCAGGTATTGCTGGTGGTAGGCTTCGGCAAAGTAAACCGTCGGTGCCTGCTCGATTTCGGTGGTGATGCTGCCCAGACCGGCCTTGTTCAGTTCCGCCTGGAAGGTCTCTGCACTGGCTTTGGCGGCGTCGAGCTGCTCGGGAGTGGTGCAGTAGATCACCGAACGGTACTGAGTGCCGATGTCATTGCCCTGACGCATGCCTTGAGTCGGGTTGTGTACTTCCCAGAACACTTTGAGCAGGTCTTCGTAGCTGATTTTTGCTGGCTCGTAGACCACCAGTACCACTTCGGTGTGGCCGGTCAGCCCGGAGCAGACTTCTTCGTAAGTCGGGTTCGGAGTAAACCCGCCTGCGTAGCCGGCGACAGTGCTCACCACACCGTCCTGTTGCCACAGACGACGTTCTGCGCCCCAGAAGCAACCCATGCCGAAGATGGCGAATTCGACATTGCTCGAAAACGGCCCCAACAGCGGATTGCCGTTGACGAAGTGGGTTTCCGGAAGCGCCATTGGCGTTTCACGACCCGGCAGTGCTTGTTCGGCGGTAGGCAGTACGTTTTTGTTCACTAGAATTTCCGAGCGCAAAGTCATGAACCATATCCTCTCGTGTGGAGATCGGCAGCGGGGCCAGGACGGATGATCAATACACATACATAGGTCCCGTTACACGCAGAAACAAGTGCTGCCGTGCAATAACAGGCGGACAGTGTGCCCGAGAGAGCGGGGTGCAGGGAAGGTTGTCAGGCGGATGGGCGACGAGGATAGCGCTTCAGCTTCTCGATCAGCTCTTCGCCGGGGATAGGTCTGTCGAACAGATAGCCTTGGCCGACATCGCAGCGATGGCGCCGCAGAAAGGCCAGCTGAGCCGCGGTTTCAATGCCTTCGGCAACCACTTTGAGCTTGAGGTTGTGAGCCATCGCGATGACCGCCGAGGTGATTTCCATGTCGTCTTCATCATCCGGAATATCGCGGATGAAGCTGCGATCGATCTTGATCACATCGATGGGGAATTTCTTCAGGTAACTGAACGACGAGTAACCGGTGCCGAAGTCATCCATGGCCAGTGACAGGCCGAGTTTCTTCAGCGAGTCCAGTTGCTGGCGGGTGTCTTCTGTCGCTTCCAGCAACAGGCCCTCGGTCAGCTCCAGTTCCAGCAGGGAGGGGTCAAGCTCTTCTTCTTTGAGGATGGCGGCAATCGATGACACCAGTTCCGGGTCGGAAAACTGCTTGGGGGATACATTGATGGCTACCTGCAGGTTGCCGAACCCCGCAGCGGTCAGGTCCTTGCTCATGCGGCAGGACTGACGCGCGACCCATTTGCCGATGGGGATGATCAGACCGGTCTCTTCGGCCACGCTGATGAACTGGTCCGGTCGGATCATACCTTTTTCAGGATGATTCCAACGCAACAACGCCTCCATGCCCAGCAGACGACCCGTCAGCAGGCACAGCTTGGGCTGATAGAACACCTCGAGCTCGTTCTGGGTCAGGGCGCGGCGCAGGTTGTTTTCCACGAACAGCTTGTAACTGGCCTCGGCATTCAATGCTTCGGTAAACACCTGAACCTGATGTTTGCCGTTGGCTTTGGCCTTGTGCAGGGCCAGACCTGCGTTTTTCATCAGGGTCTGCGGGTCACGACCGTGCAGCGGCGCGCAGGCAAGACCCACCGAGCCGGTGACGCTGATCAGCTGATTGTCGACGAACATCGGCTTGTCCAGCGTGGCCAGCACTTGTGTGGCGGTGGCCTGTCCGGCTTCCTGATCGGTGTTGTCGATCAGTACGGCAAATTCGTTACTGGCAAAGCGCGCCAATACATCGGACGGGCTCAAGGTGTTGCGCAGGCGCCGCGCCAGGCTGATCAACAGTTTGTCACCGGTCTGGTGGCCGAGGCTGTCGTTGATGCGCTTGAAGTTATCGATGTCGACCAGCAACAGGCTCATCGGCGTATCGGTGTCGCGGGCAAAGCGTTCGTCCAGATTGCGGATAAAGGCCGGACGGTTGCCCAGATTGGTGAGGTTGTCGGTGTACGCCAGGCGCTCGATGCGCTGCTGGGCCAGCTTGCTCTGGGTGATGTCTTCGTAGATGCCGATATAGTGCGTCAGCTCACGATTGTCGCCATACACCTTGGAAATCGACAGCTGGCCCCAGTAGGGTTCGAGGTTCTTGCGCCGGCTTTTGAACTCGCCCTGCCAGCTGTTGCTGTTGGTCAGGCTGGAGTTGGCTTCCAGCAGCAACTGGTTGAGGTTTTCCAGTGCGGGCAATTCCGACAACTTGTGCCCGGAGACTTCCTCCGAGCTGTACTGGGTGATCGCCGTGAAACTCGGGTTTACGTACTCGACCACGCCATTGCAGTTGACCAGCAGAAAGGCGTTGGCGCTTTGTTCGACCGCGCGCTGGAACAGGTGCAGCGCGTTGGTCGCGGCGCGACGGTTATGGTTGTTGATGACCTGGGCAAACTGGTCAGCCAGTTCGCCGGCGAAGGCGATCTCGTCGGACTGCCACTCGCGTGTCGTGCCGGACTCTTCCAGACACAGCACGCCTATCACCTGCCCGTCGATACGAATACTGGCATCGAGCACCGCTCTGGTTTCTCCAGGATTCAGGCTTTTGGCCATTTCGCAGGTGCGTGGGTCAGTCTGGATATTGCTGGCGTCGATCGCCCGGCTGGTATTCAGCGCTTGCAGGTAAGTAGGGTAGGGGCTGATATCCACTGGCGTGCGTGACTGATAGTCGCCGGTTTCACGGCTGTAGTCGGTGATCGGCTCAAGGCGTTTGTCGTTGAGGTTCCAGATACTGACATGGTCGACATCGTAGATATCACAAGCACTTTTGGTGATCAGCTCTGCCGCTTCGAGCAAGGTATTGGCCGTGGTGTAGCGGTGTCGGGTCAGGCGCAGGATCAGGTCCTGCTGGGCGCGCACGCGTTCCAGGTGGGCAAACTGGTCGCGCTGGGCGCGCTGGTTGAGTTCCAGGGCAATCTGCAGTCGCAGGTTGCGGGTTTCCAGATCGGAGTCCGTGACCGGTTCGCCAGTCGTGACAAGGTCTTCGACGATCAGAAAGTAACCACGTAACAGATGCCGGTTGTGCTGTTTGTACGCTTCGCCGATTTCCAGCAGGCCAAGGGGGCCTTTGGGGCTGTGAAGGGTGTAGCGGATCAGGTAATTCGGGGAAGAGGCCAGTTGCAGCTGGATGTCATCGTGCAGTTGATAACGTGCTTCCGGCTCCATGAGGCTGGCATAAGGGGATCCAATCAAGGCGCAAAGGTCAACAGCTGCCAGCCCGAACTGCCTTTCGCAATTCGGATCGAGAAACAATAGCGCCCAATTGGCTTCATTCAGCCGCTCGAAACGCAGCATGCCCAGGCGCGAAGGCACTGGCAATTGCGTCACTACCTCGGCTGCGGATCTACCGGCAGCATCGGTTTGGCTTTTCATGAACAAACTCGCTTCCGGAATACTAGTCGCGACGGGGATAAACCCCACTTTCGCGTATGGCAAGGTTGCATCATGCGGCCCATGCTTACAAGAGACCACAGTGGCTTAGTGCTATAAAAGTGTCGGCCGGTTGTCCAGGTTCTTCAATGTATCTGGTCGGATACTCAAATTCGTTGTTTTTTCGGGTAAAACCCCTGTTTTCCAGGGGAATTCGCTTTGCAGATTTGCTCCAGTTACGGGCTGTTGTCAATCAGGCTTTTGCCATCCTGGGCTCCTTTGCCGGCAATTGCAGGAAAATACCTGCCGCAAACATGGCCAGCACCCCGACACTCAGGAATGTCAGCTGAAATGCCCCCAGCATGCTGCTGACCTCGCCGGTGGTAACTTCTTCGCTGAACCCCCCGAGCAAGGCTGCTGCGCTTGCCACGCCAAGACTCAGCGACAGCTGTGCCACCACCGAAAGCAGGCTGTTGCCACTCGCTGCACTGGCATCGTCCAGATCGATCAAGGTGACCGTATTCATGGCCGTGAATTGCAAGGAGTTGACGGCGCCGAGCAGTCCCAGATGGACCAGTAACACCCAGTATGGGGTTTGCACATCCACCAACGCCAGGCTGGCCAGGAGGATACCCAGCAGCAGCGTGTTGCCGGTCAGAATCATTCGGTAGCCCAGCCGCTCGATCAGCCAGCGGGCGATGGTCTTGGCGAACATGCCAGCGGCCGCCAGCGGCAACATGCTCATGCCTGCCTGAGACGGCGAATACCCCAGCGCCACCTGCAGCAGCAACGGCACCAGAAAAGGCAGGGCACCGCTGCCCAGGCGGGCGAACAGGTTGCCCATGATGCCGACCGCAAACGTCCGGGTACGGAACAGTGAAGGGGCAAACAATGGCGATTCGATGTGCCCGGCACGCAGCCAATACGCTGCCAGACAGCCCATTCCGGCAAACAGCAACAGCACCACGCGCATGTGCGGCAGGTGCAACTCGCCCAGGCCCTCCAGGGCAATGGTGATCAATACCATCGCCGCGCCAAACAGAATGAAGCCGACGCCGTCAAACCGTGTTCGACCGCCTCCCGGAAGATCAGGAATGAAGTGTTTGACGGCGTAGCAACCGAGGATGCCGACCGGAATGTTGATCAGGAAAATCCAGTGCCAGCTCAGGTACTCGACCATCCAGCCGCCAAGCGTCGGGCCCAGCAACGGACCCAAAAGGCCCGGCACGGTAATAAAGCCCATGATCCGCACCAGCTCCGATCGCGGATAGGCGCGCAATACGATCAGGCGCCCGATGGGCAGCATCAGCGCGCCCCCCAGCCCCTGAATCACCCGGGCGGCTACCAGCACGTTCAGTGACCAGGACAGCGCGCACAGCAATGATCCGAAACTGAACAGTAGGATGGCGCTGAAGAAGATGCGCTTGATCCCGAACCGGTCGGCGATCCAGCCCGAAGCCGGGATCAGCAGCGCAATGGTCAGCATGTAGGCGATGACCACCGACTGCATGCGCAGCGGGTCTTCCGCCAGTGAACGGGCCATGGACGGCAAGGCGGTGTTGAGAATCGTGCCGTCCAGGCTTTGCATGAAGAATGCGATGGCGATGACCCAAGGCATCCAGCGCAGGGTCTTTTCGTCCATGATCGGCGCTGCTGAGTTCGGCATAGGCTCCTGCTATAGCGTGAGGGTGAGTCGGCTGATCAATGCGCCCGGCAACTGGATTGAACCGGTCTGGCGCTGACTGTAGGTGCTCGATTGGAGAATCAGTTCCCTTTCTTTGGTCAAGTCCTCCAGTGCGCTGCCCAGCAGGCTGTAGGCGCTGTCATCGAAGCGCATGGTGCTCACCGGCGCGACGATCTTGCCCTCTTCGACCCAGAACGTTGCGAAGCGTGTCATTCCGGTAAGGCGCCCAGCGGCGCGGTCGGAGAAGTTCAGGTACCAGAGGTTACTGATGTAAAGCCCGGTGCTGAGCCTGGCGAGGATCTGATCCAGCTCCAGTGAACCGCCGGCAATGCTCAACGCGCTTGGGCCTTCGCCATAATCCGCGCCGTTGGCAGGCAGGTCGTATTCGGCTGCGCTGCTCGAATCCACCAGTCGATCGCGGGCTTGCCCGTCGACGATCAGTTTCAGGTCCTTGCGCGGGTAGCCTTCCCGTGAAAACGCTGGTGAAAGCGAACCGCTGACTTTTTCGTCGAAGTTGACCAACGGGCTGAAAGGCGTCTCGCCGTCATACAGCCTTTGCAACGGGCTGCGTTTACTGGCCAGTGACTGCGCGGAAAATCCGCCCCAGGTGAGCATGCCGATGACTTCGTCCAGAGCCGCTGGCGCCAGGTATGCGCGGTATTGTCCGGGCTTGAGCGCATGCAGCGGGCGGCCGAGAAATTCGAGCTGTTCGCGGGCTTGCTGAAAACGCTGCGCGAAGGCTTCGTCGCTCCAGTCGTGACCCGCGTAGTTGGCTTTCACTGCCTGGCCGTTTTCGTGAAACAGGCTCCAGTCGAAATTGAAGCTGTTGGCCTGGTGCCAGCCCTGCGCCCCCCACGAACTGGCGAAGCCGCGGTAAAGCGGGCCTGCCGCATAGAAACCTACCAGGTCCAGATCGCCTGCCAGTTCGCTGATCTGCTCGACGACCCGGGCGCTGTCCGGCAGCGGCAAATCTTGAACGTTACTGCTTTGCCAGGCATTGGTGTTCGGCAACAGATAGGGATCCTTGGCCAGCGACGGCAGTGTTTCGCGCAGTTTTTGCAGGGCGTCGACAAGGCGCTGCTGGTCGGTCTCGGCGTCGCCGGACAAGGTCAGTTCCAGATTGGCATGCCGGCCGTCATCGATCAGTTTGAACGTGGCGATGACCTGCTGGACGCTCCCGGCCTGTCGAACCTGGCCGTGGTTGAACCGGATGAAGTCAGACGCCTCGGCGTCGTAGGCCAGAGTGAAGTGTTCCGTCGGGCTGATGGCAGCCTTGAGCACGGCGACCAGCGCCTCGAACTGCTGTTGGTGCGACATCAGGCATCTCCTCCAAACACATCGACATTGGCAAACACACACGCCGGAGAGGCATGGCCTACACGGATCACCTGGTTGGGTTCGCCCTTGCCGCAGTTCGGCGTGCCCAGCACTTTGAACGTGCTGGCATCACCCACTGCGCTGAGGTTTTTCCAGAATTGCGCGGAGATTGCCCGGTAATTGGGGTTCTTCACCACGCCCTTGAGCTCGCCGTTCTCGATCAACTGGCCCCATTCGCAGCCGAACTGGAATTTGTTGCGTGCGTCATCGATGGACCAGGAGCGATTGCTCGACATCAGGATGCCGTGCTCGATGTTACCGACCAGACTGTCCAGCGACTGGTCACCCGGTTCGATATTCAGGTTGGCCATGCGGTCGATGGGGGCACGGTTCCAGCTGGAGGCGCGGCTGTTGGCGACGCCTGCCAGGCCGCTGCGGTATTGCGACAGGGCACCGCCGAGCGGGCGCTGCAGCAGGCCGTCACGAATCAGGAACTGCTTGCTGGCTGACGTGCCATCGTCATCATGCGCGTAGCTGGCCAGTTGCTCGGGAATCTCCGGGTCGAAGGTCACGTTCAGCAGGCTGGAACCGTATTGCAGGGTGCCGAAGTCAGTCGTTTTGACGAAACTGGTGCCTGCGTAATTGCGCTCGTCACCGAGAATCCGGTCCAGCTCCAGGGGATGGCCGATGGACTCGTGAATCTGCAGGACCATCTGATCGGGCATCAGCAGCAGGTCGCGTGGGCCTGATGGCGTGTTGGGGGCGAGGATCAACTGCAACGCTTCGTCGGCGACGTTGGCGGCAGACCCGATCAGGCCACAACTGCTCAGCACTTCGATGCCACCCTGCTGGCCGAAGTTTTGTCCGCCCAGGGTGCGCGTCTGGCTGTCGCGACCGTCGTAGGCCGTTACGCTCATGCCCGGAAACACAAAGCGCTGCGCCTGACGCAATTGCGCGCCCGCGCTGTTGAGATAGATTTGCTCGACGGTTTCCAGGTCCAGTATGGCCTGCCAGTTGACCAGGCGTTCGTCTGCCGGGACCGCGCTGGACTCGGCCATCAGCAGGCCGATGCAATCGCTCAGCGGTGGAAAGGCTTGATCCATGTTTGGCGACAGGTAGTCAGCCTTTGCGCTCGAGACCGCTTGATCGCTCAGGTCCAGCAGCGCATGCGGTGCCAGACGGCGCGCCAGCGTTTCGGCCTGCTGCAAGGCAGCCTGCAAACCCTTCAGGGAGATGTCGTTGGTAGCCGCGTAGGCTTCAACGCCATTCAGGCGCACGGTCAGCATGGCGCCCTCGTCGCTGATCAGTGACGGCGGCTCGGCCACATTCTTGCGCACGCACAGGCGTTGGCCGGTGCGGTGCACGTAACGTACGGAAAAAAATTGCGCTTCACTCTGCAGGGCAGCGAAATGCTGCTTGAGCCGGGCGGAGAAATCGAACATGCAGACAAGCTCCTTCTTGAGGGTGGTCAGTGAAGTCCGGGCGGCCTTTTGAGCCGATTGCCGTTAAGGGGGAGATTACCCCCCACGATTGCCAAGCTGCACCTGCAAGCTTTGAGCCAGACGCTTCAGCCCTGCATCACCAGCTTGATATCGGCGGCCAGTTCACGCACGCGCTCTTCTTCGGTGTCCCACGAGCACATGAAACGTGCGCCGCCGTTGCCGATGAAGGTGTAGAAACGCCAGCCTCGCGCGGTCAATGCAGCAATGGCCGGCTCCGACAGTTGCAGGAACACGCCATTGGCCTGCACCGGGAACATCAGCTCCACGCCAGGAATGTCCTTGACCAGTTCGGCGAGCAGTTGCGCACAGCGGTTGGCGTGGCGGGCGTGTTTGAGCCAGGCGTCGTTTTCCAGCAGGCCGACCCACGGTGCAGACAGGAAGCGCATTTTCGACGCCAGTTGCCCGGCCTGCTTGCAGCGATAATCGAAGTCTTCAGCCAGATCATGGTCGAAAAACAGAATGGCTTCGCCCACCGCCATACCGTTTTTGGTGCCGCCGAAGCACAACACGTCAACGCCGGACTTCCAAGTCAGTTCAGCCGGGGACGCCTCCAGAAAGGCGCAGGCATTGGAGAAACGCGCGCCGTCCATGTGCAGATGCAGGCCCAGTTCCTTACAGGTCGCGCTGATCGCCTTGAGTTCTTCCGGCTGATAGACGCCACCTACCTCGGTGGCCTGGGTCAGGGTCACGACGCGCGGCTTGGGGTAGTGAATGTCCTGACGCTTGAGCGCCACTTCACGAATCGATTCCGGGTTCAGCTTGCCGCCCGCGCTGCGGGCTGTCAGCAGTTTGGAGCCGTTGGAGAAAAACTCCGGCGCACCGCATTCATCGGTTTCGACGTGAGCCGTTTCCGAACAGATGACACTGTGGTAACTCTGGCACAGCGATGACAGCGCCAGCGAGTTGGCCGCCGTGCCGTTGAAGGCGAAAAATACTTCGCAGTCGGTTTCGAACAGTCGGCGGAAATCATCCGAAGCGCGTGCAGTCCATTGATCGTCACCATAAGCGCGTTGATGGCCCTTGTTCGCCTGCTCCATGGCCGCCCAGGCTTCAGGGCAGATACCGGAATAGTTGTCGCTGGCGAACTGTTGGCTTTGGTCTGTCATGGCCGATTCCTTATGGGCGATTATGGTGCGCACTGTAGCGACAATATAAGGTTCGGTCATGTGTTGGCTGCATGACGCAATTCCTCATTCAGGAGCACTATGGATCTTTCCAACCCGCCTTTTCTGCCCGGACGCAACAAGGCGCTGGACCTGCTCAAGTGGCTGGCGATGTTGAGTATGGTGCTTGACCACCTTCGCTATGTGGGCTGGTCAGTCGATTTTCTATACGTGCCGGGGCGTTTTGCCTTTCCCTGGTTCTGCCTGGCAATCGCTGTGAATCTTTCCCGGCGCAGCGCAGCCATCGTGGCCCCGCGGGTGCAATGGCGTTATCTGGGCTGGCTGCTGGTGTTTGCCGGGCTGGCGGAGATCCCGTATCGGCTGTTCATGGCTGACGCCACAGTGCTGAATGTAATGCCGACGCTGCTACTGGGGCTGGTGATCGCTCAGGGCTGGCAGCATCGCAATCCGACGACCCGAGTGATGGCCCTTGTCGCACTGCTGCTGACGGCGATCTTCCAGAAATACCTGATGTTTGGCTTTGCCGGTGTATTGCTGCCGCTGGTCTTTGTGCTGGTGCTGGAAAGAAGGCTTTGGTATGCGATATTGCCGGCGGTCTTTTGTCTGGCGGGTAATGCCTGGTCGCAGATGTTTGCCGGTGCGAGCTGGGGCGATCCGATTTCCATCGGTTCGATACTCACCTGCGTGTTGGCGCCTGTACTGGGCATCGCGCTGCTGCGGGCGAAACCCGGGTTCGCAGTGATCCCGATGCGGCGCTGGGCCTATGCGATCTACCCGCTGCACTTTCTGCTGTTGCTGGGCTTGCGAATGGTGGTGGGCAGGGTTTGATCGGGAGTATGCAGTTATCCCACACACTTCTCGTTCCTCACGCTCCGCGTGGGAATGCAGTTCGTGACGCTCTGCGTCACACGGCGGTTTTTCTTTCGTTAGGTAGATTGGGGTTCGGCTCAGCTCACCTTTTCGCTCCTCGGCGACTCACTTTGAGGGACCAAAGTGAGCAAAGTCCTTCGCTCCTGTTTCCGGCCCGACTTCGTCGGGTTCCTTCGCCCTGTCACTGATCCGGGGGTCGCCGCAACGGGCCATCCATGGCCCGGTGCGGCTAGCCTGGCGTCCTGCCAGGCTACCCCCGGATCAGCGCCAGGACTCAGCCGTCACTTACGTCGCACTCTGCGTCGTCAGTGCCACTGTGATAAAAAAGCGCTTCTTTATAGCGGCGCTGAGCGTCCGGAACGGCATGCCAACGCAGAGCATCGGCACGATAGTCAGGAACAGCGAGCTCTTGTAGGCGCGACGAGGCCGGGCGCTTTGGTATCAGCTGTTGGGCAGCAGCCGGCAGGTGATGCTCTTGATGTAGCGCGTTTCGGCAATGGCCGGGTGTACCGGATGGTCCGGGCCCTGGCCGCCGCGTTCCAGCAGCTGGATGTTGCGGTCCAGATGGCGGGCGCTGGTCAGGAGGATGTTCTGCAGGTCGTCTTCCGGCAGGTGCATCGAGCACGACGCGCTGACCAGAATGCCGTCCTTGCTGAGCAGGCGCATGGCTTGCTCGTTCAGGCGGCGGTAGGCGCCTTCGCCGTTTTTCATGTCTTTCTTGCGTTTGATGAATGCAGGCGGGTCGGCGACGATTACGTCGAAACGCTCTTCTGCGGCTTTCAGTTCCTTGAGCGCTTCGAAGACATCGCCTTCGATGCAGGTCATCTTTTCGGCAAAACCGTTCAGGGCTGCGTTGCGCTCCACGCCATCGAGGGCGAAGGACGACGCGTCGACGCAGGTGACGTCGCTGGCACCGAAAGCCGCTGCCTGAATGCCCCAGCCACCGATGTAGCTGTACAGGTCCAGCACACGCTTGCCTTTGACATAAGGGGCGATGCGCGCGCGGTTCATGCGGTGGTCATAGAACCAGCCGGTTTTTTGCCCGGCCATGACCGGTGCTTCGAACTTCACGCCGTTCTCTTCCAGCGCAACCCATTCCGGCACCAGACCGAAAACGGTTTCGACGTAACGATTCAGGCCTTCCGCATCGCGAGCCGCCGAATCGTTCTTGAACAGAATGCCGCTTGGCTTGATGACCTGAACCAGCGCCGCAATGATGTCTTCCTTGTGGTTTTCCATCGTGGCCGAGGCCAGTTGAACGACCAGAATGTCACCAAAACGGTCGACTACCAGACCCGGCAGCAGGTCGGAGTCGCCGTAGGTCAAACGGTAGAAAGGCTTGTCGAACAGGCGTTCACGCAGCGACAGCGCAACGTTGAGGCGATGGACGAGCAGCGACTTGTCGAGCGGCAGCTTGATGTCGCGGGACAGCAGACGTGCGCAAATCAGGTTGTTGGGGCTCATGGCGACGATGCCCAGCGGCTTGCCGCCCGCAGCTTCGAGGATGGCCTGATCACCGGCTGCAAAACCATGCAGTGGAGTGGCGGCTACATCGATCTCGTTGCTGTAGACCCACAGATGACCGGCGCGCAAGCGGCGGTCGGCGTTGGCTTTGAGGCGCAAGCTAGGCAGGGACATGACGTCGCTCCTGAAAAAAGAGCGGGATTATAGCGCGTCATCCCGGCGCTGGGCCGGGATGACTGCAATTAACTGACGGAATCTGTCAGGCAGACAGCGCTTCGATCAGTTTGCTGTTGAAGGCGGGGATATCATCGGGCTGGCGGCTGCTGATCAGTTTGCCGTCGGTGACGACTTCCTGATCGACCCATTTTGCGCCCGCGTTGACCAGGTCATCTTTCAGCGTCTTGAAGCTGGTCAGGGTTTTACCCTTTACCAGGCCTGCCGAGATCAACAGCCAGCTGCCATGGCAGATCACCGCCACTGGCTTGCCCGCGGCCTCGATGTCCTTGACGATCTTTTGCGCGTCGCTGTCTATGCGGATGGTGTCGGAGTTCTGTACACCGCCCGGCAGCACCACGCCATGATAGTCACTGGCGTTGGCAGCCTTGAATGTGCCGTCGATCTTGAAGTCATCGGCAGGCTTGTCGTGATTCCAGCCTTTGACCTTGCCCTCTTCAGCGGAAAGGATTTCCACGGTGGCACCTGCTTGCTCAAGCGCTTCTTTCGGACCGGTCAATTCAACCTGTTCGAAACCGTCGGTTACAAGAATTGCTATGCGTTTGCCAGTCAGTGCTTTAGACATGGGATCCTCCAGTGTCGGGCTTAAGAGTAGCGTCTGGCAGGCCTTTTTGAAGCCGCCGTTTACGCTGTTAACACAACGTCCGAAGCTTCGTATAAGGCAAAGTTCCGAGAATATCTTCGCCTCGGGTGATGGACCGTTTCTCCGCAAGGGGTCAGAATCCAGTCATCAAGGTGAGTGAATTCCTATGTCCGAAGAGCTAAGCCCAGAACAGATCCAGCAAGCGTTGCAGGGCATCAGTGTGCCTCCGCAGCCGCAAATCATGGTGGATCTGCAGATGGAGCAATACATGCCCGATCCGGACCTGGGGGCGATTGCACGATTGATCGCTCAGGATCCCGGTTTGTCCGGGGCGCTGTTGAAGATCGTCAACTCTCCACACTACGGCCTGTCCAACAAGATTGCCTCGATCGACAAGGCGGTAAACCTGCTGGGCAGTCGGACTGTGATCAACCTGATCAACGCGCAGTCGATCAGGGGCGAGATGACCGATGAAACCATCGTCGCGCTCAACCGTTTCTGGGATACGGCGCAGGATGTCGCGATGACCAGTCTGACCCTGGCCAAGCGCATTGGCTCGCAGACGGTGGACGAATCCTACGCCCTGGGCCTGTTTCACGACTGCGGCATACCGCTGATGCTCAAGCGTTTTCCCAACTACATGCCGGTGCTGGAAGAGGCCTACGCCAACGCGGGGCCCGATTGCCGCATCGTCGATACCGAAAACAGCGCCTTCGACACCAACCATTCGGTCGTCGGCTATTACACGGCCAAATCCTGGCGTCTGCCTGCACACGTTACCGACGCGATTGCCAATCATCACAACGCATTGGCGATTTTCCTGGACGATACCAGTCGCAATGCCACGCTCAAGAACCTCTTGGCTCCGCTGAAAATGGCCGAGCATATCTGCCAGTCCTATCGGGTGCTGGGCAATCAGGACGAGGATCACGAGTGGGAATGCATCGGTGCGCTGGTGCTGGACTACGTGGGCCTGTCCGAATATGACTTTGAATACCTGAGGGAAAGCATCCGCGAGCTGGGCGCGCGCTGATCCGGCGCCGCCCCGGCCTGTCCTTTCTGCACGACCGAGTTGTCCATGCCTGAATTACCTGAAGTCGAAACCACCCGTCGTGGCATTGCGCCGCATCTTGAAGGTCAGCGCGTCAGCCGCGTGATCGTGCGCGACAGCCGCTTGCGCTGGCCCATTCCCGAGGATCTGGACGTTCGCCTGTCCGGCCAGCGTATCGTGCAGGTGGATCGACGCGCCAAGTACCTGCTGATCCAGGCCGAGGTGGGCACCCTGATCAGTCACCTGGGTATGTCCGGGAATCTGCGTCTGGTCGAAGCCGGGCTTCCGGCGCTCAAACATGAGCACGTCGACATCGAACTGGAGTCCGGGCTGGCCTTGCGTTACACCGACCCGCGTCGTTTTGGCGCGATGCTCTGGAGTCTCGATCCGCACAACCACGAACTGTTGATCCGCCTGGGGCCGGAGCCGCTGACCGATCTTTTTGATGGCGAGCGTCTTTACGAGCGCTCGCGTGGCAAGTCGATCGCGGTCAAGCCGTTCGTCATGGACAACGCCGTTGTGGTCGGGGTGGGCAATATCTATGCGACCGAAGCGCTGTTCGCCGCCGGCATCGACCCGCGCCGCGAAGCGGGCAGTGTGTCCCGCGCGCGTTACCTGAAGCTGGCCATCGAGATCAAACGCATTCTGGCCTACGCTATAGAACGTGGCGGCACCACCCTGCGTGACTTCATCGGCGGTGACGGCAAGCCTGGGTATTTCCAGCAGGAATTGTTTGCGTATGGTCGTGGCGGTCAGCCATGCAAGGTGTGCGGTACGACGCTGCGTGAAGTCAAACTCGGCCAGCGCGCCAGCGTGTATTGCCCGAAATGTCAGCGCTGAAATACAGATGACAGGGGCTCTGGGCCATTTGCTTAACCCACAGCCCTGTTTATAGTGATGGCACCTTAATTATTTGCGACGCCTGAAGGATCAAGCCATGAGCCCGTTTCGTATTCTCGCTGCCGCGCTGGCGTTGTTCATCGGCCTGCAGGCGCTGCCAGCGGTGGCCGCCGATGTCACCACAGGCAGCGGCGATCCGGTCTACACCATTCAGAACCCACCTGCGTTTGCCATGATCGGTGACTTGCTGATTGCCCGACCCTTATTGATCGCCGCCACCGTTATCGGTACAGGACTGTTCGTGATCGCTGCGCCTTTTGCGGCGGCAGGCGGCAACCTTGGGGCAACAGGCAAGGCGCTGGTGGTGGATCCGGGCAAGGCAGCCTTCGTGCGTTGTCTGGGTTGCACGGGCGACGGGTACGGCAAGCAGCAGTGAAGGCGTAATCAGGCCTTGCTGGTGATGAGCCGGTACTTGTCCATCAATTGCTCTTTGCTCTCGACGTGATTCTCATCCAGAGGGATGCAGTCGACCGGGCAAACCTGCTGACATTGAGGCTCGTCGTAGTGACCGACGCATTCGGTGCACAGGTTCGGATTGATCACGTAGATCTCCTCGCCTTGTGAAATCGCCTCGTTTGGGCACTCGGGTTCGCAGACGTCGCAATTGATGCAATCGTCAGTGATGATAAGGGACATGAATTGCTCCTGCCGCAGCCGACGCCGGGGCACATTAAAACCAATGCGGCGAATTGTGCCGCATTAGGCTTCGGGATGCACCTTCACATGCAGCGAGTCTAGCGCTTGAAGCGCTCGGTCAGCGCCTGCGCCACTGCAGGATGAACGAATTTGGTGATATCACCGCCCAACGCGGCGATTTCACGCACTAACGTCGAGGATATGAACGAGTAGCGCTCCGAGGGCGTCAGGAACAGGCTTTCGACGTCCGGTGCCAGCTGGCGATTCATATTGGCCAACTGAAACTCGTATTCGAAGTCCGATACGGCACGAAGTCCGCGCAGAAAGACGTTGGCATTCTGCTCCTTGGCAAAATGCGCCAGCAGGGTCGAAAAACCGACCACCTCCACATTGGGCAAGTGCTTGGTGACTTCGCGGGCCAGCTCGACGCGTTGCTCCAGAGGGAACAGCGGGTTTTTCTTCGGGCTGGCGGCAACCGCAATGACCACTTGGTCGAACAGGCGCGAGGCGCGCTCGACCAAATCTCCATGGCCCTTGGTAATCGGGTCGAAGGTGCCTGGGTACAACACTCGGTTCATCGCGTCGTCCTGGTCGGAGTCCGTTGTGGGACTCGGATGGTATCGCAGCCTTCCCGATGGGCCAAGCTGCGCGGCAGGTATCAACGTCGTATTGCGCCGATTATCGGCCATGTTTATGTTGAAATCCCTGATTTTGGGGCTATTTAGCGCAGTCACAGCGGCTGGTCGGCCGATGAAAAACTTTGTAAGACGGACACTGATTGACGAGCGGGATGTCATCCGGATTTTCGATCTGTCCGGTCTTGGCCCGGGCGGGTGTGCCTGCGTCGACGTGACACCCTTATCGCCGCGATTCTGCCACCATCGCAGTATCAGCCTGCGCTAAGATTGCCATCACCTGATCAGCAAAGAGTGGCCTGGCCCAGCATGGCACCGCGTACCAAAACCCGTGAACGAATCGTGCAAACCAGCCTGGAACTGTTCAATCAGCAGGGCGAGCGTTGCGTGACCACCAATCACATCGCTGCGCACATGGAAATCTCGCCCGGCAATCTCTATTACCACTTTCCCAACAAGCAGGCGATCATCGCCGAACTGTTCTCCGAGTACGAGATGCTGATCGGCAGTTTCCTGACCCTGCCAGCCGACCGTGCGCCGACCATCGAGGACAAGCGCGATTACTTCCTGGCGATTATCGACGCCATGTGGCGCTACCGTTTTCTGCACCGTGATCTTGAGCACCTGCTGACCTCGGATGAGGAGCTGGCGCGGCGTTATCGGCGTTTTTCGTACCGCTGTCTGATGCAGGCGATGACCATCTACCGGGGATTCATCAAGGCGGGCATCCTGAAAATGGATGAGTCGCAGATCGAGTGGACCAGTCTTAACACCTGGATCGTCCTGACGTCGTGGGTGCGTTTTCTGTGCACCAATCGGGAAAACTCCACGCAGATCAACCAATCGGCTATTCGACGTGGCGTCTATCAGGTACTTATGCTCGAATCTGTTTTTGTCGCGCCTCAGGCTCGCGAAGCGTTCGATGCTCTGTGCAAGACGTTTCACGCGTCACTGCCCGAGGTTCTGATGTGAATTCCGGGACTGACGAGCAGCCAGCTTGTCGGTTCTCTGCCACAGGAGTGTGTCATGTCCATTGCGCAACTGATCAACCCTGAGCAACTGGCTGAACGCCAGAAAACTCCAGGCCTGGTGATTCTCGATTGCCGCTACGCGCTTGAAGATTCCGACTACGGCCAACGCAGTTACGCCCAGGGGCGTATCGAGGGCGCGTCTTTTGCCGATCTGAAGCGCGACCTCAGCGGGCCTGCTATCAAAGGCAAGACCGGACGTCATCCACTGCCCGATCCCGCCGCTTTGCTGCAATGCTTTCAGGCTTGGGGCATCAACGCCGACAGCGATGTTGTGCTGTATGACGATGGTCCGGGAATGTATGCCGCGCGGGCCTGGTGGTTGCTGGCCTGGATGGGCAAGCGCGAAGGCGTCTACCTGCTCGATGGCGGGCTGAAGGCCTGGCACGCTGCGGGGCTGCCGTTGAGCCTGGATGCGCCGAATCGTGAGCCCGGTCATTTCAGCGGCGAGCCGAACATGTCCATGGTGCTCAGCGGCAGTCGCTTGCAGGGTCGTCTGGGACGCCCGGAAATGACCCTGATCGATGCCCGTGCCGAAGCCCGCTTTCGAGGCGACGTAGAACCTCTGGATCCGGTTGCCGGGCATATTCCTGGTGCGCAGTGTGCAGCCTGTACTGACAACCTCGGTCCCGATGGACGCTTTTTGCCGCCCGAACAGCTCAGGCAGCGTTTCGCTGAAAAGCTGCAGGGCCGCCCGCCGGAGAGTCTGGTCTCCTATTGCGGTTCAGGTGTCACCGCTTGCCACAACCTGTTCGCCCTGTGTCTGGCCGGCTATCCGCTGGCAACGCTGTATGCGGGATCGTGGAGTGAATGGATCACCGATCCTGAACGGGAAATCGCCACGGGCGCCGATTGATTCGTTATCAACTCGTGGGCGAGCCGTCGCGCGCCTGGGCGGCGCATAGCCACAGCGGGATGCGGCGTTCGAGGTAGTAACGCGGATTACGAAGCGAGCCTTCGACGAAGCCGACATGCCCGCCTTTGGTGTGCAGTTCGAATTCGGTGCAGGACGACAGCTCGCTGGGTTCGGGCAGGCTGTGAGGGAATACGAATGGGTCGTCGCTGGACTGGATGATCAGCGTCGGCGTCTGAATCTGGCCCAGGTAGTAGCGGCTGGACGCTCTGCGGTAATAGTCCGTGGCATCGGTAAACCCATGCAACGGCGCAGTCACCCGGCCATCGAAGTCCCAGAAGGTGCGCATGTTCTCCAGTGAGCCCAGCGCGGCGAGCTCGGCCAGGCCCTCGCTGATGCCTTCATGCTGGAACCGGTGCTGCTTGTCACGGATATAAGCCAGCATTTCGCGCATGAAGTGCCGCTGATAAACCCGCGAGAAGCCTTGGCCGATACGGTTGGCGCATTCGTCCAGACGGAACGGCACGGACACCGCCACGGCGCCCCGTAAATCACTGTTGGCGCCGGATTCGCCGAGGTACTTGAGCAACACATTGCCGCCCAGCGAATACCCCACCGCATAAATCGGAGCCAATGGCCGCAGCGAGCGCAAATGAGCGATCACTTCGGCCAGGTCCTCGCTCGCGCCTGAGTGATAACTGCGCGACAGCAAGTTGGGTTCTCCCGAGCAACCGCGCCAGTTCAACGCCACACTCGGCCAGCCCTGCGCTGCCATGGCCTTTTGCAGGCCGGCAACATAGGGCGAGTTGGACGACCCGGTCAGGCCGTGCAGTACCAGCACCAAGGGTTTACCGGACTCATCCGGGCCATGCCAGTCCATGTCCAGAAAGTCCCCGTCCTGCAACCACAACCGCTCTCGCGTACGCTCCAGCAGCGTCGGCTTGCGCAGCAGCGGCCCCCAAAGCGTCTGCAAATGCGGATTGCCCAAGCCGACGGCCGGGACGAATGGATTGGCATGGGACAGAAAGGTAGGGCGTGTGGACACGTGCTTGCTCAACGATCGGTGCAGTGACTGAAGCTGTACGTTGCCATTAAGTGGACCGGGATGTAAGGGGGAGAGCAGTCATGTAGCTCGATGACGTGTTTTTAGGACCGTAGCACCAACCTGGATTGGCGAAACTGTTGAGCTGAGTCAAGTGGCGCGGCGTAGGAAAAGTATCTCCGGTGTGTAAGGCCTGAAGTCCTACAAAAAAACAGGTGCTTTCCAATCATTGATCGCTACACATCATCTCACTCAGGCGATACTGTTCGCTTTCTGAATACATGCATAAGGAAACCTCTGATGCTCAAGACCCTGAGCGTTAAAAATCTCACGGTTTTCCGAGAGCTGAACCTCACATGCAGTCCCGGCCTTAATGTCATTGTCGGGGAAAATGGCATGGGTAAGACCCATTTGCTTAAAGTGGCCTATGCGCTGATCGCCACAAGTGCAGAGGCGGCAAAAAAAGCCAATTTGGCAGAGCCTACCAAGACCTATCTGCAAAAAGCCTATGCGGACAAACTGACAGGTGTGTTCAGGCCTGAATCAGTAGGCAGGCTGGCACGCCGCAAGCAGGGTCGTGGCAGGTGCGAAATATCATTAGCCTTCGATGACAGCGCTCTTGATACCCGTATCAGCTTTGCAACGAGCGCTAAAACGGATGTCCAGATAGAAAAACTTTCCGAGAAGTGGGATGAGCAGAGCCCGCTCTACCTGCCTACTCGCGAGTTGTTGACAATATTCCCCGGTTTTGTGTCTGTTTATGAGGGGCACTACCTTGAATTTGAAGAAACCTGGCGAGATACCTGCTTGCATCTTGGTTCTCCGACTTTGAAGGGGCCGCGCGCGAAATGGGCCGCCCAAATATTGGAGCCGATTGAGCAAGCGTTGGGCGGGAAAGTGGTTCTGGATAACAATGGCCGTTTTTATTTGAACGTGCCGGGTAGTGGATCCATGGAGATGCCTCTGGTAGCAGAGGGGCTTAGAAAGCTGGCGATGCTGGCCCGCCTCATTGCCACAGGCTCAGTCCTCGACAAAGGGTATCTTTTCTGGGATGAGCCAGAGGCAAATCTTAATCCGCGTTTGATCCGGCTGGTGGCAAGTGTGATACATGCGCTGTCCAGCCAAGGTGTTCAGGTATTCATCGCAACACACAGCTTCTTTTTACTCAAGGAACTTGATCTGCTCTCCAGGCAAAAGCCTTTTCCACTCCAGTACTGGGGGCTCAAAAAAGAGGAGAGCGCTGATGGCGTTTCGGTCGAGCAAGCAGACGTGCTGAATGGCCTTTCAAAGCTGGTCATGCTGGACGAGGAGCTTGCTCAATATGATCGTGAGTTGGATATTGCCAATGGTTGATGTGGTTGAAGGTGCGTTAAGATTTTCATTTACTGATGATTGGCAGGTCATCAAGTACGACGAGACTCTCTGGTACACCGAGCGCATGAAGAGAAGCCTCAAAGGCGTGGATATCCTGGCCGCAAAAGAAAATCGTCATTGGTGGATAGAAATCAAGGACTGCGTCGGCTATGAGCCGGATAACTTACCGAGGTTGTCAGAATCCCCACCGACCTCGGTGACTCACACCAAGGCGTGGCTTGATGCGCAGGTATTTGCCGAGCAGGTAAAAGTGCTGCGTAAGAAGCCGTTTATTATTGATGAGGTCATGCAGAAGTTTCGAGACACGCTGGTATCCGTCGTGGTGGCGCACAGGGAAGACGATGGTGAGTTGTCTTCCTACACTGCGCCAGCCATAAGCGGCCAAGGGTTGGTGATTGTTCTACTTCTTACATGGTCCCCTCGTGACTATGGCCGTCTGGCGACTCGTTTGAAAACCAAACTGGATATGGCTTTGAAGCCTTATGGCTTGATCGGTTTTGTTGTCAATGAGGCTTGTAGGGTCCCTGGACTCGACGTGGCGGTAAATAGAACCGCCTAGGATTTTTTCTCCTCACGCAGTTCAGTTCCACAGATTTCCCCGAGAGGTCTGTGGAATTCTGATTACCCCCGCTGCCACAACGCGTAATACACCTGACCAGCCTTTTTCTCGCGGTGCAATCGCCAGCTTCCCGGCAAGCCGGTGGTCGATGGCGGTGTTTCGCTTTCGGTGTAAATCCAGGCGGTGTCGGCCAGCCAGCCGTGGCTTTCCAGCAGGTTGCAGGCTGAAGCCAGCAGGCCCTGATGGAAGGGCGGGTCGAGGAACACCACGTCGAAGGGCGAGGCGGTGGCGGTTTCCAAGTGGCGCAGGGCGTCGGTCTGGGAGACCTGACCGCTGCTGCAGTTCAGCGCATTGAGGTTCTGGCGCAGGCTGGCGATGGCTGCCGCGTTGCTGTCCAGGGCCAGGCCCATGCTGGCGCCACGCGACAAGGCTTCGAAATACAGCGCGCCGCTGCCCGTGAAAACGTCCAGCACCCGGGCACCGGCGATGTAGGGTGCCAGCCAGTTGAACAGGGTTTCGCGCACGCGATCAGGTGTCGGGCGCAGGCCGGGGGCGTCGGGGAAGGTCAGGCGGCGGCTGCCCCATTCCCCGCCGATGATACGAAGCTGACCCAGGCCGTTGTGGCCCTTCGGACGTGGATTGGCCATCAGTGTTCCGGGACCCCTGCAGGTTGGCGGACGGGTTTGTCGGTCGGCGCCGGCAAGGGTTTTTGCTCGACGGTCGGACCCACGGTGACGATGACCATCTTGTCAGCGCTGAGGTGTTTGCTCATTGCCGCTTTCACCTGTTCGACGGTCACGTTCTGCGCGGCGGCCATGTAGTCCTCGAGGTAGGTCAACGGCAGGTTGTAGAAACCGATGGCACCCAACTGGCCCACGATGGCCGAATTGCTGGCTGCAGTCAGCGGGAAGCTGCCGGTCAGTTCGCGCTTCACATCGTCGACTTCTTTCTGGGTCGGACCGTTGGCGAGGAAGTCGCGAACGATGTCCTGCACCAGCTTGAGGGTGTTTTCGCTCATTTCCGCACGCGTCTGCAGGCCGATCATGAACGGCCCAGCCACCTGCATGGCAGTGAAGCCGGAAGACACGCCGTAGGTCAGGCCGCGTTTTTCCCGCACTTCGGTCATCAGTCGGCTGCCGAAGCCGCCACCGCCCAATACCGAGTTACCCACGGTCAGTGCCGCGTAGTCCGGATCGTTACGGTCGATGCCCAACTGCGCGAGCATCAGGTGCGTCTGGTTGGAGGCAAATTCGATGTGCGTGGTGCCTGCCTTGGGCTCGACCGGGTCAGCGACCTTGGCCAGCGCCGGGCCTTTGGGCAACGAGGCAGATACCTGTGCCGCGATGGCCTGCGCGTCGTCTCGCGACAGGTCTCCGACCAGAGCAATCACTGCATTGCCCGCTGCATAGCCTTTGGCGTGGAACGCCTTGAGCTGAGCCAGAGTGATGGCGTTGACGCTCTTGGCGTCGCCTTCGCTTGGGTGAGCGTAGGGGTGATCACCGTACAGACGATTGAACAGTTCCTTGCTGGCGATAGCGCCAGGGTTCTGTTTCTGAGTCTCGAAGCTGGCGATCAACTGGTTCTTGATGCGGGCCAGAGAATCGGCAGGGAAGGTGGGCTTGCCCACGACCTCACTGAACAGCTTCAGGGCCGGATCGCGCTTGTCCGCAGCACTCAGGCTGCGCAACGAGACCACCGCCATGTCACGGTAGGACCCGTTGCTGAAGTCGGCGCCCAGGCCTTCGAAGCCCTGGGCGATCGCGTTGACGTCCTTGCCTTTGATGCCCTCGTTGAGCATGGCGTTGGTCAGCAGGGCAATACCGGGGGATTTCTGGTCCTGGCTGCTACCGGCGGCGAACGTCAGGCGCATGTCGAACATGGGCAATTCGCGGGATTCCACGAACAGCACCCGGGCGCCCTCGGCGGTATTCCAGGTCTGGATGTTCAGGGCGCGACGGGCCGGAGCCTTGCCGTCCAGTTCCTTGAGGGTCTGCAGGTTGCTGCCCAGCGCGGGAGCGGCCTGGCCCTGCTCGGCAGGCGCGTCGTCGGCCAGGGCTGGCAGTGCGACAAAGGCGCCGAGCGAACCGGCCAGGATCAGGCCAAGCAGCGCATGACGTGGAGCATTGCGCGTGATCATTTGGCTTTCTCCTCAGGCAGAACGTGCGCAACGCTGAGGCGCTCACGGGTGAAATAGGTGTTGGCAGCTTTCTGGATGTCTTGTGGGGTCACGCTTTGCAGCGCCTCCAGTTCATTGTCCATCAGCTTCCAGGACAGACCGACGGTTTCCAGCTCTCCGATCATGGTCGCCTGGCTGGTGATCGAGTCGCGCTCGTAGACCACACCGGCAATGACCTGAGCCCGGACACGCTCCAGCTCCTCGGCGGACGGTGCCTTGGTTTTCAGCTCATCGAGCAGGCGCCAGATCCCGGCTTCCACATCGGCCAGGGTTTTCTTCTTCTGCAGGTTGGGTGTGGCGCTGATCATGAACAGGCTGTCGCCGCGAGCGAACGCGTCGTAACGCGACGAGGCACCGGAGACCAACTCTTCGCCACGTTCCAGGCGCGAGGAAATGCGTGCGCTGTAGCCACCGTCGAGCAGCGCTGCGATCAGACGCAGGGCGTTCGCCGAGCGGGGATCTTCAGCGGTTGCGACACTCGGTACGTTGAAACCGTAGATCAGACTCGGCAACTGGGTTTTGACGTGCAGGGTGATCTTGCGCTCGCCTGGCTCGGCCAGTTCCAGTGGTTTTTTCGAAGGCGGTACATCGCGGCGCGGGATCGATCCGAAGAAGCGCTCTGCCAGGGCTTTGACTTCGTCCGGCTGCACATCACCGACGACCACCAGCGTGGCGTTGTTCGGCGCATACCAGGATTCGTACCAGTGGCGCAGTTCTTCGACTTTCATGCGCTCCAGGTCCGCCATCCAGCCAATGGTCGGCGTGTGATAGCCGCTGGCAGGGTAGGCCATTGCCTTGAAGCGCTCGAACGCCTTGCCCATTGGCTGGTCGTCAGTACGCAGGCGACGCTCTTCCTTGATGACCTCAATCTCGCGGCTGAATTCGTCGGCGGGCAATTTCAGGGTTGCCATGCGATCGGCTTCCAGCTCCAGCGCGACGTTCAGGCGGTCACGCGCCAGGACCTGGTAATAGGCGGTGTAGTCGTCGCTGGTGAACGCATTCTCTTCAGCGCCCAGATCGCGGAGAATCAGCGAGGACTCGCCCGGCCCGGTTTTGCTGCTGCCTTTGAACATCATGTGTTCAAGTGCGTGGGACAGACCGGTCTGGCCCGGCGTTTCGTAGCTGGAGCCGACCTTGTACCAGATCTGCGATACCACCACAGGAGCGCGGTGGTCTTCGCGAACAATAACCTTCAGGCCATTGTCGAGGGTGAATTCGTGAGTCGGTTGCGGATCAGCAGCCAATGCTGTCAAAGGCAGAAAAATTGTGCTGAGCAGCAGGCCTGCGGCGCGGCGGGCAAGAGCATTCATTCGTAGTTTGAACCTGTAGGACGGCCCGCTTGAACTTAGCGTCGGCGGGCGCGGGGGTGTTAGGATACTGATCCGTTTGCTTCAGAGACAGCCTTCACTGGCCGATTGCGAGTGAAACCTGTCTGAAACGCAGGTAAAGGTAGCTGCACACGCGGCCGATGAGTGAACAAGAAGTCCTAAACGCAGTCTGTTTTGCATGTCAGAATTTTTCCGGGTCGCCCTCTGGCGCCCCGCAACCTTGAGATAGCCGTCCTCCATGTTTGGTTCCAACGACGACAAGAAGACCCCAGCCGAGGCTGGAGAGAAGAAAGGCCTGTTCGGATGGCTGCGCAAGAAACCGCAGCAAACCGAGTCGAAGCCAGCAGAATCATCCCCGACGCAACCCGACCCGATCGCCGATCAGGTTGCAGCGACGCCGCAGGTTGAGCCTCATGTTGCCTCGCAATCGGTGTCTGAAGTCACCGTCGAGGCGGCTGAGCCTGCCTCGCAACGTCATGTCGAGCCCGGTGCTCCGTCGCCCCAGCCCTGGCTGACCTTGCCGGTGACTGAAGAGCCGGTGGCATTGAGTGACGAGCGAGAGCCGCATGTCACGCCGGCCATCCCTGAACAGAACCATGCCCCTGTTGCGCCCGAACCGCGGGAGCCTGAACCCGTCATAGCGGAGCCGGTGGCGGATATCGTGCCGCTCGCGATGCCTGAGCCGGTCCTGGTTCAACCTGTTGCAGAGCCTGAGCCAGTGGTCGCGCAGGCAGTGCCGCAATCTGTTCAGCCTGCTGCGCAAGCGGTTGCAGTGCCGGCGCCCGCACCGACACCTGAGCCAGAAACCGGCAAGGTCGGCTTCTTTGCGCGTCTCAAGCAGGGCCTGTCGAAGACCAGTGCCAGCATCGGCGAAGGCATGGCCAGCCTGTTTCTGGGCAAGAAGGCCATCGATGATGATCTGCTGGAAGAAATCGAAACCCGCCTGCTGACCGCCGATGTCGGCGTTGAGGCCACCTCGGTCATCATCAAGAGCCTGACTCAGAAGGTCGCGCGCAAGCAGTTGACCGACGCCCAAGCGTTGTACACCTCGTTGCAGGGCGAACTGGCTGCGATGCTCAAGCCTGTCGAGCAACCGCTGGTGATCAAGGCCGAGCACAAGCCGTTCGTGATTCTGGTGGTCGGCGTCAATGGCGCGGGCAAGACCACCACCATCGGCAAGCTGGCCAAGAAGCTGCAACTGGAAGGCAAGAAAGTCATGCTGGCGGCGGGCGACACGTTCCGCGCGGCAGCCGTCGAGCAATTGCAGGTCTGGGGTGAGCGTAATCACATACCGGTCATCGCTCAGCACACCGGTGCCGACTCGGCTTCTGTCATCTTCGATGCCGTGCAGGCTGCCAAGGCTCGTGGCATCGACGTGCTGATCGCCGACACCGCCGGACGTCTGCACACCAAGGACAATCTGATGGAGGAGTTGAAGAAGGTTCGCCGCGTGATCGGCAAGCTGGACGCAGATGCCCCTCACGAAGTCCTGCTGGTCCTCGATGCGGGCACCGGGCAGAACGCTATCAATCAGGCCAAGCAATTCAACCAGACCGTCACGCTGACCGGGCTGGCGCTGACCAAGCTGGACGGCACCGCCAAGGGCGGCGTGATTTTCGCTTTGGCCAAGCAGTTCGGCTTGCCGATTCGCTATATCGGCGTTGGTGAAGGTATCGATGATCTGCGTACCTTCGAGGCCGAACCCTTTGTTCAGGCACTGTTTGCGGAGCGGGAGCGTCCATGATTCGATTCGAGCAGGTCGGTAAGCGCTACCCGAATGGACATGTCGGGTTGCATGAACTGAGCTTTCGAGTACGTCGCGGCGAGTTTTTGTTCGTCACCGGTCATTCCGGTGCCGGCAAAAGCACGCTGCTGCGCCTGTTGCTGGCCATGGAGCGTCCGACCACCGGCAAACTGATGCTGGCCGGTCAGGATCTTGGGCAAATCAGCAACGCACAAATCCCGTTTCTGCGTCGTCAGATCGGCGTGGTATTCCAGAATCACCAGTTGCTGTTCGATCGCACGGTGTTCAACAACATTGCGTTGCCTTTGCAGATCCTCGGCCTGTCCAAGCCCGAGATCGCCAAGCGGGTCGATTCGGCGCTTGAGCGGGTAGCGTTGTCCGACAAGGCCGAGTTGTACCCGGGTGACCTCTCTACCGGTCAGCAACAGCGTGTCGGCATTGCCCGCGCCATTGTTCACCGTCCGGCCCTGCTGCTCGCCGATGAACCGACCGGTAACCTCGACCCACGGCTGGCGGCGGAGATCATGGGTGTGTTTGAAGATATCAACCGACTGGGGACCAGCGTGCTGATTGCCAGTCACGACCTGGCATTGATCGCCCGCATGCGTCATCGCATGCTGACCCTGCAGCGCGGTCGTCTGATCGGTGACGGGGAGGCCGGAGTATGAGTGCCACACGCAGCCCCAAGGTTTCAGAGCGCGTCGCGCCAAAAGCGGCCGATCCGCTACCGCCGAAACAGAAAAAGCAGCGCCACGACCACGATGACGATGGCCCTGATTTCAGTGCGCTGATGTCCGCCTGGCTGGAAAGCCATCGTTCCAGTCTACTGGACAGCCTGCGGCGCCTGGGCAAACAGCCGATTGGCAGCTTTTTTACGTGTCTGGTGATGGCGATTGCCTTGAGTCTGCCGATGGGCTTGTCGTTGCTGCTGAGCAATGTCGAGCGTCTGGGTGGTTCATGGCAGCGCGCGGCGCAGATTTCGATTTATCTGAATCTGGATGCCAGTACTGCCGATGGCACGCGCCTGCGCGATGAAATCAAGGCGATGCCCGGTGTTGCAGATGCCGAGTACATCAGCAGCGAACAGGCATTGGGGGAGTTCAAGCAGCAGTCCGGGTTGGGCGAGGCGCTCAAGGAATTGCCAGAGAACCCGCTTCCGGGCGTGGTGCTGGTGACGCCGGACGAAGTGGACAAACCTGCGCTGGAAGCCTTGCGTACGCGACTCGCCGGATTACCTAAAGTAGAACAGGCGCAACTGGACCTGGTCTGGGTAGAAAGGCTGGCCGCGATCCTCAAACTGGGTGACCGTTTCGTTTTCGGCTTGACGGTTCTGCTGGTCTCGGCTTTGCTGTTAGTAATTGGTAACACAATTCGTCTACACATTGAAAACCGCCGCATCGAAATCGAAGTGATCAAGCTGGTGGGCGGTACCGACAGCTACGTGCGCAGGCCTTTCCTTTATATGGGCGCGCTGTACGGCTTCGGGGCGGGCATCCTGTCCTGGGGCGTTCTGGCTTATGGCCTGAACTGGCTGAACGGCGCGGTTGTCGGACTGGCAGGTCTCTATGGAAGTGACTTTGCGCTGGCCGGTGTGCCGATGGGTGATGGTCTTTCCCTCTTGCTTGGAGCGGTTCTGTTAGGGTATATCGGTGCCTGGATTGCGGTGGCCCGACATCTTCGTGAACTGGCGCCCCGGTAGAGCCACATTATTGTTTCACCAGACTGGCCTCTGAATATCAAGGAACTTGGTTAGCGGTTCCGGGTCAATCTGACTAATGCTGAACTGCACATAACCTGTGCGCTGGAGGTTTTTTCGTATGACCACTTCTTTGCAACCTGCTTATGCTCTAGTCCCGGGTGCGAACCTCGAGGCCTACGTGCACACGGTCAACAGCATTCCTTTGCTGACGCCCGAGCAGGAGCGTGAACTGGCTGAGAGTCTCTACTATGAGCAGGATCTGGACGCGGCCCGTCAAATGGTTCTCGCCCACCTGCGATTCGTCGTGCACATCGCGCGCAGTTATTCGGGTTACGGTCTGGCTCAGGCCGACCTGATCCAGGAAGGTAACGTCGGTCTGATGAAGGCCGTGAAGCGTTTCAACCCGGAAATGGGCGTGCGTCTGGTGTCCTTCGCCGTGCACTGGATCAAGGCTGAAATTCACGAGTTCATCCTGCGTAACTGGCGCATCGTCAAGGTCGCCACGACCAAGGCGCAGCGCAAGCTGTTCTTCAACCTGCGCAGCCAGAAGAAGCGTCTGGCCTGGCTGAACAACGATGAAGTGCATCGCGTCGCTGAAAGCCTGGGCGTCGAGCCGCGTGAAGTGCGTGAGATGGAAAGCCGTCTGACGGGCCATGACATGGCCTTCGACCCGGCAGCCGAGGCGGATGACGACAGCGCGTTCCAGTCGCCAGCCAATTATCTGGAAGACCACCGCTACGACCCGGCGCGTCAACTGGAAGACTCCGACTGGACCGACAACTCCACCGCCAATCTGCATCAGGCGCTGGACGTGCTGGACGAACGCAGCCGCGACATCCTCTACCAGCGCTGGCTGGCAGAAGAAAAAGCCACGCTGCACGACCTGGCGCAGAAGTACAACGTTTCTGCAGAGCGTATTCGTCAGCTGGAAAAAAGCGCGATGAACAAGCTCAAGACGTCGATTGCCGCGTAAGGCTACCTGGCAACGAAAAACGCCCCGAGACAATCGGGGCGTTTTTGTTTGTGTATCAGCTATCGTGCGACGCCCTGCATCGGCATGCCGTTCTGGACGCTCTGCCGTCCTCTTCTCCGAACTAGCGCCAGCCCATCACCAGCGACGACTGCTGTTCAACCCCTGCAAATACTCATCCCCCCCCAATTGACGCATTTGCTGACGAATCCAGCCCGCGCGGCGGGAGACATAGCTGCTCGGGTGGCTGGCGCTCCACTGGCGCGGGTTGGGCAGGACGGCGGCGAGGTAGCTGGCCTGCTGGGCGGAAAGCGCGCTGGCGTTGGTGCGGAAGTGATGTTGCGCCGCAGCCTGGGCGCCGAATACACCTTCGTCCCACTCGACACTGTTGAGGTACACCTCGAGGATGCGCTCCTTGGACCAGAGCAGCTCGATCAGCATGGTGAACCAGGCTTCCAGCCCCTTGCGCAGGTAGCTGCGGCCGGACCACAGGAACAGATTTTTCGACACCTGCTGGCTGAGCGTGCTGGCACCGCGTATCGAGCCGCCGCGCTCGTTGTGCAGGATGGCCGCTTGAATGGCGTCGACGTCGAAACCCCAATGCTCGGCAAACTTCTGGTCTTCGCCGGCAATGACCGCAATTTTCAGGTCGTCGGAGATTTTGTCCCACGGTTCCCAGTCGCGTTGCAGGTCGATAGGCTCGCCATCGACCCAGGATTCGACTTTGCGCTCGACCATCAGCGCACTGCCCGGTGGCGGCATCCAGCGCAAAACCAGAACCACGAGAACACTGCCTGCGGCGAACCACAGCAGGGCTTTGACAATACGACGAAGAATAGACTGCAGCATAGAGATGGCTTGGCCGAACCCGTTGAGCGGGCCATTATACAGACCGTGCGCCTTTCGACGATTTTTCACTGGAGTTCCTGATGCTTCGTAGCTTTTTGATGCTGGCCGCTTTCTTCGGCTTCACCGGTGTCGCCCTGGGCGCATTTGCTGCCCACGGTCTCAAGGAACGCCTGAGTGCCGAGTATCTGGCGGTGTTCCACACCGGTGTGCTTTATCAGCTGATTCACGCGCTGGCCCTGCTCGGCGTGGCGATACTGGCAACGCACATCCCCGGGCGCCTGATCACCTGGGCCGGATTCTCCTTCGCGGTCGGTATCCTGCTGTTTTCCGGCAGCCTCTACGCGCTGACCCTGACCGGTTTCAGCAAGCTGGGCATCATCACGCCGTTCGGTGGGCTGGCATTTCTGTTCGGCTGGTCGATGCTCGGTCTGGCGGCCTGGAGGCTGGGCTCGCCTCCTTGAGCGCCTGCTCCCCGGAAAGCAGGCCGCGCTTGAGACGAATGGCGTGGCTTTGCCTTGGTCATACCGGCTGATCGGGCTAGAATGCTGGCCCCCTAAAATGATGGCTGCTCTCGCATGCACATTCAGTTGAACGGCGAACCCTTTGAATTGCCCGATGGCGAAACCGTCGCGGCATTGCTGACCCGTCTGGACCTTGCAGGGCGCCGGGTCGCGGTGGAACTGAACCTGGATATCGTGCCGCGCAGTCAACATGCGGCGACCGTCCTGAGTGAAGGCGATCAGGTCGAAGTGGTTCATGCCATTGGCGGTGGCTAGTTCGCAATCCGCACTGCGCCCAACCCAATCTGCACGTTATGAGGATTTCCGATGAGCAATGTTCGCAGCGACAAGCCCTTCGTCCTGGCCGGTCGGACTTTCGAGTCGCGCCTGCTGGTAGGCACCGGCAAGTACATCGATATGGAACAGACCCGTCTGGCCATCGAAGCCTCGGGCGCCGAGATCGTGACCGTTGCCGTGCGCCGTACCAACCTGGGCCAGAATCCCGGCGAGCCGAACCTGCTGGACGTGCTGCCGCCTGATCGCTACACCATATTGCCGAACACCGCTGGCTGCTTCGATGCGACCGAGGCCGTGCGCACCTGCCGCCTGTCCCGCGAACTGCTCGACGGCCGCAATCTGGTCAAGCTCGAAGTGCTGGCCGACCAGAAAACCCTGTTCCCGAATGTGATCGAAACCCTCAAGGCCGCCGAGATCCTGGTCAAGGACGGTTTCGACGTGATGGTCTACACCAGTGATGACCCGATTATCGCCCGTCAGCTGGCCGAAATCGGCTGTATCGCGATCATGCCGCTGGCCGGCCTGATCGGCAGCGGCCTTGGTATCTGCAACCCGTACAACCTGCAGATCATTCTTGAAGAAACCAAAGTGCCGGTGCTGGTCGATGCCGGTGTCGGTACTGCCTCCGATGCCACCATCGCGATGGAACTGGGCTGTGAAGCCGTATTGATGAACTCGGCCATCGCCCATGCCCAGCAGCCGGTGATGATGGCCGAAGCCATGAAGCACGCCGTAATTGCCGGTCGTCTGGCCTACCTGGCCGGGCGCATGCCACGAAAACTCTATGCCAGCGCGTCTTCGCCGCTGGATGGCCTGATCAAGTAAGAGCCCGTTGATGACTGATTCGCACGTTCCGCACCCAGAGTCGCCTGCTGTCGAAGAAGGCGAAGAGCGCCCGCACCGCCGCATCAAGAGTTTTGTGATGCGTGCCGGCCGCATGACCGAAGGTCAGCAGCGCGGCCTCGATCAAGGCCTCCCGCTGTATGGCCTGTCGCTGACCGACACGCCTGTTGATTTCGATCAGGTATTCGGTCGCTCTGCGCCGCGTACGCTGGAAATCGGCTTCGGCATGGGCCACTCGCTGCTGGAAATGGCCGCTGCGGCTCCCGAGCACGACTTCATCGGTGTCGAGGTGCACTCTCCAGGCGTAGGCGCATTGCTCAACGGCGTACTCACCCAGGGGCTGACCAATGTGCGCGTCTACGATTGCGACGCCATTGAAGTGCTGAACCGCTGCGTTGCGGACAACAGCCTGGATCGACTGATGCTGTTCTTCCCGGACCCGTGGCACAAGAGTCGTCACCACAAGCGCCGCATCGTGCAGCCTGAATTCGCCGCACTGGTGCGCAGCAAGCTGAAGGCAGGCGGCGTGTTCCACATGGCCACTGATTGGGGCCCGTACGCGGAATACATGCTGGAAGTGATGAGCGTGGCGCCCGGTTATCGCAACCAGGCCGAAGACAACCAGTACGTTCCGCGCCCTGCGGAACGGCCGATCACCAAGTTCGAGCGCCGTGGCGAGAAGCTCGGACACGGCGTCTGGGATCTGAAGTTCGAGAAAGTCGACTGACCGGGTTTGCGGGTTGCTGACAACCCGCAATGTCGTGTCGCTTACTGAATCTCGTCCGGCTTGACGATCACCCAGTTCTTGTCCGCCGTGACCGGCAGCTTCTCCTTGGCCTGAGCTTCGGCATTGTCCTTGATCATGCCGTTCAGCTGGGTCATGTACTTGTCCTTGCGGTTGATCCACAAGTGCACGCCGCCCTTGCTCACGTCGACGCTGTGAAACAGCATGTAGCCGTCGCTGGTCGGGGTATCGCCGCCGACCAGGACCGGTTTTTTCCACTGGTCGATGTAGGTCAGAATGGCCGCCTGCTTGCCCGCCATCCAGGTTGCCGGTGTCCACAGGTATGGCGTCAGCTCCAGACCCATGTTGCTTTTCGGATCGTATTTGCCCGCTGTGATCTGCTTGCGTGCGGTGGTCAGCTCGCCTGTTTTGCGGTCCTTGAGCAGCGTGCTCACGCCGATCACATTCTGCGGTTTGACGTTGTAGCCGTACTTCGGGTCGGCAGCGACCATACGCACCAGCTCTTCGGACGCGGCGGTCATCACATACACCTCGATGCCGTTTTCCATCAGCTTGTTGTACAGCTCGGTCTGCCCGGTGAATACCCGCGGCGGTTCGACATTGAGCTGCTTGACGGTATCGCCTTCGTAGTAGGTCGCAGGGATCGGCTTTTTCAGGGCCATCAGCTCATCGACATAGCCTTTGAGCTCCTGAAGCGTAAAGCCGGAAAACACCTGCGCGACCCACGGGTAGCAGACCATGTCGTCTATTTCGCAAAGACGATAGTAGTAGCTGAACAGGCTTTCCTTGTGCTCGGCGGTGTCTTTGAAGGGGATCAGCTTGAGCGAGGGGTCGAGTTTTTCGCGGGTGATCAGGCCTTTGTTTTCCATGTACGGCAGCAGCGACTCTTCGAGGTCGAAGCGGTAGCTGGTGTTGTCCATGTCGAAGACTGCGTAATTGCCCTTGTTGGCATTCGCCGCAATCATCGCGTCGAGCGCCTTGGCGGCAGGCTCGGGCCAATGCTTCAATTCGGTGGCCGCGGTAGCCTGGCTGGCAAGCCCGAAGCAGACGGCAGCAGCCAACAGTTTTGGCACGAGTTTCATAGGCGATTTCCCCTTGTCGAAAAAACGAAGGGGCAGACCGTAACAAATTATTGTGAAGGCAAAAGTACGTCAGCGACCCGAAAAAGGCTAAATGACGCCGTTTGCCCCTTTATTTGCGACAGTGAAACCAAAAACGACACTTTTATTGCAGTTTTTCGTCAGTGGCCGCCATTGTGCCGAAAATTGCTGATCAGACGCGTTCCCACACTTCGAAGTTGTAGGCAGGCTTGTCATCGACGGCGGCGTTTTCGATGTTGGATACCAGCGCCCACTGCGCCGTATCGAATTCAGGAAACCACGCGTCGCCATCAGGGCTCAGTGCCACGCGGGTCAGGTACAGGCGATCCGCCTCGGGAAGGCCTTGGGCATAAAGCTGCGCGCCGCCGATCAGCATCACCTCGTCGACACCCTGTTCCTGCGCCCACTGCTCGGCGCGCACGACGGCGGCGTCCAGCGAAGCGAAGACTTCCGCGCCTTCAAGCTGCAGATCAGTCTGGCGGCTGACCACCAGGTTGAGGCGGCCAGGCAGCGGGCGACCCAACGAATCCCAGGTCTTGCGGCCCATGATGATCGGCTTGCCGAGCGTCGTTGCCTTGAAGTATTTGAAATCCCCCGGCAAATGCCAGGGCATGGAATTGTCGACGCCAATCACTCGGTTTTCACCAAGGGCGGCAATCAGGCTGAGGGGGAGATGAGTTTTCATGCCGCGAGGATATCAGAGGTCGCAGGGCAGGCGAATGAACTGACATGCGCCGTGCTCAGTCCCATGACTGCGGTTATGCTCACCGCTGAATTCAATCAAGAGACACTGTGTGACTGCACTGACCCCCCTCGATACCCTCTGGCTGACCGAAGCCGTGCGCCTGCGTGAACAGCAGGCGGGCGTGCTGGATGATCAGGAAGCCAATCGCCGTGCCCGCGCTGCCGGCGGCGACCTGACTGCGCGCATTACCCACCGCGCCCTCGGCCTGGCGCAGCGCGACGGCATGCTTGGCGCACTGCACCACTGGAAGCAGGGCGCACGGCTGGCGTTGATTGCGCTGGCGGTGCTCTCGGTGATCAGTGGCGCTGGCCTGGCGTTCGCTGCAATGGGCGACGGGCAGGCAGCGGTCAATGTGTTCTGGGCGCTGGGCAGCCTGCTGGGGCTGAACCTTGTGCTGTTGCTGACCTGGGCGCTGGGCCTGATCTTCGCCGGGCGCAGTAACACCGGGCTGGGCCGAGTGTGGCTGTGGCTGAGCGAAAAACTCGCCCGTGACGCCCAGGCCGCGCAGCTTGCCCCCGCGCTGGTTTTGCTGCTGCAACGCCAGCGCCTGAACCGCTGGGCGCTGGGGCTGGTGGTTCACAGCTTGTGGCTGCTGGCGTTACTCACTGCGCTGGTGTTGCTGTTGATGCTGATGGCGACCCGACGCTACGGGTTTGTCTGGGAAACCACCATTCTGAGCAGCGACACGTTCGTCAGCCTTACCCAGACGCTCAGTACGATCCCGGCGTGGCTGGGATTCAGTGTGCCGGACGAAACCATGATTCGTGCCAGCGGCAATGGCGCGTTGAGTATCGAGAATGCGCGTCAGGCCTGGGCGGCATGGCTGGTCGGTGTGCTGCTGGTGTACGGCATCGTGCCGCGTCTTTTGTTGGCCGGGTTCTGCCTGTGGCGCTGGAAGCAGGGCAGGGCAGCGCTGCGCCTTGATCTGGATTTGCCCGAATACCTTGAATTGCGTGAGCGCCTGATGCCCAGCAGCGAGCGCTTGGGTGTCAACGATGCCGAGCCTGCCGCACTGCATCAGGTGCAGTCCGGCGCAGGGGCGAGCGAAAGCGACGGCGCGTTGCTGGTGGCCATCGAGCTGGATGATCAGCAGGTCTGGCCGCCAGCGCTGCCGTCGGGTGTTGCTGATGCAGGTGTTCTCGACAGCCGTGAGTCGCGCCACAAGCTGCTGGAGCAACTGACCCAGTATCCGCCTGCGCGCATAGTGATCGCCTGTGACCCGCGCCGCTCGCCGGACCGTGGCAGTCTGGCGTTGATCGCCGAACTGGCACGCTGCGCCGGTGCAGCGCGCATCTGGCTGCTGCCCGCGCCTGCCGGGCAGAGGCTTGACCCCGAGCGCCTTGGCGACTGGCACGTCGCGCTGGATCAGCTGCAGTTGCCACACGCCGACAGTGCGCCCTTGAACTGGCTGGAGACAGGCCATGACTGAAGCAGACAGCACTCGTGCGATCAAGCTGGCGGTGGTCGGTCATACCAACGTCGGCAAGACCTCGCTGCTGCGTACCCTGACCGGTGATGTCAGCTTTGGCGAAGTGTCCCATCGCCCCAGCACGACTCGTCATGTCGAAGGCGCGCGCCTTTCTGTGGACGGCGAGGCCTTGGTCGAGTTGTACGACACGCCTGGCCTGGAAGACGCTATCGCACTGCTCGATTATCTGGAGCGCCTGGACCGTCCCGGCGAGCGTCTGGACGGACCGGCGCGACTGGCGCGCTTTCTGGAGGGCAGCGAGGCGCGCCAGCGTTTTGAACAGGAGGCCAAAGTCATGCGCCAGTTGCTCGGCTCGGACGCTGGGCTGTATGTGATCGATGCACGCGAACCGGTACTCGCCAAGTACCGTGATGAGCTGGCGGTGCTGGCCAGTTGTGGCAAGCCGCTGCTGCCGGTGCTGAATTTCGTCAGTGCACAGCAACACCGCGAGCCGGAGTGGCGCGAAGCGCTTTCACGCCTGGGGCTGCATGCACTGGTGCGCTTCGACAGCGTCGCACCGCCGGAAGACGGCGGTCGACGTCTGTATGAAAGCCTGGCGCTTCTACTGGAAAGCGCGCGGCCGCGGCTCGAGCGTTTGATTGAGGATCAGGAAAAACAGCGCACGGCCAAACGTCACAGCGCTGCTCGCCTGATCGCCGAACTGCTGATTGATTGTGCTGCATGCCGGCGTAGCGTCGAGACCACTGCCGAGCAGGAGCAGCAGGCTGTGGAAGCGTTGCGCAAGGCGGTTCGCCAGCGCGAACAGCAATGTGTCGAGGCGCTGCTCAAGCTGTATGCGTTTCGCAAGGATGATGTGTCCAGAAGCGATTTGCCGTTGATGGACGGTCGTTGGGGTGATGATCTGTTCAACCCGGAAACCCTGAAGTTGATGGGCGTGCGCGTTGGCGGCGGGGTGGCGGCTGGCGCTGCGGCCGGTGCAGGGGTCGACCTGATGGTCGGCGGCGTAACGCTTGGCGCGGCGGCTTTGGTCGGCGCGATTGCTGGTGGTGCGTTATCCACGGCGCGCAGCTACGGAGGCCGGTTGCTCGGCAAGTTCAAGGGGCGCAGAGAACTGACCGTCGATGATGCGGTACTGCGCCTGCTCGCCCTGCGTCAGCGCCACTTGCTGTTGGCGCTGGGTGTCAGGGGCCACGCGGCTCTGCACAGCATCGAACTGACCACACCGCAGGACAAGACCTGGCGCAAAGGCAAAATCCCCGAGCCCCTGAACCGCGCCCGCGCCCACCCGCAATGGTCCACACTCAACCCGCACGCCAAACCGAATCAGGCGGAGCGGCAGGAAGCGATTGATCAACTGGCGGATGTGGTTTTGCAGGATTGACTGTTCCAGCGCTGAAGACCGGACGCGGAGCGTCCAGAACGGCATGCGACGCGGAGCGTCGCACGATAGTTGAGGATGAAGCTGAGCACGATAGTTGAGATATCGTTCCTCACGCTCCAGCGTGGGAATGCAGTGGGTGACGCTCCGCGTCACGAATCTGCGCCTTGACGCATCCTTCAGAACCCCCGCATTCAGGCGCTTTCAGCTTGCCGTTTACCGGCGAAAACCCGCCTATTATTTTTATTGATTGATCGTTCAATAAAAAATCTTTAGACTGGCCTCACCGTTTTGGTACAACGATCACTGCAGACACCCGGGAGAATCGCGCCAATGCCCAAGGTCGGAATGCAACCCATCCGCCGCCAACAGTTGATCCAGGCCACGCTGACTGCGGTCGATCAGGTCGGTATGGGCGATGCCAGCATTGCGCTGATTGCGCGACTGGCAGGCGTGTCCAACGGCATCATCAGTCACTATTTTCAGGACAAGAACGGCCTGATCGCCGCCACGATGCGGCATCTGATGAACGCCTTGATCCAGAACGTCCGCGAACGCCGTCAGGCGCTGACCGAGGACAGCCCCAGGGCTCACCTGCAAGTGATCATCGAAGGCAACTTCGACGCCAGTCAGGTCAGCGGCCCGGCCATGAAAACCTGGCTGGCCTTCTGGGCGACCAGCATGCATCACCCTTCGCTGCACCGATTGCAGCGTATCAACGACCACCGTTTGTATTCGAACCTGTGCTGTCAGTTCCGCCGCACCTTGCCACTGGAACAGGCACGCAGCGCCGCCCGCGGGCTGGCAGCCCTGATAGACGGGTTGTGGCTGAGAGGCGCGCTGTCAGGCGATGCATTCGACACCGAGCAAGCGCAACGGATCGCTTACGAGTACATGGATTTCCAATTGGCGAAATCGGCGAGCTGAGGCTTTCGAAGCCCCTTACCGAACGACTGTAAAAGCCTGTTGCCGAACGAACCCGGCACACTGAAATCAGTCATCGCCCCCCCACTGAATTTGCGAGGACTTTATGGCCCGTTTTGAACTGCAGAAACTTTACATCGATGGCGGTTATGTCGATGCCAGCAACCCTGAAACCTTCGACGCCATCAATCCGGCGAACGGCGAAGTCCTGGCGCAGATCCAGCGCGCCGGCAAGGACGATGTCGAGCGCGCCGTCGTCGCCGCCGAAAAGGGCCAGAAAATCTGGGCCGCCATGACCGCCGTCGAGCGTTCGCGCATCCTGCGCCGTGCCGTCGACATCCTGCGTGAGCGCAACGATGAACTGGCCGCTCTGGAAACGCTGGACACCGGCAAGGCCATCTCCGAAACCCGCTACGTGGACATCGTGACCGGTGCCGACGTGCTGGAATACTACGCCGGTCTTGTACCCGCCATCGAAGGTGAGCAGATTCCGCTGCGCGACTCTTCATTCGTGTACACCCGCCGCGAGCCGCTGGGTGTGGTGGCCGGTATCGGCGCCTGGAACTACCCGATCCAGATCGCACTGTGGAAATCCGCCCCGGCGCTGGCCGCGGGTAACGCGATGATCTTCAAGCCGAGTGAAGTCACTTCGCTGACCACCCTGAAGCTGGCAGAAATCTACACCGAAGCGGGCGTACCGAACGGCGTATTCAACGTGCTGACCGGCAGCGGCCGTGAAGTCGGTACCTGGATCACCGAGCACCCGCGCATCGAGAAAGTCTCCTTCACCGGCGGCACCGACACTGGCAAGAAAGTCATGGCCAGCGCCTCTAGCTCGTCGCTCAAGGAAGTAACCATGGAGCTGGGCGGCAAATCACCGCTGATCGTGTTCGACGACGCCGATCTGGACCGTGCGGCCGATATCGCGATGATGGCCAACTTTTACAGTTCCGGTCAGGTCTGCACCAACGGCACCCGCGTGTTCGTGCCGAACGCTCTGAAAGCCGAGTTCGAAGCGAAAATCCTCGAGCGTGTGAAGCGCATCCGCGCCGGCAACCCGGAAGACGAAACTATCAATTTCGGCCCGCTGGTCAGCTTCGAGCACATGGAAAGCGTGCTGGGTTATATCGCCAAGGGCAAAGAGCAGGGCGCACGTCTGTTGTGCGGCGGCGATCGCCTGACCGGCGGGGTGTTCGACAAGGGCGCGTTCGTTGCGCCGACCGTGTTCACCGACTGCACCGACGAGATGACCATCGTGCGTGAAGAAATCTTCGGCCCGGTGATGAGCATCCTCGGTTACGACACCGAAGACGAAGTGGTGCGCCGCGCCAACGACACCGACTTCGGTCTGGCTGCAGGCATCGTGACCCGCGACCTGAACCGCGCCCACCGCGTGATTCATCTGCTGGAAGCCGGTATCTGCTGGATCAACGCCTGGGGCGAGTCGGCGGCACAAATGCCGGTCGGCGGCTACAAGCAGTCGGGCGTCGGTCGTGAGAACGGCATCAGCTCGCTGGCCCAATACACGCGCATCAAGTCGGTACAAATCGAACTGGGCGATTACGCCTCGGTTTTCTAAACACGGTTTCAGTGGCACGCGGCAGGCCTCAAGCAGACGCACTCAAAAGCTGCCTGCCGCACCCCATTTTCACGAGTATCGCCTCGCTGCTTCTGCTTGCGGCCAAGGCTTGAAACTCGCAGCTCTATGAGGGAGCCTCTATGACGACTCAATCCGAATACGACTACATCATCATTGGTGCCGGCTCGGCCGGTAACACCCTGGCAGCCCGTCTCACCGAAGACGCAGGCGTCACCGTTCTGCTGCTCGAAGCCGGTGGCCCGGATTACCGGCTGGATTTCCGCACCCAGATGCCTGCCGCCCTGGCATTTCCGCTGCAGGGCCGTCGCTACAACTGGGCCTACGAGACCGAGCCAGAGCCGCACATGAACAACCGCCGCATGGAATGCGGCCGCGGTAAAGGCCTGGGCGGCTCATCGCTGATCAACGGCATGTGCTACATCCGCGGCAACGCGATGGACTACGACGGCTGGGCCAAGGAGCCGGGTCTCGAAGACTGGAGCTACCTCGACTGCCTGCCGTACTTCCGCAAGGCCGAAACCCGCGACATTGGCCCGAACGACTACCACGGTGGTGAAGGTCCGGTCAGCGTGACCACGCCCAAGGCGGGCAACAATCCGCTGTTCCACGCGATGGTCGAGGCGGGCGTGCAAGCCGGTTTCCCGCGCACTGACGACCTCAACGGTTATCAGCAGGAAGGTTTCGGTCCGATGGACCGCACCGTGACGCCTAACGGTCGTCGCGCCAGTACCGCCCGTGGTTATCTGGACGAGGCCAAGAAGCGCTCGACCCTGACCATCTTCACTCACGCGCTGACCGATCGCATTCTGTTCGAAGGCAAGCGTGCCGTCGGCGTGGCGTACCTGGTAGGCGACAGCGATACCCGCATCCAGGCCCGTGCCCGCAAGGAAGTGCTGCTGTGTGGCGGCGCGATCGCTTCGCCACAGATTCTCCAGCGTTCCGGCGTCGGCCCGGCCGAAGTGCTGAACAAGCTGGATATTCCGGTGGTTCATGACCTGCCGGGCGTTGGCCAGAACCTTCAGGATCACCTGGAGATGTACCTGCAGTACGCCTGCACCCAGCCGGTGTCGCTGTACCCTTCGCTGAAGTGGTGGAACCAGCCTGCCATCGGTGCCGAGTGGATGTTCCTCGGTACAGGTATCGGTGCGAGCAACCAGTTTGAAGCCGGTGGTTTCATTCGCTCCAGTGAAGCGTTCGAATGGCCTAACATTCAGTACCACTTCCTGCCGGTCGCGATTAACTACAACGGCACCAAGGGCGTTCAGGAACACGGTTTCCAGGCTCACGTCGGCTCCATGCGTTCGCCGAGCCGTGGCCGCGTGCAGGTCAAATCCAAAGACCCGCGCGAGTACCCGAGCATCCTGTTCAACTACATGGCCAGCGAGCAGGACTGGCAGGAGTTTCGCGATGGCATCCGCCTGACGCGCGAGATCATGCAGCAGCCGGCACTGGACCCGTACCGTGGCCGCGAAATCAGCCCCGGCATCGACGTGCAGTCTGACGAGGCACTGGACCAGTTCGTGCGTGAGCATGCCGAGACGGCTTATCACCCGTCCTGCTCGTGCAAGATGGGCACCGACGAAATGGCGGTTGTCGATGGTCAGGGTCGCGTGCATGGCCTGCAAGGCCTGCGTGTGGTCGATGCCTCGATCATGCCGATCATCACCACCGGTAACCTGAATGCACCGACGATCATGATCGCCGAGAAAATCGCCGACAAGATCCGTGGTCGCCAGCCGCTGCCACGCAGTACGGCCGACTACTTCGTCGCAGGCGACAAGCCGTCACGCGGCAAGCCGCTGCGCGAGATCAGCCACCAGGCCTGATCTAACGCCCAGGCGTCCTCCCGGGACGCCTGTCGTTGTGCACGCTCCAGCGTGAATGTATTTCACACTGGAGCATCGGCGCGATAGTTACAGGATTCTTGTTCCTCACGCTTCAGCGTGAGACTGCATTTCCCGACGCTCCGCTTCGCAATGGCGCTGAGCATGGGCACGAGCGCCCACTCGATTCAGACCCGCCTCCCGACAGACGCGAATTGCCACTATCCCTCCGCTCTGCCACAATCGCGAATGATTCTCTTTAGTTAGAACTTTCTCATCGAGGCCATTCGTGTCGTCAGTCCCAAGCACTCATAGCGAGATCGTTGGTGCGCTGTATCGCGATCATCGCGGTTGGCTGCTGGCCTGGCTCAGACGCAATGTCGCCTGCCCGCAACGTGCTCAGGATTTGAGTCAGGACACGTTTGTGCGCTTGCTGGGGCGCCATGAATTGCTCACGCCCAGAGAACCGCGTGCTTTCCTGGCAACCGTCGCCAAAGGCTTGATGTTCGATCACTTCCGACGCGCTGCGCTGGAGCAGGCCTATCTTGGGGAGTTGATGCAGGTGCCCGAGGCCGAGCAGCCCTCTCCGGAAGAGCAGATGCTGATTCTGGAAGACCTCAAGGCGATCGACAGCATGCTCGGCACATTGTCCAGCAAGGCGCGGGCAGCCTTTCTGTACAGTCGCCTCGACGGCATGAGTCACGCTGAGATTGCCGAGAGGCTGGGCGTTTCGGTCTCGCGCGTCAGGCAATACCTGGCTCAGGCCATGCGTCAGTGCTACGTGGCACTTTACGGTGAGCCGACGTGAACGCCAGACCGGTCTCTGCCCGCGTGCTCGATGCGGCCATCCAGTGGCAACTGAACATGGACAGCAACGACGGCAATGACGCCGAACTGGCGCGCTGGCTGGCAGCCGATGAAGAGCATGCCCGGGCCTGGAGCCAGTTGGGCATGGTCAATCAGCGCTTTGCTTTGCCCGCAGGTCCGGCACGCAAGGTGTTGCAACAGTCGCCGGGTGCCCTGCGACACAGTTTGCGCAAGCTCGGTGGCGGTCTGGCCGGGGTGTTCATGGCCTTGGGTCTGGCATTGTTCGTCGGCGACCGCTATCTGCCGATAGATTACTGGCTTGCCGACCAGCGCACCGCCACCGGTGAACAGCGTGACGTGCGTTTGGCGGACAACACTCTGATTCGCCTTAACACCCACAGCGCAATCGATGTGCGCTTCGATGCGCAGCAACGTCGGGTCATTCTGCAGGACGGTGAAATACTGGTGCAGACCGGCGATCATGACGACCCGCGGCCCTTCATCGTCGAGACGGCGGATGGAAAGATGCGCGCTCTGGGAACGCGTTTTCTGGTCCGGCGCGAGTCCGATGGAACACGGCTCAGCGTGTTGCAATCGGCGGTTGTCGCCCACCCGCGCAATGCTTCCGGTGAACAGGTTCTGCGCGAGGGCCAACAGGTGCTGCTGACCCGCAACGGACTTGGCCCGTTGCTTGGCATGCCTTCCGGTGTCGACGCCTGGACGCGCGGCATGCTGGTGGTGGACAACGCGCGGCTGGCGGACATGCTCGCTGAACTGGGGCGTTACCGGGCAGGACATCTGGGCGTCGACCCGAAGGTGGCTGATCTGCGGGTTACCGGTACTTTCCCGTTGAAAGACACTGACCTGGCGCTCAAGGCGCTGCTGCCGACCTTGCCTGTGCAGATAGAACAACACACGGCGTGGTGGGTGTCCGTGCTGCCCAGGGATCAACAGCCCGGTAATCCTCCGGCAAAACTCTGAAACATACCCGTTCATGCAGACAGCGGATCGCCCTGACACTTTTTCGGTTTCGAGCGGCTTAGTCTTACAAGTCATTTCGGGGACGCGCGTAGCGTTGCGTCTCTTCGTCTGTGGATAAACCATGAAAAGCCAAACCGTGCGCCGCTGGTCCATCTTGCATACCTGGAGCAGCCTGATTTGCACCCTGTTCCTGTTGATGCTGGCTGTCACCGGCCTGCCGCTGATCTTTCATCATGAAATCGATCATCTGCTCGGCGACGCTCCGCATTACCGGGAGATGCCTGCCGACACACCACGCCTGGATCTGGAGCAACTGGCCAGGGCTGCCGAAGCGCATCGCCCCGGCGAGGTGATGCAGTATTTCGGCTGGGACGACGAAGACCCCAATGGCGTAATGGCAATCACCGCTGCAACCGCCGGCACCGAGCCCAACTCCTCGCACACCTTCGCCCTCGATGCGCGCACCGGTGAGGCGCTGGAGATGCCTTCTGCCAACGGCGGCTTCATGATGGTCATGCTGCGCCTGCATGTAGACATGTACGCCAACCTGCCCGGCAAATTGCTGCTGGCGTTCATGGGCTTGCTGTTTGTGGTGGCGATCGTTTCCGGGACCGTGTTGTATGCGCCGTTCATGCGCAAGCTGGAGTTCGGCCAGGTGCGGGTCAATAAATCCAGGCGTATGCGTTGGCTGGACCTGCACAACCTGATCGGCGTAGTGACATTGACCTGGGCGCTGGTGGTCGGCGTGACGGGGGTCATCAGCGCCTGCGCCGATCTGCTGATTGCCTCCTGGCGCAATGATGCGCTGGCGACCATGATCGCCCCTTACAAGGACGCGCCGCCATTGACCCAGCGCGCCCCGGCGACTCGATTGCTGGAAATTGCCGAATCCGCTGCGCCCGGCATGCAGGCCGATTTCATCGCTTTCCCCGGCACGCGCTTCTCCAGCGAGCATCATTACGCGGTGTTCCTCAAAGGCAATACACACCTGACTGCGCACCTCGCCACACCGGTGCTGATCGACGCGCAGACCCTGCAAGTCACCGCCGTGGTCGAACGTCCCTGGTATATGGACGCACTGGGCATGTCGCAACCTCTGCATTTCGGTGATTACGGCGGCATGCCGATGAAGATTCTCTGGGCAGTGCTGGACGTGCTGACCATCATCGTACTCGGCAGTGGCGTCTATCTGTGGTGGGTGAGGCGTCGTGCCGCGCGCTCGGTGAGCATGGTTCGGGCTCAGGTGGCGCAATGAGTTCCAGGCCATCGCGATTCTGGAGGACCTTTGCGATACCCGCCGTGATAGCGCTGCTTATCGGCGTCGGCTTGTTCGCCGCGCTGCTGGGTGATGGCTGGTGGGATACGCTGGCGTGGCTGGGCATGGGGACGGCTGCCCTGTTGAGCATCAAGGGCTTGCTGGTGCGGCGCGGCTGATTGAAACGCTGATTGCAGACGCTTCACAGGCTGACTAGTCTAGGATCCTGTCTCATTCGAGGAATACCCATGTCAGCGCCTACGATGACGTTGTACTTCAACGCGGCTTCACCCTTCGCCCGCAAGGTGATGGTGATGCTGCATGAAACCGCTCAGCTCGATCGCGTCGAGTTGCAGACCACAGTGCTGACGCCGGTCAGCCCGTCTGCCGAGCTCAATGAAGACAACCCGGCCGGTAAACTTCCCGCGCTAAGGCTGGCTGACGGCAACGTCATTCACGACAGCCGGGTGATTCTTGATTATCTCGACCACCAGCACGTGGGCCTGCCACTGATCCCCCGGGAAGGCTCGGCACGCTGGAGGCGCCTGACCCTGGCTTCGCTGGCCGATGCGGTGTTGGATGCAGCGGTAATGATCCGCTACGAAACTGCCTTGCGTCCGCAGGAAAAACACTGGAATCAGTGGCTGGACAACCAGCAGCAGAAGATTGAGCGCTCGCTGCATTACTTCGAAAGCGACGCGGTCACCGAGCTCAGCACGTCCTTCGATGTCGCATCGATCAGCGTCGCCGCTGCACTTGGATATCTGGATTTCCGCCAGCCGGATCTGAACTGGCGCAGCACTTATCCGCGACTGGCCGCCTGGTATCTGGACGTCAGTCAACGCCCGTCGATGATCGCGACCCAGCCGCCGGTCTGAGTCAATCTGCGTCGCACCGCACATCTCGGATAGGACGCAGAGCGTCCAGAACGGCATACCCACGCGGAGCATGGGCACGATGGTGTTCTTGCGGGCGGCTATCGTTCCTCACGCTCCAGCGTGGGAATGCCGTGTGTGACGCTCTGCGTCACAGATCTGCGCCGCGCCGCACATTCCGGATAGGACGCGGAGCGTCCAGAAATGCATACCCACGCGGAGCATGGGCACGATAGTTACAAGGTGATCGTTCCTCACGCTCCAGCGTGGGAATGCCGTGGGTGACGCTCTGCGTCACAGATCTACGCTGCGCCGCACATCCCGGATCGGGCGCGGAGCGTCACACGATACTGAGGACTGTGGATAACCTCAGCAATCAGGCTCGTCAGCGGTATAACGGCGGGCCGGGTTGACCGCGGCGTCGAACTCACGCAATGCCTTGGCACCGATCAACAGCGGGAAGTTGAAGTGGCTGCGGTCCACCAGGTTGACCTCGACCGTACGCTTCTTGTCGCCCAGACACAGTTCCAGGTCAACGACAGGGCGCTTGGCGGGGTTGATGCTTTCGTCATCGTCGTCGTCACCTTCGGCGCGTCCCTTGATCTTGCTGATCCGCGAGACCTTGTGCTCATACACCTTGTCGTCCGCACCCTTGGTTGCCAGGCGGAAACGTACCCAGTCATCACCATCGCGTTTGAACAACTCGATGTCCTTTGCCGACAGCGAGGCGGTCAGTGCGCCGGTGTCCATCTTGGCCTTGAAGGTCTGGCCTATTTCCGCAACCTTAATGTTCTCGTAGCGACCATACAACGTCGGTTCAGCGGCCATGACCGGCAGGGCCAGCAAAGACAATAGCGCCAGGATCGGTTTCACGTGAGAGGTTCCTCGCAATAGTCAGCGCCTGATTGGCGCCCGTTTTTAGACAGCGAACCTGCAGTAGGTTCGTCAGGATGAATATGACGTCAGCATAAAGGCCGAGACGTGAAACATTTGTAAGCACCTGTGTAATTGGCGTAAAACGCGTGGGTCTTTATTATTGCCGCCCCTGAACCTTCAAGAGTCCGTCATGCGCCGTCTGTTCACCGGCTGTTTTGTTGCCCTGCTGTTACTGATCAATACGCTGGTGCTTATCGGTCCGCTATTGATTTTTGCGCTGCTCAAACTGCTGTTCAGAGGCCGTATGCGCGATCGCTGTTCGGCTGCGGTGATGTGGATCGCCGAAACTTGGGCCGAGATCGACAAGGTCATCTTCGCCACCTGCATACCGACGCAGTGGGACATCCGTGGCGATGAAGGGCTGCGCGGTGACACGTCCTACCTGGTTATCAGCAATCACCAGTCGTGGGTGGATATCCCCGCGCTGGTCCAGGCACTCAACCGGCGCACGCCGTTCTTCAAGTTCTTCCTGAAAAAAGAGTTGATCTGGGTACCGTTGCTGGGCCTCGCGTGGTGGGGGCTGGACTACCCCTTCATGAAGCGCTACAGCAAGGCGTTCCTGGCGAAACATCCGCAGCTCAAGGGCAAGGACCTGGAAATCACCAAGGCCGCGTGTGAACTGTTCAAGCGCCAGCCGGTGACCATCGTCAACTACCTGGAAGGCACGCGCTTCACCACGGCCAAACATGCGGCCCAGGGCTCGCCTTATACCCATCTGCTCAAGCCCAAGGCCGGCGGCGTTGCCTTCGTGCTGGCGGCAATGGGCGAGCAACTCGATGCCATCCTGGACGTGACGGTCGTGTATCCCGATTCAGGCATTCCCGGTTTCTGGGACATGCTCTGCGGCCGGGTTTCCAACGTGATCGTCGACATCCGAACCCGCGAGCTGGACCCGGCGCTGTGGCAGGGCGATTACGAAAACGATCCTGCATTTCGCGAGAAAGTGCAGGGTTGGGTCAATCAGCTCTGGGACGAAAAGGATGCGCGTATTGCGGCGTTGCGGCTGGAGTTGCCTGGGCACTGACAGTTCTGACAGGTAGACGAGGCGAAACGGGCGGATGAAACTGGCCTTTAATGTTGCCGGAATCCGCTCTCATGTCATTGCCCCATGTTTCGCCGATCGGCCTATACCGTTACGACGCACTGAACCGACTGGCAAGCATCGCCCCTGCGGGGCAGGAGGTCGTCAGGCGTTTCTATCGAAACAACCGCCTGACCACAGCAATACAGGGCACTTCCCACCATTCTGTCGTTCAGGCAGAGGGTCTTTTACTGGCGTTGCGCCGTGTGGAATCTGATCAGGTCCTGTTCGATCTGCTTGCGACAGATCAAGCCAACTCGGTGCTGCACAGCCTTGATGCCATGCGCAATCAGGCGTTTGTCTACAGCCCTTATGGCCTGCGATCCCTGCAAACATCCGCACTGAGCGTACCTGGTTTTACAGGGCAGACGATTGATCCGATCACTGGATATTACTTGCTGGGCAATGGACTTCGCGCATTCAACCTGACGCTGATGCGCTTTAACAGCCCGGATACGCTGAGCCCGTTTGGTGAGGGCAGGATAAATGGTTATGCCTACTGTGGAGGAAACCCTGTCAATAATGTCGATCCGACGGGGCGAGTATTTAAGGTGGTTGTAGCAGTTTTCAGTACGCGTACGATAAAGTCTGTAAAGCTGATCAGCGAGCAATTTAACGACGTGATTGAAACAGCCCGCAAAGGGTTGATCCCTGCGGTTGGCTCATCGATGCCTCTGCAAGGCAGTAGAAAATGGCTTGATGACGCGCTTGAGCGATTCAATGACAGCCAGTCTTCCTTCATCAAAAACCTCCGTCAAGTGAATCGCCATTTTGCGACTCACGGAGACGAAAGGTTAAGTTTTGAGCACGCCGAGTATTACGCGGGGCTGGCGTCGCAAGTGTATTCGGGGAAAAAAAGCGACCCGGCCGCCTTTGGGGCGGCTGCTATCAAATGGGCAAGGCAATTTCCTGAAGACCGCAGCACCGCCATGGTGGGTGTGGCCTTCAATTCAGCAGGTGCGTTGATCTCAGGCGCTGTGCAAAAAAAGCAGTACAAGACCGGAGATATATTGAGGAACGCTACACGTATAAGGTCCGCTTCAGCTCCCGGCACCCCATAACCCACTCAAACTCTGCAACGCCGAGCCACTGGCACCTTGCTGCCCCAGGTATTGCAGAATCAGCGGGGCAAACTGGCTGACCATCGTGCTGTCCATGCCCAACGCCTTGAAGGCGTTGTTCACATCACCCATGCTCTGCACGTTGCCCAGCGCGCTGTTGAGCATCGAGCTATTGCCCGACTTGCCGCCCAGCAGGCTGCCCAGCCCGTTGGCGCCGCCCAGACTTTCCAGTGCGGAAGTGCCGGACATTTGCTCCAGGCCCGGGACCGATTTGGCCAACTGCGAATAATCGGTGCTGGTCAGTTTGTTCTTCGCCAGCCCGAGCAGCGCACCTGTCCCGCCAACCGCCTGTTCCGGGGTGACATTGAGCTGCGTACCGAGGGTATTGAGCAGCCCCGCGACTTCGGGTGCCGCCGTGGCTTTCTGATTGCCATTGGTGGCATTGGAGACCGCGTTCGCGGCGTCATTCAGATTGAAGGCAAATGCAGGGCTAGCAGCCGCTGCCATCAACGTTGCCAAAGCCATTGCGCGTGCAGTTTTCATTGCGTCACCTTTATCGAGCTCGAACCGCCCGTGAGTGGGCGATGAAGCACAGGGTTTGACTGGAGGAACAGAAGCTTGTTCCCAGCGCGCGGTAGCGAACAACGGCAGAGCCTGTATTTGCCCGGTGTCTGGCCCGTGTCGTCCGAAAACATCTATGTATTACCTCGTTTTTCCGCGAAACAGCATGGTGTCGGTCATTTGGAATGCACGGAGCATCAGCAATGACCGATACCCACACCTCATCATTTCCTTCCATGCCAGCCGCCGGCCGGGAAAGGCTTCAGCACATGCTGGCAACCGAAGGCAGCGAGCAACTGGCCGCCATTCTGCAACGGCCGCGGCCTGAAGGTTTCACGCTACTGGACGAGATCCAGGTACTTGGGGCTGCCAGCGTGTTCGGGCGATGGGCCGACGACATCGAGCTCCTGAACACCCTGAAATCAGTGCTGTTCGACGATGAACTGAACGTGCTCAGGGACAGCGCAGAACGCGTTACCCGTTCCGTCGCTTCGCCAGCCTTGGAGGCAGGCCCCGAGCACGAACTGGCCAAGGCGGCGCTCGATATTGCGCAGAGTCATCAGCGCGAGTCACATTCGCCGAGCGTCCGAATCGAGCGCATAGACCGCACGCGGGGCGATTACCGCAGGTTGCTGAACACGCTGCGGGCACGAATGCGCGACGTGAAGACCGGCACCTGTATGACCAACAGAGTATTCATGACCGTGGCCGACGACTCGCCGCTGTTTGCCGGCGTCACTTTTGGCGGTTCGATATTGCAGCGGTTCAAGGCGTTGCTCAGGGCTATCGCCAGCGCGGGTCCGGCTGGCGAGGTCGATGACGATCTGTTGCCCGGGGTACGCCGTAAAGACCTGCGCTACGTTCTTGATCTGGTCAACACGTCTCAGGTGGACTTCAGGCAGTCTTTCACCTGTGTGCTGCATGTCAGGATGAATGAAGGCAGGCCGGTTTACTCGCTGCGACTGCAGGGCATCTCCGAGGGACGGCAACCTGCGCACGCCACGCTGTCTGACCTGCACCTGCGATTTATCCGTTTCACCGACTGCCTGGCCCGGTTGGTACCGCACCTTGAATCGGCAGATGCCAAGTGCATCCTGGCCATTCGCGACGATCAAACCGTCTCACTGCATGGTCTGCTCGATTACTACGGCGTCGACATTCCGCTGGCTGCCACCCGCGACCATCTGCTGCAGGCGATCACTGCGCTGTTGCCCGGAGAGCGCGAAGCCCATCCTGCGGGGATGGCACCCGCGTTGCCTTTCACCCTCGCCGAACAGCAGCGTTTCATGCTCGATACCTCGCAGGTCTACACCTTTCGGCAGCACAAGGTTCAGGCGCACGGCACTGACGACTACGGTGTCATCGACCTTGAGCTGAAGAAAGAGATGCAGTGGCATCTTGGTCGATGCCGCACCTTGCTGAACAGTTACCGGCATTTTGGCGCGTCGCTGCAAGACAACGAAAACGCGCTGCTGACAATGCTCCAGCAAACCGGTGGCATCACGCTGAAACTGGTCGTTTACGACAGCGATGGCCACCACGACATCTACCGCGAGCAGCACACCGTCAATCCCTGGCGCGCGAAGGACCTTGCGGAATACTTCGACGCGGCGCGCCAGGAACTGTCGTCTTACATGATCAACACCATTCGCTATGGCGAAGCCGAGGGGGCGATCAATATTGAGCGGCTGATCGTGGAAGTGATCGTGCCCAATCCTGTCCAGCGTCGTTATCCGCTGTCCGATATCGACATCGAAGCCTTCGATATCCGCAGCAAAGAACCTCCGTTTCTATACGTGGATCCCCTGGCGCTGGGTGCTTATGACGTCATCAGGTCACGGTTCGTGGAGTTGACCGATGAGTTGCGCGAGGCGCAATGGAACGTCGGCCACTCTGTCACGTTGCTGCGTGCGGTCCGTCACCTGCTGGCACATTACCAGGAGGACCTGCCGGCGTTGCCGCACGCGCAGCGTCAGGCGGCCTATACCCGGCGCTTGAATGATGCCGTCAACACCTACTACAGAGTGATTGCGCAGAACCTCGAGGACCAACAGCGCCTGCAAGTCGTTCTGCAGCCGACCCAGCCGGAATTCGTGGCGCGTGAGCTATGCCGTTATCTGGGGTTGAATGAAGCCTGCTGGCCGGTGATTGCACGGTCTTCGTTCGATATCAGTTACCGGGCCGGCTGGATCAATACCGGTACGTTTTTCCGGCACGAAGAGTCGGTCGGTTATCGAACCCTGCTGAGTGTGGTGTATGACGAAGACCTGCGCCGCGAGCTGGCGCTTGCCGACAATCGTGATGAACGGCTCGGGCAACTGGCTCAGGCGCTCGCCGTTAAAACCCGTTACACGGCAAGTCTGGACGTGCTGCAAGCGAAGCTGACGGGTTTATTCGACGCGAACATTGCCTTCGTCAACAACGGCCACCTGCCTGCTCGACTGACCGCACCACAGGCAGCGTTCAGGCTCGAGGCCGAGAACTACGCCATTCAGGCGACCGAAACCTATCGGATGCTGGAGGCCGAGCGGCTGGTGCTGGTATCCGGTACTGCCGCCGAGCGCCTGCAGATTCTGGAAGGGGTTGCGCTGGCGGACAGTGACAGGCCGGTTCATTGCATCGAGTTATTGAGCGCCGACGAGAAGGTCCGGCTTGAAGCCAGTGCTCTGGCGTTCAGGCAGATGTTGAGCGCCCGAGCGAACGACGATGACATTCAGAACATGTCGACCAGCGCGCAGCATGTGCTGCAACTGGTGCATCAGGTCGGCGGATTGATCCCTGTGCTGGGCAACTTCATCAACCTGGGATTCGACATTTACGACGGCAATGATGAAGGCATCGCGCTGGATGCACTCAACATCATTGCCGAACTGGTGCTGTGCAAAATGCGCACGCTCCCTCCCAGAGTGGCGGGTGTGCTGATGCTGCAAGGCACCACTATCTGGACGATGAGCCAGCAGGTCCAGGCCCTCGGCGATTCGATCAAGGCCAACGACTACGAGGAGTCGGTGAAGAACTTCGGTTTTCTGCTGGTCGGTCTGCATTCGGCGCTGCATTGCGGCATATCGGCGGTGAAAGGGCTTCGGTCCGCGATACTGCGTTATCAACAGACCGTCAGCGAGCGCGCTGTTTCTGACAGCTCTGATCTGAACGAAACGGCCCGACACAGCGAGCACGGCGATGCCATCGAACGCGAAGCCGAGGGCGCACACCTCGCGCGGCGTCGCCTATCCACAAGCAGCTCCTATTGGCGGGTCTCGGAGGATGGGCAGATCTCCGAGCTGCCGACGGGCCGGAAGGTCACGAGCCTCGACTGGAATGGCAACGCGATGGTCGAAGGTGGCGCTCGGGCGGTACTGCTGGGTGGAATCAGCGAGAAGATCTACATGCTCAACGGCCATGCCTGCCGGACAGTCAGCGGACTGACAGGGCCGGAATTGCGACCTCTGCATACGCTGGACCTCGAAGCAGGTCAATGGCGCAGGCACCCGCAGTCAACGGTCGACGCCCCGCAGCTTTCACGTTTTGCCCACACCGAGGATTTTCCGCTTGGCTTCAGCGGTCGCCCGGAGCGTTTTCTGGCTCCCACCAACACAGTCAGCTGGTATGACAACTGCGTGGCGGCGCTTGAAACAGCCTCCGTGCGGGCCATCGACGCAGATGGCAGGGTAAGCCAGCAGAGCATGGCGCTTGGTGTGATCGAGCACAAATACGTCACCGAGCGTAATGGTCATGTCGAAGTCCTCGAACATGCGGGCACCGATGTTGAGACGACCGCCTTCATTCGCGCCGACGGCAGCCGCATGGAAGTCGCCAGGGTGTTGCCTGCCATACCGGCCTACAAGCCTGAAATTCAGGCACAGATTGTCGCGGCTCAAGGCATGTTCGTGACCGTCCGAATAAGCGACACGCTGCAAGGTCTGGTCGGCAGCAAGACCGTGGCGGGTGTTCTGGCGACGCTCAGTAATGGCAGCGGACAGGAACTGGTGATCGAAGCGGATCGCGGCGTTCACTATCGCGGCACGCTGCCCATCGAGCACTTCCTGGCGCTGGCGCCGGGCGAGACGTTACACGACCAGCAGCCTGTTGCCCTGAGCCTGCAGAAAATCAGCCCGCACGCCGATCCCAAACGAGCGTTGCCTCAGCTGTGGCACGACCAGTCGGATTATCGCAACGGCATCGCCCATGATGACTTTGCACTGGAACTGTTCTATGGCGCGAAGGCGGCGAACGAAGCCTATGTGCGCAACCCTCAATGGGTCGCCAGGAACATCGATGCTGTGGCCAAAATCAAATCGCGGCTGCCCTCGTCCATTACCACAGTGGAAAATCCGTTTTATGTACTCGATACCCCCGAGGAACTGGCCATTCTTTTTGCTGCGCGCAACCAGGCGGCCTTGGCCAATACCTTGCTGGGCCATACCGTTGAATGGGGAGCGGCATCGAGATCCAGAGAGTTACGCCTGGGGGAAAATATCCTCAGACAGCTTCGTCTGAGCGAGCCGCTTCTGGCTGCTCAGGAAAACATTCCGCCGCTCGCCAGCGAGCGGAGCGCCTTCGTCAGTCAGCTTAAGGAGAAGCTGGCCCGCAACAACCTGATGATGGCAGAAGTCAGCCTGAAGTCAGGGGGAAAATCCTGGTTCGCCCATTCGCCTGCCAGGCGTCTCGGCATGCTGGCGGGGCATCTGCACGACGAGTTTTACCTGAGTCATGCGGGGTCGATCATCGATCATATTGAAGCCTGTTTTACCGACCCGTCGAGAATTGAACGTATCGCCGTGCTGTCCCTTGATGACGTCCCGGAAGCCGATGCGCGACGCATTTTTCTCTCCTCGCAGCGCGGCTATACCTATGAGTCGGTCACCAGTCTGGAGCAGCCGGACGAGCATACACATCTGAGCGGTGCGCAATTGCAACTGCACATCGATAACGCCCTTTATCCCGAGCGGACCCGAGGTGTGGGGATTGCCAGCGCGATTGTCGACCTGACCGGTGCAGAAGCGCTCAGCAGCGGGCCAAAGCGTGGCAGTTACTCGATTGAGGGACGTGACTACATCAAGCTGGATAACGGCAGGATCTACCGCGCCGACTGGGATGAGCGCAACGGGGTGTTTCTGCTGGTACCACCGCAAGGCAGGTCGCGCGCCGAGACCCTGGCACTGCCCTGGGTGCGTCACATCGGCGGACATGAGTTCACGCTGATCAACCGTCCAGCGCTCAAGGGCGGCAATCTCATCGATCAGATGATCTGCAGCATCCGCACCCGGCGGCCGGCCGGTCGTTTGGCAACTCACGAGTCCCATTCCGCTCATGACACAGCGAGCGGAACGCTTCAGGTTCACCACGAAGACCTGCACATCATGAGCGACGACGTTCTGGTACCCGGCAAGCTTAATGTGCCATCGAGCCTGTTCCACTCCATCGCAGCGGATCGTGACGGTTACGTGAGGCTGGAAGCCAGGGCAGCGGTGCCTGAAAGCTGCATCTCCAGCACCGAGTTCCTGGTATCGAAATATGCCGGAGGGCAAGTCGCGTTCGATTACAAGGGCGAGAGCCTGGGTGATCCGGCTCCAGTGGTGCCCAATGTCGAGGTCGTCGCCAGGCAGGATGGTCAGTTGGTGAGCCTGAATATCACGACAACAGCGCTCGATGACTGGATAAATGCACGCGGCCACTCTGACTATTTTGTCGGCGAGCAGTCATTTCCCGAGATCGGCGAAGGTATCGGTTTCATCGAGCGAGGAGGGCTGGAAGGCAGCCCGTCATCGGACTACCCGTTTCATTTCATGTTCGTGGCGGGGAAAGTACTGGACCGGAACGGGCAGATTACCGGCGTGCTGGCCTCGGACTTGTCCGAGCCTGCACGTGAGCCTGATCAAAATGGAGTTACGCCGCAATTGCCCGCCAGACGGAACTGGAATCTGGGTCTTTTCCCTTCGATCGACAGCATGCGCGGGGTGCCGGAACCTGATAGCAATGCCTATGTGCAGGAGCATTACTACTCGGTATTGGTGAGGCCTGTGCGTCAGTAGGGCACGTCTCCAGCGTTTTTCGTCCCGCAGGCGGAACAGCCTAGTAGTTCTGCTAGCTGGGCGGAAACAGAGACTCAGCCCAGACTTGCTGCCATGGGTGACTTCAAAGGAGTGAAACCATGGCTTCGTCCGGGCAATCCGCGCTCTGTGTCTACCGCTACGATCCATTGGATCGCCTGGCCGATTGCGCGCCTGCGGGGCAGAGCAGCACTCGCCTTTTTTATCAGAAGACACATCTGGCTACGCAGGTTCAGGGGCAGGTCCAGCACACGCTTATGCGCACGGATGAGCATGTGCTTGCTTGCCTGAGTACAGAAAATAATCAGCGCGACGGCGCGTTGTTGGCGACGGATCAACAGCAGTCAGTGATTGCCGCTCAGGGGTTGGAGTTTGCCTACACGCCTTACGGACATCGTCATCCTTCAGGCCCCGCGAGCCTGCCGGGCTTTACCGGCCAGCGAGTTGACCCGGTGACGGGGCACTATTTGCTGGGGAATGGGTATCGGGCGTTTAACCCGGTGTTGATGAGGTTCAACAGCCCGGACAGTCTGAGCCCGTTTGGTGAGGGTGGGGTGAATGCGTATGGGTATTGTGGGGGGGATCCGGTTAATTGGGTTGATTTGACTGGACATATGTTTAATCTATCTAATTTTTTTAGGCGTCTCGTGCCAAGGGAGCGGCAAACAACAGTTTCAAATGGCTTGCGATCTGGGGAGCCTATCGTAAGTGTGATAGCTATTAGTGAGCCGCCGACCTATCAAGCTTCGCAGCAGGCCCAGTATAATAAGAATATTTATCACACAAAAGACACTCAGTACTCTGAGGCTTATGATCACGCGTATGAAAACTATAAGCGTCTTGAACGTAAAGTGGAGTTGGCAGATATGAAGGTCAGTAACAAGCTGGCGCGAGGCGAGGTACCTTCTTATTCCTTTATAGAGAAGCGAGATAAACTTAATAAGATTTTCGATGATGTTGAAGGTGTTGTATTTTCAGAGAAGTCCCCGCCGCCTAGCTATCACCTTGCTGAATCATTGCCATTTCCGTCCACTTCTAATCCGGTAGCCCAAGTTCGCAATATCCGCCGAGAACCATTAATCGGTTCTTGGCGTGATATCGATAGAACTTAATAATTAAGTATAAGGTTGATCGGTTGGATGAATCTAAACCCCGCCAAACAACCCATGCGGATCAATCACAAACTTCTTCGGCACGCCCGAATCAAACTCGCCATAACCCCGCGGAGCCTCATCCAGACTGATCACCTCGACACCCACTATGTCGGCGATCTTGATGCGGTCCCACATGATCGCCTGCATCAGCTGGCGGTTGTATTTCATGACCGGGGTCTGGCCGGTGTGGAAGCTGTGTGATTTGGCCCAGCCCAGGCCGAAGCGAATGCTCAGGCTGCCCATTTTTGCGGCGGCGTCCACGGCTCCCGGGTCTTCGGTGACGTACAGGCCGGGGATGCCGATCTTGCCTGCGACGCGCACCACGCCCATCAACGAGTTGAGAACGGTGGCGGGTGCTTCGGCCTGAGCGCCAGCATGGCCGTGACCGCGTGCTTCGAAGCCTACGGCGTCGATGGCGCAATCCACTTCAGGCTCGCCGAGCAGGGCAGCGATCTGCTCGTGCAAAGGGGTGTCCTGGGACAGGTCGGCAATTTCGAAGCCCTGAGCCTTGGCATGAACCAGACGCGTCGGGTTGACGTCGCCGACGATCACCACGGCAGCGCCCAGCAAGCGTGCTGACGCCGCCGCAGCCAGGCCGACCGGGCCGGCGCCTGCAACATAAACCGTACTGCCAGGGCCAACCCCGGCAGTCACTGCGCCGTGGTAGCCGGTGGGCAGGATGTCGGACAGGCAGGTCAGGTCGCGGATTTTCTCCATCGCCGCGTCGCGGTCCGGGAGTTTGAGCAGGTTGAAGTCCGCGTAAGGCACCAGCACGTATTCAGCCTGGCCACCAACCCAGTCGCCCATGTCGACATAACCATAGGCACCACCGGGACGCGCCGGGTTGACCGTCAGGCAGACGCCGGTGTTCTGTTCCTTACAACTGCGGCAGCGGCCGCACGCCACGTTGAATGGCACAGAAACCAGCTCACCGACTTTCAGATGCTCCACGTCGCGACCGGCTTCCAGCACCTCTCCGGTGATTTCATGACCGAGCACCAGCCCGGTCTGCGCCGTGGTACGGCCGCGTACCATGTGCTGGTCCGAGCCGCAGATATTGGTGGAGACCACGCGCAGGATCACGCCGTGTTCGATGCGCTTGCCGCGTGGGTCTTCCATTTTCGGGAAAGGAATTGATTGCACTTCGACCTTGCCAGCGCCGAGATACACTACACCGCGATTACCAGACATACATGTCACCTCGCTTTTATTGTGGTGGAGCAGAGAGAAGCCGTTGCAGCTATAAAACCACCGTCCTGTTGGCGTTGAGAAACACCCGCCGTTCGATGTGATAACCGACCGCACGGGCCAGTGTCAGTCCTTCGATGTCCCGACCCTTGGCGATCAGGTCTTCGGGATAGTGGCTGTGATCGACCACTTCCACGCCCTGGGCAATGATCGGACCTTCGTCCAGATCGTTGTTGATGTAATGCGCCGTGGCTCCGACCAGTTTTACCCCCTTGTTGTAAGCCTGATGGTAGGGCTTGGCACCTTTGAAACCGGGCAGCAACGAGTGGTGGATATTGATCGCCTTGCCGTCCAGCTTGCGACACAGGTCCGGAGACAGGACCTGCATGTAGCGGGCAAGAATCACCAGTTCTGCACCAGACTCTTCAATGACCTGCCAGACTTTGGCTTCCTGCGCGGGCTTGTCGTTCGGGTCCAGTGGGAAATGGTAGTACGGAATGCCGTGCCAGCCAGCCAATGGCTCAAGATCAGGGTGATTGGACACCACCGCGACCACGTCCATGGACAGTTGATTGATACGCTGGCGGTAGAGCAGGTCATTGAGGCAGTGATCGGCTTTCGAGACCATGATCACTACTTTTGGCCGGTAGTTGGGCGCCGTGAGTTCGAAGATCATGCCGAACGTTTCACCGCGCGCGCTCAGCCCGGCCCTGAACGCCTGCTCGTCGAAAGCCTCGGGCTGACGAAATTCCACACGGATGAAGAAGCGTCCCGAGAGACGGTCATCGAAGGAGTGATGTTCTGTGACGTAGCAACCCTGCTCGAACAGAAAGCGCGTCACTGCGTCTACCGTACCCAGCATGCTGGGGCAGTCGGCGGTCAAAATCCATGTGTCGGGCGCGCGGCTCATTGAATCAATGCTCCAGAGTATTTGTTATCCGCAAATATGACTGACAGTGCCAGCCTGTAGGCTTGGGCAGGACGCTGAGCGTCCGGAACTGCGTTCCCACGCGGAGCGTGGGAACGATAATCCAAGAGTCTTCATTGAGACCGACGCTACGGTTTCAGCCCCGGTTCCCGGCGCTTCACGTCTGAATGCTCAGCCCGTACTCGGCACTCGCATCCTGCAACCACAGCCACCAGTAATCCGAGAAGCTGCGGCGGACCAGCAGCTCCCAGGTGTCTTCACCGGTCCGGCGGATCACCAGTTGCGACTTGGCGAACACGGTGCCGACTGCCTTGCCCACCGGGAAGTTGTCCGGGTGCACGTCGTAGCTGGTGGACTTCATCAGTACCTGGCGCACCTTCGGGCCGCTCAGTTCGAGAATCGATTGCCCGCCGCTGACATTGACGATAGCGATGTGTTGCCCGCTCAGTTCGTCACGCAACTTCTGTTCTGCCGCGAACTCTTCGCCGCTCGGCACAATCAGCAGCCACTCATCCGGGCCAAGCCATTGCAGCGAGCTTTCGCCACTGATGACCAGCATCAGTGCGGCGGGCAGCTCCATGCCCAGCGCCTTGTGTACGCCTGCGGCGAAGGCCGGATCGTGGGCATTGCCACGAATCGTCAGATGGCCCAGCAGCTTTTTCTCGCGCAGGAAAACCCCCGGGCTGGCGCGCCCCTTGCCAATCAGGCTGTCGAGGTTTGCGTGGAACAGCGGCGACTCGGCTTTGACGTCGGTGGTCGGGCGCTGCTGGTAAATGTTGGCTGTGCTCATGATTCACCTGCTTGAATTCTGTGTGCTGCGGATGATCGGCTCACCGCGGACTACTCGACGTTCTGCCGCTCGCCCTTCGGATCGAAGAACACCGAAGAAACGATCTCGGCTTCGATCACGCTGCCATCGGCCAGAGGCGCGAAGACCCGCTCTCCCATGCGCGCCAGACCGCCTTTGACCACGCCCATCGCGAACGAATAGCCCAGCGAGTTGTGCGCGTAACTGGAGGTCACGTGGCCGACCATGCTCATCGGGATCGTCTGTTTGGTGTCGAACACCAGTTGCGCACCTTCCGGCAACCATTTGGCAGGGTCCACCGGCTTGAGGCCGACCAGTTGCTTGCGCTGTTCACGCACGCAGTCTTCGCGATTCATGCCGCGCCAGCCGATCCAGGAGAACGGCTTGGTACGACCGACACACCAACCCATGTTCAGGTCGTCGGGCGTCATCGAGCCGTCGGTGTCCTGGCCGACGATGATGAAACCCTTCTCTGCGCGCAGTACGTGCATGGTCTCGGTGCCGTAAGGCGTCAGGTTGTACTGCTTGCCTGCCTCGGCGATCTTTTCCAGAACGCCCATGGCGTAGTCGGCCTGAATGTTGACCTCGTAGGACAGCTCACCGGTAAACGAGATACGGAATACGCGAGCTGGCACACCGGCGACCAGACCTTCCTTCCAGGTCATGAACGGGAAGGCTTCACGGCCCAGATCGATATCGGTGACTTCGCTGAGCAGCTTGCGGCTGTTGGGGCCGGACAGCGTCAGAGTCGCCCAGTGATCGGTCACTGAGGTGAAATACACTTTCAGGTCCGGCCATTCGGTCTGCTGATAGATTTCCAGCCATTGCAGGACGCGCGCTGCGCCGCCCGTGGTGGTGGTCATCAGGAAGTGGTTGTCAGCGAGACAGGCAGTGACCCCGTCATCGAAGACCATGCCGTCTTCCTTGCACATCAGGCCGTAGCGCGCCTTGCCCACGTCCAGCTTGGTCCAGGCGTTGGTGTAGATGCGGTTGAGAAACTCGCGTGCATCCGGGCCTTGAATATCGATCTTGCCCAGCGTCGAAGCGTCCAGCAGGCCGACGCTGTCGCGCACCGCCTTGCATTCGCGAGCGACGGCTGCGGGCAGGTCTTCGCCGTTCTTCGGGAAGTACCACGGCCGTTTCCACTGGCCGACATCCTCGAACTCGGCACCGTTTTTGACATGCCAGGCGTGCAGCGCAGTGAAACGCACGGGTTCGAAGATGTGTTTGCAATGACGCCCGGCTATCGCGCCGAAGGTCACCGGCGTGTAGTTGGGGCGGAACATGGTGGTGCCCATTTCCGGGATCGACACGTTCAGCGAACGCGCGGCGATGGCCAGACCGTTGACGTTGCCCAGCTTGCCCTGATCGGTGCCGAAACCCAGCGCGGTGTAGCGCTTGACGTGCTCAACCGACTCGAACCCCTCGCGGGTCGCCAGTTCGATGGCCGCTGCGGTCACATCATTCTGCAGGTCGACGAATTGCTTGGGTGCCCGAGCGGTGCCTTTCTCATGCGGCACCTGAAACAGCGCCAGCGTCGGCTCTTCCGCACGGCTGAGGGCTTTGGGCATCACGCCTTCGACCACCTTGAAGCCCGCTTCACTGGCAGCGCGCACGCCGCCTTCGAAACCATCGGCCAGACTGTCAGCCAGACTGTAGACACCGTTGACGCCGCCTACGCAGATACGTTTCTGCGGTGCTTCGCCCGGCACGAAGCCGAGGATGTCCTCGCGCCAGACCGGCTTGCCGCCCAGGTGCGAGGCCAGGTGCACGATCGGGCTGTAACCGCCTGAGCTGGCAACCACGTCGCATTCAAGCCATTCGCCAGGGCTGGTCACGCTGTGCGTCTTGACGTCGATGGCGGCAACGCGGGCAGCCGTCACACGCTTGCTGCCACGGGCCTCGATGACCGCGCTGCCGGTCAGGATGCGAATGCCTTTGGCCCTCGCTTCTTCAACCAGCGGGCCGCGCGGGTTATGCCGTGCATCGGCAATCGCGACCACGTGCAGACTGGCGTCGAGCCAGTCCAGAGCGACGCGATAGGCGTGATCGTTGTTGGTGGAAAGCACCAGTTTCTTGCCCGGCGCCACGCCATAACGACGAACGTAAGTCGATACGGCGCCGGCCAGCATGTTGCCGGGCACATCGTTGTTGCCGTAGACCAGCGGACGCTCGTGAGTACCGGCGGCCAGCACCACACGCTTGGCACGTACCCGGTGCATGCGCTGGCGAACCATGCCGATCGGCGCGCGATCACCCAGGTGGTCGGTAAGGCGCTCATGAATGGTCAGGAAGTTGTGATCGTGGTAACCATTGACCGTGGCACGCGGCAGCAGGGTGACGTTGGGCAGGCTTTTCAGCTCGGCGACGACTGTAGACACCCACTCGGCGGCGGGTTTGCCGTCGAGGCTTTCACGGCTGTCGAGCAGGCTGCCGCCGAACTCTTCCTGTTCATCGGCAATGATCACTCGGGCACCGCTGCGACCTGCTGCCAGCGCGGCAGCCAGACCAGCCGGGCCTGCGCCGACGATCAACACGTCGCAGTGCTGGTTCATCGCATCGTAGCTGTCCGGGTCGTTTTCGGTCGGCGAGCGACCCAGGCCTGCAGCCTTGCGGATGTACTTTTCGTAAGTCATCCAGAACGATTGCGGGTACATGAAGGTTTTGTAGTAGAAACCCGGCGGCATCAGTTTGCCGCCGACCTTGCCCAGAATGCCCATGACATCGGTATTCACGCTCGGCCAGCCGTTGGTGCTGGTCGCGACCAGTCCGGCATAGAGCGCCTGTTGCGTGGCACGCACGTTGGGGATCTGCGTCGCTTCGGTCGCGCCGATCTGCAGCACGGCGTTGGGCTCTTCCGAACCCGCTGCGAAGATGCCGCGCGGGCGGGAGTATTTGAAGCTGCGGCCGATGATATCGACGCCGTTGGCCAGCAGGGCAGAGGCCAGCGAGTCGCCTTCAAAGCCCTGGTAGGTCTGGCCGTTGAAGGTAAAGTTGAGCACCTTGCTGCGGTTGATGCGGCCGCCGTTGGGCAGGCGATGGGTCTGGCTCATACCTTTTCTCCCTGATCCGTGAACTGCGGCCTGCTACCGATCGGATAGGTCTCGAGAATCTCGTAGGTCACGGTATTGCGCGTCATGTTGAAATACTGGCGGCAACCGGCGGCGTGTATCCACAGTTCGTGATGCAGGCCGCGCGGGTTATCGCGAAAGAACATGTAATCGCCCCATTGCTCATCGGTGCAGGCACCGGGGTCCAGCGGGCGCGGAATGTGCGCCTGGCCGGACGGGTGGAATTCCTCTTCGGAGCGCAGTTCGCCACAGTGAGGACAGAAGATATGCAGCATGGTCGGGTTCTCCTGTTAGTGGGCTACGGCTGCAGCGCCGTGTTCGTCGATGAGCGCGCCGTTGTGGAAACGGTCGATGGAGAACGGCTTGGCCAGCGGGTGCATCTCGCCCTTGGCCAGGCTGGCGGCAAATACGTTGCCCGAGCCCGGCGTAGCCTTGAAGCCGCCTGTGCCCCAGCCGCAGTTGAAGAACATGTTCGGCACCGGGGTCTTGGAAATGATCGGGCAGGCGTCCGGCGTGGTGTCGACGATGCCGCCCCATTGACGGTTCATGCGCACGCGGGACAGTACCGGGAACATCTCGACGATGGCCTGGATGGTGTGTTCGATCACCGGGTACGAGCCGCGCTGGCCGTAGCCGACCCAACTGTCGATGCCGGCACCGATCACCAGGTCGCCCTTGTCGGACTGGCTGATGTAGCCGTGTACCGCGTTGGACATGATGACGCTGTCGATAATCGGCTTGATCGGCTCGGAGACCAGTGCCTGCAACGGATGCGATTCGATGGGCAGACGGAAGCCTGCCAGCTTGGCCATGTGCCCGGAGTTGCCGGCGGTTACCACGCCGACCCGTTTGGCACCGATGAAACCCTTGTTGGTTTCCACTCCGATGCACACGCCGTTTTCCTTGCGAAAGCCGATGACTTCGGTCTGCTGAATCAGGTCAACGCCCAGCGCGTCGGCCGCACGGGCGAAGCCCCAGGCCACCGCATCGTGACGGGCGACGCCACCACGGCGCTGAACCGTTGCGCCAATGATCGGATAGCGGGTGTTTTTCGAGCAGTCCAGGTACGGGATTTCCTCGGCGACCTGCTGGCCGTTGAGCAATTCGCCGTCCACGCCGTTAAGCCGGTTGGCGCTGACGCGGCGCTCGGAGTCGCGCATGTCCTGCAGGGTGTGGCACAGGTTGTAGACGCCGCGCTGGGAGAACATGACGTTGTAGTTCAGGTCCTGGGACAGGCCTTCCCACAATTTCATCGCATGTTCATACAGGTGGGCAGACTCGTCCCACAGGTAATTGGAACGCACGATGGTCGTGTTGCGAGCCGTGTTGCCGCCGCCCAGCCAGCCTTTCTCGACCACGGCCACGTTGGTGATGCCGTGCTCCTTGGCCAGATAGTAGGCCGTCGCCAGACCGTGCCCGCCGCCGCCGACAATGACCACGTCGTAGACCTTTTTCGGGGTCGGCGTGCGCCACATGCGCTGCCAGTTTTCATGGTGGCTGAGGGAATGCTTGAGAAGGCCGAAGCCTGAGTAATGCTGCATGTGAGGCTACTCCTGACTCAGCGATAAACCGGAAAATCGGCGCACAGGGCGGCGACCTGGCTGGCAACGTCAGCCTCGACATCGGCATCACCGAGGTTGTCGAGGATGTCGCAGATCCAGCCTGCCAGCTCGGTGCACTGGGTCACCTTGAAGCCGCGCGTGGTCACGGCCGGTGTGCCGATGCGCAGGCCGGACGTCACGAACGGCGACTGCGGGTCGTTGGGCACCGAGTTCTTGTTGACGGTAATGTGCGCACGCCCCAGCGCCGCATCTGCGTCCTTGCCGGTCAGGCCCTGACGGATCAGGCTGACCAGAAACAGATGGTTGTCGGTGCCGCCGGAGACCACGTCGAAGCCCCGATCGATGAACACCTGCGCCATCGCTTGTGCGTTGTCGATGACCTGCTGTTGATAGGCCTTGAAGGCGGGCTCCATGGCTTCCTTGAAACATACCGCCTTGGCGGCAATGACGTGCATCAGCGGGCCGCCCTGGCCACCGGGGAAGACGGCGGAATTGAATTTCTTTTCCAGCTCCTCGTTGGCCCTGGCCAGGATCAGGCCGCCGCGTGGGCCGCGCAGGGTCTTGTGGGTCGTGGTGGTGACCACGTCTGCGTAGGGCAGCGGATTCGGATAAAGACCGGCGGCAACCAGACCGGCAACGTGCGCCATGTCGACGAACAGGTAGGCGCCCACCTTGTCGGCGATTGCGCGGAAGCGCGGGAAGTCCAGGGTCTTGGAGTAGGCCGAAAAGCCGGCAATGATCATTTTCGGCTGGCATTCGACGGCAATGCGCTCGACTTCGTCGTAATCGATCAGCCCGGTCGCGGTGTCGATGCCGTACTGCACGGCGTTATAGAGTTTGCCCGAGAAGCTGACCTTGGCGCCGTGGGTCAGGTGACCGCCGTGCGCCAGGCTCATGCCCAACACGGTATCGCCGGCCTGGAGCAGCGCCAGGTAGACCGCTGCGTTGGCCTGACTGCCGGAGTGCGGCTGAACGTTGGCGTAGTCGGCACCAAACAGTTGTTTGGCGCGTTCGATGGCCAGTTGCTCGACCTTGTCGACGTGCTCGCAACCGCCGTAGTAACGCTTGCCGGGATAGCCCTCTGCGTACTTGTTGGTCAGGCCGCTGCCCTGCGCCTGCATCACGCGTTTGCTGGTGTAGTTCTCCGAGGCGATCAGCTCGATATGGTCTTCCTGACGCTGCTCCTCGGCGTTCATCGCCGACAGCAGTGCATCGTCATAACCCTGAATCTGGTCTTGCTTGCTGAACATCGCGGATCTCCCAGCGGCGGCGCGGCGCCTGACTTGTCGTTCGGGCTGACAGAGCCCTCTGAGAGCGATGGTAGGGCCGGACCGAAGACGCCAAATGCCTATGGACGCCACACAAAGGTGCGTTTACGACATGGCGGCGGAGGGAGCAGAAATAGCGGAAGGGAGTTACCCGTGACAACGCTGCAGACGAAAAAAGCCCGCTCCCGGCTGGATGAGTCCAGCGCGGTTGAGCGGGCTTGTCGGTTTCAGGCCTTGTCAGCCGTGGTTTTTGCCCAGCAATGCGTGATACAGCTCGGTATCACCCAGAATGCCGACCACTTTATTGCCGTCCTGCAGGACCAGCTTGTTGCCGGTCTGGTAGCGGATCTGCAGCGCGTCGCGCATGCCAATGTTGGAATGCACAAGCGTAGGGCGTCGATCCAGGGTGGCGACGTCCTGACCGGGGGCCCAGTTCTGCAGATCGAGGGCCGTGGCACCTTGCCGCGCGCCTTTGATCACGTTGCCTTCGGCCAGATCGAGCCATGAGTCGCCGCTCGGGTCCAGGCACACCGAACCGTTGACGTGGGTGCACTCGTCGACGGTGCGCATCAGACTGCGACCGCACAGCACGTTCAATGGGTTGGTATGTGCAACGAAGGTGCGCACGTATTCGTCTGCCGGATTGAGCACAATCTGCTCTGGCACGCTGTATTGCACGAGGCGGCCGTCTTTCATGATGGCGATCCGGCTGCCGAGCTTCAGTGCTTCATCCAGATCGTGGCTGACGAACACAATGGTTTTGCTCAGCTTGGTTTGCAGGGCGAGCAGTTCGTCCTGCAACCCCTGGCGGATCAGCGGGTCGAGCGCCGAGAACGGCTCGTCCATCAGCAGGATGTCGGCATCCATCGCCAAGGCCCGCGCCAGGCCCACTCGCTGCTGCATGCCGCCGGACAGCTCGTCGGGCTTCTTGTTGCGCCACTGGGTCAGGCCCACCAGCTCGAGTTTTTCATCCACCAGCTTGCGCCGTTCCTTTTCGGGGCGACCCTGCATTTCGAGGCCAAAGCTGATGTTTTCGCGCACCGTGAGCCAGGGCATCAGGGCGAATTTCTGGAAGACCATGGCAATGCGCTTGGTGCGCATCATTTTCAGTTCGGCCGCGCTGCAGTTGGCGATGTTGATCTGTGAGCCTTCATGCTCGACGAACAGCGAGCCACGGCTGACGGTATTGAGACCGTTGATACAGCGCAACAGGCTGGATTTGCCGGAGCCCGACAGGCCCATCAGCACGCAGATTTCGCCCTTCTCGATATCCAGGCTGGCGTTCTCGACGCCGACGATCTGTCCGGTTTTCTTGAGGATCTGGTCACGCGTGAGGCCTTCGTCGAGCAGCTTGAGGGCTTCACGCGGGTCCTTGGAGAAGATGACGTCTACCTTGTCGAATTTGATGATACTCATGCGTCGGACCCTACCTTGGCTTCGGGTTGTTTGCAGATGCGGTCGAGCATGATGGCCAGCAATACGATTGCCAGACCGGCTTCGAAACCGAGCGCGATGTCGGCCGTGTTCAGCGCGTTGACCACTGGCTTGCCCAGGCCGTCGGCGCCGACCAGGGCCGCGATGACCACCATCGACAATGACAGCATGATGCATTGGGTAATCCCGGCTGCAATGCTGGGCATCGCGTAGGGCAGTTCAATGCGTGTCAGCAACTGGCGGCGTGACGAGCCGAAGGCCTTGCCGGCATCCAGCAACTCCTGAGGTACATCACGGATACCCAGGTAAGTCAGGCGAATCGGCGCGGCAATGGCGAAAACCACTGTCGAGATCAGACCGGGTACCACGCCCAGACCGAACAGCGTGAGTGTCGGAATCAGATAGACGAAGGTGGGCACGGTCTGCATCAGGTCGAGCAGCGGCCGGATGATGGTGTAGAACAGCGGCTTGTGCGCGGCAATGATGCCCAGCGGCACGCCGATGACGACACACACCAGTGTGGCGAAGAGCACCTGTGCCAGGGTTTCCATGGTCTCCTGCCAGTAATGCAGGTTGAGGATCAGCAGAAACGAAAGGATGACGAAAACCGTCAGGCCCCACTTGCGCTGGATGAAGTGCGCGAGGGCGGCGATAAGGCCGATCAGTACGAATGGATTGAACCAGGTCAGCGCGAAAGTGAACCCGTGGATCATCATTTCCAGTGTCGAGGCTATCGCGTCGAAGTAATCGGCGCCGTTGGCCGTCAACCAATCGACAAATGCGGCGATGTACTCGCCCAGAGGGATTTTATGGTCAGTCAGCATGATTTCGGGTGTCCGCTTGCGGAAGGTGAAGAGGGCAGCAGGCGGGTCAGCCCCGCCTGCTGTCGGCTTACTGGGTCAACTTGGCTTTGGCTGCCTCCAGGCCTGGCTTGCCATCGACGGTGGTCACGCCTGCGAGCCAGGTGTCGAGTACTTGCGGGTTTTTCTTGATCCACGCCTTGGCGGCGGCATCAGGCTTCATTTTGTCGTCCAGCACATTGCCCATCAGGCTGCTTTCCATGTCCAGCGTGAAGGACAGATTCTTGAGCAGCTGACCTACGTTGCTGCACTCCTGACTGTAGCCTTTGCGGGTGTTGGTGTAGATGGTCGCCTGGCCATAGTTGGGGCCGAAGAAGTCATCGCCGCCGGTCAGATATTTCATCTTGAAGCGAGTGTTCATCGGATGCGGTTCCCAGCCGAGGAACACCACATCGTTCTTGCGTTTCACGGCGCGGTCGACCTGCGAAAGCATTGCGGCTTCGCTGGATTCAACAACCTTGAAGCCTGCATCTTTCAGGCCGAAGGCGTTCTTGTCGATCATGCTCTGGATCAAGCGATTGCCGTCGTTGCCAGGCTCGATCCCGTAGATCTTGCCGCCCAGTTCCTTCTTGAATTTGGCGATGTCGGCGAAGTCATGCAGGCCTTTGTTATAGAGCGCTTCCGGGACAGCCAGGGTGTACTTGGCGTTCTCCAGATTGGCACGCACGGTTTCGACGGTCCCTGCTTCGCGATAGGGCTTGATGTCGTTTTCCATGGTCGGCATCCAGTTGCCGAGGAACACGTCCATGTTCTTCCCGTCAGCCAGCGACTTGTAGGTCACCGGTACGGAAATCATGGTGGTCTTGGTCTTGTAACCCAGTGACTCGAGTACGGCGCTGGTTACCGCAGTAGTGACGGTAATGTCAGTCCAGCCTACGTCGGAGAAGTTGACCGTATGACAGGCCTCTGGCTCGGCTGCCTGAGCGAGCACCGGCATACAGAGCGTGGCGGCCAACAGCAACGATTTGGAACCTTTCATGGGTGGACTCCTGTGAGTTTCTTCTGGTCATCAGCAGGTGAACGCTGACGCGGCTTATGGGTTGGCGAGGCTTTTCGCGAAGCTCCATCACTGCGCCGGGCGATCGAGTCGGAACCGATCATGTAACAGGGAAAATCAAACGCCTACAGGGGGCGTCGTATCCAGTGCAGGAGGCGTCGTATCCAGTGCGCGCAAGGTCGCTTACAGATTCGTTGCATCGTACGCACGCCCGGTTGCAGTGTCGGAACTGCGAAAAAACGGCCAGTACGTTACACAGTCGCTGCGCAGTTCGGCAGCGGTCGGTTGGCAGGTCGGTGCCTGCGCGAACGCGGTCTTTTGGAGGGGGGTAACGCCGACAAGTTCATTATCGGGTCAGATCCGGCAGTGGTCATGCCCGGTCGCATGCCATTTTTGGCGGCTGCGCGCTTTTCGATCACGCGCCCTGCAGGCCGCCACTTTTTAGCGCGAACGCCTGCCCTCGGCAGGGTTTTATCGGGATGTGCCTTGAGTAGCACTTGGCGTGCGAAGGCCCCTTGGTCGTTTCCGCCAAGTGCTACCGAACTGCTCATCGAACTGCGCCTGCGGCGGCCTTGGCGTCGCTGACAGGTACGTGGGTCGCAGCCGGTTAGACGCTTCGCGACGTCGTTTTCAGGTGTTCTTGAATGAGCGATCAATTTCCGGCATGGGATTTGCGATGTCATCACCAGGCCCTGCAATGACGAGGGCTACAAGAAGAGCCTGTTCTGGGGCCAACCATTGCCATATGAGAGGAGATAGTGTGATGACATCGTTCAATCAAGGGACTCAACCCCAGAACCGCGCGCCACAGTCCATCGGCTTTCTGCTGCTGGATAACTTCACCCTGATCTCCCTCGCATCGGCGGTAGAACCCCTTCGCATGGCCAATCAGTTGTCGGGCCGCGAGCTGTATCGCTGGACCACGCTGAGTGTCGACGGCGGACAGGTCTGGGCCAGCGATGGTCTGCAGATCACGCCGGATGCGGCAATGCACAAGGCTCCTTTGCTCGACACGGTTATCGTCTGCGGCGGTGTCGGTATTCAACGCTCCGTCACGCGTGAACACGTCAGTTGGCTACAGAGCCAGGCACGTCAGTCGCGTCGTCTGGGCGCGGTGTGCACCGGCAGTTGGGCGCTGGCGTGCGCAGGCCTGCTGGATGGTTTCGAGTGCAGCGTGCATTGGGAATGTCTGGCTTCGATGCAGGAAGCCTTTCCACGGGTGTCGATGAGCACCCGGCTGTTCACGCTGGACCGCAACCGTTTCACCAGCTCGGGTGGCACCGCACCACTGGACATGATGCTGCACCTGATCAGTCGTGATCATGGGCGCGAGTTGTCGGCAGCCATTTCCGAGATGTTCGTCTACGAGCGCATTCGCAACGAACAGGACCATCAGCGCGTGCCGCTCAAGCACATGCTCGGTACCAATCAGCCGAAGCTGCAGGAAATCGTGGCGCTGATGGAAGCCAATCTCGAGGAGCCGATCGATCTTGACGAACTGGCTGTGTATGTCGCCGTTTCACGCAGGCAGCTGGAGCGGTTGTTCCAGAAATACCTGCATTGTTCGCCTTCGCGCTACTACCTGAAACTGCGCTTGATTCGCGCCCGGCAACTGCTCAAGCAGACCCCGATGTCGATCATCGAAGTGGCGTCGGTGTGCGGCTTCGTGTCGACGCCGCACTTCTCCAAATGCTACCGCGAATACTTCGGCATCCCGCCGCGTGACGAGCGCGTAGGGTCCAACACCGCACAGCAGGTTGCCATGATGCCAATCCCGCAGGCCTTGGTGCTCGCCCCGTTGTCCGGGCCGATGTCGGCCTTGAGTCAGGCGCGTAATGAGTCGACGTTTGCGAGTGTGAGGCTTTAACCGCCCTGATTCGCAAGAGGACGCAGAGCGTCCAGAAAGGCATGCGACGCAGAGCGCCGCACGATAGTCGAGAGCATCGTTCCGCACGCTCCAGCGTGGGAATGCGGTTCCCGACGCTCTGCGCCGCACGATAGTCGAGAGCATCGTTCCTCACGCTCCAGCGTGGGAATGCACTTCTCGACGCTCTGCGTCGCACGATAGTCGAGAGCATCGTTCCTCACGCTCCAGCGTGGGAATGCAGTTCTCGACGCTCTGCGTCGCAAGAGGACGCGAGCGTCCAGAAAGGCATGCCAACACGGAGCATTGGCACGAGAGTCAGGTACCTGCCTGCAATCAAAGCGCGAAGCGCGCCACCATGCCGTTGAGGTCGATTGCCAGGCGTGACAGCTCGGTGCTGGCTGCGCTGGTCTGGTTGGCGCCGTTGGTGGATTGTGCCGAGAGATCGCGGATGTTGACCAGGTTGCGGTCCACTTCGCGGGCGACCTGTGCCTGTTCTTCGGCGGCGCTGGCGATGACCATGTTGCGTTCGTTGATTTCCTCCACGGCGCTGTTGATGGTGTTCAATGCCTGGCCCGCGCCCTTGGCGATGTTCAGGGTCGATTCGGCGCGTTCGGTGCTGTTGCGCATCGAGCTGACGGCCTGTTCCGTGCCGGTCTGAATGCTGCTGATCATGCGTTCGATTTCGCTGGTCGATTGCTGGGTGCGATGGGCCAGGGCACGGACTTCGTCGGCGACGACGGCAAAGCCACGTCCTGCTTCACCGGCGCGCGCGGCTTCGATGGCGGCGTTCAATGCCAGCAGGTTGGTCTGGTCGGCCAGGCCGCGAATCACGTCGAGCACTTTGCCGATATCGCGCGATTCATTGGCCAGGCTGATGATCAGCTCGGCAGTGCCTTGCACGTCGCCACTCATGCGTTCGATGGCGATGACGGTTTCCTGAACCAGGTCGCGGCCATCGCCCGCAGAGGTGGCCGCGCTGCGCGAGGCCTGCGAGGTGCTGGTGGCGTTGCGTGCAACTTCTTCCACGGCACTGGTCATCTGGTTGACCGCAGTGGCTGCCTGTTCTATTTCATCATTTTGCTGCACCAGCCCGCGTGCGCTTTCGTCAGTGACAGCATTCAGCTCTTCGGCTGCCGAGGCCAGTTGCGTGGCCGAGCCGGAAATACCCTGCAAGGTATCGCGCAGCTTGTCCTGCATGGTTTTCATGGCCAGCAGCAGACGACCGGCTTCATCGGTGCCATCGATACTGATCGGCCGGGTCAGATTGCCTTGCGCGATGGTCTCTGCTGCAAGCAGTGCGGTGGCAATCGGTGTGGTAATGCTCTTGATCAGCATCCAGGCAAACACGAGGGTCAGCAGGGTGGCAGCGATCAGCAGTCCGATCACCATATTGAATGCCGAGTCGTACTCGCTGGAGGCCTGTTCCTTGACCTCATTCAACTGTGCCGTATTGATCTCCACCAGTTTGCGCAGCACAACGTTCATCTGGTCGGAGTTGCTGACCATTTCGTTGTTGAGCAACTCCTGCAATTGGTCGATGTTGTTCGCACGGCTCAGCGTCTTCAGACGATCCTCAAGCTGGCGATACTGCCCCAGCAACTGCACGTACTGGCTATAGAGGTTGCGCTCTTCGGGCGCGCTGATCAGCTTTTCGTAAACGGTCTGAGCGTCAGTGATCTGCTTGTTGCGCATCGCCATCAGTTCGATGGTTTTCTGCTGGGTTTCCGGATCGCGATTGACCAGCAATCGATAGGACAATACCCGCAGACGAATACTGACTTCAGCGAAGCGATCGAGGCTCTTGATGCTGGGCACGTTGCTGTCGGCCAGCACCTCGGTGGCGCCGCGGATCTTGCTCATCTGTGACAGTGCAAAGACGCCCAGAATCAGCATGAGGGTGCCGATCATGGCAAATCCAAGAAACGCTCGGGGCGCGATGTTCATATTTCGCAGGGACATAGAAAGCTTCCAGGGTCATTTACGCGTTCCATGCGATTTAGAGACGGGGATAAAGCCGTGAGTGGGGTGCCTATCGGACGTGCGACTGAAGTCTTGAGTTAATAGGCACGTATCGCCTGTGACTTAATCGTGACGAATTCTTCATTTCTCTCGCGGATCGGGCGCAACCCCTTGAAAAGACGGGGCGGGGGCTTTTTCTACGATGGCAGTCTGCCCATTGGCTGCGCGCATTTGTCGCAGTTTCAGGCAGTCTGACGAACAGCAGGAACCGGATACCGAATACGCAGTCACAAGCCCCCTACGCGTCTACGTTATCGACATGTCGATGTCATGACAGAGCGGTATCGAAGCCTGAGCGCTGGTATGCGCAGCGACTTTTCTTTATCGTACGCGCCCGTTGAAATTTGCTCGAGAAATCAAAATGTTGGAAGCCTCCCTTAGCCAATTGGAACAACTTGTCGGCGATCTGGTGCAGCAGAACCAGGCCCTTCAGGAAACAAATGCACAGCTCGGTGCCGAGCTGGCAAAAGCCAAGGACGAGAACGAGAACTTGCAACTGAGTCTGATGGAGCAGGAAGAGAAGCATGGCAGCACTGCCGCGCGCATCCAGGCACTGGTTGATCGCGCGACCAGCGCAAGTGCTGTCGGCGCATGAACGTCGATGGCAGCGGTGTAACCGTCCTCACTATTCTGGGCAATGAGTACTCGGTCAAGGCGCCGGCTGGCGAAGACCTGACCCTCATGAAGGCCGCCGCGATGCTTAATGCGTCGCTGGCCGACACCAAGCGCAAATACCCGACGTTGATCGGTGACCGTCTGCTGGTCCTTGCTGCGCTGAACCTTTGTTCGCAGCAGATCGAGCTTGAGCAATTGCACAAGGTCGAGCTCAAGCGCTACCGGGAGCAGGTCGAAGCGACGGTGGATGTGATCGCCAAGACCATCGCCCCGAACTGAATGTGAGGCGCTGACGCAGCCGCACTCAGAACGAATGCGACTGTCTGCGTCTGCGCCATTGCCCGAGTGCTTCCTCAAGCCGCAAGGGGCTGTCGATCTGCTGGCGACGGGCATGGCTGAACAGGATCAGCGCCAGTTCTGCGGTGACCAGCGCATCGGCGCTGGCGTGGTGACGCTCTTCGGCGTGCAGACCAAAGAAACGGGTCCAGTCATCCAGCCCGGCATGACGCAGGTTGGCGTGCTCGCAGAGCATCGGAGCTATTTCGGCAGCGTCGAAAAACGGATGCTGCAAGCGATAGCCCAGGCTTTCCTTCAAGGCACGCGACAGCATGTGCTGATCGAATGGCGCGTGAAAGCCGAGGATCGGGCTGTCACCGACGAACTCCATGAAGTCCAGCAAAGCCTCGACCGGCTCACTGCCCGCGGCAATCGCACTGGGCGCCAGCCCATGAATCAGAACGGCGGGGCTGATCTTGTGGTCGACGCGCAACAGCGTGCGCTCGAACTGCTGGCCCAGATCGATGGCGCCGTCTTCAATCACCACCGCACCCATGGACAGCACCTGATCACGGTTCATGTTCAGGCCGCTGGTTTCCAGATCCAGCACGACCCAGCGCTGTTCACGCAGCGGTGTGCCGCTGAGGTTCGCGCACACCGGCAGTCGTTCGAGGCGCTCCAGTTGATGTGCATGCAAAGGCGTTTTTTTCGGCCGTGGCTTGAGCCATTCGAACAGATTCATAGTTGATAACGCAGGGTCAGGCTGGTTTGCAATCGCTGCGCCTGGCGAAACGATTCGCGCAGAATGCGCCGGTCCAGATGGTTGAGTGTGTCGGGGTCGATGCGGTTGGAATAAGCCAGATTCTGGCGACTCTGCAGCTGATGTTGCTGCATGCGGGTCTGCTGAATGAAGTGATAGGCCTCCTCATACGCAGCACCGTCGAGCGGGTCGATGACTTCGCGCTCGACCAGTTGGCGCAGGCGTTCCTGCGTGTTGCTCACGCCGATACCGTTGGCCAGTGCCAGCAGGCGCGCCCCGTCGACGAAGGGCGTCAGGCCTTCGACCTTGAGGTCCAGGGTGTCCTTTTCACTGCCTTTGCGCGCCAGCACGAAATCCTTGAAACGACCCACCGGCGGACGCTGGCGCAGCGCATTCTCGGCCATCATGCGCTGGAACAGCCGGTTGTCTGCGACCTGATCAAGAATGCCGCGGCGCAGTTGCTCGCCGCCGCTTTCATCACCCCAGACCACGCGCAGATCGAAATAGATACTCGAGGCCAGCAGGTTCTCCGGCGTCGCCTCGCGAATAAATGTCGAGAAACGCTGTGACCATTCAAGTTGCGACAGACACAGGTCGGGATTGCCGGCCATGATGTTGCCCTTGCACAGGGTAAATCCACATTGCGCCAGGCTCTGGTTGATGCGTTCGGCAATTGGCAGCAGTACTTTGCGAATCTGCTCTGCCTCTGCGGCATCGCGCGCTTCGAACAAAATGGCGTTGTCCTGATCGGTATGCAGCGTCTGCTCGCGACGGCCTTCGCTGCCAAAACACAGCCAGCTGAACGCAATGCCAGGGTCGCCTCTCTCTGCAAGCGTCAGCTCGATCACCCGGCATACGGTGTGATCGTTGAGCAGGGTGATGATCTGGGTTATCTGCGTCGAAGACGCGCCGTGGGCAAGCATGCGATCGACCAGCTGGACGATATCGCCGCGCAAGCCGGTGAGCGCTTCGATGCGTGGCGCGTTGCGAATGGTCCGCGCCAGGTGCACCAGGTCGACCCGTTGCAGGGAAAACAGATCCCGCTCCGACACCACGCCGCACAACCGCCCGTCCCGGACCAGGCACACGTGGGCGATATGGCGTCCGGTCATGGCGATGGCGGCGTCGAACGCACTGGCGTCCGGGCTCAGGTGGAACGGTGACAGACTCATGGTGTGCCTGACCGGCGCGCTGAAGTCGGCATTCACATCGGCAACCGCCTCACGCAGGTCGCGCAGGGTAAAGATACCCAGCGGCGCCTGCCGCTCGTCGACAATCACGATGCTGCCTACCTGCTGCTCATGCATCAGCTTCACGGCGTCGCGCATGGGCGTTTCCGGGCTGCACATCACCGGATGGCGCATGGCAAGTTCACCCAGCCGGGTGTTCAGAGAGTATTGCGTGCCGAGGGTTTCGACGGCGCGCTGCTGGACCTGCTGATTGACTTGATCCAGCAGGCTGCTGACGCCGCGCAGGGCAAAGTCGCGAAAGGTTGTGGAGAGCGCGAACAGCTTGATGAACGCTTGCTTGTTCAATTGCAGGCAGAAGGTGTCCTCGGCAGCCAGATGCTCGGTGCGGGTGGCACGCTCGCCGAGCAGGGCGGCGAGCGGAAAACACTCACCCGTGGTTATTTCAAATGTCGTTTCCGTACCGCCTTTGGCAGAATGCGGACGCTCGCCGACTATCCGACCCTGTTTGACGATGTAAAAGTGCTCCACCGGTCCGTCGCCAGGCTTGATGATGCTTTCACCGGCAGCGTAGAAGCGCAGCTGGCACTGCTCGACCAGATAGGCCAGGTGAGCGTTTTCCATCTGATTGAACGGCGGGAATTTTTGCAGAAACTGCATGGTGCCGTGTATGTTCTGCAGCACGGCTGTCTTGCCTGCCTGGGTGAAAGCATCTGCCTTGCTCATGGCCTGTTCCGCGTTCTTGTTATTGGTGCTCATGGTCGGCCGCTTGCAGCCAGGTGCCCATTGGACGTAAGTCTTACCTTGAACCCAGTGACACAGTCGTGCTGGTTGCGACATAACTGATTTGACGAGCGCAACGGATTGCGAGCGGAGACCGGCCGGGATGCCGACGAAATGCATCGCAGATTGACCCGTATCTGCTGTCGGATTAGTTCAGGGAATGATGAGACTGCAATGATTGACCACGATATTCTGAGCGACGATGAGCGCGATGCCCTCCATGAGGTCATGCTCACGCCCGCCCGCGACGCCCCGCAACGGGTCCTGATCGTCGATGACGACAGCGACGCGCGAGAGCTGCTGGCCGAAATTCTAAGCCTCAATGACATCAGTTGCATGACTGCGCCCGGTGGCGATACTGCGCTGCAGATGATCCACACGCGTCAGTCTATCGGACTGCTGATCACCGACTTGCGGATGGCTCCTTTTGACGGGCTGGATCTGATTCGCAAGGTTCGTGAGTCGGATCGGGCCGAGCTGCCGATCATCATCGTGTCCGGCGACGCCAACGTGCGCGATGCCATCGATGCCATGCACCTGAACGTGGTGGACTTCCTTCTCAAACCGCTCAATACCAAGCAATTGGTGAAGCTGGTCAAGCGGGAATTGGGGATAAGTTGAGGCAGTGAGCCCTTGCAGGTTCTGGCCCGGCAAGGACCAGAACCTGCAATTGCCCGGGCGGCGAGTTACAGGCCGTTGATGGCCTTGAACTCCCTGCGGCGACGGTGCAATACCGGCTCGGTGTAGCCGTTGGGCTGCCGGGTGCCTTCGATGACCAGCTCGACCGCCGCCTGGAAGGCGATGTTGTTGTCGAAGTCGGGTGCCAGAGGGCGATACAGCGGGTCGTTGGCGTTCTGGCGATCCACCACCGGTGCCATGCGCTTGAGGCTTTCCAGGACCTGAGCTTCGCTGACAACGCCGTGACGCAGCCAGTTGGCCATGTGCTGGCTGGAGATGCGCAGCGTGGCGCGGTCTTCCATCAGGCCGATGTCGTTGATGTCCGGCACTTTCGAACACCCCACTCCCTGATCGATCCAGCGCACGACATAGCCAAGAATGCCCTGCGCATTGTTGTCCAGTTCGTTCTGGATTTCTTCCGGCGTCCAGTCAGTATTCGGTGCCAGCGGAATGGTCAGAATGTCATCCACCGAGGCTTGCTCGCGCTGCGCCAGTTCGGCCTGACGGGCGAACACGTCGACCTTGTGATAGTGCAGGGCGTGCAGCGCGGCTGCCGTAGGTGAGGGAACCCAGGCGGTGTTCGCACCCGCCAGTGGATGAGCGATTTTCTGCTCCAGCATGGCGGCCATCAGGTCCGGCATGGCCCACATGCCTTTGCCGATCTGTGCGCGACCTTGCAGGCCGCATTTCAGGCCGATGTCGACGTTGGAGTTCTCGTAGGCAGCGATCCACTTCTCGGCTTTCATCTGCGCCTTGCGCACCACCGGGCCTGCTTCCATGGAGGTATGGATTTCGTCACCGGTGCGGTCGAGGAAGCCGGTGTTGATGAACACCACGCGCTCGCTGGCGGCCTCAATGCAGGCCTTGAGGTTGACCGTGGTACGGCGCTCCTCGTCCATGATCCCGACCTTCAAGGTGTTACGCGGCAAGCCCAGTACCTGCTCGATGCGCCCGAACAGTTCGTTGGTGAATGCAGCTTCCTCCGGGCCGTGCATCTTCGGTTTGACGATGTACATCGAGCCGCTGCGGCTGTTGCTGCGCGAGGTGTTGCCGTTTAGGTTATGGATGGCTGCAAGGCTGGTCAGCAGGCCATCGAGAATGCCTTCCGGCACTTCGTTGCCATGCTTGTCGAGTATCGCATCGATGGTCATCAGGTGACCCACGTTGCGAATGAATAACAGCGAGCGACCATGCAGCGTGACTTCGCCGCCCTCTGGCGTGGTGTAGACGCGGTCCGGGTTCATGGTGCGGGTAAAGGTTTCACCGCCCTTGGACACCGATTCGGCCAGATCACCCTTCATCAGGCCCAGCCAGTTGCGGTAGACAACCACTTTGTCGTCGGCATCGACGGCGGCAATGGAGTCTTCGCAGTCCATGATGGTGGTCAGCGCCGCTTCCATGAGGATGTCTTTCACGCCTGCCGGATCGGTCTGCCCGACCGGGCTGGCGGCGTCGATCTGCAGTTCGAAGTGCAGGCCGTTGTGCTTGAGCAGCAAGGCAAACGGTGCCAGGGCATCGCCTTGAAAACCGACCAGTTGGGCGTCATCGTGCAGGCCGGTATTGCTGCCACCCTTGAGACTGACGACCAGCTTGCCGTCGATCAGTTTGTAAGCCGTCGAGTCTGCATGTGAACCTGCTGCCAGAGGCGCAGCCTGATCGAGAAAGGCACGAGCGAACGCGATCACCTTGTCGCCACGCACCTTGTTGTAGCCTTTACCCTTTTCCGCGCCGCCTGCTTCGCTGATGGCGTCGGTGCCATAGAGCGCGTCATACAGCGAACCCCAGCGGGCGTTCGACGCATTCAGCGCAAACCGGGCGTTCATCACCGGCACGACCAGCTGCGGGCCGGCCATGGTGGCGATTTCTTCATCGACGTTTTGCGTGGTGATCTGGAAGTCCGCTGCTTCTGGCAGCAGGTAACCGATCTCCTGAAGGAAGGCTTTGTAGGCCGAGGCGTCGTGAGCCTGCCCGGCATGCGACTGGTGCCAGGCGTCGATTTTCGCCTGTAACTCATCACGTTTGGCGAGCAGTGCCTTGTTCTTTGGCGCAAGGTCGTGGATCAGTTGGTCCGCACCGGCCCAGAACGCAGTGGCGTCGACGCCGGTTCCGGGGGTGGCTTCGTTCTGCACGAAGTCGAACAGGACTCTGGCGACTTGCAGGTCACCGACTTGAACGTACTCAGTCATTGCACTTGCCTCACTCTGCTCAGCAGGGTCGAGCACACTCGGGGAGCGCTCTGTTATTGATTTTGGTGTCATGTAGTGCGCAATTCGGGATACTACATGAGCCGTCATCGCGTGAAAACGTCGCTGAATATGTCACTAAACGACTGGATATTCATATTGGGTCACGGTGATATTCACCGTGTTCCCAGAAACGCTCAGGATTGTTCCATAAAGCGTGGCAAACGGTACACGATTTACCGCGAGCGAGCTGCCCTTCGGGCATGCCTATACTCGTAAGACCGACGCTGTCTCCAAATCATCTGTGCAGAAAGAGGAATTGACCGTGGATCATCTCGTCGTAACGCTGGTTGCTCCCGACAAACCGGGTCAGGTCGAACGCATCGCACGCTGCATCGCCGAGCATGGCGGCAACTGGCTGGAAAGTCGCATGTCGCGCATGGCCGGACAATTTGCCGGGATCCTCAAGGTAGGCGTCGAGGCAGAAAACTATGATGACCTGATCAAGGCCCTGAATGGTTTGTCAGCCCATGGCATCCGCATGTTGCTGGCCGAGAGCGTGGTCGAGACCACCGATACGACTCGAATGATCAGCATGGAACTGGTCGGCAACGACCGCCCCGGCATCGTACGCGACATCACCCGTTTGCTGGCCGGGCAGGGCGTCAATGTCGAACACCTGATTACCAACGTGTCCCCCGCGCCCATGAGCAGCGAACTGCTGTTCCACGCCGACGCGGTGTTGGGCGTCCCTCAGGACCTTTCACTGGATGACCTGCAGACGGCGCTCGAGACTCTGGCGGATGATTTGATGGTGGAGTTGGTGCTGGGGGCCAAGGAGTAAGTCCGATCACTGTTTTTATTCAGCTGCGGACTGCTTCTCGCTCCGGTACCAGTCTGACTTCTACACGTTGCCCCAGCGCTCTTGCTGCGCTGGCCAGCGTCGCAAGAGTCATTCCCGGATCGTTTTGATCCAGGGCCCTGTCCACTGCCGTCCGGCTTGTGTGCATGCGCTCGGCAAGGGCCTTCTTGGTCACCTTTTGCTTTTTCATGACTTCGGCGATCTGCCAAGAGATGACTCGCTTCAGAGCTGCGGCAGAAACCTCCTCGGCAAAACCTTGCTCGGCAAGGAAATCATCGAAGTCGGAGCCAATGTGCTCGTTCATTACCTTTTCCTCTTCAGTGCTGCCTTGCGCTGTCTGGCAGTTTCCAGATCGGACGCGGGAGTTTTTTCACTTTTTTGATGAAGCCATGAAGCAAAACCATTGTGCGGGCTTCGACGGTAAACAGTACTCGTGCAATCTTTTCCTTCAAATCAATTCTGACTTCCCAAAGGTCTGGCTCCATTTTACGGACCACAGGCATACCTATTGGCCATCCGAACTGGACCGTCTTGATGTCAGTGCCGACTGCCTTACGATCATCGCGTGGCAGATCGATCAGCCATTCACGTACAGGTTCATTGCCTGTTTCGGTCCGGAAAAACTTGACGGTCAAAGTGGGTGGGAGATTACTCATATTTGGAGTGTACCAAAAAGTGTGCATAATTCAATGCTTGGAAAGGTATCCAGGTTATCCAAGTTAATCGTGCTCCTGCCTGTGGATAACCTGGGGGAATCGCGTTGCGCGCCACGTCGGCCGTGGCTTGGCGGCGATTGATCAAAAATCCAGCAGTTTCAAGGGCTTGTGCACAGATAAGGTGAGTCTGCCTGTGGATAACCCTTGGAGAACCCTTTGCAGGCCACGTTTTGCGTGGCCTGCAAGATGTTGTCTGTTTTTTGATCAGTGACGGCCGCGGGATTTCAGCCAGATATCCACACTGTAGATCGCCAGCCCCGTCCAGATGAAAGCGAAGGTGATGATGGTGCTGGTGGTCAGGTGTTCGCCATACAGCAGCACAGCCAGTAGCAGGACCAGTGTGGGCGCGATGTATTGCAGGAAGCCCAGGGTGGTGAACGGCAAATGGCGGGCGGCGGCGTTGAAGCACACCAGCGGTACCAGCGTCACCGGGCCTGCGGCGGCCAGCCAGATGGCTTGCGTGGTGGTCCAGAATTCCGGCTGGGCGCTCACGGCCGTCGGGTTGAGCGTCAGCCAGATCAGTGCCAGCGGCACGAGCATCCAGGTTTCGACCACCAGGCCGGGCAGGGCAGCGACCGGGGCTTGTTTACGGATCAGCCCATAGAACGCGAAGGTCAGTGGCAGCGCCAGCGACACCCACGGCAGGCTGCCGACGTGCCAGACCTGCTGTGCGACACCCATCGCGGCGAAAGCGACCGCCAGCATTTGCAGGCGTCTGAGGCGCTCGCCCAGCAGCAACATGCCGAGCAGCACGTTGACCAGCGGGTTGATGTAATACCCGAGGCTGGCCTCCAGCATGCGCCCGTTGTTCACTGCCCAGACGTAGATGATCCAGTTGCTGGCGATCAGCGTGCCGCTCAGCGCCAGCACGGCCAGCCGTTGCGGATTGTCGCGCAGGTCGCGCCACCAGCCGGGATGCTTCCAGAACATCAGCACAATCGAGCCGAAGAGCGCCGACCAGAGCGCGCGATGGATGATGATTTCGATGGCCGGAACCGCGGCAATGGCTTTGAAGTAGATGGGGAACAGGCCCCAGATGGTGTAAGCACTCAGGCCCAGAATGTATCCACGGCGTGGATTGGCAGCTTGCATGGAGCGTCCCTTAAATGCAGAAAATTCCGGTTTTATTGTGGGGTGATGCGGTTGATGGTTTTGATTGTACTGACGCTGGAGCGCTCGATGTTATACACAGGTTCGACTCATTCACGACATCTGTGCCGCGCCGCTTGCTCAGGATCGGACGCAGCGCGCCGCACGATAGTTGAGATTATCGTTCCTCACGCTCCAGCGTGGGAATGCCTTGGGTGACGCTCCGCGTCACAGATTTGCGCCGCACGATAACCTGGGGCTCATCAGGTCAAAACAGTTTCAACGGCTCTTCATTCAGTGCGGCCATCTGCTCGCGCAGGGCCAGGATATGGTCGCCCCAATAGCGCTCCGTGCCGAACCACGGAAAGCTGTGCGGAAACGCCGGGTCATCCCAGCGCCGGGCCAGCCAGGCGCTGTAGTGCATCAGGCGCAAGGCACGCAGCGGTTCGATCAGGGCCAGCTCGCGTGGATCAAAATCATGAAATTCGTTGTAGCCGTCCATCAGCTCCGACAGCTGACCCAGACGTTCCTGGCGGTCGCCGGCCAGCATCATCCAGATATCCTGGACGGCAGGGCCGAGGCGGCAATCGTCCAGATCGACGATGTGGAACATCTCGTCACGGCACATCATGTTGCCGGGGTGGCAGTCGCCATGCATGCGGATGTTGGTGTGCGGTGTGGCCGCGTAAACGTCTTCGACACGCTTGAGCAGGTCGCGGGCCACCGACTCGTAAGCCGGCAGGAGGCTGCGCGGGATGCAGTCGTTTTGCAGCAGATAGTTGACCGAATCATGGCCGAAGTTCTTCACGCCCAGGGCTTCACGGTGCGCGAACGGTTTGGTCGAGCCGACGGCATGCAGACGCCCCAGTAACTGGCCCAGGCGATACAACTGATCAAGATTGCCTGGCTCCGGTGCTCGTCCACCGCGACGCGGGAACAGCGTGAAACGGAAACCGGCGTGCTCGAACAGGGTTGCGCCGTTGTGCACCATGGGCGCGACCACGGGCACTTCGACCTCGACCAGTTCAGCGGTGAAGCTGTGCTCTTCAAGGATGGCTTCGGTAGTCCAGCGCTGTGGGCGATAGAACTTGGCGATCAGCGGTTGGCCGTCTTCGATACCGACCTGATAGACGCGGTTTTCGTAACTGTTGAGCGCCAGGATGCGGGCATCGCTGAGAAAACCGATGCTTTCGACAGCATCCAGGACCAGATCGGGAGTAAGTGTTGCAAACGGGTGAGCCATGACTACTCCTGCGCGCAGCAGGTTGCCGCGTCGGACCGCTGATGGTAACGCAGACCGGTCCCGCTTCGCCAAACCCCATCCGTTTAATCTGCCTTCGGGCTCTTTTGTCATCAAAAAGTCATGAGTCGTTAGCGAGATAGCCATGTTCGACGCCTAGAGTCGCCGTCAATGAGATCGATCTCAAGTGAGCGACAATGACTGATCTGAAAGAGGTAGCGCATCTGGCCGGGGTTTCCCGGGCTACTGCGGCACGTGCCTTCGCAAGCCCCGACGTCGTGCGCTCGGAAACCCGCGAGCGGGTATTCGCTGCGGCCCGCGCCTTGGGTTTTCGCCCCAATCGGCTGGGCCGCCAGTTGCGTCTGCAAACCACCAACCTGATTGGCGTGGTGGTGCCCAACCTGCTCAACCCGGTGTTTGCCGAACAGTTTCAGGCCATGGAGCGGGCGGCGCGGGCGCGGGGTTATAACCTGCTGCTGGCAACCACCGACTACACCGCAGAGCGTGAAAGCGCCGTAGTTGAGGAGTTGTTGCGTCAGCGGGTCGACGGGCTGGTGCTGACGGTGACCGACGCCGAGCACAACCGGGTACTGCAAAGCCTGATCAATGAAGACACTCCGTTCGTGCTGGCCTATCACCAGACCGGTAACCCGGATTACAGCGCGGTGTCTGTGGATAACCGGGCGGGCATGGCGCTGGCCACTCGTTACCTGATCGATGCAGGCCATCAGCGAGTCGCCATGGTCGCAGGCCCGGCCATGCAGTCCGACCGCGCCCGACTGCGTTATGAAGGCTATCGCGACGCCATGGCCGAGTGTGGGCTTGAAGCGCGACCAGTGATTGAAATGCCTGCTCATACAAGCGCCGATTTCGCTGCACTGGAACCCCTGTTACGTGGCCCGGACGCGCCCAGCGCGCTGGTCTGTTCCAACGATTTGCTGGCCATCAGCCTGATTGCCGAATTACGCCGCAACGGCTGGGGCGTTCCCGAGCGCCTGTCGGTGATCGGCTTCGACGGCATCGCCCTCGGCACGCAGATGCACCCGACCTTGTGCAGCGTGGTTCAGCCCATCGCCGAGCTGGCGCACATTGTCATCGACCAATTACTGGCACGGATTGCTGGCGCAGTACCTGTTTCTCATTGTCTGCCGTGCCACATCCGGCCCGGCGAAAGCACCCAGCCCTACCAGGAGATGCTTCATGCTCAGCCTCAGTAAAACCCTCGCGGCACTGCTGTTATGTGGTGCGGCCAGCCTCGCCCAGGCCGCCGAAACCGCCATCTGCTACAACTGCCCGCCCGAATGGGCCGACTGGGGAACACAGCTCAAGGCGATTGCCGACAGCACCGGTGTCCAGGTGCCGCTGGACAACAAGAACTCCGGCCAGGCGCTGGCGCAGATCGTTGCCGAGCAGGCCGCACCGGTCGCTGACATGGTCTATTACGGCGTGACCTTTGGCCTGCAGGCGCAGAAGGCCGGCGTGGTCGATGCCTACAAACCCAAACACTGGGACGAGATTCCGGCAGGCTTGAAAGACCCTGAAGGGCACTGGTTCGCGATTCACTCCGGGACCCTCGGCATCATGGTCAACGTGGACGCACTGGGCGGTCTGCCGGTGCCGCAAAGCTGGGCGGATCTGCTCAAGCCCGAGTACAAGGGCATGGTCGGCTACCTCGACCCGTCCAGCGCGTTCGTCGGTTACGTGTCCGCCGTGGCGATCAACCAGGCCATGGGCGGCACGCTGGACAACTTCGGTCCGGCCATCGACTACTTCCAGAAACTGGCGAAAAACTTGCCCATCGTGCCCAAGCAAACCGCCTATGCACGCGTGCTGTCCGGCGAGCTGCCGATTCTGGTCGACTATGACTTCAACGCCTATCGCGCTCGCTACAAGGACAAGGCCAACGTTGCCTTCGTGATTCCCAAGGAAGGCACCATCGGCGTTCCCTATGTGATGAGCATGGTCGCCAAGGCGCCGCATCGTGCCAACGCCGAGAAGGTGCTGGATTTCGTGCTGTCCGATGAAGGTCAGGCGCTGTGGGCCAAGGCCTATCTGCGCCCGGTACGCTCGAAGATGCCTGCCGATGTTGCTGCGCAGTTCTTGCCGGACAGCGATTACGCCCGTGCCGGTGTGGTGGATTACCAGCACATGGCCGCCGTGCAGGAAGCCTTCGCCGCCCGTTATCTGCGTGAGGTGAAGTAATGTCGGCCTCGCCGGAACAAGCGCTGGCTCTGCGCAAGGGCGGATCTTTCAGGCTGCGGCTGCGCCCGACCGCTGCGGTGGCGCTGGCTCCGGCGATGGCCGTATTGCTGGCATTCTGGCTGCTGCCGCTGACCCACCTGATCATGCTCGGCACGCAAGGGTCCGATGGCAATGGCAGCGGTTACTGGCAGGTCCTGAGCAGTCCTCAGTACCTGGGCAGTCTGGCGCAAACCTGCCTGCTGGCGCTGGTGGTGACGCTCGCGGCGTTACTGGTCGGCGGCATCAGCGGTGTGTTTCTGGCCCGCAACCACTTCTTCGGACGCTCTGCGCTGGTGGCTTTGCTGACCTTCCCTCTGGCGTTTCCCGGTGTGGTGGTCGGCTTTCTGGTGATTCTGCTGGCCGGTCGCCAAGGTATCTTCGCCGCGCTCGGGTTGCACCTGGCGGGCGAGCGCTGGGTGTTCGCCTATTCGCTGACCGGACTGTTCATCGGCTACCTGTATTTCTCGATTCCGCGAGTGATTCTGACGGTCATGGCGGCCTGCGAAAGTCTTGATCGCAGCCTTGAAGAAGCCGCGCATTCGCTGGGCGCGGGTCATTGGCGCGTGGTGTGCGATGTGATCGTTCCGGGGCTGGCACCCGCGCTGGTGTCCTGCGGCGCGATCTGCTTCGCCACGTCGATGGGCGCATTCGGCACGGCCTTTACCCTGGGCACGCGTCTGAACGTCACGCCGGTAGCGATCTACAACGTGTTCACCAATTACGCCAACTTCACGGTGGCCGCAGCGCTGTCGGTAATCCTCGGGCTGGTGACGTGGGCAGTGTTGTTGCTGGCCCGGCGCATGGTCGGTAAATCGGGAGTTCCCTTGTGAAACGTTCTCCGTTGTTTGCAGTACAACTGGCGTTCACGCTGTTGGTCTGCGCGTTCATGCTGGTCCCGGTGGTGCTGTCGTTACTGGCCGGCCTGACGCGCAACTATTTTCTGGGCCTGTCGAGCGGTCTGACCTTCGACTGGCTGGTGCAGGTCTGGCAGGCCTATTCACCGACCGTCTGGCTGTCGTTGCAACTGGCCGTGGCGTGCGCAATCTGCGTGTGTCTGGTGGGCGTCCCGGCAGCGTATGCGCTGGTGCGCATGAACAATCGCTTCAGCCGGGCCTTCGAGGAATTGATGGTCTTGCCCGTCGCCATGCCCGGTCTGGCCAGCGCCCTCGCGTTACTGCTGACCTACGGCCAGTTCGGCGGCTTTCGCAGCAGCTGGTTGTTCATTCTGGTCGGCCACGTGTTGTTCACCCTGCCGTTCCTGGTGCGCCCGGTCATGGCGGTGATGCAGCGTCAGCAACTGCCGGTGCTCGAAGAGGCGGCCGCCAGTCTGGGCGCCGGGCCGATCAAGCGTTTCTTCAGTGTGGTGGTGCCTAACTGCCGGGCCGGGATTCTTGCCGGTGTGCTGATGGTCGTGACCCTGTCGCTGGGCGAATTCAACCTGACCTGGATGCTGCACACGCCGATGACCAAAACCCTGCCGGTCGGTCTGGCCGACAGTTACGCCTCGGCCCGACTGGAAGTCGCCAGTGCCTACACCCTTCTTTTTCTGTTGCTGATTGTGCCGCTGCTGATTGCGTTGCAGGCCATCAGCGCGCGTCTTGCCCGTGGAGAGAGCCGATGAGCGGAACCACCATTCGCCTGAAAGGCTGCCGCAAGGCATTTGCCGACGGCACCGTTGCTGTAAAGGATCTGCACCTGACCATCGAGCCCGGCGAAACGCTGGCGATTCTCGGTCCGTCCGGTTGCGGCAAGACCACCACCTTGCGGCTGATTGCCGGGCTTGAACGTCCGGACGTCGGGCAGGTGTTGTTCGATGATCAGGACGTGACACGTCTGCCCATCGAGCGGCGCGACGTGGGCATGGTGTTTCAGAACTACGCGTTGTTTCCCAACCTCGATGTGGCCGGCAATATCGTTTACGGCCTGAAGATTCGTGGTCTGTCGGCTGCCGAGCGCAACAAGCGTTGCGATGAGTTGCTGGAACTGGTCGGTTTGACCGGCCACGGCAAGCGCCGCGTCAACGAGCTGTCTGGCGGGCAGCGCCAACGGGTCGCGCTGGCCCGGGCGCTGGCGCCGCGCCCCCGGGTGCTGTTGCTGGACGAGCCGCTGGCGGCACTGGATGCACAGTTGCGTGAGCGCTTGCGCAGTGAGCTGGATCAGTTGCTGCGTGGGCTGGGCATCACCTCGGTGTTCGTCACTCACGATCAGGGCGAGGCGATGGCCCTGGGCGACCGGATTCTGGTCATGGAAAAAGGCTGCGTCTCGCAATTGGCGACGCCGAGGGACATCTATCAACAGCCTGCCAATGCATTCGTCGCCGGGTTTGTCGGCAATCTGAATGCGTTCAGCGTGGTCGAGCGCACCCCGTCAGGCCTCAAGGTGAGCGGGGGCGAGCTGCCGTGGCACCGTGCTGACGTACCGGGCACGGTCTACTGCCGCCCCGAGCACCTGCGTTTGATGTCAGGAAACGGCCATATTCATGGGCGTCTGGTCGGGCAGTTTTTTCAGGGCGCGCAAAGTCGCTTGCTGGTCGATGTCGGTGGCCCGCAGCCGCTGCTGGTAGACAGTACCGACAACGTGATTTATGCCGCAAACGCAGTCATTGCCTTGAGCGTCGACCCGCAAGTGCTGTTTACCCTGCATTCGTGAACTCGTTTTTCGTAGAGAGATTATTTTGAATCGTCCGTTTCTTATTGCTCAGATCAGTGATCTGCACCTCAAAGCCGACGGGCGCCTGACCTATGGCGTGGTCGATACCCTGGGGGCGCTGCGCCGCGCGGTCGCGCACATCAATGCCAGCAAGCAGCGCCCCGACATCGTGGTGATCAGCGGTGACCTGGTGGACTTCGGTCGCGAGGACGAATACGCCGTGCTCAAGCCCGAACTGGAACGTCTGCAGATGCCGTTCTATCTGGTGCCCGGCAATCATGACGATCGGCACAACCTGCTGGCCGCGTTCGCCGAGCAGGTGTACCTGCCGTTGTCGGCCAGCGGTCCTCTGGACTGGGTCGTTGAGAAATACCCGGTGCGCCTGATCGGCATGGACACGACCATTCCCGGCGAGCATGGCGGGCAACTGGATTATTGTCAGCTGGACTGGCTGCACGCACAGCTGTCCCGTCGTCCTTACGTGCCGACCGTGATTGTCATGCACCATCCGCCGTTCATTACCGGCATAGGGCACATGGACCGCGAATCCTTCGGCAACGCATCGGCGCTGGAGCGCGTGATCGCCCAGCATCCGCAAGTGGAGCGTTTGCTGTGCGGACATTTGCATCGACCGATGCAGCGACGTTTCGGAGGCAGCGTGGCGAGCATCTGCCCGGGCACCTCACACCAGATCGTCCTCGACCTCGACGAAGCCGCGCCTGCGCATTTCAATCTGGAACCGGCAGGTTACGTGCTGCATCGCTGGCATTCGGAACAGGGGTTTGTCAGTCATAACGCCGTGTTCGGCGACTATGAAGGGCCATACCCGTTCTACGATGTGAACGGGTTGATTGATTGATTGCTCATCGCTCCCACGCTCTGCGCCCGGCGTGATACTCAAGTCTTGATGAGCCCGGAAAGCGGGGCTCGACGCGCTGTATCAGGCGGAGTAAAGATCCTTGTGGGAGTGAGCTTGCTCACGAAGACGGTGTATCAGTCGATGCATTTTCGACGATCATACAGCCCTCTTCGCGAACAAGTTCGCTCCCACGGCCTCCGGCCAGAATCAATAGCAGACCTTTATATAACGATGAGCGATCTGCGTCCTCTTCCTGATTGCCGATCAGGCGCCGATAACGCCGCCATCTTCCCGGGTGATGACCATCACCGATGAGCGCGGTTTACCGTTGGGCAAATGCTCGGGGAAGGTAGAGCCACCGTTTTCACCGGGATGCTGGATGCCGATGAACATCGTCCGGTAGTCAGGCGCAAAGCTGATGCCGGTGATTTCGCAACCGATCGGGCCAACCAGAAAACGACGGATCTCGCCGCTGGCCGGGTCGGCACAGAGCATCTGGTTGTTGCCCATGCCAGCGAAGTCACCCTTGTTGCTGGAGTCGCCGTCAGTCTGGATCCACAGCCGACCCGATCGATCGAAACTCAGGCCGTCCGGGCTGTTGAACATGTTCTGCGCGTTGATGTTGCTCGACCCGGCCTGTGGCGTACCGGCATGTACGGTCGGGTTGCCCGCGACCACAAACAGGTCCCACTCGAACGCCATCGCCGACGCATTGTTGCCGCCTTCGCGCCAGCGCAGGATCTGCCCGTACTGGTTCTTGGCGCGTGGATTCGGCCCGCCAACCGGCTGACCTTCGTCGCCGCGCTTGATGTTGTTGGTCAGCGTGCAATAAACCTGGCCATCCTTGGGGCTGACCACGATCCATTCCGGGCGGTCCATGCGCGTGGCCTTGACCACACTGGCGGCCAGCCGTGCATGAATCAACACTTCAGCCTGATTGGCGAAACCGGCAGCGGCATCGAGGCCGTTCTTGCCGTATTTCAGTTCGATCCACTGGCCGTTGCCCTTTGGATGGTCCGGGTTGCCGTTGCCAGCGTCGAATTGCGCCACGTACAGGGTGCCGTGGTCCAGCAGGTCGCGATTGGCTTTCGGGTTCTTGCGATCGATCCGGTCGCGGCTGATGAATTTGTAGATGAACTCGCCACGCTCGTCGTCGCCCATGTACACCACGGCGCGCCCGTCCCTGGTCTGCGTGAAGGCGGCGTTTTCGTGCTTGAAACGCCCGAGTGCCGTGCGCTTGACCGGCGTCGATTTGGGGTCGAACGGATCGATCTCGACCACCCAGCCATGGCGATTGACCTCGTTGGGGTTTTTCGCCACGTCGAAGCGCGGGTCGTGCGGGTGCCAGTTGATCTCTTTACTGGCAGCCACGACGCCATAGCGCTTCATGCCCGCATCGAATGTCTGCTCCGGGTTGCTGCTGCCGAAGCAGTCGGTGAAGTTCTCTTCACAGGTCAGGTACGTGCCCCACGGTGTCTGGCCGCTGGAGCAGTTCTGGAAAGTCCCCAGGACGCGGGTGCCGGTCTTGTCGGCGTCAGTCTTGAGCCATTCGTGACCGGCCGCCGGGCCACTCAGCCTGATCGGCGTATTGCCATGCACACGACGGTTGTAACGCGAGTCCTGCACGAACTGCCATTTGCCGTTTTTCTGCTGTATCTCGATCACTGACACGCCTTCTGCGGCGAGTGCCTTGCGCACTTCTTCAGCCGATTGCGGCTCCTTGCCATGCTCGAAGAGGTAGCGGTAGTTGGTGTATTCGTTGTTGATCGCCAGCAAAGCACGGTCTTTGCGACCCCGCATCGGGAACAGGCACATGCCGTCGTTGTTGTCGCCGAACTGCACCTCCTGAGCCTGGGCGGTACCCTTGCCACTCGGGTCGAACGCCGGACCGCCCGCTCGCAGAGGCTGGCCCCAACTGATCAGTACCGAGGAAGTGTAACCTGCTGGCAGGCTGATGCTGTCGGCGGTGGCAGCAGGAATGCTCTGGAAGCCGAGCAATCTGCCAGACGCCGCGCTGACGCTGTTGGCCAGAGCGGTACGGCTGAGCAGGTTGCCGCCGAGAAACATCGCAGCGCCGCACAATGCGCCCGCGCTGATGAAACCGCGGCGGGTGAGGCCGACCTTGTCGGCGCCGACCAGGTTTTCCAGGTCAGTGGTCTGGTTTTCTTCTAATAGTTTCATCATCACGGCTCCCTCGAATATGGCAGCCACCTTAGTGCGCGCATATGACGAAATTGTGTCGTGGTGATGACCTGCCAGCGCTTACAACGGTATACCCAGCAGTACCAGTGAAGCAGCAAATCTTGCCTGCACCGTGGTGCCGGTTTTCAACTGTTGTGCATGCAGGTGCTCAGGTGTCGCCAGGGCGCACAGCGTCTGGCCGCCGGGGAGTGTGATGCGTACTTCGCTCGGGCCATCTTCAGCGTCGGTCACGCTGTCGATTCGGCCGATCAGACAATTGTTTCCATTTGTTTCTTCGCTGCGGTCTGCGTGCAGTTCCAGCCAGCCGGCCTTGATCAGTGCAACCACCTCCGTGCCGTTTTCCAGTTCCAGACGCAGGGTGCTGTCATGGGTGACCTGTGCTTCGATAAACACCTCGTCCGCCAATTGCAGGCGAACCTGATCGTTATGCCCCTGGCGGGTGATGCTGACGATCCGCCCCAGCAACTGATTGCGTGCGCTGGTACGCAGGGTCAGGCGATTGAGCAGGTCAAGGTCGCTGCTGTCTTCGGCCGCTTCCAGCACCTGGGCCTGCAAGGCCTGGACGCGCTGATAGAGACGCAGCACTCGCTCGCCCTCGACCGACAACTTCGCGCCGCCACCGCCGCGTCCGCCGACACTGCGCTCTACCAGCGGTTTTTGCGCCAGATTGTTCAGCTCGTCGATCGCGTCCCAGGCCGCCTTGTAACTCAGCCCTGCGCTTTTCGCAGCGCGGGTGATCGAGCCCTGTTCGGCAATATGCTGCAACAGCGCAATGCGTTGCGGGCGACGGACCATGTGTTGCGTCAGCAAGGTGGGGAGGGCCATGGAAGTCCGGGGCGGTCGAGTAGGAGTGGGCAGTATGATCGCTCTCGCTCATGGCGTCGAAACCGGACGCGGAGCGTCCTGAAAGGCATTACCACGCTGGAGCATGGGAACGATATTAAACCAGGCGCGTAGGGGCCATTAGTCACCCGGCTTGGGCGTGCGAGCCAGGCAATACACGTCCACCCGCCGCGCACCGGCCTTGTTCAGCAGTCGCGCAATGACCTCTGCCGTCGAACCGGTGGTCAGAACATCATCGACCAGCGCCAAGTGCTTGCCCTGTACCCAATCGGGATCAACCAGGGTAAAGGCGCCGCGCAGGTTGCGCCTGCGGGCTTTCGCGTCCAGGCCCTGTTGCGCGGTTGTCTCCCGGCTGCGTAACACATGCTCTTCGTCGATGGGCAGTTGCAGCTGTTTACCCAGCCAGCCGGCCAGCATTGCCGCCTGATTGTAGCCGCGCTGGCGCAAGCGTTTGTTGGCCAGCGGCACTGGAATGAGGCAGTCGGGGCGCGGCAGGTCTTCCTCGAAACGGTGCTGCAGGTATTGCGCGCACAGTTCTGCCAGCAGTCGTCCCATAGGCCATTTACCGCTATGTTTGAAGCGGGTGATCAGACCGTCGACCGGGAAATCGTACAGCCAGGGCGCGATGACCTGAGCAAAGCCGGGCGTTTGCTTGCAGCATTGCGCGCAGCTCATGCCTGAACGCGGTAACGGCAGCGCACAGCACACGCAGGCGTTGCCCAGCCACGGCAGTTCTGCTTCGCACGGCACGCAAATGGGCGTGGGCACCTCACTGCGTTCATCGCATAACAAACAGGGTTGTTTGTTTTTTAACCAGATGTAAACCTCATGCGGGTAGCTGGGTTGACAGCGCATGGCTCTTCCTTAAATATGCCGACATCCGTGTAGCGCATGGGGTCTTTCCCGCCCTCGCGCATTGCCCAGAAACACCAAGGAGCCGCCCGATGAGCGCCAGCACCACCGCCACTTTGCGTCACGACTGGACTTTAGCCGAGGTCAGGGCGCTGTTTGTACAGCCATTCAATGACCTGCTGTTTCAGGCGCAAACGGTGCATCGCGCTCACTTCGACGCCAACCGCGTGCAAGTCTCCACGCTGCTGTCGATCAAGACCGGCGCCTGCCCGGAAGACTGCAAGTACTGTCCGCAGTCCGGCCACTACAACACCGGTCTCGAGAAAGAAAAGCTGCTGGAAGTGCAGAAGGTGCTTGAAGAAGCCGCGCGTGCCAAGGCCATTGGCTCGACCCGCTTTTGCATGGGCGCGGCCTGGAAGCATCCTTCCGCCAAGGACATGCCTTATGTGCTGGAGATGGTCAAAGGCGTGAAAGCCATGGGCATGGAAACCTGCATGACCCTGGGACGCCTCGATCAGGAACAGACCGAAGCGTTGGCCACTGCCGGGCTGGATTACTACAACCACAACCTCGACACCTCGCCGGAGTTCTACGGCAGCATCATCACCACCCGGACCTACAGCGAGCGCCTGCAAACCCTGGCCTACGTGCGCGATGCCGGGATGAAGATCTGCTCCGGTGGCATTTTGGGCATGGGCGAGTCCCTCGATGACCGCGCGGGGCTGCTGATTCAACTGGCCAACCTGCCTGAGCACCCGGAGTCGGTGCCGATCAACATGCTGGTCAAGGTCGCCGGTACGCCGCTGGAAAACGCCGAAGATGTCGACCCGTTCGATTTCATTCGCATGCTCGCCGTGGCACGGATTCTCATGCCGAAATCCCACGTGCGTCTGTCCGCCGGTCGCGAAGCGATGAACGAGCAAATGCAGGCACTGGCGTTCTTCGCCGGGGCCAACTCGATTTTCTACGGCGACAAGCTGCTGACCACCGCCAACCCGCAGGCCGACAAGGACATGCTGTTGTTCTCGCGTCTGGGCATCAAGCCCGAAGCAGGCGAAGGGCATGCCGACGAAGTGCATCAGGCCGCCATCGAACAGGCGCTGGTCGAGCAGCAAAGCAGCTCGATGTTCTACGACGCTGCCTCTGCCTGATCCGTTGAATGGGCCGGCCTGTTCCGGCCCGTTTTGAATTGTCATCTTCCGGTTCGGGGCCTGCATGTCTTTCGATCTCCGCACGCGCCTCGATGCCCGGCGCGCCGCACACCTCTATCGCCAGCGCCCGCTGCTGCAAAGTCCGCAGGGGCCGCAGGTCATCGTCGACGGCCAGCCGTTACTGGCGTTCTGCAACAACGATTATATGGGGCTGGCCAATCATCCCGAGGTGATCGCCGCCTGGCAGGCAGGTGCCGAGCGCTGGGGCGTGGGAGGCGGGGCTTCGCATCTGGTGATCGGCCACAGCGCGCCGCACCATGAACTGGAAGAAGCGCTGGCCGAGCTGACCGGTCGCCCGCGTGCCCTTTTGTTCTCCAATGGCTACATGGCCAACCTTGGCGCAGTGACAACGTTGGTCGGGCAGGGCGATACGGTTCTGGAGGACCGTCTCAACCACGCCTCGCTACTGGATGCCGGTCTGCTCAGCGGTGCACGGTTTTCGCGCTATCTGCACAACGATGTGAGCAGCCTGGAAGCCCGCCTGGAAAAATCCGTGGGCGATACCCTGGTAGTCACCGACGGGGTGTTCAGCATGGACGGCGACATCGCCGATCTGCCCGCGCTGGCCCGTTCGGCGAGGGCCAAAGGGGCCTGGCTGATGGTGGATGACGCTCACGGCTTCGGCCCCTTGGGTGCCAACGGCGCCGGTATCGTCGAACACTTCGGCCTGAGCATGGATGACGTGCCGGTGCTGGTCGGCACCCTGGGCAAGTCGTTCGGCACTTCCGGAGCGTTCGTGGCCGGCAGTGAGGAGTTGATCGAAACCCTGATCCAGTTCGCCCGGCCCTACATCTACACCACCAGCCAGCCGCCCGCGCTGGCCTGCGCCACCTTGAAAAGCCTGCAGTTGCTGCGTACCGAGCATTGGCGTCGCGAGCATCTGACGCGGCTGATTCAGCAGTTTCGTCGCGGTGCCGAGCAGATCGGGCTGCAACTGATGGACAGCTTTACCCCGATTCAGCCGATCATGATCGGTGATGCCGGTCGGGCGTTGCACCTCTCGCAGTTGCTCCGTGAGCGTGGCCTGCTGGTCACCGCCATTCGCCCGCCTACCGTGCCTGCGGGCAGCGCGCGACTTCGTGTGACCTTGTCTGCCGCGCACAGCGAAGCCGACGTGCAGCTATTATTGAACACTCTGGAGCAGTGCTACCCGCTGCTGGATGCCAGCCAATCCTCGGAGCCTGTTCGTGCGTGATCGTCTGATTCTGTTGCCAGGCTGGGGCCTTGGCGTTTCGCCGCTGGAGCCGCTTGCCGCTGCGCTGCGTGGGCTGGACGAGCACTTGCGGGTTGAAGTCGAGCCATTGCCGGATATCGACAGCTGCGACTTGCCAGACTGGCTCGACGAACTGGACAGCAACCTGCCAGACGACGCCTGGCTGGGCGGCTGGTCATTGGGTGGCATGCTCGCGGCTGAACTGGCGGCGCGGCGCGGCGAAGGTTGTTGCGGATTACTGACGCTGGCCAGCAACGCCTGTTTCGTCACCCAAGGTGCGTGGCCGAACGCAATGCCCGCGCAGGATTTCGAGGCATTTCTGGCTGGCTGTGCCGATGATCCGGACCTGACCCTCAAGCGTTTCAGCCTGTTATGCACGCAAGGCGCAGAAGACCCGCGCGGTCTGGCGCGGCTGCTCAAGGCCGGCGCACCGCACCTGTCGAAAACGGCGTTGATCGACGGCCTGAAAATACTTCGGCAACTCGACACCCGCAGCGCTTTGCAAACCTATCGTGGCCCGCAACTGCACCTGTTTGCCGGGCTGGATGCCTTCGTGCCCGCTGAGGCGGCAAGTGATCTGCTGGCCTTGTTGCCGGATGTCGAAGTGGGGCTCATCGAGCAGGCCAGTCATGCCTTCCTGCTGGAAAACCCTCACGGGGTGGCGGCTGCGATCCATGCCTTTCTGCACGAGCTGGACGATGACTGATCTTTCAATCCCCAAACCACCTTCTGTCTTGCCTGACAAACGTCAGGTCGCCGCATCGTTTTCCCGCGCGGCAGGTAGCTATGACAGCGTTGCCGAACTGCAGCGCAACGTCGGTAATGAGCTGCTCACGTGTTTGCCTGCGCAATGCAATCCGTCTCGCTGGCTGGATCTAGGCAGCGGCACCGGCTATTTCAGCCGGGCGCTGGCGCAGGCTTTCAATGGCAGCGAAGGCATTGCACTGGATATCGCCGAAGGCATGTTGCGTCACGCCCGACCCTTGGGTGGCGCACAGCACTTTGTTGCGGGTGATGCCGAGCACCTGCCGCTGCGTGACCAGAGCTGCGGGCTGATTTTTTCCAGCCTCGCGGTGCAGTGGTGCGCCGATTTCACGGCGGTGCTCAGTGAAGCTCACCGCGTTTTGCAACCAGGCGGCGTATTTGCCTTTGCCAGCCTGTGTGTCGGCACGCTGTACGAGTTGCGCGACAGTTGGCAGGCAGTGGACGGCCGGGTGCATGTGAACCGTTTTCGTCATGAGGATGACTATCGTCAGCTGTGCGCAGCGAGCGGCCTGCAAGTGCGCAGCCTCGATGTTCGCCCGCAGGTTCTGCATTACCCGGACGTGCGCAGCCTGACGCACGAGTTGAAGGCGCTCGGTGCGCACAATCTCAACCCCGGACGACCCAATGGCCTGACCGGGCGCGAGCGAATCATGGGCATGATTCAGGCCTATGAAGGCTTCCGCCAGGACGCCGGACTGCCCGCTACCTATCAAGTGCTGTACGCGGTGCTTGAAAAAAACTGACGGACTGACAGGAAAGACTGCTGAGATGACTGCTGCCTACTTCATCACCGGGACCGATACCGACGCTGGCAAGACCACGGTGGCTGCCGGTTTGCTGCATGCTGCCCGAATGTCCGGTCTGAGCACGGCAGCCGGCAAGCCCGTTGCCTCCGGTTGTTTTGTCACGCCACATGGGCTGCGCAACCCGGATGCTCTGGCGTTGCTGGCCGAGTGTTCTGTCGAGCTGGATTACGCTGAAGTCAACCCGCTGGCTTTCGAACCAGCCATCGCTCCGCACCTGGCAGCACGCGAAACTGGCGTCGCGTTGACCGTCGATTCGGTGCTGCAACCCATGCGGCAGATGCTCGCCAGACAGGCCGATTTCACCCTGATCGAAGGGGCGGGCGGTTGGCGCGTGCCGCTGTCCGGGCAGAGCACATTGTCCGACCTGGCCATTGCTTTGGACCTGCCGGTGATTCTGGTGGTGGGCGTGCGTCTGGGCTGCATCAATCATGCGGTGTTGACTGCCGAAGCGATTGCCCGTGACGGGTTGCGCCTGGCCGGCTGGGTGGCCAACATCGTGGATGCCGACACCTCGCGGCTTGAAGAAAACCTCGCCACGCTGGTCGAGCGTCTGCCTGCACCTTGCCTGGGGCGGGTGCCGCGCTTGAACGAGGCGAGTGCCGAAAATGTGGCGCAGTATCTCGATTTAAAAGTATTGAGCTGACAGGGCCGCTATGTCGCTGACCGGCAAGACAGTTTTGGATTTTCAAGACTCAGGCTATCGTGCGGCCTAGTGCCATTAGTCTGTTTGTCGAGTATTTCCGGGCAAATGCTGCTTCAATGGGCGTGTTCGTTTTTTGAACTGAGGATCGGCTTATGCAAATCACCATGAACAACACCCTCTACCCAGGCCTTAGCGCAATGCAGGTCGGGCAAAGTCGTGTGGATCAGGCGGCCACCCAGATTGCCAGCTCCAATATCGAAGTGTCGGGCAGAAGCCAGTCTTCTGACTTTCAGCTCGAGAACCTGCGCTCGGTTGATCGCAGCCAGCGTTCCGACTTGCCGTCCAACATCGTCGAACTCGAGGCTGGAAAGGATCAGTTTGCAGCCGGACTGGCTGCGCAGAAAGCCAGCAATGAAATGCTCGGCACGCTGATCGACACCTACGCCTGATTTTCGCGTCAATTCCCGCCGTGCCATCTGCGCACGGCGTTGCCCGCTGAATTTCTCCGCATCATTGTCCTGTATCTCACCTGCACCCGGTTTCGCCCTCCACTAGACTTTTGCTTACGTTTCGCTCGCCCCCGCACGACGTACGCCTGCGTGGCTTATGCATGGGCCGTGGACGAATGGTGCGTGCTTCGCTATTGACAAGGTTTGGGCGTAAACGTATGTTTCAAACACCTGTTTGACCGCGAGGCATACGAGATTGTCTGGCGCTTGAGGGTATCTCTCCAGCGACCGCCCGGTCATTCGTTCCAGGATTCATCAGCAGAGGTTATCGCTATGCCTGACTACAAGGCCCCCTTGCGTGATATTCGTTTTGTTCGTGATGAACTGCTCGGCTATGAAGCGCACTATCAGAGTCTGCCAGCCTGTCATGACGCCACTCCGGACATGGTCGACGCCATTCTGGAAGAGGGTGCCAAGTTCTGTGAGCAGGTGCTGGCACCGCTGAACCGTGTGGGCGATACCGAGGGTTGCACCTGGAGCGAGTCGGGCGTGAAGACGCCGACCGGCTTCAAACAGGCTTACAAACAGTTCGTCGAAGGCGGCTGGCCAAGTCTGGCGCATGACGTTGCGCACGGCGGTCAGGGTCTGCCCGAGTCGCTGGGCCTGGCGGTCAGCGAGATGGTCGGTGAGGCGAACTGGTCGTGGGGCATGTACCCTGGCCTGTCGCACGGTGCGATGAACACGATCTCCGAGCACGGCACGCCCGAGCAGCAGGAAGCGTATCTGACCAAGCTGGTGTCCGGCGAATGGACCGGCACCATGTGCCTGACCGAGTCGCATTGCGGTACCGACCTGGGCATGCTGCGCACCAGAGCAGAGCCTCAGGCTGACGGGACCTACAAGGTTACCGGCACCAAGATTTTCATCTCCGCTGGCGAACACGACATGGCCGATAACATCGTCCACATCGTGCTGGCCCGCCTGCCGGACGCACCGGCTGGCACCAAAGGTATTTCGCTGTTCATCGTGCCCAAGTTTCTCTCGGCTGCCGATGGCGGCATCGGTGAGCGCAACGCCGTAAACTGCGGCTCCATCGAGCACAAGATGGGCATCCACGGCAACGCCACCTGCGTGATGAACTTCGATGGCGCTACCGGTTACCTGATCGGGCCGGCGAACAAGGGCCTGAACTGCATGTTCACGTTCATGAACACCGCACGTCTGGGGACTGCACTGCAAGGTCTGGCGCACGCCGAAGTCGCCTTCCAGGGCGGCCTGCAATATGCCCGTGACCGCCTGCAAATGCGTTCGCTGACCGGCCCCAAGGCACCGGAAAAAGCCGCCGACCCTATCATCGTTCACCCTGATGTGCGTCGCATGCTGCTGACCATGAAGGCGTTCGCCGAAGGCACGCGTGCCATGGTGTACTTCACGGCCAAACAGGTCGACATCGTCAAGTACAGCGAAGACCCTGAGCAAAAGAAAGCCGCTGACGCGCTGCTGGCGTTCATGACCCCGATTGCCAAGGCGTTCATGACGGAAGTGGGCTTTGAAGCCGCCAACCACGGCGTGCAGATCTACGGCGGCCACGGCTTCATTGCCGAGTGGGGCATGGAGCAGAACGTTCGCGACAGCCGGATTTCGATGCTGTACGAAGGCACCACCGGTATCCAGGCGCTCGATCTGCTGGGCCGCAAGGTGCTGATGACCCAGGGCGAAGCGCTCAAGGGCTTCACCAAGATCGTTCACAAGTTCTGCCAGAGCAATGAAGGCAACGAAGTCGTTCAGGAGTTTGTGACGCCACTGGCTGCGCTGAACAAGGAGTGGGGCGACCTGACCCTCAAAGTCGGTATGGCGGCGATGAAGGATCGCGAAGAAGTGGGTGCTGCATCGGTGGACTACGTCATGTTCTCCGGCTATGCCTGCCTGGCGTACTTCTGGGCCGACATGGCGCGTGTTGCGGCCGAGAAACTGGCGGCCGGTACGTCTGACGAGGCGTTCTACCGCGCCAAGATCCAGACCGCGCGCTTCTACTTCCAGCGCATCCTGCCGCGCACCCGTACCCACGTGGCGGCCATTCTGTCGGGCGCTGCCAACCTGATGGACATGAAGGAAGAAGATTTCGGCCTGGCTTACTAAGCTTCGCTGGCGTCATGAAAACCGCCTGATCGCTGATCAGGCGGTTTTTTTATGGGTGCGTTTTAGCGCATCGCTGTATTCGAATCCCCGGCGAGACCTGGGAAGGCGTTCAGGCCCCGTGCATAGTCATGATGTTCTCCAGGACACCTCTCGTTCCTCACGCTCCGCGTGGGAATGCAGTTCGTGACGCTCTGTGTCACCCAACGCATGCCGACGCGGCGCATGGGCACAAGAAGCCCGCAATAAACATTTCCCGCTTCCTGCCGTTACAGAAATTAAGTTGTTTGTTGATCCTGCCGATGCATTGTTTGCTGGGGAGGGGCACAATGCCATCAGGTCAGCCAGTCATCCAGATGCCGGGTAGGAGATAACCCCTTTTGTTGCGTCCATCAGCTGCACGCTTGAGTCATTTTCTGCCTTCACTGGGCTTGCTGGTGGCGGGGCTTGCGGCTGCGTACGTAAAGGATCTGAACGTCTTCTTCACCTCGCTGTTCAACGTGCTTCCGACCCTGGTTCTGTTGTTGGGCGGCGCGTACTGCTGTGTTTACCGACGTCAGCGCGAGCTGTTTCTGATGCTCACGGTGTATATCGCCTACTACCTGCTCGATACCCAGACCGATTACTACCGTGACCACGGCAAGGTCCGCGAAGATGCGGCGGTGATCTTTCACCTGGTCTGCCTGCTGCTGCCGCTGCTGTTCGGGCTGTATGCGGCATGGGAGGAGCGAACACATCTGTTCCAGGACATGGTCGCGCGGCTCGCGGTGCTGGTAGCGCTGGGCGGCGTGGCGGTGGGGCTTGAACAAAGTTATCCGGTCGAGCTGCAAGTCTGGCTGGCCGACATCCGCTGGCCTGTCCTGCATGGCGCATGGATGAGCCTGATCCAGTTGTCTTACGCTATGTTTCTGGTGTCATTCGGGGTGCTGATCTGGCAATACCTGGAAAAGCCGCGACCGCTGCATGCGGCGCAGATTGTCGGCCTGCTGGGTTTGTTCTGGGCATTGCCCAAGACCTTCATCCTGCCGTTCACGCTGAACATCCTGTGCAGTCAGGTGATGCTGATGATTGCCGCTGCTGTCGCTCATGAGGCCTATCAGATGGCCTTTCGCGACGAGCTCACCGGGTTGCCTGGGCGTCGGGCGCTCAATGAGCGCATGCAGCGTCTGGGTCGCAACTATGTGCTGGCGATGAGCGACGTGGATCACTTCAAGAAATTCAACGATACCCACGGCCATGATGTGGGAGATCAGGTGCTGCGTCTGGTGGCCAGCAAACTGTCGAAAATCACCAACGGCGGTGGCAAGGCCTATCGTTATGGTGGCGAAGAGTTCGCCATTGTGTTCGCCGCCAAGACTATCGATGAGTGCATGCCGCACCTGGAAGCCATCCGCGAGACCATCGCCAATTACGAGATTCAGCTGCGCAACAAGGACAGTCGCCCTCAGGACGATCAGCAGGGCCGGCAGCGCCGCAGCGGGGCGCAGTCAGGCAGTGTGTCGGTGACGGTGAGTATCGGCGTTGCCGAACGCCAGCCGGAGCATCGCACGCCCGAAGAGGTGCTCAAATGCGCCGACCAGGCGCTGTATGCGGCCAAGGGCGCCGGGCGCAATTGTGTGGTGGCTTACGGGCAGTTGAACCGACGTGGCGCTGTCCGCACAACTGAAGCGGCAACCTGAGCAAGCCCTTACACTTCCCGTGACCTGTTATGACTATTCAGTCATGACACGACCCTATGTCTCTGAAATGTTGTTCGGTTAGACTCGTGGAACTCGACTGCTGATCTGCGTCGCTGGATGCATCGATCGGCTTCCCAAAGCATTTCGATCCGTGTTCACGAGGTTTGCCATGGCTGACTATAAAGCGCCACTGCGCGATATGCGCTTCGTCCTCAATGAAGTCTTCGAGGTTTCAAAGCTCTGGGCTCAACTGCCCGAGCTGGCCGAAACCGTCGACGCTGAAACGGTCGAAGCCATTCTCGAAGAAGCCGGTAAAGTGACCAGCAAGACCATTGCGCCGCTGAGCCGCAACGGTGACGAGGAGGGCTGCCACTGGAAGGACACCGTCGTCACCACACCTGCAGGTTTCCCCGAGGCCTATAAGACCTACGCTGAGGGCGGCTGGGTCGGTGTAGGCGGTAACCCCGAGTTTGGCGGCATGGGCATGCCCAAGGTGGTGTCGGCTCAGGTCGAAGAGATGCTCAACTCTGCCAGCCTGGCGTTCGGTCTGTACGCGATGCTCACGTCCGGCGCCTGCGTATCGATAGACACCCACGCCAGTGAAGCGCTCAAGACCAAATTTCTGCCCAATATGTATTCGGGCGTCTGGGCCGGGTCTATGTGCCTGACCGAGGCCCACGCTGGTACGGATCTGGGCATGATTCGCACCCGCGCCGAACCCCAGGCGGACGGCGCTTACCAGATCACCGGTAGCAAGATTTTCATTACCGGTGGCGAACACGATCTGACCGAAAACATCATCCATCTGGTGCTGGCCAAGTTGCCGGATGCACCGCCTGGCCCCAAAGGCATCTCGCTGTTTCTGGTGCCCAAGTTCATGGTCGCTGACGACGGCAGCATCGGCGAGCGCAACACCGTCAGTTGTGGCTCGATCGAGCACAAGATGGGCATCCAGGCGTCTGCAACGTGTGTGATGAACTTCGACGCCGCCACCGGTTACCTGATCGGTGAGCCGAACAAAGGGCTGGCGGCGATGTTCACGATGATGAACTACGAGCGCCTCGGCGTCGGTATCCAGGGCCTGGCCTCTGGCGTGCGCTCTTATCAGGCCGCCGTCGAGTATGCGCAGGACCGTCTGCAGAGCCGCGCCCCGACCGGTGCGCAGAACAAGGACAAGGCCGCTGACCCGATCATCGTCCATCCTGACGTGCGTCGCATGCTGTTGACCATGAAAGCCTTCAACGAAGGCGGTCGGGCGTTTTCCAGCTACGTGGCTCTACAACTGGATATTGCCAAGTTCAGCGAAGACGATGCCGCGCGCAAGCGTGCCGATGATCTGGTAGCGCTGCTGACGCCCGTCTCCAAGGCGTTCCTGAGTGATATCGGTCTGGAAACCACCGTTCATGGTCAGCAGGTATTCGGCGGCCACGGTTACATCCGCGAGTGGGGCCAGGAGCAACTGGTGCGTGACGTGCGTATCACGCAGATCTACGAAGGCACCAACGGCATTCAGGCGCTGGACCTGGTCGGGCGCAAGATCGTCGGTTCGAATGGCGCTTTCTATCAGCTGTTTTCCGATGAAGTCCGCCAGTTCATCAGCGGCTCGGACAACGCGCTCGGCGAGTTTACTCAGCCGCTGAGCAAAGCCTTGAACATGCTGGATGAGCTGACCGGCTGGGTGCTGGATCGCTCGCGTAACAACCCCAATGAAATCGGCGCAGCCTCTGTGGAATATCTGCATCTGTTCGGTTACACGGCGTATGCCTACATGTGGGCCATGATGGCCAAGGCAGCACTCGGTAAAGAGCAGCAGGAGGAGTTCTACGCAAGCAAGCTGGGTACTGCACGCTTCTACTTCGGACGTCTGCTGCCGCGTATTCATTCGCTGGATGCCTCGGTGCGCGCGGGTAGCGAGTCGCTATACCTGTTGAAGGCGTCACAATTCTGACTTGGAAAAGCCTTGTAAGCATTTGCTTACACTGCGTGGTGCCAATTGACCTCTTCCCAAGAAAGGGATCCAAAGTTAATCTTTGTTCATGGACGTAGCGCAGGACGCGCAACAAGACATAACAGGGACACGTAGGGAAGCCTGCCAGGATGGCGGGGTGAAAGGGAAATCAGGGAAACAGTCTGGAAAGCCCCGCTTCGGCGGGGTTTTCTTTGTTTGCGTTTTGACGATTCTGTTTTCTTTCCGCTCGCAGCACACGATGCTGTGCCCGCAGTGCAACGCTTGTCCTGATCCTCTCCCGAGAAAGAATAATGGCGCGGTGCCAGAGCCGGTTGAACCCTCACCGCCGGCCAGGGTCGATTAGCTGTATGGCCAATCAGAGCCAATCAATCAGGAGCTTTCCATGGACATCATTCGTATCATTTTCGCCATCCTGCTGCCCCCGGTAGGCGTGTTCATGCAAGTAGGCTTTGCTGGCGCTTTTTGGCTGAATATCCTGCTGACCCTGCTGGGTTACATCCCGGGCATCATCCACGCGATCTACATCATCGTCTCGCGTAAGTAACACCTCGTCGCACTCGCTGATCGTTCCCTGATGCGGGAACGATCACACGGCCTGATCAGGCATCCAGCACATCCCGATAGAAACGCCATTCCTTCTCCAGCGCATCTGCCAGGTTGTTCGCCTTGCGGAACCCATGGTGCTCGTCCGCGTAGAAGTGCGCTTCGGTCTTGATTCCGTTGTCTTGCAACGCCTTGAGCATGGACCGGGTCTGTTCCGGAACCACCACGGCATCCAGCTCGCCCTGAAAGAAGATGACCGGCACGCTGATGCTGTCTGCGTGCAACAGGGGCGTACGAGCCTGATAGCGCTCGATGTCCTTGTCGGGATCGCCGATCAGCCAGTCCAGATAATCACCTTCGAATTTATGCGTCGCCCTGGCCAGTGCCACCGGATCGCTGACGCCGTACAGGCTGGCACCCGCGCGGAATACATCGTGGAAGGCCAAGGCGCAGAGCGTGGTGTACCCACCCGCACTGCCGCCGCGAATAAACGCCTGTCGTTCGTCAATCAGGCCGCGCTCGGCCAGATGTTTCACGACTGCACAGGCATCTTCGACGTCCGCCACGCCCCAGGTGAGGTGCAGGCCTTGCCGGTACACCCGACCGTAGCCGCTGCTGCCGCGATAATTGAGGTCTGCCACGGCGAAGCCGCGGTGTGTCCAGTACTGAATGCGTGGGTCCAGCACCGGATAGCAGGCAGAGGTCGGGCCGCCATGGATGAACACCACCAGCGGCGGTTTCTCCGCGCCGGTCATGGCCGGATAGAAGTAACCATGAGCCTCGGCCCCGCCACTGGGGTAACGCAATGTCTGAGGACGGCTGATCTGGTTGGCCGGCAGCGGCGACCCGCCTCCGGCAAGCACCTGAGCACTGCCGTCGTGGCGAGAAATAGCCAGTACCGCCGAGGTGCTTACGGCTGAGGCCGCGATGCAATAGACGAACTCTTCGTCAATGGCGAGGCTGCGAAAGCGGCTGTAACCCGCGCTGAAATCCTCGACGCTGCCGTCGGCCTGACAAAGCCCCAGAACACTTGAACCGTCTTCGAACCAGCTCGCCAGGTAACCATCGTTGATCGGCAGCCAGGTGCAGCTGCCCATTTGCCAGGGCGCGGAGGCATGATCCGCCGGGCGGGCTGAAAGCGGCGCAAACCCGGAAGGTGATTCGCCCCACGGCTGCCAGAAACCTGCACGATCTGTCAGGCAATACAGCCGCCCGTGGGCATCGAAGCGCGGTTGTTGCAGTGACTCTTGCGCGCCGTCGCCTGCGATGCACTGCGCAGTGGCCCAACTGCCATCGTCCTGTTTCGTCGCAGACATCAAGCGGGTGCTGGTCCACGGCTGATGCGGGCGCTGCCATTCGATCCAGGCCAGGCGTCTGCCGTCGGCGCTGACAATCGGCGATGAGTAGAAATCAGCGCCTTCGGCCAGCAACTGGCGCTTGCCGTCAGCCAGCTCGATAGCCACCAGTCGATGCGTGTTGTGGTCTTCTTCAACGGCCAGAATCTGGCCGCCGCTGAAGAACACGCCGCCGTAGCGCTTGTCGCCCTCGGTCAGCGCCACCGGCTCGCTGGCATCCAGTGCCTGTCGATACAGTTGCTGGTCGCGCTCGTTGACGAAGACTACGGCGTCGTCGGCGAGGCAGAACGAGCCACCACCGTATTCATACACCCGACTGCGCACGCTGAAGCCTTGTGGCGTCAGGCAGCGCTTGCTGTTGGCGTACCAGTGCCAGATACGGCTGGCGCCGTCTTCGGGGCGGTATTCGTTCCAGAACAGGCCCGCCGAGCTGACATCCAGTTCGGCGAAGTCGACGCCTGCAGCGACCGCTTGGGCGGCGCTCAGGCGTTCAGGAGGATTTTGCGATGAGTCGTGAGTTTCGGTCATTGCGAAAGGCCAGCTCTTCAATGGTTTGAGTAGCGGTTTCGGACTCGTCACGAGCCTGAGTGATGATCCCGTGGTGATAGGATTTGCTGCACACCGGGTCGGCATTGGCGGCGTCGCCGGTCAGCATGAAGGCCTGGCAGCGACAACCGCCGAAGTCCTTTTCCTTCTCGTCACACGAACGGCAAGGCTCGGGCATCCAGTCGTAACCGCGGAAGCGATTGAAGCCGAACGAGTCGTACCAGATGTGCTGCATGCTGTGATCGCGCACGTTGGGGAACTGGATCGGCATCTGCCGTGCGCCGTGGCAGGGCAGCGCTGTGCCATCCGGTGTCACGGTCAGGAAGATATTGCCCCAGCCGTTCATGCATGCCTTGGGACGCTCTTCGTAATAATCAGGCGTGACGAAAATCAGCTTGCACGGATGATTCTCTGCCTCCAGCCGGACGCGGTATTCATTGGTGACGGCTTCGGCGCGGACCAGTTGATCTTTGGTCGGCAGCAGGCCGAGGCGATTCAGGTGCGCCCAGCCATAGAACTGACAGGTCGCCAGTTCGACGAAATCCGCCTCCAGCGCGAGACACAGCTCGATGATCTTGTCGATGCGGTCGATGTTGTGTCGATGGGTGACAAAATTCAGCACCATCGGGTAGCCGTGCTTTTTGACCGCCTTGGCCATCTCCAGCTTCTGCGCGAAGGCTTTTTTCGAGCCGGCGAGCATGTTGTTGACCTGCTCGTCGCTGGCCTGAAAGCTGATCTGGATGTGGTCCAGGCCTGCTTCCTTGAAGGCGATGATCTTTTCTTCGGTAAGGCCGATGCCCGAGGTGATCAGGTTGGTGTAGAAGCCCAGACGCCGGGCCTCGGCGATCAGCTCGGCGAGGTCCTGGCGCACCAGCGGCTCGCCGCCGGAAAAACCGATCTGCGCCGCCCCCATTTCCCGCGCTTCCTGCATGACCTTGAACCACTGCTCAGTGCTCAGCTCCTGGCCCTGTTTGGCAAAATCCAGCGGGTTGGAGCAATACGGGCACTGCAACGGGCAGCGATAGGTCAGCTCGGCGAGCAGCCACAGGGGCAGCCCGACCTCGGGAGTGGGCGGTATGTACGGGGTGTTGGTGACGGGGGCCAGGTCAGACAAGATCGATCCAGTTTTTCTTTTTGGCGCCTTCCATGAACTCATCGACGTCCATGCCCAGTTCGGGAACATTGGGGAACTGCTGCTGAAGCTCATGAATGATGGCGGTGATGGTGCGCTTGCCATCGATCAGCCCGCCAATCAGGGCCGCGCTGTCATTGAGTTTGATCATGCCTTCAGGGTAAAGCACCACATGCGCCTTTTGCGCAGGCTCGTACTGAAAGCGATAGCCTTGATGCCATTTGGGTGTCAACGCTCGGAACTGCGGATCGTGCTTCATAGCGTAATCCCCTTATGCCAGACCCTTTGGTCTGTGACGCTGTGATACGGCGGGCGGTTCAACTCGTAGGCCATGGACATCGCATCGAGCATGCTCCACAGGATATCGAGTTTGAACTGCAGGATTTCCAGCATACGCTGCTGACCTTCGTACGTAGTGTAGTGCTGTAACGTGATGGCGAGGCCGTGCTCTACATCGCGTCGGGCCTGACCCAGGCGAGTGCGGAAATACTCGTAGCCGGCCTGGTCGATCCACGGGTAGTGCTGCGGCCAGCTGTCCAGGCGCGACTGATGGATCTGCGGTGCGAACAGTTCGGTCAGCGAGCTGCTGGCAGCTTCCTGCCAGTTGGCGCGGCGGGCGAAGTTCACGTAGGCGTCGACGGCAAAACGCACGCCTGGCAGCACCAGTTCCTGCGAGCGCAGTTGGTCCGGGTCGAGCCCGACGGCCTGGCCGAGGCGCAGCCAGGCTTCGATGCCGCCGTCTTCGCCGGGCGCACCGTCATGATCGAGCAGGCGCTGAATCCACTCGCGACGGATCTCGCGATCCGGGCAGTTGGCCAGAATCGCCGCGTCCTTGAGCGGAATGTTCACCTGATAGTAGAAACGGTTGGCGACCCAGCCCTGGATCTGCTCGCGGGTTGCACGACCCTCGTACATCGCCACATGGTACGGGTGATAGATGTGGTAATAGGCACCCTTGGCGCGCAAGGCCTGTTCGAATTCGGCGGGGGACAGCGCAGTCGATTCGCTCATGTCAGCTCCTAAAGCTCGATGCTCATGCCATCGAAGGCCACTTCGACGTTGCGACGAACCAGCTCCGCACGTTCCGGGGAGTCTTCGTCGAGAATCGGGTTGGTGTTGTTGATGTGGATAAGCACTTTGCGCTGCTCGGGAAAGCCTTCGAGGACTTCCAGCATGCCGCCGGGGCCGTTCTGTGCCAGATGGCCCATTTCCCGGCCGGTACGCGTGCCCACGCCACGGCGCTGCATTTCGTCGTCGTCCCACATTGTGCCGTCGACCAGCAGGCAGTCGGCGTCACGCATTTTCTCGGCCAGTGCGTCATCGACCTTGCCCAGGCCCGGGGCATAGAACAGCTTGCCGCCAGTGCGGGTGTCTTCGACCAGCAGGCCGATGTTGTCGCCCGGGTGCGGGTCGAAACGGTGTGGCGAGTAGGGCGGGGCGGCGCTGCGCAGCGGAAAGGGCGTGAAGCGCAGGTTCGGGCAGGCCGGAATCACAAAGCTGCCCTGTAATTCGATGCGGTTCCAGGTCAGGCCGCCGTTCCAGTGCTTGAGCATTTCGAACAGCGGGAAGCCGGTACTCAGGTCCTCATGGACCATGTCGGTACACCACACCTGATGCGGGCAGCCTTCACGCAGGCTGAGCAGGCCGGTGGTGTGGTCGATCTGGCTGTCCATCAACACGATCGCGCTGATGCCGGTGTCGCGCAATGCGCGCCCGGGCTGCATAGGCGCAAAGCCCTGCAATTGCGCGCGAATGTCAGGTGAGGCGTTGCACAGTACCCAGTTGATACCGTCGTCGGACAGCGCAATGGAAGACTGGGTCCGCGCATGGGCACGCAGGCTGCCGTCGCGAAAACCCGCGCAATTGACGCAGTTGCAGTTCCACTGGGGGAATCCACCGCCAGCAGCAGAACCTAGAATCTGGATGTACATGACAGCTCCTGGGACACGCTCTGAAATAAAAAACAGCCACAACCATAAAAAAAGCCCCGGCGAACCGAGGCTTCACAGCGCACTGAAATCAACGGCTTGCGAAGTACATGGTGACTTCAAAACCGATACGCAGATCAGTGTAAGCAGGTTTAGTCCACGACATAAAAATCTCCTCGGATAAGTGCAGCGGTGGGTGACTACATCTTAGTGCATCGCTGGAGGCATACGTTCAGATGCTTAGGGAGCTATGTTACTCATTTTCACAATTCAGCAGGGCTAGAATCTGCATGAAAGACCGTTACCGTTCAGGTAAGGATTGCGGAACGGCCGCGCTGGCAGGGCGATTGGCCACGATCAGCCAGCCCCCTGTGGCGTTGATCAATTGATCCGCAGAGGCCAGCAACGAGTGTGTATCCAGATTTGACAGAGCGCGCTGCAAGGTCTGCGCATGGTCACCCCGGTGCCCGGCGAGGTGTGCCTGCCACTGCAGGTCGGCACGCTGTTGCTCCGGCAGGCTCGACGGCTCTAACTGCGCTGCAAGGGCTTTGGTCTGCTCAGGCAAATGTGCATCGCGGACCCACTGCGGCAATCCGCCGATAAAGGCCTCGATGTGCGCAAACAGTTGCTGGGCATTGCAGGTGGGTGATTGCACGCCGAACAGCAAACCGGTCCGTCCGTCGATCTGCCTGAGGCTACTGAATACCGCGTAACCCAATTGCAGTTCGACCCGCAGCCGCTGATAGAACGGCGCTTGAGCCAGGTGCGCGAGCAGACGCCAGGCCGCTTCATCTTCGATGGAAGTCGTGGGCGCGGGGCAGAACACCAGCACGGCGTCTTCCGGGGAGGACGATGCTTCCGTCGCCCAGTGCTTGCCAGCGCGAATGGCTGGCAGATCGTGTGGGGAAGTTCGCTGAACGCCGGGTGCTGCATTCAACACCGCGTCCAGCATTGACTGGCTGGCCTGTTCAATACCGCTGGTGAAACTGCTCCAGCGCGAAGCCGCCCATACGCCTGGCAGGTCGCTTGTGGTCGCCTCCGACTCATTGCGCAGGAAGTGATCGGCAAGCTGCTTGAGCAACTGACGAATCGGGATCAACACCGGCTCGTCGTTTTCCTGTGCGTGGGTATCGGGGTGTTGCAAGCGCTGCAGGCTTTGTTTCAGGACCGCCGGCATCGGTTCGCGCAAACCGTTCAATTGAAGCTGCCAGTACGGACCGTACGCGGTGAAGGTCAGGGTTACTCCGGCCTGACGTGCGTCTTCGACCAGTGGCTTGAGCGCCGCATCGAGCATCCGCCAAAGAGCGGGCTGCGGGGATGGCAGTTGCCAGCGCAGGTACAGCGCGGCTTCAGCGGGGTCGTCCGCTGCCGTATGAAGAAACGGATTCGGCGCTGGCAGGCACCAAGTGACCGGCTCTGGAACGAGGTTATCCACATCAGCGGTGAGCTTCGCCAGTAATGCGCTTAGCGCTTTTTGGCCTTGCTCGCTCAACTGCGCAGGCGTTTCGCGACAGTGATGGTTTGCCAGAGCCAATGCTCCGCACATCTGCAGACGGCGTCGTTCGAGACGGTGGTATTCCTCGATTTGCGTTGGCCAGTGAGCTTTGAAAAAACCGAGCCAGCTGAAAAGCAGGCTACTGATAGCGGTCGCGTTCGCCGGGTCGCCTTTAAACTCGATATCCAGCAAAAGCTGCCCGTCGAACTGGTACAGCGGCGCGGCGTTCAATGAGGTGCAAAGGCCCCTGCGTACCAGCTCGGCGACCAGTCCGCCAGGCTGCGCGGCATTGAGCCAGTGACAGAAGAAGGCCACCGCTTCGTCAGCGTTTTCTGGCAAGTCCTCGAAGGCAAACAGCAGATGGTTTTGCTCGCCAGCCTGTCGAGGGCTGGCCATCAATGCTGGAGGCGGGCGCTGTGTGACCTTCATCCCTGAGGCGAAAACCGCGCCGTGGTTTATCGCCAGCGCCTGCAGTTCAGCCACCGGCAGCGGGCCACTCAGGCACAGGGTCATCTGCCCGGCCTGATAGAAGCCTCGATAAAAGTCTTTCAATGCTTGCTGAAAAGCCGGGTTGGGCACTGACAGGCTGTAGCGATTGCCGGCGTGAAAGCCGCGCAGCGGATGCTGTGGGTTGATCGCTGTCAGCAGGCGCGCCTGATCGCCGGATGCGCTATCGCCGCGCCAGGCGATGAATTCGGCATGCAGCACCTCGCGTTCGCGTAATTGATCTGCGGTGTCCATGCGCGGCCGGGCAAGCATGTCGCATAGCCGCTCCAGCCCTTGGGCGAAGGCCGCTTGCGGCAATTCGAAGAAGAAGTCAGTGGTGCGCTCACGGGTGCTGGCATTGACCTGCCCGCCATGACGCTGCACGAAGGTCATCAGGTTATCCCCGGCCGGGAAGCGTTCGGTGCCGAGGAAAAACAGATGCTCCAGAAAATGCGCCAGCCCCGGCCACGCTTGTGGCGCATCGTGACTGCCGGCTGCCACGCGCAATGAGGCCGCACAGCGCTTTAGCCGTGGCTCGTGACACAGCACCACATTCAAGCCGTTGGCCAGCGTGAGGCGTTGAGTGTCGGCGGCGTGTGCGGCAGGCATGAGGGGCGTCCGGAAAGCTGTGCGAGGCGAGGCGTCATGCTAGCGGATTAACAGACCCGTTCGCGAGCCTGCTGCTCAAAGCTGCGAAAAAGAGGATGCAGAGCGTCCAGAACGGCATGCCAACGCAGAGCATTGGCACGATAGGCAACGAGAATGACGATGAGCAAACGCGCTATTTCCAGAGGCTGTACCGGCCTCTTCAGGATCAAGTCAGCGACGTATAAAGCGCCGGGCGGCGATCCACGAAGTAGTCGTTCGCGGTTCGGGCCTGTGCCAGCAGTGACTTGTCCAGCGTGCCGACCAGCAATGCTTCGTCCTGACCCGCCAGCAACGGGCGGCTGCCGTCCGGCGCGCAGAGGCTGCTGAGCCCGCAGTAACGAATCGCGCCCTCGCTGCCGCAGTAGTTGGCGTACACCACGTAGCAGTGATTCTCGAAAGCCCGCGCCCGGACGGTCACGTCGCAGACGAAATCGTAAGGCAGCATGTTTGCGGTGGGGACCAGAATCAACTCGGCCCCCGCCAAGGCCAGCCGACGAGTGTTTTCGGGGAATTCCACGTCGTAGCAAATCAACAGGCCCAGGCGCCAGCCATTCAATTCGACCACCGGGTAATGATCGTCGCCTGCAGCGAACATCGACCTGTCGAGCTCGCTGAACAGGTGCGTCTTGCGATAGTTGCACAGGCGTTTGCCCTGGCTATCGATCAACTGCACAGCGTTGTAGATCTGCCCATCGGCGGCGCGCTCCGGATAGCCGTAGAGGATCGCAATGCCACTAGCCTGTGCGATAGCGGCAATGCGCGTCGCTGCCGGACCGTCCTGCGCCTGTGCCAGCTCACCGACAGCCTGGGCGCCGATGTTGTAGCCGCTGAGGAACATTTCTGGACAGATCAGCACCTGTGCCCCTTGTTCGGCGGCGGCCTGAGCCTGCTGTTCGAGGCGAGTCAGGTTGCCGCTGACATCCAGCGGCAATGGCGGGCATTGATACAGCGCAACGCGCATGGGGGTTTCCTTCTGTCAGTCGCCCAGTGCAATCGGGCCGATTTCGTGGAACACATCACCGGGGCCGGGGTTCTCGGCGTGAGTTTTGCCGCCAAAGTGGTTCATGATGCCCCACACAGCATTCAGCGAAGTCTGCACAGCGCCTTCGACCCATGCCGGTGTCCAGGATACATCGTCGCCGGCGATGAACATGCCGCGCTGTTCGCTGGGCATGTCCTGCTGCATGAAGTGCGCGTACATGCGCTGGTTATAGCGGTAATGGCCCGGCAGCGCACCCTTGAAGGCACCCAGGAAGTGCGGATCGGCTTCCCATGACACGGTAATCGGATCACCGATGATCCGCGCTGCGATGTCCACTTTCGGGTAGATTTTCTTCAAGGCATCCAGCGCCAGCTTCACCCGCTTCTCGATGGGCTGCGGGAGCATCTTCAGTGCATCGCTCATCCACGAGTAGGACAGGCAGATCACGCCGGGCTTGTCGTCGCCGTTATCGAACAGGTAAGTGCCACGGGTCAGCCGGTCGGTGAGGGTCATGCTCATCAGGTCACGGCCGGTTTCCGGATCCTTGTCCTTCCAGAACGGACGGTCGACCATCACGAACGTCTTTGACGACTGCATATATCGGGTGCGGTCCAGGGCCATCCACATTTTCTGCGAGAACAGCGACTCTTCACACTCGATCTGCGTGGTCAGCAGCCAGCTCTGGCAGGTCGTCAGCACGGCAGCGTATTGCCGGGTGTCGCCCCAATTATCGGTCACCGCAAAACTGCCATCCTCGGCGCGTGCGATGCGCTTCACGCCGGGACGTGGTGCGCCGCGGTGCAACGACGACAGGCTGGTGCCCTTGGGCCAGTGCGCGCAATGCTCGGGGACGTGGCTCCACAAGCCGACCGGCACTTGCTGCACGCCGCCGACGATCAGATGCTGGTGCTCATCGCAGTTGGTCATCACCACACGGAAGATTTCCAGCATCGAGTTGGGGAAGTCCGAATCCCAGCCGCCAGTGCCGAAGCCCACCTGGCCAAACACTTCGCGGTGAAAGAAAGACAGCTTGGCGAAGGCCTTGGAGGTCGCGACAAAGTCATAGAACGTGCGGTCGTCCCATAACGGCACCAGCTTGTTCCACAGCTCTTTGAGACGCGGCACATCGCGGTCACGGATCGCCTGCTGGATGTCACCGAATTGCGAGCCGCTTTCCAGTGCATCGGCCCAGGCGTCGGCGACTTCCTGAAACAGTGCCGGCAGGTCCGAGAGCATTTGTGCGTAGTAGGTGGTGCCTTCCAGGTCGATAACGGTGCTGCCGGACGCTGCGGTCAGCGGGTTGGGGAACGGTCTGGACTCAAGGCCCAGCTTGTCGACGTAATGGAAGAACGCTGTCGAGGACACCGGAAAGCGCATGCCGCCCAGTTCGGCCACGATGCCTTTGGCGCCTTCGAACTCCTGCGAGCGCAGGCGGCCACCCATTTTCGAGGCTTCGTACACCACCGGTTTGAGGCCCATCTTCATCAATTCGTAGGCCGCCACCAGACCGGCTATCCCGGCACCGATAATTGCCACTTCAGCACCGTGGTTCTCCACCGGAATGCTGCCCAGACCTTTCGGGTGCTCAATCCAGTCATCGAAGGCGAAGGGGAAGTCGGGGCCGAACATGGTGATCGGCTTTTTGCCGTTGGCGGGGTGACGGTTGTTCTTCATGACGGACCTTGATGGGCAACGGCGAAAAACAACAGTCTAGAGAAGGGCAGACACGTTAATAAGACGCAAAGTGTCGTCGATATGCTGTTTGTTTGGGCTAAGTGACGAATTTGCTGGTCAGTTTGTATCACTGCTTGATAGAAGCGTGCAGTTACACCGGCTGGCCGCGGTCTATCTTGCTGCTGAGGATGATCGATGTCGTGGTCTTCTCGACACCATCCACGCTGCCGATCAGGTCCAGTAGCTGGTCCAGTTGCTCGGGAGAGTCCGTGCGCAGCCAGGCGACATAATCGAACTCGCCACTCACCGCACAGAGTTGCTGAACCTGCGCCATGGCACTCAGCCGCCGCAACACTTCCTTGCCCGAGCGAGGTTGCACGGTAATGCCGACATACGCCTGCAACCCGCCACTGACCACGCGCTGGCCAAGGCGCACGCCGTAACCGGTAATCACTTTGCTGCTTTCCAGGCGCGCCAGCCGCGAGGTCACGGTGGTACGCGCGATGCCCAGTTGCCGGGCGAGCATGGCGACGCTTTCGCGCGCATTGATTTGCAGCGCGGCAATCAGCTGGCGATCGATTTCATCCAGCACAGGCGGGCGGGTATCGGGCACGGGCGGTTCCTTAAAACTTCCAGCGTTTGGCGGTCTTGGCCAGACGTGCCTGCAGGCCGTCGAGGTTGAGCGCCAACTGCTGGGTCATCAAGTGGTAGCCCTTCAGCTCGGTAGGAATGACGGCTTTCACTGGTGGTGTTTCCGGCGTCTCCGGTGTTTCGGTCGTGCGTTCCAGGCGCTCGGTGGCACCGGTTTGCAGGGCGCGCGCCATGCCGATCAGTTGCCGGCGAATCTGGCGGTAGTCAGCGTCCAGCGACGCCTTTAGCGTCTCGTCGGCAAGCTGATTCAGGTTCGCCGGGCGAATATTGGCGAGAATCTCCAGGGTGCTCAGGCACATGCGGAAGTGGCCCTGAATGGCGTCCAGCTCGACCATGGACATCTTCACTTCCTTGGACACCGACGGCAGCAGCGAGCGCAATTGCAGCATCGTGCCGTTGAGCCTGGCGGTCAGTTTCAAATGCTCATCCGCCGTCACTGGCTGGCCTTGCACAATGCGTCCGTAAACCTTGGCGCAGTCACGCAAACCACTGGCCAGGTTGTAGCGCCAGGAAAACACCGCATACAGCGGCAGGGCGAAGGAGAACGCCAGGGCCAGCGCGATACCAATCAGAATATCGACGGTACGCCACAGCCCGTCACTGATCGGGTTGTAACCATGACCGGCGACGATGAACAGCGTGATCGCCGACAGCAGCGCGGTGTAACCCCCTTTGCCGATGGCGTGATAGGCGAAGAAACCGCACATCACCGACATCATTGCGTAGGTCAGCAACGGCATTTCCAGATAGCCCTGCTGGACCACCACGATCAGACCGAGACCGGCACCGATCAAGGTTCCGTAGGCCCGTTCGACCGACTTCTTGCCGATATTGCCGTGATGCTGCAAACCGCCGATCACGATCAGCATGGTCACCGATGCCCACTCACCGTGAGGCAGGTTGAGGCCGGTGGTCAGCAGGATAGTCACCAGCAAGCCCACCGCAATCCGCGCCGCGTGGATCAGCCGCGCATGCCGATAACGGCGATACGGGTCCAGCAAAGGACGCAGAACAGGGCGAAGCCAGGAGGGTATGAAAGCAGAGCGCGAATTCGTCATGCGTTAAGAGACCGCGAGGGTAGGGAAGAGATTCCCTGATTGGATGATGGCAGGCTTCAGTAAGCCACATTTTGATGGGGGATGGGTGGGGTATGTCGATGATCAGTGACGTGGCATTGCGCATTCTAGGTGTAGGAATGACGCGCTGAGGGCAGTAGTCACGATTTATGAGTAGTTAAGGTGTCACTCAGTGAGGCTTTATGAGGATTAATGTGTTCTTTCGTGAGCTGTTATTTTCAGGTCCACACTTCCCATGTCCGTCGGCATCGAAGGGTCGCGGCTCAACCGAGGCAATCTGCTCAGTCAGCACGCTCACTTTGCCTTGAGCAAGGAACAAGCCGAGGCGGCGCTGGACGAGGTGGCCGGTTGGGAAGCCGAACTGCATGATTACTACAGCCAGTTCCTGTCCGGTGCGGAACTGGATGCTGCAGTCGATGCGACCAGTGGCGCACGTCTGAAGCGCTGGCAACTCCTTCTGCTGTGTAGGGTTCTACGGCAAGGGCCGATTGATCTGGTAACGAGTGCTGCGGCCTCCACCGGGCAGGCGAACCAGGCAGTTTTTGGCAAGCAGATCACTTAAGTGGCGGGTAGCGGTGGCCTTCGAGACCTTCGCCACTGCCTGATACTGCGCTGCGCTCAGACCGTTTTCAAAGCCACGCTCGCCGCCATCCAGCAGTCGATTCAGCACCTTGACCTGTTCGGCGTTCAGGTCGTTGTCGCGATGTAATTGCCAAAATCGCGTTTTTCCCAGTACTCGTTCTATATGAACCAAGGCGTTTTCAATGCTTTTCAACAATGTGCGCAGGAACCATTCCAGCCACTCGGTGATATCGGTCGTGCTTTTCTGACTGGTCTCCAGAACGTGGTAATAGCCGGCGCGGTCAGCAAGGATGCTGGCGGACATGGCAAACAGTCGTATGGCTTGCTGATCGCCCTGAGTCAGCGCCAGGTCTGTAATGGCCCGAGTCAGGCGACCATTGCCGTCGTCAAACGGATGCAGGGTTACAAACCAGAAATGCGCGATACCTGCCCGCACGAATGGATCGAGCGTCGGATCACTTTGACTGCCGGCAAACCAGTCGAGAAAATCTTCCAGCTGTTGCTCAAGTCCAGCCCGCGGTGGCGCTTCAAAATGCACGATGGGTCGATCAAGCCTCCCTGAGACCACTTGCATAGGTTCGTCGCTACGCAATTGACCAACCAGGATGCGAGCAGACACAAAGCTGTCCTCTTCCGGGAACAGCCAGCGATGCCAGGTACACAGACGTTGCAAGTCAAGTGGCTGATCATGACCACGTGTAGCGTCCAGCATCAGCTCGGCCAACCCCTCGCTGCGAGGGCTATGCTTGCCGTTATCGGCGATCCCCAGGCGGCGTGCCAGCGACGACCTGACAGAATCTGCATTCAGTCGCTCGCCTTCGATGGCGGACGAAGTGACGATATTCTGCAGCAGGGCATTCAAGCCCTCGCACATTTGCGCATCGCCACCCACTGCACCGCTCATACCCAGCAAGCGACCTTGAGCCTTGGCGCACGCTCGTATCAACGGTGCAAGGCGTTCTTCGCGCCAATGAAAGCGGGGCCAGTTCGGCTGTTGCCAGATCCAGAGATGTTCGGACATCGTATCCGCCTATGCAGTGAGCCGAATAAAAAGTTAATCGGCTCATGAGATGAGCCGATTGTGGTGATTATTCGGCTCACCGTCCAGACGTGCTCATCGGCGTCTGGTTTCGATGTCAGGCAGTCAGGGAGGAAAAGCGGATGGAATTTGATCTGCGTGTGTCGCAACACAGCGACCTGGAATCGTTACAACGCCTGTCGGCGCGGGCGCGTCACCGGTACAAAAGCATTCCTTCCCTGGCGCATGTCGCCGAAAACCCTCCGCTGGGCGCAGACAGGTTCGAAGCCTGCCGGGTGGTGGTGGCTGCCAACAGGCGCAGCGGTGACATCATCGGTTTTACAGCCATGCGCTTGCTGGATGATTTCCTGTACCTGGACAACATCTCGGTCGAGCCTGGTGCATCCGGCAAGGGTGTCGGAAAAAGCCTGCTGGCGTCTGTCGAGGCGTACGCGCAGGTTTGCCAACTGCACGCGATAAGCCTGACGACATTTCGCGAGCCACGCTGGAACGGTCCATGGTTTCGGCAACATGGCTTCCACCCGATGCCGGCAGAGCGTATTGGCGATGGACTGAGAGGCGTCATGGACCGTCAGGCGCAGTCTTTCAACCCCGCGACACGCGAGACCTTGTGGCGCCTGCTGTAACCCGCACAGCAATGTGGGCAATCCGCCACCTTCGTTTTGTTGTTCAAGATTCGTACAGCCAGCCTTTGCCATATTCGCCTTGCCAGCCTGTTCTCTTGCCTCGGTGAGAGCTGCAGTGCTCCAGCCAAAATGTATCAAAACGGACATATTCCGGACACGCAACGACCACAGAATTCGCGCCAATCGCTGACGGACCGGCTCATAACCAGAAAATCTCAGGCACCTCCTTCAGACGAGCTAATACCTGCTGCCATGAATAACCTGAACCTGTCGACGCTAGGCCAGAACGAACAATCGCTGGACGTGATTTACGGTCCAATCCAACCTGAGCTGCTACGTGAGGAGGTGCTGGCCGATTTACTGGAAGCCAGTGCCCGGCGCAACCCGCAGCAAGTGGCACTGATCTTCGGCGAGCATCAGATCAGTTATGGCGATCTGGACCGGCAGGCCGATCAGGTGGCGTCTGCGCTGATCGGTGCGGGTGTCCGGCCGGGGCACATTGTCGGTCTGTGGTTGCCGCGCGGCATCGAGCTGCTGGTCATGCAGGCCGGTATTGCCAAGGCGGGCGCCGCGTGGCTGCCTCTGGATCAGGACACGCCGGTAGAGCGTCTGCAGGTTTGCCTGGACGACGCCAGCGCAGTCGGGCTGGTGTCCTGCGATGCGTTGATGCCGGTGCTGGCCGATACCGGTTTGAAGGTGTGGACTGCCGAACACCTGCTGGCGCCGACCGACGCAGCGTTGGTGCGTCGCAGTGGTGTGCTTCCCGACCATCCTGCCTATGTGATTTACACCTCCGGCTCCACGGGCAAGCCCAAGGGCATTCTGATTTCCCAGCGCAGCATCTGCCATTTTCTGCGCAGCGAGAACGCGATACTTGGTATTCGTGCCAGCGACCGGGTTTACCAGGGCTTTTCCGTAGCCTTTGACATGTCCTTCGAAGAAATCTGGATCGCCTATCTGGTGGGCGCGACGCTGTGGATAGGCCCGAAGGAAACCAGCGGTGACCCCGAAACCCTGCCGCGCTTGCTGAACGAGCAGCGCATCAGCGTCTTGCATGCGGTGCCCACTTTGCTGGCGCTGTTCAGCGAAGACGTTCCCGGCCTGCGCCTGATCAATCTGGGCGGCGAGATGTGTCCTGAGTCGCTGGTCGATCGCTGGGCCACGCCGAACAGGCAGATGTTCAACACCTACGGCCCTACCGAAGCCACTGTATCGGCCAGCCTGGCGCGTCTGTCGCGTGGTCGCCCGGTGTCGATTGGCACACCGTTACCCAATTACGGGCTGTTGGTCATCGCCAATGACCCTGCGGTCGGGAGCACCCTGGCGCCCAGCCTGCTGCCGCGTGGCGAAGTCGGCGAGCTGTGCATCATCGGCCCCGGCCTGGCCGAGGGGTATCTTGGCCGGCCGGACCTGACCCAGGAAAAATTCCTGCCGAACCCATGGTCCACCGGCTATCACGATGCGCGCCTGTATCGAACCGGCGACCTTGCCCGGATCGACGACGAAGGGCAGGTGCAGTGCCTCGGGCGGGCCGACGATCAGGTAAAAATTCGCGGCTTTCGCGTCGAACTGGGCGAGATTGAATCGCTGTTGGCGCAACAGCCTGGCGTGGGCACCGTTGCCGTCCTGTTGCGCAGCGAGGCGGGCGTTGATCAACTCATAGCTTATCTGGTGAGCGACACGTCGACGCCTTCCGCATTCACGAGTCAGTTGCGCAAAACCCTGCAGGCGCAGTTGCCGCCGTACATGGTGCCGGGACACTTCGAACTGCTCGACAGCATGCCGCGCCTCACGTCCGGCAAAATCGATCGCAAAACGCTCAAGGCTCGTCCGTTGACGGTGGATGCCAAGGCCGCCAGCGCAGAGTCCGATGCGGCGCAAACCGAAGGTGAGATCGCACTGTTTGCCGCGCTGAGCACACTGTTCCCCGGCATGCCGATCCGCCGCGATGCGGACTTTTTCACCGATCTGGGCGGGCATTCCTTCTTTGCTGCGCGTTTGGCCTCGGCGCTGCGGGCCAACCCGCGCTTCGCTCAAGTCACGGTGCGCGACATTTACCAGCATCGGCGTATCGGCGCGATTGCTGAAGTGCTGGATCAGGCGCCACAAGAGGTGGATGCGCCGGTGGACTGGACGCCTCCGTCAGCCTGGCGTCGCTGGCGCTGCGGCGTGGCCCAGGCGCTGGCATTGCCGGTCATGGTCAGCCTGCGCATGACCCAGTGGCTCGCACCGTTCTTTACCTATCACCTGCTCACCGGCTCGCCCGACGACTCTGTCACATTGGCGACGCTGGCGTCGATCTCGGTATTCCTGATTGCTACCGTTCTGCAGTTTTTCATCGCGCTGGCAGCCAAGTGGCTGATCGTCGGCCGCCTGAAGCCTGGGATCTATCCGCTGTGGGGCGTTACCTATTTTCGCTGGTGGGCCGCAGACCGCATGGTCGAGTCGGCGCCGACTTACCTGCTGAGCGGCTCCTCACTTTATCCCCTGTGGCTGCGCGCACTGGGCGCGAAGATCGGGCAGGACGTGATTATTGGCGGCGCTACAGTACGGGCTCATGACCTGCTGGAAATCGGCGACGGGGTCAGCGTCGGCAACGGTGTCAGCTTCGAAAATGCGCGCGTCGAGCGGGGCCAGTTGCATCTGGGCCGTATCGCCTTGCAGGACAATGCCTGTGTCGGCTCTTACGTGATCATGGAAGGCAATACGGCTGTAGGCCCGTGGGGGCATCTGGAAGCCCAGTCAGCCATGGCCGATGGTCGGGAGGTTCCGGCTGGGCGCATCTGGCAAGGCTCGCCAGCGCGTGATGTCGGCGCGTTCGATACGCTCGGCCAACCTGCACGGCCTGTGACCAGCCCGGCGCGTTTGCGGGCAGAAAAGCTGTTCTTTGTGTTCGGCGTTCTGCTGGTCGCGACGCTGTTCTTCATCCCGGTCTTCCCGACCTTTTTCCTGATCGACTGGTTCGACACGCAGAACGTCTTGCCATGGTTCGAGGGCAGCGGACCATTGGGACAACTGGCGCGCTATTTCCTGCTCGCGTTCCCGGCCAGTGCGGTGCTGATTGTCGCGACTGTTCTGGCCTCTGCCGCATTGCGCTGGGTCGTCTTCCCACGCCTCAAGCCGGGCCGTTATGAGGTGCACAGCAATACCTACTGCGCCAAGTGGCTGATCAGCCAGATTCAGGAAGCGAGCCTCAACGTGCTGTCCGGCATCTACGCCACGGTGTATTCGCCCTTCTGGTATCGACTGCTGGGCGCGAAAGTAGGGCGCGACGCCGAGATTTCCAGCGCACAGGGCGTCATCCCGGACATGCTGACCCTGGGCGATGAAACCTTTATCGCGGATGCGGTGATGCTCGGTGATGAGCGTATCGACGGCGGCTGGATGACCATGCAACCCACGGTCGTGTCGCATCGCAGCTTTGTCGGCAACGGCGGGTACATCGCGGACGGCACGGTACTGCCGGAAAACGTCCTGATCGGCGTCCATTCCTGCGCGCCGCACAACAGCAAAATGGTCGACGGCGACACCTGGCTGGGCTCACCACCGATCCACCTGCCTGCCCGCGAGCAGGTGAGTGGCGCTCCCGAATCACTGACCTTCAAGCCTTCACCGCTGCGCCGCCTGGCCCGAGGACTGGTCGAAGGCGTGCGCATTGTCACCCCGCACGCGGTGGTGATCGCCGTTGGCTACACGGTCATGCTTGACCTGATGCCACTCGCCGACGACGAGCGCTGGGGCGCGGTGCTGGCCTACCTTGCAGTGATCGGCGTGGCGTACAGCGTGGGTAACTTTCTGCTGATCGCGGCCCTGAAATGGCTGGTGATGGGCCGCTATCGCAAACGCGCTGACCCGATGTGGACGCCCTTCGTATGGCTGTCGGAGGGCATCACCAGTCTGTACGAAGGCATGGCCGCACCGAACTTCATGCGCTACCTGCGCGGCACACCGTGGTTGCCGCTGGCGTTCAATGTGCTCGGCTGCAGGATTGGTCGCGGGGTTTACATGGACACCACCGACATCACCGAATTCGACTGCGTCAGCATCGGCGCAGACAGCGAACTGAATGCTGGCGCCTGCCCGCAGACCCACCTGTTCGAAGATCGAATCATGAAGATTGATCACGTCAGCATCGGCGAGCGCGTGTACATGGGGCCACGCAGCGCCGTGCTGTATAGCGCTGTCGTCGGCAACGATGCGCACCTTGGCGCACTGACCCTGGTGATGAAGGGCGAGCATATCCCTGCCGCCAGCCGATGGGCCGGTTGCCCCGCGTCACCGGACAGGGCATGAAGTGCGGGGCAAGCTGGGTATTCGATGAAGATGGCCGGCTCGCCCCGCCAAAGCCTTTCCCTCGGCAGAATGTATTGCTGGTCAGCTGCGTCACCAGGCCAGGCTGTGCAAGAGATGAGGCCAGAAACCGCATTCGGGCTTGCGTGCGTATCGCCTTGGAACAGTGGCTCGAATTGCCATCCGGGGCGATCACGTTCATCAGCGCCCCAGGTGTCGCGCCGCGATTGCTTATCGACGGGCTGCCGGAGCCCGGGTTTTCCATCAGCCACGAAGCCGGGTTCTCTCTTGCTGCCGTCAATCTCCAGGGCGCAGTGGGCGTGGACTTGATGCAGGTTCAGGCGGTGCCGGACTGGCATGCGGTCGCGCAGGATTATTTGGGGGCTGAGGTTGCTACCCGTCTGTCAGACATGCCCGAGTCGATTCGCCCGATTGCGTTCGCCAAGGCATGGTGCAGGCGCGAAGCGTTTTTGAAGTTGCATGGATTGGCGCTCGATGAATGGACAGCACAGGGAGGGTTGCAGGGGGTGGGGGTTGAGGTTGAATTGGCGGAGGGGATGGTGGGTGTGGTGGCTTTGGGAGCGCTATGTGCTGATGCGTGCGTGCCGCTCTTCAAGCAAAAACATCAGTAAGATTTCCAGCAGGTCGTCACTACACGCCACACGTATTAGTAAGACCATCGATTTGACTGCTGGCTTCCGCATCCGGAAGCCATGCCTGGACAGCTCACGCGCTGGCTACAGTGCTTTTCGCTGCGCGCTGGCCATTATTGGCCTTGCCTGTGGTGCCCTCTCTGACGAGCTTAGGCTTTGCAGCAGCCTTGGCCGAGGCTACTTTTGCTGCTTGCCGCGGTTGCTTACTTGACCCGCTATCAACAGAATTCGTCGCAATTGGCTGCACGGTTAGCTCTACTCCAACGGCCTCCATCAGCTTTCTAATGGTGTCATAGCGAGTCTTCGCGCCGCCCTTAAGCGATTTATAAAGGCTTTCCCGATTAACCCCGGCATCTCGGGCAACCTTGTTCACTCCTTGCGCTTTCGCTACCTCGGACAAAGCCTTCATGAGTAATTCAGGATCTTTTGCCTTCATGCTTTCAGCAAGGTAAGCACTGATCGTTTCCGGATTGTCGAGAAAGCGGGAGGCTTCATAGCGGCTGGTACCGGATGTGTTGAGGTTGAGGATAGGCATCTCCTCTGGAGTTGATTTGATTTCAGTCATTTGATCTTACCCTCATGGCATCAAGAATCGCTTTCGCCTCCTTGATACCGCGTCTTTGGTCGGTTTTGTCACTACCCGAAAGCATAAGGTATTCGGCTTGACCCGAGCGTACGTAGTAAACACGATACCCTGGGCCTACAAAAACCCGCATTTCGCTTACGCCTTCGCCCACTGGTTCAGAGTCACCAAAGTTGCCTGCTTTGGCTCGATCCAAACGGACCAATACAGCAGCCTTGCCTTTTGCATCTTTCACACCGTCAAGCCAGTCATCGAACTGAGACGTGGTGCTTATGGTGTACTCGGTGGTATTCGTCATAGCTTTGAGTGTGGCCTATTGGCTACAGTTTGTCGAGTGGGCTGACATAAGGTCTTACTCAGCCATGATCTGGTTATAGCGCTTTTGATAGTCAGCATAGGGGAGTGCCTGCTCTTTGAGCAGATCAAGCTGTTGCTGCTGGTAAGCCTCTTTTGTCAGCGGCGATCTGCCGGCAACAGAGTTCGAACCTTTGGCTCCCTTCAGTCCGGCCGCGCCCTTTGGAAATAACTGATTAGTCATTTCGGTTATCTTTTTCTCGGCATCGATAAATTTATCGATTACGCGACCGCCACCCCAGCGTGAATCATACTCAGCCTGACCGACCTGCTGACCAAATTGATAAACGCGAATATCGGCGTAACTCATGTAGATCGCCATATCCCAGCTCCAGGTCCCGATATAAGTCGTTGTCAAAGGGCAACTGGATGGGCTGCTGCCCGGCGGGATTTGTCGTGTATGGAAGCCTTTCTCGGTCAGCAATCTTACGTAGGTTGTATTGAATCCCTCGCGCAGGCCATCGGCGGGAATCATGCAGATTTCCGGCGCCAGGTCCGAAGACAGCTCGACGGGAGTCACTGTTTGCTTGATGGTGCAACCAGACGCAAATACTGCTGATGCCAGAATCAGGGGGGTGTAAAGGGTGCGCATGGCGACCTCCTTGTCATGAGTTGGGCGGCGAAGGTATCACGGCTCGTGTGAGTTCACTCGTCCCGACTATGGAGAGGTCGATTTGCGCTTTTATTGACGGTTCGCCGCGGCCTTGAGTCTTAAGGCTCTACCGAGCGTTGCGAGTGTTTGGCGAACTCATTGTGTCCGCCCCGACCGTATCACCAGCATCCCATGCACCTTCAAGGAAAGTCGGACCAGGAAGATGAATGCACGAATGTTCCAGACTCACCTTCTGACGTCAGCGATAACCAATCGCTTTCATCGATTCAGGTGTTTTATGCCTTCCACACACTGGATAGACCTCGCTCGCGACCTTGATACAGGCATCGAGACGCTGCACGCGCACTTTCAGGGGCATGCCTATGATCCCCATTGGCATGACAGCTATCTGGTGGGCGTTACCCGGCAAGGTGTGCAGCAGTTCAATTGCCGCCGTCAGCGCCATGCCAGCACGCCCGGGCAGGTGTTCACACTGGAGCCGGGAGAAATCCATGATGGCAATGCCCCGTGCGCCGAAGGGTTCACCTATCAGATGCTGTACCTGGACCCGCATTGGCTGAGCCGGGAGCTCAGTGGGTTGTTCGAACAGGCTCCCGACCAGCATTTGCCTTCTTTCGCCAACACCCTGCAAACCGAATCACGGCTGGCTCACGCGGTCACGTTCGCTTTCACGGCGCTGCACCAAAATGAGCTACGCATCGTTCGTCAAAGCGCGTTGGATGAATTACTGGCGCAGCTCATTGATCGGGTGCAATGGCGACGCATGACCGATCCCGATCCGCGCTTGCCGCAAGTGGCCTTGCGGGCGAGGGATTATCTGCACGCGCATCTGCATCAGGACGTGGGCATGAACGAGTTGGCAACTGTTTGTGGCGTCGACCGCTTTCGCCTGACGCGGGCGTTCAAGGCCGCCTTCGGCCTGCCGCCTCATGCATATCTGGTACAGCTGCGCCTGGCCAAGGCTCGTCGAATGCTGGCAGCCGGAATCTGGCCCGCTCAGGTGGCCAGCGATCTGGGCTTCGCTGACCAAAGCCATCTGGGCCGCTGGTTCATGCGCGCCTACGGACTTAGCCCGGCGGCCTATCGCTTGCGCTGCTCAAACCTTCCAGACTGATCCTGCGGTATGTCGCAGCATGGGCTTTTTCAGCCCTGGATTGCCGATCATGCTGCCTTTCATACTGTTCGCCTTCGTCGCCTCGATCACCCCCGGCCCCACCAACATCCTGGTATTAAGCAACAGTGCCCGCTTCGGCTGGCGCGCCGTTGTACCGTTGATTCTGGGAGCCTGCACCGGCGCTGCACTGTTGGTGTTGCTCGTCGGCATAGGTGTCGGCCACTCACTGCTCGCGATCCCCAATGCTCAGCGCGTCATGGCATGGGTCGGCGTGCTGTGGCTGACCTGGCTGGCCTGGAAGATAGGTGCCAGCCCGACCGACTCAATCGAGCGGCAAAACAGCCTGCCGATCGGCTTTATCGGTGGAGCAGCACTGCAAATAGTAAATCCCAAGACTTGGGTCATGGCGCTGGCGGTGGTCAGTGTATTCAGCCAGCGCAACCCGGTGTCTTACCTGGCGCTGGTGTTCTTTCTGATTTCCTTGCCCTGCCTCGGCAGCTGGGCGCTGATGGGCGCAGGCTCGACCCGCTGGCTCACATCGCCTTGGCGAGTGAAGTGCATGAATAGAGTGCTGGCGGTTTTGTTGCTGCTGGCGGCGTGGATCGGTTTTATGGACAGTGTCTGAACGTGTGCGGCATGGGTTGGCAGCAGGCACGCGAGGAGTCGGCTTCATTTCAAATCAAAGGCTGCTCTTGTCGAGCAACTCGACTATTTGCTTGTGACGTGAGTTTTGCTCTTCAACTTGCTGGTTTGCTCTGCGGTCGTCATCTCTTTTCACCGCAGAGCTTATATGGCGTCAGATTATTTCGGAGCTTGCGCGCCGCTGGTCCTGGACAGCTCAGCAGGTCGTGTTGCCGCATTGAAGAAAGCCAAATGATAGGCCAGGCCGACGAACACCGCGCCGCCCACCGCGTTACCCAAAAATACCGGGACGAAATTGTCGCCGAACTGCGCCCAGCTCAAGGCGCCGGCAAAGATCGCTGCAGGAATGACGAACATGTTGGCGACGATGTGCTGAAAGCCGATCGCGACGAATGCCATCACCGGAAACCACATGCCGACCACTTTACCGATCACGTCCTTGCTCGCGTAGCTGAGCCACACCGCCAGGCACACCAGCCAATTGCAGCCAATGCCGGAGATGAAGGCCTGTTCAAAGCTGGCCCCCACCTTGGCATTGGCGATGGCCACGGTCTTGGCCATGAAGGCGCCTTCAGTCAGCCCCACCACATGGCCGAAACAATAGGCGACGAACAGCGCGCCGATCAGGTTGGCCAGCGTCACCAGTACCCAGTTGCGCACCAACTGACCCAGACCGATACGCCCGGCGAACAGCGCCATGGGCAGGCTCATCATGTTGCCGGTCAGCAACTCGCCACCGGCCAGCACCACCAGAATCAGCCCGACCGGAAACACCACAGCGCCCAGCAGATTGCCCAGCGACGCCCACTCGTGAGGGATCATCGTGCTGACATGAATATCGAGAAGAAACCCGAGGGCAATGAAAGCCCCTGCCAGAAAGCCCAGGATCATCAATGACGGCAGGCCCAGGTGGGCCTTCTTGACGCCGCTTTCGACGGCAATTTCAGCGATTTGCTGCGGGGTGTTCAAAGACATGGTGGGCTCGTGCGTGGTCGTGGGCTGAGCGGGGGGATTAAAAGCTCAAGCGGTGCGCGCATCTGTCGCACCGGGAAACAACGTTACGGAATGTTTCGGAGGATGGCTAATCGGATGTTTTGATCGGGTGATTGAGAAGGTCGATGACTGGGGAGGATACTGTGGGGGGAGTGGGCTTATAGTGGTTTGGTTGGCAGGTTTGTAGGGGGTCAACTAAACCCGATCACTGAGTTGTCAGCGACCGAGCCATCTTGGAAACGCTGACTCAAGCGCTCAAGCCAGCCGATTCTGACGCAACGGTAGGCAACGGAGCAAGGCGCCAAGGCTTCTGTAAGACGTTTACTCGTTCCGCAACACGATCCTGTTTTTTACTTCATCCGGCTTGGTATTGCCCGGCATCACCCCATAACTATCCCTGTCTCCATAAACCGCAAGGACAGACCATGACCAACCCAACCGAAACCGCCATCCTTGCCGGCGGCTGCTTCTGGGGCATGCAAGATTTGTTGCGACGCTACCCCGGCGTGCTGCACACGCGAGTCGGCTACACCGGTGGTGACGTACCGAACGCCACCTACCGCAACCACGGCAATCATGCCGAAGCGATTGAGATCGTGTTTGACCCGGCGGTGATCAGCTACCGGCAGATTCTTGAGTTCTTTTTCCAGATCCATGACCCGAGCACGCCTAACCGGCAGGGCAATGATCTTGGGCCAAGCTATCGTTCGGCGATTTACTACCTGAGCGAACAGCAAAGGGATATTGCCGAAGATACCGCAGCTGACGTGGACGCCTCCAAGCTGTGGCCGGGGCGTGTGGTCACGCAAATCGAGCCCGCCAGCGAGTTCTGGGAAGCGGAGCCGGAGCATCAGGATTATCTGGAACGGATACCGAACGGGTATACCTGCCACTTCATCCGGCCGAACTGGAAGTTGCCCAAGCGGGCTTGAACCTGAATCGCACCGGAAAAGGCCGCGATAGGGGGAGAGCGCAAAAGCTGGCCTGCCCCTGTCATGCAGGCAACTGTAGTGGTAATCAGACACTTCTCTCTGGTGATATTCTCGCCTGAATGAGTGTCTGGAGTTACTAGACCACTACACTCCAATGAGACGGACATCGAACACTGAAATAATTTTTCTATAATATCTCTAGCTGTTGCCGCACCTTGGGCGGTAGCCAATCAAATTCAGGTAGATTGATTTCCTCGAGGGCCTGCAGCATGGCTTCCAAATCGATCAGGGCGTTAGTTTGAAAGCGACCGATCAGAAGCTTGCTTAACTGCACCTGTGGAACGCACGCCAGTCGTGCTGCGTCACCAAGTGACAATCCTTTTTCCTCTATGAGTCTGATTATTGAGGACACCGTTTGTGCTTTGACCAGCATTTCCTCCGCTTCTGGATCGCTAAGATCAGTGTATACGTAGCCGCGGCCTGCTTCGACCTCAGTCATTGTGGCCTCAAAGCTGTATTAGGATGATTAGAAAGGATTAAGGGGGCCTGCATTGTCTGCGCAGCCCTCAAGGGGCAAGGCTTCTAGCCAGTTAGGCCTGTGGATAACTTATCCAGCGCTACGGTATTTGCTAGCCGACGCTACGGTATTTTCTAGCCAATGCTACGGTACGTCTATCCAACGCTACGGTACTATTTTTTGCTCTCAAAGCCGCTGGCTTTCCTCGCAATATGCCTGGCTTGGCTACTGGTTGGGGTTTTTGTGACATACACGTTGCCACTGCTGATTTCGTAGCTAAACGTCTGTCCGTGTAGACTGCTTGCGTCCTTAAGCGCGTCCAATGCTCTTCGAAGATTCTGTTCACGGCTGGACGCAGAGCTATTGATGCTGCTTGCCATCATCATCAATGTGCCAATTGATACAGGATAGGGCTCAGCATGGGTGGAGAAATACCCATGTAGCCACTGTGCTAGCGGTATAGAGTTCAAAGCCCTGCGGACGGACCAATCGATGTGGGTGAAGTCATTTGGCCCGAATAGGTTAGAGAGCTCAAGGTTCAGCGTGATAACCAGCTTCTGCTCCTGATCATTTCTATGGATCGAGTCAATCAGACCTCCCGTATAGGAATGGCACTTTGCACTTATCTCGAGCTTGCCTGCTGCCAGTCGGAACAAACGCTTGTAGAGAGTTTTCCTATTACTCCCGGCATCCGTCTTCCCTTGTAGTTTCAGAAGCTCGTATGCGCTGGTTTTAAACGATGTCCCCATCTGCTTTTGGCGAGCGATATGCAACAACGTGATCCAGACATCTAAATCGCCCTGGTCCAACCGTGGTCCCGTATATCTCATTTGCGTAGGCCTTTGAGTGTAAATTTCAGCGCGCTGTAGGAAGGCGTTGCTAGCGGAGCGACTGGACCCGAAAAGCGCAGACCGGAGAGTGATATTGGGTACGCCTCGCACTTCGTCTGGCCAGCTCGTCAGCACCTTTTCAGACCTGTCTGGTTCCAGTGATACTACCGCCGGAGTGGGTGGGAGATTGGAAGCCCGTTCCACCAGTCGCGATAGTTTGGTCACTGCGGACACGGGCTAGTCTTACGCTTCGTCGATAAAACGAGCTATGCCAGCTACGCGGAAATAAACGCGCCGACCAATTTTTATCCTGCAGGGTTTCAAGTTTCGGGCGATGTCGTTGTCCCCCGATAATGTTATGCGCAACCCCTCTGGGCTGCGATGAAGGATCTCTGCGACCTGCGATAGTGACAGTAGGGGAGAGCCCCCGTTGCTGGTCAGAATTAGCTCTTCGGTTGTCATGTTTCTTTGCCTACAGTGAGTAATGTAGGTAGAACATTACGAGTAATTACGCCTAGAATGAGGCGATTGTTTTTAACTTATAGGTTGACATGGCGCGTCTCGATTACCTGACGAATCTGCTCGATGTTTACGATCACGATCCTCGTTGTTCAACCCAGTTTGCTTCTGGCTACAGAGCGGTGTTAAGTCGACTTAACGCTTCTTCGAGCCTAACCTCCAGGCGCTATCCCATCTGGCCTCTGGTGAGGGCGAATTTGGATGGGCCGTTTGATCAGTGCCTAGCTGGCTACAAGGGCGACTGGGCCAAGAGTTTGCTGATTGGTGCTCGGCTGTCGGAAATGGCCCATATCCCACCACCTTTTTACGCAGCACCTTACGTTGCACGACCTGAGATAGATGGAAGCGGTCTGACGGCAGATGTTCTGGCTCGCGATTTGATACCTGCTAGGCCAGAAAATATGCCGGAGATCGACTGGCAGCTCCAGAACTTGGATCGCTGGGATTCAAATATTAGGGTCGCCATTCGTAGTTTGCTTAGTCCGAACGGCGCGCCGTTCGAAGGCGCGGAATCGCTTTGCGGGGCTTTGGAATCTATACGTGACTTGTTTCGATTGATGCGCCACTTCAGGCCTCTGCGTACAAAGGCATTGAGGGACTTTGATGCCGCTATAGATGATCGGACCCGTCCACAGGATGGCGGTTACTGTGAGCTTTGCTGGCGTGTAAGCATTCGGTCCAGCAGACTGGACGAGCTTGCAGCTCAACAGCGTTACGAGGTCGGTGAAATTGTCCGTTCAGGTCAGTGCCAGCTCTCTGCTGAAGAACAGGAAGCCAGGATGGCTCAGGCTTGGATGCTGGAAAGCAGCCTCCAGCTTTCTCCATCGTGTACTTTGATATCGAAAGCCGAGGCTGCAAAGCTGCGTCTCGTATTTGAGCGGTTTCGCGTCGAGAGAATCGTTGCTGGGAACCTAAGCAGTCGGCACTGCCATGTACATAAGCCTGGCTCGGCCAAATACCATGCTGACCTACGCTACAAACCTGCGTTTCAACGACACCTTTCCGCACTGAGCAGGTTGGGAAGATCTGAGTTTGCATTCAATTTTCTGCCACCCAGCTCCCCAGATATTCAGGAAATAAGAAAGGTCGCTTATGATCAGGTGCATGCAGGCTTGCATGTTGTCACGATAGGTAAACCCTCATCACTTGGGCTGCGCGAAAAAGTTTGGCTCATGCACGAAGAGGGCATCAGCCAATCAGAGATGGCAAGACGGTTAGGAATATCGCGTCAGGCGATATCAAAAGCCAAGAAAAGCCTAGAGTTACTGATGAATACGCACCATGCAGGCAGCTATATCAACCCGCTAACCGGTGAGGCGCAGGTTCCAGAACCAATTAGAAAGGCGATAAGGGATGCCGTGGTGAAAGGGCTATCGATCACGGTAATCGCTAAGGAAGTGGGGCTCAGCAAGGGTACAGTCGATGGGCTGATACGCCTGATGGGGAACTCTAAGTAAAGGCACAGTGCTAGCCGCTTTTGCTCCGGCGGATTTTCAGCCGGGGGAAAAGGGGCTGAAGATTTGGCTAGGAAGACGGAGTCGGGTCAGCTGCGTGATTGTATCTGCTCACTCATTCAGTCTTCGGTCAGCGAAAACTCATTTGCTTTAAGCAAGAATTTGCATCCGATTGACTATCGCATGGCGACATGAGGCCCGGCAAAAATCGGCGAATGGCGTTAGTAGCTCCACTGGCTGTGAGTAGAGCCGTTGGAAATCTGCCTAACGTAAACTTTGACCTGCTCTGATCGTTGACCTCCGCTGCCCAGTATAAAGCCGGGCTGAGCAGCGTCGTCGCTGAAAAGGTTTAGGCATTTCGCCCATTTGGTTTGTGGTTAAGTGTCATATGAATAAATTGGCCCCTTGATTGTCCTGGCGCGGTGAACGCTTCCCACACGTGCGGAGGACAAGCTGAGTACCACCACTCCACGCCATTGGGAAATCTGACGTAAATGGTTTCAGAATCCGCATCGTATTTTTCTGCAATTATTCGCGTCGAACCAAATACAGCAATCCATTCAGTCATTTTCAGCCTCGTAGGTACCGCGCCATGCGGCTAGTGGTTCACTTATATTTGGGAGATTCGGAGCTTGACGCCAAGACTCGAGCGAAGGATCTTCTGCTCGCGGCATTGGATTCGGTTTATCCAGCATCGCCCGTACCGGCAGTACAAGCGCTTCTCCGCTGACTATCGCTTCTCCTGTTCGCAATGACGGTAAGACCGATGCCAATCCTGCCACGCTGTCAGGTAACGCAGCGCGAATTGCTCCTTGATCTCCGGCATTCGTAAGACGAAGCGCAATTATCGTTCCACACTGCGCTAGCGCTGTTTCCGGGAGTTCAGTTGGCCGCTGGGTTACCAACATTAAACCAACACCGTATTTACGCCCTTCTCGGGCGATCCGATTGGCTGAGTCGCGCGTAGCAGCGCTTGCAGATGCTCCGAGGTATCGATGTGCTTCCTCTAGGACAATTAGAACCGGACTTGGGCGCCCGATTCCTGGCCCATCCGGCTCACTACGCAATGCGACTTCAAACAGCATATTTAAAACGACGCCGATAGCAAGATCTGCAGCTGCTGCAGGGACCCCACTGAAATCTAGGACCGATATCGCGCGATTCCCACCTAACCAATCTTGCATCACCTCAACGAGTGGGTCAGTACCAGAAGGATCACCCATAGGCTCTTGAAAAAAGCGTAGACGCGGGTCAAGTAGTCCTAAACGAATTAAATCAGGCGTTGAACCGTAGACTCCGAATGTAGGACTTTGATGAGGCGGTTGACCTCCAGGACCATACGGCTCGAATTGGCCTGATCGCAATGTAGCTGCATCGCCTGGGTCAACCAGACACGCCGTTCCGGGATCCGATTTTGCTCGGCGAGTCTCACGATTTTCTGAGTCCAGTTGGTGCCAAATTGGACGGATATCAAATGGAACTGGCGTATCCGCAGTGACTGCATTTGGATCAAGTGTTAACCAGCTAGAGCTCGAAACGAATTCCCGACGTGCCTGCGCCACGAGATCGTTAAATCGATTAGTGAATGTGGGGCCGCCTGGCCCGCCGGCAAATATTCTTACTATGTCGTTCGCAGGCAATGCCCAGTATGGAACTCTGAGGCGGTTAATATCATCAGCGAGCACACTACGAACGGAGGCGCTCTCGGCAAGAGCACGTCCATATTCTCCATGCGGATCGACAACTACAATATTGGCTGCGTTCCAGCCGCCTCTTATAAAGCTCTGTAGTAAAGATGCCACTACAGTTGTTTTGCCGGATCCTGTTGAGCCTACGACCGCAGCATGTCTTACGACAAGCTTTTTCGCGTTAAGACAAACTGGTACATCTTCGGTTGCGGATAAACACCCTAATCGTAAATGTTCATCATCCGCATGGGGGAAGATAACGGCCAGTTCTTCAGGTGTCGCGAAATGAACAGGGTCATCGAGCCCGGGAAATACACCAACTCCTCGTTGAAACCGCCCCGTTGCCCGATCAATCTCCCCAAGTAATTGGATTTCTAACCAGCGTTCGTCGCGCTCAATAGTATCGGAAAGGGCTACTTTTCCCACAAGCTCTGCGATACCTACAAGAGTTACAGTAGCAATAAGATCGATAAGGCCCTGAGGTATTCGAACGAGTGAGCCGATTTGTCCAATAGGTTGGAGCCGCCCCCGGTAAATTGGTGCCACTCCAGCGAGGTTGGGATCGAGTGCAACTATGACAGTAGCACCAAGAACGTTCTTTACCTTACCTATGCACGTCGGATCTTGCCATGACATGCTTATTCTCCTGCGCCTAGACTTTGGATTCCCGCTGCCAGTTTTAGTATGTTTTCGAGTCGAATATTATTATCAAAATCACGGCTAGTGCTTTTTGCTAGATACTCGGCCAGTTTGCTGAAGTTTCCGAGTAAGAATGAATTTTGTTCATATATACCAGAACAGTCTTCTTCTGCTTCTGCCCAGTTAGCCCTTACCCCGCCTATGATTGCCTCTCGATTGCCTAGCACCTGAAGGTTTGGCGTCAAAAGTGCTCGGTCGGCCAGGATGCCCGGGATGTCTGAATAACAAAAAACAACTATTTCTGTGCGCTCACGCCGCATCGCTGCATCAAAGATTAGTTCGTTTAAATGAGCATCTCCGAACGAATATCCAGCCACTAATACAAGCGTTTCTGGTTGGTGAAATGCTCTGCGCATACGATCTTGGAGGACAAGAAAGGGTACTCGCCTAGACTCTTCATATTTTGTATCGGAGGGATATATAGCTGCTGCCATTTCATTATGGATCGGCTGGCCGACTCGAACAATTTGGCGATCGTCTTCCCATGCCCAGTTGACGGATCCGTGTAGCTTCCATAAGCGTGAAAAAAAGGCAGGAATACTCTCTGCTTCAGAACCTGGCCGAGTTTCCACTAGATCCGTTTGAAATCGGGCGCGCAAATTTCCAATAAACCCGTCAAAATAAGGGACTTGCATTTCTTCAAGTGCGGTCTCAAGTAAAAGGTCGTAGTTGACTGTGAAGATTTCTACTGGCGTGTGGTAGTTTGTACGGGCAAGCCAAGCGGCAAAGTATCTACTTGGTGTGTGGTTGGCGTTGCTAATATCTAACTCTTTAATTATTATTTGACAGATAGCCAGGTCTAAATCTAATGCTGTCTGGGCAGTGAAGTTGTCTAGAGTTTGATCGCCATCTAACAGTGCAGTTATTCGCCGTAGCCGACTAAGGCCTTGTTCCAAATTTCGACCTTTCAGCAGTAGAGTGAATAGGGTTTTTTGGTCATTGCTGAGGCTTACAAGCACTCGTTCCTGCAATTGGGCAATGTCTGGGAGACCGCATGCTTTCGAAGTGCCAGCTCCAAAAAAGGTACATACGTGCCTTGAGCGCGTTGCCAGTTTCGCCCCTAAGTCAGAGACAAATCGTAAGGGGTCGTGCGTGGCCATATCTACACCAATTCCTTGAGGGTGTAAGCAGGCTAGACCAAGTATCACAGTTGCGTGGTGTTATTCGGTATAATTTATTTGATCGTGAGGCTTTTTTTAAATCACTCTACCTTCCTTAGGACCTAAGGCATTGTTATAGAAGCCATTTTTTATTGAGCAAGTCTGCCTGCTATTGACGTGCAGCTCCTCATAATACGCACCTTAAAAATATCCAAAGCACTGGTAGCCCACCTAACGCGAGCTCTCAATGCCACGCACTCATTCCTTTCTTCGCTTTTATGGGCTTTCAGGTTTCTCCCATTCATGTCGGGCACCGTTTGCAATATTTACACCGGCGAATGATCGGTAACGTCGAATGTAAAAGCTAGGCGGCTATGCATTCACTCAGTTAGGGGCTCTCGCCTCTAGCTTGTCCAATCGGCTTACCAGATCCTCGGCGCGCAGATGCGTGTAGCGCTTCAGCATCTGCATTGACTTATGCCCGCTGATAGCGGAAACCTCCTGATCAGAAAGGCCCCCCTCTACTAGTCGGCTGACTGCTTCATGGCGAAGGTCATGAAAGCGTAGGTCAGGCATCCCCAACTTGGTCCTCAGCTTGCCCCAGGTTTTGGTGAAGGCATACGCACTGCGCTTACCCTCTTTGCCAGGCTCCCCAAAAAACACCAGGTCGCAATCGATTGGTCGAATAGGGTTGCTCATCGCAAGTTGGAAGGTGTCAGTGGCTAACCGGGTCAGTGGCACGGTGCGAGCGCTATCGTTTTTTGTGTCAGAAAGGCGCACCACACGTTTTTTCAAATCAACCTGATGCCGACGCAAAGATGTTATCTCCGAAGAGCGCATGCCTGTCTCCAAAGCGATTCGAACGATCCAGCCAAGCATCGGGTTGCTGTGCGCGTTCACTGCAGCCAGCAACCGGCGTTCCTCCTCGGCAGACAGTCGCCGATCTCTGCCTTCGCCATGACTTGGCTTGCGGATGTTCAGCACCGGGTTGAAACTTAGCCCCAACCCCCACTCCTGGAGTGCCCCGGTGTACAGGTGGCTAAGAAAGGCAAGCTCCAGGCGCACAGTGTTGTTGCTTGTTGGCTTGCCGCGACTGGTGATCGAGGCTAGGCGCGTATCTCGGTAATTGGCAATGATTTCTGCGGATAGTGCAGCCATCGAGTATTTGCCTAGATGGCTGATCAACTGCTGAGCTTTTGTTGCTTCGGCGCGCTGAGTTGTCGGTTTCTTCGTTGGGCTGATCTCGGCCAGATATCGCTTCAAAGCCATGGCTAACGTCATGCGCTCTGAACCGCCCCGCTGGATGTACACGCCTCTGACCATCTCATCTTCTGTGCGACGGGCCCAGTCTTCGCATCACGCTTTGTACGAAAGGTCTTCGCGTTGGCGGGCCAGCCGGTTTTCCGCACCAGGGCTTTCCAGGTACCAGCGTCTGTTTTGACGATGGTGGCTATTTTATTTCTGCTCCAAAAACGTACCGTTGTCTTGGCACTGTACTGATTTTGTACCTGTGGACCATAGGACTGGTCCAGCGGTTTTTGTCGCAGACAGCAAAAAGCCGCGCAATGCGCGGCTTTGAGTATGGTGGGCCCACACGGACTCGAACCGTGGACCAAAGGATTATGAGTCCTCTGCTCTAACCAACTGAGCTATGGGCCCTCAGTAGGTCGCGGATTATAACGGCGGTTTCGCGGCTGTGCTATCCGAAAAGTCCGAAAGATTCATAAGAAGAAATCGCTCGCGGAATTCTTCGGCGTCGAGGGGCAGGCTGACAATGTAGCCCTGGATCTGTTCGCAGCCTTCGCTGGTCAGAAATTGCTGCTGTTCGCTGTTCTCCACGCCCTCGGCGATCACGGTCAGTTGCAGGCTGCGCCCAAGGGCGATGATGGCGCGGACGATGGCGGCGTCGTGGGTGTCTTCCGGCAGGCCGCGGACGAAGGACTGGTCGATCTTGAGGATGTCCAGTGGCAGGCGTTTGAGGTAGCTCAGTGAGGAGTAGCCGGTGCCGAAGTCGTCGATCGCCAGTTGCACGCCGAGTGTTTTCAATTGGTGCAGCACGGCCAGCGCTTCCTGGGTCTGGCTCATGATGAAGTTTTCGGTGATTTCCAGTTGCAGGCAGCCGGGTTCGAGGCCGTTGTCCGTGAGCAGTTGTTCGATGCGTTCGAGCAGGTTGGTCTGGCGCAGTTGTGCGCCTGCCAGGTTCACTGACAGCGGGCCGAACGGCTGACAGGTCTTGCGCCATACGCCCATCTGGCGGCAGGCCTGCTCCAGCACCCAGTCGCCGATCTGCAGGATCATGCCGTTTTCTTCCGCCAGGGGAATGAAGTGCTCGGGCGGCACATCGCCAAAGGTCGGGTGGTTCCAGCGGATCAGGGCTTCTGCGCCTGCCAGTGTGTGGGTCGTCAGGTTGATTTTGGGCTGGTAGGCCAGTGTCAGTTGATTGCGCTCCAGGGCTCTTCTCAGTTCCTGCTCAAGGGCGATGCGCTCGCTGGCCTGGTCACTGAGGTCGCAGGTATAGCTTTCGACCCGGTTGCGGCCTTTTGCCTTGGAGCGGTACATCGCCGCGTCGGCATTTTTGACCAGCGTGGCTACGTCTGTGCCGTCGGTGGGGAACACGCAACTGCCGATGCTGGGGCTGATGTAGAGCTCATGTTCGCCAGCCTCGAAGGGCGTGTTGAAGCAGGCCAGTAATTTATTGGCGATGGCTTGTGCGTCGCTGGCTTGCAGCAGGCCGGGCAGTAGAACGATGAACTCGTCGCCGCCCAGGCGTGCGACGGTGTCGATGTCGCGCAGGGTTTCCTTTAGCCGGTGTGCGATGCCTTTCAGCAACAGGTCGCCGACCGGGTGGCCCAGGCTGTCATTGATGTGCTTGAAGCGATCCAGATCGAGGAACAGAACTGCGCCGAGGCTGCCGGATTCTTCGCTGTGCAGCAGAGCGGCCTGAAGCCGGTTCTCGAACAGTGTTCGGTTGGGCAGGCCAGTGAGCGGATCATGATGGGCCTGATAGTCGAGGCGCGCCTGTGCGTGTTTGAGGCTGGAGATGTCGGCGAACACGGCGACGAAGTGGGTCAGGAGGTTGTCCTTGTCGCGCACGGCACTGATGGTCAGCCAGCTCGGGTAAAGCTCGCCGTTCTTGCGGCGGTTGCTGATTTCACCCTGCCAGTGGCCCTCGGCCGCCAGTTGGTGCCACATCGCGGCGTAGAACGCGCTGTCGTGTTGGCCAGAGGCAAGCAGGCGAGGGGTTTTGCCGATGGCTTCAGCTTCGCTGTAGCCGGTGATTTCAGTGAATGCACGGTTGACGGCGCTGATGGTCTGGTCGGTATTGGTGATGAGCACTCCTTCGGCAGTGCTCTCGAAAACGGTGGCCGCCAGATGGAGTTTCTCCTGCATTTGCCTGCTTTCGGTGATATCCCGGGTAGTCGTCAGCAGACAGTCTTCACCGGCAATGATGACGGGTTGAGATGACAGCTCGCACAGTCGAACATCGCCATTGCTGTTACGAATCCGGACCCGCAGATCCCTGACAAAACCATGTTGTTTCATTTGCTCGATGAGTCTTGAGCGTTCGCTGAGGTCAACCCAGATGCCCAGGTCGAATGTCGAGTGGTCAAGGCAGTACTTTTCGCTATACCCGGTCAAGCGGCAGAACCCTTCGTTGACCTCCAGCAGCATACCGTCCTGCTGTCGGGTAATCGCCATCCCGTCAGGCGACGCATGAAAGGCTTTGGCGAACTTCTCTTCGGAAAGCTGCAATTGTTGCCGGGCCTGTTTGAGCTGGGTGATGTCACGCACTATCACCAGCACGGCAGGTATCGGGCTATGCTCGAACGGTTGGGCGGACATGAGCCCTGAAAAGGTTTCGCCGTTTTTGCGCCGAAAGGGTATCTCCAGATTATGGATATCGCCGGTCTGCAATTGCAGCAAGACTTTTGGGCCGATGCCTGGCACTGCCCACAGATTCAGTTCTGTCGGTGTCTTACCAATTACTTCATCAAGGGGGATGCCTGTTCGCTCTACGAACGCCTCGTTGGCATCCATGATGTGCCCGTCAGCAAGGCTGACGATAAGCATGGCATCCGGGCATTGAGCGAAGATCGAGGCGAATTTTCCTTCGGACAGGCATGACGCTTCCCGGTCACTTTTGTTGATTACTCCACGCATATGCGGCTTACGTCCGTGTCTGACTATCGCTGATGATGGTGTGGCGTAACCCTGTAACTTCAATGATCCAAGGCTTGATTTGAAGAGCGCTGTTGTCTGGTGTGATACATAGTTGTAGGTCAATTTGTCAGGCGCTGCAATTAGACTGACGTCTGACCTCTTCTTGTTTTGGTCAATTGACGACTGGGCCTGCAAAGTTTGAATTTTCTTCTGCCCGGAAACGCAAAACCCCCGGCATGCCGGGGGTCTTGTTGACTCGCTGGTGCGATTACTCGTCGAGGAACGAGCGCAGGTGCTCGCTTCTTGTCGGGTGACGCAGCTTGCGCAGTGCCTTGGCTTCGATCTGACGAATCCGCTCGCGGGTTACGTCGAACTGCTTACCAACCTCTTCAAGGGTGTGGTCGGTATTCATATCGATGCCGAAACGCATGCGCAGAACCTTGGCTTCACGGGCAGTAAGGCCCGACAGCACTTCGCGTGTCGCTTCTTTCAGGCTTTCGACAGTGGCGACATCGATTGGCGACTGCATGGTCGAGTCTTCGATGAAGTCACCCAGGTGCGAATCTTCGTCGTCACCGATCGGGGTTTCCATGGAGATCGGCTCTTTCGCGATCTTCAATACCTTGCGGATTTTATCCTCAGGCATTTCCATGCGTTCACCCAGCTCTTCCGGGGTCGGTTCGCGACCCATTTCCTGCAACATCTGCCGGGAAATACGGTTGAGTTTGTTGATCGTCTCGATCATGTGCACCGGAATACGAATGGTGCGTGCCTGGTCGGCAATCGAGCGAGTGATCGCCTGACGGATCCACCAGGTGGCATAGGTCGAGAACTTGTAGCCACGACGGTATTCGAACTTGTCCACAGCCTTCATCAAGCCGATGTTGCCTTCCTGGATCAGATCGAGGAATTGCAGGCCACGGTTGGTGTACTTCTTGGCGATGGAGATCACCAGACGCAGGTTCGCTTCAACCATCTCTTTCTTCGCGCGGCGGGCCTTGGCCTCACCGATCGACATGCGACGGTTGATGTCCTTGATCTCGGCGATTTTCAGGCCGGTCTCTTCTTCCAGTGCGGACAGCTTCTGCTGGCAACGCTGGATGTCAGGCTGCAGGCGACCGATGGCTTCGGCGTATTTGCTCTTGCCCTTGGCCAGTGCGTCAGTCCAGCTTTCGTCAACTTCGTTGCCCGGGAACTGGCGCAGGAAGTCGGCGCGCGGCATACGTGCATCACGTACACACAGCTGCATGATGGCGCGTTCCTGGGCACGAAGACGCTCAAGGGCACCGCGTACACGCTCCACCAGACCTTCAAACTGTTTTGGAACCAGCTTGATCGGCATGAACAGTTCGGCCAGTGCAACCATTTCGGCAATGGCGTGCTTGTCGTCGCGACCAAATTTCTTCAGGGCCTTGCGGGTGATTTCCATTTGATCGGAAACCGCACCGAAGCGCTGCTGGGCGATGACCGGATCAGGACCGCTCTCGACTTCGTCTTCTTCGTCGCTGGCGTCTGCCGACTCTTCCTCGTCGTCATCGGCACCTTCGGCCTTGACGGCCTTGGGGTCGACAGGCGGCGGGACTTCGGCAGGCGGCGCAATGCCGTCGTCCGGGTCGATATAGCCACTCAGAACATCGGAAAGGCGACCGCCTTCACTGGTGACGCGTGTGTATTCGGAGAGAATGTGGTCAACCGTGCCTGGGAAGTGCGCGATTGCGCCCATCACTTCACGGATGCCTTCTTCGATACGTTTGGCGATTTCGATTTCGCCTTCACGGGTCAGAAGTTCAACGGTGCCCATTTCCCGCATGTACATACGAACAGGATCGGTGGTACGCCCGATGTCGGTTTCGACCGCTGCCAACGCTGCAGCCGCTTCTTCTGCGGCTGCCTCGTCGGTATCGGCGTCGGCCAGCATCAAGGCGTCCGCATCCGGAGCACTCTCGTGTACCGGGATCCCCATGTCGTTGATCATGCGGATGATGTCTTCCACCTGCTCGGGATCTGAAATATCCTCGGGCAAGTGGTCGTTGACCTCTGCGTAAGTCAGATACTTCTGCTCACGACCCAGGGTGATCAACTCTTTGATACGAGATTGCTGTTGCGCTTTTCCGGACATAACACCCTATCCACTGAAGGTCTTGGCGGGCAAAAAACAAGCCGAGGATTATACCCGAGCTATGACCTCACGCGCCAGTTGAGGTCGGGGTTTGTGCGGGAACATTGCGATTTAGCAGTTCCCTAAGCTGAATTTTCTCTTCTGCGCTCAGCTCGGTCTGCCGAGCCTTGCTGATCAGATGTTCCAGACTGCGCTCGCGTTGGCGAGCGGATAAGCTAGTTATAGTGTCGAAAAACTGTTGTTCAAGGTTGTCGGCCTCAATCAGCCATTCCTTTTCTGCCAGTGCGCGCAGCAAACGACCCTGCTCAGTCCCGTGCCATCGCGCTATCAACTGTAACGACCGAAGGTTCGGATTCTTTTGCCTGGCCTCGATAAGAGCGACCAGCAGTTGTGCGTTGGATTGGTCTTCTGCAGCGAAATGGCTGGCATTTTCGACCTTTTCCGCCAATTCGGGGTGATGCAGCAAGGTTCTCAGTGCGGCCTGCATGGGCGGCTCGACGGCGGTGGGTACACGCGGCGTTCGAGGTTCGAAGTCCTGGCGCTTGCCTTTTTTGCCCCAGGATTTGTTGTCCCATTTTTTTTGATTCGGACCGCCGGTTTTCTTCTGCGTCCATTCCTGTTGAGGCTCGTAACCGCCTTGTGGCTGGTAATCGGCAAAATCAGGCATGGCGTCGTAGTCGACATACGGGTCGTAACTCGGTGGCGCCTCTGCCGGCGCGCTCTGCACCAGCTGGCTGACGGCCTCGCCGGTCAGCCCGGTAATTTCGGTCAGGCGCTGACGCATCAGAATACGCAGGTTCGCGCCGGGCACCTTGTCGATCAATGGCGCCGCGAGGGTGGCCATGTGCGCCTTGCCCTCCAGCGAGCGCGGGTCGGACTCTTTGGTCAGTTGCTCGAAAAAATAATCGGCCAGCGGCTGCGCGTGCTGATTGATACGTGCCTTGAACGCATCTGTGCCCTCGGAGCGCACCAGTGTGTCCGGGTCTTCGCCCTCGGGAAGAAACAGAAAGCGCGCCCGGCGTCCGTCCTGCAGGTTCGACAGGGTCGCTTCCAGTGCCCGCCATGCAGCGTTACGCCCGGCCTGATCGCCGTCGAAGCAGAACAGCACGTTGGGCACGACCCTGAACAGGCGCTTCAAGTGCTCTTCGCTGGTAGCAGTACCCAGCGTCGCCACGGCATTGCGCAAGCCTTGCTGGGCCAGGGCGATGACGTCCATGTAGCCTTCGACGACGATGATTTCATCGAGGTTGCGATTGAATTTGCGCGCCTCGAACAGCCCGTACAGCTCCTGACCCTTGTGGAAAACCGGTGTTTCCGGGGAGTTCAGGTACTTGGGTTTGTCATCACCCAGTACGCGGCCACCAAAGGCAATGACACGCCCGCGTGAATCGCGGATCGGAAACATCACCCGGTCGCGGAAGCGGTCGTAGCGTTTGCCGGTTTCGGCGTTCTCGATCAGCAGGCCGGCATCGACCATCACCTTTTGCTGCAATGAGTCGCTGCTCAGGTGCTTGTACAGGTTGTCCCAGCCGGGAGGGGCGAAGCCCAGGCCAAAGTCCCTGGCGATTTCGCCTGACAGCCCGCGGCCCTTGAGGTAATCCACCGCAGCCTTGCGTGACGGGTGGCTTTTCAGGGCCTGACGGTAGAACTCGGCTGCGGCGGTCAGCAGCGGGTAGAGCGGGGAATCGGTGGGTTGCCGGGGCTTCTGGCCTTTTACGCTCTGTTCGCGGGGCACTTCCATGCCGGCGGCCTTGGCCAGGTCCTCGACGGCCTGGGGGAAGTCCAGGTTGTCGTGGTCCATGATGAAGCCGAGCGCGTTGCCACCTGCGCCGCAACCGAAACAGTAATAGAACTGCTTGTCCGGGCTGACGCTGAAAGAGGGTGTTTTCTCTTTGTGGAACGGACAGCACGCGGTGTAATTCTTCCCGGCTTTCTTGAGCTGCACGCGCGAGCTGACAACATCGACTATATCGGTGCGGTTCAGAAGGTCGTCGATAAAGCTCTGGGGAATCAGCCCGGCCATGGCGTTCTCATCATTCAAGCGTGGTGCAAAAGTATCGGATGACTCTACGAGCGTTCCGTCAGCCTGTCAGCCGTCTTTTTGAAGACGTTGGCAATAAACGGGCACGTCTTTGCATCCGAAGGACGGTGTTGGCCTGAAAGGGATAAAGCTTGATCCCGCGAGTGGATCAGAAAGGCCGCAAGCTTCGTTGTCCACGAAGAGCCTGAAGGCACGGAAGACGCTGCCTTGGCTGAGCTTCTTGCGAAGTCATCAAGGCATACTCGTCTGGTCATCGGTCGATGTGCTGCCCGAGTGGGCATGACCGATGTAGCCTGTGAACAGGCTGGACGTGCTTGACTGACATATCCGAGTCGCATCGGCGGCCTGGACAGGATCAATCAATAAAGCGAACGCAAAACAGCGAAGCTGTAACTGCCGACAGCCCGGCTGGTTGGCCGGGCAAGGCAGAAGCTTGCGACGAAGGTCTGTAAATTAATACAGACGAACGGCGCGGCGCTGTTCGCGCTGGACTTTCTTGGCGTGGCGTTTGACAGCAGCTGCTGCCTTGCGCTTACGCTCCGAAGTCGGCTTCTCGTAAAATTCGCGGCTACGAACTTCAGCCAGAACACCGGCTTTTTCGCAGGAGCGCTTGAAACGACGCAGAGCTACGTCGAAGGGTTCGTTCTCTTTAACTTTGACGGCTGGCATCCAGAGCTACCTTCATTCATTACCGGGGTCAACGCTCAGTGCAAACACTGCACAAAAGTACGTCGGTTTTTAAGGGTTGCGGATGTTAACCCTTCATTGAGAGGAATGCAAAGCCTCTGATCGAAAACCGCTGGTCGGCACCTCGGTCGGCGACTATTATGCGCGCCTTCAAATCTGCCCCCTACAAGGCGCAACCCCATGCTAGTACTGGGATTAGAAACCTCCTGCGACGAAACCGGCGTCGCATTGTACGACAGCGAACGCGGTTTGCTTGCGGACGCATTATTCAGCCAGATCGACCTGCATCGTGCCTATGGCGGTGTGGTGCCGGAGCTGGCTTCACGCGATCACGTCAAGCGCATGCTGCCCCTGATTCGCCAGACACTGGCCGAGGCGGACTGCGTGGCCACGGATATCGACGCCATTGCCTACACGGCCGGCCCTGGATTGGTCGGCGCCTTGCTGGTCGGCGCTTCGTGCGCTCAGGCGCTGGCATTCGCCTGGGATATCCCGGCGCTGGGCGTGCATCACATGGAAGGTCATCTGCTGGCGCCGATGCTGGAAGAAAACCCGCCACAGTTCCCGTTCGTCGCCTTGCTGGTGTCCGGCGGTCATACGCAGCTGGTGCGCGTCGACGGCATCGGTCAGTACGAGCTGCTGGGCGAGACCCTGGATGATGCCGCAGGCGAGGCCTTCGACAAGACCGCGAAGATGATGGGCATGCAGTACCCCGGCGGCCCGGAGATTTCAAAGGCGGCCATGCAGGGCGTGGCGGGGCGCTTTGTCTTCCCTCGGCCGATGACTGATCGGCCCGGGCTGGAATTCAGCTTCAGCGGCCTGAAAACCTCAGCGCTCAATACCTGGCAGCAATGCCGGAACGCTGGAGACGACAGTGAGCAAACCCGCTGCGACATCGCTCTGGCCTTCCAGCAGGCGGTAGTGGAGACTTTGACCATCAAGTGCAAGCGCGCGCTCAAGCAGACCGGCCTCAAGAGCCTGGTGATTGCCGGTGGCGTGAGCGCCAACAAGGCACTGCGCGCTTCGCTGGAAAGCATGCTTGGTGACTTGCGCGGGCATGTCTATTACGCACGGCCCGAGTTTTGTACCGATAACGGCGCCATGATTGCGTTTGCCGGTTGTCAGCGTTTGCAGGCCGGACAGAAGGAAGATTTGAGCATCAGCGTGCAGGCGCGCTGGCCCATGGAGCAGTTGTCGGGGCTGTGACGGCAGGCGAGGCGGGTTGCGCCTCAGAAATGTCGTTCGCGCCCGGCGAGCAGGTCGCGTAGATTGCCGCGATGGCGCCAGACGATGAGCAGGGTCAACACGCTCATCGGCAGCAACGCATGAGGCTCCTGCCACGCCAGCAACGGCAGGGTCAGGGGTGTGGCGATCAGGGCTGCGAGCGAGCTGGTGCGGGTCAGGTACAGCGTCAGCAGCCAGGCGACTATCGCCAGGGCGGCGGCAGGCGGATACAGGCCCAGCAGCACACCGGCGGCGGTCGCTACGCCTTTGCCGCCGCGAAAGCGGAAGTACAACGGGAACAGATGGCCCAGCACTGCACACACGCCGATCCAGCCCTGCTGTGCGGTGTCCATGTTCCAGGCGCTGGCGATCAGGATCGGCACCAGGCCTTTGCAGAGGTCGCCGAACAGGGTCAGGATGGCGAGTTTTTTTCCGGCCAGACGCAGCATGTTGGTCGCGCCAGCATTGCCGGAGCCACTGGCGCGCGGGTCCGGCCTGCCGCTCAGGCGGCTGAGCAGAATGGCGAAGGACAGCGAGCCAAGCAGGTAGGCGAAGGTGGCCAGTAACCAAAACATGCGAACCATTCCGGGCGAGGATGCCCTGATTCTAACGGCGCATCGCGCCCTTGTCGTGCAGTGGAGAGTAGTGCTTGGACAGAGTTTTCATCGAGGGCCTTGAGGTCGATACGGTCATTGGCGCCTATGACTGGGAGCGCGGCATTCGTCAGTGCCTGCGTCTTGACCTCAGCTTCGCCTGGGACAATCGCCCCGCAGCTGCTGGGGATGATCTGAGCAAGGCTCTCGACTACGCCAGTGTCTCGACCCGTATTCAGGCATTCGCCGAGCAGGCACAGTTCCAGCTGGTGGAGACCTTCGCCGAGCGACTGGCTGAAGTGCTGATGGGTGAATTCAATATTCCCTGGCTGCGCCTGAAACTGACCAAGCCCGGTGCTGTAGCGGCCGCTGCCGGTGTGGGCGTGGAGATCGAGCGCGGATGTCGCTGACGCGGATTTTCCTCGGCCTGGGGAGCAACATCGAGCGCGAGCGCCACTTGGTAGCGGGGCTTGATGCGCTGGATGGCTTCCTGACCGACCTGAGCTGTTCGCCGGTTTTTGAGAGCCATGCCGTGGGTATCAAGAGCGGGCCGTTCTTCAACCTCGTGGTGTCGGCGCTGACCGATCTGCCCTTGATGGAACTGGATCGACGCCTGAAATTCATCGAAGCGGACAATGGCCGCTACGCCCCGGATCGCAAAGGGTTGCCGCTGGATATCGATGTGCTGCTGTATGGCGAGCAGGTCGGTAATTTCGACGGGTTGATTCTGCCGAGGGCGGAAATCTTAAAGAATGCCTTCGTGCTGCGCCCATTGGCGTTGATCGCCCCTGAATGTCTGCATCCTGGTGTAGGGATTGCCTTCAGCAAACTTTGGGCTGATGCGCAGATTGATCAGCAGCTTTGGCCGGTGGCGTTCGAGTGGCGCGGGCTGGCACTGACGCCTGAGGATTTGCTGCGTAGCTGAGCGTGTCCGCGCCTTCCCGCTCTAACGCTTCTCGTGCCAAGGCTGAAGATCGGACGCAGAGCGTCCAGGGCTGCGCTACCACGCGGAGCGTGGGAGCGATAACCGTGCACAAGAGGCTGTCAGGCGATGTGCTCAGCCTTGTAGGTTTTCAGCGCCTTCAAACGCTCGTTTTTCAGCGCATCACCCAGTTCCTTGCCCTTCAGACCCTGTTCCAGCAGCGGCTGTACTGATACCGCGCGTGCGGCCTCGGCTGCGCCGCGCAGGTAACCGGCCTGTGGATAACTGCGTTGTTCAAAGCCGTGACGTCCTCGCGCGTCCATCTCGCACGCCGCAATGAACTCTTCAAAACGCTGCGGGCGGCGGTAGACGTCGAAGCTTTGCAGCAGCTCCAGCAGGGTCGAGGGTTTCAGCTCCAGCGCTCGGTGGCCGTGGGTGTGGTACTGGCCGACCAGCAGCGCCAGTTCCTGGCAGTCCCTGGGTACACGAAAACGCTCGTTCACCACTTTTATCAGGCGCAGGCCGGTGTGCTCATGGGCGATGTGCCTTGGCCATTCGGCTTCCGGCGTCAGCCCTTTGCCGAGGTCGTGCAGCAGGCAGGCCCAGCGCACCGTTAGCGGGTGTTTGTGGCGTGCGGACTGTTCGAGGACGCTGAGCACGTGTACACCGGTGTCTATTTCCGGGTGATGCGCCGCCGGCTGCGGTACGCCAAACAACGCTTCGACCTCCGGCATCAGCTCCTTGAGCGCGCCGCAATCGTGCAGCACCTGAATGAACACCTGGGGCTGTTCCTCCATGAGTGCGCGAGAGATCTCTTTCCAGCTTCGCTCGGCAGTCAGCGCCTTGAGTTCGCCCGATTCACTGAGCTGTCGCATCAGCCCAAGGGTCTCGGGGGCAATGGTAAAACCGTAACCGGCGTAACGTGCGGCGAATCGGGCCACGCGCAAGACCCTGAGCGGATCTTCGGCGAATGCGGGGGAAACGTGACGCAATATCCGCGCTTCCAGGTCCTTCTGGCCGTTGTAGGGATCGGTTAAATTACCGTCCTTGTCTTCCGCCATGGCGTTGATCGTCAGGTCACGCCGAATCAAATCCTGCTCAAGCGTCACCTCGGGGCTGGCGTGGAAAACAAAGCCTCCGTAGCCCACGCCGCTCTTGCGCTCGGTGCGCGCTAGCGCGTATTCCTCATTGGTCAGCGGATGCAGAAACACCGGGAAATCTGTACCGACCGGACGATAGCCCTTGATCAGCATGTCCTCGGTGCTTGCGCCGACCACGACCCAGTCGATGTCCGTGACAGGTTGACCCAGAAGACGGTCGCGTACAGCACCGCCCACTTTATAAATCTGCATAAAAAACCTCCGTAAGCGCGACAGGATAAACCTTGTGCCGTGCTTGCGGAGGCTAAAGCTGAATGAATAGGCGTTTTAAGCGCTATTGCCTTGGCGCTTAAAGGTGGACGACCGCCATATCAAGCCGGGGATATTCACTGTCGGCATGCTCGCCTTTTGGGGGGACGTGATGGGTCTTGACCACTTGATCGCCCTGCAAGGTTTCCAGGTGGATGTCAAAGCCCCACAGCCGGTGCAGGTGTTTGAGCACCTCGTCTGTCGATTCACCGAGCGGTTTGCGATTGTGCTGTTGGTGGCGCAGGGTCAGCGAGCGGTCGCCTCGGCGGTCGATGCTGTAGATCTGCACATTGGGCTCCCGATTGCCCAGATTGTACTGCGCAGCAAGTATCTCGCGGATGGTTCGGTAGCCGTTTTCATCATGAATGGCGGGCACCAGCAAGTCATCCTGCTGGTCGTCGTCCATGATGCTGAACAGTTTCAGGTCGCGAATCACCTTGGGCGACAGGTACTGGAGAATGAAGCTCTCGTCCTTGAAGCTGGTCATCGCAAACTTGATCGCCGTCAGCCAGTCGGTGCCGGCGATTTCCGGAAACCACTGCCGGTCTTCATCGGTAGGGTTTTCGCACATCCGGCGGATGTCCTGATACATGGCAAAGCCCAGTGCGTAGGGATTGATGCCGCTGTAGTAGGGGCTGTCAAAACCGGGCTGAAAAATCACGCTGGTGTGCGACTGCAGGAACTCCATCATGAAGCCGTCAGTGACCAGCCCTTCGTCGTACAGGTCATTCATCAGCGTGTAATGCCAGAACGTCGCCCAGCCTTCGTTCATCACCTGGGTCTGGCGCTGTGGATAAAAGTACTGCGCGATCTTGCGCACGATGCGCACCACTTCACGCTGCCAGGGCTCCAGCAGCGGGGCGTGTTTCTCGATGAAATAGAGAATGTTTTCCTGCGGCTCGGCCGGGAAGCGTGCATTGTCTTCCTTGCTGCTTTTGTCGGCATTTTTTGGGATCGTGCGCCAAAGATCGTTGATCTGCCGCTGAAGGTGCTCCTCACGGTCCTTCTGCCGACGGCGCTCCTCTTCGGCGGAAATCGGGTACGGGCGCTTGTAGCGGTCCACACCGTAGTTCATCAGCGCATGGCAGGAGTCGAGCAAGTCCTCCACGGCATCGATGCCATGGCGTTCCTCGCACTGCATGATGTACTGCTTGGCGAACACCAGGTAGTCGATGATCGAGCTGGCGTCGGTCCAGGTCCGAAACAGGTAGTTGCCCTTGAAGAAACTGTTGTGGCCATAGCACGCATGGGCCACGACCAGCGCCTGCATGCAGATGGTGTTTTCTTCCATCAGGTAGGCAATACACGGGTCCGAGTTGATGACGATCTCGTAGGCCAGGCCCATCTGGCCGCGAGAATAGGACTTTTCCGTGCTGAGGAAGTGTTTGCCGTAGGACCAATGGTGATAGCCCAGCGGCATGCCCACCGAAGCATAGGCGTCCATCATCTGCTCGGCCGTGATCACTTCGATCTGGTTGGGGTAGGTATCCAGCGCATACCGCTCGGCAATCCTGCCGATTTCGCGGTCGTAGGCGCGGATCAGTTCGAATGTCCACTCTGACCCCGTGGAAAGGGGTTGGCGCTTCTGCTCTCTGGCGGTCATGACACTAACCTTCGCTGAAAGAGTTCGCGGAATACCGGATAGATATCACCGGCAGAGACCAGCTGTTGCTGGGCAAACGTGTCGGCAAAATCTTCACCGATGCGTTCGTATTCATACCACAAGGCCTGGTGCTCGCGCGGCGTGATTTCCACGTACGTGTAGTACTGCACGAAAGGCATGATCTGTTTGGTGAGAATTTCCCGGCAGATGGGCGAATCGTCGTTCCAGTTGTCGCCATCCGACGCCTGTGCCGCGTAGATATTCCAGTCACTGCTCGGGTAGCGTGCGGCCATGATTTCCTGCATCAGTTTCAAGGCGCTGGAAACGATGGTGCCGCCGGTTTCCCGGGAATAGAAAAATTCTTCCTCGTCCACTTCGCGGGCGCTGGTGTGGTGACGAATGAAGACCACATCGATCTTGTCGTAGTTACGTTTGAGGAACAGGTACAGCAGAATGAAAAAACGCTTGGCGATGTCCTTGGTCGCTTGGGTCATGGAGCCGGAGACGTCCATCAGGCAAAACATGACCGCTTTGGAGCTGGGGTTGGGTTGCTTGACCAGCAGGTTGTACTTGAGGTCGAAGGTGTCGAGGTAGGGCACACGACGGATGCGTGCTTTCAGTCGGTCGATCTCTACTTCCAGTTCCTGAATATCACCGAAGTTATCCGGCTCTTCACGCTTCATGCGCTCAAGCTCGGTAGTGGCCTCCCTGAGTTTCGCGCGACTGCTGCCGGACAGCGCGATGCGCCGTGCATGCGCCGAGCGCAGGGTACGGATGATGTTGATCCGCGACGGATTGCCTTCGTTACTGATCCCGGCACGCACGGTCTTGAAGGTGTCGGTGCCGGTCAGGTTGCGCTTGACCAGGTTCGGCAGCTCAAGGTCTTCGAACATGAACTCGAGAAACTCTTCCTGAGTGATCTGAAACGAAAACTCATCCATTCCTTCGCCGGAATTGCCCGCCTTGCCGGGGCCCTTGCCGCCACCGCCGCCTTGAGGGCGGGCGATGTGCTCACCTGTGGTGAACTCCTTATTGCCAGGATGAACAACGGTCTGCTTGCCGCCGCGACCGTGGTGCAGGACCGGTTCGTCGATGTCACGCCCGGGAATGCTGATCTGCTCGCCGTGTTCCATATCAGTGATGGAGCGACGGCTGACTGCTTCCTCCACTGCTTTCTTGATGTGGTCACGGTAACGCCGCAGAAACCGCTGCCGGTTTACCGTGCTCTTGTTCTTGCCGTTGAGACGTCGGTCGATCACATAGCTCATAGGCTCCTCCGGGGAGCTTCAAGTTGTAAGCATCAAGCTGCAGGCGAGCATGCGATCGATCCCGAGCCCGGGTCTCGATCGCTTTTCGCCTGCAGCTGATAGCTTGAAGCTTGCAGCTGCTTTACTGCGATTTCCGCACGCGCAGATACCATTCGGAAAGCAGACGTACCTGCTTGTCCGTGTAGCCCCTCTCGACCATTCGTGTCACGAAGTCGTTGTGCTTCTGCTGATCCTCTTTGCTGGCCTTGGCATTGAAGCTGATGACGGGCAGGAGATCCTCGGTGTTGGAGAACATTTTCTTCTCGATCACCACCCGCAGCTTCTCGTAGCTGAGCCAGGTCGGATTCTTGCCATTGTTGTTGGCGCGGGCACGCAGCACGAAGTTGACGATTTCGTTGCGGAAATCTTTCGGGTTGCTGATGCCAGCCGGTTTCTCGATCTTTTCCAGCTCCTCGTTCAAGGCGACGCGGTTGAGGATCTCGCCGGTTTCCGGATCGCGGTATTCCTGATCCTGAATCCAGAAGTCCGCATACAACACGTAGCGGTCGAAAATGTTCTGACCGTACTCGCTGTAGGATTCCAGATACGCCGTCTGGATTTCCTTGCCGATGAACTCGATATAGCGCGGTGCCAGGTATTCCTTGATAAAGCGCAGATAGCGTTCGCGCGTTTCGGCAGGGAATTGCTCCTGTTCGATCTGCTGTTCCAGTACGTAAAGCAGATGCACCGGGTTGGCCGCGATTTCGTGCGGATCGAAGTTGAAGACCTTGGACAGGATCTTGAACGCGAAGCGGGTCGACAGGCCATTCATGCCTTCGTCGACGCCCGCGCTGTCGCGGTATTCCTGAATCGACTTGGCTTTCGGGTCGGTGTCTTTCAGGTTCTCGCCGTCATACACGCGCATCTTGGAGTAGATGTTGGAGTTGTCCGGCTCCTTGAGGCGCGACAGTGTGGTGAACTGCGCGAGCATTTTCAGAGTGTCCGGCGCGCAATGCGCCTTGGACAGCGAACTGTTGAACAGCAGCTTGTCGTAAATCTTGATCTCGTCGCTGACACGCAGGCAGTACGGCACCTTCACGATGTAGATACGGTCGATGAAGGCTTCGTTGTTCTTGTTGTTGCGGAAGCTGTGCCATTCCGATTCGTTGGAGTGCGCCAGCAGGATACCGTTGAACGGGATCGCGCCCAGCCCTTCGGTACTGTTGTAGTTGCCTTCCTGGGTTGCGGTGAGCAGCGGGTGAAGGACCTTGATCGGCGCCTTGAACATCTCGACGAATTCCATCAGGCCCTGGTTGGCCCGGCACAGCGCGCCCGAGTAGCTATAGGCATCGGCGTCGTTCTGCGGGAATTCTTCCAGTTTGCGGATATCCACCTTGCCGACCAGCGCAGAGATGTCCTGGTTGTTTTCATCGCCGGGTTCGGTTTTCGCCACGGCAATCTGGTTGAGAATAGAAGGGTAGAGCTTCACGACCTTGAACTGGCTGATATCACCGCCGAATTCGGCCAGGCGTTTGGTTGCCCAAGGCGACATGATGGTGCTCAGGTAGCGTCGCGGAATCCCGAAGTCTTCTTCGAGAATCGCGCCGTCCTCGGTGGCGTTGAACAAGCCCAGGGGCGATTCGAAGACGGGCGAGCCCTTGATGGCGTAGAACGGTACTTTTTCGATCAGTTGCTTGAGTTTTTCCGCCAGGGACGATTTACCGCCGCCCACCGGGCCGAGCAGATACAGGATTTGCTTCTTCTCTTCCAGGCCTTGGGCGGCATGGCGGAAATACGAAACGATCTGGTCGATGCATTCTTCCATTCCGTGGAAGTCGGCAAAGGCCGGATAGCGGCGTATGACCTTGTTGGAGAAAATGCGCGACAGCCTGGAGTTGGTGGAGGTATCCACCAGTTCAGGTTCGCCTATAGCCAGCAGAAGGCGTTCTGCGGCAGAGGCATAGGCGCTGCGATCCTGTTTGCAGAGCTCCAGATACTCCTGTAGCGAGAGCTCTTCTTGCCTCGTGCTTTCGAAGCGTTGTTGGAAGTGGCTGAATATACTCATGACGTCACCTCGCTCGATACGTGGAGCCGGCGGCGGATCGTCAGTCGATGCTGGCAACAACCGTAGCACTACGGCTGCTGTTTCCCCCCAGAACACCTTAAAAGTAACTACCGATGACCCACGCGCCGGTGTACCGGCTCTCCCCTGAATACGGATGGCCTAGGCTAAGGATAGTTCGGATTCGGAAAGATAAAGAAGGGATGCGCGAGAAGAGGGGGTGACCGTTCGTCAGATGGCTCGCGAGCCCGCGTAGAACGCGGGATCAGCTGTCATAAAAATATTTTCTATCAGCCTTGCACGGTTTCTTGCGGGTAAGTGGCGCGCCACAGCTCGAAACCACCGTCAACGCTGTACACATCGGAGAAACCCTGGCCGACCAGATAAGCTGCAGCGCTCTGGCTGGAGTTGCCGTGGTAACAGACGACCACCAACGGCTTGTCCAGGTCGGCCTCGCGGATGAAGTCGGCGATCGAGTGGTTGTCCAGATGCACAGAATCGGGAATGTGATTGCTCTGAAAAGCCTGTGGATCCCGAACATCGACCAGCACGGCGCCTTGCTCGCGCAGAGCCTGCGCCTGTTCAGGTGGGATACGTTTGAATTCAGTCATTGCCTGGGCTCCTGAGCCTGAGGTTACGAAAGGGGAGTAGCGCCGGGTTGCACGCGGGTAACAAGCCCGTCGGCGGCATTGCCGATAGCATCGCAATTGCACTGATGACGTTCAAGCGTATCGACATTGAGCAGCGTCATCGAGCCGCCCCAGACACATCCGCTGTCGAGGGCAAAGACGTCCGGTTCGTCGCAGCGACCTTCCAGTGCAGCCCAGTGGCCGAAAATGATTTTCACGTCTCGGGTCTTGCGGCTCTGATGGCTGAACCAGGGCGCGTAGCCAGGTATCGCGGTGCCGACCCCTTCCTTGCTCTTCAGGTCGAGCTTGCCGTCGCTGGTGCAGAAGCGCATGCGGGTGAAGTAGTTGGTGATGACCCGCAGACGCGTCACGCCTTGCAGGTCGTTGTCCCACTTGGCTGGTTCATTGCCGTACATGCCGTCGAGAAAGGCGCCGTACAACTGATCGTCCTGCAGCGCGTGCTCGACTTCGGCGGCGTGCTTCAAGGCTTTTTTCAGCGTCCAGTGCGGCGCGATACCGGCATGCACCATAGCGACATTGCGTTCTGCATCGTAATGCATGAGCTTTTGCCGGCGTACCCAGCCGAGCAGGTCGTCACGGTCAGGCGCTTCAAGGATTTCAAGCAGCGTGTCGCCTTTCTTCAGCAGCTCTTTTTTACGGGCCACTGCCAGCAGGTGCAGGTCATGATTGCCGAGCACGCACACCAGCGATTCGCGGATGCTGTACAGATAGCGAAGCGTTTCCAGCGATTGCGGGCCACGATTAACGAGGTCGCCCACCAGCCAGAGGCGATCCTGCTCCGGGTTGAAGTGGACGTGCTCGAGCAGGCATTGCAGAGGTTCAAGGCAGCCTTGCAGGTCACCCACGGCGTACACTGCCATCAGTGCAGCGAGCCCGGAACGGCCAGACGGAAAGGCTCGATAACGGCATCGAAGCGTTTGCCGTCTTCGGCAAGCATCTGGTAGGTGCCCTGCATATTGCCGACTTTGGTGGTCATGACCGTACCACTGCTGTAGGTATGGCTTTGGCCGACCTTGATCAGTGGCTGCTGGCCAACCACGCCTTCGCCCCGTACTTCCTCGACATTGCCATCACCGTCGGTAATGACCCAGTGCCGCGACAGCAGCCGGGCAGGCAACTCGCCGTTGTTGTGCACGGTGATGGTGTAGGCGAAAGCGAAGCGGTTCTGCTCGGGTTGTGACTGTTCCGAGAGGAAGCGTGTGACGACGCTGACGTCGACCTTGTAACGAGAATCGGGCATGCAATAGGCCTTGAAATCCATAGCTGCGAAAAAGGGCGTGTGCGGCAGGTAGATCAGTCTAGGACAAGTAAGCGGAAAATGAAGACCGAGCCTGCCGTTTACTTGTCCCCAGGGTTCACTCGGTCACAACTTTTTCGCTGAGAGTGTCTGCCAGACGAACGAATGCAGCCAGATCGAGCTGCTCGGGACGCAAGCTGCCGTCTACTCCGGAAGCGGTAATCTCGTCGCTGGTCAACAGCAGCTTGAGCGTGTTGCGCAGGGTCTTGCGACGCTGGTTGAACGCTTCACGCACGATGCGCTCCAGCACACGGTGATCCTTGGCAGGGTGCGGCAGTGTTTCATAAGGGACGAGGCGCACAATGGCCGAGTCCACTTTCGGCGGCGGGTTGAACGCACCCGGTCCGACGTTGAACAGGTGTTCCACGCGGCAATGGTACTGAACCATGATCGACAGGCGGCCCCAGTCACCACCGCCGGGTCCGGCAGCCATGCGCTCGACCACTTCCTTTTGCAGCATGAAGTGCATGTCGCGGATCAGGCTGGCGTTCTGCAGGAGGTGAAAAATCAGCGGTGTCGAGATGTTGTACGGCAGGTTGCCCACCACCCGTAGGCTGCGCGGTTCGGCGCCGAGGGTGTTGAAATCGAACTTCAGCGCGTCGCCCTGATGCAGGTTGAAGTTCGGCTTGTTGGCGAACTGACCGTTCAGGATTGGGATCAGGTCCTTGTCCAGCTCGACCACGTCCAGCTGAGCGCCGCTGTCGAGCAGGCCCTCGGTCAGTGCACCCTGGCCCGGCCCGATTTCCAGCAGCCGGTCTTCAGGTTTGGCACGGATGGCGCGCAGGATCTTGTCGATAACGCCTGCATCGTGCAGGAAGTTCTGCCCGAAGCGCTTGCGCGCCCGGTGTTGGTATTGCTCGGTCATGAATGGGTCTCGGCCATCTGGTAGGCGGTTTGCAGTGCGACGTGCAGGCTGCCGGTGTCGATGTTTGCGGTGCCAGCCAGGTCCAGCGCCGTGCCATGATCGACAGAGGTGCGGATGATTGGCAGGCCGAGCGTCACATTGACCGCTGCGCCGAAACCTTTGTACTTCAGCACGGGCAGGCCCTGATCGTGGTACATCGCCAGCACTGCGTCGCAGTGCTCCAGATATTTGGGGGTAAACAGAGTGTCTGCAGGCAGCGGGCCGCGCAAGTCCAGGCCTTCGCTGCGCAGGCGCTCCAGAGCAGGTTCGATGATGTCGATTTCCTCACGACCCAGATGCCCGCTTTCGCCGGCATGAGGATTGAGGCCGCAGACCAGAATGCGTGGGTGGGCAATGCCGAACTTGTTGACCAGATCGGCGTGCAGGATGCGTGTCACGCGCTCCAGACGATCCGCTGTGATGGCGTCGGCCACATCGCGCAACGGCAGGTGAGTGGTCACCAGTGCTACGCGCAGGTCGCCGGTCGCCAGCATCATCACTACCTGTTCGGTGTGAGTCAGTTCAGCGAGAAATTCGGTGTGTCCGGAAAACGCGATACCGCCGTCGTTGATCACGCCTTTGTGCACCGGGGCGGTGATCATGCCGCTGAACAGCCCATCCAGGCAGCCTTGGCCCGCGCGAGTCAGGGTTTCCAGGACGAATGCAGCATTGGCCTTGTTCAGCACGCCGGTTTCCACCGGAGCGGCCAGTGGCGTATCCCAGACATACAGACTGCCGGCAGGTGCAGGCAGGTCGGGGAGCGCGTCGGGCGTGACTGAGATCAGACTGACCGCCACACCCAGTTGCGCGGCCCGCTCAAGGAGCAGGTCACGGCTGGTGATGGCAATCAGGGGGTATGGCTGAGGCTGCGTGGCGAGCAGCAGGCAAAGGTCGGGACCTATGCCGGCCGGCTCGCCGGGTGTCAGTGCGAAACGCTTGGGTTTCACTGTGCAGCCTGGGTCGCGCCAGGGAGTTTGATTTCAACGTAGGCTTCGTCGCGAATCTGGCGCAGCCAGGTTTGCAGCTCTTCGTCGTACTTGCGGTTACGCAATACGTTCAGCGCCTGCTGTTCACGAGCCTGATCGGTAGCGTCCGTTGAGCGACGACCGAGTACTTCGAGAACATGCCAGCCATACTGGGTCTGGAACGGTTTGGACAATTCGCCTTGTGGCGTTTCGCTCATGACCTGACGGAATTCCGGAACCAGAGAGTTGGGATCAACCCAGTTCAGATCGCCGCCATTGAGCGCAGAACCCGGATCTTCCGAAAAGCTTTTCGCCAGCTCGGCGAAATCTTCGCCGTTCTGGATGCGGTCGTAGATCTTCTGGGCAAGACGCTTGGTCTCTGCCTCGTTACGAATTTCGCTTGGCTTGATCAGGATATGACGCACATGCACTTCATCACGCATTTGCGCCTGACCCTGGCCGCCACGCTTTTCCAGCAGCTTGAGAATGATGAAACCGCCCGGCGTACGTGCAGGAGGTGTCACGTCACCGACAGGCATCGAGCTGAGCATGTCACCGAACGGCGGTGGCAGTTGTGCAGCCTTGCGCCAGCCCATGTCGCCGCCTTCCAGTGCGTTTTCGCTGGACGAGGAGGTGGCTGCGAGCCGGGTGAAGTCAGCACCTTTCTTCAGCTGGTCGTAGATACCCTTGGCCTTGGCCGCTGCAGCCTGGATGGCGTCCGAAGAAGCGCTGTCAGGCGTAGCGATCAGAATGTTGGCCAAGTGAAACTCTTCAGACAACTGAGCCTTGCCCAGATCGGAGGCGAGGAAGTTCTTCACTTCCTGCTGGGACACCTGGATACGTTCGGCCACCCGGCGCTGACGCACGCGGCTGATGATCATTTCCCGGCGCACCTGTTCGCGCGCATCGTTATAGGACAGACCGTCATGCGCCAGCGCGGCGCGGAATTGATCCACGCTCATGTTGTTGCGCTGGGCAATAGTGCCAATGGCCTGATTCAACTCGTCGTCGGAGACGCGAATGCCAGAGCGTTCGCCCATCTGCAACTGCAGGTTTTCCAGGATCAGACGATCCAGAACCTGTGGTTGCAGGGCTTCTGCAGGCGGTACACCAGAACCACGCTTGGCAATGGTCTGCTGAACTTCACGTACACGCTGGTCCATCTGGCTTTTCATGATCACGTCGTTGTCGACGATAGCCACGACACTGTCCAGAGGTTGAACCGCAGCATGCACTGCACCGCTCAGGAGTAACGCGCCCAGCATCAGCGGGCGCAGACAATCAGAAAGCTTGGTCTTCACGTTCACGATAACCTTGAATGCCTTTGTCGAGGAAGCTGTCTACCTTGGCGCCAGTGACACCGCCGAGCCCCTTCAACACGATTTGTAGGAATATGCCGCGGTCGCCTTTCTCGTTCTGAGGTGCTGCCTGGCTGAACTCGTCGTAGTCGATCCAGTAGCGATTGACCAGACGCATTTTCCAGCAGCAGTTGTCGTACTCGAATCCGCCGAAAGCTTCGATGGTGCGTTCACGGTTGTAGTCATACTGCCAGCGGCTGATCAGGCTCCACTGCGGCACGATCGGCCAGATGACCGAGAAATCGTGCTGCTGAATCTTGTAGTAGTCCTTCACATAGTTTGGCGAACCCGGGGTGCCGTAGTCGCCACCACCCACGACCCAACGGCCGGTGCTTTCGTCGTAACGAATCTGGTCGTTGCGATAGCGGTAGCCAAGGTTGACGACCTTGTTCGGATTGTCTTCAGGCTGGTAGTGGAACATTGCGCTGCCCGAACGGGTGCTTCGGCTGTCCGGATCCCAGTTGAAATCGGAGTTGAAGCGCCAGTCGCGGTTGAAGCGGTATTCGTATTCCAGTGCATAAGGCGAAACGTTGGAGCGCGCATCATCACGATCCGCGAACACCACGCCCGGCAACTGCACCTTGCGGTCTTCGAAATACAGCGCCTGACCGATGCTGAAGCGTTGACGTTCGAAGCCGTTTTCCTCGATCCAGCGGTTGGTGACGCCCAGCGACAGCTTGTTCTCGTCGCCGATGCGGTCGGAACCGGTGAAGCGGTTGTCACGGAACAGCGAAGCGAAGTTGAAGGTGCTTTCGCTGGTGTCGAATACCGGGATGTCGGTCTGGTCTTTCTCTGGAACATAGAGATAGAACAGGCGCGGCTCCAGGGTCTGGCGATAATCCTTGCCGAACCAGTTGGTATTGCGGTCGAAGTACAGGCCGCTGTCGACGCTGAAGATCGGCACGCTGCGGCTTTGGCTGCTGCTGTACTCTTCGCCGGCCAGGAGCGTGTTTTTGCCCTGGCTGTCGAGATCCAGATCGTATTGCGTGTAGACATACTTCAGCTTCGGCGTCAGGAAGCCATAGGTCCAGTTCATCGGCAGGCTGACCGACGGTGCCAGGTTCAGACGATCGCCGTTGGCGCGAGCCAGGCCGGCGATGTTGTTGTCCAGGCGTGTCTCGGAGTTGCCGTCTTCATCGATGAACGCGCCGCTGCGCAGGTCACGTTCGAAGCGCACCGCTTCAGTCTGATAATCGAACTTCAGGCCGCCGGGGTTGTAGGGCAACGTACCGTTCAGTGTCAGCTGAGGCAGGCGGTTGTACGGCGTAACGTTGGCAACCGTCGCCAGCTTGTAGGCCTGAGCATTGAGCACTGCCGAGAAGCTGTCGCCACGGTAGGTCAGGGAGCCTTGCTGGTTGAGGAAGTCAGTCCTTTTAACGCCGATCTGATCGGTTTCCAGATCCTGGAAGTAGTACGGATCGCTGATGTCGGTGTAATCGACCTGGGTCAGCCAGCGCGTATCAAGCCCGCCCTTGTGCTGCCAATTGATCATCCAGCGGGTCTTGTCGTAGTCCGACTGCAGTTTGCGGTCGTCGTTTTCGTCGTTCAGGTACGCGCCGCCAAACTGACCTTCGCTGCCTTTGGTCAGGTAGCGGAACTCGCCTTCCATCAGCAAGCCACGATCAGCCATGTAACGCGGGTACAACGTGGCGTCGTAGTTCGGCGCCAGGTTGAAGTAGTACGGGGTGACCAGCGTGAAGCCGTTGTCGCCGCCTGCTGCAATGGACGGCGGCAGGAAACCGGACTGACGACGGTCGTCGATCGGGAAGTAGATATACGGCGTGTACAGAACCGGTATGTCCTTGACCCGCAGGGTAACGTTGGTCGCTGTACCGAAGCCGGTGGCCGGGTTCAGCGTGATGTTGTTGCCCTTGAGCGTCCAGGCGTTGCTGTTCGGCTCGCACGTCGTGTAGGTACCGTCCTTGAGCCGGATGATCGCGTTCTCTGCACGCTTGGCGTACAGGGCGTTACCGCGAATGTTCGACTTGTGCAGGACGTACTCGGCGTTGTCGACACGGGCTTCGCCGGTATCGAGTTGCAGTTCGGCCTTGTCACCGACGATCAGTGCACCATTGTCGCGCAGACGGACATCGCCGTTCAGCTCGCCACGGTTCTCGGCCTGATGCAGTGCAGCCTCCTGGGCCTGCACCTGCATGCTGCCCTGGCGCATCACGACATCACCCGCCAGCGTGGCGACCTGCGCTTCCTGTTCGTAACGCGAAGCCTTGGCTCCGACGAACATCGGCGCGTCTTTCATCGGCGTCTTGTCGTCCATGCCAGGACGGATCGGCTCGACGTAGGCACCCGAGCAATACGGGCCGGTCTCGGCCAGTTGCGCTGCGGTAAGCTTTTCGCGAGGAACCCAATCGAGGTGGCTGTAGTCAGCACTACGCGACTTCAGACCTTTGCCCTTGGCTTCAGTGACCAGTTGCGTACCCGCAGACTGTTCACCCGAAGAGGTGCCTTGTGAGGTGACCGTGCCGTTGGAACTGACCGACGTCGTGTCATGCACGGGGCGCGGAGGCAGATCCACTGCAGCAGCATTGGATTTCGGCGCACAGTTCCAGGCACCCGAAGCAGAGACTGAGCAGTCATACTGTTCCGCGGCGACCACGAACTGAGTGGCCAGAGGTTGCATCGCCAGCAGACTGCCGGTTACGAGCAACGGAAATTTTTTACGAAACGCGGGGGATTTCAATGCCATCTTATTAGTCCGGGCTTCCTGCGCGCCATCTGCCCGCGGGGGGGCCGCACGCCTCTCGATGGGCTGAAAAAGATTCCGGATAATAAAGCATGACCCGCTTGACGGCTAGCGCCGTCGGAGACCCTTGTAATGTCAGATCAAGATATACGCCTGCAATCCCTGAAAGTTTGGCTCGATGAGCAGTTGCCAGCGCTGTTTTCGGCGCACGGTTGGGGCGCTGTGCCCCCGGCTACATTGACTGCGGCCAGTAGTGACGCAAGTTTTCGCCGTTATTTTCGCTGGGAGGGTGCGGGCCGAACTTTTATTGTCATGGACGCCCCTCCACCGCAGGAAAACTGCAAACCGTTCGTGGATATCGCTCATTTATTGGAAAAGTCGGGCATTAATGTTCCAAAAATTTATGCCGAAGACCTGACACAAGGCTTTTTGCTGCTCAACGATCTGGGTCGCCAGACTTATCTGGATGTCATTGACGCCGATAATGCCGATGCCTTGTTCGCTGATGCTATCCAGGCGTTGCTGGCCTACCAGCAACTGCCTATGGACGCGCCGTTGCCCAGCTATGACGTGGCGTTGCTGCGCCGTGAGCTGGAGCTGTTTCCCGAGTGGTACGTAAAGCGGCACCTGGGTATCGAGATGGACGAGGCGCAGTTGAGCGACTGGCAGCAGGTCAGCGAGCTGTTGATCAACAGCGCCCTGGCACAGCCCAAAGTACTGGTGCATCGCGACTATATGCCGCGAAACCTGATGATCAGCGAGCCCAACCCGGGCGTGCTGGATTTCCAGGATGCGGTCTATGGCCCGGTCACCTATGACGTGACATGCCTGTTCAAGGACGCATTTCTGAGCTGGCCGCAGGAGCGTGTCAGTGACTGGCTGCGCACCTACTGGGATCAGGCGCGTGCCGTCGGCATTCCGGTACAGGAAGATTTTGCCGCATTTGAGCGCGCCAGTGATCTGATGGGCGTACAGCGACATTTGAAGGTGATCGGCATTTTTGCCCGCATTTGCCACCGCGATGGGAAACCGCGCTACCTGGAAGACGTTCCGCGCTTTTTCGCTTATATAGAAGCGGTTTTGTCGCGTCGCCCAGAGCTGGCGCAACTCGGGCAGTTGCTCACCAGTCTGCAACCGGTAGACGCGGCTGTCTGAAAAGACAGAGACGGCCAGCTTGAGAGGGCCGGTTTAGACATGGCCGCCTTGAAAGATGGCCATTTTGGAAAAGATCTTGATTGTGTCGAAGAGGACTGCATGAAAGCGATGATTCTCGCCGCCGGTAAAGGCGAGCGAATGCGCCCGTTGACCCTGCACACACCCAAACCGTTGGTACGTGTCGGTGATGTGCCGTTGATCGAATACCACCTGAGCGCCTTGCGCGATGCAGGGTTTCACCAACTGGTCATCAACCATGCGTGGCTGGGCCAGCAGATCGAGGATTACCTGGGTGACGGTCAGCGTTTCGACCTGAGCATCCGTTATTCGCCTGAAGGCATGCCGCTGGAAACGGGCGGTGGCATTCAGCGTGCATTGCCGCTGCTTGGCCTTGAGCCGTTCGTGGTAATCAACGGGGATATCTGGACCGATTACGACTTCGGCGCATTGCGCGTGCCGCTTGCGGGCCTTGCGCATCTGGTATTGGTCGATAACCCTGCGCACCATCCGACGGGTGATTTCTCACTGGTTGACGGTCAGGTGCGCGACGACGATTCGGCAGGTCAGCGGTTGACGTACAGCGGCATCGCCATCCTCCATCCACAGCTGTTTGCCAACTCTGAGCCCGGCGCGTTCAAGCTCGCGCCGCTGTTGCGCGAGGCGATGCATAAGGGACTGGTCACAGGCGAGCACTACCGAGGGCGCTGGGTCGATGTCGGTACCCACGAGCGCCTGGCTGAAGCCGAGCAGATGCTTGCGGAGACTCGCTGAATGCTTTGGCCCGGCACACTGATCGGCGCTGGAGTCGGTTACGCAATTGCCAGTATTCCAGGCGCAATGCTCGGTGCTCTATTGGGGCAGGCGCTGGACCGGCGCCTGAAGCTGCAAAGCTGGGCGCATCTGCGTGAGCGTCTGGGTGGGCGTGCAACGATCCCCCAGGACGACCTGCTGTTCGTGTTGCTGGGCCGTCTGGCCAAAAGTGACGGACGGGTTCTGGCCAGCCATATCCACCAGGCACGTATCGAGATGCGCCGTTTGAATCTGAACGAGACGGATCAGTTGCGCGCCATCAACGCTTTCAAGCGCGGCCGCGACGGCTCCGATGGGCTGCGCAGTTATCTGCGTGGTCTGCAACGGCAGCCGGACATTGCCGAAGACATGTTGCGCGCCTGTTGGCGGATGGCCTGGGCGGACGGCAAGGCTTCTCGGGTCGAGCGCGAGCTGATCGGGGTATGGGGCATGTGGCTTGGCTGGACAGGGCCGCAGGTCGAGGCGCTGGCGGCTGACCACGACCCTATGAAGCGTTCACCGATCAGCAGCGGCGACGACTACAAAAGTGCGATGACGCTGCTGGGAATAAGATCGGACACGGATCCTCTGAGCATCAAGCGTGCCTACCGGCGTCTGCTCAGCCGGCATCACCCTGACAAGATTGCCGGCTCGGGCGCCAATCCGCAGCAAGTGCGGGTGGCGACCGAGAAGACCAGCGAGTTGCACAATGCCTATCGGGTGGTGAAAGCCCGACGCGGGTTCAACTGAATCTGCGCTTATTTTTCCTCTTTGGCGTCTATCCAGCCACGAACACGGCGAAATAGCTGCTCTTGTTCGGTATCTCCGCTGCCGGCGATGTTGATCAGACCAATCTGGGTAAAACCCGGCCCCTTGGTGCGTTTACTGGCCTGCAGGCGGGCTTTTGCAGCCTCGTCAGGCGAGTTTTTGTAGATGAAGTCGACGGCTTTTACTTTCAACTGAGGCACCATGTCCAGCAGCGAAGGCTTGGCATTCAGGGGTTCACGCGCCGCCAGCATCACCAGCTTCTGCACCACAGGCGATGTCCGCTCGTTGAGGAACCTGGCCGCCCAGTACGCGCCGCTGCTGTGGCCGATCAACACGATACTGCGTGCCTTGTTCTGCTGCGCAAAGCTGATCGCGGCTTCGATCCGCGCAAAGATGCGCTCGGCCTGGGCCTTGTTAATCTCTTCGTCGGCTGCAGCCTTGGCTGTTTCAGCAGCCGCCAGAGCCTCGGCTTCTGCCGCCGGGTCCTTCGCTGTCGCGCTGGCGTCCTTGGGTGTTTCCTTCGGCGTTTCAGTGGCTTTGCTGGCGTTTGCATCTGCCGGAGTTGCATCGGGCTCGCGTGCCCCCGGCGTGTTGTCGAGCGGATCCGGCATGGTGATACTCAGGCTCGACCAGCCGACATCCGGAAACTTGCGACGCAGCGGGCCGACAGCGTCGGGCCAGTCCGGTGATTCAGCGTCGCCAGGCACAATGATGACCGCGCCTTCGGGGGCGTCGGTGTTGGCGGGTTTCCAGAGCGCGAGAAAGCTTTCGTCTCCGGCCTGAAGTTGCTGCTGGTCTTCGCGGGGCAATTGGCGTTCCAGTGCTATTGCGTCTTCCTGCGAGCGGCTGAGCAGCGGGGCTCTTTCGACCGGCGCATCCGCGGCAGCGTCTTTGGCAGGGGCCGGGTCGGCTGCGACGGCAGGCAAGGCGCAAGGCAGTATCAATGACAGAAACAATGCAGGAAACGTTGCGCGAAAGGTGTAGGACATCGGATATTCCAAGCCAGAAACTATCCCGGCAGCCTAATGGGTTGATCGGCTTTTGTCAGGCCTGAGCCTGCGCGGCACATGACCGCGATACGCACACACGAGAGCGACATACTGATGATTCGTCTTCTGCGCACCGGTTTTATCGGCTGCCTGGCTTTGCTCTTGATGGCTCAGATGGTCGATACGCAGGCTGACGAACCTGAAACACCTGCCGTTGCGCAGTTGAGTTCGGCGCAGCGTAATTGGCTCGACCAGCATGGTCCCTTGCGCATAGGGCTGGTACTGCGGGCGCCTTACGCGCAGTTCGATCAACGTTTGCAGCAATTGTCCGGCGCCAATGTCGATTTGATGAATGCGCTGGCGGCGACGCTGCCGGTTGAGTTGCTGTGGCGAAACTTTCCTGACCAGAGCGCGCTGGAGAACGCGCTGGCCAAGGGTGAAATCGACGTTGCGCCCGGCTTGATACAAACCCCGGCAGGCCTGCGTCTGTGGTTGTTTTCCGACCCGTATTTGCGTGTTTCGCAGTTGTTGATCGGCGAACGTGATGGCAGCACTGCCGTGGATCTGGAGAAACTCGATAGCCTTTCCCGCGTTGCGGTGCGCATGCCCGGTACCACGGCGGACTACCTGCGCAGCAATTTCCCGCACCTCAATCTGCAAGGAGTGCCGTTGGAGCGCCAGGCGCTGCAATTGTTGCTCAGTCAGCAAGCACGTTATGCCGTGGTGGACGAGGCGCAACTCAGCCGTTTGCTGCGCGAGCCGGAGTTCGCAGGGCTGGCGGTGGTGGGGGATATCGGGCTGCCCCAATTGTTACGTGTGGCTTCACGTCGCGACATGCCGGAACTGGCGGCCATCGTCAGCGCAGCATTGCGGGCGATCCCTGCCAAGGAGCTGGAGCAACTGCATTCGCGCTGGATGCCGCTGACCCCCGCACATTTCATCGAGTCGACCAAGCTCTGGAAGAACCTGTGCATTCTGCTGCTGGTGATGTTGCTGGCGTGTTTCGCCATCGTGGTCTGGCAGCGACGCCAGCAGCAGGCGCTGGAGCAGGAACTGCTGGCTGCACGCGAAGAACTCGCCCTTCGTGTCGAGGGCGAGGAAGCCTTGCATCTGGCGCAATTCTCTATTGATCAAAGCACCGTCGGCATCCTGTGGGTCAACTGGGACAGCCGTGTGCGTTACGCCAACCGGGCAGCGGAGTCCATGCTGGGCTATGCGCCGGGGCAGGTGGTAGAGCGCCCGCTGATCGATTTCGAGCCCGGTCTGCATATGGATCGCTGGCTCAACCTGTGGAAGAACGCGCGCTCCAGCGAAGACAGCCCGCAAGTCTTCGAGACCCATTGCCTGCGCGCCGATGGCAGCCTGCTGCCCACCGATATCTCGTTGAGCTTCCTGCGCTTTCGTGACGCCGAATACTTGGTGGTATTCCTCACTGACGTCAGCGAACGACGCCGCGCGCATGACCAGTTACGTGACTTGTCGGCGCATCTGGAAAGCGTGCGTGAAGAGGAGAAGGCGCATATTGCCCGCGAGGTTCATGACGAACTGGGTCAGATGCTGACGGTATTGAAGCTCGAGACGTCGATGTGCGAGCTGGCCTATGCCGACCTCGACCCTGGCCTGAGCGAGCGACTGGACAGCATGAAGCGTCTGATCGCTCAGTTGTTTCAACTGGTGCGCGATGTGGCCACGGCCTTGCGGCCGCCGATTCTCGATGCCGGCATCGCATCAGCCATTGAATGGCAGGCGCGCCGTTTCGAGGCGCGCACGCAGATCCCTTGTCTGGTGCAGGTGCCGGACAATCTCCCGGCGCTCAGCGATGCCCGGGCTACAGGCATGTTCCGGATCCTTCAGGAGGCCCTGACCAATGTGATGCGCCATGCCCGGGCACACACGGTAGAGATCAGTCTGACGCTGCAGGACGGCATGATGTGCATGAGCGTCGCCGATGACGGGCAGGGGTTTGTCATCGAGTCAGGCAGGGCGGTTTCGTTCGGTCTGGTCGGGATGCGCGAGCGGGTGCTGATGCTCGGTGGCCGACTGGAGCTGGACAGCGAGGTGGGTGAGGGCACAACCTTGCGCGCCTATATCCCGCTGGACACCCTCGCACAGGAGCGAAGACAGTGATTCGTGTTTTGGTAGCCGAAGACCACACCATCGTGCGTGAAGGGATCAAGCAATTGATTGGTCTGGCCAGGGATCTGCAAGTGGTGGGCGAGGCGAGCAATGGCGAACAGTTGCTCGAAACCCTGCGTCATGTGGCCTGCGAAGTGGTGCTGCTGGATATCTCCATGCCCGGCGTCAACGGGCTTGAGGCGATACCGAGGATTCTCGCATTGACCAACCCGCCGGCCATTCTGGTGCTGTCGATGCACAATGAGGCGCAGATGGCTGCGCGTGCATTGAAGGTCGGCGCGGCAGGTTATGCCACCAAGGACAGCGATCCGGCGCTGCTGCTGACGGCCATTCGCCGGGTGGCAGCCGGCGGGCGTTATATTGATCCGGATCTGGCCGACCGCATGGTCTTCGAAGTCGGCCTCACCGACAGCCGGCCTCTGCACTCGCTGCTGTCGGAGCGCGAGTTTTCAGTATTCGAGCGCCTCGCCCAGGGCGCCAACGTCAACGACATCGCTCAGCAACTGGCCTTGAGCAGCAAGACCATCAGCACCCACAAGGCGCGGCTGATGCAAAAAATGAAACTCAACTCGCTGGCCGATCTGGTCAAGTACGCAATGGAGCACAAGCTGCTCTGAGTCTGAAAACGACACCTGACACCCCGCGCCCCTTTGCGACGCAGAGCGTCGAGACCTGCATTCCCACGCGGAGCCTGCGGAACGATAGGCGTCCTTGAGAACGCTATTGTTCTCGTGCTCTGCGTGGGCATACCGTTCGGAGCGATAGGCGTCCTTGAGAACGCTATCGTGCCCATGCTCCGCGTGGGCATGCCGTTCGGGACGCTCTGCGTCCTCTTGCGATGCCGCGCGTCGAGAAGGGGAGGAACCGACATATCCAATCGCGCCATCTCTGTAGGGCAATCCCTACCCCTGGCCTTCCAGCCAGCCTAGGCGATTCTCTCCCGGCCCCCGATTTGCCGGGGCTTCGGGCTGCTCTAGGCTTGAGCCCACGCAGACAAAACAAAGGTGTGGGTAATGAGCGACGTCGATACAAGCGCTGGAGCAAATGATGTTCTGGTCAGCTTTCGTGGTGTGCAGAAGAGCTACGACGGCGAAGCACTGATCGTCAAAGACCTCAACCTGGACATTCGCAAGGGCGAGTTCCTGACCCTGCTCGGTCCGTCCGGCTCGGGCAAGACCACCAGCCTGATGATGCTGGCCGGTTTCGAGACCCCGACGGCTGGTGAAATCCTCCTCGGTGGCCGCGCCATCAACAACGTGCCGCCGCACAAACGCGACATCGGCATGGTGTTTCAGAACTACGCCTTGTTTCCGCACATGACTGTGGCCGAGAACCTGGCGTTCCCGTTGTCGGTGCGTGGCATGAGCAAGACCGACGTCGGCGAGAAGGTCAAAAAGGCACTGGGCATGGTCCAGCTGGACACGTTTGCGCATCGCTACCCGGCGCAGTTGTCCGGTGGCCAGCAGCAACGCGTGGCGCTGGCACGCGCGCTGGTGTTCGAACCCCAGCTGGTGCTGATGGATGAGCCGCTCGGTGCTCTCGACAAGCAGCTGCGCGAACACATGCAGATGGAGATCAAGCACCTGCACCAGCGCCTGGGCGTGACCGTGGTCTATGTGACCCACGACCAGGGCGAAGCCCTGACCATGTCCGACCGGGTCGCCGTCTTCCATCAGGGCGAGATCCAGCAGATCGCACCGCCCCGCAGCCTGTACGAAGAGCCGAAGAACACCTTCGTGGCCAACTTCATCGGCGAGAACAACCGCCTCAATGGACGTCTGGTCAGCCAGGACGGCGACCGCTGCGTGGTCGAGCTGGAGCGTGGCGAGAAAGTCCACGCACTGGCGATCAACGTCGGTCAGCCTGGCGGTCCGGTGACCCTGTCGATCCGTCCCGAGCGCATCAACCTCAATGGTCGCAGCGAGAGCTGTGCCAACCGGTTTTCCGGTCGTGTGGCCGAGTTCATCTATCTGGGCGACCACGTTCGCGTGCGCCTGGAAGTGGCAGGCAAGAACGACTTCTTCGTCAAACAGCCGATTGCTGAACTGGACCCGACGCTCAGCGTGGGCGATGTCGTGCCGATCGGCTGGCAAGTCGAGCACGTCCGCGCGCTCGACCCCTTGCAGCAAGTGCATTGATCTATCAATAAAAGCAATAACAGAGGCGACCTGATCGCCCATCCCAATCGCTTACCAACACTGCTCGTGGAGAAAAGAACCTATGTTGAAGTCTTTGAAGTTCACCGCTATCACGTTGGGCCTGATGTGCGCCGCGCAGGCCATGGCTGCCACCGACCTGACCGTCATCTCCTTTGGCGGTGCCAACAAGGCCGCTCAGGAAAAAGCGTTTTACGCGCCTTGGGAAAAGGCCGGCAACGGCAAGATCATCGCCGGTGAGTACAACGGGGAAATGGCCAAGGTCAAAACCATGGTCGACACTAAGAGCGTTTCCTGGGACCTGGTAGAAGTCGAATCGCCGGAACTGGCGCGTGGTTGCGACGAAGACATGTTCGAAGAGCTGGACCCGAAACAGCTGGGCAATGCTGCTGACTTCGTGCCTGGCGCCATCACCACCTGTGGTGCCGGCTTCTTCGTCTGGTCCACCGTGCTGGCGTACAACGCTGACAAGGTCAGCACTGCACCCAGCGGCTGGGCCGATTTCTGGGACACCAAGAAATTTCCAGGCAAGCGCGGCCTGCGCAAAGGCGCCAAGTACACCCTGGAATTCGCCCTGATGGCCGACGGCGTTGCGCCGAAAGACGTCTACAAGGTATTGGCCAGCAAAGATGGCCAGGACCGCGCGTTCAAAAAGCTGGATGAGCTCAAGCCAAACATTCAGTGGTGGGAAGCTGGCGCACAGCCGCCGCAGTACCTGGCTTCCGGTGATGTGGTGATGAGCTCGGCCTACAACGGCCGGATCGCCGCCGTGCAGAAGGAAAGCAACCTCAAGGTCGTGTGGACTGGCGGCGTGTACGACTTCGACGCCTGGGCCATCCCTAAGGGTTCGAAAAACGCCGATGCCGCGAAGAAGTTCATCGCCTACATGCTGAGCCCCGATCAGCAGAAGACCTACTCGCAGAACATTGCCTACGGCCCGGCCAACACCCAGGCGGTCAAGCTGCTGGACAAGGAAACCCTGCAGAACATGCCGACCACGCCTGAGAACATCAAGGATCAGGTGCAGATGGACGTGGCGTTCTGGACCGACAACGGCGAATCCCTCGAGCAGCGTTTCACTGCCTGGGCTGCCAAGTAAGTCATTTGCGTTGAGTCAGAACCGGGCGCTCCCTGAAACGGGGAGCGCCCCCTCGTTGAAAGATCCCGGAGTTCGCTATGGCCATCGCCGTGCCCCTGACTGAAGGCGCCAGCCCCAACTTGAAGCAACGTCTCGCTCGCGCCGAGCGGGTCAACCGCTGGAAGGCTCAGGCACTGATCGCGCCGTTGGTGATTTTCCTGTTGTTGGTGTTTCTGGTGCCCATCGCCGCGCTGCTCTACAAGAGTGTTGGCAACCCGGAAGTCGTGACGGCACTGCCGACCACTGTGGTCGAAGTGCAAAAGTGGGATGGAAAAGGGCTGCCGCCCGAGTTGGTCTACAAGGCAATGAGCCTGGACCTGGCCGAAACACGCAAGAATTCCACGCTGGGCGATCTGTCCAAGCGTTTGAACATGGAACTGGCCGGTTATCGCAGCCTGCTGAGCAAGACCGCCCGCGCGCTGCCGTTCAAGACCGAGCCTGCCTCTTATAAAGAAGCGCTCGAAGCATTGGACGAGCGCTGGGGCGACCCGGCGTACTGGCAGGCGGTGCGCCGCAATACCAGCAGTGTTACGCCGTATTACCTGCTGGCGGCCGTCGACCATCGTATCGATGACCTCGGCGAAGTCGCCCCGGCGACCCCGGACCAGGCGATCTATCTGGACATCTTCGCCCGTACGTTCTGGATGGGCCTGGTGATTACCGCGATCTGTCTGGTACTGGCTTATCCGCTGGCCTATCTGCTGGCCAGCCTGCCCGCCCGGCAGAGCAACCTGCTGATGATTCTGGTGCTGCTGCCGTTCTGGACCTCGATTCTGGTGCGCGTAGCTGCCTGGATCGTGTTGTTGCAGTCCAGCGGTCTGATCAACAGTGCGCTGCTGGCGATGGGCATCATCGACAAGCCGCTGGAGCTGGTCTTCAACCGCGTCGGCGTGTACATCTCGATGGTGCACATCATGCTGCCGTTCATGATCCTGCCGATCTACAGCGTGATGAAGAACATCTCCCCGACCTACATGCGCGCTGCGATTTCGCTGGGCTGCCACCCGTTTGCGAGCTTCTGGCGCGTGTACTTCCCGCAGACTTACGCCGGGATCGGCGCCGGCTGCCTGCTGGTGTTCATTCTGTCGATTGGCTACTACATCACCCCGGCATTGCTGGGCAGCCCGAACGATCAGATGGTCAGCTACTTCGTCGCCTTCTACACCAACACCAGCATCAACTGGGGCATGGCCACCGCGCTCGGCGGGCTGCTGCTGTTGGCGACCATCGTGCTGTACCTGATTTATAGCTGGCTGGTCGGCGCCAGCCGCCTGCGTCTGAGCTGAGGAGTGTCACCATGCTGAACCCTTACACATCGCCGATCGAGCGCCTCTGGTACTACGCCTTGCGCATCATCTGCACCCTGGTGCTGCTGTTTCTCGTGCTTCCGGTATTGGTCATCGTGCCGCTGTCATTCAACTCCGGCAGCTTTCTGGTCTACCCGCTGCAAGGCTTCTCGTTGCAGTGGTATCAGGACTTCTTCAACTCCGCCGAGTGGATGCGCGCGCTGAAGAACAGCATGATCGTCGCCCCGGCCGCGACCCTGCTGGCGATGGGCTTCGGCACGCTGGCAGCGATCGGCCTGACCCGCGGCAACTTCCCTGGCAAGGCGCTGGTCATGGCCTTGGTGATTTCGCCGATGGTGGTGCCGGTGGTGATTGTCGGCGTCGCCAGTTACCTGTTCTTCGCGCCGCTGGGCCTGGGCAACAGCTACACCTCGCTGATTCTGGTCCATGCGGTGCTGGGTGTGCCATTCGTGATCATCACCGTGTCGGCGACCTTGCAGGGTTTCAATCACAATCTGGTGCGTGCGGCTGCCAGCCTTGGTGCCTCGCCACTGACCGCCTTCCGGCGCGTGACCCTGCCACTGATTGCGCCAGGGGTGATTTCCGGCGCGCTGTTCGCCTTCGCGACCTCGTTCGACGAAGTGGTGGTCACGTTGTTCCTCGCCGGACCGGAACAGGCGACCCTGCCTCGGCAGATGTTCAGCGGCATACGCGAAAACCTCAGCCCGACCATCGCCGCCGCTGCGACCTTGCTGATCGGTTTTTCGGTGGTCTTGCTGCTGGTGCTTGAGTGGTTACGCGGGCGCAGCGAAAAACTCAGAACGGCTCAGTAACCGAGCGCGACAAGTCTCAAGCGGCCAGCCAGGGCGAATCCATTGGCGTGCAGCTTGAGGCTTACCGCTCCGGGCGAAGCTTGGCGTACAATCCGCGCACCGTGATTCTGCTCAAACAGGTGCGTCATGCAGCCCTTCGTTATTGCCCCATCGATTCTTTCCGCTGACTTCGCCCGTCTGGGTGAGGAAGTCGACAACGTGCTGTCCAGCGGCGCCGACTTTGTCCACTTCGATGTCATGGACAATCACTATGTCCCGAACCTGACCATTGGTCCGATGGTGTGCAGCGCGTTGCGCAAATATGGCGTCACCGCACCGATTGACGTGCACCTGATGGTCAGCCCGGTGGATCGCATCATCGGCGACTTCATTGAGGCCGGTGCCACCTACATTACCTTTCACCCGGAAGCGACCCAGCATATTGATCGTTCGCTGCAGTTGATCCGCGAGGGTGGCTGCAAGGCGGGCCTGGTGTTCAATCCGGCCACGCCGTTGAACCTGCTCGAATACGTCATGGACAAGGTCGACATGATCCTGCTCATGAGCGTCAACCCCGGTTTTGGCGGGCAGAAGTTCATTCCCGGCACGCTCAACAAGCTGCGTGAAGCACGCGCCTTGATCGATGCTTCCGGACGCGACATCCGCCTGGAAATCGACGGCGGCGTGAACGTCAACAATATCCGCGAAATTGCAGCGGCAGGTGCTGATACCTTCGTCGCCGGTTCAGCCATTTTCAATGCTCCGGACTACCGCGAAGTGATCGAAAAGATGCGCACAGAACTGGCGTCATCCCGCGCATGAGCGGCTTCGAGCAGCTGTTTGCAGGCAAACTTCCCAAGCTGATCATGTTCGACCTGGACGGCACCCTGGTGGACTCGGTTCCCGATCTGGCCGTGGCGGTGGACACCATGCTCGCCGAGCTGGGGCGTCCGATCGCCGGGCTGGAATCGGTGCGGTCCTGGGTGGGCAACGGTGCGCCGATGCTGGTACGCCGCGCGCTGGCCAACAACCTCGACCACAGCGGGGTCGATGACGCGCTGGCCGAGCAGGGCCTGGAGATCTTCATGCGCGCTTATGCGCAGAAGCATGAGTTCACCGTGGTCTATCCCGGCGTGCGCGAAACCCTCAAGTGGCTGCAGAAAATGGGTGTCGAAATGGCCCTCATCACCAACAAGCCGGAGCGCTTCGTCGCGCCGCTGCTGGACGAGATGAAACTGGGGCGTTTCTTTCGCTGGATCATCGGCGGTGACACCATGCCCCAGAAAAAGCCCGATCCTGCTGCACTGTTTTTCGTGATGAAAATGGCCGGCGTACCGGCCTCGCAATCACTGTTCGTTGGCGACTCGCGCAGTGATGTGCAGGCGGCCAAGGCTGCCGGTGTGGCCTGCGTCGCGCTGAGCTATGGCTATAACCATGGGCGGCCGATTGCCGAGGAAAACCCGGCGATGGTCATCGATGATCTGCGCAGGCTGATTCCCGGTTGCCTGGACATGGACGCTGAGATACTGTTGCCCGACATCAAACGTCCCTCCTCAAGAGAATCCATCGTGGTGGTCACTCGCAAACTCTGGATGAAAGTCATCAAGGCCCTGGCCCGCTGGCGTTGGCGCGCCTGACCTGATTCTGGCCGGCCTGCCGGCACGTTTGCCTACCTGACCGTTTTGTCCTCAAACCACGAGGTTGCTCATGAACCGTGAAGAATTCCTGCGTTTGGCCGCTGAAGGCTACAACCGCATCCCGCTTGCCCGCGAAACCCTGGCCGACTTCGACACACCGCTGTCGATCTACCTCAAGCTTGCCGACCAGCCCAACTCCTACCTGCTGGAGTCGGTTCAGGGCGGCGAGAAGTGGGGGCGTTATTCGATCATCGGCCTGCCATGCCGCACGGTGATGCGCGTGCATGGTCATCACGTCAGCGTGACCCATGATGGCGTCGAGATCGAAAGCCTGGATGTCGAAGACCCCCTGGACTTCGTCGAGACCTTCAAGGCGCGCTATAACGTGCCGACGATTGCCGGGCTGCCACGCTTCAACGGCGGGCTGGTGGGCTACTTTGGCTACGACTGTGTGCGCTATGTCGAGAAGCGTCTGGCCAACTGCCCGAATCCTGACCCGCTGGGCGTGCCGGATATCCTGTTGATGGTGTCTGACGCGGTCGTGGTGTTCGACAACCTGGCGGGCAAGATGCACGCCATCGTGCTGATTGATCCAGCGCAGCAGGACGCCTACGCAAGTGGTGTGGCGCAGCTCGATGAACTGATGCACAAGCTGCGCCAGCCGATCACGCCGCGCCGCGGTCTTGACCTGGACCGGCCTCCGGCTGCCGACCCGGTGTTTCGCTCCAGCTTTACTCAGGATGATTACGAGGCGGCGGTCGACACGATCAAGCAGTACATCCTCGCTGGCGACGTGATGCAGGTTGTCCCGTCACAGCGCATGTCCATCGATTTCAGCGCCGCGCCCATCGATCTGTATCGGGCGCTGCGCTGCTTCAACCCGACGCCTTACATGTATTTCTTCAACTTCGGCGACTTCCATGTCGTCGGTAGTTCGCCGGAAGTGCTGGTGCGGGTCGAGGACAACCTGATCACCGTGCGTCCGATTGCCGGTACTCGCCCTCGTGGCGCCACCGAAGAGGCGGATCGCGCGCTGGAAGAAGACCTGCTTTCCGATCACAAGGAAATCGCCGAACACCTGATGCTCATCGATCTTGGCCGCAACGATACCGGTCGGGTGTCCGAGATTGGCACGGTCAAACTGACCGAGAAAATGGTCATCGAGCGTTATTCGAACGTGATGCACATTGTGTCCAACGTTACAGGCCAGTTGAAAAGCGGGCTGAGCGCGATGGACGCTCTGCGCGCGATTCTGCCGGCCGGCACCCTGTCCGGAGCACCGAAGATCCGCGCCATGGAAATCATCGATGAGCTGGAGCCGGTCAAGCGCGGCGTCTATGGCGGGGCAGTCGGTTATCTGGCCTGGAACGGCAACATGGACACGGCGATTGCGATTCGGACTGCGGTAATCAAGAACGGTGAGCTGCATGTACAGGCCGGCGGCGGCATTGTCGCCGACTCCGTGCCAGTGCTGGAATGGGAAGAAACCCTGAACAAACGCCGCGCCATGTTCCGCGCCGTGGCCCTGGCCTCGCAAACTGCCGAGGGTTGAGCAGGCTTGCTGCTCTGGTAATGAACGGTAGTTAGAGAGCTATCGTTCCTCACGCTCCAGCGTGGGAATGCCGTGGGTGACGCTCCGCGTCACAGATTTGCGCCGCGCCGCAGTTCTCAGGATAGGACGCGGAGCGTCCAGAAAGGCATGCCCACGCGGAGCATGGGCACGATAGTGAAACCCTGAAAAAGCGCCACGCACGATAGTTGAGATTATCGTTCCTCACGCTCCAGCGTGGGAATGCCGTGGGTGACGCTCCGCGTCACAGATCTGCGTCGCGCCGCAGCTCTCAGGATAGGACGCGGAACGTCCAGAACGGCATGCCCACACGGAGCATTGGCACGATAGTCAGATCATCGTCCCTCACGCTCCCTCCTGCGGCAGTCTAAAAACTCAGACTCAACGCGACATTCACCCCTTGCTGGGTCACGTCATCGTTCTTGCGCCAGTTGTAATTGCCGCGCAGTGTCAGGTCCTGAGTCAGCTTCTGGCTGACGCCCAGCGTTGCCCGGTTCAGGTCGCGTTGCGGCGTGTAGCCTTCCAGCGTGAAACCCACTGACTGGACACTGTTGAGCGCCATGGTTACGTCCTGCTGATCGGTCTCGAACTCCCGTTCATGGGCAATTTCTCCCCATACCTGTGTGCTCGGTGTCACCTGGAATTTGCCCTGTACACCCACGCCTGCACGCCGCGATTTGCGCGTCTGGTCACTGAAGGTCAGCGCGGTCGAGCGGTCGCCTTTTTCCGAGTAGCCATCGACATCGATGTGCGCGTAATCGGCGCTGACGAAAGGCGACAGATGCCAGCGACTGGTCGGGCCCGCGATGTCGAAGCCCACTCGCCCGCTGGCAGCCCACATTTCACCGTCGGTATCGCCTTTTTCCTGACCTTCGCTGACGCCCAGCGCGAACTTGCGCTCGGCATTTTCGTAGTCCAGTTTGCCGCCCGACACTGCCAGATCACCCCACCAGTGGTTGGCCTGATACTGCAGGAACGCAGTGGCGATGTAGCTGTTGAGTTTGTAGTCCGAGTCTCTTGGGCCGGCCTCAAGATTCTGGCGATACGCGCCGGCGACAACCCCTGTGCGCCAGTTTTCGGCAAACCGGTAGCTGCCGCCTATGGTCAGGTTATAGCCTCTTCCGTCAGCATCAGCCGAGCTGTCCTGCGCGTCGAAGTCCATTTTCTGACCGCCTGCCGAAAGCATGCTCTGCCACTGCCCGACACCTTGCCAGTTGCCCCAGTCGCTGAGCCACTGGGCGCGAATTTCGTCCTGATGCATACGCAGCGTGCCATTGGCCATTTCCGGCAGCAGGGAGACTTCCCAAGGGGCCGAAAGCAGCGAGTAGGCGTAGTCGGCCAGCAACCTCTGTCCGGCCTCGGTCGGGTGCACGCGATCGTTGAAGAACAGCCGGTTCGGATTCGGCGTCGCACTGGACCTGCCGTTGGTGGTGCTTTCCCGGCAGCTATTGCCGCTGAAACAGGTGCTGACCAGATTCTCGTTGGGATCGAACCCGAAGCGTGCCGGTTCAGCGAGGATCTCATTGATCAGCAACGGAACGTTCAGCGGAATGATCTGCGCATTGATCTGCGCCAGTCGGCTGACCAGTTGCTGATTGAAACCCGCGCTGAGTGCCGAGGTGGCCGAAGCCAGTGGCGAACCGCTCAAGGCTGGCGTTTTACCGATGTCCGGCAGCAACCAGACCATGATGTAGCGCGCACCGGCCTGTTGCAGGGCTTGCGCGCTGTCCGCCAGCTGATTGGCAGCTTGCGCGGCGCTGCTGGCACTCAACACGCGACCTTGCAGAAAGTCGTTGCCGCCTCCGGTCAGGTAGTAAAGAGCGTTGGGGTCAGCGCGAAAACCGTTGGCGGGCAGATAACCTGTCCGGCTGCGCAGCAGCGTGCCGGTGTTCGGGTCGACGACGGTGGATTGCGAGTTGATCGAGTCGAGAATCTGATCGGTCCGATAGCCGCCGACCGCCCAGTTATTGCCATCGGGCACTCCCAGCGCAGCATTGACCGGTGACGTCGACGCCGCCAGATCTCCTGACGGCACACCGAGCATCCTGCCGATCAGCGTCGACGAGTTCAGGTTGAACACTTCACCGCTGCCGTCCTGATAGGTGGGGCCGACACGATTGGTGAACCTGAGCGTGGAGCCTCTGGGCCCGGCGGTGTCCGGAAACTGCCCGGCATCGGCGAGACTGTCACCGAACACCACCATGGTCGAATAGGGCGCGGCAGCAGCGGTGCCGCAGGCAAGCGATAACAGGCAGGCCGCGAAGGGCCAGCGCCTCGATGTCTTGGTCATGAACGGATCCCGATTGTTTTTGTTTTGTACCGGAAACGTAGCAAGATTTTTCATGGCTGCAAAGTTCGATGAACATTATCGCGCTGCGGCGGTGCTTTTTTGACCTCAGGCTGCCCTGTTGGTCACGATGGCGCTCAGGTAGTTGGCCAGGTCATGCAGGTACACGAAGGGGTGACCCTGACGACTGCCGCCTGTGCGGCTGACCTTCAAGTCGATGCGTCCTGCGTTGATCTTGCGCAGCAGATTCCTGTCGTTCGACAGGTGCGAAAAATAACGCTCTCGGACGGCGCTCAGTGAAGGGCACGGCGTGGCGAATTCTTTGCGAAGTTGATCCAGTATTTCGTTCATTCCATGACTCCCTGTGGTTTGCATGTGAGTACTCCCGAGATGGGGTGCAGACAAACAATACGATATGTAGTGCGTCGTGACAATACAGTTTGTATTTTAAATACGATTTGTATTGTTCGTCTCACAGGGAATCGATGTACCAGGACACGCGAGCAGTGCCGTTTTCAGGGTTGCGGGTCACGCTGATACCTTCGGCCTCGCTGATCTGATCCATGATGCGCTCCCAGTGAGCCACCGATTCGCCAGGCTCCCTGATCAGCAGGACCTGATGCTCGATCTGCGCCTTGTCACTGGTGATAGCGTCCTGAATGCGCTGTGCCAAGGCCAGGTAAGCGTCATGTTGCGAGGTGTCGGGGAACTGCTTGAGCATGAGTGAACTCCTTTTTACTGTATGTGCATACAGTAATTGAGGGGTGTTTCTCACGCAAGCTACAAATGTTTCCTACACGGACACCTGCCCGGGACGAAACGGTGGCGCATGAAAAAGCCCCGGTTATCGGGGCTTGGACGTGGCATGCCGGGGGTCAGAGACGCATCGTCATCTGCCTGATGACACCGATCAGTTTGCACTCCTCGGTCACCGCAAGGGTCGGGTAGGCGGGGTTCAGCGGCTTGAGAAAGTAGCGTCCGGCGTCTTCGACCAGTTTTTTGAACGTGGCCTCGTTACTTTCCGGCAGTTTGGCGATGACCAGCTTGCCAGCAGTGGGCTCGATTCCGGTGTCGACCAGAATCAACATGCCTTCAGGAATGCTCTGGCCTGCGGGTGCGGTCATCGAATCGCCACGGACCACCAGCCAGAAGGCTCTGCCCTTGGCTTTATAGTCGCTGATCTCGAAGGTGTCCGAATAGCCGGCAGGGTAGGGCTCGACGGCTTCACTCCAGCCACCGGCCTCTACCCAGCTGATGACCGGATAGCGATAGAAACGCGAGGGCTGCACCGTGGGCTCCACGTTGTGCATGCCGGGCTCGCTGGCCGGAATGGAGGTGGTGAGAATCGGCAGGCCGAGCTCGGTCAGGAACCGATTGATAACCTCGATCTTCGGCTCACGCTTGCCATTCAGCCAATGCCCTACCGCACCGGGCGTCACGCCCATCCGTTCAGCCATCTCTTCCTGGCTGATCTGCTGGGTTTCCATGACCTGTCTTGCGACTTCATACCATTTTCTGTTCATGCGTCGAATCATACAGGCTGTAGGGTGTTGAGCAATATACATAATGTAATGCTTCGTTGTGTCATAAAAATACAAAATGTATTGTAAGGCCTTGGTTCTGCGCAGCGAAAGGCGCTGCGCAGCGTTTCAGAAAGGTCATACAGGAGAGACACGATGATCGAGAAAATAGAAGCCGTGATGCAGCATTGGGGAGAACAGCGCATGCGCATTGGCCTGGGCGGCGGACTGAGCAGCCCGATGGCCGGGATCATGGAGTGGGGCGCGTACATTCCGCGCCGCACACCCGGCTCGCGCGCACTGGTGGGTAATGGCAGCGGCCTGGACTATATAAGCAGCGAAGTCGAGGCGGCTGTGGCGCAGCTTTCGCGCAGCCCTGCAAAGAGCCGCGGGCCTGAACTGGCGCAACTGGCTACATTGCGTTATGTCGAGTCGTTGCCGGTGCGCGAGCAGATGCGTCTGGTGGGCATCAATGAAGGCGCAGACCGCACCTATCGCAACTGGATCGACAAGCTTCACCAGCAAGTGCTGGCGATTCTCGCTGAGCGCAGCGCTTCCAGAAGCAACAACGCCGTCGCCGACAAGGCTGCGCAAGGGTAAATGAAGACACGGTTTCACGCCGTTTATCCGGGTCGATTGCACAGCTGTGGCCGAACTCGTGTTGAACTCCGGTCAAACTCGACCCACCCCGAAACTGCCCCTTCCCAGGCTTTCCGGAGGGGGGTAAAAAGGTCCCACGATATGCGATTTGCGCCTCAGGGCAGCAGCCGGAAACAGGCTGATCAACAGCCACAACCGGTCACTCGCGACCCATCTCAAACCCCGCCTCGGCGGGGTTTTTTATTGGGCCAGGCACACGGAGGCCAGTGCACATGTTGAAGGACTATCGATGCGGGCAGTGCAAAAAGCTGCTGGCCCGCATGGGTGAGTACACAGAGCTCCAGATCAAATGTTCCCGCTGCGGAACGTTGAATCATGTGAAGGCCACGAGCCTCGAGTTATCGCCGTTGAGCGACAGAGGTACAGCAGCGTCGTTGCTGCCTCGCGGTGCTAACCAGAGGTATTAATCATGTCCAATAGCAGTTCTGCTGTCAGCCAGCTCAAGAATATTCCGCTGGTAGGTATCAACCTGGGTTCAGTGGCAAACGCCGGGCAGATCGTGCCGGGCGAGGCAGGGACTCATTATCAGTGGCCCAATCGTGGAACCATCACTACCTGGGTCAAGAATCGGGGCGTGCGTCTGATCCGTTTCCCGTTCGAACTTCAGCGCGCTATTCAGCTGTCGACTCTGGACGGCTTGCCAGGCCAAGGGGCGAACCTGAATACCGACTTCGTGAAGCGCTGGAAAGAAATGCTTGGCTGGATTCGTGAAGACTCCAATGGCGAGGCCAGAATCATTCCTGATCCGCACCACTACATGCGTTTGCATCGCTACGAAACCGATGCAAACGGGAACCTGACCGGGCGCATTCTTCCTGCCGCGGAGGCCGGTAATCAGAACGGCTGGAAGGCAACCGAGTCGGTATTGATCAAGGATGGGAACGGTGTCAGTGGCACTTTCTGGAGCGCCGTTCACCTGGCCAACTTTCACCAGAAGCTGGTCACCGAATGCGACGATCCGATGGTGCTGGGCTGGGGGTTGGGTAACGAGCCGTATTCGAATACTACGGTGGGTGCCAAGGACTACATTACGTTCCCTGCTCTTGAGGCGCTGTACATCAGCACGATGAATACCGTGCTGCAGGCGTTGCGCAACAGCTCGAAAAAGCCGGTGTTCATTTGTGGGCTTGAGTTTGCAAGCGCCAGAAACTGGGCCACCGTCTCTGCCAACCTTCAGTCGAAGATCGTCGACCCGGCCAATGCAATTGTCTGGGAAGCCCATGCTTACGGCGATTACGATAAAAGCTCCAGCGGTGCCTACGCCAATAACAACGACCTGATCTCGCCGACCGTTCTGCGCGATGAAATCGTGGGTCCGTTTCTGACCTATGCCAAGACCAACAAGATGGCCGCATTTATCGGCGAAACAGGGATTCCGCCAACGGCTGCCGGTCGCACCGCGCTGAAAAACCTGCTCGATAAAGCGAAGGCGGAAAAAGTGCCAGTGACACTGTGGGTCACAGGGCCAGGCACCGATGGCGAAAAGATGAGCCTGGAGGCCAGCAATCAGGCGGAGACCGTCGCACTGGTCACACCGTACTTTGCCGAGCGCATTGCCCTATGGGGTTATGCACAAGCATGACGGTGCGAGTCATTCCGTTCTGACCCAACAACGGAGCCCCGCATCAAGGGGCTCTTTCCAGTTTATTCAGGCTTTCGATTTTCGAGGGCCTTGAGAGTCCACCACCCTATTACGGAGCACCAATGGACCCAACCGACCTAGGCCCAGGCACAGCTACCTGGCTGGGCGGCACGGGCACAATACTGCTTGGCGGCTTTCTATGGCTGCGCAAGTTTCTTTCCAGAGATGCAACAGACCGGGCGATGGACAACGCGGACATCGGTACGGTGCGCCGCCTCAATGAACTGCTCGACTCCGAGCGCCAGGCGCGCAAGGAAGCTGAAGCGCGGGCTGATCAGTTCGCCAAGGAGCGCAACGAGCTCGCCGCAGCGGTTGGGCGGATGGAGGGCAAGATCGAAGCCCTCACCAGCCACATCGTTCAACTCACCGACAAGGTCACCACGCAAAGCGCCGAAATAGCCCGGCTGCGATCCCAACTCGGAGGTGCAAACGATGCACAGATGCGCAATTGATTTCATCGCTCGCCATTGGTGGCGGCGCCTGGAGGTCTGGCTGATTTCCGTGCTGCTGATCGCTGGGTGCCTGATGCTCGGTTTTCAGGCCGGGCAGTGGTCGGCGAATGCCGAGCATACGCAGCAGCTGGCCGAGGTTCGCAATGCCTACGACGCAGCACTGGGCAAGCGCGACCGGCGCCTGGACAGGCTGGCCGAAACCACCACCCAGGCGGCAGACAAGGTCGAGAGTGCTGCATCAATTGCCAATCAGGCCGCTCACACGGCCAGCCGTGCTGCAGACAAGGCTGATGAGGCGTTGGGCAAGGCGAACCAGTAGGCGTTTCCCACGCCGCAATCAACCTTCAACACACGCGGAACCCCTCATGAAGATAACCCCGATAGTTGCCCACTTGCAGGCGACCTGCCCGAGCTTTGCCGGGCGAATCAGTGCCGGTATCGACTGGGCGGCGGTCGCCCTCGGTGATCAGCTCGCCCACCCGTCAGCGTACGTGATTGCCACTGGCGATCAGTCCACCGCCAACGATTTGCAGAACGTCATTCGCCAGAACATCACCGACACGATCGATGTCGTGGTGGTGCTCGATGGCGGTGACAAGCGCGGGCAGGAAGCCAGTGAGCAACTGCATGCCCTGCGCGCCGAACTGTGGCGTGCGCTGGTGGGCTGGAACCCGGATCACGATTACGACGCGATGCAGTACACCGGTGGCGCGCTGGTGCAGATCAGCGGCGACCGGGTGACGTATCGCTTCGGCTTTGCAGCGCAGTTTCAACTGGGCCGCAATACCTCCGATCAGCCTGCCGAGACCTGGCACGAAGCGTATCTGGATGGTTTGCCCGGGTTTACCGGCGCCACCATTGAGATGGACTGCGTTGACCCCGCAGATCCGAACCTGAAATCCCCCGGCCCTGATGGCCGTATCGAAGCGAAGTTCACAGCAGAGGTAACCCCATGACTCAACGCATCACTGTAGTACCGGCCGAGGGCCGCACTGTGCCGGATCCGGAGGCGGGCGATTTGCTGCCCGTCGAAGGCCGGCAGGTGACCTTCAACGCCTGGTGGCAGCGTCGTCAGAACGACGGCGACATCACCCTTAAAACCGAGCAATCCACCACCACCCATCAAGCCTTCACGGCTTAACCAAGAGGAAGCCAAACAATGGCTATCAGCTTTAACAACATTCCATCCGATGTTCGCGTTCCGCTGTTTTATGCGGAGATGGACAACTCGGCCGCCAACAGCGCGTCGGCCAGCATGCGTCGACTGATCGTTGCGCAGGTCAACGACGATGTGTCCGGCCCTGAGCTGGGTTCTCTGGTGCTGGTGCCAAGCGTGGCGCTGGCGAAAAACATCGGCGGTCAGGGCTCCATGCTGGCCTCGATGTATGAAACCTGGCGCAAGGCGGACCCCACCGGCGAAGTCTGGTGCCTGCCGCTGCTCAATACCGAAGGCGCCAAGGCCGGTGCGAAAGTCACCCTCAGCGGGGCGGCGACCGAAGCCGGTCTGCTGAACCTGTATGTCGGCGGCATGCGAGTGCAGGCCACTGTCGTTAACGGCGCAACCGCTGCCCAAGCGGCCACGGCACTGTCGGTGAAAATCAACGCCACACCTGATCTGCCGATCACCGCGGCTGTCGAAGCGGGTGTGCTGACCCTTTCCTGCAAATGGAGCGGGGCAAGCGGCAATGACATCCAGCTGGAATTCAATCGCCAGGGCAAGACCAATGGCGAAGTCGTTCCTGCCGGCCTGACGGCGGCAGTCACCGCCATGACTGGTGGCGTAGGTACGCCTGATCAGCTCAAGGCACTGGCTGCGCTGGGCGATGAGCCGTTCGAGTTCATCTGCATGCCCTGGACCGACACTGCTACGCTGGATGCCTGGAAAGCGGCAATGGACGACAGCACCGGTCGCTGGAGCTGGGCGCGTCAGTTGTACGGCCACGTTTACAGCGCCAAGCGCGGCACGGTCGGTACGTTGGTGGCCGCAGGTCAACTGCGCAACGACCAGCACATCACCCTGCAGGGTGTCGAAAATGGTGTGCCGCAACCGGTCTGGCTGCAAGCCGCTGCCCTGGCTGCGCGCACGGCGGTGTTCATTTCTGCCGACGCCAGCCGTCCGACCCAGAGCGGCACCATGCCTGGTATCGATCCGGCTCCGGCCAGTCAGCGTTTCACCCTGACCGAGCGTGAGTCGCTGCTGCGTTACGGCATCGCCACGGCGTACTACGAAGGCGGTTACGTGCGCATTCAGCGTTCGATCACCACCTACCAGAAGAACGCTTACGGCCAGGCGGACAACTCGTACCTGGACAGCGAAACCATGCACCAGTCGGCGTTCATCATCCGTCGTCTGCAAGGCATCATCACCAGCAAGTACGGCCGCCACAAGCTGGCCAACGATGGCACGCGCTTCGGTGCCGGCCAGCCGATCATCACGCCGAGCACCATCCGTGGCGAGTTGATTGCGCAATACGCACGTCTTGAAGAAGAGGGTCATGTGGAGAACGCCGAAACGTTCGCCCAGCACCTGATCGTCGAGCGTGACGGCAATGACCCAAGCCGCGTGAACGTGATGTTCCCGCCTGACTACATCAACGGCTTGCGCGTGTTCGCGCTGCTCAACCAGTTCCGCTTGCAGTACGACGAAGCGGCATAAGCCTAACCAACCCTTTCAAGCCCGCCTCGTGCGGGTTTTTTCATTCTGGAGATAAACAACATGGGTCAGAAAGTTGCGGGTACCTGCTACATCAAAGTGGATGGCACCCAATTGACCATCAGCGGCGGCGGCGAAGCGCCTCTGATGAACATCAAGCGCGAGACCGTCGTGCCTGGTTACTACAAGGAAACCGAAAAGGCCGCCTGGTTGAAATTCACCGCCGTGCATACCGCGGATCTGCCGCTCAAGCTGCTCACTACCGGTGTGGATATGACCATCACCTGTGAGTTCAAGAACGGCAAGACCTACGTCCTGTCCGGCGCCTACCTGGTGGAAACGCCGAGCAGCAAGGCTGACGACGGCACCATCGAACTGCAATTCGACGGCAATCAGGGGAGCTGGCAATGAGTGAAGTCATCGACCTGGCCAGCCCGATCGAAGCGCACGGCGAAACCCTTTCGCAACTGACCTTCCGGCGCCCTACGGCGCAGGAAGCGCGGGCTATCAAGGCTCTGCCGTACAGGATCGACAAGAACGAGGAAGTTTCCCTGGATCTGGACGTGGCGGCGAAGTACATCGCCGTCTGCGCCGGCATCCCGCCCTCGTCGGTCAATCAGATGGACCTGTGCGACATCAATACGTTGAGCTGGAAGGTTGCGAGTTTTTTCATGGCAGCGGCATCAGCAACCTCGAAGGACTGATCGCCGTCGTTTACGACCTCGCGTATTTCTGGAAGACCGATCCCGAAATGATGATGTCCAGGGAGCTGGACGTCATCACCGAGTCGATCTTGCAGACGCAACGCATCAACCAGATCCTGCAGGGGGAGTGATGGCAGACACTATCAAGACGCTGATTACCGGCGTCGACCAGCTGTCTCCAACGCTGGCAACTATCCGCAACAATGTCAAAGGCCTCGAGACCAGTCTGGGGGCCATAGAACTTGGCAAGGCAGTCACGGAAAACGCTTTGGCGGGGCCTTTGATTGCCGGGGTAAAGGCAGCGATCGGTTTCGAGACCAGCATGGCCGGCGTGAAACGCTCGGTAAGCTTTGAAACACCGCAGCAGTTCCAGCAGATGGGGTCCGATATTCTGGACCTCAGTGAACGGCTGCCGGAAAGCGCCAATGGCATCGCGGCGATTGTTGCTGCCGGTGCCAAGGCCAATGTGCCGCGTGAAGAACTGACCGGGTTTGCCAGCGATGCCGTGAAAATGGGTGTCGCATTCGATCAGACGGCGGCCGAGTCGGGCGACATGATGGCCTCGTGGCGCTCATCGTTCCAGATGACTCAACCGCAGGTCGCGGCGCTGTCCGAGAAGATCAACGTGCTCGGCGGCAACAACCTGGAAAAAAAAATCGCCACCATGGTGACTGCAATGGGCCCGCTTGGGCCGGTTGCGGGGATGGCTTCCGGGCAACTGGCGGCAATGGGCGCCACGCTTGCCAGCGTCGATGTGCCGGCCGATGTGGCCGCCAGCGGTATGAAGCGATTCATGCAGTCGTTGACCGAAGGTGGCGCGGCGAAAGCCGGGGCGTTCGAAGCGTTGCAGCTCGACGTCAACCAGCTGACCCAGGGCATGCAGAGTGACCCGTCCGGGACCATTGAAAAGGTTCTGACGGCGGTTTCCAGTGTTGATCCCGGCAAACAGTCGGACGTCATCACGCAGCTGTTCGGTGCCGAATCGCTGGGCGCGATCACGCCGCTGCTGGCCCACCTCGATGTGCTCAGGTCCAACCTGGCCAAGGTCGGGGAGGGCGTGCAAAACAGCGGCTCCATCGAGAAGGAGTTCGCAGACAACTCCCAGACCACGGCCACTGCCATCAAAGAGATGACCAACCGTGTCGATCGTCTGGGCATCAATATCGGCAGTATGTTCCTGCCGGCGATGAACGAAGCAATGGCCGTGATCGGGCCGATGATTTCTCAGGTCGCCGCGCTGGCGGCCGAACATCCAGAGGTGATCAAGGGCGTCGTGGGCGCCGCGATTGCTTTCGGCGTGCTGCAAGTCGCCGTTCTCGCTGCGACGAGTGCCGCCAGGCTGCTGGCTGCGGTCATGGGCATGTCACCGTTGGGCCTGATCGTGCGCGGCCTCGCGCTGGCGGCAGGTTTTCTGATCGCCAACTGGTCGACCGTCGCACCTTATTTCCAAGCGGTCTGGGAGGCGATTCGCGGACCGGTGATGGCGCTGTGGGACGTACTCAAGGCGGTCTTCGCCTGGACGCCGCTGGGCATGATCGCAGCCAACTGGCAGCCACTGACCGAATTCTTTGCTGCGCTGTGGGACGTGATCAAGGCGCTGGCCACGCCGTTTTTTGATTTTCTGCAGACGCTGTTTGCGTGGTCGCCATTGGGCATGGTCGTGGCCAACTGGCAGCCGCTGTCCGAGTACCTGGCCGGCCTGTGGGAAACCATCAAGGCCGAGGCGCAACCGTTTACCGATGTGCTGGCAACGCTGTTCAGTTTTTCGCCGCTGGGCATGGTCATCGAGAACTGGCAGCCGATCAAAACCTGGTTCGCAGGTCTGTGGGCGGGCATCAAGCCATTCATCGAACCGATCATGAGCTGGTTTGGTGGCGACACTGATAAGACCGTCCTGCAGAGGGCGACCGAGACGACCAATCGGTTCGCGGAAGAACAGCGGATACGCAACGCAGGGCCGGGCGGCGGGACCGGTGCGTTTCTGGCGGCCGGTGCCGTCGAGAACGTTCGCATGAATCAGCAGTTGCTCAATCAGGCCACTGGCGTGCCGTCGACCAGCCAATTGCTCGGCGTACCCACCCCGCTGGCGCCCGGCAGCCTGTTGTTGCAACAGGGCGCAGCCGGGGCCGGCCCGCGACTTGAAGGCGAGCTCAACATTCGCTTTGAAAACGCGCCACCGGGCATGCGCGCCGGACAAGTGCAAACCAACCAGCCGGGTTTGACGATATCGCCAAACGTCGGTTATCGAACCCTCGGCGCAGGAGCCGGATCATGAGTACATGGCGTGACAGCCTGCTGCCGGCGTCTTTCCGTGGCGTCGGTTTTTTCATTGAAAAAGCCGTCGTTCCGGCAGGTCGCAAGGGGCAGTTGCATGAGTTTCCACAACGCGACGAGCCTTATTTCGAGTCGCTGGGCAAACAGTCGAAAGTGCATACGCTGACGGGGTTCATTGTCGGTCCCGACTGTTTCGAACAGCGAGACAGACTGCTACAGGCACTGGAGCAGGAAGGTGCCGGCGAGCTGGTGCATCCGTGGCTGGGTCGTGTGCAGGTCCAGGTTGGCGAGTGCGGCGTCACACACAACCTGAACGAAGGCGGACTCGTCCGACTGGACCTGAAATTCTATCCGGCCAACCCGCTCAAGTTTCCCGTGTCGACGCTCAATACGCGACGGCAATTGCTGGGCGCGTCCGAGACCCTGCTGGATTCGGCGCTCAGGCGCTACCGCTCGGTGATGGCCACAGTGGACGCGGTACGTATCAACATTCAGGCGCTGCGCAGTGCCTTGTCGGGCGTATTCGCGACCATTCAGCGGCAGTTCACACCGTTCATGACGATCTATTCGGATGTCACTGCGCTGGTGCATTCGCTGGTCAATGCGCCGTTGACGGTCAGCACGCTGTTTACCACGTTCTTCGCCAGTTTCGACGGGGACAGTCGTCGAGCCAGAAGAGCGAACGGCACCAGCAGTATTGGCGGGGCGAGTGCCGGGACAAGTGCCGGGTCAGGTTCCGGCAGCTCGACAGGGGGCGGCTCAGGCAGCGGATCCGCGAGTGGCAGTAACGGCACCGCTGCGAGCAGCGCGGCAGCAAGGTCCGGCAGCAATGGCGGCGTGTCCTCTGTTGAAACGGTCGATTATCGCTCCGTGATTTCCGAGGCCACGCAACAGGCGGAAGCGGTGTCCGGTATCAATCTGGTTAGCCAGGGCAGCGGGCTGGATACCGGCGTGACGGCTCAGGCCGCGGCCAATCTGGTTCAGGATGCCTTGTTGGTCAAGGTGGCGAAAATCGTCGCGAGCATGCCGGTTGCGACGACCGTCACGCCGCTCACCGTGGTGCCGTCGCTGGATCAGCAAGTGACGCAAGCGCTGCAGCGCGTCGATGTGCCGGTTGCCGATGACGTCATCGAACTGCGTGACACGCTGAGTTCGGCGATCTGGGAAGCGTCGTTGAAAGCCGATCCCGAACATTACCTGGCGCTCAACACGTTGCGTCAGGCGTTGATCAGGCACCTCAACGCGGTGGCGGCCTCCGGTGTACGTCTGGTGGACATGAAGGTCTCCGAGCCTTTGCCCGCGCTGGTGCTGGCCTATCGCCGATTCGGTGACGCCAGCCGGGCGCAGGAAATGGTGCAGCGCAATCGGCTGGCCCACCCGGGTTTCGTACCGCCAGGCACGCTGAAGATCGCACAGGAGTGACCCATGATCGACCCTAACGTTGTCACCCTGACGGTTGACGAGCACGACTACGCCGGCTGGAAGTTGGTGGAAATCTCTGCGGGGATCGAGCGTCAGGCGCGCAGCTTTGACGTGAGCATTACCTGGCAGTGGCCGGGCACTGAAATCTCGCATCCGATCACGCCCGGCGCAGCGTGCGAAGTACGTATCGGCGGCGAGTTGATTCTGACCGGCTGGGTGTTTGCCGCGCCGATCAGCTATGACGGCAAGCAAATCACGCTAAAGATTTCCGGACGCTCGAAAACCGCCGACCTCATCGACTGCTCGGCCATCAACAGGCCGAGCCAGTGGAAGGAGGTGGGGGTGTTGAAGATTGTTGAAGCGCTGGCTGCTCCTTATGGTTTGTCGGTGATCAGCGAAATACCGGAGACCTCGAAGATGGCCGATCACACCATCGAGCCTGCCGAAACCGTGTTCAAGTCCATTGACCGGCTGCTGACCCTGTTCCGGATTTTTTCCACCGATGACGAATACGGCAATGTGGTGCTGGCCAGGCCGGGTAGTCGCGGGCAGAGCGCAGACGCGCTCGAACTCGGCAAGAATGTGTTGAGCGCCGTCATCGCGCGGGACTTTTCCGGGCTTTTTTCCGAGTACCGGGTCATTGGTCAACAGACCGGTAATGACCAGACGTTCGGGAAGGAGTCGTCGGAAGTCTCGGCAGAAGTCACGGATAACCGGCATGACGACCCTGCGCATAAAAAGCGTCTTCGCGTACTGGTCGTTCATGAGGATGCGCCGATCACACCGAAACTTGCCCTGAGTCGCGCCAATTGGGAGCGTGGTCAGCGGGCCGGCAAGGCGCTGCTCACCACCTACAAGGTCCAGGGCTGGCGGCAGTCCAACGGGGCGCTCTGGCGGCACAACACCATGGTCCGGGTGATTGATCCGGTCATCGGTTTCACAAGCCGCAACATGCTGATTTCAGCCGTGACCTACTCGCTGAGCGACCAAGGCACGATCACCACACTGGTGGTCGGTCCGCCTGAAGGTTTCCAGGCCGAGCCAGGTGACCCCAACAAGCGCAGCAAGGTGCAGGTCAATCAGGACGCTTACTCCTGGCTGCTGCCCATCGACGAGGAAACAACCTCATGAGCTTACTCAATCGCATGCTGGTGCGCGGCACGGTGGTGCTCGCCAGGGCCAGCAGCAAAATGCAGGCGCTGCAAATGCGCCTCACCGCCGGAGAGGTCAAGGACGACATGGAGCACTTCGAACCCTATGGCTTCACCAGCAACCCGCTGGCCGGCGCCGAGGGCATTGCCGCCTTCATTGGTGGCGACCGGTCGCACGGTCTGCTGCTGGTGGTGGCCGACCGGCGCTATCGCCTCAAGGGCCTGGAGTCGGGCGAAGTGGCGATCTATACCGACGAGGGCGACAAGATTCATCTCAAGCGCGGCAAGGTCATCGACATTGAAACCGACACCCTGAACATCAAGGCGACGGTGGCCGTGAACTTCGACACACCGCAGATCACCCAGACCGGAAAGATCGTCTCCCAGGGCGACCAGCTTGCCGCTGGCATCAGCCAGATCAGCCATCTGCACGGCAACGTGCAGGGCGGTAATGGCCAGAGCGGGCCGCCCGTTGGAGGTGCTGGATGATTATCGAAGGCTCTCTGCAAGCGTCCTTGCTGCGCTCGGTGGTCATCAGCCTGTTCACCTGGCGGCGTGCCGAAGCGGACGACCCGTTCGACGATGCCGAGCGCTATGGCTGGTGGGGCGACACCTACCCGGCACAGGCCAATGACCGCATTGGTTCCAGGCTGTGGCTGCTGCGCCGGGTCAGGCTGACTGCCCAGACCCAGCGCGACGCCGAGTTCTATGCCCGCGAAGCGCTCGACTGGCTGATCGAAGATGGCCAGGTCAAGCACATCAACATCCTTACCGAACAGGTTCAGAGCAACCGCCTGAACCTGGGCGTCGAGCTGGTCGTCTCGGACGGTCAGCTCGTGCGTTTCAACCCTTCTGAACAGTGGCAGGTGATTTATGCCGTTTGAAACACCTACGTTACCGGCGCTGATCAACCGAACCCAGGTCGACCTCGCCGACGAAGCGCTGCGTCAGTCCGATGCGCGGGTATTGTCCCGTGCGCACAGCGGCGCGGCCTACGGTCTGTACGGCTATCAGGACTGGATCGCCGACCAGATTCTGCCGGACACCGCCGACGAGGAAACTCTCGAGCGGCAGGCCATCCTGCGCCTGAGGCAGCCGCGTAAGGTGGCACAGGCGGCTACCGGCACGGTGCGCTTTACCGCTGCAGCCGGCGCGGTGCTGGATGCGGACACTGTGCTGCAGTTCAGTGATGGACGCTTCTACCGCGTCACTAAAGGCGTCACCACGGTTGCGGGCAATAACACCACCACGGTCGAAGCGGTCGATGCCGGTGTTCTGGGTAATGCGGATGCCGGTCTGGTCATGACTGCCGTGCAACCGGTCGAAGGCATCGACAGCACTTTCACCGTCATTGCCGACGGACTTTCCGGCGGCATCTCGCAGGAAAGTATCGAGTCGTTGCGTGCGCGTGTCGTGCGCTCCTACCGGGTCATCCCGCATGGCGGCAATCAGGATGATTACGTGACCTGGGCGCTGGAAGTGCCGGGCGTGACGCGCGCCTGGTGTGTGCGCCGGTTCATGGGGCCGGGGACGGTGGCGGTGTTCTTCATGCGTGACGACCAGGCCGATCCCATTCCTGACGCCGAGCAGCTGGCTGCGGTCGCTGCGTATATCGAGCCGCTGCGTCCGGTCACCGCAGACGTGTATGTGCTGGCGCCGGTGCAGAAACCGGTGGTCTACACCATCCGGCTCACACCGGACACCTCCGCCGTGCGGGCGGCGGTCGAAGCGCAACTGCTGGACCTGCACAACCGTGAGGGCGGACTGGGCGAAACCCTGTTGCTCACGCACATCGCCGAGGCCATCAGCCGCGCGACAGGCGAAACCGATCATGTGCTGGTTTCACCCGTGGCCAACGTTACTGCTGCGGCCAACCAGTTGCTCACGTTCGGGGGTATTCAATGGTCGTCATAAGAACTGCCGAACATTACGCCGGACAACTGCAGGCGCTGTTGCCACCCGGTCCCGCGTGGGATCCGGAGCGGGTGCCGGAATTGCAGCAGGTGATTACCGGCCTGTCCCGCGAGTTCGCACGCATCGATGGCCGCGCGTTCGACCTACTCAACGAGATGGACCCCGCCACCGTCAGCGAGCTGGTCCCGGACTGGGAGCGGGTGATGAACCTGCCTGATCCGTGCCTGGGGCTCAACCCCTTGTTCGCAGACCGGCGCCTGTCGGTGCGCCAGCGGCTCGTGGCGACAGGAGGGCAGAACGCAGCGTTCTACATCGACATTGCCATCAGCCAGGGCTATCCCGATGCCACCGTGACCGAACACCGAGCGCCCCGTATGGGGCGTTCGCGTTTTGGCCGGGCGCACTTCGGCACCTGGAGCGCGCAATTCATGTGGACCCTGAACACCGGCGGGCGTCAGCGCCTGGGGCGGCGCTTCGGGGCGAGTTACTGGGGAGAGCGGTTCGGGGTGAATCCCGGGCTCGCCATCGAATGTTTGATCCGTCGAGCAGCACCGGCGCACAGCGTCGAATTCGTAAACTTCAACTGAGGAACACAATGTGGATTATCCCAAGAGTGTGCCGGGCGTAGGCTTGGCAAGCGGCAAGTTTGTAGATGAAAACCCGGCGACCGGCACCCCTGGTTCGCTGATCCCGGCGCAGTGGGGCAACTCGGTGACGCAGGAGATCTTGAACGTGATCCTGGGGGCTGGTCTCGTACCTAACGAGGAGGATGTCACCCAGTTACATCGAGCCATTCTTGGCCTGGCAGCATCCGATTACAAAAAATCGGTGCGTTGCGCCACGACAGTTTCCATTGGGCTGAGCGGTTTGCAGACCATCGATGACGTCACACTGGTGGCCGGTGATCGGGTGCTGGTCAAGAATCAGGACACTGCGTCGCAGAACTGGATTTATGTGGCCGCGGCAGGCGCCTGGGCTCGTGCGCAGGATGCGAACGAAAGCACCGAATGCACGCCGGGTCATATGGTGCCGGTGCAGGCCGGCACGAAGAACGCGGGCACCGTATGGCAACTGGTCAATACGACAGTGCCGGTGCTGGGTACAACTGACCTTGCGTTCGAGCGTCTGCTGGGACGCAGTGGTGTGGCCGCGGGTGATTACACGCGGGTCAAGGTCAATAAATATGGGCAGGTGGAAGAGGGGAGCAATCCGACAACCCTCAGCGGCAATGGTATTTCGGATGCGTACACCAAGGCCGAGGCCGATCTGCGCGATCTTCAGCGGCCGCTACGTGATTCCATTACCTATGTGGGGCTGGCCAACAATAAGCCTGATGCGCCTTACATGCGCCGTGAGTCAGATGGTGCTTTGGTTGCCCTGCAACCGAGCCTGGGATTCACTCCGGTACAACAAGGAGGAGGTACCGGTCAACTAGACAACAAGGTGAAGATCGGCTGGTCGAATAACGGCCTCAAGGCGATGGTCGATAATACTGACCTTGGCAACCTTTGGTATTCCATTAACTTCGATCCGACCACTAAAGCCAACTGGGGTACTACGCTCGCTGCGTACAGAATTGCCGATGCTTATACTAAGGCAGAGGTTGATCTACGAGATGCCCGTTACCCCACCAGGGACTCTATTACGGCGGTTGGCCTGGCGTCCAACCAGCCCGATGCACCGTATATGCGTCGTGAGTCGGATGGCGTGGTGTATTACCTGCAAACCAAGTTGGGCTATACCCCGGTTCAGCAAGGTACTGGTATAGGGCAGCTGGGCAATCCTGTAAAAATTGGTTGGTCTTCATCGGGTCTGAAAGCAACCGTTGATGAAACTGATCTGGGCACCCTATGGACGTCGTCTAATTTTAAACCCTCTGACAAGGCTGATAAGGCTTCTACATTATCGGGCTATGGAATCACTGATGGCTATACAAAGGCCGAGATAGATCTTCGTGATTCTCAGCGTCCGCTTGCTGACTGGATAAGTACTGTCGGGATTGCCGCCAACAATCCGGATATGCCTTATATGCGGCGGTCCAGCGACAACACCGTTTACTACCTGCAACCCAGGCTAGGCTTTGCTCCCGTACAGCAGGGCACAGGTGCCGGTCAGGGTAGTAACCTCATAAAAATCGGCTATGACGGTACTAATCCCCGAATCACGGTAGACGCGACTGACTTCGGCTGGATCATGAATGAAAAAAACACCATGTCGTTTATTGGTTCACAAGGTGCGGGTGCGGTCGGCACCTATGCGCTTCTCTTGCTAGGCGGAGGAGCAACAAATGTCGCTGTTAATGCTGGAGAACTTATAGCCGGTGCATCGTGCCTGTTTTCTGCTGCCTCTTCCCATGCGGCGGGTGCACCCATTGGCACATGGCGTCTTATGGGATATGTCCAGGATAGAAATCTGGACGCAACCAATTCCGTTACTATTTGCCTGAGGGTTTCTTGATGGCCACTTTGAAGAGTGCGCGTAATCCGCGTTGGAATACTGAACACACGATGATCACATTGGATGTGGTTTTTGTTGAAACACAGGAGACATTGGGCGAGATCCCGTTTTCATCTTCTCCAAACGACAGCGCTGCTCATGGGCGTGATATCTATGAGAGAGCATACGCTGGGGAGTTTGGCGATATTGCAGAGCCGGTAGAAGTAGAGGTGCTTGCATCAGTCATGCTTAAGCGTGACGCAGCATCGTCGCTGGCAACGGCGAAAATCAATTCGCTGCAAACGTCTTTGGAAATCATCGAGGATACAGCGGAGTTGGAAGGGGAGACCAGTGAGCAAACTGACAGAATTCCAGCACTGAAGGCAGAGTTCAAGGCGTGGAGAACCTACCGAGTCCGCCTTGCTCAGATCGAGTCGCAATCTGGTTTTCCGCTCTCGGTCGAGTGGCCTGAGCCGCCTGCGGAACCTTTCACCTACTCGGCTCCTTCGGACTCGACTGTTCAAAATACGGGCACTTGATAGCGCTTTATTTTTAACGTTGTGTCTATAACTCGGATCACTGACTTTAAGGCGATATAGGGCTGTGCAAAGTTTTGGCTCAGCACGACCAAATGGGATATCTGACGGCATAAGCCTCAGGAGGTTAAATGCCTATCAACCAGCAACAACTACTGCAAATCCTCCCCAACGCCGGCCCTAAAGCCGGCGTTTTCGTTCTTGCTCTCAACACCGCCATGGCCCGGTACGCCATCGACACTCGCCTGCGTATCGCCGCGTTCATCGCTCAGATAGGGCATGAGTCCGGGCAGCTTCGTTATGTGCGCGAGCTGGGTAGCGACAGCTATCTGGCCAAGTACGACACGGGCCAGTTGGCGCTGCGTTTGGGCAATACGCCAGAGGCAGATGGCGACGGTCAGTTATATCGGGGCCGTGGGCTGATTCAGGTGACGGGGCGGACCAACTACGAGGCGTGCGGGGAGGCGCTCGGACTGGACTTGCTTGCCCAGCCGCAACTGCTCGAACAACCCGACCACGCCGCTATGTCGGCGGCATGGTTCTGGGACAGGGCCAACCTCAATGCGCTGGCAGACAAGGGTGATTTTCTGATGATCACCCGCCGCATCAACGGCGGTACCAACGGCCTGGCGGATCGGCAGGCGCTTTACCAGCGGGCATTGGAGGTGCTGCCGTGAAAGTGCTGGATATGCGATTCCTGATCCTCGCATTCGTGCTGGGGTCAGGGCTGGGTACATGGGCCGCCTGGAAATGGCAGGCGGCCCGCTATGGCCTGCAACTGTCCGCGCAACAGCTGACGTGGCAGCGCGAGCGCGAGCAGGCGGCGCTCGCGCTAGTCGACTGGCAGAACGCCGAGCAGGCACAACGACGGGCGCTGGAAGTCCGTTTGCACACCAACGATACAACCATCCACAAGGAGTTGAGCGATGCACAGACTGCTCAGGCTCGTTTGCGTGATCGCCTGGCTACCGCTGATTTGCGGTTGTCAGTCCTCCTCGCCAACAGCCCCGCCAACCGTGATGGCATGCCAGCCGGCACCGATACCGGCGGCGTGGTTCATGGAAGCTCGCGAGGCGAACTTGACCCAGCGGCTGCTGGACGAATTGTCGCCATCACCGACTACGGCGATCAGGGATTGATCGCTTTGAAGGCCTGCCAAGCCTACGTGCGCGAGATTGCGCACTGATGTTCCTCTCGGCTCCCCACCCTCGGCCATCGTGCCCCTGCCTCAATCCCGCCTCCGCGAGGAGGCGCGGCCCTCTTTTCAGCCTTTAACCGCTTTTCAATCGGCGCAGCCCGGTACATTCATATTGCACCGGCCGATTCGGTACGCTAATGTCCTGAAACGTACCGATGAGACCCCTTCCGTGACGACAGTCAGCAAGCTTTTGATGCGCGTTATCAAGGCTCACGCCCGTTGGCGTTGGCGCGCCTGACTATTTCCTTGCCGGCCCTGCCGGTCCCGTACCTGTATGCCTTCGATTTTGTGATGTTTTTCTCCGTCCCCCGGCCTTATGGCTGACGAGGGGATGCATGAGTGAAGCAGAATCCGGAAGGCCTGAATCAAGTCAGTAAATCAAAAGGTTGATAGCAAAATGCTGCTGATGATCGATAACTACGATTCGTTTACCTACAACGTCGTGCAGTACTTTGGTGAGCTGGGGGCAGACGTCAAAGTCATTCGCAATGACGAACTGAGCATCGCCGAGATCGAAGCCCTGAACCCGGAGCACATCGTGGTCTCGCCTGGCCCGTGCACGCCCAATGAAGCCGGCGTCTCGCTGGATGTGATCAAGCACTTCGCGGGCAAGCTGCCGATTCTGGGCGTGTGCCTGGGGCATCAGTCCATCGGTCAGGCCTTTGGCGGCGACGTGGTTCGTGCGCGTCAGGTCATGCATGGCAAAACCAGCCCGGTCATTCACGAAGATGGCGGGGTGTTCGATGGTTTGAATCATCCGCTGGTGGTCACCCGCTACCACTCGCTGGTGGTCAAGCAGGATACGCTCCCCGACTGCCTGGAAGTGACGGCCTGGACCGCGCTGGAAGACGGTTCGGTCGATGAGATCATGGGCCTGCGTCACAAGACACTGAACATCGAAGGGGTGCAGTTTCACCCCGAGTCGATCCTGACCGAGCAGGGCCACGAGCTGTTCGCCAATTTTCTCAAGCAGAGTGGCGGCCATCGTCAGGGCTAAGGATTTTTTATGAGTACCCCCATGAATATCAAAAGCGCGCTGAATCGCGTGGTCAACCAACTGGACCTGACCACTGAAGAGATGAGCGATGTCATGCGCGAAATCATGACCGGCCAATGCACTGAAGCGCAGATCGGTGCGTTTCTGATGGGCATGCGCATGAAGAGCGAAACCATCGATGAAATCGTTGGTGCGGTTTCGGTGATGCGCGAGCTGGCCGGCAAGGTCGAACTGAAAACCCTGGACGGCGTGGTAGACATCGTGGGGACGGGCGGCGACGGCGCGAACATCTTCAACGTGTCGACGGCTTCAGCCTTCGTCATCGCAGCCGCCGGTTGCACCGTGGCCAAGCACGGTAATCGTGCTGTCTCGGGCAAAAGCGGCAGTGCCGATCTGCTCGAGGCTGCCGGGGTTTATCTGAACCTCACGCCTGTTCAGGTGGCGCGTTGCATCGACAGCGTGGGTATCGGCTTCATGTTCGCCCAGTCTCATCACACGGCCATGAAGCACACGGCCGGACCGCGCCGCGAGCTGGGCCTGCGCACACTGTTCAATATGCTTGGCCCGCTGACCAATCCGGCGGGTGTTCGTCATCAGATCGTCGGCGTGTTCAACCAGGCGCTGTGCCGCCCGCTGGCCGAGGTGCTGCTGCGTCTGGGCAGCAAGCATGTGCTGGTGGTCCATTCGCAGGACGGCCTGGATGAATTCAGTCTGGCGGCACCGACCTTCGTGGCCGAGCTGAAAAACGGCGAAGTCACTGAATACTGGGTACAGCCCGAAGACCTCGGCATCAAAAGCCAGAGCCTGTACGGCCTTGCCGTGGAAAGCCCGGCGGCTTCGCTGGAGCTGATTCGCGATGCGCTGGGACGTCGCAAGACCGAGAACGGTCAGAAAGCTGCGGAAATGATCGTGCTCAATGCCGGCGCCGCGCTTTATGCTGCAGATCACGCCACCAGCCTGAAAGAGGGCGTGGCCCTGGCACACGATGCGCTGCACACTGGCCTGGCGCGGGAAAAACTGGAAGAGCTGGGTGCCTTCACGGCGGTATTCAAGCAGGAGAACGAAGCATGAGTGTGCCAACCGTACTGGAAAAGATCCTCGCCCGAAAGGCCGAGGAAGTCGCGGCTCGTCGTGCGATTGTGAGCCTGGCCGAGCTTGAACAACAGGCAGCCCGGGCCGACGCGCCACGTGGCTTTGCCAAGGCATTGATCACTCAGGCCAAGGCAAAGCAGCCTGCCGTTATCGCCGAGATCAAGAAGGCCTCGCCAAGCAAGGGCGTCATCCGCGAACACTTCCTGCCGGGCGAGATCGCCAGAAGTTATCAGGCCGGTGGCGCGACCTGTCTGTCAGTGCTCACCGACGTGGACTTCTTTCAGGGTGCCGATGCCTATTTGCAGGAGGCCCGTGCAGCGTGCAACCTGCCGGTGATCCGCAAGGATTTCATGATCGACCCTTATCAGGTGGTCGAAGCACGTGCTTTGGGCGCTGACTGCATTCTGCTGATCGTGTCGGCACTGGATGACGCGCAACTGTCTGAACTGGCTGCCGTTGCCAAAAGCTTGGAGCTGGATGTGCTGGTCGAGGTGCACGACGGCAACGAGCTGGACCGTGCACTCAAGACGCTCGATACACCGCTGGTGGGCATCAACAATCGCAACCTTCACACGTTTGAAGTGAGCCTGGAAACCACGCTGGACTTGCTGCCGCGTATTCCGCGTGATCGCCTGGTCGTCACCGAAAGCGGCATTCTCAATCGTGCGGATGTCGAGCTGATGGAAATCAGCGATGTCTATTCGTTTCTGGTGGGGGAGGCCTTCATGCGTGCCGAACACCCTGGCGCCGAGCTGCAGCGGTTGTTCTTCCCTGAGCGCAAAATCGCGGTAAGCGCTTCGTCCATCGACTGAGCGCATTGAGCTGAACACCCTCCCGAGGTCCGGCATGCAAGACGCGATCATCGACATTTGTGTCGAACAAGGCCTGCAGGCCGAGCAGGATCTTCTCGCCTCGGTATGCTCCGGGGCGGCAGATCACGGGCTGCTGTTCTGGCGGCCCAATGATCGAGCGCTGGTCATGCCACGGCGGATGAGCCGGTTACCGGGTTTTGCCGAGGCCAGCGAGACCCTGTCGGACAATGCATGGCCCGTCCTCTTGCGTGAAACCGGCGGCGAGCCAGTGCCACAGTCCTCTGCCACGCTGAACATCGCGCTGGTCTATGCGCAGCCGCACACTGATGTCGATCGTGACCGCATAGAAACCGCCTACCTGCGATTGTGTCAGCCGATTCTCGATCTGTTGACCGAGCTTGGCGGCAAGGCTTCACTGGGTGAGGTGGCAGGCGCATTCTGCGATGGCCGCTTCAACGTCAATCTCGATGGTCGCAAGATGGTTGGAACGGCTCAGCGCTGGCGTCAGAGCCAGGGCGGAACGCGTCCTGTAGTGCTGGCGCATGGTGCGCTGTTGCTGGATAACGAGCGCGTCCAGATGGCCGCTGCGGTAAACCGCTTCAATGAGCTGTGCGAGCTCGAGCCGCGTGTTCAGGCCGAAAGCCACATCGCCTTGTACGAAGCGTTTCCGGACGCTGATGTCCTGGAGCGTCTGGCGCAGGCTTACCGGAAACTGCTCGCCGGGCTCTGAATAGCAAGGGCTCAGCGTGTCCCGTAGACCACCATGGTCTTTCCTTTGACGTTGACCAAGCGCTGTTCTTCAAGGGCCTTGAGCACACGTCCGACCATTTCCCTCGAACAGCCGACGATGCGTCCGATTTCCTGTCGGGTAATCTTGATTTGCATGCCGTCCGGGTGAGTCATTGCATCCGGCTGCTTGCACAGCTCGAGCAACGTGCGAGCCACTCGCCCGGTGACATCGAGAAACGCCAGATCACCCACCTTGCGCGTTGTGTTGCGTAGGCGCTCGGCCATCTGGCTGCCGAGCGCATACAGAATTTCCGGCTCTTGCCTGGTCAGCTCGCGGAACGTGTCATATGAAATCTCGGCCACTTCGCACTCTGTCTTGGCCCGCACCCAGGCGCTGCGTACGGATTCCTTGCCCGGTTGCTCGAACAGGCCCAGTTCGCCGAAGAAATCCCCGCTGTTGAGGTAGGCGACGATCATCTCCCGGCGCTCGTCATCCTCGATCAGAACCGTGACTGAACCCTTGAGGATCAGAAACAACGACTCGGAGCGCTCACCGGCATTGATGATGTTGGTTTTCGCGGGGCAGCGGCGGCGTTCTGCATGGGGCAGCAGCTTGTCCAGACTGTTTGCTTTGGGCGTAAAAGTTATTGCGACCATGCGAGACTTCCGAAATAAGGTGTATGGCCAAATGGCATACCTATAGGTATCGGCTGCGCCTTTATTCTCGCCAGCTTTTCCAGACGTGTAGGAAGCTATTTGCGAACATTCCTACGCGTTTCCTACAAAAAGCATTTCTTCCGGGCAGCTTTTGGCCCTGTGCTAAGCTGGCGACCCCTTTTTTTACAGTGGAGTCTTGGCGATGAAGGCACGCATCCAATGGGCTGGCGAAGCCATGTTCCTCGGCGAATCCGGCAGCGGTCATGTGGTGGTAATGGATGGTCCGCCGGAAAGCGGCGGTCGCAACCTGGGTGTACGCCCGATGGAAATGGTCTTGATCGGTCTGGGTGGCTGCAGCAACTTCGATGTTGTGAGCATTTTGAAGAAGTCGCGCCAACCCGTCGAAAGCTGCGAGGCGTTTCTGGATGCCGAGCGTGCGGATGAAGACCCGAAAGTGTTCACCAAAATCCACCTGCACTTTGTCGTCAAAGGGCGCGGGTTGAAAGAAGCGCAGGTCAAGCGCGCGATCGAACTGTCCGCAGAGAAGTATTGCTCTGCCTCGATCATGCTCGGCAACGCGGGTGTGAAGATCACTCACGATTATGAAATTGTCGAACTGGGCTGAACGCCAGACATCCAACGATCATAAAAACGGCGCACACTCTGGCAGACGGCTTCGGACGTCTGCATAATGCGCCACTTTTTACGGGCGCAGCATGTATTGGTTTTCTGCTGCCGGTCCGAACAGACAACCAAAATCGCCAACGCGAAGAGGTGTTAACCGTCCTACGCAGATGAGCCGGGCTCACCTGACGGGCATGCTTGATCACGCGGCTGGCGCCGCACCCATATAGAGAGTTTTTAACGGTGAAAAGCAAACTCAAGCTCCACGGGTTCAATAACCTGACAAAGACCTTGAGCTTCAACATTTATGACATCTGCTATGCGGAAACCCCGCAGGACCAGCAGGCGTATGTCGAGTACATCAACAGTGTGTACGACGCAGAACGCCTGACGCGGATTCTGACTGATGTTGTCGATATCATTGGTGCCAACATCCTGAACATTGCGCGTCAGGATTACGATCCACAAGGTGCCAGTGTGACCATTCTGATCTCTGAGCAGCCGGTGACGCCTACCGAAAGCCAGATCGAAGAGTCGCCAGGTCCACTGCCGGAAACCATCCTGGCGCACCTGGACAAGAGCCATATCACGGTCCACACCTACCCGGAAATCCACCCGGTTGACGGTATTGCCACGTTCCGCGTGGATATCGATGTGTCGACCTGTGGCGTTATTTCACCGCTCAAGGCGTTGAACTACCTGATCCATAAATTCGAGTCGGATATCGTGACGGTCGACTATCGCGTGCGCGGCTTTACCCGTGACGTGGAAGGCAAGAAGCACTTCATCGACCACGAGATCAACTCGATCCAGAACTACCTCTCCGAAGACACGCGCAACGGTTACCAGATGACCGACGTGAACGTGTATCAGGAAAACCTGTTTCACACCAAGATGCTGCTCAAGCAGTTCGAACTGGACAACTACCTGTTTGGCGACGCCACCAGCAACTTGTCTCCCGAGCAGCGCGAGCAAGTGACCGCCAAGGTCAAACACGAAATGCTGGAAATCTTCTACGGCCGCAACGTCGCCGTATAAGCCCGGATTCCGGACATTAAAAAGGCGCCTGATTCAGGCGCCTTTTTTATGGGCGTTGTATACGCCTCGTCAGATGCGATAAGTCGACTTGGTCATGACCTTGGCCAGCACACTCATGCCGAACTTGACCGGTGCCGGGAAACGAAAACCGCCTGCTTCCAGTGCGGATTCAGCGTGGTGTTCTTCATCGCTGAGCATCTGTTGCAGAATAGCCCGGGACTTTCCGTCCTCGGTCGGCAGTTGCTCCAGATGTTCAGCCAGGTGCTTGCAGACCTGATCTTCAGTCGCCGCGACAAAACCCAGGCTGACCCGGTCGCTGATAACACCGGCTATTGCGCCCATCCCGAAGGACAGGCTGTAGAACAGCGGGTTCAGCACACTGGTATGGCTGCCAAGCTGATGGATGCGCTGTTCGCACCAGACCAGATGATCGATTTCTTCTTCAGCCGCATGCTCCATCGCCTTGCGCACCTTGGGCAGCTTTGCCGTCAGCGCCTGGCCCTGATAAAGCGCCTGGGCGCAGACTTCGCCGGTATGGTTGATGCGCATCAGACCCGCGACGTGGCGCGTATCGACTTCGCTCATCTTGTGTTCGGGCTGAACGACGGCAGGGGAAGGGCGCTGCGAGTGCGCGCTGGACGGCAGCAAGGTGCGCATCGCGCTGTCGGCTTGCAGTAACAGACGGTCGAGGGGGGAGTATTGACGTTCGGTAGCCATGGGCACCTCCGGAAGATCATGCGGGCAGTTTACCCCAATCGGCCGGAGCGGGCAGGGCTTGTGTGGTCCGACCAGCGCTGATCCCACGCGCTGGTCGGCCGGAAAGCCCGAAAACGCTGGCTCAGCCCGGTGGCCAGTTCATCTGACGCTGACCGAGTACGTGCATGTGAATGTGGTAGACGGTCTGCCCGCCCAGCTCATTGCAGTTCATCACCACGCGGAAGCCTTCTTCGCAGCCCAGTTCGAGGGCCAGACGCTGCGCCGTGAACAGAATATGCCCGGCCAGGCCTTTGTCTTCCTCGGTCAGATCGTTCAGGGTGCGGATAGGCTTTTTCGGGATAACCAGAAAATGCACGGGTGCCTGTGGGGCGATGTCGTGAAAGGCCAGTACCTGATCATCCTCATAGATGATCTTCGCCGGGATTTCCCGATTGATGATCTTGGTAAACAAAGTGTCCACAGCCGTTTGCTCCTTGTCGGTTGATGGTCGTCACAGGGTGTCGCTGTGCTTCAGCGCGTCCGAGTGTACTGAGCGGGACGCGGCTCGCCCAGCCGTTTGTCGCTCAGCGCGGGCAGTATTTCTTGTTGATATAGCCGCTGATCTGGCGAGCCAGCCAGCGTGAAACCAGGCGCGGGCCGAGCGTCCACAACCGGTTACCGAAGCCGGGCGTGATCACCGCACGGTTTTTTGCCAGCGCGCGAACGGTATACAGCGCCACTTCTTCCGGGCTCATCAGGTTATCCACATTGACCTGCAACTGTGCGGTGCGAAAAAAAGCCGTCCTGGTCGGACCGGGGCACAGCACCGATACCTTCACCCCGGCCTTCTTCACTTCCTCGCGCAGCCCTTCGGAAAAATGCAGCACATACGCCTTGCTCGCGTAGTAAGTGCTCATCCATGGCCCAGGCTGAAACGCCGCCACCGAGGCGATGTTGAGTATCTGGCCGCCGCCCTGAATGGCCATCAGGTTGCCGACCGTGTGGCACAGGCGCGTCAGGGCCAGGATGTTCAGATCGATCAGGTCCTGCTCGGCACTCCAGTCCTGAGCCAGAAAAGGTCCGCATGTGCCGATGCCGGCAGCGTTGACCAGCAGATCGATCTGGTGGGCACCGTCTTCCAGCTCCAGCAGAAAGCCCGAGAGCCTCAGTGGCTCGCCCAGATCGCATGCTCGAAACAGCACTTCCACGCCAAAACGCTGAGTCAACTCCAGTGCAATTGTTTCCAGCAGGTCGCGCTGGCGGGCGACCAGGATCAGGTTGCGACCGCGACGTGCCAGCGCTTCGGCCATCGCCAGGCCTATGCCGCTGGACGCGCCGGTGATCAGGGCGTAACGGGTCATGCAGTTCTCCATTGAGCGTGTTGCGACCGGCAGTCTGCCGAACCGTGGGGCAGTCTATTACTTGTCGCTTTGTTCTTCGGGCTCTATGTTGACATCCGCTGGCGCGGTCAAGGCACTGTCACGGCTTTCTTCGTCGTCATAGGGGAGGGATTGCTCGTATTCATCGGTCTGCAATTCCAGCTCATCGCGCAGCATGCCTGCGCCGCCAGCGGTGAGCACCATCACGACTATGGGGATGAGTAACACCCACAGAATCGCCAGGGTCTTCACACCTCTGGAGTTCGGTGGCGGCGGTGGGCCGAAAGCGTTGGGACCTTTTGTTCCGGGCAGCAGGATCATCAGGAACGGGAAGACGCTGCCTACGAACGGCACCATGGTCAGCAGCAGAAGCCAGCCTGACCAACCCAGATCGTGCAGCCGCTGAACGCCGATCTGTGCGCCGATGACCGCGAACACGACGAGCACCACCGCCATCAGCAGGCCACCGGCGACCAGCGAACCGTTCATGACCAGCAGGCACACACCTACCAGCACCAGCGTCGCGGCGCTCAAGACCATGCTCCACGCCAGATAGCGCAAGCGCCCTATACGCCCGTTGATACTCAGCACCTTCAGCGTCGAATGGCCGGGCTGATCAGCGCCAACCTGTGCCTTGGGCGGTGCGTAGGGTGATATGTCCAGATGTGCGGATTTGGGGGAGGGCTGGCTGACCACTTCATCCAGACTCAGGCTGATTTCAATGTCGGGTTCGATACGCGCTTCGACGCCCGCATCGTTCAGCGCCTTCAGGTAGCGTTCCGCGTCCTCGTAAGCAAGCCCGCGCTTGAGCGCAACGGGTTGACCACTGAACAGTTTCTGCACTGCAGACGGTTCGCTTTTGAACAGCCCCGCCAGGTTGGCCTTTGCGGTGTCGAGCTCGACGCCTTCACGCACCTGCCCTTCAAATACGATCTTGAAGTGTGAATCGGCCATACGGGGCTTCCTTGTCTTTAAATGGAAAACAATGCCGGGCGCCTGTCTGAGACAGGGCGCCCTGTCGCGTTACTGATGAGGCCGGGTGACTCCTGGAATCAGAAGGGTTTGACGATAACCAGAATGACGATGGCGATCAGAATCAGTACCGGGATTTCATTGAACCAGCGATAAAACACATGGCTGCGGCCATTTTCACCACGGGCAAAGCGTTTCATCTGTGCGCCGCAGACGTGGTGATAGCCGATCAGCAGGACAACCAGTGCGAGCTTGGCGTGCATCCAGCCCTGACTGAAATAACCGCTGGGGTCGAAGCTGATCAGCCAGCCGCCGAAGACCAGGGTTGCGATCATTGCCGGGGTCATGATGCCACGGTACAGCTTGCGCTCCATGACGATGAAACGCTCGCGGCTGACTGTGTCCTCACTCATCGAGTGATAGACGAATAGTCTTGGCAGATAGAACAGGGCTGCAAACCAGCAGACCATTGAAATGACATGAAGCGCCTTTATCCATAGATAGAGCATTTTTGATTATTCCCAGGTTCACGGTGGCCGAATAGTAGTGTCTTGTGCGCCCATACGTCACGTTGTCGGTTGTCGCAGAGGCGATAGGCTCCTATTATCGACCGCTTTCCAGTTGTTTCGTTGAGGGCAGGTTATGGTCAAGGTCGGTATCGTCGGCGGCACGGGTTACACCGGGGTCGAGCTGCTGCGTCTGTTGGCACAGCATCCGCAGGCAGAAGTAGTGGTCATTACCTCGCGCTCGGAGGCCGGCATGCCAGTCGCCGAGATGTATCCAAACCTGCGCGGGCACTATGACGGCCTTGCGTTCAGCGTGCCTGACGTGAAAACCCTGGGTGCCTGTGACGTTGTGTTCTTCGCCACGCCCCACGGTGTCGCTCATGCCCTGGCCGGCGAGCTGCTCGCGGCAGGCACCAAGGTGATCGACCTGTCTGCCGACTTCCGTCTGCAGGACCCGGTCGAGTGGGCCAAGTGGTACGGCCAGCCTCATGGTGCTCCGCAACTGTTGGAAGACGCGGTGTACGGGCTGCCGGAAGTCAATCGCGAACAGATCAGGAACGCGCGACTCATCGCCGTACCGGGTTGCTATCCGACCGCTACCCAGTTGGGTTTCCTGCCGCTGCTTGAGGCCGGTATTGCCGATAACACTCGTCTGATTGCCGACTGCAAATCCGGCGTGAGCGGCGCGGGCCGTGGTCTGAACATCGGTTCGCTGTACTCGGAAGCCAATGAAAGCTTCAAGGCCTACGCTGTGAAGGGCCACCGTCACCTGCCTGAAATTACCCAGGGGCTGCGTCGCGCAGCGGGTGGGGATATCGGCCTGACGTTCGTGCCACATCTGGTGCCGATGATTCGCGGCATTCACTCAACGCTCTATGCAACGGTCACTGATCGCTCGGTGGACCTGCAGGCATTGTTCGAGAAGCGCTACGCCGATGAGCCATTCGTGGATGTGATGCCAGCTGGCAGTCATCCCGAAACCCGCAGTGTGCGTGGCGCCAACGTGTGTCGCATCGCAGTGCATCGTCCGCAGGGCGGCGATCTGGTCGTCGTGCTTTCGGTGATCGATAACCTGGTCAAAGGTGCGTCCGGTCAGGCAGTGCAGAACATGAACATCCTGTTCGGCCTTGATGAGCGCGCCGGGTTGTCTCATGCGGGCATGATGCCGTAAGGACTGCCGCCCTCCAGCAAATAGTTGACCGATTTTCTAGGAGAAGCGGATAATGCCGTCATTACGCATTACGACGGCTAACGCCGGGAGATATCTGACATGAGTGTCGAATCCTTCACGCCTACCGCTTTGGAGTTCACTCCAAATGCAGCGCACAAGGTGAAAACCCTGGTCGACGAAGAGGGCAATGATCGTCTCAAACTGCGTGTATTCGTTACAGGTGGCGGTTGCTCAGGTTTTCAGTACGGTTTTACTTTCGATGAAGATGTGGCAGACGATGACACCATCGTCGAGCGCGAGGGCGTAAGCCTGGTTGTCGATCCAATGAGCTTTCAGTACCTGGCCGGCGCAGAAGTCGATTATCAGGAAGGGCTTGAAGGGTCGCGCTTCGTGATCAAGAACCCGAATGCCTCCACGACCTGTGGTTGTGGCTCTTCGTTTTCGATCTGATTGAAGCTTGCTGTAAACAAAAACGCCGCTCATTGAGCGGCGTTTTGCATTGTGGCATCGCGTCAGGCGGGGTAGATGGCGCCCAGAACGCGTCTGCCTTTGGCGCCGGTCACCGTCGGACGGTTGGCCGGAACGCCTTCGAGGCAACAATGAGCCAGCCAGGCAAACGCCATCGCCTCAACCCAGTCAGGGTCTACGCCGAACTTCTCGGTACTGCTGACCTCGGTGCCGGGCAGCAGTTCTGCGAGGCGTTTCATCAGCGCCTTGTTATGCGCACCGCCCCCACACACCAGAAGCTCCCGGGTAATCGCTTGCGCCGATTGCAGGGATTCGGTGATCGTCAACGCCGTCAGTTCCAGCAGAGTGGCCTGCACATCCTCGGGCGCCAGGGTTGGCAACTGGAACAGATGGTGGTGAACCCAGCCCAGGTTGAACACTTCCCGGCCTGTACTCTTGGGGCCCTTGGTCAGGAAAAACTGATCGCTGAGCAGTTTCTTGAGCAGCGCAGAATCTACCTTGCCGCTCGCCGACCACGCGCCATCCTTGTCGTAGCTCTCGTGGCGCTGTGACTGTATCCAAGCATCGAGCAGGACGTTACCGGGTCCGCAGTCGAAGCCTTCGACCGGGCGATCAGACTCGATCAGGCTCAGGTTACTGAACCCGCCGATGTTCAATACGGCGCGATGATCCTTGTTGTCGTCGAACAGCGCTTCGTGGAAAGCCGGTACCAGAGGGGCGCCCTGGCCGCCTGCTGCGATATCGCGGCGGCGGAAGTCGCTGACCACGGTAATTTCAGTCAGCTCTGCCAGCAGCGCAGGGTTGCCGATCTGAATGCTGTAGCCGCGCGCGGGCTCATGACGAATAGTCTGGCCGTGGCTGCCGATGGCGCGAATCTGAGCGGGCACCATGTTTTGATCTTTCAGCAAGGTATGCACGCCCTGTGCGACCAGCCTGCACCACTTTTGCTCTGCAATTGCAGCACGCGCAAGCTCATCAGCGCCGCTGGAGCAAAGCCCCAGCAGCTCGGCATGCAGGTCTTCCGGCATGGGGATGTAGTGAGTGGCCAGAAGCCTTGATCGGTCATCCTGCTTCAAAAGGGCGATATCAATCCCATCGAGACTGCTGCCAGACATCACACCTATATAGAAGAAGTCCATGGATTACCTTTTATTCGAGGCCAGCGTGGTGGCTTTTTCCTGGTCCATGCGTGCCATCAACGGCTGGCTTTGCTGCATGAACCGCTGTTTTTCGGACTTGGCGATCGGGTCCGCCATTGGGAGCTTCTGGCCCAGTGGATCTACGTGAACGCCATTGACCTGAAACTCATAGTGCAAGTGCGGGCCTGTGGACAGGCCGGTAGTTCCAATATAGCCGATAACCTGACCTTGCTTGACAGTGCCGCCGGTCTGTATGCCTTTGGCGAAGCCCTGCATGTGGCCGTACAGCGTGCGGTAGGTGTCACCGTGCTGAATGATAACGGTATTGCCGTATCCGCCACGGCGGCCGGCGAGCAGCACCTTGCCATCGCCGGTTGCCTTGATCGGCGTACCGCGTGGCGCTGCGTAATCGACGCCTTTATGGGCGCGGATCTTGTTGAGGATCGGGTGCTTGCGGCCCATCGAGAACATCGAGCTGATGCGGGCGAAGTCTACCGGGGTACGGATGAAGGCCTTGCGCATGCTGTTGCCATCAGCCGTGTAGTAATTGGTATTACCTTGCTTATTAGTGTAACGAACGGCGGTGTAGGTCTTGCCCCGGTTAGTGAAGCGGGCGGACAGGATATTCCCCGTACCTACGCTCTTGCCGTTGACCACTTTCTGTTCGTATACCACATCGAATTCATCGCCCTTGCGGATGTCCTGCGCGAAGTCGATGTCGTAGCCGAAGATGTTGGCCATGTCCATCGTCATGCTATGAGTCAGGCCGGCACGTTGCGCGGACTGCGACAGGGAGCTGTTGATCACCCCGTGGACGTAGACGTTACGCACGTTGGGCTTGCTGATTTCGCGATTGAACGCGTAGCCCGTTGCCGTCTTCGACAGGCTGATGGACTCGACTTCGCTGAGTTTTGTGTGCAATTGCTTGAGCTGGCCATCCGGCGTCAGCTCGAACTGCAGCGTCTGTCCGTTCTGCAGCTTGCTGAACTGCTTGGCCTGCTTGTCGCTGGCCAGTACTTCGTGAACAGTGGCGGCGGGCAATCCGACCTTTTCAAACAGGGTCGACAGCGTGTCGCCTTTGCTGACGGTGACTTCCTTGTGCGCAGAATCCTTCGCAGCGGCTGGCGCGGGTTTCTCTGCCTGAGGCTGTGCGTTGGCGGTGTCTTGAGCCTGATCGTCGGCAGTGTCGATCTGGGCAAATGGCGATTCGGTGGTTTCAGGTGTGGCTTGAGTGGCTTGTTGAGCGTCTTGATCTTGTACGTCCTGATCCGGTGCTTCCAGATCGAGGGGAATGTTCGTTCGTTTGGCTTCGACTTCGCTGGATGGAAAAACCAGGAGAGCCAGGCTCAACAATGCGGCAATGCCGCTTGCAGCGAGCAGGTGACTCTTCGGATAAAGCGGGGGCGCTTTAGGCGGTGTGTCTTTCATAGGTAATTTGACTTTGAAAAAGGTGAAATGGAAAAGATGAATGACATGATGAAGATGAAATAACTGTATAAAATATAACCAAAACCTGCTCGAAGCAACCCTTCCCGCGTATCAGTGACTGATTCGCAGGCAAACGCTGGGCAAAACTTGTAATTGGGCTCTGATCTTGTAAGGTTGGTTCCCTTTGAATTGGGGACTGAAATGAAGTCGGTTGAAGAGCAGCTGGCGCTGATAAAGCGCGGTGCAGATGAACTCCTGGTCGAGGCCGAGCTGGTCGAGAAGCTGAAGCGTGGCCAGCCACTGCGTATCAAGGCTGGTTTTGATCCGACGGCACCCGATCTGCACCTTGGACATACTGTGCTTATTAACAAGCTGCGGCAGTTCCAGGATCTGGGGCATCAGATCATCTTCCTGATCGGTGATTTCACCGGCATGATCGGCGACCCGAGCGGTAAAAGCGCTACGCGTCCGCCGCTCACCCGGGAGCAGGTTCTCGACTATGCCGAAACCTACAAGTCTCAGGTCTTCAAGATTCTCGATCCGGCCAAAACCGAAGTCGCGTTCAACTCGACCTGGATGGACCAGCTGAGTCCGGCTGACTTCATTCGCTTGTCTTCGCAGTACACGGTCGCACGGATGCTTGAGCGCGACGATTTCGACAAGCGCTATAAAAGCAATCAGTCCATAGCCATTCACGAATTCCTATACCCGCTGGTGCAGGGCTATGACTCCGTGGCCTTGAAGGCCGACGTAGAGTTGGGTGGCACCGATCAGAAATTCAATCTGCTGATGGGGCGCGAGCTTCAGCGCGCTTATGGGCAGGAGCCGCAATGCATCCTGACCATGCCGCTGTTGGAAGGCTTGGATGGCGTGAAGAAGATGTCCAAGTCGCTGGGCAACTACGTCGGCATTCAAGAAGCACCGGGCATTATGTACAGCAAGCTCGTGTCGATTCCTGATTCCCTGATGTGGCGCTACTTTGAGCTGCTGAGCTTCCGCTCGATGGAAGAGATCAATAGCTTGAAGGCTGATTGCGAAGCGGGTGCAAACCCTCGCGATATCAAGATCAAGCTGGCCGAAGAGCTGGTCGCTCGTTTTCATGGCGAGGAAGCTGCGGCCAATGCGCATCGTTCTGCGGGCAACCGTATGAAGGAAGGCGAGCTGCCGGATGATCTGCCTGAGATATCGGTGGCTGCTGCCGAGGACATGCCGATCTCTGCGGTCCTTAATAAAGCAGGCCTGGTAAAGAACGCAGCAGTCGCTCGTGATCTGCTGGCTTCCGGTGGTGTACGTATAGATGGTGAGGTCGTGGATCGCAGCTTTGTATTCAAGCTGGGGGCTACCCATGTTTGTCAGGCCGGCAAGAAGGCTTTCGGACGCGTTACGCTGGTTTCCGAAG
>NZ_JAIZAZ010000007.1:0-340202 GCF_020515645.1 Pseudomonas sp. MWU16-30316 | reverse complement strand
CGGCATACCCACGCGGAGCATGGGCACGATGGTGTTCTTACGGACGACTATCGTTCCTCACGCTCCAGCGTGGGAATGCAGTGGGTGACGCTCTGCGTCACAGATCTACGCCGCAACCGTGTTCAGGGATGACGCAGAGCGTCCAGAACGGCATACCCACGCGGAACATGGGCACGATGGTGTTCTTACGGACACCTGTAAGGCGGGGTCAGAGCATCAGTTTGATGACGTGTTCGGAAGGGTCGCGGGATTTGCCGGCTTTCTCGAGCTCCTGCAAGTAGTCTTCCCACAGCGAAGCCTGGCGTGTGGCCAGTTCGTACAGGTATTCCCAAGTAAACAGGCCGCTGTCATGGCCGTCATCGAAGGTCAGCTTAAGCGCATATTGCCCGGCAGGCTCGACCTTGGTCAGGCCGACTCCCAGTTTGCCGAATTGCAGGATTGGCCGACCGTGGCCCTGAACTTCCGCAGAAGGGGAATGCACCCGCAGAAATTCGGCGGGCAAATGGTATTCCTCATCCGGCGCGTATTTCAGCGTCAGGGTCTTGGAGGCCTTGTGCAACTGGATGGCAGTGGGCAGAGCGGGCATGGCTGCAGTCTCGGGTTTTAAGCGTCGGGCAGAAGCAAAAAGCTGCAAGAGTGAACAACCTCTTGCAGCCTGAAATGCCAACCGCGTGTGGCTTAGAGAATATAACGCGACAGGTCTTCGTTTTCTGCCAGATCACCCAGGTGACTATTGACGTATTCCGCGTCGATCTCGATCGGCGCTGCGTCAGGGTTGATGGCCAGGTCACCGGCGCTGAACGAGACTTCCTCAAGCAGGCGCTCAAGCAGCGTATGCAGGCGGCGGGCACCGATGTTCTCGGTCTTCTCGTTGACCTGCCAGGCAATCTCGGCCAGACGCTTGATGCCTTCAGGCTTGAACTCGATCTTCAGGCCTTCGGTCTTGAGCAGCTCGCGATACTGTTCGGTCAACGATGCATGCGGCTCGCTGAGGATGCGCTCGAAGTCCTGTGGCGACAGCGCCTTGAGTTCAACGCGAATCGGCAGGCGGCCCTGCAGCTCGGGGACCAGATCGCTCGGTTTGCTCAAATGGAATGCGCCCGACGCAATAAACAGGATGTGGTCGGTCTTGACCATGCCCAGTTTGGTGTTCACGGTGCAACCTTCGATCAGCGGCAGCAGGTCGCGCTGCACGCCCTCACGGGACACGTCGACACCGCCCGAATTACCGCGCTTGGCAACCTTGTCGATTTCGTCGATGAACACGATGCCGTGCTGCTCGACCGCTTCCAGTGCCTTGGCTTTCAGCTCTTCTTCGTTGACCAGACGGCCAGCTTCTTCTTCGCGTACCAGCTTGAGCGCTTCCTTGACCTTGAGCTTGCGGCTCTTGGTCTTGCCTTTGCCCATGTTGGCAAACAGGCTCTGTAACTGATTGGTCATCTCTTCCATGCCAGGCGGCGCGGAGATATCGACACCAACGGCTTCGTTGATCTCGATTTCAATTTCCTTGTCATCCAGCTGGCCTTCGCGCAGGCGCTTGCGGAACAGCTGACGGGTATTGGAATCGCTGCTCTGCGCCGGGTCTTCGTTGAAGCCGACCCGGGCCGGTGGCAGCAGGGCGTCGAGAATGCGCTCTTCGGCGGCATCTTCGGCGCGGTGACGCACCTTGACGATTTCCTGTTCGCGCAGCAGCTTGATCGCAGCGTCGGCCAGATCACGGATGATCGACTCTACATCACGACCCACATAACCCACTTCGGTGAATTTGGTGGCTTCGACCTTGATGAACGGTGCGTTGGCGAGCTTGGCCAGACGACGGGCGATTTCGGTCTTGCCGACACCGGTCGGGCCGATCATCAGAATGTTCTTGGGGGTTACTTCGACACGCAGTTCTTCAGGCAACTGCATGCGGCGCCAGCGATTGCGCAGGGCAATGGCCACGGCGCGCTTGGCATCGTCCTGGCCGATGATATGGCGATTAAGTTCATGGACGATTTCGCGGGGAGTCATTGACATGGTTATTCACGGTCCTCTGTTGCGGGCAAGTCGGTGGGGCCACAGGGTGTGCGGCCCGGCAGCGGCTTAGCCAGCGAGGTCCTGCTCCTCAATGGTGATGTTGTGGTTGGTGAACACGCAGATGTCGCCGGCGATATGCAGTGAAGTCTCGGCAATTTCGCGGGCCGACAGGTCGGTCTTGAGCAGCAGGGCGCGTGCTGCGGCCTGAGCGAATGCGCCGCCGGAGCCCATGGCGATCAGGCCGTCCTCGGGCTCGACCACGTCACCGTTGCCGGTGATGATCAGCGAGGCGTCCTTGTTGGCGACGGCCAGCATGGCTTCAAGACGGCTCAGTGAGCGATCGGTGCGCCAGTCCTTGGCCAGTTCGACGGCTGCACGAACCAGATGCCCCTGGTGTTTCTCCAGCTGGGCCTCGAAGCGTTCGAACAGCGTGAATGCATCGGCGGTCGCGCCAGCGAAGCCGGCGATCACTTCACCGTGATACAGGCGGCGTACCTTTTTGGCGTTGCCTTTCATGACGGTGTTGCCCAGAGAAACCTGGCCGTCGCCAGCCATGACGACTTTACCGTGGCGGCGCACTGAAACGATGGTGGTCAAGGGAGAGTCTCCACACTGCGGGGCGAAAATGCCCTGATGCAAACTCATATGGGGGTGTGGGTGAGTATTTCAACCTTGAGGATGAACAGCGAGGATAACTGGCGGCTGACTGCCGGAGGCATAAATCTCCGGCAGTTGTAACGGCCTCTTCGTGAGCAAGCTCACTCCCACCTATAGCGCAGAGCGCTTTGCGCGCTCTGTTTCAGCTAGCGGCTCTGACGCTGTTGCAACAACAGGTTACTAAATCCGCCGCTTGCCAGTTGTTTCTGGGCGGTGGTCAGTTGTTCGCGGTTGCTGAACGGGCCGACCAGTACGCGATACCAGGTTTCATCCTTGACGGTGCCCGACTCGACGGTAGAGGTCTGACCCAGCAGGATGATTTGCGCGCGAACCTTCTCGGCGTCAGCCTGTTTGCGGAACGAGCCCGCCTGCAGGAAGAACGTCGTCACCGCGGCCGGCTTGGTGGTCACAACCGGTGGCGCTGGCGGAGGCGTCAAGCCGCTGAGGGCTGCCTGGGCACGTGCCGTGTCGATCTTGGCTGCCTGTTCCGGCGAGACCGGTGCTGTCGGTGCCACAGGCGGCGGTGTCTTCTCCGGCACGGCTTCGTTCGGCACGATCACTTCCGATTCCGGCAGCAATGTGTAGAAGTCGTACTTGGGTTTGACCGGCGCCGTCGGGCTCGGCGGTGTCTTGTTCGCTTCGGCTATCTTTGCAGCCTTGGCGTCCGCCTTGACCCGCTTGACGTCATCGCCACCGGGCTCGAGCTTCATCAAAAAGACCACGAATGCGCCCACGGTCAAGCCAATCGCCAGCCACAACCATCCTGGAATCGGCTTCTTCGCGGGTGCCTGATAACGGCTGGCGCCCCGCTTGGGTGCCGGTTTCTTCTTCGCAACTGCCAACTTACATACGCTCCAGAGTTTCCAGACCCAACAGGTCCAGGCCTTGCTTGAGGGTGCGGCCGGTCAGGGCAGCCAGACGCAGACGGCTCTGTTGCTGATCGGGGTTTTCCGCACCAAGGATCGGGCAGTTTTCGTAAAAGCTCGAAAACAGACCCGCAAGGTCATACAGGTAAGCACAAAGTACGTGCGGTGTGCCTTTTTCTGCGACGTTGTTCAGTGTTTCGGTGAATTGCGCCAGACGTGCGGCCAGTTCCTGTTCCTGCGGCGCTGCGAGGACAATCTGGCCCTTGCTGGCGTCAAACGCGCTGCCCAGCTTGCGGAACACGCCGGCCACACGGGTGTAGGCGTACAGCAGGTAGGGCGCGGTGTTGCCCTCGAAACTGAGCATCTGATCGAAGTTGAAGCTGTAATCGCTGGCGCGGTGCTTGGACAGGTCGGCGTATTTCACCGCACTGATGCCCACGGCCTTGGCAATGCTGCGCAGTTCTGCTTCAGCGACTTCCGGGTTCTTTTCCTTGACCAGGGTGTAGGCGCGCTCTTCGGCTTCATCGAGCAGGTCGATGAGTTTGACCGTGCCGCCGTCGCGGGTCTTGAACGGGCGGCCATCGGCGCCGTTCATGGTGCCGAAGCCCATGTGTTCGAGCTGCATGCCGTCGTGGACGAAACCGGCGCGGCGCGCCACTTCGAACACCTGCTGGAAGTGCAGGGCCTGACGCTGGTCGACGAAATACAGCACGCGGTCGGCCTTGAGCACCTTGCTGCGATAGCGGATCGCTGCCAGGTCGGTGGTGGCGTAGAGATAACCGCCACCGGCCTTCTGCACGATGACCGGCAACGGCGTGTCATCGGCGGTGCGGAATTCTTCGAGGAACACGCATTGTGCGCCATTGCTCTCGACCAGCAGGCCTGTGGCTTTCAGGTCGTTGACCACATTGGCCAGGTCATCGTTATAGGCGCTTTCGCCCATCACGTCGGCCGGGGTCAGCTTGACGTTAAGGCGCTCGTAGGTCTCCTGGCAGTGCGACAGCGAGATGTCCTTGAAGCGCGTCCACAGCGCCAGGCACTCGGCATCGCCGGCCTGCAGCTTGACCACCAGACCACGAGCACGCTCGGCGAACTCTTCGGACTCGTCAAAGCGCTGCTTGGCGGCGCGGTAGAAGTTTTCCAGGTCGGACAGCTCGTCGCTGGTCGCTGGCTTTTCCTGCAGATAGGCCAGCAGCATGCCGAACTGGGTGCCCCAGTCGCCCACGTGGTTCTGACGAATGACCGTGTCGCCGAGAAACGTCAGGACGTTCGCCACGCCGTCGCCAATGATGGTCGAGCGCAAATGGCCAACGTGCATTTCCTTGGCCAGATTCGGTGCCGACAGATCGACGACCACGCGCTGTGCAGCGCCCGCCTTGCGGACTGACAGGTGCGCGTCGGCCAGTGCAGCGTCGAGGCGTGCGGCCAGCGCGGCAGTGTTCTGGAAGAAGTTCAGGAAGCCCGGCCCGGCGATTTCGACCTTGCTGACTTGCTCGTCGGCCGGCAGTGCGGCGATCAGCTTTTCAGCCAGATCGCGCGGTTTCATGCCGGCAGGCTTGGCGAGCATCATCGCGATATTGCTGGCGAAGTCGCCGTGCGTCTTGTCGCGGGCGTTTTCCACCTGAATCGCCGGCGTCAGCCCTTCTGGCAAGACGCCCTCGGTGACGAGACGGGTCAGGGCTTGTTGAATCAGCTGGCGAATCGTGTCTTTCATGGTGCTCTCTTCGACCGCAAGCGCGGTGGCGCTTCGATGCGCGGGTGGAAAAACTCTGCATTATCCGTTGCTCAAGCCTGCTTGCCAACGGCGTGACTTAATAAAGATCCACAGGATCCACATCCAGCGACCATCTGACCTGCCGGCCGCTGGGCATTTGCTCCAGCGCGAGCAGCCAGGTGGCAAGCAATTTATGCAAGGGCGCACGGGCGCTGGACTGCACCAGCAATTGCGCGCGATAACGTCCGGCGCGGCGTTCCATCGGTGCCGGAACCGGGCCCAGCAGCTCAATGCCGCCCAGCGCCATCTGCGCAACCAGTTGCTCCGCATCGCTGCAGGCCTGATCGAGAAAGGCCTCGGCCTGTCCCGGCTTGTGCGCTTCGGCGCGCAGCAGTGCGAGGTGTGAAAACGGTGGCAGACCCGCCGAACGGCGCTCGCTCAAGGCCTGTTCGGCAAAGGCGAAATAACCCTGCTCGGTCAGCTGAATCAGCAGTGGATGGTCGGCCAGGTGGGTCTGGATGATCACCTTGCCAGGTTCTTCGGCGCGCCCGGCACGGCCTGCCACCTGAACGATCAGTTGCGCCATGCGCTCGCTGGCGCGGAAGTCGCCGGAAAACAGCCCGCCGTCGGCGTCCAGAATCGATACCAGCGTGACCCGGGGAAAGTGATGGCCCTTGGCGAGCATTTGCGTGCCGACCAGAATGCATGGCTGGCCGCGCTGGATCGTCGTGAACAGCTGGTTCATGGCGTCCTTGCGCGACGTGCTGTCGCGGTCGACACGCAGCACGGGGTAGTCCGGAAACAGAATCGCCAGGCGCTCTTCGGCGCGCTCGGTGCCCGCGCCTACCGGGCGCAAATCCACCTTGCCGCACGACGGACACTGGCGCGGTACACGCTCGACATACCCGCAGTGATGGCAGCGCAGTTCGCCCGAGCGCTGGTGCACGGTCATGCGTGCATCGCAGCGCTGGCAGCCGGACATCCACCCGCAGTCGTGGCACAGCAAGGTGGGTGCAAAGCCGCGACGGTTGAGGAATACCAATACCTGCTGGCCTGCCGCGAGCGTCTGACCGATGGCCTGCTGCATGGGCCCGGAGATGCCGCTGTCCAGCGGTCGGCTCTTGACGTCCAGGCGCATGAAACGCGGCTGCTGTGCGCCGCCCGCGCGCTGATTCAGGCGCAGCAGGCCGTAGCGGCCAGTGTAGGCGTTGTGCAGGCTTTCCAAGGACGGCGTGGCCGAGCCCAGGACAATCGGAATGTTTTCCTGACGCGCCCGCACCAGGGCCAGATCGCGGGCGTGATAGCGCAGACCTTCCTGCTGTTTATAGGAGCCGTCGTGTTCCTCGTCGATGATGATCAGCCCGGGGTTTTTCATCGGCGTGAACAGCGCCGAACGCGTGCCGATGATGATGTCCGCCTCGCCATCGCGAGCCGCCAGCCAGGCATCCAGCCGTTCGCGGTCGTTGACCGCCGAGTGGACCAGCGCAATGCGCGCATTGAAGCGCTGCTCGAAGCGCGCCAGGGTCTGCGGGCCGAGGTTGATTTCCGGGATCAGCACCAGCGCCTGCTTGCCCGCCTCGAGGGTCTCGCGGATCAGTTGCAGATAGACTTCGGTCTTGCCGCTGCCGGTGACGCCGGCCAGCAGGAACGCATGAAAGCTGTCGAACCCCGCGCGGATCGCTTCGTAAGCGGCGCGTTGTTCGGTGTTGAGCGGCAATTCAGGCTGGGCCAGCCAGTGCTCATGGCGTGCGCTGGGTGCATGGCTGCGGACCTCGACGTACACCAGTTCCTTGGCCAGCAACAGGTTGAGGCTGTCCTTGTTGAGCATCAGCTTGCTGAGCAGTTGATGCGCCACCCCGTGCGGGTGCTGGGCAAGGGTGGTCAGGGCCTCGCGCTGCTTGGGCGCGCGGGCGATGCGCGGATCGTCGACGCTGGCACCCGGTGCAACGTGCCAGAAGCGTTCCTGGCGGCTTTCGGCCAGTTCGCCCTGACGCAGCAACACCGGCAAGGCCCAGCTCAGTGTGTCTCCGAGGCTGTGCTGGTAATACTGCGAGGTCCACAGGCACAGTTTGAACAGCGCGGGTGGCAGCGGCGCTTCGCTGTCGAGCAGGGCGATTGCCGGCTTGAGCTTGTCGGCGGGCACTTCGCTGTGATCGACCACTTCCACCAGAATGCCGATCATTTCCCGGCGTCCGAACGGCACTCGCAGACGCATGCCCGGCTGCAAGGCGCTGCGCGACACGCCCGCTGGGGCGCGGTAGTCGAACAGGCGGCGAAGCGGCGAGGGCAGGGCAAGGCGCAGGATGGCGTCGGGCACGCGGTGTTTCCCTGTGGTGATAAGTGATGACGGAGGCGCGATCTTAGCAGACGACCGGTGTGAAGGTTCGCTTGCGTCGTTGCAATTGTCTGGTACTATCCGCAGCCTATTTCCGTGCGGTATTCAACAATAGTGTTGAGTGGCGGCGCGTTAGACCGAGGAAGTACCGATGAAAGCTGATATCCATCCAGTTTACGAAGCCATTGACGCTACCTGCAGCTGCGGCAATGTCATCAAGACCCGTTCCACCCTGGCCGCTCCTCTGAGCCTGGACGTGTGCAACGAGTGCCACCCGTTCTACACCGGCAAGCAGAAGACGCTTGACGTTGGCGGCCGTGTCGACAAGTTCAAATCCCGTTTCGGTGCGTTCGGCGCTACCAAAGCGAAGTAAGACTGGCTGCCCTATGGGCATCTCCAGACTGCTTGAAAAGGCGCTCCTTGTGGGCGTCTTTTTTATGCCCGCGATTTGGGTGTCCGGCGCGCAGGCCTTCTGCCCGGCACCTGCCTCGTTGCCGGTCGCACAGGTACAGCGTGTAGTCGACGGCGACACCTTGAAGCTGACCGATGGCCGCAGCGTGCGGATGATTGGGCTCAATACGCCTGAAACCGGCAGGAAAGGCCGGTCTGCCGAACCGTTTTCCGAGGCTGCCAAAAAGCGCTTGCAGGCGCTGGTGAATGAAAGCGGCGGCAAGGTTGGTCTGCGTATTGGTCAGCAGGGCAAGGATCATTACGGCCGCACGCTGGCCAACGTCTATGACCGTAAAGGCGCCAACCTTGAGGCGCAGTTGCTCAGCGAAGGGCTGGGCTATCTGGTGGCCGTTGCGCCCAATGTCAGGCTGGTCGCTTGCCAGCAGGGCGCGGAGCGTCAGGCACGTCAGGCGCGTCTGGGTGTATGGCGTAATTCGCCAGTGCAGTCCTCGACCCGGCTGAATAAAAGCGGGTTCGCGATTGTGTCCGGTCAGGTCAGGCGTGTGCAGCGCAACCGCGGTGGTATCTGGATCGAGTTGCAGGGCTCGCTGGTCTTGCGTGTCGCGCCTGACCACCTGAGTGCCTTCGATACGGCGATGCTCCGGCGCCTCGGAGGGCAGCAGGTCGAAGCGCGTGGCTGGGTCGTCGATCGCTCCCGACGCGGAGGCCTGAAAAAGGGGCAGTCCCGCTGGCAGCTGTCACTGACCCATCCCGCAATGCTGGACGTTTCACGCCGCTAGAAGCGCCCTTCAAACCGGTGATCTGACGAGCGTGACCGAGTGTTCACGTTTCAGGTCTCTAAGCGTAAAGTCTAAGCCCGAGCCTATTGACAGCAGTGACTGGTCAGTCTTGTTAGGACTATGCATCTTGCGTATCCTCGGCGGTCCGTCTGTCCCACAGTAAAAAAAGCGGAATCCAATACATGTCAGATCTGAAAACTGCCGCGCTCGAATACCATGCCAATCCTCGTCCGGGGAAGCTGAGCGTCGAACTCACCAAGCCGACCGCAACCGCTCGTGACCTGGCTCTGGCCTACAGCCCTGGCGTTGCTGAACCCGTGCGTGAAATTGCCCGTGACCCCGAGCTGGCTTACAAGTACACCGGCAAAGGCAACCTGGTAGCAGTTATTTCCGATGGCACCGCGATTCTCGGCCTCGGCGATCTGGGGCCGTTGGCTTCCAAGCCGGTCATGGAAGGTAAAGGCGTTCTGTTCAAGCGCTTCGCCGGTATCGACGTTTTCGATATCGAAGTCGATTCCGAAAGCCCGCAGGCGTTCATCGACACCGTAAAACGTATCTCCATCACCTTCGGTGGCATCAACCTGGAAGACATCAAGGCACCTGAGTGCTTTGAAATCGAGAAAGCGCTGATCGAACAGTGCGACATCCCGGTTTTCCACGATGACCAGCACGGCACCGCTATCGTGACAGCGGCCGGCATGATCAACGCGCTGGAAATCGTCGGCAAGACCCTCGATTCGGCGAAGATCGTCTGCCTGGGCGCTGGCGCTGCGGCCATCTCCTGCATGAAGCTGCTGGTGAGCATGGGCGCGAAGATCGAAAACATCTTCATGGTCGACCGTACTGGCGTTGTCCACTCCGGCCGTACCGACCTTAACCAGTACAAGGCTGCGTTCGCTCACGCTACCGAGAAGCGCTCGCTGACTGACGCGCTGGATGGCGCTGACGTATTTGTAGGCCTGTCCGGTCCTAACCTGCTGAGCGCTGAAAACCTCAAGCTGATGGCCAAGGACCCGATCGTGTTCGCCTGCTCGAACCCTGATCCGGAAATCTCCCCGGAACTGGCTCACGCCACGCGCAGCGACGTGATCATGGCCACTGGCCGTTCGGACTACCCGAACCAGGTCAACAACGTACTGGGCTTCCCGTTCATCTTCCGCGGTGCTCTGGACGTTCGCGCCAAGCGCATCAACGAAGAAATGAAAATCGCCGCGGCCAACGCCCTGCGCGAACTGGCCAAGCTGCCTGTGCCACAGGAAGTCAGCGACGCCTACGGCGGCATCAAACTGGAATTCGGTCGTGAGTACATCATTCCGAAGCCAATGGACACCCGCCTGCTGGGCCTGATCGCCGATGCAGTGGCCAAGGCCGCTATCGAAAGCGGCGTTGCCACCCTGCCGTATCCGAAGCACTACCCGCTGACCAGCGTGGATGATGTGTTCAAGGGCTGATCCCTGACCCAATAAAAAAACCCTGCAGCGATGCAGGGGTTTTTTTATGCCTTGGATGCCCTGCTCTTGTGGGGCATTTTCAGGGATTGAACTAGCCTCTTCGCGAGCAAGCTCGCTCCCACATAGCCACGGATTATCCTGAAAGTCCCCGAATCCCTGGGAGTGAGCTTGCTCACGAAGAGGTCTGTTCAGCCGCTGAAAATCTACTGACCCACTAATACGCCTTCGCGAGCAAGCTCGCTCCCGCATAGCCCCGGATCATCCTGAAAGTCCCCGAGTCCGTGGGAGTGAGCTTGCTCACGAAGAGGCCTGTGCAGCCGCTGAAAATCTACTGACCCACTAATACGCCTTCGCGAGCAAGCTCGCTCCCACAAAGCTTCGGATCATCCTGAAAGTCCCCGAATCCGTGGGAGTGAGCTTGCTCACGAAGAGGCCTGTGCAGCCGCTGAAAATCTACTGACCCACTAATACGCCTTCGCGAGCAAGCTCGCTCCCACAAAGCTCCGGATCATCCTGGAAGTCCCCGATTCCGTGGGAGTGAGCTTGCTCACGAAGAGACCTGTGCAGTCGCTGAAAATCTACTGACCCACTAATACGCCTTCGCGAGCAAGCTCGCTCCCACATAGCCCCGGATCATCCTGAAAGTCCCCGAATCCGTGGGAGTGAGCTTGCTCACGAAGAGGCCTGTGCAGCCGCTGAAAATCTACTGATCCATTAAGTCTGTGCTATCAGAACAAATCGATCGGCGCTGACTCATCTGCCGGCAACGGGCTGCCCGGTGCGCTGCTGCCGCCCAGTTCGTTGACGCTTGGCGGTGTGTCTTCGCTTTTGAACAGCTCGAAGAATGCGTTCGGCGTGCTTGGCGTGGCGGCGCGGCCACTCAATGGGTCGACGCGCAGGCTGAGAATGCCTGGCGGTTCGGCCTGCTGATGCGGCGGCTTGTCCTTGAGCGCGGCGCTCATGTAGTCCATCCAGATCGGCAGCGAGACCGTGCCACCGAATTCGTGACGGCCAAGACTTTCAGGCTGATCGAAACCACTCCACACCGTGGTCACGTAGTCCGCGTTATACCCGGAGAACCAGGCATCCTTGGAATCATTGGTGGTACCGGTCTTGCCAGCGATGTCCGGTCTGTTCATGGACAGTGCGCGGCGCCCGGTGCCGCGCTTGATCACGTCCTGCAGCATGCTGTTCAGAATGTACGTGGTGCGCGCATCGACCACACGCTCTGCCACTGCGGGCGCCTGAGGCTGAGCAGGTGCCCCTGGCTCACCGGTGACCACGCTCGGGCTGTCATGTACCGCAAAGGTCGAGGTGTTGGGCGCGGTATTGACGTCATTGACCGGGACGCTTGGCGGGTTGGCGACAAACAGGGTCTGGCCGTCACGGTTCTCGATGGTCTGGATCAGATAAGGGCTGACCTTGTAACCGCCGTTGGCGAAGGTCGCCCAGCCGGTGGCGATTTCCATCGGGGTCAACGTCGCCGTACCCAGTGCCAGCGACAGGTTGCGCGGCAAATCCTGCTTGGAGAAGCCGAAGCGGGTGATGTAGTCGATGGTGCTGTCGATGCCGAGGGCCTGGAGCAGGCGGATCGATACCAGGTTACGAGACTTGTACAGCGCCTCGCGCAGGCGGATCGGCCCAAGGAAGGTGTTAGTGTCATTTTTCGGACGCCATACCTTGTCCAGGTATTCGTCGACGAACACGATAGGCGCGTCGTTCACCAGGCTGGAAGCGGTGTAACCGTTATCGAGCGCAGCGCTGTAGATGAACGGCTTGAAGCTGGAGCCCGGTTGGCGTTTGGCCTGCATGGCGCGGTTGTAGTTGCTCTGCTCGAACGCAAAGCCGCCGACCAGTGCGCGAATGGCACCGTTTTGCGGATCAAGCGACACCAGGGCGCTCTGTGCGACGGGAATTTGACTGAATTTCAGCGAGCCATCGTCCTGGCGCAGCAGACGTACGAGGTCGCCGACCTTGGCAACGTCAGCCGGCTGCTTCGGATTGGCGCCCAGGCTATTGGTATTCAGGTAAGGACGCGCCCACTTCATGGTGGCCCAGTCGACGGTTTCTTCCTTCTCGCCGTTGCGGGTCAGAACGCGTAGACCGGTCTTGTCGACCTGCGTCACGATGCCGGGCTCGAGGCCGTTGATCATGCGCTGCTTGGTCAGTTCCTGTACCCAGTTGGCGCGGGTCAGGCCCGGGAAGCGGCTTTCCGGACCACGGTAGCCGTGGCGCTGGTCGTAATCGATCAAGCCCTGCTGAATGGACTTGTTGGCGTGCTCCTGAAGGTCGCTCGGCACAGTGGTGGTAACGCGGAAGCCTTCTGTATAGGCCTCGCTGCCATAACGGCCGACCATTTCAGCCCGCGCCATTTCAGCGATGTACGGTGCATTCACTTCCGGCGTCGGCACGTGATAACTGGCGTTGAGCGGCTCATTCAACGCGGCCTGGTAAGCGGTCTGGTCGATCTTGCCCAAGCGATACATGCGGCCCAGGATCCAGTCGCGACGTTCCTTGGCACGGGTCGGGTTGGCCAGTGGGTTGAAACGTGACGGTGCCTTGGGCAGACCGGCAATCATGGCCATTTGCGCAAGGCTTACATCACGGATCGACTTGCCATAGTAGACTTGCGCCGCCGCCTCGATCCCGTAGGCGCGGTTACCCAGATAAATCTTGTTGACGTACAGCTCGAGAATCTCGTCCTTGGTAAGTTGGCGCTCGATTTGCAAGGCCAACAGAATCTCGGTGGTTTTGCGCGAAAAGCTGCGCTCGCTGGTCAGGAAGAAGTTTTTCGCGACCTGCATGGTGATGGTACTGCCGCCTGACTGGATATGGCCGCTCTTGACCAGCTGAGTGGCTGCGCGCATCAGGCTGCCCGGGTCGACGCCATAGTGGTTGGCGAAGTTGTCGTCTTCGGCCGACAGCAGTGCGTTGATGAAATTGGGCGGGATTTCCGCGAAGCGAATCGGCGTGCGGCGCATTTCACCGAACTCGGCAATCAGCTTGCCGTCGCTGGTGAACACCCTCAGGGGGATTTGCAGTTGAATGCTTCGCAGCGCGTCAACGGATGGCAGGGTCGGGCTCAGGTAAAGAAACGCGCCGCTCAGGCCAAGCAACAGCGAGCAGAATACCGCGACGAGGGACCACCAGAAAAACTTCAGCAGGCGTATCAAGGCTTTTGGATTTCCAGAAAAAATAATGGGTTAAGCGCAGGCATTTACAAATGAACACGCCTTGAAGCTTTGTTAAATGAAAAAAACGCTGGGCATTATAAGCATTTTTCGTCCCCAAGCGTGATTTGCGCTACTGTCAAGGCTGTCGACAGTGACGTTGGCCCGAAATAACTCCGTAAGTGACGGAAACTCATAGGAATCAGGTTGTGTTCGAACTCTTCAGTAAGAAGGCCAACACCCTTCTAGGGATCGATATTAGCTCCACCTCGGTAAAACTCCTGGAATTGAGTCGTTCCGGCACCCGTTACAAGGTCGAGTCTTACGCAGTAGAGCCCTTGCCGGCCAACGCTGTCGTCGAAAAGAACATTGCCGAACTCGAAGGGGTCGGGCAGGCGTTGTCACGCGTACTCGTCAAGGCCAAGACCAGCGTCAAGATCGTGGCGGTTGCCGTGGCCGGTTCGGCGGTGATCACCAAGACCATCGAGATGGACGCCGGTCTTTCCGACGATGACATGGAAAACCAGCTCAAGCTTGAGGCTGACCAGTACATCCCCTATCCACTGGAAGAAGTCGCCATCGATTTCGAAGTGCAGGGCTACTCGGTGCGCAACCCCGAGCGCGTCGAGGTGTTGCTGGCTGCCTGCCGCAAGGAGAACGTCGAAGTACGCGAGGCCGCGCTGGCACTGGCCGGGCTGACCGCGCGCGTCGTCGATGTCGAGGCCTACGCCCTTGAGCGCTCGTTCGGGTTGCTGGCTGCGCAACTGGGCAACGGCCATGACGAACTGACGGTGGCCGTGGTCGATATCGGCGCCACCATGACCACCCTGAGCGTGCTGCATCACGGCCGGATCATCTATACCCGCGAGCAGCTGTTTGGCGGGCGCCAGCTGACTGACGAAATCCAGCGCCGCTATGGGCTCTCCATGGAGGAAGCCGGGCTTGCCAAGAAGCAGGGCGGCTTGCCCGACGACTACGTCAGCGAAGTGCTCGACCCCTTCAAGGAAGCGCTGGTGCAGCAGGTTTCCCGCTCCCTGCAGTTCTTCTTCGCGGCCGGTCAATACAACTCTGTGGATCACATCATGCTGGCAGGCGGCACGGCTTCGATTTCAGGGCTGGAGCATCTGATCCAGCGACGCATCGGCACTCCGACCATGGTCGCCAACCCGTTTGCCGACATGGCCCTGAGCGCCAAGGTCAATGCCGGGGCCCTGGCCAGTGACGCGCCAGCCCTGATGATCGCCTGTGGCCTGGCGTTGAGGAGCTTCGACTGATGGCGCGGATCAACTTATTACCGTGGCGCGAAGAGCTTCGCGAAGAACGAAAGAAACGCTTCCTGACCGCACTGGTCGGCGTGCTGGTGGTGTCAGTCGGCATTCTGTTTCTGATCGATCGTTTCGTCAGCAATGCCATCGAGCATCAGATGGCGCGCAATGCCTTTCTGCAGACGCAGATTGCCCAGCTCGATATCCGCATCAAGGAGATCAGTGATCTCAAGGCCCGGCGCAAACAGCTGCTCGAGCGCATGAAGATCATTCAGGACCTGCAAGGCAACCGCCCGATCACCGGGCGCGTCTTCGATCAACTGGCGCGGACCCTGCCGGACGGCGTCTACTACTCACAGGTCAAAATGACCGACAAGCTGATTGCCATCAATGGCGCTGCCGAGTCGAACAACCGGGTTTCCGACCTGATGCGTAATCTTGAAGCCTCTGACTGGCTGGAAGCGCCGAGCCTGACCGAGGTCAAGGCCACCACGGCCGGTGCCGTGGATCAGGCCAATGTCTTTCAGCTGACCGTACGCCAGACCCAGCCTCCGGTTGCCGCTGCCCCAGGAGCCAAGCCATGAATATGTCCGAATGGCTGGAAGGGCTGCGCAAGGTCGATCTGAGCGAGCTGGACCTGAACAACCTGGGCTCATGGCCCGCAGCGGTCAAGGCCATTGCCGGGCTCCTGGTTGCGGTCATGATTTTCGCACTGGGCTATTTCTTCTTTATCCAGGACCTGGAAACCCAGCTGGAAAGTGCTCAGAACAGCGAGGTGACGCTCAAGGAACAGTTCTCCAACAAGGCCTTCCAGGCGGCCAACCTCGAGCCGTACAAGAAGCAGATGGAAGAGATGGAAAACACCTTCGGCGCCCTGCTGCGGCAATTGCCCAGCGACACCGAAGTGCCCGGCCTGCTTGAGGATATCACCCGCACCGGGCTGGGAAGCGGGCTTGAGTTCGAGGAAATCAAGCTGCTGCCCGAGGCGGTCCAGCAGTTCTACATCGAGCTGCCGATACAGATCACCGTGGTCGGTGGTTATCACGATCTGGCGACCTTCGTCAGCGGTGTAGCCAGCCTGCCGCGCATCGTCACGCTGCATGATTTCGAGATCAAGCCGGTCGATCCCAAAGTGCCGACCAAGTTGCGCATGAGCATTCTGGCCAAGACCTACCGCTACAACGATGAAGGGCTGAAGAAATGAGGGCGGCGCGATTGCTGTGCGTCAGTGTGGTTCTGGCAGGGCTGGCCGGTTGCGGTAATGACAATGATTTTGCCGATCTGTCCGAATTTATGGATCAGGCCAGAGCCCGCCCGAGTGGCAACATCGAACCTTTACCCAAGTTTCGGCCGTATGAGGCGTTCACCTACAACGCCTCCACGCTGCGCAGTCCGTTCCAGCCGCCGGTCAAGATCGACCTGCTCAACCGCCAGAAGGGTTCACGGCTGGTGGCGCCGGACGAACACCGGGTCAGGCAGTTTCTTGAAGGTTTCAATATCGAGTCGTTCGAGATGGTCGGCACGATTGGCAACGAGTCGGGGACGTTTGCCCTGCTGCGCGGTGCCGGAGGTGTTCATCGCGTCAAGGTGGGCGATTATCTGGGGCGTAACAACGGCCGGGTAGTGTCGATCGGCGACGCGCAGGTTGATGTCATCGAAATTGTTCCTGATGGAGAGGGGGCGTGGCTGGAAAGGCCGCGCACTATCGCCCTCAAAGAACGCTCATGAAGTGGGCAAGGCCAAGTATGCACAGTAGCGCTCAACGGAAATTGATCATGACCCGGATTCTCTCGATTATCGGCGTGTCGTTATGCATCGCGGTGCTGGCGCCGGTTCTCCAGGCTGCCAACCTCAAGACCCTGGATGTCGCCGCCCTGCCGGGTGACCGCATCGAGCTGAAGCTGGCATTCGACGCCCCGGTGCCGGCACCGCGCGGTTACACCACGTCGCAACCAGCGCGCATTGCGCTGGATCTGCCGGGCGTTACCAGCCAGTTGGCGACCAAAAGTCGTGACCTGGGCACAGGTAATGCGCGCAGTGTGGTTGTGGTACAGGCTCAGGACCGCACCCGGGTGATCATCAACCTGACCACGCTTTCGCCGTACAGCTCCCGCGTCGATGGCAACAACCTGTTCGTGGTCATCGGCCAGGGTGCCGGCGCCGCGCAAGCTTCCCAACCGACCACCGCAATGGGTGCGCAACGGGTCGCGGTGCCACCGCCCACGCCTGCATCCGCCAAACCGTTCATCCCCGCAGGCGTCAAGGCCATCCGCAATGTCGACTTCCAGCGTGGCGAGTTGGGTGAGGGCAATGTGGTCATCGACCTGAGCAACCCCAGCATTGCCCCGGATATTCAGGAGCAGGGCGGCAAGATCCGCGTGGACTTCGCCAAGACCCAGCTGCCCGAACCGCTGCGCGTCCGGCTGGACGTCAAGGACTTCGCCACGCCGGTACAGTTCGTCAGTGCTTCGGCGTCGGGTGACAAGGCCAGCATTTTGATCGAGCCGTCTGGCGCCTTCGACTACTCGGCGTTCCAGACCGAAAACAAGCTGACGATCAGCGTGCGCCCGTTGACCAACGAGGATCTGGACCGCCGCGCCGCCGACAAACCGGTGTACACCGGTGAAAAGCTGTCGCTTAACTTCCAGGACATTGATGTGCGTTCGGTGCTGCAGCTGATTGCCGACTTCACCAACCTCAATCTGGTGGCCAGTGATACGGTCCAGGGCGGTATCACCCTGCGTCTGCAGAATGTGCCATGGGATCAGGCGCTGGACCTGGTGCTGAAAACCAAGGGCCTGGACAAGCGCAAGGTCGGCAACGTGCTGCTGGTTGCGCCAGCCGATGAAATTGCCGCCCGCGAGCGTCAGGAGCTGGAGTCGCTCAAGCAGATCGCCGAGCTGGCGCCCCTGCGCCGTGAGCTGCTGCAAGTCAATTACGCCAAGGCTGCCGACATCGCCAAGCTGTTCCAGTCCGTGACCAGTGCCGAGTCCAAGGCCGACGAGCGCGGTTCGATCACGGTGGACGACCGGACCAACAACATCATTGCCTACCAGACCCAGGAGCGCCTCGACGAGCTGCGTCGTATCGTGTCGCAACTGGACATCCCGGTACGCCAGGTGATGATCGAGGCGCGCATCGTCGAGGCCAACGTCGATTACAACAAGCAACTCGGGGTTCGCTGGGGCGGTTCTACCAACACCAGCGGCAGCGGCAAATGGACAACCTACGGGCTGGATAATAACGGTGACGAGGCCGGTAACACCGGCAGCAGTACTACCTCCAACGTGCCGTTCGTGGACCTGGGCGCAGCTAATGCGACGACCGGTATCGGCCTGGGCTTCGTGACCAATAACACGCTGCTGGACCTTGAGCTGAGTGCCATGGAGAAAACCGGTAACGGTGAAATCGTCTCCCAGCCCAAGGTGGTCACCTCCGACAAGGAAACCGCCAAGATCCTCAAGGGTACGGAGATCCCGTATCAGGAATCCAGCTCCAGCGGTGCGACCACCGTGAGCTTCAAGGAGGCCTCCCTGTCGCTTGAGGTAACGCCGCAGATCACGCCGGACAACCGCATCATCATGGAAGTGAAGGTTACCAAGGACGAGCCGGACTACCTGAATGCGGTGCTGGGCGTACCACCGATCAAGAAGAACGAGGTCAACGCCAAGGTGCTGATTTCCGACGGCGAAACCATCGTCATCGGTGGTGTGTTCTCGAATACGCAAAGTAAAGTTGTCGATAAAGTGCCATTTCTTGGCGATGTACCGTATCTTGGCCGGCTTTTCAGGCGCGATGTGGTATCCGAGTCCAAATCCGAGCTGTTGGTATTTCTGACTCCGCGTATCATGAACAACCAGGCGATTTCTGTGAGTCGTTGATTTTGTGCGAAATTTAATACTTGTGGGGCCGATGGGTGCTGGCAAGAGCACCATTGGCCGTTTGCTTGCCAAAGAATTGCGACTGCCGTTCAAGGATTCCGACAAGGAAATCGAGCTGCGTACGGGCGCCAACATTCCCTGGATCTTCGACAAGGAAGGCGAGCCGGGTTTTCGTGATCGCGAGCAGGCCATGATTGCCGAACTGTGCGACGCCGATGGCGTGGTTCTGGCGACCGGCGGTGGCGCGGTCATGCGCGGCGAAAATCGCCAGGCTCTGCGGGCCGGCGGGCGCGTGGTGTATCTGCATGCCTCGATCGAGCAACAGGTGGGGCGCACCGCGCGTGATCGCAATCGTCCTTTGCTGCGTACCGCCGATCCTGCCCGGGTACTGAGCGAACTGCTGGCCATCCGCGACCCGTTCTATCGGGAAATCGCCGATATCGTGATTGAAACCGATGAGCGGCCTCCCCGAATGGTGGTTCTCGAGATACTGGCGCGACTGGCAGAGCTTCCTCCCCGTTAAAGCGCAGGCGAAAATGCGCTATTCTCGTCGACCAGCAAAACAGCGTCGGTTCATGGCCTTGCGTCATGAGATGCTGAAGCACAAACCGTCCAATCGGTAATCAATGTGGGGACACATGCAGACACTTAAGGTCGAGCTTGGTGAGCGTAGCTACCCGATCCATATTGGCGAAGGCCTGCTGGATCAGCCAGAGCTCCTGACCCCGCATATCGTCGGGCGTCAGGTGGCTATCGTTTCCAACACGACAGTGGCACCTCTGTACCTGGAGCGCCTGACGCAAACCCTGGCCGGTTACAACGTTCTGCCGATTGTTCTGCCCGATGGCGAGGCGTTCAAGAACTGGGAAACCCTGCAGACCATTTTCGATGGCTTGCTGACCGCTCGCCATGACCGTCGCACCACGGTCATCGCTCTGGGCGGCGGGGTGATCGGCGACATGGCCGGGTTTGCCGCCGCCTGTTATCAGCGCGGCGTGAACTTCATCCAGATCCCGACCACGCTGCTGTCTCAGGTGGACTCATCGGTCGGCGGCAAGACCGGTATCAATCATCCGTTGGGCAAGAACATGGTGGGTGCCTTCTATCAGCCGAGCGTGGTGCTGATCGATACCGCTTCGCTCAATACCCTGCCCGAGCGTGAACTGTCCGCCGGGCTGGCCGAAGTCATCAAATATGGCCTGATCTGCGACGAGCCCTTCCTGACCTGGCTCGAAGAGCACGTCGATGCACTGCGCGGCCTGGACCAGGCGGCGCTGACCGTAGCCATCGAACGTTCCTGCGCCGCCAAGGCGCTGGTGGTCGGCGCCGATGAGCGCGAGTCCGGCGTTCGTGCGACATTGAACCTGGGTCACACATTCGGGCACGCCATCGAGACGCATATGGGCTATGGTGTCTGGCTGCATGGCGAGGCGGTTGCTGCCGGTACGGTCATGGCGCTGGAAATGTCCTCGCGCCTGGGCTGGATCAGCACGCAGGAGCGGGATCGCGGCATTCGTCTGTTTCAGCGTGCCGGGCTGCCGGTCGTGCCACCGCAGGACATGACGGAAGACAATTTCCTCGAACACATGGCGATCGACAAGAAAGTCATCGACGGTCGCCTGCGTCTGGTGCTGTTGCGCCGGATGGGTGAAGCGGTCATCACGGACGATTATCCAAAAGAAGTATTACAGGCCACTCTGGTTGCGGATTATCGCGCCCTGGTGGATCAGCTCAGAGGTTAACGGAAACCCCATGACTAGTTTGCATGCCGACGAGGCCTTCCTCGGCCATTATCAGTTGAGTCATGACCCCTTTGCTGCGCGGGTACCTGGCTTCAAATTCTTTCCTGCCCAACGCAAGCCTGTGCTGGGTCAGCTTCATCATCTGGCGCGCTACAGCCAGCTGCTGCTGGCGGTCACCGGGCCTCAGGGCAGCGGCAAGACCCTGCTGCGCCAGGCGCTGGTGGCGAGCACCAACAAGCAGTCGGTGCAAAGTGTCGTGATTTCTGCGCGCGGAGCAGGTGATGCGGCAGGCGTGCTGCAGCAGGTCGCGCAGGCGCTGAGCGTCGCGCAGGCTGAAATGCAGTCGATCCTGTCGCAGGTCGTGCAGCTCGGGCTGACCGGCCAGGAAGTCTACCTGCTGGTTGACGATGCGGAACAACTTGGCGATTCGGCGCTCGAAGCGTTGCTGGGTCTTGCTGCGGGAACGCCTGAAGGGCGTCCGCATGTATTCCTGTTCGGAGAGCCATCGCTGCTCGATCGTCTCGATCAGATGTGTGCCGACCTGCAGGGTGATGTCGAAGGCGAACGCTTTCACGTCATTGAGCTGCAACCCTATACGGAAGAGGAAACCCGGGAGTATCTGGCTCAGCGTCTGGAGGGTGCAGGGCAGGGAATCGCGTTGTTCACCGCCGACCAGATCACCGATATTCATGAACAGTCCGATGGCTGGCCTGGCGCAATCAACCAGGTAGCCCGCGATTCAATGATCGAGGCGATGATCGCGAGTCGTTCCGCGGTCAAGCGTCCAAGTGTGGGGTTCAAAATGCCGAAAAAACACGTATTGGCCTTGGGTGCCGTTGTCATAGTGGCCGTGGCAGCAGCCGTGCTGATCCCGGGTCGCGGCGACAAGACGGGTACACCCGCCAATGCCCCGGCTTCCGCTCAGGCGCAACTGCCGCTGGGTGAAGGCAAGCCAACTGCTCAACAATCGAATAACGGCAGCCCGGCCATCGAATTCGCTGGTAACTCCCAGCCGATGCCGCTACCGATGAATGGCTCTCAGCCGGTGATGCGCGGTCCTCTGGCCGAGGCTGCCGGGTCCAGTGATTCCGACGAAGACGCAGTGCCGACAGGTTCGCCTGCACAGCCGCCGACCGTCACCACTACGGCGCCGCCAGCGGGTGTACCGGCAGGTCAGGCCGCAGCACAGACGCCTCGCTCGTCCATCCCTGCACCGACCCCTGCGCCTGCGCCAGCCGCCAAGCCGGCCCCTGCGCAGACTCAGGTCGCAACAGCCAAGCCTGCCCCGACTCCAGCTCCGGCTGCCAAGCCTGCTGAAAAACCGGCAGCGGCGGCGGCCAAACCGGCTGCCGGCGGTAGCTGGTACAGCAGCCAGGCACCCGGTCACTATGTGGTCCAGATCCTCGGCACCAGCTCCGAAGCGACGGCTCAGGCCTACGTTGCAGAGCAGGGTGGCGAGTATCGTTATTTCAAGAAAACCCTGCAGGGCAAGCCGCTGTACGTCGTGACGTACGGCAACTTTCCTGACCGTGCTGCCGCCCTGGCAGCCATCAAGGTATTGCCAGCCAAGGTTCAGGCTGGTAAACCTTGGCCTCGTACTGTCGCCAGCGTCCAACAAGAGCTCGGCGCCACTCGTTGAAGTCGCAGCGGCCCTACCCGGGCCGCCCGCCGACCTACCTGACTTAACCCGCCTGAGCGCGCCGCATGTCGGCGCGCCTTGCGGCGTCTGCGTTACAAGCGCCTTACAGTCTCCCGTCGCGTCAGTCAGATTCACGAAGAAATACTTTGACTAGCACAGCGACCCGTTTTAAAACTTTCATAATTGCGACATTGATTATCAGCCAGTCGTCGTTAAATTTGTTAGCCCTTGTGTCGCTGTGTACAATGACCTCCGTTTTGCCTGTCCGAAGCTGGCGCACGTTCGGCGTGACAGGTAATTGGTTGAATTAAAAGGAAATTTGCCTCGAATAGAGGCAGCCTGGTGAGAAAGTGTCTATGAAAGCAGGTCTGTACCAACCAGATGAATTCAAGGATAACTGCGGCTTCGGCCTGATCGCTCATATGCAGGGCGAGCCCAGTCATCACCTGTTGCAGACGGCCGTTCAGGCCCTGACCTGCATGACCCACCGTGGCGGTATCAACGCCGACGGCAAGACCGGCGACGGTTGCGGTCTGTTGATTCAGAAGCCCGACGGCTTCCTGCGTGCGATCGCCAAGGAACACTTCGCCGTCGATCTGCCCCGCCAATACGCTGTGGGCATGGTGTTCCTCAATCAGGACGACGCCAAGGCCGACGCCGCACGCGAAAACATGAACCGTGAAATCCTCGCCGAGGGCCTGGATCTGGTGGGCTGGCGTCAGGTGCCGATCGATACCAGCGTTCTGGGTCGTCTGGCGCTGGAACGCCTGCCGAAAATCGAGCAGGTATTCATTGGCGGTGAAGGCCTGAGCGATCAGGAATTCGCCATCAAACTGTTCAGTGCGCGTCGCCGCTCGTCGGTGTCCAACGCCGCAGATACCGATCACTACATCTGCAGCTTTTCGCACAAGACCATCATTTATAAAGGCCTGATGATGCCGGCCGACCTCACGGCCTTCTTCCCGGACCTGAGCGACGAGCGTCTGCAGACCGCTATCTGCGTGTTCCACCAGCGTTTTTCCACCAATACCCTGCCGAAATGGCCGCTGGCGCAGCCGTTCCGCTTCCTCGCCCATAACGGCGAGATCAACACCATTACCGGCAACCGCAACTGGGCACAGGCGCGACGCACCAAGTTCACCAACGATCTGATGGACCTGGACGAGCTGGGCCCGCTGGTCAACCGCGTGGGCTCTGACTCGTCGAGCATGGACAACATGCTTGAGCTGATGGTCACCGGCGGCATCGACCTGTTCCGTGGCGTGCGCATGATCATTCCGCCTGCGTGGCAGAACGTCGAGACCATGGATCCGGACCTGCGGGCGTTCTATGAGTACAACTCCATGCACATGGAGCCGTGGGACGGCCCTGCGGGCGTGGTCATGACCGAAGGTCGTCATGCGGTCTGCCTGCTCGACCGCAACGGCCTGCGCCCGGCGCGCTGGGTCACCACCAAGAACGGCTACATCACCCTGGCGTCGGAAATCGGCGTATGGGACTACAAGCCTGAAGACGTCATCGCCAAGGGCCGCGTCGGCCCTGGGCAGATCTTTGCCGTGGACACCGAAACCGGTCAGATCCTCGACACCGACGCCATCGACAACCGCCTCAAGTCGCGCCATCCGTACAAGCAATGGCTGCGCAAGAATGCCCTGCGCATTCAGGCCACCATGGAAGACAACGACCACGGTTCGGCTTTTTACGACAGCGAGCAGCTCAAGCAGTACATGAAGATGTATCAGGTCACGTTCGAAGAGCGTGATCAGGTGCTGCGCCCGCTGGGTGAGCAGGGTCAGGAAGCCGTAGGCTCGATGGGTGATGACACGCCAATGGCTGTGTTGTCGCGTCGTGTGCGTTCGCCTTACGACTACTTCCGCCAGCAGTTCGCGCAGGTGACCAACCCGCCGATCGACCCGCTGCGCGAAGCCATCGTCATGTCGCTGGAAATCTGCCTCGGTGCCGAGCGCAACATCTTCCAGGAATCGCCGGAGCACGCCTCGCGCGTGATCCTCAGTTCGCCGGTCATTTCGCCAGCCAAGTGGCGGTCGCTGATGAACCTGGAGCGTCCGGGCTTCGAGCGTCATATCATTGACCTGAACTACGATGAAAGCCTGGGTCTTGAAGCCGCTGTGCGCAGCGTTGCCGACCAGGCCGAAGAGGCCGTGCGTTCCGGTCATACGCTGATCGTGTTGAGCGACCGACACATCGCACCGGGCAAACTGCCAGTGCACGCTTCACTGGCGGTCGGCGCGGTTCACCACCGTCTGACCGAACAGGGCCTGCGCTGCGACAGTAACATTCTGGTCGAAACCGCGACGGCGCGTGACCCGCACCATTTCGCCGTGCTGATCGGCTTTGGCGCCTCGGCGGTCTATCCGTTCCTGGCTTACGAAGTGCTGGGCGACCTGATCCGTACCGGCGAAGTGCTGGGCGATCTGTACGAAGTCTTCAAGAACTATCGCAAAGGCATCACCAAGGGCCTGCTCAAGATCCTCTCGAAGATGGGCATCTCGACCGTTGCGTCCTACCGTGGCGCGCAGTTGTTTGAAGCCATCGGCCTGTCCGAGGAAGTCTGCGATGTCAGCTTCCGCGGTGTGCCGAGCCGCCTGAAGGGCGCGCGCTTCGTCGACATCGAAGCCGAACAGAAGGCGCTGGCTGCCGAAGCCTGGAGCCCGCGCAAGCCGATCCAGCAAGGCGGCCTGCTCAAGTTCGTGTTTGGTGGCGAATACCACGCCTACAACCCGGACGTGGTCAGCACCCTGCAGGCTGCCGTGCAGCAAGGCGACTACAGCAAGTTCAAGGAATACACCTCGCTGGTGGACCAGCGTCCGGTGTCGATGATTCGCGACCTGCTGCAGGTCAAGACACTCGATCAGCCCTTGAACATCGACGAAATCGAGCCGCTGAGCGAAATCCTCAAGCGCTTCGACTCGGCCGGTATTTCGCTGGGTGCCTTGTCGCCCGAGGCCCACGAGGCGCTGGCCGAGGCGATGAACCGTCTGGGCGCACGCTCCAACTCCGGTGAGGGTGGCGAAGACCCGGCTCGTTACGGCACGGTCCGCAGCTCCAAGATCAAGCAGATCGCGACGGGCCGCTTTGGCGTGACGCCCGAGTACCTGGTCAATGCCGATGTGCTGCAGATCAAGGTTGCGCAGGGCGCCAAGCCGGGCGAGGGCGGGCAATTGCCGGGCGGCAAGGTCAATGGGCTGATCGCCAAGCTGCGTTATGCGGTGCCGGGTGTGACGCTGATTTCGCCGCCACCGCACCACGACATCTATTCCATCGAAGACTTGTCGCAGCTGATTTTTGACCTGAAACAGGTCAACCCGGCGGCGCTGGTGTCGGTCAAGCTGGTGGCAGAAGCGGGCGTCGGCACCATTGCCGCCGGTGTCGCCAAGGCCTACGCCGACCTGATCACCATTTCCGGTTACGACGGTGGCACCGGTGCATCGCCACTGACCTCGATCAAATACGCCGGCGCACCGTGGGAGCTCGGGCTGGCCGAAACTCACCAGACCCTGCGCGGCAACGACCTGCGCGGCAAGGTTCGGGTACAAACGGACGGTGGTCTGAAAACCGGCCTGGACGTGATCAAGGCTGCCATCCTCGGGGCCGAAAGCTTCGGCTTCGGCACCGCGCCGATGATCGCGCTGGGCTGCAAATACCTGCGTATCTGCCATCTGAACAACTGCGCCACCGGCGTAGCGACCCAGAACGAAAAGCTGCGCAAGGACCACTACATCGGCACCGTCGACATGGTGATCAACTTCTTCACCTACGTGGCAGAAGAAACCCGCGAATGGCTGGCCAGGCTGGGTGTTCGCTCGCTGGAAGAGCTGATCGGCCGTACCGACCTGCTGAACATCCTGCCGGGCGAAACCGAGAAGCAGCAGCATCTGGACCTGACACCCTTGCTGGGCAGCGACCATATTCCGGCCGACAAGCCTCAGTTCAGCCTGGTGGATCGCAACCCGCCGTTCGACAAGGGCCTGCTGGCCGAGAAGATGGTGGAGATGGCCAGGCCGGCCATCGAGTCGCTCAGCGGCGGCGACTACGAACTGGAGATCTGCAACTGCGACCGTTCGATCGGCGCGCGCATCTCCGGCGAAATCGCCAGACTGCATGGCAACCAGGGCATGAACAAGGCACCTGTCACCTTCCGCTTCAAGGGCACTGCCGGCCAGAGCTTCGGGGTGTGGAACGCCGGTGGCCTGAACATGTATCTGGAAGGCGATGCCAACGACTACGTCGGCAAGGGCATGACCGCTGGCAAGCTGGTGATCGTGCCGCCCAAGGGCAGCCCGTTCAAGACCAATGAAAGCGCGATTATCGGTAACACCTGCCTGTACGGCGCAACTGGCGGCAAGCTGTTTGCAGCGGGCACTGCTGGCGAGCGTTTCGCTGTGCGTAACTCCGGTGCCCACACTGTCGTTGAAGGCACTGGCGATCATTGCTGCGAATACATGACGGGTGGTTTCGTCTGCGTACTGGGCAAGACCGGCTACAACTTCGGTTCCGGCATGACCGGTGGTTTCGCCTACGTGCTCGACCTGGACAACACCTTCGTTGACCTCGTCAACCATGAACTGGTCGAGATCCAGCGTATCAGCGGCGAATCGATGGAGGCTTACCGCACTCACCTGCAAAGCGTCCTGAATGAGTACGTCGCGGAAACCGACAGCGAATGGGGCCGTAATATCGCGGAAAACCTGGACGATTACCTGCGTCGTTTCTGGCTGGTCAAGCCCAAGGCTGCCAACCTGAAATCGCTGCTCTCCAGCACTCGGGCCAACCCGCAATAACAGCAGCTGCGAGCGGCGAGCTTCACGCCGCACGTTAACAGCAGTGCGCCAATTGCCTGCGATCATGATTCCCGCAGCTTCAGGCTTGTAACCTGAAGCTGCTGCAAAGAGGCTCCAGAGAATGGCTGAACGTCTCAGTAACGACTTCCAGTTCATCGACGTCGGACGTAAAGACCCGAAGAAGAAACTGCTGCGTCAACGCAAGAAAGAGTTCGTGGAAATCTACGAGCCTTTCAAGCCCCAGCAGTCTGCCGATCAGGCGCACCGCTGCCTGGGCTGCGGCAACCCGTACTGCGAATGGAAGTGCCCGGTGCACAACTTCATTCCCAACTGGCTCAAGCTGGTCGCCGAGGGCAATATCCTCGCGGCTGCGGAATTGTCGCACCAGACCAACACCCTGCCGGAAGTCTGCGGCCGCGTGTGCCCGCAGGATCGCCTGTGTGAAGGTGCCTGCACACTGAACGACGGTTTCGGTGCGGTGACCATCGGTTCGGTCGAGAAGTACATCACCGACACTGCTTTCGCGATGGGCTGGCGTCCGGACATGTCCAAAGTCGTGCCCACCGGCAAGCGCGTCGCGATCATCGGCGCAGGGCCTGCGGGCCTGGGCTGTGCCGACGTGCTGGTGCGTGGCGGCGTGACCCCGGTGGTGTTCGACAAGAACCCGGAAATCGGCGGTCTGCTGACCTTCGGCATCCCGGAATTCAAGCTGGAGAAATCCGTGCTGAGCCATCGCCGTGAAGTGTTCACCGGCATGGGCATCGAATTCCGGCTAAATACCGAAGTCGGCAAGGATGTCACCATCGATCAACTGCTCGAAGAATACGATGCGGTGTTCATGGGTATGGGCACCTACACCTACATGAAAGGCGGCTTCCCCGGTGAGGATCTGCCGGGTGTGCACGATGCGCTCGACTTCCTGATTGCCAACGTCAACCGCAACCTGGGCTTCGAAAAGGCGCCGGAAGACTTCGTCGACATGAAGGGCAAGCGGGTCGTGGTTCTGGGCGGTGGTGACACGGCGATGGACTGCAACCGCACCTCGATCCGCCAAGGCGCCAAGTCAGTGACCTGCGCCTACCGCCGCGACGAAGAAAACATGCCTGGCTCGCGCAAGGAAGTGAAAAACGCCAAGGAAGAAGGCGTGAAGTTCCTCTACAACCGTCAGCCTATCGCCATCATCGGCGAGGGCAAGGTTGAAGGCGTGAAAGTGGTCGAGACGCGCCTGGGCGAACCGGATGCCCGTGGTCGTCGCAGTCCCGAGCCGATTCCGGGCTCCGAAGAGATCATCCCGGCAGAAGCCGTGGTCATCGCCTTCGGCTTCCGCCCAAGCCCGGCGCCATGGTTCGAGCAGTTCACCATCAGCACCGACAGCCAGGGCCGTGTCGTGGCCCCGGAACAGGCACAGTACAAGCACCAGACCAGCAACCCGAAGATATTCGCCGGTGGCGACATGGTGCGCGGCTCCGACCTGGTGGTGACCGCTATCTTCGAGGGCCGTAATGCGGCTGAAGGGATTCTGGATTACCTGGGCGTCTGAGTCTGGTGTTGCCGGGGTGTGTCGTTACTGACGCGCACCCCGACAACAAGCGTCTACCCTTCGTATGCACTGTGCCAATGTCTCTGACATCCCGCCCGGCACTTACTCTCTGGACTCGGTGTAACTCGCTCAGGAAGAGCGCTTCCACCGGGGAAGGCAGTGATGAATAGTCGTTTTTGCCTGTTTCCTGCGCTTTGAATGCGTCAGGCGCGTGTGCGCTCGACGTGGCGGGTTTGAGATCTTCTGAAACAACCCCGATTTTCCGATCACGACCTGTTCGTAAGGGGCGCGATACTCGATTGTTAACGCCTTGTTTCTGCCCTCGGTTTCTGCTTCCGGAAGGCGTTACGCTGTTGCGCTTTCATCGGGAGGCCAATTGCCGTGCATGCACTCCCGCCATCCATGTTGCTATAAGGAAATAGCCATGTTGAAAGCCGCCCCCATGGGCAAACTTGCTCTATCCAAAGAACAGAAACTTCTCGGTCCGGACAGGTTCACGCCCAGTACGGTTGCCGTACGCGAACATCGGGCTCGAGAACGCGCGGACCGGATAATCGACCAATTCATCGGGCGCTTTACAGAGAAGAACTTTTTCCCTGAAGGCGGTGAAGATGCGTTATTCGCCTTGCTGGTTCAGTTGCCTGACTGGCCTGCCGACCTGTCTATCAGGATTCACAACGAAAACGACGAAGTGCTCGCGGTCTTTTTGAAAGGCAGCGATGAAAGCGCCGTTCAAGGCAGCATCGTCCTGATGCAAAACGCCGATGCCTATATCGTTCCGGATGATGTTCCGGTCTCCAATGATGAGCCGTTGCTGCACTGGGTGTTCAGTCAGTTGCCGGCAGGTTCCAGTGTCGGCATGGGTGGCAACTTTCCCGGCAGTCACAGTGATGACGGACGAATCGTTACCCTGCGCGAACAAATAGCGGGTCTGGCAAATGACCAAAGGCCGCTGTTATTCGATGCACTGGTGGCGGCCGACGAGGGCGCCTCGAAGGGGCAACTGGATACCCGCACACGCAATCCTTTCCTGCCACTGTGGGTTCGTCAGCAGACTCTGCTTTCTGCGGTCCTGAGCGAGCTATGCGCTTTATACCCGGATGTTCCGGCCGGTCATCTTGAAGGACTGTTAGAGCAGATGCCGCTGACAGAGCAGGAAGAAGCTGACTTTCTGGATAATGTTGTTCTGCCGGAGTCTTTCGACGAGGCGATGAGCATTTCTCTGGATGAGTGGAGCAGCAGTCTGGCTATCGACGGCCTGTCGCGAACGCGGAGCTTCAATACCTACACGGATGAGCTGGCCCGCAAGATCATCAGAGAGTTGCTGACTGCCGAATCGGGGCGAGAGCTGGTGATCTTCGAACCCGGCGAGAGCGAGTATTTTCCGGAACACCCTGACGATACCCGTATCGTTCTGCTGCATGACGGCTACGGCAACTACAGTGCTCGGGACACCGAAAGCGGCGGGTTTTTCTCATTCAAGCCGGGTACCGACAGCTTCTATCTTGCGATCAGTTCGCAATTGAAAGCCGAAGAGCGTTTTGCGCTGGGCATGCAGTTCGAGCAGGATGTGAAAGGCATTCGCGACGTTCTGACCCGGCGTGCCATTGAGAAAAATCGCGGCTGGTTCGACCCTGAGCAACCCACTGAAATCGAAAACGATTGTCTGCCTGACTGGTTCGCGAACGCGACCGATGTCGAAAAACAAAGCTGGAAAGTGGCGGTGCAGGACTACAGCCAGGCGTTGCTCGAAGCCCAGGCACCTGACCTGCCGGATCCTTCCGTTTACGGACAGCCTGACCGGTTGCGTAACTACGCGCGGGGAAAGCTACAAGAGCGAATTTTGCTCGACCACGGCATTACAGTGGATCCTGACCGCATCAGCGTTCATACCACCAGCGTCGAGATTGATCCGGGCATCGGCATTGATATCGATTATGAATATGTCGGCCCTTCCGAGCTGGAGCCGCATTACGAAACGCAAGAGCGCAGCCTTACAGATCTGTCGCTGGAAAACATTGCACTCACCAATATCAACTTTCTACTCACCGGTCGCGCGTTTGACGATCAGGGGCAACTGCTCAGTTTCCTCAACGCCGGTTATCTGTTCGGCCTGATTCGTGAGCTGAACATTGGTGAAGATTACTCAAGGTATCTCAGCATAGTCCTGTCCACGTCGGCGGCAGGACAATGGCACCGTGAGTGTTATGCACGCGTCATGCGCGCACAAATGCGCCTCGACGCGATCGAGGCGAAAATGGCGGGAGACTTTCTGGGCGATGGCGGGCTTCCTCCCGAGCTGGCGAACAGAGGCTACAAATGGGTTGCCGCTGTGCTCGATCACCCAGTTGACAGTGATGATCGCGCGACGGTGGAGGGGCATCGTATTCAGGTCAGCCAGTTATCTATCAATGGTGTGTCATTGAGCGGTGTATTGGTGATCGGCACCGAGTCGCGCTCCAGCGTCGCCAACGTGGTGGTTTTTACCCCGCAGGCTCCTGACGGCATGTGCTTCCGGGAAATGAGCGATACGCAGGAGTTCCGGCAGCGGATATTGCTTGAGCCCGAATTGCTGAACTACCTGGTGGGCAGGGCACCTTTGGCCTCACAGGCCGATGTCAGGCAGGTACTGACCGCTGGCCGTGACACGCTGTTCATGGAACTGCAGCCGTGTACCGGGAGTTTTCTTGAGGTGGTCTATGAGTCTGAAGTCGCGCGGGTCATTTCTGCTGTCGATGAACAGACCAATACCAACTGGGAAACCTATTGGGAAAGTGCCTGGGAAATCACCAAAACCGTTGGCGACATCCTCCTCACCTTCACACCTTTTAAAGTGCAACTGCCGATCGCTGCCCTTCGCAGTTTTTACGCTATCTGGCAGGGCGTTGGAAAGAAGTCCAGCGAACAGGGGAGTGCCCCGTTGTATTTGGTTCAGGCGGCATTGTTGCTGGCCGATGGGCTGACGTTGTCAAAAGGGCGGCGGGTCAGAACATCTTCTACGGCAACGGTTGGCCGCTCTGTGCTCGATCCGAAAACAGCGGTATCCAAAACGCCTGTCGGGCTGAAAGCGCGCAGTGACGGGATTTACCGGGGCATCCATGAGAAAGCTCAAGAAGGTGTACCGAGCCGCTTTTACGCCGTGCAACAGGAAAAAGTCTATGCCGTCAGATACGACTCAGATTGTGCGGCATGGCGGGTTATTGATTCGCGGCGACCGGATGCGTATTACCAACTGCCGATCCAGCTCGACGATCAAGGTGTCTGGGTACACGCGTCGGCCGGTTTGCGCGGTGGCGGCAGACACCGGATAACCAAGCTGCCCACGGAAACAGGGAACGGTACGGATACACCGGGCAAGAGTGCTGGAAAACTCAGGTACAAAATACACATGAGTGATTTTTTCAACGCTGCCGAATTCAAAAGAGCGGATAAGGAGATACAGGCCAAAGACCTGGAAGCCTCAGTCAGGAATGCTGTTGAGAAGTACGTTCTTGATGGCGCTGCTCACCTGCATAGATGGAAACCCACTGCAAAAAATAAACTGGATAAAAACGCAAAGTTTTTTTTCCTGGACTTGCCCTCCATTGGCGATAGCACCGGGAGAGGGGATTGGCGTCTGGTGCTCAAGCGAGTGGAAAAAGGCCTGCTCGAGCCTTTCGATATCCTCAACCATAAGCAAATGTGACGGAAATCAGCCGGTTCTGAAGGCGCATGCCCGTGCATAACGACAGCAAATCGGCACGATAGACAAAAGGCACGGCTCTCGCCGTGCCTTTTGCGTCGAGCTCTGAGAAAATGCCGGCACTTTTATTGCGGATGCCGACATGACTGCCCTGAAGAACGACCGTTTCCTTCGCGCTTTGCTCAAGCAACCCGTAGACGTCACGCCGGTATGGATGATGCGTCAGGCAGGTCGCTACCTGCCGGAATACCGCGCCAGCCGCGCCAGTGCCGGGGACTTCATGAGCCTGTGCAAGAACCCGCAGTTCGCCTGTGAAGTCACTTTGCAGCCGCTGGATCGCTACCCGCTGGACGCGGCGATTCTGTTCTCCGACATCCTGACCATTCCCGATGCGATGGGTCAGGGGCTGTACTTCGAAACCGGCGAAGGCCCGCGCTTCAGGAAAACCGTCAGCACGCTGGCTGACATCGAAGCGTTGCCGATCCCCGATGCGCAGCAGGACCTGGGCTACGTGATGGATGCGGTCAGCACCATTCGCCGCGAACTCAACGGTCGCGTACCGCTGATCGGTTTCGCCGGCAGCCCGTGGACGCTGGCGACCTACATGGTCGAGGGCGGTTCGTCAAAAGACTTCCGCAAATCCAAGGCCATGCTCTACGACAACCCGCAAGCGATGCACCTGCTGCTCGACAAGCTGGCGCAGTCAGTGACCTCCTACCTCAATGGCCAGATTCTCGCCGGTGCGCAAGCCGTGCAGATCTTCGACAGCTGGGGCGGCAGCCTGTCTTCGGCGGCGTATCAGGAGTTCTCGCTGGCCTACATGCGCAAGATCGTCAACGGCCTGATTCGCGAAAACGACGGGCGCAAGGTGCCAGTGATCGTGTTCACCAAAGGTGGCGGTCTGTGGCTGGAAAGCATTGCCGACATCGGTGCGGACACCCTCGGGCTGGACTGGACCTGTGACATCGGCGAAGCGCGTCAGCGTGTCGGCAGCAAGGTTTCGCTGCAAGGCAACATGGACCCGACCGTGCTGTACGCCCGCCCGGAAGCCATCCGCCAGGAAGTCGCACGCATCCTTGCCAGCTACGGCAGCGGCACCGGGCACGTCTTCAACCTCGGCCACGGCATCACCCCTGAAGTCGACCCGGCGAATGCCGGCGCGTTCATCAATGCAGTGCACGAGTTGTCGGCGCAGTATCACCAGTAATTGCCGAGCCAACGAGGCGTCGATGCCTCAAGACGCATCGATTGATTTAAGCGCCGACGACTACGTCGGCGCTTTTGCATCCGCAAAGCCCTGCCGCAGCGAACCGCTGCGTGGCAGGAATCTACCTTGGCGCTCGCCTTGCGCCTTGCCTTCTGCGTAGCTCAGGCGACCGTTGACCCAGACACCGTCGATGCCCTGCGCCGCTCGCTGAGGGTCTTTGAAATCCGCCACGTCGCGCACGGTTTGCGGGTTGAACAACACCAGATCCGCCCAGTAACCCTCGCGAATAAGGCCGCGTTCGTGCAAGGCGAAGCGCGCGGCTGACAGCCCGGTCATTTTGTGTACGGCGGTGTGCAACGCAAACAGCCCCTTGTCCCGGCTGAAATGCCCAAGCACCCTCGGGAACGCGCCCCACAGGCGCGGATGAGGAAACGGGTCTTCCGGAAGTCCATCGGAGCCGATCATCGCCAGCGGGTGAGACATGATGCGTTCGACGTCGCCCTCATCCATGCCGTAGTACACCGCACCCGCAGGCTGTAACTTGCGTGCGGCGTCCAGCAATGACAGCCCCCAGTCGGCGGCAATGTCCTGCAGATCCCTGCCGCCCTGATCCGGGTGTGGCGTAGACCAGGTGATGGTAATGCGAAATGCGTCAGTCACCTGTTTAAGGTCCAGCGTTGAAGAACTGGCCGCATAGGGATAGCAGTCGCAGCCTACCGGATGGTCCTGCGCGGCCTCTTCCAGGGCCGCCAGCAGTTGCGGGCTGCGTCCCCAGTTGCCGGCACCGGCGCATTTCATGTGCGAGATGATGACCGGTGAGCGCGCATGGCGACCTATATCGAATGCTTCTGCCATGGCCTCAAGCACCGGCTCGAATTCGCTGCGCAGGTGGGTGGTGTAAATCGCGCCGAACGCGCTGAGTTCCTCAGCCAGTTGTTTGACCTCGCTGGTTTCGGCCGAGAACGCCGAAGCGTAGGCAAGGCCGGTCGACAACCCCAGCGCGCCCGCTTCCAGGCTGTCGCGCAACTGCTCGCGCATCGCGGCGATTTCTTCCGGGCTGGCGCTGCGCAACAAGTCATCCATGTGGTTGCTGCGCAAGGCGGTATGGCCGATCAGGGCCGCCACGTTAACGGCGGGCCGGGCGTTTTCAACCGCCGCGCGGTAGTCGGTGAAACGTGGATAGACGAACGCCGCGGCGTCGCCCAGCAGGTTCATCGGGTCGGGCGGATTGCCGCTCAGCGAGACCGGCGACGCGCTGATCCCGCAGTTGCCGACGATGACGGTCGTCACGCCCTGGCTGATTTTCGGCAGCATCTCGGGTTTGCGGATGACCACCGTATCGTCGTGGGTATGCACATCGATGAATCCGGGGGCCAGCACGCGACCGGCCGCATCGATTTCTTCCCGGGCACTGGAACCGGTCAGACTGCCGATGCGCTGGATGCGCCCTTCGCTGATCGCCACATCGGCGCGTACCCCCGGCGTGTCACTGCCGTCGATGACCAGTGCGTTGCGAATGATCAGGTCATAAAGCATGGTTCAGTCTCCCAGCGGCAGGCCATCTTCACCGCCACGGTATTCATCCAGCGCAAGCTTGATCCGGCGCAGCCGCTCCTGATTGTCTTCAGGGCTCGCCAGCGCCAGTTCAGTGGCCAGCACATCGATGGTCAGCAGCATGCCGTAACGCGCTGCGGTAGGTTTATAGATGAAATTGGTTTCAGCAATTTGCAGCGGCAGCACGACCTCGGCCAGTTGTGCCAACGGTGAGTCAGGCAGCGTAATGGCCAACACGCGGGCACCGTAGCTGCGGGCCAGGGTCACGGCGTCGAGCAGTTCCGGCGTACGCCCGCTGAGCGAGCAGACAATCAGGCTGTGTTGCGGGCCAAGCGTAGCGGCGACCATGCGCATCATCACCGGGTCGCGGCAGGCGGCCACCGGGTAACCCAGGCGCACCAGCCGGGTTTGCAGTTCCTCGCTGCACAGGCTGGAGCAACCGCCCATGCCGAATGTGTGAATCATGCGTGCGTCGGCGACACAGGCGATGGCGGCGGCAAAGCGTGTTGCATCGAAGCCCGCCAGGTGCTGGCGCAGGGTCGCTTCGATGTCGTCGACGATCCGGGTGAAAAACGCCGACTGCTCCGGCGCCGGTTCAGGATGAAGGAAGCGGCTGCCGACGCCGCTGGCCTGGGCCAGTTGCAGGCGCAAATCGCGCAGATCCCGACAACCGATGCTGCGTGCGAAGCGTGACAGCGTCGCACTGCTGACCTCGGCGCGGCTGGCCAGCTCATCCAGACTGGCACTCGCCGCGAAGGCGATATCGCTGAGCAACAGCCTGGCGATTCGTCCCTCTCCCGCGCTGAGGGAATCCTGACGGGCACGTATCTGGTACAGAATGTCCACTCAAAGCACCTGCGCCAGGCCCAGCGTCAGGGCAAAAGCGACGACAGAAATCAGCGTCTCCAAGACCGTCCAGGTCTTGAACGTTTGCGCGACGGTCATGTTGAAATACTCCTTGATAAGCCAGAAACCACCGTCGTTGACGTGGGAAAAGATCACCGAGCCTGCGCCCGTCGCCAGCACCAGCAATTCGGGGTGCGGGTAACCCAGCCCCAGCGCGACAGGCGCAACAATGCCCGATGCGGTGGTCATTGCTACCGTCGCCGAGCCCGTTGCAACGCGCATCAGTGCCGCAAACAACCAGCCCATCAGCAGGGGTGACAGATGAAAGTCCTGCGCCAGACCAACGATCTGGTTGGTGACACCGCTGTCGACCAGAATACGGTTCAAACCGCCACCGGCACCGACCAGCAACGTGATGCTGGCAGTCGGTGCCAGGCACTCATTGGTGAATTTCAGGATCGAGTCGCGGTTGAAACCCTGAGCGATGCCCAGCGTCCAGAAACTCAACAGGGTGGCCAGCAGCAGGGCGATCACCGAGTTGCCGATGAACAGCAAAAAGCCATTGAACGCACTGCCCGGTGTGCTGATCAGGTTGGCCCAGCCACCCAGCAGCATCAGCACCACCGGCAGCAGAATCGTTGCCATGGTCAGGCCGAAGCTGGGCAGCTTCTGGCGTGGTTCGCGGTCGAGAAACTGCTTGGCCAGCGGGTTTTCAGCTGGCAAGTGGATGCGCGGCACAATGAATTTGGCATACACCGGACCGGCGATGATCGCCGTGGGGATGCCGATCAGGATGGCGTAGAAGAGCGTTTGCCCCACCGACGCCTGATACGCCTGCACCGCGAGCATCGCAGCAGGGTGTGGCGGCACCAGCGCATGCACCACCGAGAGACCGGCGACCATCGGCAGGCCGACCATCAGAATCGACACCCCGACACGCCGGGCCACGGTAAAGGCAATCGGCACCAGCAGAACGAAGCCGACTTCGAAGAACAGTGGCAAGCCCACCAGAAACGCGATGCAGACCATGGCCCAGTGCGCGTTACGTTCGCCAAAGCGGTCGATCAGAGTGCGCGCCACCTGCTCGGCGCCGCCAGACTCGGCCATCATCTTGCCAAGCATGGTGCCCAGCGCCACGACCAGCGCGATATGCCCCAGCGTCTTGCCAACCCCCGCTTCATAGGAGGCGACCACGCCACTGGCCGGCATTCCCGCGACCAGGGCCAGACCGACCGAAACAAGCGTAATGACGATAAACGGATTGAGGCGGTAACGCGCGATCAGCACGATCAAGGCGATGATGGCGACAGCGGCGTAGACCAACAGCGAAATACCGGGAGACGGCGACATAGCGGCGGTTCCTTGCAGAATGGGTAGGCGAGAGCGCAATACCGACGGCTGAAGCCGTCAGCCTGAAGGCGACTCGGGGGTACTCGGCAGGGATGACGCAATAAGGTGGAGCAGGGGCGTTTCAGGGCGATCACAGGTATTCATTGTTTTTATCTCTGCTTTCGTGATGAAAATAAATTACACGAAAACGAAATATAAACAAATATATGAAAATAAATTTCTTGGAAGGGGTTAGGTGGCTGATGGGAGTGCCATTGCGTCCCCCCATCCGCCTGCGTCTGCCGGGTGACTAAACCTTCGCCCCCAGCGGCTGCAACCTTGCCAGCCGCAGCGCTACCCCAAGTGCGATCAGCAGCAACACGCCGATAAACAGCCCGATGCCGTTCCATCCCGCGTAGTGCCAGAACACGCCGCCGCCGGTTCCGGCTACGCTCGAGCCTGCGTAGTAACAGAACAGGTACAGGGACGCGGCCTGGCCTCTGGCGGTGGTGGCCCTGCGTCCGACCCAGCTGCTGGCCACCGAATGTGCGCCGAAGAAGCCGAAAGTGAAGATCAGTACGCCGACGATCACCAGCGGCAGCCGGGTTAACAGGGTCAGCAGCAGGCCGGCCAGCATCATCACGATCACGGCCCAGAGCACCTGTCGGCGGCCAAGGCGGTCAGCCAGCGAGCCGATCTTTGCCGAGCTGTAGATGCCCGACAGGTACACCACGGAAAACACCCCGACCACGGCCTGGCTCAGGTTGTAGGGTGCGCTCAGAAAGCGGTAGGCGATGTAGTTGAACAGCGTGACGAATGCGCCCATCAGCAGAAAGCCGGTCAGAAACAGCAGCGGCAAGCCTGCATCGCGAAACTGCACCACAAACCCGTCGAGCAGACTGCGAGGGTGCAGCGAGCGCGGGCGGAAGTTGCGTGACGCCGGCAGGATCCTCCAGAACACCGCTGCGGCGATCAGCGCCAGCCCGCCAACTACCAGCATTGCCGCATGCCAGCTGACATAGTCGATCATCACCCCGACGATCAGCCTTCCGCTCATACCACCGACGGCGCTGCCGCCGATATACAGCCCCATCGCCAGACCCAGATGGGTGGGGTGGATCTCCTCGCTCAGGTAGGTCATGGCCACCGCCGCGAGGCCGCTCAGTGACAGGCCTACCAGGGCGCGGGTAATCAGTACGCCCTCCCAGCTAGGCATCAAGGCGCTGGCGATGGTGAACAGCGACGCACAGAACAGCGCCATGACCATCACCGGCTTGCGCCCCAGCCGATCGGATATCGGCCCGGTGATCAGCAGGCCGATGGCGAGCATTGCCGTGGCGACGGACAGGATCAGGCTGCTTTGTGCCGCCGTCAGGGAGAACTCGCTGGACAGCGTCGGCATCATCGGCTGAACGCAGTACAGCAGGGTAAAGGTCGAAAACCCGCCAGCGAACAGCGCCAGCGCAGTGCGTTTGAAAAGCGGCGTGTTCTTTTCGATGTAGGTATCGTCGGGCAGTGTCGACGACTTTACGGACGGGGTGTTCAGGTCTGGGGTGGGCGGTGCGACGGCAGGGTTCACAAGGACCTCAGGGCATGATTGAGCAGGCGATGAAAAAATCATATAGCTCGCTAATCATTCCATCCAATATATTGTTCGACCTGTTTGATAGGTAAAAAGACTTAATGGAGGCCGCATGGAATTGCGTCATCTGCGTTACTTCATCGCGGTTGCCGAAGAGCTGCATTTTGGCCGCGCCGCGCAGGCGCTGGGTATTTCGCAACCGCCGCTCAGCCAGCAGATTCAGACGCTGGAGCAGGAACTGGGCACGCGTTTGTTCGAGCGCACCAACCGGCGCGTCGAGTTGAGCGAATCCGGGCGGCTGTTTCTCGACGAAGCACGGCTGGTGCTGGCGCAGGTCGACAAGGCCACTGACGTGGCGCGGCGTGCGCAACTGGGTGAGATCGGCGAGCTGAAAATCGGCTTTACCTCATCTGCGCCGTTTACGTCGAGCATTCCGCAGGCGATTTTTGCTTTCCGCCAGGCCTACCCTGACGTCCATCTCACCCTGACCGAGATCACCAGTCAGGAAGTGGCGGCAGGTCTTGAGGACAAAACCATTCAGGTCGGCATCATGCGCCCGCTGGCATTGCCCGATTCACTGGTGGTGTTCGAATTGCTCAGTGAACCGCTGGTGGCGATCATGCGTGCCGACCATCCTCTGGCGGCAGGGAGCGAGGAAGGGATCTACATGGCGGCGCTGGCCGCCGAGCCGTTCGTGTTCTTCCCGCGTACCTACGGCAGCGGCATCTACGCGCAAGTCCTGAGCCTGGCGCGCGCCGCGGGGTTCAGCCCGCTGATCACCCAGGAAGCGGGCGAAGTGATGACTATCATCGGCCTGGTTGCAGCAGGATTGGGCGTCACCGTACTGCCTGCGTCCTACCGGCGAATGCGCATCGACGGCGTGGTCTACCGCAACGTCCTCGACCCCGGCGCAACCAGCGCGGTGTGGCTGGTGCAACGCAAGGACGAACAATCGCCCATGGCCAAGGCGTTCACCGAGCTGTTAACGCGCAATGTGGGGTGATTCAAGGGTACTGATGATAGGACGCAGAGCGTCCAGAACGGCATGCGACGCAGAGCGCCGCACGATAGTTGAGATTCTGGCCGCAGGCCGTGGGAGCGAGCTTGCTCGCGATCTGCCGGGAACCGGCAGCAAGACCGGTGCATGCGGTGTGCCGGGCCGCTGAGCGTCCAGAACGGCATACGAAGCTGAGCGCCGCACGATAGTTGAGATTCTGGCCGCAGGCCGTGGGAGCGAGCTTGCTCGCGATCTGCCGGGAACCGGCAGCAAGACCGGTGCATGCGGTGGGCCGGGCCGCTGAGCGTCCAGAACGGCATACGAAGCGGAGCGCCGCACGATAGTTGAGATTCTGGCCGCAGGCCGTGGGAGCGAGCTTGCTCGCGATCTGCCGGGAACCGGCAGCAGGACCGGTGTATGCGGTGCATCAGGCATGGCCGGGCCGCTTCTCAGCCGGTCTTAACGTCCCGAACGTCCTGCGGGCAGCAGCCCTCTCTTGTAGGCATGTTGATACCTAAAGATTGGACGCAGAGCGACCAGAGCTGCATTCCCACGCCGGAGAGTGGGACGACAAGTGTGTGGACTGGAGCATGAGGAGCGGCAGGCGTCTCAGAGAACACCCTTAGCGCCAACGCCTGAAGATCAGCGAGGTGTTCACGCCGCCAAATGCGAAGTTGTTGTTCATCACGTATTCGTTGCTCATGTACCTTGGTTCGCCGACGATGTAGTCCAGTTCACCGCACTGTGGGTCGATGGCGACCAGGTTGAGCGTATGGATATAGCGATCGCTGTTGAGCATTTCGATGCTGAACCATGACTCCAGCGCGCCGCACGCTCCCAGCGTGTGGCCGAGGAAGCTTTTCTGCGAGCTGAGCGGCATGCGCGGGCCGAACAGGCTGCTGGTGGCCAGGGTCTCGGCGATGTCGCCCTGTTCGGTGGCGGTGCCGTGGCCGTTGACGTAACCGATGGCGTCGGGCGGCAGGTTGGCGTCTTCGAGGGCCAGCTCCATCGCGCGGCGCATGGTGGCCTGCTCGGGGCGAGTGCTGTGCGCGCCGTCGGCGTTGCTGCCGAAGCCGACGATCTCGGCGTAGATATGCGCGCCACGTGCCTGGGCATGCTCAAGCTCTTCAAGCACCAGCATGCCGCCGCCTTCGCCGATCACCAGGCCGTCGCGTCCGCTGTCGTAGGGGCGTGGCGTGCTGTGGGGCGCATCATTCTTGAGGCTGGTGGCGTACAGCGCGTCGAACACCATGGCCTCGGTCGGGCACAGCTCTTCAGCCCCGCCCGCCAGCATCAGCGGCAGACGGCCGAACTTGATCGCCTCGTAGGCATAGCCGATGCCCTGACTGCCACTGGTACAGGCGCTGGAGGTCGGAATCAGGCGTCCGGTCAGGCCGAAGAAAATGCTGATGTTGGCAGCGGTGGTGTGCGGCATCATGCGCACGTAGGAGTTGGCGTTCAGGCCCACAGCCACCGAGTTGATCAACATGTTGCCGAAAGCCTTGATCTCGTCGGTGCTGCCGGTGGACGAGCCGCAGGCCGTGCCCATGCGGCCATCGCGAATGATCGGGTCATTCAGCAGCCCGGCGTCGATCAGGGCCTGCTCCGCAGCCGCCACGGCCAGACGGGACACGCGGCCCATGCTGCGCAGTTGCTTGCGCGTCCAGTGCCCCGGCACGACGAAATCGTCGATAGGGCCAGCCAGGCGGGTATTGAGCTCGGCAAAACGGTTCCACTCGTCCATCCGGCGAATGCCGCTGCGATTGGCCGTGAAGCTGGCATCGATAGTCGGCCAGTCGCTGCCCACCGAAGTGATGCCGGACATGCCGGTCACTACCACACGCTTCATCAGCACAGTCCCCCATTGACGGCCAGAACCTGACGAGTGATGTAGCTCGCTTCGGCCGACATCAGAAAATTCACGGCCCCCGCCACTTCCTCGGGCGTGCCCATGCGTTGTGCCGGAATCATTTTCATCAGTTCGTCAACGGGCACGTTCTCGTCGAGCATGGCCGTATCGATCAGCCCCGGCGCGACGCAGTTGACGGTGATCTTGCGTTTGCCCAGTTCGATGGCCAGCGCCTTGGCGGCACCGATCAGCCCTGCCTTGGAAGCGCTGTAATTGACCTGGCCGCGATTGCCGATCAGCCCGGAAACCGAGGTGATGCAGACGATGCGCCCTGCTGCACGACGGCGAATCATCGGCATCGTCAACGGGTGCAGGACATTATAGAAACCGTCCAGGTTGGTGCGCAGCACCTGATCCCAGTCATCGTCGCTCAGCGCCGGAAACGCGCCGTCGCGGGTCAGCCCGGCGTTGAGTACCACGCCGTAATAGGCGCCATGCGTCTCCACATCCTGTTCCAGAATTGCCTTGCAGGCGGCACGGTCCGAGACATCGAATTGCAGCACGCGTGCCTGACGGCCCAACGCAACGACTTCGGCCTGCACGGCTTCGGCTTCGCTGCGGCCGGTGCGGCAATGCAGGATCAGGTCGTATCCGGCCTGCGCCAGACGCAGGGCGATGGCGCGGCCGATGCCACGGCTGGAGCCGGTGACCAGTATCGATTCAGTCATGCCGGGGCTCCTTCAGCCAGGTAGTCAGCAGTGTTGGGCGGGCAATATACATTGAGTCGGGCAAAAGCCTCGATACCCGGGCCGGTGAGGGTGCATTCGAACATGCCCATGCCGTTGTCGTCCTGCAGGGAGCGCACGGCATGGATGTGCAGTTCACTGCCCAGTGGGAAGCGTGTCACGTTGCAATCGAACTTGCGGCTGCCAAGCAAAAAACCCAGCTTGACCGCTTCGCCGTTGTTGCGCGCCTTGCAACCGGCATAGGCCGCGACGCTCTGCGCCATCAGCTCTATGCCCAGCCATGCGGGCAGGCTGCCGTCCGCTTGATTGAACAGGCCGTCGGCGCGTACGGTCAGGCAGGTTCGAATCTGTTCTTCGTCAAAGCTCAGCACCTGATCGATAAGGATCATGTCGCCGGCATGGGGGATGAGTTCGGCGAGCGGCCACTCGGTCATGGGGCATCTCCGATAATCAGGCTGATGTTGTTGCCACCGAAGGCAAACGAATTGCTCATCATGTAACGAGCGTTTTCAGGTGTCAGGCGCGAGCCTGCGTGTGTCCATTGCAGCGCGGGCAGCAGTGGATCGGTCTCGCCGTCCCACAGGTGCGGGGGCAGGGCCCGTTCGGCATTCTGCGGTGCCAGGCTCAGCCAGCAAAACGCCGCTTCCAGCGCGCCCGCTGCGCCCAGGGTGTGGCCGCTGAGCGGTTTGGTTGACGAGCAGGGCACGCCGTTGGGAAATACGCCCTGCACGGCCAGGCTCTCCATTGCATCGTTGTGCGGCGTGGCGGTGCCATGCAGGTTCAGATAACCGATCTGCTCCGCCTCGAGTCGCGCATTGCGCAACGCTTGCAGCATGGCATCGCGCGCACCACGGCCGGTGGGTTCGGGGGCCGAGATGTGGTGAGCGTCGCAGCTGGCACCTGCACCCAGCAGGGCAATCGAGTGCCTGCTGTCGGCTTCGCGAGTCATCAGGAACAGTGCGGCCGCCTCGCCGATATTGATCCCGTTGCGGTTGCTGGAGAACGGATTGCAGAGCTGCGGCGACATGGCCTCGAGTGCCGAGAACCCCTGCAGGGTCAGCCTGCACAGGCTGTCGACGCCGCCGCACAGCACGGCATCGCACAGGCCCATGTCCAGCGCCCGCCGCGCACTGAGCAATGCCCGCGAGCTGGAGGTGCAGGCTGTCGAGATGACGTAGGCCGGGCCGCTCAATTGCAGCCAGGCGGCGAGAAAATTTGCCGGTGCGCCCAGTTCCTGCTGCCGATAATCGTAATCGTCGGGGAAGGTCCGCTCGCGCAGCCAGACGGCCATGCTCTCGCTCGCTTCATCGATGCCCGAGGTGCTTGTGCCGATGATCACGCCAATCCGCCCGGCGCCGAAGCGGGTGATGGCCTGGCTGATGTCCTCCTCAATCTGCAGGGCGGCGGCCAGCAGCAGCTGGTTATTGCGGCTGCGATGCAAATGCACGGCCGGCGGAATGGGCGGCAGTGCGGATTTGACCGCACCGACCGGCAACGCACGTTCCGGTACCCAGCCGCTTTCGAACACCATACCCGAGCTGTCACCTGCGAACAGCCTGCGCGACACCTCTTCACGGCTGTCGCCCAGCGAGCAGATCACGCCCAGCGCGTTGAGATAGGCGGTCATGGCAGGCTCTCGTTGTTCAGTGGTGTGACCTTGTAGCTCAGCCTGTCCTTGAGGCGAATAGTGAATGCGTTGGCCGACTGATATTCGACCAGCCAGCGATCGTCCAGGCGTCGCTGCATGCCCTGGCGGTAAGCCGTCGGGTAGCGGCCATGCATTTCCAGGTCCGGGGTCATGGCGAACATCAGCGCAGCGAACAGCTCGCGGGCTTCGGGATTGGGCGGCAGCAAACCGTCGGCTTGCCATTTGCCGTCGATCAGCAACTGGCGCGCCTGGGGAATGCCCAGCGGGTCCATCATCGACCAGCGCAATCCGCCGTTTTCGCGCTGGATGATCAGTAACCAGTCCTGATGCTGATCGGCCTGGCGACGCTCGATGTGCAGCTGCATCGGCAATTGCATGGTCGGTGCGCTGGTCGGCAGCGGGGCTTGTGCCGCACAGCCGCCGAGCAGCAGGAAGGCTAAAAACAGTATGCGAATCATGATGCTTCCACTTCCAGGGGTTTGCGGGCCACGACATTGACCAGCGTTTCCTCACGTTGCCCGAACGGCCTGGGCTTTTGCAGTTTCAAGACTTCGAGCAGGCCGAAGTCCCTGGCGCGGCTCCACCACAGGTAAGGGTACGAAACATTCGGTGCATCGAACTCGAAACCCTGGTCGCGGATCATCTGCAGATACTGCGCCGCGCTTTTCTGAACATGCATCGGGTGGCGGAACAGCCAGCGAATTACCCAGGTGTCGATGTACGCCTCGGTCGACTCGGCGAACAGCAGGTAGCCGCCCGGTTTGAGTACCCGGTAAAACTCGGCCAGCGCTTGTTCCTGCTCCACCAGATGATGGAAAGTCTGGTGGCAGAACAGCAAATCGACGCTGGCGTCGGGTACTGGCAGAGCTGCGCAGTCGCTGCCGATCAGCTCGACCTCTACGCCCCTGGCCCGCGCCTCTTCGCGACTCATCTCGAGGCTGTGCGGATCGGCGTCGACACCGATGAGCCTGGACGGCTGAAAAACCTTGTTCAGATGCTGGAACGAGCGGCCTTGCCCGCACCCGGCGTCGAGCAACACCGGCGCAACCGGCGGCGGGCTGGCGAACAGGCTGTGCAAGTCGTCTATCGCCACGCGCAGCACGCGGTACTGCCAGATGTTGCTGCGCAGAAACCACAGGCCGAAGCGGGTTTCCTCGACATAACTGTCACTCAGGAACGGTCGACTCATGAACCACCGTCCGCGCAGATTTCCGAAAGTGTGCGCAGGCGGCGCTTGGGCTCGCTGACAAACGGATTGCGTTCGTCCCAGGCATAACCGGCCAGAATCGAGCTGATCATGCGGCGGATGTCCGGAGCGCTGCCGGGGTAGAAAATCACGCTCTGGAACGTACCGTCATACCAGCCCTCGACATAGGCACGAAAGGTGTCGACGCCACGTTTCAATGGCACCGCGAACTCGCTTTCCCAATCCACGTTTTCGCCCTGCAACTGGCGGCTCAGCACGCCAGCCGCCATGCTCGCCGAACGCATGGCGATGGTCACACCTGACGAAAACACCGGGTCGAGGAATTCCGCCGCATTGCCCAGCAGCGCAAAGCCTTTGCCGTGCAGGGTCTTGACGTTGGCCGAGTAGCCGCCGATGGTTCTCGCTGGCGTATCCCAGACTGCGTTTTTCAGCACGCTGGCCAGTTGCGGTGTTTCATCGATAAAGGCGCGCAGGCAGGCATCCAGATCCTCGGGCTTGTCCTTGAAGCGTTCAGCCGAGGCGACCACGCCTATCGAACAGCGGCCTTCGCTGAACGGGATCGACCAGAACCACACATCGCTGTGCTGCGGATGGATGCTGACGAGAATCTTGCGGCGGTCGAAGGGCGGGCTTTCGATGCGGTCTTCGATATGGGTGAACACCGCCTGGCGCACCGGAAAACCCGACGGCGCTTCCAGATCCAGCAAGCGCGGCAGCACACGGCCATAGCCGCTGGCGTCGAGTACGAAGCTGGCCTGCACGCTGTATTCGCTGCCGTCCTCACGCCTCACACGCAAAACCGGCTGCGGGCCATCGAAGTCGGCGCTGACGATCTCTTCCTGATAGCGGATGTCCACGCCTTGCAGCGCAGCCTGATCGGCGAGCAGTTTGTCGAACTCGCTGCGCTGCACCTGAAAGGTCGTCGGCTTGCCGTTGCTGAACGTATCGCTGAAGTCGAAATCGCTGTATTGCTCGCCACGCGCGAAGGCTGCGCCATTTTTGGGCTGGAAACCGGCGGCCTGCACGGCCTCCAGCATCCCGGCTTCTTCGACGAAGTCCAGGCAGTGGCACAGCAGGCTTTCACCGATGGAGAAGCGCGGAAACAGCTGGCGCTCGACGATCAGCACGTCATGGCCCTGGCGTTTGAGCAGGGCAGCCGCTATTGAACCGGCCGGGCCGGCACCGATGATGACGACCTGACGAATTTCCCTATCAGTGATGGGCACAGGTATTCCTTTTCGGTTGAGCGGTGGCTGGGAGTGACGACAACGCTGCAAGACTCATGCGTGTGGCCCTTCAGCATTGGCTGGCGAATGAAGCGCTTTACGCGGGCTGGCCCAGGGCGCCAGCAGGAAGCTGAACGCCAGCCCCAGACTGACCGACAGGCCGAAGTTGCTGATCGCCGGGGTGCTGGAAACGGCCAGCAGGCCGAACGACAGCCAGGTGGTGACCGCTGCCAGCAGCGTGCCCAGCAGGCTGACTGCCGCGCCGCCTATCTGCTCGCGCATCAGGATGGCGTAATCGACGCTGATCGCCGTGACCAGCAACAGGCCGAACAGGCTGAACAGAGTCAGCGGCTGACCGAGCCAGCCCAGGCTGGCGAGGCTGCACAGGGCCGCCAGCAGGGGCAGGGCGACGATGCGCAACGCACCGCCGAAGCCAAACGGAGCGATCAGCAGCAGGACGATCAGTACGCACGATGCCAGCTTCAATTCCGCTGCGCTGATCTGCGTGTGGGCAAACACCTCGTTGAGCTCACCCAGGCGGTCGACCAGTTGCACGCCCTCCAGTCCGATGGCCTGCACGCGCAGCAACGCCATGCTGTTCATGCCACGCAGGCTGACGATGCTGGCTACCTGAGCGTCGCCTTCGGCATCTTCGCTGGCGCCCAGCCAGAGCGTGCGCCACGGTTCGCTGAGCGGGCCTTGAAGCGCCTGATCAATGTCTTGCGTTGGCAGTGCCTGCAATTGCGCGAGTTCGGTTTTCAGTGCGTTGGCCGGAACGCCAAGCTGTACCAGTGGCTCCCAGTGTTGCGGCAATTTGCCCAGTGCATCACGGGTCAGTTGTTGCTCGGCAGGCGAATCCAGCAACTGGTTGAGCGCCATGTAGCCTTGCAGCTTGTCCATGCTGACCAGTTGGTCGAGCCGTTGGGTCAGTTCGGACTGCCGATCCAGCAACTGCTGTTGGTCCTTGCCGCGCACCAGAAAAAACTGGCTGGTGGGCTGATAACCGGTGATCCGTGCGATGGCCTGGGCTTCATCGGTCAACGCCTGAGGTGCTGCCACCCATTGGCGGATATCGTTCTTGGTGGTCAGGTGCCAGAGTCCGCCGCCACAGAAGACCAACAGCAGCACCAGCAGGATCGGTGTGCTGATGCGCAGCAGCAAGGCGGCGCGGCAATCGAGCATCAATTGCGCCATTTTCAGCGGCCACTGGGCAGGGCTGATCTCGACTTTTGCGAGCAGCGCGGGCAGCAGGCACACCGCCGTCAGGTAGGCGCCGATCAGGCCGGCCGCCGAGAACACCGCAATTTGCGTGAGTGCCGGAAACGGCGTCCAGGCCAGCGCCAGGTAGCCGATGCAACTGGTGATCAGGCTCAGGCTCAGGCCCGGCAGGGTCAGGCGCAAGGCGGGCCAACTGCGCCAGGGTTTGAGGCTCCAGCTCTTGGACAGGTAATGCAGCGGGTAATCCACCGCCACCCCGATCAGGCTCGAGCCCAGCACCAGCGTCATGACGTGCATGCTGCCGAATATCGCAACGCAGGCCACCGCGCCGAAGAGCATGCCGACCACCACCGGCACGAATGCCAGCAGCACGCTCCAGCGGCGGAAGGCGAGTAACAGCAACAACAGGATACCGACCGTTGCGCCACCGCCGACCCAGGTGATTTCCCGGCTGGCCTGCTTCTGCCCGTCGGCAGCGTAAAGCAGCCCGCTGGCCGCGAGCAATTGACCACCCGCCTGACTGGCCTGCACCCGCGCTTGCGCCAGCAGGTCCGCGACCTGGCCGGGCAGGTGCATGTCGAAGGCATCGGTTCGGGTTCGCGAACGCAGCAGTACCCAGCTTTTACCCTCGGCGCTGGCCACCAGCGCGCCACTGGCCAGGTCCGCCTCGACCGAGCCCTGCTTCGGCAGGCCGTTCTGGATACGTCCGGTCAGCCCCAGCCAGTCATCCTGGCCAGGCACCAGGCTGAACCCGGCAAACGGGTCGAACAGCGTCTGTACGCGCTGTTCGATGAAGGTTTTCGGGTCGTCGATCAGCAGTGTGCGGTCCGCTGTCGGCAGCATGGCGATGCGCCCTTGCAGCAACTGGGTGCGCAACGCGGGCAGATCGGCCTGCAGCGACCACTGGACCTTCTCGAACAGGCCGGTCGACTGCCATTGTTCAGCCAGATTGCGTGCCAGTTCGACGGCCTTCTGCCGATCGCTGTGGCCCACCAGCACCAGCATTTCGCGGTTGAGCGGTTCCTGCATGCGCTTTTCGGCGCTCACGACCAGTTCGTCGTTATCGGTGCCCGGCACCAGCTCCATCAGGTTGGCCGACAGCGGCGAGCGGTCGTGCCACTGCCAGCCCGCGAGCGCCAGTACGCCCGCCAGAATCAGCAGGAACAGTCGCGGCAACAGCCGCTCAGTCTTTGAAGTCATTACGCTGCGCATCGGTCAGGGTCGGGGCACTGCTGCTGTCGATCATTTTCAGGACCGTGCTGTCGCCCTGGGTTTCCAGCAGCTCGATACGCTGCACCAGTTCGCCACCGTCGATGTTGATCTGTTTGAACACTTGTTGCAGCAGCATCGAACGCGGCGTCAGGGTGAGGTGCCAGGCATTCGCCTCGCCCTTGAGCTGCAAGTCGAAATCCCGCTGCAGGCCGCTGCTGTCGCCTTGCAAGACCGCCAGGAACAGACGGTTCTGCTCGGCGCCGGCGTTCTTGTTCGGCACCGGCTTCCAAGTGCTGACATTGCCATCGGCTTCACGACGGGCAATACCGTCGGCATTGATGCGGTAATCCTGTTTGAGCGGTGTTTCCAGCAGCCAGAGCAGCCCGAAATCCCTGGCGAGCACGAAGCGGCCCTTGCTGAGCAGCGGTTGCGGCAGGGCGCGCAGGTGTTTTTCCTGAACGAAACGACCCTGCACCACGGCAGGCTTGGCGAGCTGATCGCTCAGTTGTTGCAGATCGAACGCCTGCGCCAGAGAAGAAAGGCACAGCAGACCCAGCAGAATCAAGGTACGAAGCGGGCGGTTCATGGCGAGGCGCTCTCTATTGTGCTCTCAAGGGCAGTTTTGACGGCATCGATGAACACCTGCGGCGAGGCCAGTTGCATTTCCCGGCTCTGGCTGTCGACGGCGACCTGCACAGTGCTGGCGCGGGTCAGGCGCTCACCGGTGTGTGCATCGGTGATCAGGTAATTGATCTTCAGACGGTTCTCCCACTCCACCAGACTGGCGCGCACGTTCAGTGTCTGACCGAACACGGCGCTGCGCACATAGCGCAATTGCAGATCGATCACCGGCCAACCATAACCGGATTCGAGCATCTGCATGTAGTTATGGCCGATATGATCGAGCAGCGCGCAGCGCGCCACTTCGAGGTACTTCACGTAGTGCCCGTGCCAGACGATGTTCATCATGTCGACGTCGAAAAACGGCACGACGATTTCAGTGTCGATGTGCAGGAAACCCTTACTGCGCATGTAACCTCCTGTGGCGATCCGCGCTGATTTTACAACGCAGCACATGACCGCCGAGCGCGATCAGCTCATGAGCCTGATTCATCGGCAGACTTCCAGAATGGGTAGAAATTGAACCACTGCTGCGGCGCTTCCAGGCAATAGTGCCCAAGACGCTCGGCATAACACGTGGCCCACTGCTCGATGACCTGGGCACGGTCGCTGCGCCGCCACTCGATGGCGTCGGCGAACGGTTCGAGAATTACCCGATAGCCTTTCGCACCCTTGAGGCAAAAGAACAGGTTGACCGGGCACTTGAGCAGCCCGGCCAGCAGCCAGGGGCCTTGCGGGAAGTTGGCCGGCTGACCGAGAAAGTCGACCTGCACATTGCGCCCGCCATGCAGCGCGACGCGGTCACCGGCGATGGCCAGCCACTCGCCTTCGTCCAGACGCTGGCTTAATTGCAGCATGATGGCCGGGTCCAGCTCGCTGACCTGAATCAGGCGCAGATGTGTCGCGCCGGCTTCACCGAGCAGGCGATTGAAGCGTTCGGCATGTTTGGTGTGCACCAGCACGTTCATGGTGACCTTTTCGCCGAGTTCGGCCAGCGCTCGGCACACTTCAAGGTTGCCCAGGTGCGCACCGACCAGCATCTGTCCGCGTTGGCCACGCAGGTTCTGGCGCAGCAAGGCCTGGTCGACGATCTCGATCTGATCGATACCCAGCCTGCCGTTCCACACGTCGAGCTTGTCGAGCAAGGCATCGGCGAATGCCATGAACTGCCCGAACACCCGGCGCTGGCTGGGCCGCAGTTCGGGTTTGCCGCTCCAGTCCGCCAGGTGCTGCTGGTATTGCCAGATGCTGTGCCGGGCACGTCGGCCGAAGACAAAGAAATACAGGACGATGCCATACAGCACCGGGCTGAGCAGGCGCCGACCGAGCACCCGCATGCCCCAGGCGGTGAGTTTCATGAGCATGAAGCTGCCGCGCTCCTGATGACTGGCCCAATGCTCCTTGGGCGACTTGTCGATGCTCATGGCCGCCACCGTCGCCACAGGAGCATTGGCAGGCGTAGCAGCATGCCGAAGAACAGCTTGGCGTGCATTTTCGAAATCAGGGCGTTGTCATGAAACAGGCGGAAATGCGACAGACCGTCCTGCGGGTAATGAACGCGGGTCGGCAGCCAGCGCATCGGCTGGCCTCGCCAGGACAGGCGCACGAGCATTTCCGAGTCGAAATCCATGCGTCTGCCGATCTGCACGCTGTCGATCAGCGCCAGGACCGGGGCCAGTGGATAGAGGCGAAAGCCGCACATGGAATCGCGAATGTGCAACGACAAGGTATTGATCCACACCCAGACGTGGGTCAGGTAGCGTGCATACAGACGGCCTTTGGGCACGCTCTCGTCAAACTGCGGATAACCGCAGATCAGCGCATCCGGGTGCTGTCGCGACTGCTCCAGAAACACCGGAATATCACTCAGATCATGCTGGCCATCGGCATCGACCTGCAACGCATGGCTGAAGCCCAGCCGGATCGCCTCGCGAAAGCCGGCCATTACCGCGCCGCCCTTGCCCTGATTGACCGGCAGGCGCAGCAGGTGGATAGCCTCACCCTGCGCCAACTGCTGTAACACGGCTTCGCAGGCCGGACTGCTGGCATCGTCCACCAGAATGCACGGCAACCCGGCGTTGCGCACGGCCTTGACCACGTTGGGCACGGCCAGCTCGTGGTCAAACACCGGAATGATCACGCAAGGCTTATGCATGGTCGCCCTCCAGGAGGATGCGGCCACTGGAGCAGGGCGCGTTGTCGGCGTTGCGAAAGGCGAAGTGCAGCTTGGAGCGTGCCGCATCGAAGCGCAGTGTCAGCGTGAGGTGATCACCGGGACGCACCAGTTGCTGAAATTTGAGCACCTCCATGCCGGCAAATCCGCATGGCAGGTCGAGCAGTCGCTGGCCCAGGCTGATCGCCCAGTCGACTTGCACCACGCCCGGCAAAATCGGCGCCTTGGGAAAGTGGCCGCTGAAAAACGCCAGATCGGGCGGGACGCTCAATTGCAGGTGCAGCTCGCCTTCGACGTTCTGTTGCTCAAGCACTTCCGGCTGTTTCGAGCGTGGCGCCAGCAGCAGCGCCTCGACCTCTGCCTGAGGCAGCTTGCCCTGGGCGTTGAGCGGCATCTGCCGCAGCAGACGCCAGCGACGCGGCAGGGCGATGGTTTCGCAGTGCGGTTGCAGGTACTGCCGCAAGGCTTCGGTTAGCGCCCGACGGCCCTGATTGCGCAGGACCAGCAAGCCCGCGTCGCTCAGCACCAGCAGCGCGCCCAGCGAGGCACGGTTTGCCTGCACCACGCCAAGACGCGCTTCACTCACCCACGGGTGAGCAGCGAGGGCCTGCTCGATCAGCGGCAAGGACACGCGCTTCTCTTCGAGTTTGACGATGCGGTCGAGCCTGCCCAGCAGTTCGAAGCGCCCGTCTGCACCGATCAGCGCCGCATCGGCGGTCTGCTCGACATGGCCGGGCGGCAGATAGGGCGAGCTGATGCGCAGCGCACCTTGCGCATCCTGACTCAGCTCTACGCCGTCGAAGGCCTGCCAGCGTTGCCCGCCCTGACGCCAGGCGATGCCGCCGGTTTCCGAGCTGCCGAGAATTTCCGTCGGCCACTGACCGAGGCGTTGCTGCAGGCTCTGTGCGGCTTCGGCCGGCAATGCGCCGCCGGAAGAGAACACCCGGCGCACGGCGGCAAGACCCGGCCAGTCGAGATTGTCGCCCATGCGCTTGAGCAGCGCAGGGCTGGCGACCCAGGCGAATGACGGGTATTCACGGCTGGCGCGTTGCAGGTCTTCGGCGAACGGCAACTGACGGCGCACGAACGGGCGTGCCGCGCACAGCGGCCAGAGCAAACGAAACAGCAGCCCGTAAATATGTTGCGTCGCCACGCTGCCGATCATGCATGCCGCGCCGAGCTCCGCGCCCCACAGCTGTTCCAGCCCGCAGACTTCGTTGGCCAGTTGCCGCAGGTGTTTTTCGATCAGTTTGGGCTCGCCGCTGGAGCCGGAGGTGCACAGGCTCAGCCGGCACTGGTCGAGGTCCAGCGCTGCCGCGGGGAGAGGCGCGGCATGCAGGTCGCTCAGGTGGGTGTCACCTGGCAGGTCAGTCAGCCACAGGTCGACCTGATTCGCCCAGCGCTCGCGGGTCTGGCCCTGCAAGTCGGCGGGCAGCAACACGTGCACACCTGCGCGCCAGGCCGCGAACAACGCAATGGCCAGGTCTGCGGCATCCTCGAGGTGCACTGCAAGGCGTGTGATGCCGCGCGCGTTCAGCCCCGCAGCCACGCCGAGCGCCTGATCACGAAACTGCGCGTGGTCGAGGGTCGGGGCCAGCGTCAGCAGCCGGTCGGGCAGCGCATCGAGCAGCAGGTGTTCCAGGTTCAACCAGTTCATGCGATCCATTTCATTTGCCGCCCGCTGAGGGTGGGCGGACGATCCATTCAACAGCGAATAACACGCCCATCAGGCCGTAGGAAATCAGGCCTGTGTACAGCGTCCACCATGACAACGGTGCCCACAGTGTCAGGATGGCTGACGTGAGGCCGTTGACGAGAAAGAACAGGCACCAAATCTGCGTGACTTTACGTGTATAGCGGATACCCGCCTCAGGCAGATCGGGACGGTTCAGGCGCGCCATCTTTTCCACGATCGGCGGGCCGTAGACCAGGCTTGAGCCGAACAGGCCGAGCATGAAGGTGCTGACCAGTACCGGGTACCAGCGCAGCATCATGTGACTGTCGAGGGCGCCGAGCACCGCGCAAAAGATCAGCGCTACAATCGCCATCGCCAGGCTGCCTTGCCTGCGCTCTCCGGTCAGGGCGCGCGCCAGCCACAGGCTGCCCAGCAGCAGCGCGAACTGCCAAGGGGCGAAATGCTCGGTCCCCCAGTAGACGGCGAATGGATAGAGCACGCCGGCCAGCACCAGAATCAGGCCAATCAGCCGCTTCATTCGGCGGTGTTGACCAGTTTGTAGACGGCCTCTACCACGTCATTCACGGTCCTCACCGACTTGAACTCTTCAGCCGCAATCTTTTTGCCGGTCTTGCGTTTGATGTGATCGATCAGGTCCACGGCATCGATGCTGTCGATTTCCAGGTCCTGATACAGGTTGGCTTCAAGCGTGACTCGCTCAGGCTCCAGTTCGAACAGTTCCACCATTGCGGTGCGCAGGATTTCGAAGATGTCTTCACGGGTTTGCATGTTCAATTCTCAGGCCGGTTGTCTGGCGCTGACGAAGGCCGCAAGGCTGTCGACGCTGGCGAAATGGTTACGGGTGTCCTTTGCATCGGCATCGATCCTGATGCCATAACGCTTCTGGATGGCCAGGCCCAATTCGAGCGCATCCACCGAGTCCAGTCCCAGTCCTTCGCCAAACAGCGTCATATCGTTGCCGATATCTTCCGGGGTGATGTCTTCGAGGCCCAGGGCATCGATGATCAACAATTTAATGTCCTGGTGCAGATCGCTCATCTGAGGCGAGCTCCTTGGTGAAATAGTCATGCAGGTAATCGTTGAGCTTGCGGGACGCCAGGGGCGGTGGGCCTAGCGCACTGAAGGCGGTTGGTTCTATATCGGCACCGACGCGCAAAGTGAAGTGCACGCGGCGTTGCGGAATGCGATACCAGGGCTCGGCCTTGGTCAGGGTGGTCGGCTGGACCTTGATCGTCACCGGGGTGATGACGCTTGCGCCACGCAGCGCAATGGCGGCCGCGCCGCGGTGAAAGACAGGCGGCTGGCCTGGCTGGGTGCGCGTGCCTTCCGGAAAAATGATCAGTGTCTGGCCGCTTTGCAGGCGCTCTACGGCGGCGTCGAGCATGTCCATGCTGCCGTCGTTGCTGATGTAACCGGTGGAGCGCACAGGGCCGCGGGTGAACGGGTTCTCCCACAGGCTGCGTTTGACCACGCAGTTGGCGTCACGCACCAGCCCGATCAGAAACACGACATCGATCAGTGACGGGTGGTTGGCGATGATCATCTGCCCTGGGCGACCAAGCTTTTCGGCGCCTTGCACGTCATAAGTCAGCACCCGCATGCGCGCCATGATGCGGATGAACAGCCAGAACAGGCGGCTGATGGTCCGCCGCGCGCGGCGCTGATGGCTGGCCACACTGCCAGGCAGGCAACTCAATACTGGAAAAACGAACAACCGCAGGCATAAACCGCTCAACCCGAACAGGGCAAAGCTGATGCCTGTTGCCAGCAGACGCCAGTAATAGGCGTCCCGACCTTTTTTCAGTGACTGCGTTGCCAGTTCCATAACCGGTTATTCCAAGGGTGCAGGCAGACGGATTGATCAGTGTGCAAGGCCCGCAGCAGGTTCAGGGCATGGGGCCACTGAGTGCGCTTGGTGCCTTGCGTATCGGTGTTCAGAGACAGTTGCCACTCATTCCCCGGCGTCAGCAGCAAGCCGACCGCGTAGGGAAAGGGCACGTCATCAATCCATTGGGCATAGGCTTGCGGCGGCTGTTCTTCAGTCACCACAAGCAATACTGCTTCTGCTCCCTCGGCCAGCAACGCTGCGGCCTCGAATGCTCCATACTCCAGCCCGTCGCCTGTGGCGGCCAGGGCTGTCATCTCACTTGTTTCACCGCGCATGATCGACCACAGACCAATGATGGCGTTATGCACTGAAAGGCTGAACTGGGTCGGTGAAAGCGGCTCGTTGGCGGCCAGATCACGCAGGATTTCAAAGGTCCTCGGGGTTTCTCCGTGGCGCGAGACAAACACCAGCGGGACGCGCTCCAGCCCTTCAGTCAATGGCCAGCCGACGGCAAACGCCATTCTCGCCATGCGGCCCAGGCGGCGGCGTTGCATCGCAGGAAGAAAAGACACGTCTGGCGCTGCATCACTGGTTTCCAGCAGCGTCGGATCGAGGCTCCATCGCTGCCAGTCTTCCGCGCTCGCCAGGCCCGGCGCCCAGGCTTGCCATCGTGCAATGTTGAAGGTGATCAAGGCTTCTCTTCCCGCCCCTGCGGGCTTGTTTCTCGCTACATCGATATCAGGTCGATATCAGCCTGGGTGCGGTAATTGACCGAGTGCGCGCATTATCCTGATGGGGCTCATTACTAGCAAATTTGTTACATAAAAACCGTTTACAGGCGTGTATTTTAAGGTTGAAGTCGTTTTTCTGTATGACAACCGGCCAGCAACTGTTTTGCGTTAAGCTCACCGTTGTCACATGCACTGTCTAGACTCGATTTCCTCTTACGGTCGTTATCGGCCACTCCTGCTGTTTCTTCATCTTTCAAGGAATCCAAAGCATGCGTCGCGTGGTATTCAATCAGAAGGGCGGTGTCGGCAAATCGAGCATCGCCTGCAATCTGGCTGCAGTCAGCGCTCACGAAGGCTATCGGACGTTATTGATCGATCTCGATGCCCAGGCCAACTCGACTCAGTACCTCACCGGCCTGACCGGTCAGGACATTCCGATGGGGATTGCCGAGTTCTTCAAGAACACGCTGTCCGGCTCACCGGTCGCCAAAAAGAACCACGTCGATATCTACGAAACACCGTTCGACAACCTGCACGTGATCACGGCGACTGCAGAGCTTGCTGACCTGCAGCCCAAGCTCGAGGCCAAGCACAAGATCAACAAGCTGCGCAAACTGCTCGACGAGTTGAGCGAAGATTACGAGCGTATCTATCTGGATACGCCGCCAGCACTGAATTTTTATGCGGTTTCGGCGTTGATCGCCTCTGATCGGGTGCTGATCCCTTTCGACTGCGACAGCTTCTCGCGACAGGCGCTGTATGGGTTGATGCGCGAGATCGAGGAGTTGAAAGAGGACCACAACGAAGGTCTTCAGGTTGAAGGCATCATCGTCAACCAGTTCCAGCCCAGAGCCAGCCTGCCGCAGCAGATGCTCGACGAACTGATTGCCGAAGGCCTGCCGGTGCTGCCGGTCTATCTCAACGCCTCGGTAAAAATGCGCGAGTCGCATCAGGCCAACCTGCCGCTGATCCACCTCGACCCACGGCACAAACTGACGCAGCAGTTCATGGAACTGCATCACTTGCTCGAGACCAACGCCCATCCGTGATGGGCATACCTATACGGAGCCTTGGCGCTACAGTTGAAACGCAAGTCATGTGGGAGCGGGCTTGCTCGCGAAGGGGCCTGTACAGACCCCGAAAGCAGGGCGTTTAAACCACCGCATTCGTGAGCAAGCTCACTCCCACAAAGCATGTGTATGCTGAATACGGAGCATGGGCACGAGATTCGCAACTCAACATGGCTGCGAAAGAGGCCTGAGTACTTCGGGCGTATAGCTGCCGTCTCTCAATGAGCGCGCCAGATGTTCGGCATAGAGTCGCGCTGTCGAGGCCAGTTCTTCGGGGATGGCGACGGTCGCGTCCATGTCGGCCCGGACGTGCTCCTGCGAGGTGGTCAGCGTGTTGCTGCCGGGTGCACAGCCACACTGCACCTCATGACCCTGAGTAGCGACCGCCACAAGTTCGTCGATGTAGGTGGGGTTTCCCTGGGCGATGAAGCCAATCTGCCTGCAGGCCGGGCACCACACCGGGTCACCCATGCGCGCCACACGACGCAGTTCGATGACTTCACTTGCCGATGCGGCCAGCACGAAGCCGCCGGTGGTAGTGAGATCGCCTTCCCTGACTATAAATGACATCGCGCTACTGCCTCTGGGTTACGGAAAACCTCAAGGCTAGGCGCAAACACGGATTCCGATAGCACCCCGAGCCCTTTAAAGACCGGTCCTACGCAATTACCAGCCGGGTGTTTCGAGCATGTTGCATGCGCGACGACGCACCCGGCGAAACGTCCGTTTCCCCATCGTTACTCCAGCCGTAATGATTCGACGCGCTGCTTGATTGATGCCCGACCGCTATCGCTCCTAAGGTGGCCGACGACAGCAAAATCGTGGAGCGATCATGACAACAACAACTTCCCCCGACGCACGCTGGACACGTCGTCGCAGCGAGAAGCAGCGGCGTCTGGAGCAAGTGCGGACGTTGGCCGATGGTGTGGTGTTGCCGACCGGCAATATCGTCGCCGCGCTGGAGGCCCTGCTGGTTTCCGGCGACCGCGTGGTGCTTGAAGGCAACAATCAGAAGCAGGCTGACTTCCTCTCCCGTGCGCTGGCCAAAGTCGATCCGGGCAAGGTGCATGACCTGCACATGATCATGCCGAGCGTCGGCCGCGCCGAGCACCTTGACCTGTTCGAACAGGGCATCGCGCGCAAGCTGGACTTCTCGTTTGCCGGCACGCAAAGCCTGCGCATCAGTCAGTTGCTGGAAGACGGCCTGCTGGAAATCGGCGCGATCCACACCTACATCGAACTCTATTCACGGCTGGTGGTGGACCTCATCCCCAACGTGGTGCTGGCGGCAGGCTTCATGGCCGACCGCGCCGGCAACATCTACACCGGGCCCAGTACCGAAGACACCCCCGCACTCATCGAACCGGCGGCATTCAGCGACGGCATCGTTATCGTCCAGGTCAATCAGCTGGTCGATGACGTCAGCGAGCTGCCACGGGTGGATATCCCGGCCTCGTGGGTCGATTTTGTGGTGGTGGCCGACAAGCCGTTCTACATCGAGCCGCTGTTCACCCGCGATCCGCGCCACATCAAGCCGGTGCATGTGCTGATGGCAATGATGGCGATTCGCGGCATCTACGAGAAACACAATGTCCAGTCGCTGAACCACGGCATCGGTTTCAATACCGCCGCCATTGAGCTGATTCTGCCGACCTACGGCGAGTCGCTGGGCCTGAAGGGCAAGATCTGCCGCAACTGGACACTCAATCCGCACCCGACGCTGATCCCGGCCATCGAAAGCGGCTGGGTCGAGAGCGTGCATTGTTTTGGCACCGAGCTGGGCATGGAGAACTACATTGCTGCCCGCCCGGATGTGTTCTTCACCGGACGCGATGGCTCGCTGCGTTCCAACCGCCAGCTCTGCCAGCTGGCCGGGCAATACGCCGTGGACCTGTTCATCGGCGCAACCCTGCAGGTCGATGGCGACGGGCACTCCTCGACAGTCACCCGTGGTCGTCTGGCCGGCTTTGGCGGCGCGCCGAACATGGGCCATGACCCACGCGGCCGGCGTCACGCCACGCCCGCCTGGCTCGATATGCGTCAGCAGCACGATGACGGCCCGGCTGCCTACCTGGAGCGCGGCAAGAAGTTGGTGGTGCAGATGGTCGAAACGTTTCAGGAAGGCGGCAAACCGACCTTCGTCGAAACCCTGGACGCGGTCGAAGTGGCGAAGAAAAGCGGCATGCCGCTGGCGCCGATCATGATCTACGGCGACGACGTGACCCACCTGCTGACCGAAGAAGGCATCGCCTATCTCTACAAGGCGCGCAGCCTTGAGGAACGCCAGGCGATGATCGCGGCAGTGGCGGGCGTGACTGTGATCGGTTTGCGCCACAACCCCAAGGACACCGCGCGCATGCGCCGTGAAGGGCTGATCGCGCTGCCCGAAGACCTCGGCATTCGCCGCACCGACGCCAGTCGTGAACTGCTCGCCGCCAAGAGCATTGCCGACCTGGTTCAGTGGTCCGGTGGCCTCTACAACCCGCCTGCCAAATTCAGGAGCTGGTAATGAGCGCACTTCAATTGGCACCGCAATCGGCCTCGCTGGCAGTACGACTGGCCGATCTGGCCGTCGACGCCTTGATCGACGAAGCCGACCTGTCGCCCAAACCGGCCCTGGTGGACCGGCGTGGCAGCGGCGCGCACAGCGATTTGCACCTGGGGCTGATGCATTCCTCGGCGTTGTCATTGTGGCCGACTTTCAAGTTGATGGCTGACGCCGCCACGCAGTTCGCTGTTGTGGACCGGCCATTGCGTGAGGCACTGGGCAGGCTTGGCCGTGAAGGCGAAGCCACCATGCTACGCACCACCAGCGGGGTGAATACGCATCGCGGCGCGATCTGGGCGCTGGGTCTGCTGGTGACCGCTGCCGCGCTGGAGGCTCGGGATTGTGCGCCCGATGCCATCTGCGCGCGCGCTGCCGCTTTGGCCCAGATCAAGGACCGCCAGGTGCTCACGCAGAATAGCCACGGTGATCAGGTAGTTCGTCGTTACGGCGTCATGGGCGCCAGAGAGCAGGCGCAGCAAGGGTTCCCGGCGGTCAGGCTGTTCGCCTTGCCACAACTGCAACGCAGCCGTGCGGCAGGCAGCGGCGAGCAGAACGCCCGGTTGGATGCGCTGTTGGCGATCATGACTACGCTGGACGACACCTGTGTGCTGCATCGCGCCGGCATCGAAGGGCTGAATGCCATGCAGCACGGGGCACAGCGCGTGCTGGACGCCGGAGGCAGCGCCAGTCTGGCGGGCCGCCGCGCACTGAACGAGCTTGATCAGCACTTGCTGGCCCTCAATGCTTCGCCCGGTGGCGCGGCGGATCTGCTGGCTGCCTGCCTGTTCATCGATGGTCTTGAGCCTGCGCTCGGCCCTGTTTCGAGGAGTGCCTGAAATGGAAACCCTGTCTTTTGAATTTCCTGCCGGACAGCCGCCCAAGGGCCGTGCGCTGGTGGGGGTGGTGGGCTCCGGTGATCTGGAGGTGCTGCTGGAACCCGGTAAACCGGGCACCTTGTCGATTCAGGTGGTGACGTCGGTCAACGGTGCCTCGCTGCGCTGGCAACACCTGTTCGAGCGCATGTTCGAGGGGCAGACCCCGCCTGCGCTGAGCATCGATATTCATGACTTCGGCGCGACGCCCGGCGTCGTGCGTTTGCGCCTGGAGCAAGGCTTCGAGGAGATCGGTCATGACTGATAGCGCACGTTTGCTGAATCAGCACAGTTTCATCGAATTGGGTGCCCGACAGCGCGCCCGCGCCTTGCTGGATGCAGGCAGCTTCCGCGAACTGCTGGGGCCGTTCGATCGGGTCATGTCGCCGTGGCTGGCCATGCAGGGCGTGGTGCCTCAGGCGGATGACGGCGTGGTGGTCGCCAAAGGCACTGTCGATGGTCGGCCAGTGGTCATCGCCGCCATCGAAGGCTCGTTTCAGGGCGGCAGCATGGGCGAAGTCGGCGGCGCGAAAATGGCCGGCGCGCTGGAACTGGCTGCCGAAGACAACCGAAACGGCATTCCCACCGCTGCTATCTTGCTGCTGGAAACCGGTGGTGTGCGTTTGCAGGAAGCCAATCTGGGCCTGGCCGCGATTGCCGAGATTCATGCCGCGATAGTCGATCTGCGTCAGTACCAGCCGGTGATCGGTGTGGTGGCAGGCAGCGTCGGCTGCTTTGGCGGGATGTCCATCGCCGCAGGGCTGTGCAGTTACCTGCTGGTGACCCAGGAAGCACGTCTGGGCCTGAACGGTCCGCAGGTGATCGAGCAGGAAGCCGGCATCGAAGAATACGACTCCCGTGACCGTCCGTTCATCTGGAGCCTGACCGGTGGCGAGCAACGCTTTGCCAGCGCTCTGGTGGATGGTTTTGCTGCCGATGATGTCGCCGATGTCCGCCAGCAGGTCAGCGGCTGGCTCAAACAGGGCGTGCCCGACACGCATCGCAGCAGTCAGTACCCACTGTTCCTGCAGCGACTGGCCAGCCTGGACACTGAGCCGCAAATTGATCCGCAAAGCGTTCGTACCCTCTATCAAGGAGCCCGGTCATGAGTCATTCACAGCGGGGTTTGAACTGGTTCAACGCCTTGAGCGCAGGCGCCCGTGAGGTCACTGGCCTGCCTGCCTCACTCAAGGTCGCCGACGGTTTTCTCGGCGAGCAGGCGGTGCGTTTTGTTGCAGTGATTGCCGATACCGACAACCGCTTTCCCCGGGCGCGTCAGGGTGAAGTCGGCCTGCTGGAAGGCTGGGGCCTGGCCAAGGCGGTGGACGAGGCCATCGAGCAGGATCGCGACCGCGCCGAAAAACGTGCATTGATTGCCATCGTCGACGTGCCGAGCCAGGCCTACGGGCGTCGCGAGGAGGCGCTCGGTATCCATCAGGCATTGGCCGGAGCTGTGGACAGTTACGCGCGAGCGCGTCTGGCGGGACATCCGGTGATCGGTCTATTGGTGGGCAAAGCGATGTCCGGCGCATTCCTGGCCCACGGCTATCAGGCCAATCGATTGATCGCGCTGCGTGATCCCGGCGTGATGGTGCATGCTATGGGCAAAGCCTCGGCAGCCCGCGTAACCCTGCGCAGCGTCGAGGACCTGGAAAAGCTCGCCGCCAGCATCCCGCCGATGGCTTACGACATCGACAGTTACGCCAGTCTCGGTCTGCTGTGGGAAACCCTGGCGGTCAGCCAGATCGAACAGCCCGCTGCAGATGACCTGATTCAGGTGCGCAACGTGCTGAGCAGTGCGATCAAGGACGTGCAGGCCCGCGGCGTCGATCTGAGCAGCCGGCTGGGTGCGAGCAACCGTGCGGCGTCGGCCAATGTGCGTCAGTTGCTGCGGGCGCAATGGTGATCAGCAACACTGGCGCAGTGCTGCCCCATGATTTGTTGTGGGGCATGCCGCTGTCTGCGTTGCCGGACGACGCGCCCAAATGGGCGGTCGAGGCCGTGCTGGCCGGGCAACCGGTGGTGGTCCGGCGTCAGGCAATGCCCGCCGGGCAGGTGGCGGTGGGCTTGCGCGGTCGCGGTCGGGAGCAACGCTATGCCGCAAGCATGCCGTTGGCCGACGTCTGCCGAAGGGTCATGCCCGAGCAGTTGATCGAAGCCCCGACCGAGAGCCTTCAGCAATGGCCGGCGTTGCAGGCGTTGCGCCAGATCCGTCCGGTCATGGAGGCGCTGGAGCTGGACTGGGGCGTCGGCGGCAGTGCCGGATTCGAGCTGGCCAGCGGTATTGCGGCGTTGCATCAGGACAGCGATCTGGACCTGATTCTGCGCACCCCGGGGCGCCTAAGTCGCCGCTGCGCCGCCGAGCTGGTCGAGGCGCTGGAAACCTCGGTCTGTCGGGTCGACGTTCAGCTGCAACTTGAACACGGTGCCGTGGCGCTGCGTGAGTGGGCGCGGCCAACGGGGCGGGTGCTGCTCAAGACCGCCAGCGGCGCGCGGTTGGTTGCAGACCCATGGCACCTGGGGCAGGTGTGCGCATGAGCAGCCTGTGGGTATTTCCCGGCCAGGGCGCCCAGCAAGCCGGCATGCTGCATCAGTTGCCGGACGAGGCCGTGGTGCGCGATTGCCTGCAGGAAGCCGCCGATGCGCTGGGCGAAGACGTGCTGGCGCTGGACACTGCCGAGGCACTGCAAGCCACCCGTGCCGTTCAGCTTTGCCTGCTGATCGCTGGCGTCGCATGCGCGCGCGTGCTGCAGGCGCGTGAGTGTGTGCCGGACTACCTGGCAGGGCTGTCCATCGGCGCTTATCCGGCAGCAGTGATTTCGGGAGCGCTGGCTTTTGACGACGCCGTGCGCCTGGTCGCGCTGCGTGGCGAGCTGATGCAAAGCGCCTGGCCGCAGGGTTACGGCATGACCGCGCTCATCGGTCTGGACCAGACGCAGGTAGAAGCGCTGATCGCGCAGGTACACAGCGCGAAGGCACCGGTATTTCTCGCCAATATCAACGCCGACAACCAGATGGTGATCTCCGGCAGTACCGAGGCGATGCATCAGGTCGGTCAACTGGCCAAGGCTGCCGGAGCGGCAGCGGTCAAGCGTCTTGCGGTCAGCGTGCCGTCACATTGCGCCTTGCTGGACGCTCCCGCGCAACAACTGGCCGAGGCCTTTTCAAGGGTCGCGCTAAAGGCACCCACCATACGTTACCTGAGCGGCAGCACGGCGCGACCTGTGCGCAATGCCGAGAAGCTGCGTGACGACCTGGCGTTCAACATGTGTCGGGTCATCGACTGGCGCAGCACCGTGGAAACCGCCTGGGAGCGGGGTGTGCGCCTGCACATCGAATTGCCGCCCGGCAGCGTGCTGACCGGGCTGGCGCGCAAAGTATTCCAGCAGGGCACCGCGCTGGCTTTTCAGGCTGCGCGCCTGGACAGCCTGGTTGCGCTGTCGCGCGAGGAGGGTCGCCGCACCCCATAGAGCCGCCGTGCAGCTGCTACGAAGGACAAAAACAACAACTTCAGCAATGCAAACAGAGGAATAACAACAATGATTATCTATGGTGTTGCACTACTGGCCATTTGCACGCTTGCGGGCGTGATTCTCGGCGATATGCTCGGCGTTCTGCTGGGCGTGAAATCCAATGTGGGCGGGGTCGGGATCGCCATGATCCTGTTGATCTGCGCGCGCCTGTGGATGGAAAAACACGGCGGCATGAGCAAGGACTGCGAAATGGGCGTGGGTTTCTGGGGCGCTCTGTACATCCCGGTGGTGGTGGCGATGGCCGCACAACAAAACGTTGTAACCGCACTCAAGGGCGGGCCGGTGGCGGTGTTGGCCGCTGTGGGTTCGGTGGTGCTGTGTGCCTGCACCATCGCAGTGATCAGTCGTACCAATCGCGGCGAGCCGTTACCCAAGGAAGAGCCGCTGCTGACGCCTGAAATCGCCCCGGCTGGAGGTCGCTGATATGTGGGATCTCATCGAGAAGGGACTTGAACACAACGGCCTGATCACCGCATTCGCCTTCGTCGGCATCATCATGTGGGTGTCTGTGGTGCTGTCCAAACGCCTGACGTTCGGCCGGGTGCATGGTTCGGCCATTGCGATCGTCATCGGGCTGATTCTGGCCTGGGTCGGCGGCACCTTGACCGGCGGCCAGAAAGGGCTGGCGGATATCACGCTGTTTTCCGGTATCGGCCTGATGGGCGGGGCGATGCTGCGTGACTTCGCTATCGTGGCGACGGCTTTTGAAGTGCAGGCCACCGAAGCGCGCAAGGCCGGGCTGATCGGCGCCATCGCCTTGCTGCTGGGCACGATTCTGCCGTTTATCGTCGGCGCGAGCATTGCCTGGTTGTTCGGTTATCGAGACGCGATCAGCATGACCACTATCGGTGCCGGGGCGGTGACCTACATTGTCGGCCCGGTGACCGGTGCTGCGCTGGGTGCCACCTCCGATGTGATGGCGCTGTCGATTGCCACCGGCCTGATCAAGGCGATTCTGGTGATGGTCGGCACGCCCATGGCGGCGCGCTGGATGGGGCTGGACAATCCGCGCTCGGCGATGGTTTTCGGTGGTCTGGCGGGTACTGTCAGCGGCGTTACCGCAGGGCTGGCGGCAACCGACCGGCGTCTGGTGCCTTATGGTGCGCTGACCGCTACGTTCCACACCGGTCTGGGCTGCCTGCTCGGGCCATCGGTGCTGTACTTCATCGTGCGCGCCATCGTCGGCTAGGCTGTGTACTAAAAGTGGCTGCGCTCGGTGATGCTTCGTTCGCCGACTTTTCTTACAGAGCCTAGGTCAGGTCATCTGTTCCAGCAGCCGGTTGGTGTACATCCGGCACTCGGCCAACAGCGCGAGCAGGTTGGGATCGCGCTGTTTGGACTTGAGAAAAACAATGCCGATGTGTTGCTGCATCCGGTAGCGGCTCTGCAACGGGATCAGGCGCACGCGGTTTTCATAGACCGCGGCGATTCTTCCCGGCAGCAGTGCATAGCCGACGCCGGAGCTGACCATGCTCAGCAGGGTGAAGATGTCATTGACCTGCATCGCCACCTTGGGCTCGAAACCGGCCTGCCGGAACACGCGGATCCCGTCGCGGTGCGTGGCAAAGCCTTGGGTCAGGGTGATGAACGTCGCTTCGCGCAGATCGCCCAGGTCCACTTCAGGGTGTTCGGCGAACGGTGAGTCGGTGGGGACGGCGAGAAAGATGTCGTCGGAAAACAGCGCCAGATGCTCGCAGTCCGGGTCGTTGGTGCTCTCATCCAGTGACACCAGCATCGCATCGACTTCCATGTTCTTGAGCTTGTACAGCAGGTCCATGTTCGAGCCCAGAATCAGGTCGATATTCAGCTCGCTGCGGCGGATCTTCAGGCCCATGATCAACTGCGGCACGGTCTTGACGGTCAGCGAATACAACGCCCCCAGGCGAAACCGCGCCGCTGAGAAGCCTGCCGCCTGACGGGTCAGTTCCACCGTGGCGAGCACGTCCTGGACCAGCTTCTGCGCACGCTCTTCAAGTATATAAGCGCTTTCCAGCGGCGTCAGGTTGCGGCCCTCATGCTTGAACAGCGGGCAACGCAACGCACTTTCCAGCGAATGAATGGCGCGGTGCACGCTGACGTTACTGGTCTGCAGCTCCTCCGCTGCACGTGCCAGATTGCCGGTGCGCATGAAGGCCAGGAATATTTCCAGTTTCTTGAGCGTCAGTTCGTCATCGATCTGCATGTCGTGGCGCTTATGGTTGAGGTGCGCTGATTGTGCACAACTCATGCGTCGATAGCTGCTTAAAATATCCGTCACTGACATGGGTGTTGCGGTTTGTTTCAATAACCCGGAGTCTCTGTTTCCAGTGTTTTCGCCACAAGAGGGTATCGAGCGGATGTACTACGGAGAAAAATTCAATGCCTGGTCGCACTTGGTCGGCGCTGTGCTGGCAGCCGTCGGTGCGATCTGGCTATTGGTCATGGCCAGCCTGCATGGCGATGTCTGGAAAGTGGTCAGCATGGCCATCTATGGTGCGTGTCTGGTGACGCTGTACAGCGTCTCGACGGTCTACCACAGCGTCAAGGGACGCTCGAAATCGATCATGCAGAAGGTCGACCACTTTTCGATCTACCTGATGATTGCCGGCAGCTACACCCCGTTCTGTCTGGTGACATTGCGCGGCGCATGGGGCTGGACCCTGTTCGGAATTGTCTGGGGGCTGGCGCTGATCGGCATCCTGCAAGAGATAAAACCGCGCTCCGAAGCGCGAATCATGTCCATCGTGATCTACGCCGTGATGGGCTGGATCGTGCTGGTGGCCGTCAAGCCACTGCTGGCTGCACTCGGTGTGTCGGGGTTCATCTGGCTGGCCGGAGGCGGCGTGCTGTACACCGTCGGCATCCTGTTCTTCGCCTACGACCAGATCCGCCACTTTCACGGTATCTGGCACCTGTTCGTCATCGGCGGCAGTTTGATGCACTTCGTGGCGATTTGTTTTTATGTGCTGTGAAAGTGGCCAGGTTCAGGCCTCAATGGCTGGGTAAATGCAAATCCTTGTGGGAGCGAGCCGGTGTCTGATTCTGAGCGTGCAGCGCGTTTGAGGACGCATCAAATGATCAAAAATCGCCCCACAGCTGTTGCGCCACGCTGAGCGCGACCACAGGAGCGGTTTCCGTGCGCAGCACGCGCGGGCCGAGGCGTGCGGCGTGGAAGCCGGCGTCTTGCGCCTGATCGACTTCCGCATCGTTCAGACCGCCTTCCGGACCAATCAGAAAGGCCAGGCTGGCAGGCTTGTCATGACTGGTCAGAGGTTCAGCCACCGGGTGCAGGACCAGTTTCAGGTCGGCCTCGGTGTGCTTGATCCACTCGGCCAGCGGCATCGGCGCATGAATCACCGGCACCACGGAGCGGCCACATTGCTCGCAGGCGCTGATTGCGATCTGCTGCCAATGCGCCTGACGCTTCTCGGCACGTTCGTCCTTCAGGCGCACCTCGCAGCGTTCGCTGACAATCGGCGTAATTTCGCTGACGCCCAGTTCGGTGGCCTTTTGAATGGCCCAGTCCATCCGCTCGCCGCGCGACAGGCCCTGACCGAGATGAATGCGCAGGCCTGACTCTTGCTGCCCGGCAAAGCTTTCGGTGAGCTGCACATGCACGCGCTTCTTGCCGACTTCCAGCAAGGTGCCGCGAAACTCCTGGCCCGAACCGTCGAACAGTTGCAGCGCGTCACCTTCGGTCATGCGCAGCACGCGGCTGATGTAATGCGCCTGGGCCTCAGGCAGTTCATGCTCGCCCAGACTCAGCGGCGTTTCAGTAAAAAAGCGGGACAGTCTCATGGTGTGTCTCGGTTCTGGTGTTCGTTTTGTGATGACGCATTCGCGAGCAAATGAAGGTCGCCCGGACAGGCCCCCGCCAGTGGGAGCGAGCTTGCTCGCGAAGGCGCCAGTCCGGCTGCATTTAATTCCAGCCTTTAACCCGGATCCCTGAAGTCCGGATGAAAGTTCTCGCGCACGGCAACGCTGACGCTGCTACGTGTTGCGATATCAATGCCTTCGCTGGCCACTTCGGCGAGGAAGTCGATTTGCTCCGGCGTAATCACATAGGGCGGCAGGAAATACACCACGCTGCCCAGTGGCCGCAGCAGTGCGCCACGCTCCAGCGCATGCTGGAAGACTTTCATGCCGCGGCGTTCCTGCCACGGGTAGGCGGTTTTGCTCGCCTTGTCCTGAACCATTTCGATGGCGATGGCCATGCCGGTCTGACGCACTTCCGCGACATGCGGATGATCGGCCAGGTGCGCGGTGGCCGTCGCCATGCGTTGCGCCAGGGCCTTATTGTTTTCGATGACGTTGTCCTGCTCGAAGATATCCAGGGTCGCCAGCGCCGCCGCACAGGCCAGCGGGTTGCCGGTGTAGCTGTGCGAGTGCAGGAACGCACGCAGGGTCGGGTAGTCGTCGTAGAACGCGTCGTACACATCATCGGTGGTCAGGCAGGCCGCCAGCGGCAGGTAGCCACCGGTCAGTGCCTTGGACAGGCACAGGAAATCCGGACGGATGCCGGCCTGTTCGCAGGCGAACATGGTCCCGGTACGGCCGAAACCGACAGCGATTTCATCGTGGATCAGGTGCACGCCATAGCGGTCGCAGGCGTCGCGCAGCAGCTTGAGGTAGATCGGGTGATACATGCGCATGCCGCCCGCGCCCTGGATCAGCGGTTCGACGATCACCGCCGCAACGCTGGCGTGGTGTTCGGCAAGGGTCTGCTCCATGGCGACGAACATGTTGCGCGAATGCTCTTCCCAGCTCATGCCGTCCGGGCGGTGGTAGCAATCGGGGCTCGGCACTTTGATGGTATCGAGCAGCAACGCCTTGTAGGTTTCGGTGAACAGCGGTACGTCACCGACCGACATCGCCGCCATGGTCTCGCCGTGGTAGCTGTTGGTTAGGGTGACGAAGCGTTTCTTGTCCGGCTGGCCGCGATTGAGCCAGTAATGAAAGCTCATTTTCAGCGCGACTTCGATGCAAGACGAGCCGTTATCGGCGTAGAAGCAGCGGGTCAGGCCCTCGGGCGTGAGTTTGACCAGCCGTTCGGACAGTTCGATCACTGGCTGATGGCTGAAGCCGGCGAGGATCACATGCTCCAGCTGGTCGACCTGATCCTTGATGCGCTGATTGATGCGCGGGTTGGCGTGTCCGAAAACGTTGACCCACCAAGAGCTGACAGCGTCCAGATAACGCTTGCCCTCGAAGTCTTCAAGCCATACGCCTTCACCACGCTTGATCGGTATCAACGGCAGATTTTCGTGGTCTTTCATCTGGGTGCAGGGGTGCCACAGGACCTTCAGGTCACGCTGCATCCACTGGTCATTGAGGCCCATTTTCAATCTCCGGGTAGCGACTCGCCTGATGCGAGGACGAACAATCGCGCAAGCCTATGCAATGCCCGGCTGCGGAACAACCTTTGATGCAGTTTTAACGGGCGATGGACATTGCTGGCGGCTATTTGATGGCTCGCGTATCCTGCGCAGCGAGTCGATGTGTCGGGCTGACTTGCCCTATCTTCCCTATGTTTTCTGGAGTTCGCCGAATGCTTTCTGGTTGGCTGCGCGCCTGTGCGCTGATAGTGGCAGGGTTGGTCAGCGTTTCGACGCTCGCCGATGAAAAACAACGAACCGCCATTGTCGTCGGTGGTGGTCTGGCAGGTTTGACTGCCGCCTATGAACTGCAGGCCAAAGGCTGGCAGGTGACGGTGCTGGAAGCCAAGCCGAGTCTGGGTGGACGCTCCGGTCTGGCGACCAGCGAGTGGATCGGCAACACCAAGGCTCAGCCTGTGCTGAACCGTTACCTGGACAGCTTCAAGCTGACGACCGTGCCCGCGCCTGAATTCGTGCGCACGCCCAGCTACCTGATCGACGGCGTGTACTTCACCCAGGCTGACCTGGCCGTCAAACAGCCGGCGACCGCCGAAGCCATCAAGCGCTACAACGACACGCTGGACAACCTCGCGCGTTCGGTTGACGACCCGGAAAACCCGGCGTCCAACAGCACGCTGTTTGCGCTGGACCAGATCAACGTCGCCAACTGGCTGGACCGTCTTAACCTGCCTGCTACGGCGCGTCAGTTGATCAATCAGCAGATCCGTACCCGCTACGACGAGCCTTCGCGCCTGTCGTTGCTGTACCTCGCCCAGCAATCGCGGGTTTATCGCTCGGTTGACGAGCGTGACTTGCGTGCTGCGCGCCTGCCCGGAGGCAGTGCGGTGCTGACCCAGGCGTTCGTCAAGCAACTCAAGACCGTCAAGACCAACTCGCCGGTGACGGCAGTCGTCCAGGAGAAGGACAAGGTCACCGTCAAGGCTGGCGCGACCAACTATACGGCGGATTACGTGGTCATGGCCGTGCCGTTGCGTTCGCTGGGCAAGATCCAGATGACACCTGCACTGGACGCTCAGCACATGGGCGCGATCAAGAGCACCAACTACGGCTGGCGCGACCAGATCATGCTCAAGTTCAAGACCCCGGTCTGGGACAGCAAGGCGCGCATGTCCGGTGAAGTGTTCAGTAACACCGGTCTGGGAATGTTGTGGGTAGAGCCGGCGCTTAAAGGTGGCGCCAACGTGGTGATCAACCTGTCGGGCGACAACGCGCGCATCATGCAGGCTTTCGGTGACAAGCAGATGGTCGATCAGGTGCTGATCCGTCTGCATGCGTTCTATCCTGAAGCACGCGGTGCGTACACCGGCTATGAAATCCGCCGCTACAGCGTCGATCCGTCCACTGGCGGTTCTTACCTGGCGTTCGGCCCCGGTCAGATCAGCAAATACTGGCGTCTGTGGGAACGGCCGATTCTGCGTGTAGCCTTTGCTGGCGAGCACACCGACACCTTGTACCCCGGCACTCTGGAAGGCGCCCTGCGCAGTGGTCAGCGTGCAGCCGGTCAGGTGCAGGATCTGGCCGCTGGCAAGTCGTTCGAACCGGTCAAGGTTGCACCGCCGAAAGCACCGGCCCCGGCTTCGCAGAAGTCCGAAGGCAATTTCTTCAGCAATCTGTTCGGTGGTTCCTCCGACAAGCCGGCCGAGCCCGCCAAGCCGCAGGCTGACAAGCCAGGCTTCTTCTCGCGCCTGTTCGGTGGTGGTGAAGCACCGGCCCCGGCCCCTGCTCCGGCAGAGAAGGCTGTAGAGCCTGCTCCAGCGCCTGCACCGGCTGCCGCTCCGGCACCCGTGGTTGCGCCGGTTGTCCAGCCTGCCACGCCACCGGTAAAAGCCGAGCCAGCGAAGAAGCCGGCGACCAAGGCCGAGCCTGCGAAGAAAGTGCAGAGCAAGGAAGCGGCCAGGAAAGAAGCGGCTAAAAAAGAGGCTGCGAAGAAGGAAGCGGCCAAAAAAGAGGCTGCGAAGAAGGAAGCGGCCAAAAAAGAGGCTGCGAAGAAGGAAGCGGCCAAAAAAGAGGCCGCGAAAAAGGCTCAGAGCAAACCGGCTCCCGCCAAGACCCCTGCTGAAGCAGCGCCTGCAGACGCCAATAACTGACCGTCCGATGGCTGACTGAAAGGGATGCGGTTCATACCGCATCCCTTTTTTTATGCGTGCTCGATTCGTTCTATCCCTGTGCTCAGGCCTGATGGTGCCGTTCATCGGCATCGAAAGGCCGATGGTCATTGCAAAGTGTTACTGACGGCAAATTATCGGGATGCTGCTGCAGCGCGGACAGCCTGACACGGCTGAACAGTGGTTCAGGTGTTGAGGGAAGCAACAGAATCGAGGTACGAACTGCCCACCAGACTTATCGTATTGTTCGATACGTCCGAGCGAAATTTTGCGCTTTCATTCGATAGATAAAAAGCTAGTCTGGTAACACTTCTGACAAGGTACTGGTAATGCAGCTACGTAATTCATCCTCTCGCTACGGTCTGGTCAGCATGGTGCTGCACTGGGGTGTGGCTGCTGTCGTGTTTGGAATGTTTGCGCTGGGGCTGTGGATGGTCGGGCTGGATTACTACGATACGTGGCGCAAGGCGGGCCCTGATCTGCACAAGAGCATCGGCATCACGCTGTTTGCGATCATGCTGATCCGCGTGGTCTGGCGTCTGCTCAGTCCGCCACCGCCGCCGTTGACCAGCTACAGTAAGTTGACGCGCATCGGTGCTGCATTCGGCCATCTGTTTTTGTACGTCGCACTGTTTGCCGTGATGTTCGCCGGGTATCTCATTTCCACCGCCGACGGCGTGGGAATTCCGGTATTCGGCCTGTTCGATGTGCCCGCGCTGGTGTCGGGCCTTCCTGATCAGGCAGAAACGGCGGGCTGGATTCACCTGTATCTGGCCTGGGTCATCGTGATATTCGCGGGGCTCCATGGTCTTGCTGCATTGAAACACCACTTCATCGATCGCGATGTGACCCTCAAGCGCATGCTGGGTCGTAATTGATTGTTCAACCAAAACGGGAATAAAAGCATGTTGAAGAAGTCTCTCGCCGCTCTGGCTCTGGGTACCGCACTGTTGTCTGCTGGCCAGGCCATGGCCGCCGACTACGTTATCGACAAGGAAGGTCAACACGCATTCGTTGACTTCAAGATCAGCCACCTGGGCTACAGCTTCATTCACGGTACCTTCAAGGACTGGGACGGCACGTTCAGCTTCGACGCTGCCAAGCCTGAAGCCAGCAAAATCAATGTCGAGCTGAAAACCGCCAGCCTGTTCACCAACCACGCCGAGCGCGACAAGCACATCTCCAGCAAGGATTTCCTGGACGTTGCCAAATACCCGGAAGCCAAATTCGTTTCCACCGCAGTCAAATCGACTGGCGAGAAAACGGCTGACGTCACTGGCGACCTGACCCTGCACGGCGTGACCAAGCCAATCGTCATCAAGGCAACCTTCAACGGCGAAGGCAAGGATCCGTGGGGCGGCTACCGTGCCGGCTTCAACGGTACTTCGACGCTGAACCTGAACGACTTCGGCATCAAGGGCCCAGGTCCGACGTCGCAGACGCTGGATCTGGACATCAGCTTCGAAGGCGTACAGAAGAAGTAATTACACGCTTGATCGACAGAACGCCGACCCTTGGGTCGGCGTTTTTGTGGGTGCGATGAAACTTCCTGAGATGACTATCGTGCCAATGCTCCGCGTTGGCATGCATTTCGTGACGCTCTGCGTCACAGATCGGCGCTGCGCCACCCGCTTAAGATCGGACGCGGAGCGTCCAGGGCTGCGCTACCACGCGGAGCGTGGGAGCGATGATCAACATCCTCCGGGCCCACAAACAAAAACGCCCCGAACAGGTCGGGGCGTTTTTAGTGTTGCGTGGCTGTCAGCTGTCGCGGTTGCGGGTCAGCAGGGCCGGTTTTTCACCGCGTGGGCGGCTCGGCAACTGGTCCAGTTGCTCGGCAGACGGGAAACGGTCGATCTTGGATTCCTTGTGCACGATCTTCGGCTGAGGCTGGCCGTCGCGTGGTGCGCGTGCGGCTGGCTCCTGACCTTCACGTGGCAAAGGCTGGTCTTCACGTGCCGGGCGACGGCCACGTGGCTGACCATCACGCGAGCGTGGTGCCGATGAACCCGAGCCGTTGCGCTTTGGTGCGCCGCTGCCGGAGCCGTTACGAGCGCTACCGGCAGGACGACCCTGGTTGGCCGGGCGAGCTGCGCCGCCAGCGGCCGGTGCGGCTGCACCAGGCGCGGCAGCAGGGCGACGACCACGGTTCTGAACTTTGCCCTGATAAGGACTGACGTAGTCAGCGCGATTGCCGAAGTTGTCTACTTCGTCGTCGCGAAACTCGTCTGGCGCACGATCGGCTGCCGGACGCGGTATGGCGGGTTGCGATGCACGCTGTTCGCTGCGAGGCGTGCCCTCACGAGGTTTTTTTTCGCGTGGCTGCCTTGCAGGGCGTTCGCCAGTAGCGGATGCAGCGGCAGGTTTTTCCTTGCCTTTATCCTTGCCCTTGTCGCGACGACCACCGTTGTTCTTGTCACCATCGCCACGTGCAGGGCGTGCGCCACGCGAGTTGCGAACATCCGGACGCTCACGCACTTCCGGCTTCTCAGCCTCGACTGCTGTGATGTCGAAGCCCATCAGGTCGCCGTCGGCGATCTTCTGCTTGGTCATCCGCTCAATGCTTTTGAGCAGCTTCTCTTCGTCCGGCGCAACCAGCGAAATGGCTTCACCCGAACGACCGGCCCGGCCGGTACGACCGATACGGTGAACGTAGTCTTCATCGACGTTTGGCAGCTCGAAGTTGACGACATGCGGCAGCTGGTCGATATCCAGGCCGCGTGCGGCGATATCGGTCGCAACCATGATGCGTACATCACCCGCCTTGAAGTCGGCCAGAGCCTTGGTACGGGCGTTCTGGCTCTTGTTGCCGTGGATCGCGACAGCCGCGAGGCCGTGCTTGTCCAGGTACTCGGCCAGACGGTTGGCACCGTGCTTGGTGCGGGTGAAGACCAGCACCTGTTCCCAGGCGCCGACAGTGATCAAATGCGCGAGCAGCGAACGCTTGTGGTTGGCTGCCAGGCGGAAAACCCGTTGCTCGATACGCTCGACCGTGGTGTTCGGCGGCGTGACTTCGATGCGCTCTGGGTTGTGCAGCAGCTTGCCGGCCAACGACGTGATGTCATTGGAGAAAGTAGCCGAGAACAGCAGGTTCTGGCGCTTGGCCGGCAGCCGCGCGAGGACCTTCTTGACGTCATGCACGAAGCCCATGTCGAGCATCCGGTCTGCTTCATCGAGCACCAGGATTTCGACGTGGGACAGGTCGACACTGCCTTGACCGGCCAGGTCAAGCAGGCGGCCAGGGCAGGCCACCAGGACGTCCACACCACGGGACATGGCCTGAACCTGAGGGTTCATGCCGACGCCGCCGAAGATGCAGGCGCTGACGAATTTCAGGTCGCGGGCATAGAGCTTGAAGCTCTCGTGCACCTGTGCGGCCAGTTCGCGGGTCGGGGTCAGGACCAGAACGCGTGGTTGACGCGGGCCGTGACGCTGGGATTTGTCCGGAACACCATTGGGAAACAGCCGCTCCAGAATAGGGAGGGCGAAACCACCGGTTTTACCAGTACCGGTCTGTGCCGCAACCATCAGGTCGCGACCTTGCAACACGGCGGGAATGGCCCGCTGTTGCACGGGGGTAGGCTGGGTATAGCCCGCTGCCTCGATGGCGCGGACTAAAGCCTCGGAGAGACCGAGGGAAGCAAAGGACATGAGTAATCCTGTTCTGTTGGAGCTTAAGCTCAAGGGATGTCTTGCCTGGCGCGAATGGCGTGTAAAGACAACGCGATCCCGTCCGGTCCTGCCGGGTCTTCAGTGCATTCCGTGACGTCTGCGCTTGATGAAAATTGCGCTGTTGGCGTGAACGGATGACGATTGCAAGACCGGGCGTCCGGGCGTAAGCCTGGCGGGAAGGCTGGAGTATAACAGAGCGAGCGCAATACGCCGCTTTCCTGCTGCCCAACGGTGTATGAGGCCGCGATCCCCCGGAAATTACCGGTCGGACCGCGGTGCCGCAGCCGTATTCAGCGTGGCAGTTGCAGGTTGTTCCACACCGCCAGGCTCGGTTCTGCCTGGTTCAGCGTGTAGAAATGCAGGCCGGGGGCGCCGCCTTGCAGCAGTCGTTCGCACATCTGCGTGATGACTTCTTCGCCAAACGCCTGGATGCTTTGCACGTCATCGCCGTAGGCTTCCAGCTGTTTGCGGATCCAGCGCGGGATTTCCGCACCGCAGGCATCCGAGAAACGCGCCAGCTTGCTGTAGTTGGTGATCGGCATGATGCCCGGCACGATCGGAATGCTGACGCCCATCTTCTCGACCCGCTCGACGAAGTTGAAATAGCTGTCGGCGTTGAAGAAGTACTGCGTGATCGCACTGTCGGCGCCGGCGTTGGCCTTGTTGACGAAGTGCTTGAGGTCGTCTTCGAAATTGCGCGCCTGCGGATGCATTTCCGGGTAGGCGGCGACTTCGATGTGGAAATGGCTGCCGCTTTCCTGGCGAATGAAGCTCACCAGGTCATTGGCGTGACGCAGCTCACCGCTGGCCATGCCCATGCCGGAAGGCAGGTCGCCGCGCAGTGCCACGATGCGTTTGATGCCCGCATCCTTGTACTGCGCCAACAGGTTGCGCAGGTCGTCCTTGCTGTCGCCCACGCAGGACAAATGCGGTGCAGCAGGGACTTTGATCTCGTTTTCCAGCTGCAGCACGGTATTGAGCGTGCGGTCGCGGGTCGAGCCACCGGCACCATAAGTGCAGGAGAAAAAATCGGGGTTGTACGTAGCGAGCTGACGAGCAACGGTCAGCAGCTTTTCATGTCCAGCGTCGGTCTTGGTAGGAAAGAACTCGAAGCTGAAGCGGCGTTCTTGAGACATGGAGCCGATCTCGTCGTAGGAGCGAACTTGTTCGCGAAAAGGCCGGAACGGCCTTCAGATACTGAGCATCACCGGGGCAGCGAGTGCTGCCGGTGATGGCTGATCACGCTCGATCCGCTTCTGCGTAAGAGGCGGACCGAGCCTGCTCAATCAGTAGCGATACGCGTGCGGCTTGAACGGACCTTCGACGGTCACGCCGATGTAATCGGCCTGGGTCTTGGTCAGCTTGGTCACAACGCCGCCGAAGCCGCGGACCATTTCCAGGGCCACTTCTTCGTCGAGTTTCTTCGGCAGCACTTCAACGGTCAGACGCTCGGCTTTCTTGGCCGGTGCCAGGTCGGCGTACTTCTGCTCGAAGAGGAAGATCTGCGCCAGAACCTGGTTGGCGAACGAGCCATCCATGATGCGGCTTGGGTGGCCAGTGGCGTTACCCAGGTTTACCAGACGGCCTTCGGCCAGCAGGATCAGGTAGTCGTCGTTCTGTGCGTCGAACGAGCCTGGGCCGGTACGATGGATCTTGTGAACCTGTGGCTTCACTTCTTCCCATGCCCAGTTCTTGCGCATGAAAGCGGTGTCGATTTCGTTGTCGAAGTGACCGATGTTGCACACCACAGCGCGCTTTTTCAGCGCCTTGAGCATGTTGGAGTCGCAAACGTTGACGTTACCGGTGGTGGTCACGATCAGGTCGATCTTGCCCAACAGTGCCTTGTCGATGCTCGCTTCGGTGCCGTCGTTCTCACCGTCGATGAACGGCGAAACCAGCTCGAAACCGTCCATGCAGGCCTGCATGGCGCAGATCGGGTCGACTTCGGTCACTTTGACGATCATGCCTTCCTGACGCAGGGACTGGGCCGAGCCCTTGCCCACGTCACCGTAGCCGATCACCAGCGCCTGCTTGCCGGACAGCAAGTGGTCGGTGCCGCGCTTGATGGCGTCGTTCAGGCTGTGACGGCAGCCGTACTTGTTGTCGTTCTTGCTCTTGGTCACCGAGTCATTGACGTTGATGGCCGGGATTTTCAGCTCACCCTTGGCCAGCATGTCCAGCAGGCGGTGAACGCCAGTGGTGGTTTCTTCGGTGACGCCGTGGATCTTGTCCAGCATCGCCGGGTATTTCTTGTGGATGATCTCGGTCAGGTCGCCGCCATCGTCGAGGATCATGTTGGCGTCCCATGGCTGGCCATCCTTGAGGATGGTCTGCTCGATGCACCACTCGTATTCTTCTTCGGTTTCGCCTTTCCAGGCGAACACAGGAATGCCGGCAGCAGCGATGGCCGCAGCAGCCTGGTCCTGAGTGGAGAAAATGTTGCACGACGACCAGCGAACTTCGGCACCCAGGGCAACCAGGGTTTCGATCAGTACGGCGGTCTGAATGGTCATGTGGATGCAGCCGAGAATCTTCGCGCCTTTCAGCGGCTGATCACCAGCGTATTTGCGACGCAGACCCATCAGGGCAGGCATTTCGGATTCGGCGATGATGGTTTCGCGGCGACCCCAGGCGGCCAGGGAAATATCGGCAACCTTGTAGTCATTGAATTCTGCGGGCGTCATTACAGCACTCATTGAGAGTCTCCATTCCATAAAAATGCGAATGGGCGCCGTTGTGCGTTTAAGGTTTGCCGGTCGAGGATCGTCCTGGCAAACAACGCCCCATCCGAGCCTGACAGGGAAAACCTGCTGCAGCGCCCCTCGGACAGGTGGCGGGAACGGTATCAAGCGTAGATGACCGTTTTGAAACGTTTGGCAGTATAGCGGTGCTCGCGATTCTACCCAAGGCTTTCTGTCGGTTTAAAGGCCATCCAATTGCCATCTGTCTGTAATAGGGTCGATGCACAGTCGCTATCACGCAGGCATGGGCGCGGGTCGCCGGCTCTGCCATCATGCAGCTATCCATCGGCCAAACGCTCAGGAGTGAACATGAATTTCCACACCCGCAAGTGGGTAAAGCCCGAAGACCTCAACCCCAACGGCACGTTGTTCGGCGGCAGCCTGCTGCGCTGGATCGATGAAGAGGCGGCGATCTACGCGATCGTTCAACTGGGTAATCAGCGGGTGGTCACCAAGTACATCTCTGAAATCAACTTCGTCAGTGCCTCGCGTCAGGGCGACATCATCGAACTGGGCATCACCGCCACGGATTTCGGTCGTACCTCGATCACCCTCAAATGCCAGGTGCGCAACAAGATCACCCGCAAGAGCATTCTGACCGTCGACAAGATTGTCTTCGTCAACCTCGACGAAGACGGTCAGCCTGCGCCGCATGGGCGGACTGAAATCCGCTACATCAAGGACCAGTTCGACGTAGAGGACTGATACCTCTTCAAGATCGGACGCGGAGCGTCCAGAACGGCATGCGACGCGGAGCGTCGCACGATAGTGTTTTCCCGGGCACGACAGTTACAGAATGATCGTTCCTCACGCTCCGCGTGGGAATGCCGTTCACGACGCTCCGCGTCGTCCATCCTGCTGGTTTCAGCCCCTGGCTTGTAACTCGCGCAACCACGCCAGACCCACGCTGGTATCGCCTTTCGGACGGTATTCGCAGCCGATCCAGCCGCTGTAGCCCAGTTCGTCGATGACGTTGAACAGGTGCTCGTAGTTCAGTTCACCCAGGTCCGGCTCATGGCGATCCGGTACCCCGGCGATCTGAATATGACCAATGCCTGCAAAGTCGCGACGCAGCTTGCTGGTCAGGTCACCTTCGACGATCTGGCAGTGGTAGCAGTCGAACTGCACTTTCAGGTTGTCGGCACCCACCAGCTTGCAGATGTCCTGTGCCTGATCCTGACGGTTGAGGAAGAAGCCCGGCATGTCGCGGGTGTTGATCGGCTCGATCAGAATCGTGACCCCTGCGCCCTTGGCTTGCTCAGCTGCGAACGCGAGGTTTTCCAGATAGACCGCCTGATGACGCTCACGCAAGCTTTCATCGGCCAGCAAGCCAGCCATGACATGCACTCGGTCATTGCCCAGCACCTGCGCATATTCCAACGCCTGCTCGATACCGCTGCGAAATTCCGCTTCACGGCCCGGCAGCGTTGCAATGCCTCGCTCGCCTGCCTCCCAGTCGCCCGGCGGAGCGTTGAACAGCGCCTGGACCAGACCGTTGTCGCTCAGGCGCTGCTTGAGTTCCTGAGTGCCGTAGGCGTAAGGGAACAGGTACTCGACCGCGCCGAAACCATCGGCAGCGGCTGCGGCGAAGCGCTCAAGAAAGTCATGCTGCGGGTACAGCATGCTGAGGTTGGCGGCAAAACGAGGCATGTTAACTCCAGTCTTCAAAGGGTCAGACGAATGGCCAAAGCAGCAGGGTGATCACGAAGCCCAGTGTGCCGAGCAGCGTGACCAGTACGGTCCAGGTGCGCAAGCCGTCGGCGACGTTGAGGCCCGCCAGCTTGGTGAACATCCAGTAACCGGCATCGTTGATGTGCGACATGGCCAGACCGCCACCGCCCATGGCCAGACACAGCAGGGCCAGGTGGTTGGCGCTCAGGTCCAGTGTGGCGATCAGCGGGCTGAGAATGCCTGCAGTAGTGACCAGTGCAACGGTGGTCGAGCCCTGGACGGCGCGCAGCAGGAGGGTCAGCAGGAAGCCCAGCGCGAGTACCGGCAGACCGGTGTTGCGCAGCGCCTCGGAGACCACGGCACCAATGCCGGTGTCGACCAGCACCTTGCCGAATACGCCACCGGCGCCGGCAATCAGGATCACCATCGCCACACCCGGCAAGGCCGAGCCGATCACATCGGACACCTGAGTACGGCTCCAGCCGCGACGTGAGCCCAGCAGCCAGGCGCACAGCAGGGTATCGATCAGCAGCGCAACCAAGGGGGCACCCAGTACGGTCAGCACTGCGCGCAGCGTGGACGTGGCTGGCAGCATGGTGGTGGCCAGTGTGCCCATCAGAATCAGCACGATCGGCAGCAGGATCAGCGCGATGATCAGTCCGAAACCCGGTGCGGGCGCAGGCGGCAGCTTGCTTGCCAAGCTGCTGGCGCTTTCTTCGACGCCCATTGTTCGGGTTTCGGTCGCTTCGCGCGCAGCGGAATAATCGTTACGGGCCCAGGCTTCCAGGTCTTCGTTGGTGACGTGCGGGCCATAGACTTCGGCGCGGATGTCATCGGTCATCGGGTAGGTCTTGCGGGTCATGCGGCCCGCGACGAAGTAGCCAATCATGCACAGCACGGCAACGATCGGAATACCCAGCATCAGCACCCGGCCCAGGTCCGCGCCCAACTGGCTGGCGGCGGCAACAGCGCCAGGGTGCGGCGGCAGAAACGCATGCACGGCGAGCAGTGCGGCGCACATCGGCAGCGCGAAAATCAGCAGCGGCTTGCGTGCCGCACGCGCCACACCGTAAGCCAGCGGCATGAGGATGATCACGCCGACCTCGAAGAACACCGGAATACCGACCATGAAACCCGCAACGGTCAGCGCCAGAGGCGTGCGCTTGTTGCCGAAGCGGTTGATCAGGGTCTTGGCCAGTGCTTCGGCCCCGCCGGACAGCTCGATGATACGCCCGATCATCGCGCCCAGCGCGATGATGATCGCGATATGGCCGAGCGTCTTGCCCATGCCACCTTCGATGGTGGCAACCAGATCGGCCGGTTTAACACCGGCGACCAGCGCCACGATAATGCTGACCAGCATCAGGGCGACGAAGGGCTGGAATTTGTACTTGAGCACCAGAAACAACAGCAGTGCGATGCCCGCACCGGCCACGACCATCAACATGAGCGGCGTCATGCCCGTGCACTCCGGTCAATGGTGGTAAAGACTGACAACGAAACAGCGGGGTAGGGGTGAGTCATGCTCTCGATTCCTGTTGTTATTGTTTTTCGACCGGGAGGCGCAATGCGCTCCCCGATCACCGTGTGCTCGTTACCACCTGGCGCCGAACACCTGACGCAGCTCTTCAAGCGCCGCCGGGTCCAGCGGTGCAGGTTTGGGGTTGCTCATCAGCCACAGACGGGCAGTCTCTTCCAGCTCCTCCAGGGCATAGCAGGCCTTGGCCACCGAGCTTTCCCAGACCACTGGACCGAGGCGCTCCAGCATCACGCCGCGCACGCTGTTGGCCAATTCCGCCACGCGCTCGGCGACTTTCGGTGAGCCGGGACGTTCGTAAGGGATCAAGGGGATATGCCCGACCTTCATGACCTGATACGGCGTCAGCGGCGGCAGAATGTCGTCCTCCTGCCACACTCCGGCCAGGGTCAGGGCGACCAGATGCGTCGAGTGCGTATGCACCACGCCGCCGACCTGCGGGTTGCGGTCGTAGACTTCGCGGTGCAGGGCCAGGGTCTTGGACGGCTTGCTGCCGGACACCCATTCACCGGCCAGATTGACCTTGGCGATATCGGCCGGGTCCATGCGGCCCAGGCAGGCGTCGGTCGGGGTAATCAGCCAGCCGTCGTCGAGTCGTGCGCTGATGTTGCCGGCGCTGCCCACCGTATAGCCACGGCCATACAGCAAACGGCCGACGTCGCAGATTTCCTGACGCAGTGCGTTTTCGTCGATCATCAGGCCGCCCCCGCCAGTTGCTTGAGCGCCTTGGCGAAGAAGTCGCGCGCACCGAAATTGCCGGATTTGAGGGCCAGAGCCAGCGGTTGTGCGCCGCTGCTCACCGTGGCCGGAACGCCCGGATCAATCTGTGCGCCGATCTGCAGCAACTGCACGCCCAGTGCCTGAACCACGGCACCGGAAGTTTCGCCACCGGCAACCACGAAACGCCGTACGCCTGCGTCCAGCAGCCCTTTGGCGATTTCGCCGAGTGCGGCTTCGACCATGGCTCCGGAGCGTTCGACGCCCAGTTCTTTCTGCACGGCTTTGACTTCATCCGGTGTGCTGGTGGCGTAGATCAATACGGTCTGCCCGGCATCTCTGGCGAAGGCCAGCGCCTGCTCGACCACTGGCTTGCCAGCGGCCAGGTCCAGCGGATTGATGCGCAGCGCAGGGCGATCGGCTTCCAGCCAGGCCGCAACCTGACCGTTGGTGGCGACTGATGCGCTACCCGCCAGTACCACTTCGCCGCCACTGATGGCGACCTGTTTGGCGGCATCGATATCGCGCAGCTTGCCTGCCTTGCGGAAGTTACCCGGCAGGCCCAGCGCCAGACCCGAGCCACCGGTCAGCAGCGGCAAGTCGGCGCAGGCTTCGCCCAGGGTATACAAATATGCATCCGACAGGGCATCGGCGATCGCCATGCTCACACCTTCGGCGCGCAGCTCGGCAATTCTGTTGCGCACGCCTTCGACGCCCTGGGCAATGCTGTCATAGCGCAACAGGCCGACCTTGTGGCGGGTCTGCGCTTGCAGCACACGCACCAGATTGGCGTCGGTCATGGGCGTCAGCGGGTGGTTCTGCATGCCCGATTCACTGAGTAACTGGTCCTGTACGAACAGATGACCACGGAAAATCGTGCGGCCGTTTTCCGGGAAGGCGGGGCAGGCGAGGGTGAAATCGCTGCCCAGTTGCTCCAGCAGTGCTTCGCTGACCTGGCCGATGTTACCCGCGGCGGTGGAATCGAACGTCGAGCAGTATTTGAAGAAGATCTGCTCGCAGCCGCGCTCGCGCAGCCACTCCAGAGCCGCCAGGGATTCAGCCACCGCGTCGGCGCTGGGCGTGGTACGCGATTTCAGCGCGATGACAATCGCGTCGGCGTCGAGACCGGCAGCCATCTCGGCGCTGGGGATGCCAATGCTCTGCACGGTGCGCATGCCGCCCCGCACCAGCATGTTGGCCAGGTCGGTGGCGCCGGTGAAGTCATCGGCAATGCAGCCCAGCAGCGGGCGAGCGTTATTCAGGCTCATCAGTCGCTCCTCAGGCTTTTTCTGGCTTGGCTTTCGGCAACTCGATGCCCGGGAAAATCTTGATCACGGCCGAGTCATCCTCGCGACCGAAGCCGGCGCTGGATGCCTGCATGAACATCTGGTGCGCGGTGGCCGAGAGCGGCAGCGGGAATTTGCTGCTGCGTGCGGTATCCAGCACCAGACCCAGGTCCTTGACGAAGATGTCCACGGCCGACAGCGGCGTGTAATCGGCATTGAGGATGTGCGGCACGCGGTTTTCGAACATCCACGAGTTACCGGCACTGTTGGTGATCACTTCATACAGTGCGTCAGCATCGACACCTTCGCGCAGGCCGAGGGCCATGGCTTCGGCACTGGCGGCGATGTGTACACCCGCGAGCAACTGATTGATGATTTTGACTTTCGAACCCAGACCGTGGACGTCGCCCAGGCGATAGACCTTGCCGGCCATGCCGTTGAGGATGGCTTCTGCCTTGGCGTAGGACTCGGCAGGGCCGGAGGTCATCATGGTCATCTGACCTGCGGCAGCCTTGGCGGCACCGCCGGAGATAGGCGCATCGAGGTACAGCAGGTTTTGTGCGGCCAGACGCTCGCCCAGTTCGACGGCGAAGGTGGGCGCGACGGTGGCGCAACCGATGACCAGGCAGCCTGGACGCAGGGCGGCAATAGCGCCGTTTTCGCCAAACAGCACGGTTTCGGTCTGCTCGGCGTTGACTACGACTGTGATGATCACATCGCAGGCAGCGGCCATGCTGGCCGGAGAATCACAGGCAACCCCGCCTTCCTGGGCGAATGCTTCGGTCACGCTGGTGCGCACATCACAGGCATGCACAGTGAAGCCGCTACGCAGCAACGAGCGGGCAATGCCCAGACCCATCGCACCCAGGCCGATAACGCCAACGTTTTTGCCAGTCATGCAGTAATCCTCGAAGTCAGTGCCGATGCCTGTGAAGCCGACATTCGGACGTTATTGTTCTGATCTGTGAATCTGATAGTGAATCAATGAGTAAATAATGTGAAGTATTTTTATTTTTCACAAAAATTAACATCGATAGGCTTTTTCCATCGCGCACAAAAAAGCCCCTGTGCGGGGCTTGATTGATAGCGATGATGTCCGGCGTACTGCGCCGCCTTTCACGAATCAGAATTTTGGCACTGGCGCGCTCGTGGCGTTTCTCAGTGAGCCGCTTTCCTGACGCACGACTTCTTTGGGCTTGTACGCGCAATAACCGGGGCGCGGCCCGACTTTCGGGTGGTTGCGGCAGGTGTCCGGGCGCTTGTCATAGATGGTGCACAGGCGGCTTTTGCGGTCCAGGTACAGGCAGTCGTTGTTGCTCATGCGCTGCAAGGTGAAGATCTCGGACTTCTGGTTGTAGCGCTCGACGATGCCTTCTTTCTGCAGACGCTTGGCGATGTTCTTGGCCGGGTCGCCGCGTTCGAACTCATCGACGATGCCGATGCGGATCAGGTCCTTGATCTTCACTTCTACCGGCAACGTGCAGCAACTGGAGACGCAGCCCCCGCACATGTGGCTGGAGTATTTGGCCCAGGTGTCGATGCGATCGAGTTCTGCGGCGGCGATCAAGGTGGGTTTCATTTCAGGTCAGGCTTCCGGGTGTATCGGGGCGCGCGATCATACCGGTCTGCGGTGATTTGCAGAAATCAAAAATTGCCGAGGCGACTGTCGGTCAGGTGTGGAGAGGCGGTTGGTTGCAGCGTCCACGCCTGCCGAGCGCAGTCGGTCAGCAGGCGCGGTGTCTCAGAAGGAACTCAGGACTTGAGCTTGTCGTCGGCCCTGAACATGCTGCGGATGCCACGAACGGCCTGGCGGATGCGGTCCTGGTTCTCGATCAGGGCGAAGCGCACATGATCGTCGCCGTACTCACCGAAACCGATGCCCGGCGAGACACACACCTTGGCTTCGGCCAGCAGCTTCTTGGCGAACTCCAGCGAACCCAGGTGCGCATAAGCCTGTGGAATCTTCGCCCAGACGTACATAGAGGCCTTGGGGTTCTCGACCATCCAGCCCAGCTCGTGCAAGCCCTTGACCAGCACGTTGCGGCGCTGGCGATACTGCTCGGCAATGTCGAGCACGCACTGCTGATCGCCTTCCAGCGCGGCAATCGCCGCCACCTGAAGTGGCGTGAAGGTACCGTAGTCGTGGTAACTCTTGATCCGCGCCAGTGCATTCACCAGTTCGGGGTTGCCGACCATGAAGCCAATCCGCCAGCCCGCCATGTTGTAGCTCTTGGACAAGGTGAAGAACTCCACGGCAATGTCCTTGGCGCCCGGCACCTGCATGATCGACGGGGCTTTCCAGCCATCGTAGACGATGTCGGCGTACGCCAGGTCATGCACCACCAGCACGTCGTACTGTTTGGCCAGAGCCACCACGCGCTCGAAGAAATCCAGCTCCACACATTGCGCAGTCGGGTTGGACGGAAAGCCCAGAATCATCATCTTCGGCTTGGGAATCGAGCCGCGAATGGCTTTTTCCAGCTCGTCGAAGAAGTCCACGCCTGGCACCAGCGGCACCGATCGCACCTGGGCGCCGGCAATCACGGCACCGTAGATGTGGATCGGGTAACTGGGGTTGGGCACCAGCACCGTGTCACCCTGATCCAGCGTGGCGAGCATCAGGTGGGCCAGGCCTTCCTTGGAACCAATGGTCACGATCGCTTCGCTTTCAGGGTCGATGTCGACCTCGTAGCGCTTCTTGTACCAGTTGGAAATCGCCCGACGCAGGCGTGGAATGCCGCGCGAGGTGGAGTAGCCGTGGGTGTCTTCGCGCTGGGCGACGGTGATCAGTTTTTCGACAATGTGCGGCGGTGTGGCCCCGTCGGGGTTGCCCATGCTCAGGTCGATAATGTCCTCACCGCGACGACGAGCAGCCATTTTCAGCTCGGCGGTGATGTTGAACACGTAAGGGGGGAGTCGATCGATGCGCGCAAAGCGGCGCGGCGAACCTTGGTCTGCCATGAGTATCTCGCGTACGTAAGCGCCCGGAACCGTCCGAGCGACGTGGCCACATGAGGCGGCCTGCCGAGGAAGATAGATGGGCTGACAGCCTTTTGTCCATCGGGATTTGCAACGCCGTGCCAAGACCGATATTCGGACCCCACCAAACCACCCGGCGGTGTAGAATCGGCGCTATTCATCGCCAGTCATCCCCGGCGGGTTTATGAGCTCAGGCCGAATACACGGTGATCCCGTGGTGTTCGGTTTCTTCGCTGCCTGCGGTCACTGCCGCTCGTTCGCGACGTCAATAGAAGCTCACTCCCTTCCTGATCAGCCTTATTTTTGCCGGAGTGTTTCAATGCCTGATTACCGCTCGAAAACGTCCACCCACGGCCGTAACATGGCCGGCGCCCGTGCCCTGTGGCGCGCCACGGGCATGAAGGACGAAGACTTCAAGAAACCGATCATTGCCATCGCCAACTCCTTCACCCAGTTCGTACCCGGCCACGTCCACCTCAAGGACATGGGCCAGCTGGTCGCGCGTGAAGTCGAGCGCGCCGGTGGCGTGGCCAAGGAATTCAACACCATTGCGGTCGACGATGGCATCGCCATGGGCCACGACGGGATGCTCTATTCGCTGCCGAGCCGCGAGATCATTGCCGACTCGGTCGAGTACATGGTCAATGCGCATTGCGCCGACGCCATCGTGTGCATTTCCAACTGCGACAAGATCACCCCGGGCATGCTGATGGCGTCGTTGCGCCTGAACATTCCGGTGATCTTCGTCTCCGGTGGGCCAATGGAAGCGGGCAAGACCAAACTGGCCAGCCATGGCCTGGATCTGGTCGATGCGATGGTCATCGCCGCCGACTCCACAGCCAGTGACGAAAAAGTCGCCGAGTACGAGCGCAGCGCCTGTCCGACCTGCGGGTCGTGTTCCGGCATGTTCACCGCCAACTCGATGAACTGCCTGACCGAAGCACTGGGTCTGGCCCTGCCGGGCAACGGTTCCGCACTCGCCACCCACAGCGACCGCGAGCAACTGTTCCTGCAGGCCGGCCGCACCATCGTTGACCTGTGCCGTCAGTACTACAAGGAAAACGATGACTCGGTGTTGCCGCGCAACATCGCCAACTTCAAGGCGTTCGAGAACGCCATGACGCTGGACATCGCCATGGGCGGTTCGACCAACACCATCCTGCACTTGCTGGCCGCTGCTCAGGAAGCCGAGATCGACTTCGACCTGCGCCACATCGACCGCCTGTCGCGCAAGGTGCCGCAGCTGTGCAAGGTCGCGCCGAACATCCAGAAGTACCACATGGAAGACGTGCACCGCGCGGGCGGGATCTTCAGCATCCTCGGCGAGCTGGCTCGTGGCGGCCTGCTGCACACCGACCTGCCGACCGTACACAGCAAGACCCTGGCTGAAGGCATCGCCAAATGGGACATCACCCAGACTGACGACGAGGCCGTGCACACCTTCTTCAAGGCAGGCCCGGCGGGCATCCCGACGCAGACCGCGTTCAGCCAGTCGACCCGCTGGGACAGCCTGGATGCTGACCGTGAAAACGGCTGCATCCGTAGCGTCCAGCACGCCTATTCGCAAGAAGGTGGCCTGGCCGTGCTGTACGGCAACATCGCACTGGACGGCTGCGTGGTGAAAACCGCTGGCGTCGACGAGTCGATCCACGTCTTCGAAGGCAACGCGAAGATCTTCGAAAGCCAGGACAGCGCGGTGCGCGGGATTCTCGCTGACGAAGTCAAAGCGGGCGACATTGTCATCATCCGCTACGAAGGCCCGAAAGGCGGCCCGGGCATGCAGGAAATGCTCTACCCGACGTCCTACCTGAAGTCCAAGGGGCTGGGCAAGGATTGCGCACTGCTGACTGATGGCCGCTTCTCGGGCGGTACGTCCGGCCTGTCCATCGGCCACGCCTCACCGGAAGCTGCGGCAGGCGGAGCGATCGGTCTGGTGCGCGACGGTGACAAGGTGCTGATCGACATCCCCAATCGCTCGATCAACCTGCTGATCGACGATGCCGAGATGGCCGAGCGTCGCACCGAACAGGACAAGAAAGGCTGGAAACCTGTCGAGTCGCGTCCACGCAAAGTGACCACCGCCCTCAAGGCCTACGCCCTGCTGGCGACCAGCGCTGACAAGGGCGCGGTGCGTGACAAGGCGTTGCTGGACAAACTGGTGCCTTGATCTGCATCGGCAACACTAAAAAGCCCGGCAGAGATGCCGGGCTTTTTGCTGCGTTTGAAAAAGCAGCGCTTACTTGCGGTCCGCAATTACCCCGATCAGCACCAGCACCACCAACAGCACCGGCGCCAGGCTGTAGTTGTTGAACTGGCTGAGGCCGCGCACTACCCAAGGCGTGGCATAGATCAGCGCCGCGCCGCTGCCCACGGCGCACAGCAGGGCGATGAGCGGGATGCGCAGAGCGCCTGTGATGCCGCTGATTCGCTGTTCCAGCCAGCCTTTGATGTCCGAGCCGAACAGCACCAGCAGGCAGCCCACCAGCGCGAGCGCGATTTCCGAGAGATTGCTGCGGCTCCAGCGCGAGACGGTGGCGAGCAAATCGAGTACGAAATCCATGCAGGGTCCTTAGATCAGAAAGTATTGCAGCAGGTCGTTGAGGAACAGCTGGCCTTGTGGCGTGGCGATCAGGCGTGTCGGGTCCTGGTGCAGCAACCCCTTTTGTTCAGCCTGTCGACGCGCCTCGGCCAGCGAATCGAGGCTTAGACCGGTTCTTTCGCGAAATAACGCAGCGTCCACACCATTTGTCAGTCGCAGTGCGTTCATCAGGAATTCGAACGGCAATTCATCCAGCGGCAACAGCTTGGAACCGGCCTGAAACGGCTTGTCCGGGTTCAGGTAATCCTTGGGCAGCCGGGTTTTCCAGGTGCGCATGATGCGCCCGTCCGGGTGGCTCAGCTTGCCGTGTGCACCTGCGCCGATGCCGATGAAATCACCGAACGCCCAATAGTTGAGGTTATGCCGCGCCGGTTTTCCGGGCTGTGCATAAGCCGACACTTCGTATTGCGCGTAGCCATGAGTGGCCAGCAACTGCTGTCCGGTTTCCTGAATGTCCCAAAGAATGTCGTCTTCGGGCAGCACCGGTGGCTGATTCCAGAACACCGTGTTGGGCTCCAGGGTCAGTTGATACCAGGACAGGTGGGTCGGCGCGAGGGCAATGGCCTGGCGCAGATCGGCCAGCGCCTCGTCCTGGGACTGATCCGGCAGGCCGTGCATCAGGTCCAGGTTGAAGTTGTCGAAACCGGCCTGACGCGCCATATCGGCGGCACGAATTGCTTCGTCGCCGTTGTGAATGCGGCCCAGCGCCTTGAGTTTGGATTCCTGAAAGCTCTGAATGCCGATCGACAGTCGATTGATGCCCAGGCCGCGATAGGCGCTGAACTTGACCTGCTCGAAGGTGCCCGGGTTGGCTTCCAGCGTGATCTCGATATCGCTGGCAAAACAGATGCGCTGTTCGACGCCTTGCAGCAGGCGCCCCAGCGCATCGGCGCTGAACAGGCTCGGCGTACCGCCACCAAAGAAGATCGATTGCAGCTCGCGGCCGTAGACGTGCGGCAGGTCCAGGTCCAGGTCGGCGAGCAGGGCGTCGACGTATTCCTGTTCCGGCAGCACCGGGCTGGCAGTGTGCGAGTTGAAGTCGCAGTACGGGCATTTGCGCACGCACCACGGAATATGGATGTACAGCGACAACGGCGGCAGGTGCGGCAGTGCAGGGCGCGGGCTCTCTGACGAGAAGCCGCTCTCGCCGAGAAACAGCGGCTGCGCAGGCGAATCGTGGGTCATTGCAGACCCAGGCGTTGCCGCAACAGGACCATCGCGCGGGCGCGGTGGCTGAGTTGGTTCTTCTCGGTCGGGCCCAGTTCGGCACTCGAGCAGTTGCGCTCCGGCACCCAGAACAGCGGGTCATAGCCGAAGCCGTGTTCACCGCTGGCGGCGTGCAGGATGCGCCCGTGCCACAGCCCTTCACAGAGGATCGGCAATGGATCGTCGGCGTGGCGCACCAGCGCCAATACGCAGACGAACTGTGCACCACGCTGGTCGTCCGGCACGTCTTTGAGCGCTTCCAGCAGCTTGGCGTTGTTGGCGGCATCGCCCTGGCCATCGGCGTAGCGTGCGGAATAGATACCCGGCGCACCGCCGAGAAAGTCCACCGCCAGCCCTGAGTCGTCGGCCAGCGCAGGCAGACCGGACAGACGCGCGGCGTTGCGTGCCTTGAGGATTGCATTCTCGACGAATGACAGGCCGGTTTCTTCCGGCTCCACCAGACTGAACTCGCTGACCGAGCGCAGCGTTACACTGCCGCCGAGCATGGCTTGGAGTTCCTTGAGTTTGCCGCCATTGTGGCTGGCCAGTACGAGTTGTGTGAGGTTCATGGTTGGCCTGTCGTGGTGCTTGGGAACGGTCGGTTAAACGGCAATCCTGTGGTCCGTCAGCCCAGGGCTGGTGACGCGGTAGATGCCGATCTCGCCGAGCAGATTGGGCCAGAGTTTGCTGGCCCAGCCATGACGATGTTGCTGATCGACCGCCAGCCTGTCGAGCACCTGCGCATCGCGCTCGCGGCACAGCTCTTCGAAGTCGCCGAAGGTGCAGAAGTGAATGTTCGGCGTGTTGTACCAGGTATACGGCAGGAATTCGGACACTGGCATGCGGCCCTTGCTCGCCAGGTACCAGCGGCAGCGCCAGTGACCGAAGTTCGGGAAGGTGATGATGCACTGGCGACCGACGCGCAGCATCTCGTCGAGGATTCGGTCCGGGTAATGCACCGCTTGCAGGGCCTGGGTCATGACCACGACGTCAAAGCTGTTGCTGGCAAAGTTGCCCAGCCCCTTGTCGAGGTCCTGCTCGATGACGTTGATGCCCTTGGCGACACACTCGGCAATGTTGGCGGCGTCGTTTTCCAGCCCGTAGCCGGTGACCTGCTTGTGGTCACGCAGCCAGGTCAGCAATTCGCCGTCGCCACAACCCAGATCGAGCACGCGGCTGCCCGCGGGAATCCATTCCTGAATGATTTCCAGATCGGCTCTCATGGCGTCCTCACAACGAAATTCGGTTCATGTAATTACCGAAAGCCTGCAAGTAGCGCGGAATCGGGATCAGAAAGGCGTCGTGGCCTTGAGGTGCGTCGATTTCCAGGTAGCAGACGTCCTTGCGCGCGGCCATCAGCGCGTCCACCAGTTCCCGCGAGCGGGCTGGCGAGAAGCGCCAGTCGGTGGTGAACGACATCACGCAGAATTTGGCGGTGGCGTTGGCGAAGGTCTTGGCCAGATCATCGTTGAAGTTCGCCGCAGGGTCGAAGTAATCCAGCGCTTTGGTCATCAACAGGTAGGTATTGGCGTCAAAACGCCCGGAAAACTCCTCACCCTGATAACGCAGGTAGCTCTCGACCTGAAACTCGACGCTGTGGAAATCGTAGTTGAGTTTTTCGCTCTTCAGGCCACGGCCGAATTTCTCGCCCATCGAGTCATCCGACAGGTAGGTGATGTGCCCGACCATCCGCGCCAGCATCAGGCCGCGTTTGGGAATCACTCCGCGTTCCTGGAACGAACCGCCGTGAAATTCAGGGTCGGTAAGAATGGCTTGGCGCGCCACCTCGTTGAATGCGATGTTCTGTGCCGACAGCTTGGGCGCCGAGGCGATTGCCAGGCAATGGCGCACGCGATCCGGGTAGCTGATGGTCCATTGCAGTGCCTGCATGCCACCCAGACTGCCGCCAATGACCGCTGCCCAGGTGTCGATACCCAGCAGATCCGCCAGCCGGGCCTGGCTGTTGACCCAGTCTTCCACGGTCACCACCGGGAAATTGGCACCGAACGGCTTGCCGGTGTCCGGGTCAATGCTGCTCGGCCCGGTGGAGCCATTGCAGCCGCCCAGATTGTTAAGGCTGACGACGAAGAACTTGTTGGTGTCGATAGGCTTGCCGGGACCGATACAGCTGTCCCACCAACCGGGTTTGCGGTCATCGGCACTGTGGAAGCCTGCGGCATGGTGATGCCCGGACAGCGCATGACAGATCAGCACGGCATTGCTGCGTGCGGCGTTGAGTTGACCGTAGGTTTCGTAAATCAGGTCATAGGCTGGCAACGAACGACCACAGGCCAGCGCCAGAGGCTCGCTGAAATGCGCCGTTTGCGGTGTGACCAGTCCGACAGAATCGTGAGGGAATACCGTGGGCATCGACCCTGCTCTCGCATAAATGAGGCGTAAGTCTAAAGACCGCGGGGTGCAGCGGCAATAAGGGATGTTGTGAGACGTAAATCAACGGCACGATAGTTACGAGGTGATCGTTCCTCACGCTCCAGCGCGGGAATGCCTAGGGTGACGCTCCGCGTCACAGATCTGCGCCGTGCCGCATGCTCCGGATAGGACGCGGAGCGTCCAGAACGGCATGCCCACGCGGAGCATGGGCACGATAGGCGTTCTTTCGAACGTCACGCTCCAGCGCGGGAACCTCTAGCGCGGGAACAAGAGTGCTTACATCAACAGCCGCAGCACATCCGGCATGCCGCTCATGGCGGCGAGGTTGTTGATGACCAGCATGTCCAGCAGCTTGAGCACCAGGAATGCGAGGATCGGCGAGATGTCCAGGCCGCCCAGGTTCGGGACGATCCTGCGGAACGGTGCCAGTGCCGGTTCGCAGATCTGGTTGACCAGTTCCGCGCCAGGGTTGTGGCTGCCCGGTGCGACCCACGACAGAATCACGCTGATGATCAGGGCAAAGAAGAATATCTTCAGGAACAGCGCGGTCACGCCGATGATCGACCACAGCAGCAGGTGCAGCGGGTCGCCCGTGGTGCCGAACATCAGCAGCAGGGTCAGGGCCATCAGGATCATCTGCACGATGATCGCCAGCACCAGCGAAGACATGTCCAGCCCGAACAGGCTGGGGATGATGCGTCGCAGCGGCTTGAGCAGCGGCTGGGTGGCGCGCACGATGAACTGGCACAGCGGGTTGTAGAAGTTGGCCCGTACCAGTTGCAGGACGAAGCGCAACAGCACGATCAGCAGGTAAAGACTGCCAAGCGTCTGCAGGACGTAAATTGCAGCGGTGTTCAATCCGATCATCGATCTGCTCCAGAAAACCCGAAAATTATTTGCCCAGTTGTTCAGCCAGCTCGGCTGCACGATGGTCTGCGGCGGTCAGTGCCGTTTCCACCAGTGCCTCGAAACCGCCCGCCTGAAATGCCTTGATGGCCGCCTCGGTGGTCCCGCCCGGCGATGTAACGCGACGACGCAGCTCGCCAGCGCCTGCATCACTGCCAGTCGCGATCAAGGCCGAGCCCAGCGCTGTCTGCAGGGTCAGCTTTTTAGCGATGTCCTCTGGCAGACCCAGTTTCACGCCTGCCGCGGTCATCGCTTCCATCATCAGAAAGAAATACGCCGGGCCACTGCCGGACACTGCCGTGACAGCGTCCATGTGTTTTTCCTGCTCGACCCAGACCGCGATGCCGACTGCGGCCAGCAACGCCTCGGCCTGCTCACGCTGCTCTGGCGTGACGTTGTCGGTCGCGTACAACCCGCTGGCACCCTGACGCAGCAGTGAGGGCGTATTGGGCATGCAGCGCACCACCGGCTGCTCGCCCAGCCATTGCGTCAGGCTGGCGCAGGTGATGCCGGCCGCGACCGAAACAATCAGCTGGTGAGGTTCGAGACTGGGCTTCAAGGCCTGGCAGACGTTTTTCATCATCTGCGGCTTGACCGCCAGTACCACCACGTCGGCGCCATTGATCGCGTCGGCGTTGTCGGCGAATACCTGGATGCCGTGATCGTTGGCGATGCGCTCGCGGGTTTCGGCACCCGGCGCACTGGCACTGATCAGTGCCGCCTCCACGCCCTGGGCGCGCAGGCCGCCGATCAGGCTGGCGGCCATGTTTCCGGCACCAACGAAGGCAATACGGGTCTTGCTCATGAAGGGGTCCTTATGAAGAGGTTATGGCTGGCCATAGTCGCGGGCGCCAAAAAGAGCGGTGCCGATGCGCACCCAGGTCGCGCCTTGTGCAACGGCGGCTTCCAGGTCGTGGCTCATGCCCATGGAAAGTGTGTCGAGCGGCAGGTGCAATTGCTCCTGCAGCGTGCGCACTGCGGCGAAGGATGCGTTCTGCGCCGCAGGATCGTCTGTAGGCTCGGGGATAGCCATCAGGCCGCGCAACCTGAGTCGCGGCAGGGCGCTGATGGCCGCGGCCAGCGCAGGCAGGTCCTGAGGCGTACAGCCCGATTTGCTGGCTTCGCCACTGACGTTCACCTGAATGCAGATGTTCAGCGGTTCAAGCGCTTCGGGGCGTTGCTCGGACAGGCGTTGAGCGATTTTCAGGCGGTCCACGGAATGTACCCAGTCGAAGTTCTCGGCGATAGCTCGCGTCTTGTTCGATTGAATGGGGCCAATAAAGTGCCAGCACAAGGGTAGGTCGCTCAGTTCGAGCTGTTTGCCCAGTGCTTCCTGTAAATAATTTTCGCCAAAATCGCGCAAACCTGCGGTGTAAGCTTCACGCAGGTCACTGGCGGGCTTGGTTTTACTCACCGCCAGCAGGCCGACGGACGCTGGATCGCGCTCAGCAGCAAGCGCTGCGTCGCGAATTCGCTGTTCGAGCGTTGAAATGTTCGCTGCTATCGTGGACATTGATTTGCGCCAGCAGGGCTAAAGTCTGCGGCATTCTATGTGATTGAGGAGCTGTATGGATATTACCGAGCTGCTGGCCTTCAGTGCCAAACAGGGCGCGTCGGATTTGCACCTCTCTGCAGGTCTGCCGCCAATGATCCGCGTCGACGGCGATGTACGGCGTATCAACCTGCCTCCGCTGGACGCGAAGGAGGTCAAGGCGCTGATCTACGACATCATGAACGACAAGCAACGGCAGGACTTCGAAGAACGGCTGGAAACCGACTTTTCCTTCGAAGTGCCGGGCGTGGCGCGGTTTCGGGTCAACGCTTTCAACCAGAACCGCGGTGCTGGCGCGGTCTTCCGGACCATCCCTTCGAAAATCCTGAGCATGGAAGACTTGGGCATGGGCAGTGTGTTTCGGAAGATTACCGACGTGGCGCGTGGCCTGATTCTGGTCACCGGTCCGACCGGCTCAGGCAAGTCGACCACCCTGGCGGCGATGATCGACTACCTGAATAACAACAAGCATCACCACATTCTTACCATCGAGGACCCGATCGAATTCGTCCACGAGTCGAAGAAGTGCCTGGTCAACCAGCGCGAGGTGCACCGCGACACACTGGGCTTCTCGGAGGCGCTGCGCTCGGCGTTGCGTGAAGACCCGGACGTGATTCTGGTCGGGGAGATGCGTGACCTGGAGACCATCCGCCTGGCGCTGACCGCGGCTGAAACCGGCCACCTGGTATTCGGCACGCTGCACACCACATCAGCAGCCAAGACCATCGACCGGATCGTCGATGTGTTTCCGGCTCAGGAAAAGTCGATGATTCGCTCGATGCTCTCCGAATCGCTGCACGCCGTGGTTTCGCAGGCGTTGCTCAAGAAGGTCGGCGGCGGACGCGTGGCGGCACACGAAATCATGATGGGCACCCCGGCGATCCGTAACCTGATCCGCGAGGACAAGGTGGCGCAGATGTATTCGTCGATCCAGACGGGCGGCTCGATGGGCATGCAGACGCTGGACATGTGCCTGGCCGATCTGGTGAAGAAGGGGCTGATCACCCGTGAAAGCGCGCGCGAACGTGCCAAGGTGCCGGATAACTTCTGATCGCAGGGAGGCTGCAGGAACGAAAAAGGGGTCTTGAACTCGTTCAAGACCCCTTTTTTCAGATGCGGCTTGCGGACCGCGGATTCACACCAGGATCAGCGCTGAACCACACGCATCTGTCCGGGTTGCTTGGGCAGCACGCGCTTGGCGATCTTGTAGTGACTGTTCCAATACGGTTTGTTCAGCGTATCGACAGTTACGGCCTTGCCACGGCGCGGCGCATGAACGAACTTGTTGTCGCCCAGGTAAATGGCGACGTGGTTGATGTTGCGGCTCTTGATATTGAAGAACAGCAGGTCACCGGGTTTCAGATCCTTGCGATCCACCGTCTGACCATGACCCTGGGCCATGGCATTGGAGGTGCGTGGCAGGTCGACCTCACGGACATCCGTGTAGGCGTATTTGACCAGTCCGCTGCAGTCCAGGCCTTTGCCGGGCGTGGTGCCGCCCCAGCGATAAGGCGTGCCCACAGCCTGCAAGGCGCGTTTTACAACGGCGCTGCCTTGCTTGGCAGGGGCAGAAGCCTGCAAGGCCGCGATTTTTTTGGCGTTCTTGCGTGAAAGCGGCTTCTGGACGGCGCTGGTAGCGCCGTACTGAGTTCGGGTGGTGGTGGCTTCCTTGGGTGCATTGCGAGTCGCGAGTGCCGGTGAAGAGTGGCTTTTGGCGGTGTAGCCCGTGAAGCTCGCAGGAAGTTGTTGCTCACGATTGGTGGCGTGGGCGGCCAGTGGCATAAATAGGCAAATGGTTAGCCATGTCTTGAAAAAAGGACGCATTCGGCAGGGCTCATGGTGGTCAGCGCGCAACTTTATAACAGCTTTTTCAAAAAAACTGACCCCATTTGTCGAGCGCATCACAGTGGCATCATTGCGTTTTATGCGACAGACTCTTTCTTTTTTCGGGCTAATCCCTTTAGCGACAAGGGCTTGGCGGCATTAAACCGCCTCATGTGCCATACGTCGGAATAGGGAAACCAAGTCACAATTTTGTTATGTATTTTTTTCTATCAGCACAAAGAGGGCAAAAATGAACGCCTATCGTTCAGACACACACAGCAAGGTCATGGGTTACCTGATGTGGATTTTCGGCTTCCTGGGAGCGCATCGCTTCTACTACGGCAAACCGGTCACCGGGACCATCTGGTTCTTCACGTTCGGTCTGTTTGGCATTGGCTGGCTGATCGACCTGTTCCTGATCCCGTCGATGGACCGTGACGCCGACCTGCGCTTTACCCCCGGCTCCACCGACTACAGCGTTGCGTGGGTGCTGCTGACCTTCCTCGGCCTGTTCGGCGTGCACCGCATGTACCAGGGCAAGTGGATTACCGGTGTTATCTACCTGTTTACCGGCGGGCTGTTTCTGGTGGGCATCCTCTATGACTTCTGGACATTGAATGACCAGATCTCGATGAAGAACGCCCGACGCGGGTAAAGCTTGGGCAGAGGGGCTGACGCAGAGCGTCGCCCGGCTCGCTCCCACAGTGATGCAACGAGGAACGTGGGAGCGAGAGCCCGGAGCGGGCTCAACGGCTGTAGCTGATCCGTCCATCCACCAGTGTGTAGCGTACCGAACCGGGCAGGCAGTGACCGATGAAGGGGCAGTTTTCGCCTTTTGACAGCCAGGTCTCGCCGGCAACCGTCGAGGCGGCAGGGTCGAACAGGACGATGTCGGCAGGCGCTCCTGCGCTCAGCTTGCCGGCTGGCAGGCGCAGCGCGGCGGCAGGGCCGCTGCTCAGGCGGGCGATCAGGGTCGGCAGGTCCAGCAGGCCGTCATCCACCAGGGTCATGGCCAGCGGCAGCAACAGTTCGACGCTGCTGATGCCCGGCTCCGTAGCGCCAAACGGCGCCAGCTTGGCATCGCGTTCGTGCGGCTGGTGATGGCTGGAAATCGCCTGAATGACACCGCTCTTCACCGCTTCACGCAGACCATCGCGGTCAGCGCGGGTGCGCAGCGGCGGCTGGACGTGATAGAGGCTGGAGAAGTCGATCAGCGCCTCGTCAGTCAGAATCAACTGATACAACGCCACATCCGCCGTCACCGGCAGACCGCGCGCCTGTGCCTGGGCGATCAGCGCCGCGCCACGGGCACTGGTCAGCTGGCTGAAGTGCGCACGTACACCGCTCTGTTCGACCAGCAACAGGTCGCGAGCCATCGCTACGGTTTCGGCCGTCTCGGGAATGCCCGCCAGACCCAGGAAACTGGCCGTCGGACCATCGTGTGCCAGACCGCCTTCGGCCAGATCACGATCCTGCGAGTTGAAAATCACCGTCAGGTCGAAGGTCGCCGCATATTCCAGTGCCCGGCACAGCGTGCGGGTGTTGCTGAAGCTGCTCAGACCATTGCCGAAGGCCACGCAACCTGCGTCGCGCAGGGCGATCAGTTCTGCCAGCTGTTCGCCTTCCAGGCCCTTGCTCAGCGCCCCGATGGGGAACACCTTGCTGAACCCGGCCTCACGGGCGCGGTCGAGGATCAGCTCGGCCACTGCCGAGGTGTCGAGCACCGGTTTGGTACGTGGCGGGCAGCACAGGCTGGTCACGCCGCCTGCCACCGCTGCGCGGGTTTCGCTGGCGATGCTGCCCTTGCGACTGTAGCCAGGTTCGCGCAAGGACACATTGAGGTCGACCAGGCCCGGTGCTGCGACCAGCCCGGTAGCGTCGATGGTCTGAGTGGGCTCGAAACCCGCCGGGGCCGAACCGATGGCGCTGAGTTTGCCTGCTTCAAGGTGCAGGTCAGTGATTTGATCCAGCCCGCTGACCGGGTCGATGACGCGAGCGCCGAGGATGCTGAGCTTCACTGGGCGTTCTCCTGTTCGAATTGGCGTTGTGCGTTTTGTCCGCTCATGGCCATGGACAGCACCGCCATGCGGATCGCGATACCGTAAGTCACTTGATTGAGAATCACCGAATGCGCGCCGTCGGCCACTGCCGATTCGATTTCCACGCCGCGGTTGATCGGGCCGGGGTGCATGACAATCGCATCCGGCTTCGCAGCCGCCAGGCGCGCGGTGGTCAGGCCGAACAGGCGGTAGAACTCGCCTTCGCTGGGCAGCAGGCCGCCGGTCATGCGTTCACGCTGCAGGCGCAGCATGATGACCACGTCCACGTCCTTCAAACCTTCGTTGAGGTCGGTGTAGACCTTGACCCCGTATTGCTCGACGCCTACCGGCAGCAGGGTTTTCGGCCCGATCACGCGGATATCCGGGCAGCCCAGCGCCTTGAGCGCAAGCATATTGGAGCGTGCGACCCGTGAATGCAGGATGTCACCGACGATGGCCACCGACAGGTTCTCGAAACCGCCCTTGTGACGGCGGATGGTCAGCATGTCGAGCATGCCCTGGGTCGGGTGGGCATGGCGTCCGTCGCCGCCGTTGATGATCGCGACGTCCGGGCATACGTGTTCGGCAATGAAGTGCGCCGCACCCGAGTCGGCGTGGCGCACGACGAACATGTCGGCGGCCATCGCTTCGAGGTTGCGCAAGGTGTCGAACAGCGTTTCCCCCTTGCTGGTGGACGAGGTCGAGACGTTCAGCGTGATCACGTCGGCTGACAGGCGCTGGGCTGCCAGCTCAAAGGTGGTGCGGGTGCGCGTGGAGTTCTCGAAGAACACGTTGCACACCGTCTTGCCGCGCAACAACGGGACTTTCTTGACCGCCCGGGCGCCGACTTCAAGGAACGAGTCGGCCGTGTCGAGAATTTCGGTAAGCAGCTCGCGGGGCAAGCCGTCCAGAGACAGGAAATGGCGCAGCTGGCCCAAGTGGTTGAGCTGCAGCGGGCGCTTGGCGTCGAGAGGCGTCATCGCAATGGACTCTTAAAGGGCGGTGGAGAGGTCTTGAAGTTCGAGCGCCAGCGGCTCGGGGCCGGACAGCTTGATGCGTTCATTCGGTGCCAGCGACAGGGTGGCGCCGACCACGTTCGGACGCACCGGCAGTTCACCGGCGTCCAGGTCCAGCAGGCAGACCAGCGTGACACTGGCCGGGCGGCCGTAATCGAACAGTTCGTTGAGCGCGGCGCGGACGGTGCGGCCGCTCATCAGCACGTCATCGATCAGCACCAGGTGCTGGCCTTCGATCTCGAACGGCAGTTCAGAAGGGCGCACCTGAGGGTGCAGGCCGTTCTGGCTGAAATCATCGCGATAGAACGAAACGTCCAGCGTGCCCAGCGGAGCGGGGTTGTTCAGTGCCTTGAGCAGCGTCTGGGCAACCCAGACACCGCCAGTGCGGATGCCGATGAAACGAGGGTCGCTGATGCCGCGCTTGCTCAGGTGAGCGTTCAGGTCAGTGGCCATCTGACGAATCAGTTCGGCGGGATCGGGCAGGCTCATGGTTGCTCCTTAGAGGCTCGGGCAGCGTCCTTCCCAGACTGTGTAAAAACTACTGCGCTTGGCAATACTGCGTTAAAAACAGGCGAAAAATGCTCATTCAGAACACCTAAACTCCGCTTTTTTTTGCCTTGTCTTGCCTTCGCTCGTGACGTTTTTACACAGTCTGGTCCGTGGCGCGATGCTCAAGCGATAACGTGGAATCCGGGTATCTCGAAGCGATAACGGCAGAAAAAGTCACACATTCAACAGTTCGGGGTGCTCATCCAGCCAGCCTTGCAGCAATAGCGCAGCGGCAATGGCATCCACCGGATTGTCGCGATAGCTGCCCTTCTGGCCGCCGCGCGCCATGCGCTCGCCCTTGGCTTCGAAGGTGGTCAGGCGTTCATCATGGGTGTAGACCGTTACACCAAAGCGTCCGTTGAGCTTGCGCGAAAACTTTTCCGCGCGCGCGCTCATGTCGCTGGGCGTGCCGTCCATGTTCAACGGCAGACCCACCACGATCGCATCAGGTTTCCACTCGTTGATCAGCGCCTGGACCTTGTCCCAGTCCGGCACGCCATTCTGCGCCTTGAGCGTGCAGAGTTCACGTGCCTGGCCGGTAATCGCCTGGCCGACCGCAACGCCGATCTGTTTGGTGCCGTAATCAATGCCCAGCAGCAGCCGTAAGGCGGCCATCAAGCGTGCCCTGCCTGGGTCGAGATCAGGTTGAGATTGATGCCCAGACGTCTGGCGGCGGCGTCCAGACGCTGCTCGCTGTCCACATCGAACAGGATGGCCGGGTCGAACGAACAGGTCAGCCAGGCATTGTCGGCCATTTCAGCATCCAGTTGACCGGCATCCCATCCCGCATAACCCAGGGTGATCACATTTTGATCAGGTCCGTAGCCATCGGCGATGGAGAACAGCACATCCTGAGAAGTCGACAAGGAAATTCCGCCCGGAAGATTGACCGTCGCCTGAAAGGTCTGGCCGCTGGGATGCAGGACAAAGCCGCGATCGGTCTGCACCGGCCCGCCGGTATGAATGACGATGTCCTGGCAGTGTCTCGGTGCCGGAAGCTCCGGTCGCAGTTGTTCGAGTACATCGGCCAGGGTCAGGCTTTGCGGGCGGTTGATCACCAGCCCCATGGCGCCATTGGCGTTGTGCTCGACAATGTAGGTCAAGGTCTGAGCAAAGTTCTCATCGTGCATGTGAGGCATGGCGATGAGGAACTGATGCTTGAGATAACTCGGAGAGACTTTTTTCATGAGCCCTAGTTTGGCGTTGCCTTGCGCGGCTGACAACTGACACGTGTGGGTGTCGAGCGTCAGCGGGCAAAAAGTTCAGTTGCTTGACAGCTTGTCTCCGCGTGCAAATTTCCAGGTGCGGATGATCTCCAGTCGATCAATATCCGCCAGATCGCCGGTGAACGGCGCAAAAGGCGCCGCCAGACGCACGATTCGTTGTGCGGCCTGATCCAGCAAAGGCTGCCCTGAAGATTCAAGCACCAGCACTTCATACAACGAGCCGTCCCGATTGATTGACACAAGAAGTCGCAAATTACCGTAGATCTGCTTGCGTCGTGCTTCCTCAGGATAGTTCAGGTTTCCGACCCGCTCGACCTTCTTGCGCCAGTCATCCTTGTACCAGGCGCCTTTGTCGCGCATGGTCGACGCCGCATTGAGACGGTGGATCTTCGGGCGCTTGGCGTAAAGCTGCTGTTCGGTCGACAGTTCGGCTTCCAGGCTGGCGATTTCGTTGCTCAGTTCCGAGCTGTCGAAGGTCGGTGCAGCCTTGGTGGCGGGCTCGGGCTTGACCTCATCGCGTTTAGCAACGGTTTTCTGCTGGCTGGGCGCGGTAGTCGCGACGGCGGTCTTCGGCGCTTCCTGTTTGACCACCGGCTTGCTGGCCGGGGGCGGCGTGACCTTGTTGACCTTGGTGTCTTGATAGGGCGCCAGTTCAGTGGTCTTGAGCGTTTCGGCCTTGTCCAGGGTGCCGCTGCCCTGCTGATCGTCTTGCGCCAGAAAGTCAGCCTGCTTGGGCTTTTCTTCGCTTTTGAAGGTGGCCAGGGTGATTTCCAGCGTCTGCGAGATCTGCTCCGGCTTTACATAGGTGAACCCCACGCCAAGGATCACCGCGAGGTGAATCAGCGCCGCGATCATCATGGTAAAGCCCAGGCGATCGGCAGGACGCACACCGGCGTTGGCGAGTTCCAGGGGGAGGTCGTTTTTGGCCATGGATGTCATTGGCGGTTCAGCATCTCGTCAGCCTGCATGTCAAAATCCGTGTCGTGTTACAGGTGGCGCATGATAACGCAATGTGCCGCGCCGCTCTGCTGCGGATCGGACGAAGGGAATCGATCTGACGCCGTGGCGCACGGTGTTGACCGTGGCCGGCGGCGTCAGTGGCTGATCAGCCCTTGCGTGCTTGCAGCTTCTTCTCGATCGCGTCCATCAGCAGGCCACCAATGTTGGTGCCGAAGGCGTTGTCGATCTCGCGGATGCAGGTCGGGCTGGTGACGTTGATTTCGGTCAGGTGCTCACCGATCACGTCGAGGCCGACGAACAGCAGGCCTTTTTCACGCAGGGTCGGGCCGATCTGTTCGGCGATCCAGCGGTCCTTGTCGCTCAACGGACGGGCCTCGCCACGCCCGCCTGCCGCCAGATTGCCACGCGTTTCGCCGGCTGCCGGGATGCGCGCCAGGCAATACGGGACCGGTTCGCCATCGACCATCAGAATGCGTTTGTCGCCGTCCTTGATGGCGGGCAGGTAGCCCTGCGCCATGATTTGCTGCGTGCCGTGGGCGGTCAGGGTTTCGAGGATCACTGACAGGTTCGGATCGCCCGCACGATGGCGGAAGATCGACGCACCGCCCATGCCGTCCAGCGGCTTGAGGATCACGTCGCCGTGCTGTTCGGCGAATTCACGGATGATGTCCGCGCGGCGACTGACCAGTGTCGGCGGTGTGCACTGCGGGAACAGCGTGGCGAACAGCTTCTCGTTGCAGTCACGCAGGCTCTGCGGCTTGTTGACCACCAGGACGCCGGCACGCTCGGCCTGCTCCAGCAGGTAGGTGGCGTAGACGAACTCCATGTCGAACGGCGGATCCTTGCGCATCAGGATCACGTCCAGATCGTCAAGACCTGCGTCGACTTCGGCTTCGAACTCGAACCACTTGGCCGGATCGGCAAACACCTTGAGCGGCTTCATGCGTGCGCGGGCTTGGCCGGCGTTCTGATACAGGTCTTTCTGTTCCATATAGAACAGTGACCAGCCGCGTTCCTGGGCGGCAAGCAGCATGGCCAGCGAGCTGTCCTTTTTATAGGAAATGCGCTCAATGGGGTCCATGACAATCCCTAGGCGAACGCTCATGGGCAATATCCTCTGATCGGTAAGGGCCGCAACGGCCGTAAAATTGGCATCAGGGTGGCGCTCCGATTGCTCCCGGTCAAGGGGCAGGCCTGCCGCGATGCGCCAAGGTGCACTTTATGGATTGCGTCTGGAGAGTGTGCTAAAAAGGCTCGGCATCCGGTCTTCGGTCCCAGTGGGTCAACGAAGCGATACCGTCAGGCTCCCAGTGCCTCGCAGAATGCGCAAAAATTCGCTGCGGCGATGGAAGAGCAGCTATGGAACAACACGCCTCCGCCCTGAAAGTCATGGTCATCGATGATTCGAAGACCATCCGCCGCACCGCCGAAACACTGCTCAAGAACGCAGGCTGTGAAGTCATCACTGCGATAGACGGTTTCGACGCGCTGGCCAAGATTGCCGATAACCACCCGCGAATCATATTCGTCGATATCATGATGCCGCGTCTGGACGGTTATCAGACCTGCGCGCTGATCAAGAACAACCGGGCATTCAAGTCGACGCCGGTCATCATGCTGTCCTCCAAGGACGGCCTGTTCGACAAGGCCAAGGGGCGGATTGTCGGTTCCGATCAGTTTTTGACCAAGCCTTTCAGCAAGGAAGAACTGCTCAGCGCGATCAAGGCTCATGTGCCGGGCTTCGTTGCAGCAGAACAACACATACCATGACGCCCGCGCCTGATGTAGCGCGCTCGTAATCTGACGGGGAACACCCATGGCTCGAATATTGATCGTCGATGACTCGCCGACTGAAATGTACAAACTCACCGGCATGCTGGAAAAGCACGGTCATGAAGTGCTCAAGGCCGAAAACGGCGCTGATGGCGTGGCCCTGGCCCGTCAGGAAAAGCCCGATGCCGTGCTGATGGACATCGTCATGCCGGGGCTCAACGGCTTTCAGGCCACGCGTCAGCTGACCAAGGATGCCGACACCAGCATGATCCCGGTGATCATGATTACCACCAAGGATCAGGAGACCGACAAGGTCTGGGGCAAGCGTCAGGGCGCACGCGATTACCTGACCAAGCCGGTGGACGAAGAAACCCTGATGAAAACCCTGAATGCGGTGCTGGCCGGCTGATTGCCGGAATCGCCATGGCCGAGCCGCGCACCGCTTTTGAACTGCTTCTGGATATGGATCGACGCTGTCGTTCGCTGGCGGCGGGCCTGCCGCTGCAGGAAGCCCATCAGCAGGACTGGGTCGGTATCGGCTTTCGCATGGGCGAGCAACGGTTTGTAGCGCCGATCGGCGAGATCGCCGAAATCCTTCACGAACCCCATCATGCGGTAATGCCCGGTGTGAAGTTCTGGGTGGCGGGTATCGCCAACCTGCGCGGTCGCTTGTTGCCACTCATGGATCTGTGCGGGTTTTTCGGCCACGAACTGGTGCCGGTGCGCAAACAGCGACGGGTGCTGGTGGTCGAGCACCATGATGTATTTGCCGGTCTGCTGGTCGATGAAGTGTTCGGCATGCAACGTTTCAGTCAGTTGAGCCTCATACCCCAGACCCCGCAGGACATGGATCAGCGTATGGTGCCGTTCCTGCGCGGGCAGTTTATCCGCGAACAGGCGTGGCAGATCTTCAGCCCGTGGGCGCTGGTGCAGTCTGCGGAGTTCATGGACCTGGCTTCCTAGCATGTCGGGCCTGGTGTGTTTCACAATTGATCCAGGCGGGGGCCTGATTAATGAGTAGTACAGACCGGTCAAGGGAAGGCGCAAGAAGCCGGACGCAGATTACTCTGCTGTTCGTGGCGCTTATCGTTTTCATCATGTTGCTGTTCGCCAACTTCGCTTACCTCAACACTCAGTCCAACTACGACAAACAGTACATCGGGCATGCCGGTGAGCTGCGCGTCCTGTCGCAACGCATCGCGAAAAACGCCACCGAAGCGGCTGCCGGCAAAACCCAGGCGTTCAAGTTGCTGGCCGATGCGCGCAATGATTTCGACGTGCGCTGGGGCTATCTGAGAAAGGGCGACCCGGCCACCGGATTGCCTGCGGCCCCCGACCTGATACGCGACGAATTGCGCACCGTGCAACGTGACTGGGAAGGACTGCGCAAGAGCACCGACGTGATTCTGGCCAGCGAACAGACCGTTCTGTCGCTGCATCAGGTGGCGGCAACACTGGCCGAAACCATTCCGCAATTGCAGGCCGAATACGAGAAAGTCGTCGAGAGTCTGCTGCAAAGCCGTGCGCCCGCCGCACAGGTGGTGGTTGCGCAACGCCAGGCGCTGCTCGCAGAACGAATTCTCGGCTCGGTCAACACCGTGCTGGCCGGTGATGAAACGGCTGTGCAGGCCGCCGACGCCTTTGGTCGCGATGCCAGCCAGTTTGGTCGGGTGCTCAACGGCATGCTGGAGGGCAACGCCACGCTGCGCATATCCCAAGTCGAGGACCGCGATGCGCGCGCGCGGCTGGCGGAGATCGCCGAGCTGTTCGAATTCGTCTCCGGCTCGGTGGACGAGATTCTCGAAACCTCGCCCGAGCTGTATCAGGTGCGCGAGGCCTCGGGCAACATCTTCAACACCTCACAGACCCTGCTGGATGAAACCTCGGTACTCGCCAACAGCCTGGAAAACCTTGCCAAGCGCCGCACCATGAACACCGTCGGCGGCTATGTGCTGGGCTTGCTGGCGCTGGCGTCGATCATCCTCATCGGTCTGGTCATGGTGCGCGAGACCAATCGCCAGTTGCGCGAAACTGCGCAGAAGAGCGAACGCAACCAGACGGCGATCATGCGTCTGCTGGACGAGATCGAGAACCTCGCCGATGGCGACCTGACGGTCACGGCCTCGGTGACCGAGGACTTCACCGGGGCGATTGCCGACTCCATCAATTACTCCATCGACCAGTTGCGCGAGCTGGTGGTGACCATCAACCTGACTGCCGAGCAGGTAGCGGCTGCGGTGACCGAAACCCAGGCGACGGCCATGCAATTGTCGGCTGCTTCAGAGCACCAGGCGTTGCAGATCAGTGCGGCGTCGACAGCGATCAACGACATGGCGGCGTCCATCGATCAGGTTTCGACCAACGCCTCGGAGTCCTCGGCCGTGGCGGAGCGCTCCGTGACGATAGCCAATAAAGGCAACGAGGTGGTGCAAAACACCATTCATGGCATGGACAACATTCGCGAGCAGATTCAGGACACCTCCAAGCGCATCAAGCGTCTGGGCGAGTCGTCACAGGAGATTGGCGACATCGTCAGCCTGATTGACGACATTGCCGACCAGACCAATATTCTGGCCCTCAACGCTGCCATTCAGGCGTCGATGGCCGGTGATGCCGGACGAGGGTTTGCCGTGGTAGCCGACGAAGTACAACGGCTGGCCGAGCGTTCGTCGTCTGCGACCAAGCAGATCGAAACGCTGGTCCGGGCCATCCAGAACGACACCAACGAGGCGGTTATCTCCATGGAGCAGACCACCAGCGAAGTGGTGCGCGGTGCCCGGCTGGCGCAGGACGCCGGGGTGGCGCTGGGCGAAATCGAAGGGGTGTCCAGAGTGCTGGCCGAGCTGATCGAAAGTATCACCGATGCCGCCCACCAACAGGCCGAGTCTGCCGGGCAGATTTCGCAGATCATGACCGTCATTCAGCAGACCACTTCGCAGACCACCTCGGGCACATCGGCCACCGCCGAAAGCATCGGCAACCTGGCGAAAATGGCCAGCGAAATGCGGCGCTCGGTATCGGGCTTTGCCCTGCCGTCATCGAAGAAAGCCGGATGATGTACCGCACATGAACAACCTTGATTGGGTAACGGACGGTACTCGTCATGGCTGATCGTCACGATTACGTAGCTCTTGAGTGGCTGAAGGGCGAGATCGCCGAAACGCTGCGCCAGGCCCGACAGGCGCTGGACCCGTTCATCGAAGACCCGACCAACGCTGCAGCGATGGCCGAGTGCCTGAACCTGGTGCATCAGGTTCACGGCAGCCTGCAGATGATCGAGTTCTACGGCGCCGCGTTGCTGGCCGAGGAAATCGAGCAACTGGCGCTGGCGGTCCAGCAGAACCGCGTCAGCCATCCGATCGAGTCCGAGCAACTGTTGATCCAGGCCATGAGTCAGTTGCCGGTTTACCTGGAACGCATTCATTCCGCGCGCCGCGACCTGCCGCTGGTGGTCTTGCCATTGCTCAATGACCTGCGCAGTGCGCGGGGGGAAAGTCTGCTCTCGGAAACCAGCCTGTTCGCCCCGCAACTGGTCGTCGTGCCGCCGCTTGATGACGAGGAGCTGGCGCGGCGCAATACCCCGGAATTGCCCAACCTGCTGCGCAAGCTGCGCCAGACCCTGCAGGCGGCGCTGGCCGGCCTGATGCGCGAGCAGGGCGTGCAGACCCAGCTCGGCTACATGGCCAAGGTGTTTGCCCGGCTTGAACAGTTGTGCGAAGACGCGCCGCTCGGTGCGCTCTGGCGGATCGCCTCGGCACTGGTCGAAACCATGCTCAATGGCAACTTCACCAACAGCCCGGCGCTGCGCAGTCTGCTGAAGGACGCCGACAAGGAACTCAAGCGTCTGGCCGAGCAGGGCGTCACCGGCATCAACCAGCCCGCCCCCGAAGAGCTGTTGAAAAGCCTGCTGTTCTATATCGCCAAGTCCGACAGCCTGGCGCCGAAGATGCTCGACCTCAAGGACCAGTACGCGCTGGCCGATGCCTTGCCCGGCAACGATGTGGTCAATGAAGAGCGCGCCCGCATGGCCGGTCCGGACCGTGACGCCATGCGTTCGGTGATCGTGGCCTTGTGTGAAGGGCTGGTCAGGGTCAAGGAGCGGCTCGACGTGTTCGTGCGCGGCGACCGTCAGCATGTCAGCGAGCTCAACGCGTTGCTGCCGCCGTTGCGGCAGATTGCCGATACCCTGGCGGTGCTGGGTTTCGGCCAGCCGCGCAAGGTGATCATCGATCAGTTGTCTGTGGTGCTCGGTCTGGCGCAGGGGCAGCGCGAGCCCAGCGACGCTGCGCTGATGGATGTCGCGGGTGCCTTGCTCTACGTCGAATCGACCCTTGCCGGCATGGCCGGCAGTCACGAGCAGGTCAGCCGCGAGGAAAGCCGCCTGCCGACTACCGACCTGACGCAGATTCATCAACTGGTGATTCGCGAAGCCCGCACGGTGTTGCAGCAGGCCAAGGACGTGATCCTCGATTACATCGACGGCGAGTGGGACCGGCAGCGGCTCGATCCGCTGTGCGCGCTGATCGTGCAGGTACGGGGTGCGCTGGCGATGATCCCGCTGGCCCGTGCTGCCAGCCTGCTGGCCGCTTGTAACGAATACATTCAGGAACACCTGCTGGTGGACGAAACCCGTCCCACCTGGGTTCAGCTCGATTGCCTGGCCGACACCATCACCGGCATCGAGTATTACCTGGAGCGCATGCTCGAAGACCATCAGGCGCCTGGCGACCAGGTGCTCGACATGGCCCAGCAAAGCCTGGCACGGCTGGGCTATACGCCCGCTGCGGACACTCTCGAAGTGCCGTTGCTCGAAGAGATCATCACTCAGGACGAGTTGCTGGAGCTGGATGACCGCAAGGCGCTGGTCAGCCCCACGCAGACTATTGCCCAGGTCCTCGCCAGCCCGGTCTCGGCCGTCAACCCTCCCGCCCGTAACGTACCCACCAGCCTGTTGCCGCCCGCGGCCGGAGAAGAGGCGGTGGACGACGAGTTGCGCGATGTGTTTCTCGAAGAGGCTGACGAGGTGCTCGACGCGCTGCGCGAGTACCTGCCGCGCTGGTTCACCTCGCTTGGCAGCGACGGTCATTGGGACAGCACGGCGCTGACCGAGGTACGCCGTGCGTTTCATACGCTCAAGGGCAGCGGCCGGATGGTGCGTGCACTGATCCTCAGCGAACTGGCCTGGGCGGTGGAAAACCTGCTCAACCGGGTGCTGGAAGGCGACGTACTGCCGGGCCTCGAAGTGCAGCAATTGATGAGCGAAGTGCAGGCGCTGCTGCCGTCGGTCATCCGCGACTTTGCCGAAGATGCACAGTGTCAGCGTAACGATGTCGACCTGTTGGCGGCCCGTGCCCATGCGTTGGCCAATGGGCTGGAGCTGCCGACGCTGCCGGTCGCGGATGATCATGAGGCAGGCGAGCCTGTTGCCGCCGAAGCGCTCGATCCACAGTTGCTGGAGATTTTCCGTCAGGAAGCGCTCGGCCATCTGAACACCCTCGGCCGCTTCCTCGACAACGCCGAACAATCAGCGTCGCCGGCGATCAGCGACGCGGTGCTGCGTGCGCTGCATACGCTCAAGGGCAGCGCGCACATGGCCGGGGTGCTGCCGATTGCCGAACTGGCCAGCCCGCTCGATCAACTGGTGCGTGAATACAAGGCCAACCTCATCGATATCGGCTCACCGGAACTCGTCCTGCTGCGCAGCGCCGAGCCGTTGCTGCACAAGGGCCTCGAGCAACTCGACAGCACGCCGCTGGCCGATATTCCGGGTGCCGCGCCGCTGATCGAGGCCGCCCTGGCGATGCTCAACGAGCGCCTCACCGTGGTGCTGCGCGAGTCGGACAGCGGCCTGCGGATCAAGCGCAACCCCACGCTGCTCGCCAGTTTTCTGGCCGAAGGCATGGACATCGTGCTGGATGCGGAAAACCTCCTGCGGCGTTGGCGGCAGCACCCCGGCGAACGTCAGGAACTGAGCGCGCTGCTCGATGAGCTGACCACCCTCGGTCACGGCGCGCATCTGGCCGACCTGCCGCAGGTCGATGAACTGTGCGAAGCCTTGCTCGACCTCTACGGAGCGGTCGAGGAAAGCAGTCTGGCGGTCAGCGAACGGTTTTTCGATGTGGCAGAAAATGCTCACGAAGCGCTGATCAACATGCTTGATCAGGTGGCTGCCGGCCAGGATGTCGAGCCGCGTCCCGAATGCGTGCGTGCCTTGAACCAGTTGCTGGATCAGGCGCTTGACCCGTCGGCGACCGGGCTGGTCAAGAGCGACGGCCATCGCACGTTGAGCGTTACCGAGCTCAACGCCGCCACCGAGCAACTGGCCAACGAGGCCGGGCACACGGACACTGACGTTGCCGGTCCGGACGACGAAATCGTCGAGATATTTCTGGAGGAAGCCGTCGATATCCTCGACAGTGCCGGTCAAGCGTTGCAGCGCTGGCTGGCCGACCCAGAAAACCCTGCGCCGCTGGCCTCGTTGCAGCGTGACCTGCACACCCTCAAGGGCGGTGCGCGGATGGCTGAGGTGGGCGAGGTGGGCGATCTGGCCCACGAACTGGAAAACCTCTACGAAGGCTTGATCGACCGGCGCTTCAACCATTCGCCGACGCTGGCCGAGCTGCTGCACGAGAGCCACGACCATCTGGCGATTCTGCTCGAGCAACTGTATAGGCAGGAAGCGCTCAGCGACCCTTCGGCCTTGATCGAAGCCCTGCGCAGCTGCCGCACGCTCGAGAGCACCGGGCCCGAGGTGCAGGCCTCGCCGCTGGCCAATGAAGATCTTCCCGAACATGACACCGAGCTGCGTGAAGTCTTCCTCGAGGAAGGTTTCGACATCATGGAAAGCTCCGGCGCGGCATTGGCCCGCTGGCAGGCCGATCCGCATAACATGCTGGAAGTCGAAAACCTGCTGCGCGACCTGCACACCCTCAAGGGCGGCGCGCGGATGGTGGAAATCGCTCCGATAGGCGACCTCGCTCACGAGCTGGAGACGCTTTACGAGGGGCTTTCCACCGGAAGCCTGCAGCCCGCGCCGTTGATGATCGGCCTGTTGCAGAGCGGTCAGGATGTGCTGGCCGACATGCTCGATGCCGTGCGCAATGAAAAACCGTTGCCTGATGCCACCTTGCTGATTGAGAGCATTCGCAGGCTGGCCACCGATGAGCCGGTGGGCGCACCGCTGGCTGCGCAGGACCCGGAAGTCAGTCCGGAGTCAGTCGTCGCCGTGGCCCCGGTCGCCGAAGGGGAGGCCGAGCGCAGCGGCCCGGAAATGGTCAAGGTGCCTGCCGAGCAACTGGAAGACCTGGTCAACCTGGCCGGCGAAACATCCATCTTCCGTGGACGCATCGAACAGCAGATCATTGATTCGCAGATCGCTCTGGTCGAGATGGAAACCACCATCGAGCGGATGCGCGACCAATTGCGTCGTCTCGATATGGAAACCCAGGGGCGCATCCTTAGCCGGGAGCAGGTCCAGGCCGAGCGGCTGGGTTACGAAGAGTTCGACCCGCTGGAAATGGACCGTCATTCGCAGTTACAGCAACTGTCGCGCGCTTTGTTCGAATCGGCGTCCGACCTGATGGACCTCAAGGAAACCCTCGGTGCGCGCGCCCGCGACGCAGAAACGCTGCTGTCGCAACAGGCCAGGGTCAACACCCAGCTCCAGGAAGGCCTGATGCGTACGCGCATGGTGCCGTTCGAGCGATTGGTACCACGCCTGCGTCGTGTGGTACGCCAAGTGGCGTCGGAACTGCACAAGAAAGTCCATTTCGAAGTGGGCAATGCCGACGGTGAAATGGACCGCAACGTGCTGGAGCGAATGGTCGCGCCACTGGAGCACATGCTGCGCAACGCCGTCGATCACGGGCTTGAAAGCACCGAAAAACGCATCGCCGCCGGCAAGCCGGAGCAGGGCCATATCAGTCTGGAACTGATGTACGAAGGCGGCGATATGGTCATCGAACTGAGCGATGATGGCTCTGGCGTTGACCTCGCTGCAGTACGTCGCAAGGCCATCAAGCGCGGCATGATCCATCCGGATGCCGATCTGTCCGACCATGAAGTGTTGCCGTTCATTCTGCAGGCGGGGTTTTCCACCAGCGAGATCATCACCCAGATTTCCGGCCGTGGTGTGGGCATGGATGTGGTGCACGCCGAGGTCAAGCAACTGGGCGGTTCCATGGTCATCGACTCGGTGCCGGGCAAGGGCACGCGCTTCCGTATCCGGCTGCCGATTTCGGTGTCGGTCAACCGGGCGTTGATGGTGACGTGCGGCGAAGAACAGTATGCGGTACCGCTCAATACCGTCGATGGCATCGTGCGTGTCATGGCCAATGAGCTGGACGGCTATTACCAGACCACCCCGCCGCGCTATCAATATGGCGGACGCAGTTACGAGTTGCGCTATCTGGGCGAATTGCTGGGCAGCAGCCCGCCCAGACTGGCCGGGCAATTGCAGCCGCTGCCGGTGTTGCTGGTGCATCTGCAGGATCAGTGGGTGGCGGTGCAGGTCGATGCGCTGGCAGGCTCGCGCGAGATCGTGGTCAAGAGCCTTGGTACGCAGTTCTCAAGGGTGCAGGGCATTTCCGGTGCGACCATTCTGGGTGACGGCCGCGTGGTGCTGATTCTCGATCTGATGGCGCAGATCCGTACCTTGCAGGGCTTGCCTTTCAGAGGGTTGGCACCTGCCTACCACGAAGCCGAGCACGCCAGACCGTTGCTGGTGATGGTGGTGGACGATTCGGTGACGGTGCGCAAAGTCACCAGCCGCTTGCTGGAGCGCCACGGCATGCACGTACTGACTGCCAAGGACGGTGTCGATGCCATGACCCTGTTGCAGGAGCACACGCCTGACATCATGCTGCTCGATATCGAAATGCCGCGTATGGACGGCTTTGAAGTGGCCAGCCAGATCCGCCAGGACGAACAGCTCAAGGAACTGCCTATCATCATGATCACCTCTCGCTCGGGCCAGAAGCATCGCGATCGGGCGATGGCGGTGGGCGTCAACGAGTACCTGAGCAAGCCCTATCAGGAAACCGTGTTGCTGGAGAGCATCGCTTACTGGAGCCAGGCGCATGTCTGAAGGCACGTTCCAGACCAGCCGGCTGACCAGTCTGACCGGCCTGCTGCTGCCGTTGAGTGACCGGCATCTGCTGCTGCCTAACGTCGCGGTCGCCGAGTTGATCGATTACCAGGATTGCAGCGCAGAGCCGGGCGCCCCCGAGTGGTACCTGGGACCGATCAGCTGGCGCGAACTGACCTTGCCACTGCTCAGCTTCGAAGCCGCCTGCGGAGGCCGCACCCGTGTCGGCGGTCGAGCCCGGATCGTGGTGCTCAATGCACTGGGCGGACGCAACGATGTCAGGTTCATCGCCCTGCTGACCCAGGGCATCCCGCGCTCGTGCAAGGTCGACAGCCAGTTGAGCTACGTCGACGTTCCGCTGGCCGAACTGGAGCTGGCCGCCGTACAGATCGGCGAAACCGTAGCCCGCATTCCCGACCTCGAAGGCCTGGAGCAATGGCTGGTGGATGCAGGGCTGTCATAGGTAAAGAGGACGCGGAGCGTCCAGAACGGCATGCGACGCGGAGCGCCGCACGATAGTGTGATGATCGTTCCGCACGCTCCAGCGTGGGAATGCCGTGCGTGACGCTCCGCGTCACAGATCTGTGCCGCACCGCACATTCCGGATAGGACGCGGAGCGTCCAGAACGGCATGCGACGCGGAGCGCCGCACGATAGTTGAGATTATCGTTCCTCACGCTCCAGCATGGGCACGATAGAGGACAAACGCCTCACGACGAACAGCTGATTTCCAGGTGCTTGCCCCAGTCCGGCGGGCGTTGGGCGTAGCCTTGCATGCCGGGCTGTTCGGTGAAGGGGGTGCAGAGCACTCGATGCAGGCGGCGGACTTCTTCGTAGTCGCCTTTTTCCGCTGCGGCGATAGCGTTCTGCGCCAGGTAGTTGCGCAGGATGTACAGCGGATTGACCGCATGCATGCGGGTTTGACGCTCCTGCTCGGTGCCGTTGTCCTCGACGGCAATACGCGTCTGATACGCTTCTGCCCAGGCATCGAAGCCCTTGATATCGACAAAGTCGTCACGCAACGTGCGCAACGCCTCGGCGGCTGGCTGGTCACCCAGGCGGCGGAAGAACAGGGTGTAATCCACGCCACTGTTCTGCATCAGCTTCAGCAACTGACTGACCAGTTGTTCGTCCTGCCCCTGGGCAACGGTCAGGCCCAGTCGGCGGCGCATCAGGTCCAGGTAGTGCGCCTGATACAGCGGCAGGAACAAACCGATGGCCTCGCGCAACGCTTCCACGCTGATGAACGGGGTCAGCGCCTGTGCCAGCGCGCTGAGGTTCCATTGCGCGATAGGCACCTGATTGCTGAAGGAGTAGCGACCTTCGTGATCGGAATGGTTGCAGATGAAGTGCTCATCGAAATCGTCCAGAAACGCGAACGGTCCGAAATCGAAGGTAATGCCCAGAATCGACATGTTGTCGGTGTTCATCACGCCATGACAGAAGCCGTAGGCCTGCCACTTGGCAATCAGCTCGGCGTTACGCTCGACGATTTCCCGGAACATCGCCAGATACGGCTCAGGCTGCTCCTGGCAGTGCGGGTAATGCATCGTCAGCACATGCTCGGCGAGGGTCTTCAACTGCTCTGGCTGTTTGGTGTAGAAAAAGTATTCCAGACTGCCGAAGCGCACATGGCTCTGCGCCAGACGCAGCACCATGGCTGCATGTTCCTGGGTTTCGCGCCACACCGGCGTGCTGGAGCTGACCACACACCCCGCGCGGCTGCTGGGGATGCCCAGCGCGTGCAGGGCTTCGGAGGCCAGAAACTCGCGGATCGACGAGCGCAGTACGGCGCGCCCGTCACCCATCCGTGAATACGGTGTGCGGCCTGCGCCCTTGAGGTGCAGGTCCCAGTGCTCGCCGGCGTTGTTGTACACCTCGCCTAGCAACAGCCCGCGACCGTCGCCCAGGCGCGGGTTGTAGGAGCCAAACTGATGCCCGGAATACACCATTGCCCGCGGTTCTGCCTCGGACCACAGCTTGTGGCCGCTGAAGATTTCCGCGAACAGCGGCAGATCGGCCTGTTCAGGCGCCAGGTCCAGCAGTGCCAGCGCTGACTGGCTGGCAACCACAAGCTGCGGCGCATCGATGGGTTCAGGCAGCACGGAAGTGGAGAACGCATTGCCCAGACGGGCAAAGCGGTTGTCGAAAGTGAGTTCGTCGAGTGCTTTCAAAGCGTATCGCCTCCAGAGGGGAATTTCAGGCTTTCAACGAAGCGGCGGCCTGCCTGGCTCGTCGGGCGTGTTGCAACGGTCAGAACCCGTAGACCGGGTCCCTGGGTGGTAGTTCTGGTGATCGGGCCTGTGCCCGGACTACCGGTTCCGGCTTCGCTCGAAGGCGGCCAGAATCGTTCGTTCCGATTGCACCAGATAATCCTCGAGCATGCGCGTCGCCTCATCGGTCTTGCCCGCGTCAAGGCGCCCGAGTACCGCTGCATTCATGTCCAGATAGGGCGAATGCAGCAGCTCCGGGTCGTTGAGCAGCCCGAAGGCCAGGCGCAACTCTGCTGATATCTGCGCATAAAACGCCGCCAGTCGCGGGCTGTCGGACAGCTCGACGATGGCCTTGTGAAACATCATGTTGGCGGTGCCCACGGCAATCCAGTCCTTGGCCTCACGCGCCTGCACGCCGGCCTCGACCGCATTGCGCATGTGCAGCACACCGGGATGCTGTGGATAAGCCTGGGCAATCGCCCCGCATTCGATGAAGCGCCGAATTCGGTAGATATCGATGATTGAAGCCATATCAGGCTTGGCCACGGTGACCCCTCGATTGGGTTCGTGGGTCAGCAGTCCTTCGCGGGTCAGCACTCTGAAGGCTTCTCTGAGGGTGTTACGGGAAATATCCAGACTCTCGGCCAGCGCGGCTTCCGAGAGGCGCTGACCGGGTACCAGCTCGCCCTCGACCAGCATTCTGCGAAGCTCAGTGGTGATCGATTCTCCGAGGGTGCGAGGGAGGGCAGAAGCAGCGTCGTTCATAAAGGGTCCAGAGAAAGAAAAGCCAGGTCGATATTCCACGACAGCTCATTGGCTGGCAAGGACGAAGGTCAGCAGATGCTTCATCAGGTAGCACATCTGAGTCCCCGCGTAACAACATGGTGCACATGGTTGATCCATGTCACCTACATTGTTCAACAATATTGTCTTTATGGATCTACAACTTGGCGCGTTTGAATGACCTTTGGCATGGTCATTGCTCTGGCAGAATACCCCTCATCTCAGGAATGCCGCCGTGACACAGACTGCCAATGAGTTCACCAAGGCGCGCCGCGCCTCTTTGATCGCCGCGATCTTCATGATGGCGACGTCTGCCATCGGTCCTGGTTTTCTGACCCAGACAGCCACGTTCACCGCGACTCTGGGAGCGGCGTTCGCCTTCGGCATTCTGGCCTCGATCCTGATCGACTTCGTGGTGCAGTTGAATGTCTGGCGCATCGTGACGCTGACCAGAATGCGCGCGGCCGATCTGGCCAACGCAGCGATCCCGGGCAGCGGTTATCTGCTCGCCGTACTGGTCATCTTCGGCGGCCTGGTGTTCAGTCTGGGCAACATCGCCGGTGCGGGGCTGGGCTTGAATGCGTTGACCGGTCTTGACCCCAAATGGGGGGGCGCCCTGAGCGCGCTGATCGCCATCGCGATTTTCTCATCGCACCGCGCCGGCATTGCCATGGACCGTATCATGATGGTGCTGGGCACCCTGAAGGTCTGCCTGATCCTCTTCGCCGCCTTTGCCTCGCATCCGCCGCTGGGCGAGGCTCTGCGCCAGACGATCCTGCCGGACATGGTCGATTTCGCGGCCATCACCACCATTGTCGGCGGTACGGTCGGTGGCTATATCACTTACGCCGGTGCTCACCGCTTGCTGGATCGCGGCACCGTCGGGGTCGAAAACATCGATGTCGTGTCCAAGGCGGCGCTGACCGGTATTCTGGTCACCGGGGTTGTCCGTTACATACTGTTTCTGGCGATCCTCGGCGTGGTCGCCAGCGGCGTCGTCATCGATGTATCCGGCCAGGGCGCAAACCCTGCGGCCCAGGCGTTCACCGCTGCCGCTGGCAACTTCGGCCTGATCATGTTCGGCCTGGTGCTCTGGGCGGCCGGCATCAGCAGCGTGATCGGCGCGTCCTATACTTCGATGTCGTTCATCACGGTATTTTCCAAACGCATCACCGAGCGCGTGCGCAACCTGGCAACTGTCGGCTTTATCCTGATCACCGTGGTCGTATACGTCATGTGGGGCAAACCACCGGCCGCGCTGCTGGTCTTTGCCGGGGGCTTCAACGGTTTGATCCTGCCACTGGGCCTGAGCATTTTCATGTACGTCGGCTGGCGCCGGTCCGACATGATGGACGGCTACCACTACCCGCGCTGGCTATTGGTGCTGGGCGTGCTGACCTGTCTGCTGTCGTGGTACATGGCGTTCAAATCGGCGGGAGCCATCTTTGCCTTCATCAATGCAGCCTGATTTCGGAGAATAAAAATGCCTGCAATAGACCTCAACAGTGATCTCGGTGAAAGCTTCGGCGCCTGGAGCATGGGCGACGACGAGGCGATTCTCGATGTGGTCAGCAGCGCCAATGTGGCCTGCGGCTTCCATGCCGGTGACCCGGCCGGAATCCTGCGCACCCTTGAGGCCGCTGCGGCCCGGGGCGTTGCCATCGGCGCGCATGTGGCCTACCCGGACCTGGTAGGGTTTGGCCGCCGCAACATGGACATCCCGAGCGACCAACTGACCGCCGACGTCATTTATCAGATCGGCGCGCTTCAGGGCCTGGCCCGCAGCGCCGGGACCCGCGTGAGCTACGTCAAGCCTCACGGCGCGCTGTACAACACCATTGCCGGTGATCAGCGTCAGGCCGCGGCAGTCATTCAGGCGCTGCTGCGTATTGACCCCGCGTTGAAGCTGGTGTGCCTGGCTAATTCCCCGCTGCTCGACTGGGCACGCGACGCCGGGCTTTCCTGCGTCGCCGAAGCGTTCGCCGACCGCGCCTATACCGCTGAAGGCACGCTGGTCTCGCGCTCGCGGCCCGGTGCCGTGCTGCACGACGCCGACCTGATCGCCGAACGCATGCTGCGCCTGGTGCGCGAAGGCATCATTGAGGCTGAAGACGGCCGCGAAATCAGCCTGCAGGCCGATTCGATCTGCGTGCATGGCGACAGCCCGGGCGCGGTGAACATCGCCCGCATCCTGAAAAACCGTTTGCACGATGCAGGCGTCACTGTCCGCGCATTCAATCGAGGTTGATCATGAATTCACTGCAACTCGCCCGCGAGGCAGCCAGCGCCGCCCGTGCCCGTTATCGCCAGGGATTCGTCGCGCCGACCGCTGGCGAAGCGCCCGGTCTGACCCAGTGCAACATGATCACGCTGCCGCGTGAATGGGCGTATGACTTTCTGCTGTTCGCGCAGCGCAACCCGCAAGCCTGCCCGGTGCTGGATGTGACCGAGCCCGGCAGCCACACCACGCTGTTGGCCGAACAGGCTGATCTGCGCACCGACCTGCCGCTGTACCGGGTCTGGCGCGATGGGCAACTGGCCGAAGAGCTGAGTGATGTGAGCCACATCTGGGCGCAGCACACTGATCTGGTCAGCTTTCTGATCGGCTGCAGTTTCACCTTCGAAACCGACCTGATGCACGCTGGCATCGATGTGCGCCACATCAGTGAAGGCTGCAATGTGCCGATGTACCGCAGCAACCGGATCTGCCGCCCGGCCGGCCGCCTGCAGGGCAACATGGTGGTGTCGATGCGCCCGATCGCGGCGGACCGGGTGGCCGAAGCGGCGCGCATCACCGGGCGCTATCCCGGTGTGCACGGCGCGCCGGTACACGTCGGCGAGCCTGGACTGCTCGGCATCGACGACCTGGCGAACCCTGATTTTGGTGATGCGGTGACGATCAGGCATGGCGAGATTCCGGTGTTCTGGGCCTGCGGTGTGACCCCGCAGGCGGTGGTCATGGCGTCCCGTGTGCCGTTTGCGATTTCTCATGCGCCGGGCCACATGTTCATTACCGATATTCCGGACAGCTACTACCACGTATAGGAGAGGCTCATGCGTTTCTACCCGGCCAACCTGGATGCACTCCTGGTTGAACTGTCGAATCTGGACGAGACCCTGGCCCTGTTCGAATCGTTACAGCAGATGCCCATCGCTGGCGTGGAGGAAATCGTTCCGGCTGCCCGGACGTTGCTGGTGCATTTTCGACCAGCCGCCATCGGCTTCGAAGCCCTTGCCACACAGATCGCCTCGCGCGACATTCGTGGCAAGGCACGCGAGGCGGGCAAACTGATCGAAATACCTGTGCATTACAACGGCGAAGACCTGGCCGATGTCGCCCGCGAGCTGGGCATCAGCATCGAGGAAGTGATCAAGCGCCACACCGGCAGCGACTACAACGTTGCGTTCTGCGGCTTTGCGCCCGGTTTTGCCTACCTCAGCGGCGGCGCCGGCTTCGTGGTGCCACGACGCAGCACGCCGCGCACGCGTATTCCGGCTGGCGCAGTGGCGCTGGCCGGTGGTTTCAGTGGTATTTATCCACAGGCCAGCCCCGGCGGCTGGCAGATCATCGGGGTGACCCCCTCAACCATGTGGGATCTGGGCCGCGACGAGCCCGCCTTGCTTCAGCCCGGCTACCGCGTGCGTTTCCAGGATGCCGGTCCGCTCCCGGAGACCCGTGTGCAGGTTGCCGCACCTGTCCGGCCGCAGGCGACGACGGTCAACGAGGACTATCTGCAGATCGTAACGCCAGGTCTGCAGACCCTGTTTCAGGACCTGGGTCGTCCAGGTCGGGCAGGGCAGGGTGTGTCCGCATCGGGCGCGCTGGATCGCGGCGCCTTGCGTGCTGCCAACCGCGCGGTGGGCAACGATCCGGCGACGGCGTGCCTGGAAATTCTCATGGGCGGGCTGACCTTCACCTGTCAGGGGCAGACTGTTGTGGCGATTACCGGGGCCCAGGTCAGCGTCGAGGTGCTGACCGCCGAAGGACAAAAGCTGCAGGCGCCGTTGTATGCACCGCTGGCCTTGCAGAGCGGCGATCAGGTGAGCATCGGTTCGCCCAGCGCCGGTCTGCGCAATTATCTGGCGGTTCGTGGCGGTTTCATTCATGAGCCGGTGCTTGGCAGCCTGTCCACTGACACGCTGGCCCAGGTTGGGCCCGCCGCGCTGGCAGCGGGTGACCGGCTGGGCTTCACGCGCAGAACTGGCGGCCTTTCAGTATCGACTGCCGAACAACCGGCCTTCGAGATGCCGCGTAGCGATGAGGTCATCACCCTGGATGTGGTCATGGGCCCGCGCAGTGACTGGTTCAGCGCCGAAGCCCAGCAACTGCTGGCGCAACAGACCTGGCGGGTCACGCCGCAATCCAACCGTATCGGTATTCGCCTGGCGGGCGAGCAATCGCTGCAACGTGCCGTCGATGGCGAGTTGCCCAGTGAAGGCACCACGGTCGGCGCCATTCAGGTGCCGCCCAGTGGCCAGCCGGTGCTGTTTCTGGCCGATCACCCGTTGACCGGCGGTTACCCGGTCATCGGCGCAGTCGCCACTTACCACCTCGACAAGGCCGGGCAGATTCCGGTCAATGCCCGCATTCGCTTCAATCCGCTGAGCGCCTTCGAGCCAGTGCGCCCCGCCACTTCAGACGAGACCAAGAACAGATGAAAAAGGTTCTGATTGCCAATCGTGGCGAAATTGCCGTTCGTATTGCCCTTGCCTGCCGTGACTATGGAGTCGCCTCGGTGGCGGTGTACGCCGATGCCGATATCGACGCGCTGCACGTGCGTCAGGCCGATGAAGCCTATGGGTTGCAGGGCGAGCGCCCGACCGACACCTACCTGAATATCGAAAAGCTGCTGGCGGTTGCCGCTCGTGCCGGTGCCGACGCGGTTCACCCCGGCTACGGCTTTCTCTCGGAGCGCGCCGAATTCGCCCGCGCTGTGATCGATGCCGGTCTGATCTGGATCGGCCCCGATCCTGCGACCATCGACGCACTGGGTGACAAGGTCCAGGCGCGGCGTATAGCCCTGAAAGTCGGCGCACCGCTGGTGGCCGGTACTGAAGACCCGGTGAACGATGCCTCCGAGGTGGTCGCGTTTGCCGAGCAGCACGGCCTGCCGATTGCCATCAAGGCAGCCTTTGGCGGCGGTGGTCGCGGCCTGAAAGTCGCCTGGAAGCTCGATGAAGTCAGCGAGTTGTACGAGTCTGCGGTGCGTGAAGCGGTGACCGCGTTCGGTCGTGGCGAGTGCTTCGTCGAACGCTTTCTGGACCGCCCACGGCACATTGAAGCGCAGATCATCGCCGACCGGCATGGCCGGGTGGTTGTGGTCGGCACCCGGGATTGCTCGTTGCAGCGTCGCAACCAGAAGCTGATCGAGGAAGCCCCGGCCCCTTACCTGACCGACGAGCTGCGTCAGCGCATTCATGAGTCGGCCCGCGCGGTCTGCGCCGAAGCGGGCTATGTCGGTGCCGGTACAGTGGAGTTCCTGCTCAGCGGTGATGGCACCCTGTCGTTCCTGGAGGTCAACACGCGCTTGCAGGTCGAACACCCGGTGACGGAAGAAACCAGCGGTGTGGATCTGGTCATCGAACAACTTCGCGTCGCCGACGGCCTGCCGCTGTCGTTCGACGGTACACCTGTGCCGCGCGGCCACAGCTTTGAATTCCGCATCAATGCCGAAGACGCGGGCAACGGCTTTCTGCCGACGCCGGGGTCTATCGCGGTATTCCAGCCGCCATCCGGCCCGGGCGTGCGTCTGGACACCGGCGTGACGGAAGGCTCACGGGTCTCACCGAACTTCGACTCGATGATCGCCAAGCTGATCGTCACCGGCGCAACCCGCGAACAGGCCATCAGACGCGCCCGCCGTGCGTTGGCCGAGTTCAAGGTGGAAGGCGTGGCCACCGTGCTGCCGTTCCATCGGGCGGTCATGGACCATGACGACTTCACGGCGGCCAATACCTTTGCCGTCCACACCCGCTGGATCGAAACCGACTTCGCCGAGCACGTCACCATCGCCCCGCGCAACGCAGAACCGGCCGACCCGGGCGTGCTGCGCACCTTCGTTGAAATCGACGGCAAACGCCACGAACTGGGCCTGCCTGCTGCGCTGCTGGCCGGCATGAGCCTGAACGCTGCCGCACCGGCTGACGCCAGCCAGCCAGCTGCCGACGCCCCGGACCCGCACGCAGTACTGACGCCGGTCGCGGGCAACCTGCATGCCTGGGCGGTTGAAGACGGTGCGACGGTAGAGAAGGGACAGGTGATCGCCATCATGGAGGCGATGAAGATGGAAACATCGATACTGGCACCGTGTGCCGGAACTGTGCAGATCAGCAAGGAGCCTGGGGGGTATCTGGAGGCGAAGGTGGTGATTGGGCGGGTTGAGGCCTGATTTGATTGCTGGTGGGTGTCGACCGCGGTCGACACCCACTGTCAGTATTCTCAATCCAGCCGCAACTCCGGCGGCTCGGGCGCATCCTTGGTCGCCGGGGTTACGGTAGTGTTCACCGGCTGCAGGGTGGTTTTTCCGGTCGGCGCATTGCCCTTGTCGCTTGGCTCTGCGGGCACCAGTTTGTATTCCAGGCCCTGGGTGTTCTTGAGGTAGATCTCCATCTGGCGGAACGAGATGTTGATGTGCTGCTTCTTGAACTCGCGATTGATGAAGCGGTTGATCTCGTCGAGTACCGGGTTGCGGTCGCCCAGGTCGCGTACGTGCATGCGCAGTTCGTGGTCGAGGGTACTTTCGCCGAAGTTCAGGAAGTAGACGATCGGCTCTGGTTCCTTGAGCACCCGAGGGTTTTCCCGGGCGGCTTGCAGCAGCAGGGAGCGTACCAGGTCCAGGTCCGAGCCGTAATCCACGCCCAGCTTGAGGGTTACGCGGGTAACGGTGTCGGTCAGCGACCAGTTGATGAGCTGGCCGGTGATGAAAGTCTTGTTCGGGACGATGATGTCCTTGCGGTCGAAGTCGGTGATGGTCGTGGCACGGATGCGGATCTTGCTGACCGTCCCCGACAGAGCGCCGATGGTGATGGTGTCGCCGATCCGCACCGGACGTTCGAAGAGGATCATGATGCCGGAGATGAAGTTGGCGAAGATTTCCTGCATGCCGAAGCCCAGACCCACCGACAGCGCTGCGACCAGCCACTGCAATTTGTCCCAGCTCACGCCCAGCGTCGACAGCGTGGTGACGAAGCCGACACCGGCGATGGTGTACGACAGCAGCGTGGTTGTCGCGTAGGCACTGCCCTGCGCTAGGTTCATGCGTGACAGCACCAGCACTTCCAGCAGGCCGGGCAGGTTGCCGGCGAGCACGAAGGTGATGACGATGATCACCCCAGCGCCGAGGAAGTCGCTCAGGCTGATCGGCACCATGCTCATGTTGGCACCGGTGCCGCTGGTGTATTCGTAGAGAATGATGTTATCGAGATAGGCGAACACAGTGATCAGCTCGGCCCAGACCAGGTACAGCGCGCCGACGAATCCGGCCAGCAGGGCCAGGCGAATCAGGCGTAGCGACTGCTGGTTGACCTGTTCGATGTCCAGCTTGGGTTCTTCGACCGGAATGTCGCTGTCGCCGTTTTCTCTGGCTGCCTGACGCTTGGCCAGCGCGCGCTGATAGGCCAGACGCCGGGCGGCCACGCTCAGGCCGCGGACGAACGTCGCCTCGACCATCAGCCAGATCATCATCAGGTACAGAGTGTCGATCAGACGGTCGCTGAGCTTGAGCGCGGTGTAGTAGTAGCCAAAGCAAACCGCCAGGAAGAGCGCGACCGGCAATGCCGTGAACACCACGCCTACGGTTTTGCGGAACAGTGAGGCATTGTGATGCGTGGGGCTTGAGATCAGCAGGCGACCGAGCAGCCAGGTCATCAGGGCGTAGCAGGTCAGGACTACGCCGATCCCCAGCACATCGTCGGCCAGTGCGGCAGGCTGGTGTTCAGCAACGGCCACCACCGCTACCAGGGCCAGAACGACCAGCCCCAGGCGTCGCACCCAGCCACGCAGGAATTCGACCTGCGCTGTTTCCCAGCGGAAGTGCAGTTGCGCAACACCTGACGGGGCGAGCACGCGATATGCGGTATAGAACACCAGCCAGGCAAGGGCAATCTGCAGCAAGGCCTCGCCGAGGTTGGCGTTTTGACCGCGGGCGTCGATCTGCAGCGCGTAGCCGCACAGCGCCAGCCCCAGCGCGACGGGCATGGCCAGCAGCACGTTGATCAGCAGTGCCAGCGGCGTCTTCCATTGACTGTCACGTTTGAAGTGACCGATGTCGGCGTGCAGGCGATTGAGCTTCTGGTACAGCGCCTTGCGCCTCCAGGTCAGTATGCCGATCAACAGCAGCAAGGGGAGGAACAGCAGCGGTCGCTGGGTCAGGCCGTCTGACAGTTCGCTGAGGCTGGACGTCCACGGCAGGGTGGCGACCTGCTTTTGCAGGCGCGGCCAGATATTCTGAAACCATTCCACGTCCAGCGGCTTGTTGCTGGGGATCCAGAACATCTGCTCGTCGAGTGTGGCGCGCAGCCCCTGAGCGGTACTGGTTAGCTGCTTCTGGTTCAGCTGTAGCGTGATGGACTCGTTGAGCAACGCGCTCAGCTCGCGATTGAGGCGCTCAAGCAAGTCACTGCGAGTGATGGCCAGGTCCAGCAGCGTCCGGCGCAGTTGCGGGGTGACGTTTTCAGGCGGCTGGGTAGCCAGGAGCTTTTCGACGTAAGCGGTCGGCGTGCTCATCTGTTCGCGTTGCTGGTTGATGTCGAACTGATACAGACGGATGTTGGCGATTTCGTCGGCCAGCCCCTTGTCCAGCTCCAGATGCGGCAACGCCTGCTTCTGCTTGTAGAGAATCTTGGACAGCAGCAGGCTGCCGCTCAGCACGTTGATCTGCTCGCTGAGGGCTTGATCGGTCTGGGTCAGGTTGTCCAGTTGCTGCTTGGTCTTGAGGTTCTGCTGGGTCAGCTCGTTGAGGCGATCGGTGCCGCGCAACAGGTAGTCCGACAGCTTGAGGTTGGCGGCGCTTTCGGTCGCCAGCAGGCTGCTGCCACCGGACTTTTGCGCTTCCAGAGACAGATCGGCGACCGTTTTTTGCGACTGGGCACGACGCTTGTCGTTGATCAGGGTCTGCAGGTCCTGAATTTCCTGCTCCTGACGCGCCACCTTCTCGGTCAGCAAGTCGTGCTGGCTGTTGCCCAGGTCCTGCAACTGGCTATTGCCGGCCAGTTCCTGACGGCGCAGCAGGTTGAGGGCGTTGATCGAGGCCAGTTCTGCATTGAGCAGGTTGCGCTGGTCGGCGCTCAGGGTCTTGCCGTTGTCCTTGCCATTCTTGAGGATGGCGTTGATCTGCTGAATGCGCGTCTGATTGGCGCTGATTTCAGTCTGGGCGCGCTCAGGCCGGGTCTGCGCGGTAATGGCCAGACTGTTGGCGTCGTTGAGTTCGCTCTGCAGATCACTCTGCTGGGTGCTGCGCTGACTGAGCAGTTGCTCCAGCTGCGGCACGTCGAGGCCGCCATAGCGCTGGGCCACGGGCACCACTTTGCTTTCTTTCAGGCGGGCCAGTTCACGCTGGTTTTCCGAAGTCTGTTTTGGCGCCTGGGCGAGCTGCTGTTTGAGCGCTTCGAGCTTCTGCTCGCTGTCCTGCTTGCTGTTCAGAAACGCCAGTGTCTGCTCAAGGACCTGCTGCAGTGCCTTTTGCTCGGCGTCAGGCAGCTTGCGGTCGGCAATCTTGTCGAGGCTTTGCTGAACAGCGTCGCTGCTGGGCGGGTCGGCGGCGAGCGCCGGGAAAGAAGACAGGCAGAGCGCAAACAGTGCGGCAGCACAAAAGGAACGCAGGGAAAACATAGACACCGGTCGCATGATGATACGTGTGGGTTGGCAGTTTAAAGGAACAGTCCGGGGCCCGGGCGGGTTCCTTCGGGGAATTTGACGCCCACTTTCTGGATCTTGTTCCCGTCCATGACGGCAACGGTCCAAATAGTTCCATTCCATTCAACCTGGTCGCCCACCACCGGCTCGCCACGGTTCTTCTGCACGATGAACTGGCTGAGTGGCATTCCTGGGTCGATGCCGTCGAGTTTCAGGCCATAAAGGGCCGCCACTTCACCCAGCCTTGCGTCGCCTTCGAGCACGAAGTCGCCGAAGAAACGCAGGTCCAGCCCACGCTGCGGTGCCTGGCTGAACAATTTGCCCAGCGCCGGAAGGTCGTGTTCGTGGCCGATCACACACAGCAGATCACCCACTTCCAGTGTCGTACTGCCGGACGGATGGAGCAGTTGCTGGCCGCGGAACAGTGCCGCGATACGCGTGCCTTCCGGCATCTTCAGTTCGCGCAGTGCTGCACCGATGCACCACTTTTCGGCGCCCAGGCGGTAGACGAACAGCTCCCATTCGCTGGTGACGTGTACCTCCAGCGCGGCTCGGGAAATCGGTGCGGGATCAGGCGGAACCGTCACTTTCAGCAATTTGGCCATCCACGGCAGGCTGGTGCCTTGCAGCAACAGCGAAACCAGTACGATAAAGAACGCCAGGTTGAAGTACAGCTGCGCATTGGGCAGGCCGGCCATCAGCGGGAACACCGCGAGGATGATCGGTACCGCGCCGCGCAGGCCGACCCAGGCGATAAAGGCTTTTTCGCGGCCATGGAAGGCCTTGAACGGCAGCAGGCCGACCATCACCGACAGCGGGCGTGCCACCAGAATCATCCACAGCGCCAGGCCCAGCGCCGGAATCGCAATCGGCAGCAGATCGTGTGGCGTGACCAGCAGGCCCAGCACCAGAAACATGCCGATCTGCGCCAGCCAGGCCATGCCATCGAGCATATGCAGGATGCCGTGGCGGCTGCGAATCGGCCGGTTGCCGAGCACCAGACCGCACAGGTAGACCGCGAGAAAACCGCTGCCGTGGATGGCGTTGGTCAGGGCGAAGATCGCCAGGCCGCCGGCAATCACCAGAATTGGGTAGAGGCCGGCCGCCAGATTGATGCGGTTGACCAGTTGCAGCAGGATCCAGCCGCCGCCCAGGCCGATGAAGCTGCCGATACCGAATTCCTGAATCAGGTGCCCCAGCAGCCCCCAGTGCAACCCGGTCTGCCCGCTGGCGAGCATGCCGATCAGGGTAACGGTCAGGAACACCGCCATGGGGTCGTTGCTGCCCGACTCGATTTCGAGGCTGGCGGTAACACGCTCGTTCAAACCTTTGCCGCCCAGCAGGGAGAACACCGCCGCAGCGTCTGTGGAGCCAACGATCGCGCCGATCAACAGGCCCTGAATGACGCTGAGATTGAACAGCCAGGCAGCCACCATGCCGGTCAGTACGGTGGTGATCAGCACGCCCACCGTTGCCAGCGACAAGGCAGGCCACAGCGCAACCCGGAAACTGGCCACCCGCGTTCGCAGCCCGCCATCGAGCAGGATCACCGCCAGCGCAAGGTTGCCGACCAGGTAAGCGGTCGCGTAGTTGTCGAAGATGATCCCGCCGCCATCGACGCCTGCCACCATGCCCACCGCTAGGATGATGACCAGGATAGGAATGCCGAGGCGCGACGAAAGAGAACTGACCAGGATGCTTGCGGCTACCAGCAACGCGCCGATCAGGAACAGGCTGTTGATGGTGGTGGCGTCCAAGGGCGGTACTCCGTAGAAAACTGAATTGAAGCGAGAGGGGCGAAAACTGACCATGCAGTCCGCGTGCCAAGGGATTTAACCTGTTGAATTGCTTGGCTGTCAAAGAGCAATTTCGAGCGATTGACCCAGACCGGCATTCCCGGGCTCACGATTGGTTGCAGTCCAGCGGCTGACATATACCTATATACCGCAGACCAGGCCTTCTTGCTCCCTACTGTAGGCGCTCCAACCATCAAGCAGGTTTTTCATCATGGACGATGAGTTTGCAGCACATTACGACTTCGACGATGACAATAGGGATGGCGGTGATGACCCTGACGCAGAGTTCTGGGCGCGGGTGCGCGATGACTATTCGGTCAGCGATTACTTCCGCCTCAACCCGATCGCCCTGCAGTCACCTGCCGCCCTTGCTGCGCGGGATGTGGCCCAGGAATGCCAGTCGAGATGGGGTGTCGAGATCGATCCGGACGACACCCTGATCGTCACGCTGTATATCGAAGACCCGAAGCTCTATCCCGCCCCTCATCGCGCCAATGTCGCTCACTCGATGACGCTGACCGAGGCGCTGCTGCGCAACTGGCAGCAAAAGGGCAATGGCGACTGGTTTGATCACCTCGGGCATTTGCAGCCCCATCATGATGACGGTCTCGACTGTCAGATAGTGGATAAAAAACTGCCGCCCTATGACTGCGTCGCTTATGAAGCGGTGTACCGCAAATCCGATCCGCAGCATTACGATTCGACGACGCAACTTCGCCTGACTGCCGAGGCGTTCAAGCAGTACATCTGGGATCACAACCTGCAAGCCGGTTATCTCGCCTACCTGAATCAGTTCTGGCAGGCGCATGCCAAAGACTACAACCTGATGCTCAAGGCCGGTCTGTTCAGGGCGGCCTGGCTGCAAGCTGAGGAAAACACGCTCAAGGCCGAGCACAAGGACATGGTGCTGGAGGCGCTCGGGCTGCCCGCCGATCAGGGTTGGAGAGAGCTGAGCTTCGACGCTTTTGTCGCCGCGCCGATTTCCACTCGCGTGACGATTTCCGAATTGCAGGTGCATGGCTACAGCGCCGTGGACATCATGGTCATCCGCAGTGCCGATTCGCCAACCGTGCTGCTCTACATCCCCGGCAACTCGTCACCCATTCATACCTTCGCCAACGCCGATGCGCTCAAGGACTGGGTCGCGCTGATGTGCAAGGATCCAGGCAAGCGCCGGTCTTTAGAGGGGCATTTCAGTGCCACGGATGACGTCGATGGCTTTTTCTACAGTGGTGTTGCTACCGCCCTCCGAGGCTTCGCTGTCTACCCGAAGCTGCTGGACGCCGCGACCGGTGCGTGGAACCCGCGCAGACTGGTGCAGTTTGGCGAACCGCTGCAGCCCTGGCCGTTCTCGCACTTCAAGGATCGGGTCAAGGCAAAGTCCGAAACCGATGTGCTGCAAAAAATCCGCAACCACGACGACTACTGGAAAGAGGAAGTCAGCAGTGGCTTGAGCGAGTGTGTGTCTGTTCTCGGCGGCGTCGCCATCGTCTTTCCCGAGCTTATGCCCGTGATTGCGGGACTGTCTCTCGCGCTGGTGGGGCTTGGCGTCGATGCGGCAGTCAATGGTCGCACGCTCGAAGAGCGCCAGGCCGGGCTTGGGCGGATTGCCTTTGGCGTTTTGAACGCGTTGCCGATCCTTGCCGAGGAGGGCACTGCGGTCGAGGCTGGCGCTGAAACCGGACTGATTGATGAGGCGCGAGGCGATTATGAGGTTTTCGACCCCTCAACAACCGACCCGGCTATAGAAGTCGGGCCGCTTCCGGTATTCAGGGAAGAGCCGCCTGCCTTGCGTTCGCTCAATGCCAAAATGCGCCGCCTGTTGCGCGCGCTGGAAGTGACTCAAGACCTGCCGGGACTGGCGTCGGGCGAAGTGGCAGGTATCTATCCGCTGCAAGGCAAAAGTTACATCGAACTGCATGATCAGGCTTTTCGGGTCGAGTGGGTGCCACAGGAAAAACAGTACCGGATTCGCTCTGATTCTGATCCGCGTGTCTGGGGACCCTACGTGAAGACTATTGACACCGGCTATTGGGATCTTGACCTCAAGCTCGGGTTGCGTGGCGGGGAAAGCTTTGACGGCTCGCGATTGCCGCCGGCCAGTGAGGCAGAGAGCGCCGTGGTGGCGGTCGTGCCTGAAGAGCCAGCCGTCGAGATTCAGCGCTGGGGCCCCAAGGTGCAGGTCGAGGTGCCACTGGATCAGATCATGGTCGAGGAAGTACTGAGCCAGGCAAAAGGGACGGTCGTAGAGAAGTACTTCATTCAGATCGGAGGGATCAGGAAGAACGTGTATTACGATGCCGATATTCCATGCTGGCGCACTGATCCGTCTTCAAACGGCCTGGTCTGGCTGGACCGCAACGGAGTCTGGAACAGCGGGTCGGAGGATGCATTCAGGAAGGTGGAGGCAAAACTGCCACAGAGCCGCCGCTTCGAGATCTTTTCTTTCCCCCGCGTGCCCAGGTTGCCTGCAGATGCCGAGCCCATCAGCCGTGTGATTCATCATATATGGCTGGGCGAACGCATGCCGGGCGATAACCTGCTGGAACGGATGCTCGACAACATGCGCACCAGCCCGGACTTGCGCTTCGAACTGCACATCGATATCAACCACCCGACGGCGCATCAGCAATTGCTGGATTACTTCAGCGCACATCCACAGATGCGGATTTCCAGGCTCAAGGAAGAAGCGTTCTTTCCCACGTTCCTGAGTGGTGAAAATGGCGAAGCCTTCAACTATTTCATGCACTCGGATAATCGTAATTATGCGGCCGCTTCGGACATTCTGCGTTATCGACTGATCAGCGAATACGGCGGCATTTATCTTGATTGCGATGACACCATTGATGTCCCTTTTGCAGGCATTCCGTTGAAGGCCGGGCCCAATGATGTATTGCTGGGCAGGCGTCTGGATGCGCCGCAATTAAGTTACAACGGGCCGGGTAACAGCCATTTCGCCAGCCACCCGGACAACCCGGTCCTGAAGAGGATCCTGAAAGAAATAAATACGCGTTTCCAGAATGAAAAACAGACCAACAAGGCGTTTTTCAGTACACGCAGACCCTTCATCGACCACAGCAGCGAAGCCTTGCGTAGCGCCTCTAGAGACCGAATGACACCGTACATGACGCGCATTTCCGACCTGACCGGTCCCAAACTCATGTCAGACGTCTTGAGAAAGCTGCGACCTGACTATTTTGATCTGCTGGAGCGTTCCTATTTGCCGGTCGATGAGGTCTTGTCCGTGTTGTACATCGAACACCTGAACGAGGCCGTGGACTTTTATTTTCCATTCAAGGGCAGGGCGAAAATTTCCCCGGGCTCCGAGAGTGGTTGGTAAGGCTTCAGTGTTTGCAGCGTCAGGTGAGGGTGATAGATAGTTAGCGCCACCAACACGCTTATGAATGATTACGTGCATGACTTCTCTCTTACAGGAAGACGTCATGACACCTAACCCCCTGGAAACACCTAAAACCGACCAGCAACTGCTGCGTGCACGTGCGCAGCAGTTCGTTCTCGATTATCCCGATCTTTACGATCTGGCCCATACCGCCGCCAGCAGGATCATTCTTCAGCACACCCAGCGAGTGTTCGCCCCGGAGCAGGTGTATTGGCATCGTTTCAGCAGTGCCAGCAGCAGTCCGCGCACGTTTACCGGCTGGCAGCATTCCGGAACGCCGGAGCAGTCGATGACCTTTATCGAGCTGCTCATGCGGCACTTCAGCGCCCACGATCAGGAAACCAGCGACGAGCTTTCCCTGTATGGCGGTTTCTATACCGATGGCCCGGATCACGGGGTTTTCGACGAGCGCAATGAGGTGCCCATGCTCCCTCAGGACGTGCTCAAAGACATGTGGACGCTTGATTTCAGCGCGCAGTACACCCGCCGTATGGAGCGTTTCTGGAGCCTGCACAGCGAGAACTTTTGCACCCTGGTCAAGGCACGCTATCTGGTTGCCGCCAGTCACTGTCTGCGCAAGGGCCATCTTTCAGCCGACGATTTCAAGCACGTTACGTGCGTTATCACCGCAGACCCTTTGCAGACCCCTACGCTTAAGGCGTTGCAGAGCCCGCTTCCCTCAACCCCCGGTGTCACGGTACACACGCTGGATATCGATGGCATCAAGGCCCATGACATGTTGCGTATTGTCACCGCCGCTGGCCGAGAGATCATCTACTGGCCTGATGCCGAGCAGCCTTTCATGGCGTTCGACAGTGAGCGTGCGGTGTACCGCTGGCTCAAGACCCGGTTTATGGACGAGCACGCAGACAAGGCGATAACCCGCCAGTTTCTGCGTGGGGAGGCGTCGCGGACAAAGGACGGTGAGCGGTTCTTTCGTGCGGTGAGCCAGTTGCTCACGCACGATTGGCGTCCCGACGTTCGACTCGTCAATCTGGTGCAGGCGCCTATTGCGGGCGACCCCTTCGTGTATCTGCGAGACGTCGCCCGTCAGGGAATGGCCGCCGATGCGCGTGAACTGCTGACCTCCAATGCTGATCTGCGCAAGCAGATGTGGATCGGCTACCTGGGTGCGTTCATGCAGGCGTTTGGCGGGCTCGCGCCGCTGGGTTGGCCGATCGCCTTGACGCTGGTTGGCGCAAGCCTCGCCAATACCGGTTTGAACATCGATCAGGCGCTCAATGGCAAAACCGTAGCACAGCGCAAGGCGGGCGTGCTGGGCGCGATCATCAACATCATTTATCTGCTGTTCAATCTGCCTCTTTTAATGTCCATACGTGCGGTCCCCCAGCCTGTGCCGGTGGCCGCAACCGAAGGCCGGCCGGTCTCCAGCGAGGTAATTGAAGGCGGCAGCGCGCCGGCCCATGCGCTGGACAATATGGAGGGTAACCTGCTGCTCGACAGCCTTACGCCTTCAGTCGCAGAGGGCCGGTTTCGTGGCATCTACACACTGGGCAATGGCGAAACCTGGATCAAGCTTGCACAACTGCCTTATCGCGTGATGTTCAACGAATTGCAGCAGTGCTGGTTTATCGTCAACCCCGACAATCCTTTTGCGTTCGCAGGCAGCAAGCCGGTGCGCCTGAGTACCAGCGGGGAGTGGACGTTACTTGACTCGCCTGGTCTGCAGGGCGGAGCCCCGATGGATGTGCAGGTGCCGTCAAGCGGTACATCCGCCGCGACGGGCAAGCCTTATGTGACCGTGCATTCGGCGTTTTGGGACACGTACCTGCAAACGGACCTTTTCAATGAGCAACACTATGCCGAAATGGCCTTGGCCCGGCAGAAAGATGTGATGACGATTTGGGAGCCAGGCCCTGAAGATGCGGCCATGTCGGATTCTTCACCCGAAGGCGATGAGGTGTACAAGGACCCTTGGCATGGCAAACATCGGGTTTTCAAGCTTGGTGAGGACGACTACTGCGGCAGAAATATCATGCTTTATACCCAGGACGATTCTGAATTCAATCGGTTCCTGCGTACGGGCGAGAGCAATAAGGCCAATCAGGTGCGACTCATCGAACGACTGGCCGAGGACATTCAGGTGGTGGGGTACAACAATGATGTCGAGTTGTACCGAGGCGGCAGCGGTGATCGCGGGACTTCGGGTGCCGTGTTCCGTAGCGGTCAGATCAAGGTCGGTGATGTGCTGGTGAATACTGATGTCACCTCGTTCAGCGAAAATCCCTACGTGGTCAGCGCCTTCGCCAGCAGCCGGGCCGGTGCACCCGCTAACGCCATGATCGGGCCGGTAACCTTCGATGACACCTCGGTGGTCTTCGTTTTGCCCAAGGGCCGATACCTGCGGGCGACACCGATTGCGCCGTTTTCAGCCTCTCCCGAAGAGGCCGAATCGATCTTTTTGCCCGGCTGCTACTTTCAGATCGACAGCATCGAAGAGGTGAGCGGCGAGTTTTACCGCATTATGAAAATCCAGATGCAGGAGGTCGATCGCCCTCATCCGGGGCGCGTGCTTTACGACATGCGCACGGGCGAGCCCTTCAGTCGGGAGCAGTACGCGCGCAAGCTGGGTGCAGACGCCAGGGTACTGGTCGATCGTTTTTTTCCGCAAAACCCGCTGACTGACCTGTTTAGCCTTCATTGATCAAGCGTGCGCCCGGGTTTATTTAAAACCAGTCGTCGCGCATTGCCAGGCAAGTGTCATCGCGGTTTTCCAGAATGGCCAATTCATGATGGCAGCCCGGTACTTCCCACGTCAGGAAGTATCGGGCGGCTTGCAGCTTGCCTCGGTAAAAGTCGTTGTCGGCCTGATTGCCGCTAATCAAGCCTTCTTCTGCACGGATCGCCTGTTCGAGCCATCGCCAACCTACTACCGTGTGGCCGAATGCCTTGAGGTACAGCGCCGAATTTGCCAGTGTGCTGGTGATTCTGCCCTGGGCCAGATCGGTCAACAGCCCGAGGGTGACGGCCTGCACGCGTGCGACCAGTTGCTGCAGGGGCTGGCGCAATTCGTCGAGTGCTTGATGGGTCTGGGCACGTTCGCAGGTCGCCGAGATCAGGCGCAGCAGTTGCTTGAGGCCGGTGCCGCCATTCTGCGCCAGCTTGCGGCCAAGCAGGTCGAGCGACTGGATGCCGTGAGTACCTTCATGGATCGCATTGAGGCGGTTATCCCGGTAATACTGCTCGACCGGGTATTCGCGGGTGTAGCCGTGGCCGCCCAGGACTTGAATCGCCAGTTCGTTGGCCTTCAGACAGAACTCCGACGGCCACGACTTGACCACCGGGGTCAGCAGGTCCAGCAGTTCGTGCGCGTGCTTGCGATCGTCTTCGGTTTCGCCGGTCTGCGTGTCATCGAACAGTCGCGAGGCGTAGAGGCACAGGTCAAACGCGCCTTCCACGTAGGCTTTCTGGGTCAGCAGCATGCGCCGCACGTCTGCATGTTCAATGATGGATACTGGCTTGCTGTCCGGGCTTTTACTGTCCGGCAAGCGTCCTTGCGGCCGCTCGCGGGCATACTCCAGTGAGTACAGGTAGCCGGAATAACCCAGCATTGCCGCACCGAGCCCGACGCCAATACGCGCTTCGTTCATCATCTGGAACATGTAATTCAGGCCATGATGAGGTTTGCCCACCAGATAGCCGACACACTCACCGTTATCGCCAAAATTCAGCGCGGTTGAGGTAGTACCTTTCCAGCCCATCTTGTGAAACAGGCCCGCCAGCAGCACATCGTTGCGCTTGCCGAGGCTGCCGTCATCGTTGACCAGAAACTTGGGCACGATGAACAGCGAGATACCTTTGACCCCGCCCGGCGCGTCCGGCAGTTTCGCCAGGACCATGTGCACAATGTTCTCCGACAGCGAATGATCCCCGCAGGAAATGAATATCTTGTTGCCACGCAGCCGATAAGTGCCGTCGCCTGCCGGCTCGGCGCGTGTGCGGATATCTGACAGCGACGAGCCGGCATGTGGCTCGGTGAGCGCCATGGTGCCGAAGAAGCGTCCTTCGATCATCGGTTGCAGAAAACGCTGCTTCTGCTCGTCGTCGGCAAAGCTCTCGATCAGATTGGCGGCGCCCATCGTCAGAAACGGATACGACGTGGTGCCGACATTGGCCGCCTGAAAGTGGGCAAAACAGGCTTGCGACAGCAGGGTAGGCAACTGCATGCCGCCTGCGTCGAAATCGCGTGATGCATTGAGAAAGCCGGCCTCGAGAAACGCGTTTATCGCGGGCTTGACCTCAGGAATCAGGATCGCTTCGCCATTTTCATAGCGCGGCTCGTTTTCGTCAGCCTTGCGGTTGTGCGGTGCAAAGTACTTTTCTGCAATGGCGCGCGCCGTTCCCAGCGCCGCATCAAAGGTTTCACGCGAGTGCTCGGCAAAGCGCTCGCGACGCGTCAGACCTTCGGCGTCCAGCACTTCATACAGCTCGAAAGCCAGATTTCGGGAACTGAGCAGCGACTCGGACATGATGACGTACCTGTTCTTGGAATGGCTCAAGTCTAGGTCGGGTTGAGAGGGGAGGGTAGCAAGATTGATTCGGGTGATGGTCGAGCGTGTGCAGGGGGTATCGAGAGCGGACGCGGAGCGTCCAGAGCATGGGAACGGTCGGTGTCTTTCCGACACCTCTCGGTCCGCACGCTCCGGCGTGGGAATGCCGTTCTTGACGCGCTGCGTCATCTGTTACCGAGCGGCATCAGCCGATCGTCATCAGGCTCGCATTGCCACCCGCCGCCGCGGTGTTGACGCTCAATGCCCGCTCGATCACCAGACGTTCCAGCGGCACGTTGGTTTCGCCGTGGGACAGGCCGTTGACACCGACGATGGCACCACTGCGTTGTGCGATCTGCTGGCAGACGGCACGTAGCTGGTCGGAGTCGCCGTGGTGCAGAACGGCGTCGAAGTTGACGTCGTCCTTGGCCCAGTCAGGTACCAGTTTGATGCGCGCCTGAACGTCCTTCGGCAGGCGAGCGCGTAGTGACTTGCTGATGTCGTTCTCTGGCCACACGGCAGAGCTGCCGACCGCCAGTACGGCCGCCAGTTGAATCATCAGGTCGTTCTCGTCGTCAGCCAGGCAAAGCACGTGCTCACGCGGCAGGATCGCGTAGCTGTTGCGTTCGCCGGTCGGGCCAGCCAACTGGCGAGTGATGCCGCTTTGTGATTGCTCGGCGTATTGACTGCACAGGGCATCCAGATCGCTTTGCTGGTTGCTGGCAGCCCAGGCTTTCAGTGCCTGCAACGGCTTGCCGAAGACTTCACGCAGACGGGTATCCGGTGCAGACAGCGCGTCGCTGCGGACGAACGATTTCTCGATAGCATCCTGCGGGCGCGTCGACAGCAGGCGATACAGGTACAACGGGCCACCTGCTTTGGGACCGGTGCCGGACAGACCTTCGCCGCCGAATGGCTGAACACCCACCACTGCGCCGACGATGTTGCGGTTGACATAGACGTTGCCGGCATTGACGTTGTCGATGACCTTGGCAATGGTTTCGTCGATGCGGGTGTGCACGCCCAGGGTCAGGCCATAACCGGAGGCATTGATCTGATCGATCAGCAGGCCAAGCTCCTTGCGCTTGTAGCGCACCACGTGCAGCACCGGACCGAAGATTTCACGTTGCAGCTCATCGAAGCTTTCCAACTCGATCAGGGTCGGCATCACATAAGTGCCGCGCTTGAGTTCGGCGCTGTCGGCGATGGCCACCTGGTAAACCGTGCGGCCCTTGTCGCGCATGGCCTGGATGTGTTTTTCGATACCTGCCTTGGCCTCTGCGTCGATGACCGGGCCGATGTCCACGGACAGGCGCTCCGGATTACCGAGGCGGTTCTCGGCCATCGCGCCCTTGAGCATTTCAATCACGCGGTCGGCAGAGTCTTCCTGCAGGCACAGCACGCGCAGTGCCGAGCAGCGTTGACCGGCGCTGTCGAATGCCGAAGACACAACGTCGATCACCACCTGTTCGGTCAGCGCCGAAGAGTCGACAATCATTGCGTTCTGGCCACCGGTTTCGGCGATCAGCGGAATGGGGCGACCCTGCGAGTCGAGGCGACCTGCCACGTTGCGCTGCAGCAGGCGGGCGACCTCGGTCGAGCCGGTGAACATGACACCTTTGACGCGTTCGTCGCCGACCAGCCCTGCGCCTACGGTTTCGCCACGACCGGGCAGCAATTGCACCACGCCTTCCGGGATGCCCGCTTCAAGCAGCAGACGTACGGCCTGCGCGGCGATCAGTGGTGTCTGCTCGGCAGGTTTGGCCAGCACCGGGTTACCTGCGGCCAATGCAGCCGCCACCTGACCACTGAAAATCGCCAGCGGGAAGTTCCACGGGCTGATACAGACCACCGGCCCCAGCGGACGGTGACCGTCGTTGGTGAAGTCGTTGCGCGCCTGCACGGCGTAGTAACGCAGGAAGTCCACGGCTTCGCGCACTTCGGCGATGGCGTTGGCGAAGGTCTTGCCCGCTTCACGGACCAACAGGCCCATCAACGGCTGGATTTCAGCCTCCATCAAGTCAGCGGCACGCTCCAGAATCGCGGCGCGCTCGACAGGCGGGGTAGCCTGCCAGATCGGACCGGCGCTCAAGGCGCACTGGATGGCGTTATCGACATCTTGCAGGGACGCTTCCTGCACATGACCGACCACGTCACGCAGATCCGATGGATTCAACGCAGCACTCAACGTGCCTGCGCTGGCCGGACAGCCCAGCATCGGGGCGGCTTTCCAGTCGTTGTGCGCGGTAGCCAGCAGGGCCGAAGACAGCGACGCCAGACGATGCTCGTTGGCCATGTCGATGCCGCTGGAATTGGCGCGTTCGGTTCCGTAGAGGTCTCGCGGCAGCGGAATGCGTGGATGCGGCAGGCCGAAACCGCCTTCCTGGGTGGCCATGCGTTCGATCTGGCTGACCGGATCGGCGACCAGTTCCTGTATGGAGATCGAGTGGTCGGCAATCCGGTTGACAAACGACGTATTGGCGCCGTTTTCCAGCAGACGACGCACCAGATAGGCCAGCAGCGTTTCATGAGTGCCAACCGGGGCGTACACGCGGCAAGGACGATTCAGTTTGCCGTCGGCGACTTTGCCTACAACCTGTTCATACAACGGCTCGCCCATGCCGTGCAGGCACTGGAACTCGTACTGGCCGGGGTAATAATTCTGACCGGCAATCTGGTAGATGGCCGCCAGGGTATGGGCGTTGTGCGTGGCGAATTGCGGATAGATGACTTCCGGTGCCGCGAGCAGCTTGCGCGCGCAGGCGATGTAGGACACGTCGGTGTACACCTTGCGCGTGTACACCGGATAGCCTTCCAGGCCTTCGACCTGGGCGCGCTTGATCTCGCTGTCCCAGTAAGCGCCCTTGACCAGACGGATCATCAGGCGATGGCGGCTGCGGCGCGCCAGATCGATCACGTAATCGATCACATAAGGGCAGCGCTTCTGGTATGCCTGAATCACGAAACCGATACCGTTCCAGCCGGTGAGCTGTGGTTCGAAACACAGGCGCTCGAGCAGATCCAGCGACAGCTCCAGGCGATCGGCTTCTTCGGCGTCGATGTTCAGGCCGATGTCGTATTGCTTGGCCAGCAGGGTCAGCGACAGCAGGCGCGGGTACAGCTCATCCATCACCCGCTCGTACTGGGCGCGGCTATAGCGTGGATGCAGTGCCGACAGCTTGATGGAAATCCCCGGACCTTCGTAGATGCCGCGACCGTGTGAGGCTTTGCCGATGGAGTGGATGGCTTGCTCGTAGGACGCGAGGTACTTCTGCGCGTCATGTTCGGTCAGCGCCGCTTCACCCAGCATGTCGTAGGAATAGCGGAAGCCCTTGGCTTCGAAGCGGCTGGCATTGGCGAGGGCTTCACCGATGGTTTCGCCGGTGACGAACTGCTCGCCCATCAGGCGCATAGCCATGTCGACGCCCTTGCGGATCATCGGTTCGCCACTTTTGCCGATAATGCGGCTCAACGAGGACGTGAGGCCTGCCTCATTGTGAGTGGCAACCAGCCTGCCGGTGAGCAGCAGGCCCCAGGTGGCGGCGTTGACGAACAGCGATGGGCTGTTGCCCAGGTGCGGCTGCCAGTTGCCGTTGCTGATCTTGTCGCGAATCAAAGCATCGCGGGTGCCCTTGTCGGGAATACGCAGCAGTGCTTCGGCCAGGCACATCAGCGCAACGCCCTCCTGAGAGGACAGTGAAAACTCCTGCAACAGGCCTTGAACGATGCCCGCGCGACCGCCAGCGCTTTTCTGGTTACGCAGTTTTTCCGCGATCGACGCGGCCATCTTGTTGGTGGCTTCGGCAACCGGTGCGCTCAGGCGGGCCTGCTCAAGCAGCATCGGCACCACTTCCTGCTCGGGGCGGCGGTAGGCGGAGGTGATGGCCGCTCGTAATACAGACTGCGGCTGGATGCTTTCGGCAAAATCCAGAAAGCATTGCAGCCCGGCATCTTCTGCCAGCTCACCGCGGTCTTCGTTGTCCTTTGCGCCGGCGGCACTGTTGAGTTCCAACAGGGTTGCACCACTCTCGAGCTTTTCCAGGTAATTGAAAATCGCCTGCTTGATCAACCAGTGCGGCGTGCGGTCGATGGAGTGGGCTGCGGCTTTCAATCGCTCGCGGGTAGGGTCGTCAAGTTTGACGCCAAGAGTGGTGGTGGCCATGTGTTGTCCTCTTTATAGCCACGCAGAAGTGGCATCGGCTTTGGCGCAGATTAGCGTCGGGACGGGGTGAGGTGCAACCGGGTGCAACCCGATTTGGAGAATATTTTGTGATGTGCCCGGCGAGCGACTCATAAAAACAGCGCTATGCGCAATGCTGGTGCGCGATTTTTTGTAAATAGTATTTAAAACGCCCTAAAATGGCGCGTAAATGCACCTGCATCAGGTTTTTTGTAACAGGTGCAACTTGCGCGATGAAATGGGTTGCACCTTGTTTGGTTTGTTTAATAGGATTCGTTCCCGCGGTGCAACCGCCAGTCATTGATTGCCGATCCTTGCGGAGCGATCAGTCAACGCGGTGTCGGGTGCAAAAGCAGGGATGTGCCGAATATCGGTCGCTATTCCCTTTGGCATCGGGTGCCAACATAAAAACAATGCCAAGGCAGAACTCATGAGTGTCAGCAACCCTACCTTGATCACGTTCGTGATCTATATAGCGGCAATGGTATTGATCGGCCTGATGGCCTATCGCTCTACCAACAACCTTTCGGACTACATCCTCGGCGGACGCAGCCTGGGCAGCGTGGTGACCGCTCTTTCAGCGGGTGCCTCTGACATGAGCGGCTGGCTGTTGATGGGGTTGCCCGGTGCCATCTATATGTCCGGCCTGTCGGAAAGCTGGATCGCCATCGGTCTTATCATCGGCGCCTACCTGAACTGGCTGTTCGTGGCCGGCCGTCTGCGTGTGCAGACAGAGCACAATGGCGACGCACTGACCCTGCCGGATTACTTCAGCAGCCGTTTCGAAGACAACAGTGGCCTGCTGCGCATCATCTCGGCCATCGTGATTCTGGTGTTTTTCACCATCTATTGCGCCTCGGGCATCGTTGCGGGGGCGCGTCTGTTTGAAAGCACCTTCGGCATGTCCTACGAAACCGCCTTGTGGGCCGGTGCTGCGGCGACCATTGCTTACACTTTCGTCGGTGGTTTCCTCGCAGTGAGCTGGACAGACACCGTGCAGGCCACGCTGATGATTTTCGCGCTTATCCTCACGCCGATCATCGTCCTGCTGGCAACGGGCGGCGTCGACACCACCTTTCTGGCGATTGAAGCGAAAGATCCGACCAGCTTCGACATGTTCAAGAACACGACTTTCATCGGCATCATTTCCCTGCTCGGCTGGGGCTTGGGTTATTTCGGTCAGCCACACATCCTGGCGCGCTTCATGGCGGCCGACTCGGTCAAGTCGATTGCCAGCGCCCGACGCATCTCCATGGCCTGGATGATCCTGTGCCTGGGCGGCACCGTGGCGGTCGGGTTCTTCGGCATTGCCTATTTCTCGGCGCATCCGGATGTTGCCGGGCCGGTGACTGAAAACCCGGAGCGGGTATTCATCGAGCTGGCCAAGCTGCTGTTCAACCCCTGGATTGCCGGCGTGCTGCTATCGGCCATTCTGGCTGCGGTCATGAGTACGCTGAGCTGCCAGTTGCTGGTGTGCTCCAGTGCGTTGACCGAGGACTTCTACAAGGCTTATCTGCGCAAGGGTGCTTCGCAGATCGAGCTGGTCTGGGTCGGTCGGGCAATGGTGCTGCTGATCGCGATCATTGCCATTCTGCTGGCGGCCAATCCTGAAAACCGCGTGCTGGGCCTGGTGAGTTACGCCTGGGCCGGTTTCGGCGCAGCCTTCGGCCCTGTGGTGCTGATTTCGGTGCTGTGGAAGGGCATGACTCGTAACGGCGCACTTGCCGGAGTCATTGTTGGTGCGGCCACCGTGGTGCTCTGGAAGCAATTCAGTACGATGGGGCTGTATGAGATCATCCCCGGGTTCATCTTCGCCAGCCTCGCCATCGTGGTGTTCAGCCTGATCGGCAAGCCTGCTTCTGCGTCCATGCAGACCCGTTTCCTGGCAGCCGAGCAGGACTTCAAAGCCAACCACTGACAGTGTCTGACTGAAACAGAAACGGCCCGTTCTTCTTCGTGAAGCGCGGGCCGTTTTGTATGTGGGTTTAAGGCGCGTGCCGCTCAGCTCTGGTTGTGATCGATATCCAGGTTGTAGAACGTCGCCTTGCCGCCCTCCGAGGTGTACCCGGTATTGTCCTGGGTATACACCCCCGCCTTGAAGTACAGAGGCTTGTCCCGCCAGGTCTCACTGATGCGCGTGCTCCAGTCCTGATCCTTGGCGCTGACCGACAGTTTGCCGCCCTTGCTCAGGTGAATGACGTAATTGAATGTCTCATTCAGCTTCACACCTTCTACGATGGTGTAAACCTTGCTTTCATCGTCGTCATAGCGATTGCGGACTTTTGCAACGATATCGCCAGTTTTGGTGTCTTCCTTGTATTGAAACTCGACTTTCAGGAGCGGCTCCGTGCTCTCGTATGCGTGTATTTGTCCGATGACAACCTTGCCAGTGGAAGGTACTTGGTCGACTTCCAGTTTGGCATTCAGATAGTTGTCGGCATCCGGGTATACCCAATTATGCAACGAGCCATCGGACCACGTTTCTCGAAGTTCGCTGCGGGCATATTTTGCGTTCTCGGTTTTACTTCCGGTGACGGGCGACCAGAACACAATGGAGTCGGTTTTTGATTTGAAATATTTACCGTCATAGCCTTTTACTAACTGAGCGGTTTCGATGGTCTTGGGGGGCGACCCCACAGGGATGCTGAGATTCCACGATCCAAGATCTACCATTTTGTCTCCGTCCGTAAATGTCTTTATATCGCTCATAGAAAAAGCCTCTGGCGCGAGACTTCAGGCGGGTTTTATACGGCTCGTAGGACAATTTGTTAATAAAAAAATGTCGAACGGATGGCGTCAAAGTGCTGTCACTTCTTCTGCAGGGCAGAGTCTGTAAGGGGTGTAGCGAATGACCGTTAGTCGGGTAGATCGAACTTTGACAGTAGGGAACAGGCGCCTTGCTTCTGCTTTTGGCGAGACGAGGCTAGAGTTATTCCAAAGTATGACGGTCGTCCTGAGTCTCAGGCGTCATGCCCACATAGAGAAGCAGCATGGAACGCGTGCCAACCCAGCCAGATGATGGCTCTTCAGTTTTACTCGTTGTAGACGATTACCCGGAAAATCTGGTGACGATGTGTGCTGTTCTGCAAAGAACGGACTGGCACATTGTGACTGCAAGTTCCGGAATCGAAGCATTGACCGTATTGCTCGAGCAGGAAGTCGACCTGGTTTTGCTGGATGTGCAAATGCCGGGCATGGACGGCTTCGAGGTCGCGCGACTGATGCGCGGCAGTCAGCGTACCCGCCTTACGCCGATTATTTTTCTCACCGCCAATGAGCAGACTCAGGATGCGGTGCAGAAGGGTTATGCGAATGGTGCGACGGATTATCTGTTCAAACCGTTCGACCCGAATGTGCTCAAGCCCAAGGTACAGACTTTGCTTGAACAGCAGCGCAATCGCCGTGCGCTGCAACAGCTGTCGCTGGAGCTGGAATCGGCTCGTGCGTTCAATGCATCGGTGCTGGCCAATGTCGCCGAAGGCATTCTGGTCGTTGACGAAGCAGGCACCATCAGCTTTGCCAATCCGGCCATCTGTCAGTTGTTGAACACCTCCGTCGATCACCTTCGCGGCACTCAGGTGCTGGACTACATCATCGAGCCGAAGGAGGGGCACTGGCTGGACTCGGGCTTTTATCAGCACTATCGCAAGTCCGATACCTATCGGGTGCATGACGCCATTCTGCGCACTGCGCAAGGCACACAACTGCCCGTGGCGTTGTCCTGCGCGGCGCTGCCTGCCGAACAGAAGGCAATGGTACTGACGGTTCTCGATATGTCGGTGGTCCGTGATCTTTATCAGCAGCTTGAAAAACAGGCCGTCACCGATGCGTTGACTGGCCTGCTCAATCGCCGCGGGCTTTATCAGGCAGTTGAAAGCATGCTGTTGCGTAACGAGCGGGCTGATAAATACCTGGTCGTGCTGTTCATGGATCTGGATGGCTTCAAGCAGATCAATGATGCGCTTGGCCATGAAGCAGGGGATCAGGTACTGCTCTGGGTCGCCGAGCAGTTCAAGGACAGCATGCGCCCCTATGATGTGCTGGCGCGCATCGGCGGCGACGAATTCACTGTGGTGATCGACGGGCTCGATTACCCCGAGCAGGCGGCCAAGATCGCCGAAAAGCTCATCGAGCGGGTATCCGGAAGACGTCAGGTCGACGGTGTCGAGATCACGCTGGGTGCCAGTGTCGGCATTGCAACCTTCCCGGACTGCGGCTCGAATCTGGACGGTCTGCTGCGCGCGGCAGATATTGCCATGTACGAGGCCAAGCGTGCCGGGCGGCAGCAATACCGGTTCTATGATCAGAACATGAACGGGCGCGCCCGCTCGCGACTGATGCTTGAGGAAAGCGTGCGCACGGCCATCGATGGCCGGGATTTTTCAGTGGTTTACCAGCCTCAGATTCACATGGCGGATGGTCGCCTGCGTGGTTTCGAGGCCTTGCTGCGCTGGCAGCATCCTGCGGTCGGAGAGGTCCCGCCTGCGCTGTTCATTCCGCTGCTGGAAGAGACCAGGCTGATCAATCGGCTCGGCGGCTGGATCTTTGATCAGGGCGCCGAGCAGCGTCAGGCATGGAGCCGTATCTTTGCGCCCGACATGGTACTGAGTGTCTGCGTCAGCCCCACGCAATTCTGTCTGCCCAATCTGGCTTCGGAATTGAAGCGCGCCATGGATCGCTTCGAGTTGAAACCGGGGCAGATCGAAGTGGAAATCACTGAAACCGCTCTGGTGAATAACCTCACGCACAGCCATAAACAGCTGAAGTTGTTGCATGACGTCGGTGTGCGCATTGCGCTCGACGACTTTGGTACGGGCGAATGCTCGCTGTCGCATCTGCGCAATCTTCAGCTCGACACTTTGAAGCTGGACAGGCGTTTTGTGGCCAGCATCGCAGGATCAAAGCGCGAAGCGGCAATGGCCAGCAGTATCATCGACCTGAGCCGCAACCTCGATATGCTGGTCATCGCCGAAGGCGTCGAGACGGCTGAGCAATATCAATGGCTGGCCGACAACGGTTGTCAGGTCATTCAGGGCTTTTTGATCGCTCACCCGATGGTCCCGGAAGAGGCGTTGCGCTTTCCCGGGCACTTTGATGTGGCAGGCTTGAGGCAGAAGAGATTGTTGTAGAATGGCGTTTTTCGATCTCATGCAAAGGCCCCATGACTGCATCCAGCCATGTTCCGCTCAAATACCTGCAGGCCTATCCGCAGGCCCTGCAGGACCAGGTGCAGCAGTTGATTGCCGACGATCGCCTGGCGGATTACCTGCAACAGCGCTACCCCGCGCGGCATCAGATTCAGAGCGACAAGGCCCTCTACGCCTATGCGCTGGCGCTCAAGCAGGATCACCTGCGCAATGCGCCAGCCATCAAGAGGGTTCTGTTCGATAATCGCCTTGACCTGACTCATCGCGCACTGGGCCTGCATACCAAGATATCCAGAGTGCAGGGTGGCAAGCTCAAGGCCAGCAACGAGATTCGCGTAGCAGCGCTGTTCAAGGAAGCGCCGCCGGAGTTTCTGAAAATGATCGTGGTGCACGAGCTGGCCCACTTTCGTGAGTCGGACCATAACAAGGCGTTCTACCAGTTGTGCGAGCACATGTTGCCTGGTTATCACCAGCTGGAGTTCGATTTGCGCGTGTACCTGACGTACCGCGATCTGCAGGCCGCACATGCGCCATGCTGAACCAGGCACTGAAAAAGGATTCGACGATGCAGGTCAGCAAGACCAAAAGCAGTTTCTATCGCCGCCTGTACGTGGCGTATCTGATCGATTCTCGGATCGCCAGCAGTGTCCCTGAGCTGATGACGGCAACCGGCATGCCTCGTCGTACCGCTCAGGACACCATCAGTGCGCTTGCCGATCTGGACATTGTGTGCGACTTCGAGCAGCTCGAAGGTGGCCGCAATCACGCCGGCAGCTACCGGATCCGTGACTGGGGCGCCGTTGACAAGGGCTGGATTGCCGACAATCTGCCACGCATCAAGGCTGTGCTGGAGTATCCCTGAGCGGTTTTCAGTCCAGATCGCGACGCATGCCGATATGCGGGATGTCGTCTTCCAGGTAGATCTCGCCCACTGGATTGAAGCCATAGCGGCTGTAATAGCCCTGCAAATGGGCCTGGGCCGATAGGTAGATGGGCTGGTCGGGCCATTTGCGTTCGGCGTTTTCTAGGGCCTGCTCCATCAGTTCATGGCCGATACCCCGACTGCGAATCGACGGCGCAGTCACCACCCGGCCGATGGTCACGTCGCCGCCTTGCTGGATGGGGTCGAGCAAACGCAGGTAGGCGACCAGCTTGTCTTCCTGCCAGGCCATCAGGTGGCAGGTGTCGCCCGTCAGGTCCTGTCCGTCGACGTCCAGATACACGCATTGCTGCTCGACCACAAACACCTCGGCACGCAGTTGCAGCACGGCATAGAGCTGCTGGATGCTCAGCTCGGTGTGATGTTTGCAGATCCATTTGATAGACATGTTGCAGACTCGCAGGGAAACCAGAAGCGAAGTCTAAACGTATCCGGCGACATTCCCAATAAACGCCGTCAACGATATGAATGCTACGTCGGGTGAGCATGTTGCTCCCCCGGCTTGTCTACTGCCTGCTTCAGGTCTTCAATTAAAAACGGCAGGTGCTCTAGGCTCTGTACGAAAAGTGGAACAGGCTCGCCTGACCTACGCTCGCCGACTTTTCGTACAGAGCCTAACGCGCGAGCGTTTTCCTGCCGATAGGATTAAATCGGGCACGCCGCCCCTTTCAGGAACCTGAGCATGTCGCAGTTGCTTCGAGCGGTGGGGTTGCTGGTCTTCATGCTGATGGCGCCCGCCAATGCAGCTGAAAAGTTGCGTCTTGTCGCTGACCCCTGGCCGCCTTTTACCGACGCGCTGCTGCTCAACGGCGGGTTGGCAACCGACATCGTCAATACGGCGCTGCGCCGTGCCGGGTACACCACACTGTATGAGCAAGTGCCCTGGGCGCGGGCGATGCTCGGCTTGAGCCAGGGGCGTCATGACGTGCTGATCAATGCCTGGTTCAGCGAGGAGCGCACGAAAATTGGCCAGTTTTCTGCGGAGTACCTGCTCAATCGGGTGCGTTTCATCAAGCGCAAGGAGTCGCCCATTGACACCCTGACCCATGAGCAATTGCACAAGTACATGATCGCGGTGGTGCGCGGTTACGCTTATGCCCCTGCGTTTGACGACGACACCGAGTTGCAGAAAGTCCCTGTGCAAAACTTCTCCACCGCCATACGCATGCTTGCTGCCGAGCGTGTCGACCTGACCCTGGAAGACGAATACGTCGCTCGCTACAACCTGGCGATGGAACCGGACGAGGTGCGTGACCGGGTCGAGTTTCTACCGGGTTCGTTAAGCGATAACAGCCTGCATATTCTGGTCAGTCTGAAAAATCCGCATCACGAAAAGATCGTCGCTGACTTCGATCGCGAAATTGCCGCCATGAAAGCGGACGGCACCTACGATGAATTGCTCAGACTGCATGGGTTGCAGCAGTCTCCGGAGCTTTGATCAGGTGCGCGGCGAGGGTGCGCAGCGGTGCCAGTTGGCGGCAGATCAGTGCCAGTTGGGCCTGCACCAGCCGCTGGCTCTCGTCCATGTCCTCGGGCAGTTGCTCCAGTTGCGCGGCCAGCCCTTCCTCGACATCGCTCTGTACCGCAACCGGCCTCTTCTCGGCCAGCCCTGCGGCGATTTCGTCGATGCTGGCGGCCAGCGTGGCGCCGACGTTATCGATCAGGTGTTCGCGGACATCGCTCGGCAACTGCGTATCACGGTGCGCGCCGAGACCTGAAAGGTAGCTCAGCAGCGTGTGCGACAGCACCAGAAAGCGGAAGCCGACGTCGGCCTCCTTGCGGAAGTGGCCGGGCTCCATGAGCATGTTCGCCAGCGTGGTCGACAGCGCCGCGTCGGCGTTGTGGGCATTGCGCCGCGCCAGTCGGTAGGCCAGGTCGTCACTCTTGCCCTTGGCATACTGTTGCATGATCTGCCGCAGGTAGATGCTGTTGCAGGTCAGGGTATTGGCCAGCACCTTGTTCAGGCGCCGCCCCTGCCAGTCCGGCAGAAACAGGAACACTGCGAGGCCGGCGATAAGGCTGCCCAGCAGGGTATCGAACAGCCGGGGCAGGAACAGGCCGTAACCGTCGCCGACCTGATTGAAGCAGAACAGCACCATCACTGTGATGGCGGCGGTCGACAGGGTGTAGCGCGTGGTCCGGTTGACGAAGAACACCACCCCGGCCAGCACCGCGCACATCGATTGCAGAATCGGACTGGTAACCAGATCGAACAGCACCCAGCCGACAGTCAGGCCAATCGCGGTGCCAATGATCCGCTGGCCGAGCTTGAGCCGGGTGGCGCCGTAGCTGGGCTGGCAGACGAACACCGTGGTGAGGATGATCCAGTAGCCCTGTGACGGGTGAATCAGGTGCACCATCGCGTAACCGATGGTTAATGCCAGCGGCAGGCGCAGGGCGTGACGAAACAGCAGCGAGGTCGGGGTCATCTGCAGGCGCAGGCGTGTCCAGACATCCTTGAGGTTGCGCGGCGAGCGGTCCAGCAGGCTGCTGTCGGTGGCATCGGCTACGGCGTCCGGGTTGCTGGCGTCGCTGATCAGACGATCCAGGGTGCCGAGGTTGGCAGCCAGCGCGCGCAGCGAACGCAGCAGGCCGCGCCAGGCAGGGTTGCTCTGGATGCGCAGATGCTCAAGGGATGCGTGCAGGTCTTCCATGGCTTCGGCGAAGCTGGGGTCATACACGAACGGCTGCCGCAGCTGGATGGATTCTGACAGCGCCTGGCAGGCAACGCCCTGTTGGCGCAGCAGGCGCTGACAGCGGAACAGCACGTCGCTGTGGAAAAACGCATCGGCCAGTGAGTTGTAGGGGTAATGCGACGAGCTGGCGCGCTCGTGGATGTCCTGAGCGATGAAGTACAGCTTCAGGTAGCGGCTGACTTTGGAGCCGGGCCGGCCGCTGCCGACGCGGTGCAGGATGATTTCCTTGGTGGAGTTCAGCGCAGCGACCACTTTGCCGTTCTGCTGCGCCAGTTCCAGGCGACGTGCCTCCACGTTGAGCGTGCGAATCGGTTCAAACAGGGTCGACTTGAGTTTCAGGTACTGGCCCAGCTCACGAAACAGTCGCGCCAGCGCCTGTTGCACCGGCTGGTTGGAAAACAGCATCTGCCACAGCACTGACAGCAGTCCGTACCAGGCCGCGCCCGCCACCAGCAGCATCGGTTCATGCCAGAAGTCCAGCACTTCACCGCCACGTTGATCGACGCCGATCATGGTGTAGACCGAAAGGATCAACGTGCCGTAGGCGATTGCGCCATACCGCTCACCCAGCGCGCCCAGCATGGTCAGGCAGAAGCTGGCCAGCGCCAGCGAGCAGACAAACAGGATGGGGTAGGGGAAGAGCAATTCGACGGCGAGGGCGGCGATGCTGAAACACACCAGTGTCACGGCCAGGGCATTGAGTCGGCCCTGCCAGCTGTCGTCAGTCTCGGCCAGGGCGCAGGCAATAATCCCCAGAAACAGCGGGATCAGTAATGCCATTTCGTTTTGATACCAGCACAGCGCCATGCTGCCGGTCAGTGCGATAAAGACTCGAACGCTATAGCTGAATTTATCCAGCGCCCACAATCGACGGAATGTATGACGGAGAGATTTCGATGCCATGGGTTAGCTTGACGGCCCTGTTCGCAATTGATCGATCGTGCAGGAGGATATGTACAGACCAAATGACTGGCTGTACATCCGCCTCGCAAAATTTATACCGGTTTGTCGTGTCGTGATGTCGCGTATCAGCGACTACGTCACACGTAGTGTGCGGCAGCATAGGCCGACGCCCAGGCCCACTGAAAGTTGAAACCGCCCAGATGACCGCTCACGTCCAGCACTTCGCCCACAAAATAAAGACCGGGGGATTTCAGCGATTCCATGGTCTTGGACGACACTTCGCGGGTGTCTATACCGCCCAGCGTCACTTCGGCCGTGCGATAACCCTCGGTGCCCGCCGGCACCACCTGCCAGCTCGCCAGCTTTTCGGCGATATCGGTCAGCTCGGCGTGGGTGTACTGCTTCATCGGTTTGGAAACGAACCAGTGTTCGGCGATCAGGTTGGCCATCTTCTTGGTGAACATCTCGCCCAGCAGGGTTTTCAGCTCACTGTTGGGGCGCTCGGCCTGCTGCTGGTTGAGCCAGGCGGGCACGTCGTGATCGGGCAGCAGGTTGATTTCCACCGTGTCACCGGGCTGCCAGAACGAGGAAATCTGCAGGATCGCCGGGCCACTGAGGCCGCGGTGGGTGAACAGGATGTTTTCGCGGAAGTTGGTGTCGTTGCAGCTCACCAGACAATCCACCGAGGTGCCTGACAACTCGGTGCACAGCTCCTTGAGCTGATCGGTGATGGTGAACGGCACCAGCCCGGCGCGGGTCGGCAGCAGCGTGTGGCCGAACTGCTTGCCAATCTGATAGCCAAAACCCGTAGCGCCCAGCGTCGGAATCGACAGCCCGCCTGTGGCAATCACCAGCGACTGGCAGTTCAGGGGGCCCAGCGTGGTCTGCAGGCTGTAGCCGGCGTCGGTCTTTTCGATCTGCTGCACGGAGGTGTCCATGTGCAGGCTGACACCGGCCTCGCGGCACTCTTCCAGAAGCATTTCCAGAATGTCGCTGGACTTGTTGTCGCAAAACAGCTGGCCGAGCTTCTTCTCGTGATAAGGCACGCCATGCTTGGCGACCATCGCGATGAAATCCCATTGGGTGTAGCGGGCCAGGGCCGATTTGCAGAAATGCGGGTTCTGCGACAGGAAGTTGGCCGGCTCGGTGTACATATTGGTGAAGTTGCACCGCCCGCCACCGGACATCAGGATCTTCTTGCCGGGTTTGTTGGCATGGTCGATCAACATCACCTTGCGCCCGCGAGCGGCAGCGGTGAACGCACACATCAGACCGGCAGCGCCGGCGCCAATGATTACAACGTCAGTAACGGGCACAGCGTGGTTCCTCGATCTTCAGGTCACGATCGTTCCCATGCTCCGCGTGGGAATGCCTCTCGTGACGCTCTGCGTCACATACCTGCGCCGCAGTGCCTATTCAAAATCGGACGCAGAGCGTCCAGAACTGCGTTCCCACGCGGAGCGTGGGGACGATAATCCAGCCGACGACTATTTCAGAGAATCCGCACGCGCAGCGACTTGCCCTTGATCTTGCCGTTGTTCAAACGTTCCAGGGCCTGTTTGGCCATGCTGCGCTCGACGGCAACGTAGGCCTGGAAGTCGAAAATCGCGATCTTGCCGACCTGAGTGCCCGGGATGCCTGCCTCGCCGGTCAGTGCGCCGAGGATGTCGCCCGGACGCAGCTTGTCCTTGCGACCCGAGCCGATGCACAGGGTGGTCATGGCGGGCAGCAGCTTGCCGCCTTCCTTGATGCTCAGTCTGTCGTATTGCTGCCAGTTCAACGGCGCTTTCTGCAACTCTTCGATGGCACGCGCGCGTTGGCTTTCCGACGGAGCCACCAGGCTGACCGCGATGCCTTTCTCGCCTGCGCGACCGGTACGGCCGACGCGGTGAATGTGGATTTCCGAATCACGCGCCAGCTCGACGTTGATCACCATATCCAGCGCGTCGATGTCCAGACCGCGCGCGGCCACGTCAGTGGCGACCAGTACCGAGGTGCTGCGGTTGGCAAACATCGCCAGTACCTGATCACGGTCACGCTGTTCGAGATCGCCATGCAGGCCGACGGCAGACATGCCCTTGGCGGTCAGGTGATCGACCACTTCCTGCACCTGCTGCTTGGTGAAGCAGAACGCCACGCAGGACGTCGGACGGAAATGGCCGAGTACCTTGACCACTGCTTCCAGGCGCTGCTCCGGAGAGATCTCGTAGAAAATCTGCTCGATCTGGCTGTCGGCGTGCAGTGCTTCGACTTTCACGGTCTGTGGATCACGCATGAATTTCGAGGACAACTGCTTGATACCGACCGGGTAGGTCGCCGAGAACAGCAGCGTCTGGCGGCGCAGCGGGGTCTGCTCGATGATGTCGGCGATGGCGTCGTAGAAACCCATGTCCAGCATGCGGTCGGCTTCATCGAGAATCAGCGTGTTCAGGCCGTCCAGGACCAGCGAGCCCTTGCGCAAGTGCTGCTGTATGCGACCCGGAGTACCGACGATGATGTGCGCGCCATGCTCCAGCGAGCCGATCTGCGGGCCGAATGAAACGCCGCCACATAGGGTCAGGACCTTGATGTTGTCCTCGGAACGCGCCAGACGGCGGATTTCCTTGGCCACCTGATCCGCCAGTTCGCGGGTCGGGCACATGACCAATGCCTGGCAACCGAAGAAACGCGGGTTGATAGGGTTGAGCAGGCCGATGCCGAACGCAGCGGTCTTGCCGCTGCCGGTCTTGGCTTGCGCGATCAGGTCCATGCCCTTGAGGATCACCGGCAGGCTCTGCGCCTGAATCGGTGTCATTTCGGCATAACCAAGCGACTCCAGGTTAGCCAGCATGGCAGCAGACAGGGGCAGAGAATTGAAAGCGGTGTTAGTCACGACGGTGAACCTGCAAAACAAAAATGTCGCGTAGTGTATCACCCGCCAGTCAGACCTGGCACCGCGATAAAGGTCGTGGGAGCGAGCTTGCTCGCGAAGGGGTCCGTACAACCCCCGAAGATGGGTCGTGAGCAATGCGGATCGCCGCCCCGGTCACCCCCACAGGATCCAGCAATCAGCGCGGAGCATGGGCGCGATAGCCAGACAAAAAAATCCCCGCTGGAGGGCGGGGTTGAGGTTCGAGCGTGGCAGCTCGCAAAGGTGTACAGCAAGGCCCGTCCGGGAACGGGCCTGCAGGGCTTACAGCAGGATTGTGCGGATGTCCGCCAGCAATTCGCTCAAGCGCTTGGTGAAGCGGGCAGCAGCTGCGCCGTTGATCACGCGGTGATCGTAGGACAGCGACAGCGGCAGCATCAGTTTCGGCTGGAAGGCTTTACCGTCCCAGACGGGCTGGATGGTTGCCTTGGAAACACCGAGGATCGCCACTTCCGGCGCGTTGACGATCGGCGTGAAGCCGGTGCCGCCAATGTGGCCGAGGCTGGAGATGGTGAAGCACGCGCCCTGCATGTCGTTCGCAGTCAGTTTCTTGTTGCGCGCCTTTTCCGCCAGTGCGGCGGCTTCGGCAGCCAGTTGCAACAGGCTCTTCTGGTCGACGTCGCGGATGACCGGGACCAGCAGGCCGTCCGGGGTATCCACGGCAAAGCCGATGTGCACGTACTTCTTGCGAATCACGGCCTTGCCGCTAGGTGCCAGCGAAGCGTTGAAGTCCGGCAGCTCCTTGAGCAGGTGGGCGCAGGATTTGAGCAGCAGTGGCAGAACGGTCAGCTTGACGCCAGCTTTCTCGGCAGCGCCTTTCTGCGCCACACGGAAAGCTTCCAGGTCGGTAATGTCGGCCTGGTCGAATTGCGTGACGTGCGGGATGTTCAGCCAGCTGCGGTGCAGACCGGAAGCGCCGAGTTGCATCAGACGCGTCATCGGCACTTCTTCGATCTCGCCGAAACGGCTGAAATCGACTTCCGGAATTGGCGGGATGCCCGAGCCGCCGCTTGCGCCGCCAGCTGGCGCTTCCTTGGCCTTCTGCATCATGGTTTTGACGTAAGCCTGAACGTCTTCTTTCAGCACACGGCCGTGCGGGCCGGTGGAACTGACCGCGCTCAGCTCGACGCCGAATTCGCGGGCCAGCTGACGAACGGCCGGGCCTGCATGAACCTTGGCGCCGTCTTCGGCCGGAGCCGCTGGAGCAGCCGGCGCAGGTGCCGCTTCTGCCTTGGGAGCAGGGGCGGCAGGAGCCGCGGCTTCAGCCTTGGCAGGGGCAGCAGCGGGTGCGCTGGCGGCAGGCGCCGGAGCAGCGGCAGGGGCGGCACCTTCAACTTTCAGTTTCAGGATCAGGTCGCCGGTACCGACTTCCTGGTCCAGTTTGACTTCAATGCTCTCGACAACGCCTGCGGCCGGAGAAGGGATCTCCATGCTGGCCTTGTCGGATTCCAGGGTAATCAGCGACTGATCGGCCTGGATGCTGTCACCGACCTTGACCATCAGTTCGATGATCTTGGCCTTGCCCGACGAACCGATGTCCGGCACGTGGATGTCCTGAACGCTGGCGCCGGCTGCCGGAGCAGGCGCAGCGGCTGCGGGTGCGGCTTCAGCCGGCTTTTCGGCGGCGGCCGGGGCCGCAGCAGGTTCGGCAGCAGGTGCCGGGGCCGCAGCTGCTTCGCCTTCCACTTCCAGTTCGAACAGCTCGTCGCCTTCTTTCAGGCGGTCGCCCAGCTTGACCTTCATGGTCTTGATGACGCCAGCCTTGGGAGCAGGGATTTCCATGCTCGCCTTGTCCGACTCAAGCGTCAGAATGCTCTGGTCGGCCTCGATGCGATCACCGACCTTGACCATCAATTCAATGACTTCGCCTTCACCGTTGCCGATGTCGGGTACACGAATTAACTCACTCACTATGTCTCTCCTTAGGAGAACCTGTTCACTCACGAATACGCTGGTTCAGTTACAACGAAACAGCGTTGGATGCTCATTTACGGCAAGTAAATTCCGCATCCTCGGCTGTTCACGCTCTGATCAGCGCTCTTGAAGCAGACTCTTAGCAGTCCAGTGGATTGCGTTTTTCAGGATCGATGCCGAACTTGGCGATGGCTTCAGCCACGACCTTGGGTTCGATATCGCCACGATCAGCCAAGGCTTCCAGGGCCGCCAGCACCACGAAGTGACGATCGACTTCAAAGAAGTGACGCAGCTTCTTGCGGCTGTCGCTACGGCCGAAACCGTCGGTGCCCAGGACTTTGTATTCCTTGGTTGGAACCCACTGACGAATCTGATCAGCGAACAGCTTCATGTAATCCGTCGATGCGATGACCGGACCTTTGCGGCCGTTGAGGCACTCCTCGACATAGCTCAGCTGCGGCTTCTGGCCAGGGTGCAGGCGGTTGTTGCGCTCTGCAGCCAGACCGTCGCGACGCAGCTCGTTGAAGCTGGTGACACTCCAGACGTCGGCGCCGATATTGAACTCGTCACGGAGAATCTTCGCCGCTTCGCGAACTTCACGAAGGATGGTGCCCGAGCCCAGCAACTGGACGTGGTGCGCCGCTTCCTTGGTGTCTTCTTCGAGCAGGTACATGCCTTTGACGATGCCTTCTTCCACACCGGCCGGCATGGCTGGCTGGGTGTAGGACTCGTTCATCACGGTCAGGTAGTAGAAAACGTCCTGCTGCTCTTCGAACATCCGGCGCATGCCGTCCTGGATGATCACTGCCAGTTCGTAACCGTAAGTCGGGTCGAAGGTGCGGCAGTTCGGGATGGTCGATGCCAGGATGTGGCTGTGACCGTCTTCGTGCTGCAGGCCTTCGCCGTTCAGCGTGGTACGACCGGCGGTGCCACCGATCAGGAAGCCGCGGGTGCGGCTGTCGCCAGCGGCCCATGCCAGGTCGCCGATGCGCTGGAAACCGAACATCGAGTAGAAGATGTAGAACGGAATCATCGGCTGGTTGTGACTGGAGTACGAAGTACCGGCAGCGATGAAGGAGGACATGGCGCCCGCTTCGTTGATGCCTTCTTCGAGGATCTGGCCTTTCTTGTCTTCGCGATAGAACATCACTTGTTCTTTATCGACTGGCTCGTAGAGCTGGCCGACCGACGAGTAGATGCCCAGCTGGCGGAACATGCCTTCCATACCGAAGGTACGCGCTTCGTCCGGGATGATCGGCACGATGCGCTGACCGACTTCCTTGTCCTTGACCAACTGCGCCAGGATGCGCACGAAAGCCATGGTGGTGGAAATTTCACGGTCGCCCGAACCGTCAAGGATGGCCTTGAGGGTGTCGAGTGGCGGCGTCGGCAGGTTGAAGCTCTGCGCGCGGCGCTGAGGCACGAAGCCACCCAGCGCAGCACGACGCTCGCTCAGGTAACGGGCTTCGGCGCTGCCTTCTTCCGGCTTGTAGAACGGCAGGGCTTCGAGTTCGGAGTCCTTGACCGGGATGTCGAAACGGTCACGGAAGTGACGCAGGCTGTCGACATCGACCTTCTTGGTGTTGTGCGCAGTGTTTTTTGCTTCGCCAGCGCCGGTGCCATAACCCTTGATGGTCTTGGCCAGAACCACGGTCGGTTGACCCTTGTGGTTGACGGCTTCGTGGTAGGCCGCATAAACCTTGTACGGGTCGTGGCCGCCACGGTTGAGTTTCCAGATCTCGTCGTCGGACAGATCGGCAACCATCGCCTTGAGTTCAGGCGAGTTGAAGAAGTGCTCGCGGACGAACGCGCCGTCCTTGGCCTTGTAGTTCTGGTATTCGCCGTCGATGACTTCGTCCATGCGACGTTGCAGGATACCGTCGACGTCCTTGGCCAGCAGTGGGTCCCAGAAACGGCCCCAGATGACTTTGGTGACGTTCCATTGGGCGCCGCGGAACACGCCTTCGAGTTCCTGGATGATCTTGGCGTTGCCGCGAACCGGGCCGTCGAGGCGCTGCAGGTTGCAGTTGACGACGAAGATCAGGTTGTCGAGCTTCTCGCGACCGGCCAGGGCGATGGCGCCCAGCGATTCCGGCTCGTCGGTCTCGCCGTCACCCAGGAAGCACCAGACTTTCTGCTTGCCTTCCGGAATGTAACCGCGGTGCTCCAGGTACTTCATGAAGCGCGCCTGGTAGATCGCCTGGATCGGGCCAAGGCCCATCGATACAGTCGGGAACTGCCAGAAATCCTTCATCAGCCACGGGTGTGGATAAGAGGACAGGCCATTGCCGTCGACTTCCTGACGGAAGTTGTTCATCTGGTCTTCGGTAATGCGGCCTTCGAGGAACGCACGGGCGTAGACGCCTGGCGATGCGTGACCCTGGAAGTAGATCAGGTCGCCGCCGTGCTCGTCGGTCGGGGCCTGGAAGAAATAGTTGAAGCCGATGTCGTACAGCGTGGCGCTGGAGGCGAAGCTGGAGATGTGGCCGCCCAGATCCGGGTCGTTCAGGTTGGTTTTGACGACCATGGCCAATGCGTTCCAGCGCACCAGCGAGCGAATGCGGCGTTCCATGAACAGGTCGCCAGGCATGCGTGCTTCGTGGGTGACAGGAATGGTGTTGCGATATGGCGTGGTGATGGCGTACGGCAGCTGCGAACCACTACGGGTGGCCAGCTCGCCCAAACGGGTCATCAGGTAGTGAGCGCGGTCTTCGCCTTCTTTGTCGAGAACCGATTCCAGGGCGTCCAGCCATTCCTGGGTTTCGACGGGATCGAGGTCTTGCATGGCTTGCTCCAGGGCGGAAAGGCTTCCAGAATCGGTTGCCTGAGTTTGCGACTGGCCTTGTGGGCAGACGACATAAATTCTTGGATTACCGGAGGGTGGGATCCGGCGGCGTGTAGTTTTACTACAAATCGACGACGATTTCAGCCCTCCGAGTATCGGACTCAGTAGTAAAACTACAGAGAAGCGTCTTAATCGCTCCTGTTGTCGTGTAGCTTAAAACGTTACTGTTGATCGCTATTGAATATCTTGCAGGGAAAAAGCGGATTTTTATGCTTCTAATTTGATTTTTCCAGCAATTTATAACCTTTGTTCGACAAGCGGTGCTGGCAGACGCGTCTCGCCATAACGACGGACGGGCGTCTGCACGCCGATCAAGGATAGACCATGAGCCTGCCTTTACTGGCCGAATTTCCGGCCATTCTGCTGCCATCGATTACTCGCGCCCGCCAGATGTTTCAGGCCGCGCTCACTGTCCTGTCCGAGGACGCGCAGGCCTCATTCAAGGCCTGGCCCGAGGCGCGGCAGGCAGCATTCGACCGGGTCTGCGCTGCCAGTGATTTTGTAACCGAACAAGTCTGCCGTGATCCGCAGATGCTCCTGCAGCTGGCCGATTCGGGCGAGCTGGAGCGTAGCTTCTCTGCCGGCCAATTGCGCGGGCAGATTGCCGACGCGCTGTCGAGCGCTGCCAGCGATGATGAATTGGGGCGTAATCTACGTCGACAGCGCGCACGCCAGCAAGTACGGATTATCTGGCGCGACCTGACCCGTCAGGCAAACCTGATCGAAACCTGCCGTGACCTGTCGGACATGGCCGATGCGTCGATCGATCTGGCTTACCAGTGGTTGTACCCCCGGCACTGCCAGCAGTTCGGCACCCCGACCGGTCGTCATTCCGGGCAGCCGCAGCACATGGTCATTCTGGGCATGGGCAAGCTCGGTGCGGTCGAACTGAACCTGTCCTCGGACATTGACCTGATCTTCGGCTACCCGGAGGGCGGCGAGACCGTCGGCACCAAGCGTGCGCTGGACAATCAGGAGTTCTTCATTCGTCTGGGCCAGCGGCTGATCAAGGCGCTCGACCCGGTGACCGTCGACGGTTTCGTATTCCGGGTCGACATGCGTCTGCGCCCCTACGGTTCGTCCGGCGCCCTGGTGCTCAGCTTCAATGCGCTGGAACAGTATTACCAGGACCAGGGCCGGGATTGGGAACGTTACGCGATGATCAAGGCGCGCGTGGTCGGGGGCGATCAGGCTGCCGGTGCCGAATTGCTGGCGATGCTGCGTCCGTTCGTGTACCGCCGCTATCTGGATTTCTCGGCCATCGAAGCGCTGCGCACCATGAAGCAGCTCATTCAGCAGGAAGTGAAGCGCAAGGGCATGGCGGAAAACATCAAGCTGGGTGCCGGCGGCATTCGTGAGGTGGAGTTCATCGCCCAGGCCTTTCAACTGATTCACGGCGGCCGCGACCTGAGTCTGCAGCAGCGGCCGTTGTTCAAGGTGCTGAAAACCCTTGAGGGGCAGGGCTATCTGCCCTCGGCGGTGACCGAAGAGCTGCGCGAGGGCTACGAGTTTCTGCGTTATACCGAGCACGCCATTCAGGCGATTGCCGACCGTCAGACGCAGATGCTCCCGGACAACGAACAGGATCAGGCGCGCGTTGCGCTGATCATGGGCTTCGCTGACTGGGCTGCCTTTCACGAACGGCTGATGCACTGGCGTGGCCGTGTGGCTTGGCACTTCCGCCAGGTCATTGCGGACCCCGACGCCGACCCGGATGATGAGCAGGAAGAAGATGGTGAAGTGGTGGTGGGAGGCGAATGGCTGCCTTTGTGGGAAGAGTCCCAGGACGAAGAGGCCGCAGGTCGCCAACTGTTGCAGGCCGGCTTTGTTGACGCCGAGAAGGCGCTGAAAAATCTGGCCAGCCTGCGCAGCAGCCCCAACCTGCGTTCGATGCAGCGTCTGAGCCGTGAGCGGCTGGACGCGTTCATCCCCCGTCTGCTGGCTCAGGCGGTGGAACATGAGAAGCCCGACCTGGTACTCGAGCGCGTGCTGCCCCTGGTAGAAGCGGTCGCCCGGCGCTCGGCGTACCTGGTGCTGCTCACGGAAAACCCCGACGCGCTGCGACAGCTGCTGACCCTGTGCGCCGCGAGCCCGTGGATTGCCGAGCAGATCGCGCGTTTCCCGTTGTTGCTCGATGAGTTGCTCAATGAGGGACGCCTGTTCAATCCGCCGCTGGCCCCGGAACTGGCGGCCGAGCTGCGCGAGCGGCTGATTCGTATCCCCGAGGACGACCTTGAGCAGCAGATGGAAGCCTTGCGGCATTTCAAGCTGGCGCACAGTCTGCGCGTTGCGGCGTCCGAGATATCCGGCAGCCTGCCGTTGATGAAAGTCAGTGATTACCTGACCTGGCTGGCCGAGGCGATTCTCGATCAGGTGCTCGCGCTGGCCTGGCGCTACAGCGTGGCCCGGCACGGTACGCCTTTACGTCCGGACGGCACGTTGTGCGATCCGGGTTTCGTGATCGTCGGCTACGGCAAGGTCGGCGGTATCGAGCTGGGGCATGGCTCCGATCTGGATCTCGTGTTCATTCATGATGGCGATCTGGAGGCCGAGACCGACGGTGCCAAGCCGATCGACACCGCACAGTTCTTCACCCGGCTGGGACAGCGGGTGATCCATTTGCTGACCACGCAAACCAACTCCGGTCAGCTGTATGACGTCGACATGCGCCTGCGGCCTTCGGGGGCATCCGGCCTGCTGGTCAGCTCTGTGGGGGCTTTCGCCCGTTATCAGGCCAATGAAGCCTGGACCTGGGAGCATCAGGCGCTGGTTCGTGCGCGGGTCATGGCCGGCAGCCGGGATGTGGGCGAGCAATTCGAGAAAGTCCGTGCCGATGTGCTGGGGCGTGAACGTGATCTGGACAAGCTGCGCGCCGAAGTCAGCGAAATGCGCGCCAAGATGCGTGACAACCTCGGTACCCGCGTGACAGCGGCCGGCAGGGCGGCCAATGCCTTCGAGGCGGCGGTGCCATTCGACCTCAAGCAGGACGCCGGAGGTATCGTCGATATCGAATTTATGGTGCAATACGCCGCCTTGGCGTGGTCCAGAGAGCATCCCGCGCTGCTGCAATACACCGACAACATCCGGATTCTCGAAGGGCTTGAAGAAGCCGGACTGCTACCGGATACGGATGCCGGCCTGTTGCGCGAAGCCTATAAGGCGTATCGCTCGGCGGCACATCGCCAGGCCTTGCAGAAGCAGGCGGGCGTGGTCAGCGGCGATCAGTTTCACGCCCAGCGGCGTGAGGTGATGCGGATCTGGACGCAGATGGGGTTGAGCTGAGCCTCACGGCACGCCACATTCCACTGCAACACTCTATAAAGCTATGACAGGGAGGCGACAGGTTGTGTGGGAATGTCACGCAGTCTGATCGGCCTCCCTGATCGTTTCTGGTCGTTTTTGGATAGAACATGAAAATTCTGATCGTTGGGCCTAGCTGGGTCGGTGACATGGTGATGGCACAAACGCTGTTCCAGTGTCTGAAACAGCGTCATCCCGAGTGCGAAATCGACGTGCTGGCCCCTGAATGGAGCCGTCCGATACTGGAGCGCATGCCGGAGGTTCGCGCTGCGCTGAGTTTTCCGCTGGGGCACGGTGCCCTGGAACTGGCGACCCGTCGCCGGATCGGCAAGTCTCTGGCCGGCCAATACGATCAGGCTATCCTGCTGCCCAATTCGCTGAAATCCGCGCTGGTGCCGTTTTTCGCCGGCATTCCGAAACGCACCGGTTGGCGCGGCGAGTTTCGCTACGGCCTGCTCAACGACGTGCGGACCCTCGACAAGCAGCGCTACCCGCTGATGATCGAACGTTTCATGGCCCTGGCCTTCGACAAGGGCACCGAGTTGCCGCGTCCTTACCCGCGGCCGAGCCTGCGTATCGACCCGACCACGCGTGATGCCGCACTGAGCAAATTCGGTCTGACCCTGGATCGCCCGGTATTGGCGCTATGCCCCGGCGCGGAGTTCGGTGAGTCCAAGCGCTGGCCCGCCGAGCATTACGCACAGGTCGCCGACGCGAGCATTCGCGAAGGCTGGCAGGTCTGGCTGTTCGGCTCGAAAAAAGATCACCCGGTCGGTGAGAGCATTCGTCAGGAGCTGATTCCCGGCCTGCGCGAGGAGTCCGTCAACCTCAGTGGCGAGACCTCGCTGGCCGAAGCCATTGACCTGCTGTCGTGCGCCGATGCCGTGGTGTCCAACGATTCCGGCCTGATGCACGTGGCCGCAGCGCTGAACCGTCCGCTGGTGGCTGTCTACGGTTCGACCTCGCCGGGCTTCACGCCGCCGCTGGCCGACGCAGTCGAGGTGGTGCGTCTGGGCATCGAGTGCAGCCCGTGCTTTGAGCGCACCTGCCGTTTCGGCCATTACAACTGCATGCGTCTGCTTGAGCCGGACGCCGTGACTCAGGCGCTGAGCCGCCTGAGTAGCACGCCGGTGGAGGTTGCCTGATTTTGCGGGTACTGCTGATCAAGACGTCTTCACTGGGTGATGTGATTCATGCCTTGCCCGCGCTGACCGATGCGGCGCGTGCGCTGCCCGGCATTCGCTTCGACTGGGTGGTCGAGGAGGGCTTCGCGGAGATTCCCGCCTGGCATCCGGCGGTCGACAGGGTGATCCCGGTGGCGATTCGCCGCTGGCGCAAGCACCTCTGGCAAACCTTCAGGTCCGGGGAATGGCGGCGCTTCAAACAGCAGGTGCGCGAACAGCGCTACGATCTGGTGATCGATGCGCAGGGCCTGTTCAAAAGTGCCTGGCTGACACGCTATGTCGATGCACCGGTGGCCGGTCTGGACCGCGATTCGGCACGCGAGCCGGTCGCCAGTCGCTTTTATGATCGCGCTTTTCCAGTGGCACGCGGGCAACATGCGGTCGAACGGTTGCGCCAGTTGTTCGCTCAGGCACTGGGTTATTCACAGCCGTCCGGCATGGGCGATTACGGTCTCAAGCCCCTGGCGACTCTGGATGACAATTTGCAGGCCCCGTTCGTGCTGTTCCTGCATGGCACGACCTGGGACACCAAGCACTGGCCTGAGCTGTACTGGCGACAGCTGGCCGAATTGATGGCAGCACGCGGCCTGCAAGTGCAGTTGCCGTGGGGCAACCCGGCAGAGAAGGCCCGCGCCGAGCGCATTGCCGAGGGGCTGAGCAGTGCTCACGTGCTGCCAAAGCTCAATCTGGCAGGCGTTGCGCGGGTGCTGGCCAGCGCGCAGGCGTGCGTCGCGGTAGACACCGGCATCGGGCACCTGGCCGCTGCACTGGATGTGCCGACCATTTCCCTGTTCGGCCCGACCAATCCGGGCCTGACCGGGGCCTACGGCAAGTCGCAGGTGCATCTGGCCAGCGACTACCCGGGCTGCACGCCGTGCCTGCAAAAGAAATGCACGTACCAACCGACCGCCGACGATCAGCGCCGGTTCGACCTTAAGCGCGAGTGGCCGATGTGCTTCACTCGCTTGAATCCCGAGCGAGTAGCGAGCCAATTGGGCGCGCTGTTGCTGGCAAAGGAACCTGGCTGATGCAACTGGCTTTTGTACTCTACAAATACTTCCCGTTCGGCGGCCTGCAACGCGACTTCATGCGCATCGCGCTGGAGTGCCAGCAGCGCGGCCATCAGATCCGTGTGTATACCCTGATCTGGGAAGGCGATGTGCCACCCGGTTTCGAGGTACTGGTGGCGCCGGTCAAGGCGTTCTTCAATCATCGGCGCAATGAAAAGCTCAGCGCCTGGATGGAGGCGGACCTGGCCAAACGCCCGGTGGACCGCCTGATCGGTTTCAACAAGATGCCCGGTCTGGATGTGTATTACGCCGCCGACGGCTGCTTCGAGGACAAGGCGCAGAACCTGCGCAGCCCGCTGTATCGCAAGTGGGGCCGTTATCGCCACTTTGCTGACTACGAGCGCGCGGTGTTCGCCAAAGACTCGAAAACTCAGGTGTTGATGATTTCCGAAGTGCAGCAGCCGCTGTTCATCAAGCATTACGACACCCCGCCGTCGCGCTTCCATTTGCTGCCGCCGGGGATTTCCCAGGATCGCCGCGCGCCGCCGGATGCCCCTGACATTCGTGCAGGCTTTCGCAAGGAATTCGGCCTGGCCGACGATGACCTGCTATTGGTGCAGATCGGCTCCGGTTTCAAGACCAAGGGCGTGGATCGCAGCCTGAAGGCACTCGCGGCTCTGCCCGCCGAGCTCAAGAAACGCACGCGGCTGTTTGTAATCGGTCAGGACGACCCCAAAGTATTCCAATTGCAGAGCGCGGCGCTCGGCCTGGGTGATCAGGTTACCTTCATGAAAGGGCGCAGCGATATTCCGCGTTTTCTGCTGGGCGCCGACCTGCTGATTCATCCGGCCTACAACGAAAACACCGGGACCGTGCTGCTCGAAGCGCTGGTTGCCGGTTTGCCGGTCCTGGTCAGCGCGGTCTGTGGTTACGCTCACTATATAGCCGAGGCAGATTGCGGGCGGGTGCTGGACGAGCCGTTCGAGCAGGCGCAGCTCAATCGCTACCTGTCGGACATGCTTGAGGACGATGCCGCACGCAGCGCGTGGTCGCGCAATGGCCTGACCTTTGCCGACACGGCGGACCTTTACAGCATGCCGCAACACGCTGCGGATGTGATTCTGGCGGAGCACTATTGATGAAGCTGTTCCTTGCTGAGCCGTTCAAGAGCCTGTGGGCGGGGCGCGATGCGTTCGTCGAGGTCGAAGGCCTGAGCGGCGAGGTCTACCGTGAACTGGAAGGGCGCCGCACGCTGCGCACCGAGGTCGACGGGCGCGGTTACTTCGTCAAGATCCACCGCGGCATTGGCTGGGGCGAGATCGCCAAGAACCTGGCAACCGCCAAGCTGCCGGTACTTGGCGCGGGCAAGGAGTGGGACGCCATCGAGCGTCTGCATGAAGTCGGCGTCCCGACCATGACGGCCGTGGCCTATGGTGAACGTGGCAGCAACCCCGCCGCGCAGCACTCGTTCATCGTCACCGAAGAACTGGCACCGACCACCAGCCTCGAAGATGTCAGCCTCAACTGGCGCAACGAGCCGCCCGAGCCGCGTCTGAAGAGAGCCTTCATTACCGAAGTCGCCCGCATGGTCGGCATGATGCACCGCGCAGGCGTCAATCATCGCGACTGCTACATCTGCCATTTTCTGTTGCACACCGACAAGCCGGTGACCGCTGACGATTTCAAACTGTCGGTCATCGACCTGCACCGTGCCCAGACCCGCCGTGCGATCACGCCGCGCTGGCGTAACAAGGACCTGGCCGCGCTGTACTTTTCGGCGCTGGACATTGGCCTGACCCGCCGCGACAAACTGCGTTTTCTCCAGGGCTATTTCCAGAAGCCGTTGCGCGAAATCCTGCTCAAGGAAGCGGCATTGCTGACCTGGCTGGATAAAAAAGCCGACAAGTTGTATCAGCGCAAAGTGCGCTACGGAGATGCACTCTGATGGCGGGCTGGAAGCTCGAGCCCGAGTACGCTTTCCTGGAGCCGGAATTCGGTAGCCTGGACGCCGTGTTTGCCCTGCAGGGCCAGCAGTTGACCCGCGACCCGCTGTCCGACGTCATCCGCGTCGAGCGCGCCGGTGTCTACTACTACGTCAAGCGCTACGTGGGTGCGGGCAAGGGCCTGCGCCGTTATATGGGCAGGCCGAGGGTCAAGTCCGAATGGCAGAACCTCAAGCGCTTCGCCAAATGGGGCATCCCGACTGCAGAGGTGGTGGCCTGGGGGCTGGAGCGCAACGGCGCGGCGTATGATCGCGGCGCACTGATCACGCGTGGCTTGCCGAACACCGAAGACTTGTCGGCACTGGCGCAACGCAAGGATCCGCGACTGACCGACCGCCATTGGGTCGACGCGATCAGCCGCCAGCTGGCTGCCTTCACCCGGATCATGCACGACAACCATTTCACACATAATGATTTGAAATGGCGCAACCTGTTGGTCGATAACGAAGGCAAGCTGTTTTTCATCGATTGCCCCAACGGCGCATTCTGGTGGAGCTTCATGCTGCGCTATCGGATCACCAAGGATCTGGCCTGCCTGGACAAGGTCGCCAAGTATCACTTGTCGGCCACCCAGCGCCTGCGCTTCTACCTGCAATACCGCCAGCGAACGCGTTTGAACGCCTCCGACAAAAAACGTATCCGACATATCGTCAGCTTTTTCGAGGGCCGTGAATGAGCGTTTTTATTGCCAGTGCCGACCAGCCTTTACTGGCGCGTCACAACCTGGCTGATTTTGAATCGCTTTGGAACATCAGACTCGATGCGGTCGATGAGCCCAATACCGGGCGCGGCGGCTGGAGCAGTGTGTTCCGCCTCGATCTGGACGGTCAGGGTTTTTACCTCAAGCGTCAGAGCAATTACCTGACTCACACGTTGCATCATCCGTTTGGCGAACCGTCGTTCTCGCGCGAGTTTCGTAACATCAGTCGCTATCGCAAGCTGGGGATTCCGGCACTGCAAGCGGTGTTCTATGGCGAGCGCAAGGTCGACGGCGAGCGCCGGGCGATCCTGATGACGCGTGCGCTGGACGGCTGGACCGATCTCGACGAACTGTTGCAGCAGTGGAACCAGATGGAGGCCGCTCAGCGTCTGGCAATACTGCACGCCTGCGGGCAGCTGGCGCGCACGCTGCACGGCGCCGGACAGGTGCATGGCTGCTTCTATCCCAAGCATATTTTTCTTCAGGCAGCCGGTACGGGGTATCAGGCGCAATTGATCGACCTGGAAAAAACCCGCCCGGTGATCTTCGGCAAGCGTGACCTTGCCCGCGACCTCGAACCGCTGCTGCGCCGCGCGCCGATGTGGAATGACGCGGATCGGCGCGAGCTGCTGGCGGCTTATCTGCAAGCTACGCCGAACAGCCTGCTGGTTGACGCCTGGAGTGCGCGTCTGGGCAAGCGCGGCGCTCACAAACGAGACATTCAACACCGCGATGATAAAGAGACCCGTTGATGCGTTTGTCTGAACTCAAGACCGCTGGACGTACCCCCGAGTTGCCGATGAGCCTGACGCTGGCCGATGCTGCCGGACCGGCTGAACTGCAATTGCTGACCCTGCTGCGCGTATTGCCGGGGCAGCGCTATGTCGGGGCCGGTGTCTGGCGAGGCCGAACGGTGCTGGCAAAATTGCTGGTGGGCGACAAGGCGGCCCGACACTTTCAGCGTGAGCTGGCCGGGGTACGGCTGCTTGCCGAACAGGGCCTGACCACACCACTGCTGCTGGCCGACGGTTTGCAGGACGGCGAGGGTGGCTGGCTGTTGTTCGAGTTTCTGGAACAGGCACCGAGCCTGGGCGATGCCTGGAACGCTGTTCAGCACCTGCCACCGCTGGCAGACGAGCAGCAAGCGGTGCTCGGCGACGCGCTGTCGGCCATTGCCCGGCAGCACGCTAAAGGCCTGTGGCAGGAAGACCTGCACCTGGACAACCTGCTGCGCCACAACGGGCAGCTGTATTTGATCGATGGCGCCGGGATTCGTGCTGAACAGGCTGGCACGCCGTTGTCCCGGCAAAAAGTGCTGGAAAACCTCGGTGTGTTCTTTGCCCAGTTGCCCAGGTCTTTCGAACCTTTCACCGAAGAGCTGCTGGTGCATTACCTGTTGAGCAATGCCGAGCATGGTTTGCCGATGGAAGCGCTGCAAAAGCAGATCGACAAGGTGCGCAGCTGGCGGCTCAAGGACTTCATGAGCAAGACCGTGCGCGACTGCAGTCTGTTCAGTGTCGAGGACAGCGCTTCGGTGTTCCGCGCCATTCGCCGCGAGGAAGAGCCTGCGATGCTGCCGGTGCTGAGTCAGGCGGATGCCTTGCTCGACAAGGGGCATCTGTACAAGACCGGTGGCGCGGCGAGTGTCGGGCGGGTTGAGGTCAATGGTCGTCAGCTGGTCATCAAACGCTACAACATCAAGAATTTCAGTCACTGGCTCAAGCGCTTCTGGCGCCCCAGCCGAGCCTGGCATTCATGGCGCGAAGGCAACCGGCTGATGTTCCTCGGCATTGCCACACCCAAACCGCTGGCAGTGCAGGAAAAGCGCTTTCTCGGCTTACGCAGCAAGGCCTGGCTGGTGACCGAGTTCATCGATGGACCGGACATCATCGAACGCTTCGCTCCCTATGTGGAAAACGGGTATGCGCCAGAGGTCGAACTGTTGGCGCTTGACCGGCTTTTCGCGCAGCTTATCCAGGCGCGTATCAGCCATGGCGATTTCAAGGGGCATAACCTGTTCTGGCACATCGATCGCTGGGCAATGATCGACCTTGACGCCATGCAGCAGCACAGCTCGCAATCGTCATTCGCCGCGGCCTACGCCCGAGACCGGGCCCGCTTCATGCGCAACTGGCCGACGCAGAGCGCGCTGCACCAGTTGCTGGAACAGCGCTTGCCGAAGCTTGTGACAGACTGAGCCCAGCTGATTCTCGTGCCAGCGCAGAGCGCTCACCGGTAGGTGCAGATTATCGTGCCAATGCTCCGCGTTGGCATGCAGTTCCGGACGCTCCGTGTCCTCTGTGTGACGCGGAGCATCGGCATCCTCAGGTGATGCGTGTGAGGTTCATTGCTTCGAGTGCTGCCACCAGTGCATCGATGTCGTCGAAGGGTTTGAGGTGGATACGCGGCCAGCGCAGACGTTCGATGTACAGTTTGCCTTCGGCATTGCGCAGCACCGGTGTATGGTGAATCCAGGTGTCGCGTGCGCGATGGACGATGGTTTGCAGATTGCCTTCACCCTCCTGTATCAGAAACATTCCAGGCCTGGAAAGGCGTTTCTCGATGCTTGGCAGCCTGACCGGCTGTGAGCGCAGTACTTCCATCTCCACCCGATAATCAGCTTTGATGTAGACCTTTTCATCCGCTATGCCACCCGAGACGAGCTCCCCCGGATCCAGCGTTATTCCCCTCGAATGCCCCGGAGCTACATCGACGACCCGCAGGCCGATCCCGCCTTCCAGTTCGGCAATGCCAGGCACGACGCCCTGATAGGTATTGGAGTGGCTGTTGCCCACCAGCGCGATCCATTTATGCGAGCCCATCACGTCCTGATGCCTGCGGATCGTGCGCGAGGCAAAGTAATTCATCATCTGCTGGCGGGTAATGGACTCTTGATAGGCGATGCCTTTGAGGTGGTAACTGCTTGCGCAATCGATGGCGCGAATCTCCAGACCTTGCTGCCGTGCCCTGATGATCAGCCGTTCGAAGGTGTAGATCCCGGCCGGATCGGTGTGATACCCGCGGTCCAGGGTTTTCAGGTCATGCAGCAAGGTTTTACTCATCTGCCCCGTTTCAAGGAAATGATCCAGATCCGCCTGATGCAGATCGCTCAGCAGGTGCTCCATGTACAGCGTTTTGACGTTCTGCTGCGACAGCAGCGGCAGGTTGTCGATGATCAGCTTTTTGCTGGCGAGCGAAGAGTGTGACTCGCCAATAACCAGGCCTTCGGTATGGCGATACAGGGTTTCAAGCAGTCCGGCAGTGCTTGTCTGCGCTTCGATCGCCGGTAACGTCGGGCGAGGCGGCAGTTGAGCCGCGCTGATCCGGGCGGCGTCCTGTCGTAGCGTCGTGCGCCGCAGGTCGAATGTATTGCGCACAGTGTCGAGTTCGATGTCTTCAAAAAAATACTCCATATCAAGGCCCTTCTTTTCGAAGTTCGCCAGGCCATGCAGCGTTGTTCTGGTCTCCATCGGCATTTCGTAGGTGGCATCGGTCAGCGATTGCTGGATGGCCGTCATCGGCCTGTCAACGCTCCAGTCATCGGGCTCCACGCGTAGCCAGGTATCGTTTTCGTCCAGAACAAACCCGTAATCACCCGTCCAGCGCTCACCCCCGGCAATCGCGGCCGGGTCGCCCAGCTCGCGGATCAGCATGTCATCCAGCGCAGTGGCAGGCGGAAGCGGTTGGGCGGGCAGCGTCGGGTCGGCAAACGCTATGCTGAAGTCATAGTGAGTCGGCGTGTTTTCATGCAGCAGGTCCGCGCTTTGCCTGATGCGTGTCGGTCGTCCGGCAGGGATGTCCTGGACATGCACGCTGACGGCCCCTTGCATTTCAGCGATGCCGGGCACTTGATCGTGCGTCGTGGCAAGCTTCCGGTCGAGCAGTGCTACCCAGCGTCTGGCAGAGGCCGGCTCGATGTCGTGGCTGATAACCTTGTGGCCGAAGAAATTGCTCATTTTCATGGCGGCTGCCGGGTCATCGGCAGCGCTCAGCACCGTATGGCCGAGAAACGGATAGCTGATCGACGAACTGAACGGGCGCACCTCGATCCCGTAACGGTGGGCTGCCTTGATCAGGTGGTAGTAATCGAATTCGGTGCTTGTGTTGTTCAGGGCGCCGCCATTGATCTCTTGCAGGTAATACTTGAGTTCATGAGAGCCGGAGCGACTCTTTTTACCCAGTTGGCGATACCTGGCCAGCTTGCGAAGGTGTTTGTCGATCAGCAGGTGCTCGATGTACAGCACCTCGACACGCTGCTCTGCGAGCAAGGGCATGTTGAGCAGGAGCAGACGCTTGCTGGCCACCGACTTCGGGGCTTCGCTGAACACCAGCCCGTTAGTGTGACTGAAGATGTGCTTGATGAGTGTGTCGACACTGCCGGGCAGTTCATAGGTGGGCAGGGTCGGCCTGGGTGGAGGCGTGAATCGGGCAAAAAAGGCCTGGGCGTCCTGATAAAGCTTTTCCCGACGTGCAGTGAAGGCCCGGCGCACCTCGGTGAAATACGTTTCGAAATAGACTTCCAGGCCTGCGCCGGTCGGATCGAAGGCTTCCTTGCTGATGACGACATCCAGATGCGCGCGCATGCCGCCAGGCATCTGATAGTCGCTCAGGATATTCAGCGAGCTTGAGCTTGCGCTGGCTTCCTCAGGCAGCGGGCGATAAGTGCCCGGACCGTCCAGCCCGCCGCCGCCCAGGCGCTGCCGTTGGACGACTTGCCACAGGCCCTGGTCATTCAGGCGAACCGGCTGTTTGCCGAAGAAGGCGAACGGATTGGCCGGGTCGATGATCTGCCAGTACCGCCCGTGTGCATCGTATTGAACCTCAAAGGCCCGGTCTGACAGCTGGATATAGTGTTTTCCATTGATCGCATGCACGCCTTTTGCGTGACCATCGGCGATACGTGGCACGTTATCCAGCGAAATGTCGACGGCCAGGTCGAGGCGCAAACCGGATGGTGCGCGCTGCGCTGCTGGGGGCAGGGGGAGAAGTGGCTGCCAGGCGCCACCGAGTTCGCGTGCAGCGAACTGACCGGTTGCCCGCGGGGGTGCCGAGGCGACAGGGGACGCTTGGAAAACCGCAGCATGCCCGTGGACGTTGGGCGTGCCGAGCAGCAATACCTGCTCTTGCAGCTCTACCGGGTACAGATCCTCGTAACGCGGCAGAGAAGGCTGGCGCTGGAACGAACGTAGCACCGGGGTCGAATGCTGACCGCTCTCAAGTTGATGCAACACACCGCCAAGTCCTTTCAGGCCCACCAGCAAATCGCTGCCTGCACCGAGGCCGTTGAGCAGTGCCGACAGCATGTAGCTCGTGGCGCGCTCCCGGTCGCCCGCGCTCAGCGCAACCAGTGCCTGCCCGCTGTCATGCAATGAAATCAGGCTGCCCACCGCAAAGCTTGCCGGCGGAAAGGGCAGGGTCAGGGCCGTGGCAATGATTTCGACACTGACCCAGATCAGCTTCGCCAGCATGTCGTTGCGACCCGTGGTGGTTTCTTCCACATCACGCAACCTGCGCTCCAGCGGCCGGTTGAAACAGGTATCGGCAACGTCTGAGATAAATGCCTTGGGGATGACCGGAGGCTTGTTGGCATTGCCCTTCTGCATGTCCCGCAGGAAGAACGACAGGGTCCGGCGTGCCTTGATGCGGCAGCGATCCTTGTAGTAATCGATCATCCCTTCGCTATCCAGCGAGCTCACGAAGTCGCTGAACAGGCGGAATTCGATACCGTCAGGTGCCTGCGGCGTATAAAGCAGCGCGGCGTGTCGGATCTGCGTCGGCAAAATGACCAGGCAGCCCTGAACGGTTTCGATGTGGGTCAGCAGCGGGCCGGGGATAACCAGTTGATCGACATCGGTCAGGCCCGAGGCGATCAGCGGTTTATCCACATGTATTTGCAGGGGATAGAGCGGGTATCGCTCGCGTGAAGCCGAGTCGCTCAGGTGCGCGTTATCCAGTGATTGCTTGAGCCAGACATACTGCGTGGGCTCGATATGACCTTTCAGAAGGCTGCGCAGTGCAGCGGCCTTCATCTGCAGTTGGGTGATCATCACGCTGCATTGGCGGCGGTAGGCGTAGCCATCGTTTTCGCTGTTCAGCAGGGTGTTTCTGATCAGCGCAATGTACTCGTCGGCCAGCCACTGGCCACGTACCGAGCCTGCGACCGCCGCAGGTGACAGTGCGCTCAGGTCGATACCCGGCGGGCCGCTGAACGTGGCGTCGGTGGCTGCCGACGTGCGCAAGGGGTCGATGCTGTCGTTGTAGCCGTTGAGCAGCATGTCGGTGTAGGTCAGCGTTTCGCGCTCGCTGGTGATCACGATCAGGTCAGGGTCTACCGTACCTGCAGGGACCCCCAGCAGTTTGCCGATCTGCTGGCTGGCACGCTGGTGTACGTAATCCTGGAACGACTGAACCCTGGTGTGCGGCTGGGCCTGATAGTTGCCGAGCGCGCCATCGATGGCGTGTTCAAGGGCCAGTAATTCCCGGCGCTGGGCACGGCTGGCGCGCAGGTACCAGTCCGGGGTATGGCGGGCCTGCTCTGAGAGCAATACGCGGGTCTGCTCGTCGGTAAAACTGCGCAGTGCCGTCTCGCAGTCGGGGTGCTCGATGAATTGCAGAAAGTCCTTTGCGGGCTGGGGTTTTTCGCTGAGGGCCGTCAGTTGCGCGGCCAGTTCCGGACGCGCTGCGACCGCTACCTGATCAAGCAGCCAGGCCATCATTGCGGGCGATGCGGTCCAGCCGACCACCTCATGCAACAGCTGGGTGTCGGTGTCGAAGGCCTTGAAATACTGCTGCCCGGGTGCCTCGCTGGCGAACATGATCAGCCGTTGCGTCTGGCCTTGGGCATCCTGCTTGCGGAACACCAGTAATCTGGCCATCACGTTACGGTCGTTCAGTTTGATCTGCTGCACGCGCACCGTGGGATCAGGCGCACTCGCCGCCGTGCTGGTCAGCGCTGCAACAATGGCAAAATCATCGGGCTGGATATGCCCCTGCATCTTCGCCGCCCAGCCGAGCGTGGTCATTCGGACCCGCGCCAGTGCGCGCAGCATCCGTTGGTTGTGTTCCTGCTGACAGGCCTCGCGCTGGAAATTGCCAAACACCGCGCGCAGGTCGAGTTCATCAATCACCCCGGCAAGGTAGGCCGGGCTCAATGTCGAGTACGCAGCGTCCAGCGGCTGGCCATCGAGGGTAATAACCGTCTGGTCGAGGAAGTCCGAGCCTGCTGTCTCGTCGCCCGGATGCAGGCCATAGAGCGCCAGTTCGGTCAGTGGCAGCGTCACGTGGTAGGTCTCGCTCGTCGCTGGCAGCGTGCGACGGGTGTCGATGATCAAGGCCCGAGGGTCCAGATCATGGCCCAGGTCATTGGCCAGGCGCGCGCGCAACTGCATTTCGGCAAACCGCTCCGGCGACGCTGCGCTGCCCAGCACACTCAGCATTGCGGCATGCGCCGCGTCGTAGCGTTGCAGGTGCCGGGCATAGGTCTGCAGGTCAGCCTCGCTGGCGATCTTCATCCATTCGGGCAAGTTGCGCTGGTACTGACGTTGTCTGTTGGTCAGTTCCCGCAGCTCGAGCATGGCAGCGGGGCCTAGCAGGCCTGGCATGTCAATGGCCTGCTGGATTTGCGACTGACGCGTGAGCCGATCCGCCGTGCCGTGCTGTTCGCAGGCATAACGGATGTCGTTGCGTTGTTTGTTCAGCAGCCTGTCGAACGCGTGAAGGAACGGTGCCGTGGTAACGGGCTGCAATTGCACATCGGCAGCCGTGAACGGTTCCAGGTACAGGTCGGCGTCCTGAGCTATCTCGGCCAGCCGGTCCTGATGCTGTCGTTCCGCGCTGCTGAACAGCGCATCGCGCAGTGTTGGCGTGTTGAGCCACTGCGCAAGGGTTTTGGCCATCATGGGCGGCGTGGCAAAAGCGGTGATACCAAGCCCTGGCAGCATCAATAGTGTGCGCCCCTGACCTTGAGAAATCACCAGCACGCCGGCCATTTCAATCTGTTCGTCATCGTGCAGCTGCACCCACACGGTCGAACAGGCGAGTGCCGGGCCTTGCGCCTGCTCGGGCGCCTCGGGCAGGCAGGCCAGGTAGCCACTGTCGAAATCGCGCTCGTGAATCCTGACGTGGACTTCGTCATACACAGCCCTTTGCAGGGCTGGCAAGAGGCGATCACGGCGGCTTTCACCGGTTTCGCCCGGGGCCGTCCAGTAGTCGTCGATCTGCTGCAACAGGCTGACGATCTCCGGTTCGCGTTCGGACACGTCATCGTTGTCGAGGGCGCTCAGCAAGGCCTCGCCGGCCCTGGGCAGCGCGTCCAGTTCCCTGGCCAGAAGGGTGCGCAGTCCGTCGAGCCTTTTCAGCGCTGCGGACGCTTCAGGCCAGGTATCGCCGGGCGTCGTCGGTACAGGGCTCGGCGTTGAAAGGTTGAAATCCAGAGAGGGTGGTGTTTGTGTCATGACAGGCTTTCCATTGCGCAATGCGCTGAGGTTTGATCGGCGGCCTCGGGGGCTGCGACTAAAGGCCTCAATTAATCAGATGCAACGGGCAGCAACGCCGTAGATAAATATGCAGCATGGCGAAAGAGACGTTTCGTACACCGTCTGGCGGGCCGCCTTCAGTGACATTTCAGCGCGTCGAGCCAATCGTTGGTCATTACGCTATAATCCCGCCCTTTAGCTGCCCTCAGCCCGCTGTGCGGGGGCACACCTTTTCTCGGGCGCCCTGCGCCTGCATGCAGACTAAAGAGGCTAGACACTAGTGGCATTGACGATCCTTGGCCTGTCCGGCGCCCTTAGCCATGATCCTTCCGCAGCGCTTTACATCGACGGCAAGCTGATAGCAGCGGCCGAAGAAGAGCGCTTCGTTCGTGACAAGCACGCAAAGAACCGCATGCCCTACGAGTCGGCGAAGTTCTGTCTGGAACAGGCAGGCATCAAGCCTTCGGATGTCGACGTGGTCGCGATTCCGTTCGCCCCGATCAGCCTGTTCGGCAAGGCCCGCTGGCACTACGCCAAGCGTTACTGGTACGCGCCGGATCGCGCCCTCGATGCGCTGCTGATGGGTAATCGCCGTTACAAGCGCTATCGCAACAAGATTGTCTGGTGCCTCGAGCAACTGGGCTTCGATCCGAAAAAGATCAAGATCGAGCCGGTCGAGCACCATCTGGCCCATGCTTCCAGTGCCTACCATTGTTCCGGTTTCACCGAGAAAACCGCGATCATGGGCATCGACGGCAAGGGCGAGTACGCCACGACCTTCTTCGGCTACGGTGAAAACGGCAAGATCCACAAGATCAAGGAATTCTTCGATCCGGACTCGCTGGGCGGCCTGTACGGCGCGATTACCGAGTTCCTCGGTTTCGAGATGCTCGACGGCGAATTCAAGGTCATGGGCATGGCACCGTACGGCGATGCCAGCAAGTATGATTTTTCGCGTCTGGCGACCTTCGAGAATGGCGAGCTGGTCATCAATACCGAGCTGGCCAACGTCATCGGCCTGCGTCGCTACAAAGAGAACGGCAAGGGCTTCTACTTCTCGCCGAAGCTGATCGAATGGCTCGGCCCGAAACGCGTGGGTGACGTGGCCGACGAACCTTACATTCACTACGCCGCGAGCATGCAGGCACTGTTCGAAAAGCTCGCGTTGCAGATGATGGATCACTACCTGGGTGACATCCTCAAGGAAACCGGCAAGATCGCCTTCGCCGGTGGCTGTGCGCTGAACGTCAAATTGAACCAGCGCATCATCGCCCGCCCTGAAGTCAAAGAGCTGTTCGTGCAGCCTGCGTCCGGCGATGCCGGTACGGCGGTGGGCGCGGCGGCTTACGTATCGCACGCCCGCGGTGTGCCGGTCGAGAAGATGGAACACGTCTACCTCGGCCCTGCGTACAGCAACGAAGATGTAATCGCGGCCTGTGCCCGTCACCCGAGCAAGCCGGTCTGGCGCCAGATCGACAACACGCCGGAGCGGATTGCCGAGATCATGGTCAAGGGCAACCCGGTTGCCTGGTTCCAGGGGCGCATGGAGTTCGGTCCGCGCGCACTGGGCGGTCGTTCCATCATCGGTTGCCCGAGCGTCACCGGCGTGGCCGACCGCATCAACCATCAGATCAAGTTCCGTGAGCGCTGGAGGCCTTTCTGCCCGTCGATGCTCGACACCGTCGCCCCGCAGATGATCAAGATCGATCACCCGGCACCGTTCATGACCTTCACCTTCGAAGTGGCCGAAGAGTGGAAAACCCGCGTTCCGGAAGTCGTCCATGAAGACGGCACCTCCCGAGCCCAGGTGCTCAAGCGCGAATACAACCCGCGCTATTACGACATGATGAAAGCGCTGGAAAACCTGACCGGCAATGGCGTGTCCCTGAACACCTCGCTGAACCGCCGTGGCGAACCGATGATCTGCTCGCCGACCGATGCGCTGAACATGTTCTTCGGCTCGGACCTCGAGTACCTGATCATGGAAGACATCCTGGTGGTAAAAGAGGGCGTCGAGGCTTATGACACGCTCGGTTGAACGTCACGTACTGCAGTTCTGTCACGGCTATGACGGGCCGTTTCTGGACTGCGCGCGGCAATACGCCAGCCTGTTCGCCGGCAAGGGCTATCGGGTGACGACGGTGTTTCTGACCGGTGCCGCCGATCCGGATGTCGTCGCTGACTGCGGTTCGGACGAAGTGCTGTTCATGGAATACAGCTCCAGCGCCATTCGTGGCCTGAAGCTGGGCGCCATTCGGGACCTGCGCAAGATTGCCGCGACGCGCTCGTTCAGCTTTTGCATCGCGCACCGCTTCAAGCCGGTGTACATCGCACTGTTGGCGACGAAGTTGCCGGTGATCGGTGTACATCATGCGTTCGGCGATTACCACCGGCGCAGTCGCAAGCTGTTCGCCAACCTGTTTCGCAAGCGCCTGAGCCTGCTCGGTGTTTCCGATGCGGTCCGCGACGACATGCGCAGCAGCCTCCCCAAGTGGCCGGCCGAGCGCATTCAGACGTTGTACAACCGGATCGATGTCGAGCAACTGCAGGGCAGTCAGTTTTCCGCTGAAGATGCCCGCGCAGAGCTGGGTCTGTCGGCATCTGCCTGGATTGTCGCCAATGTCGGTCGCCTGCATCCCGACAAGGATCAGGCCACGCTGTTGCGCGGTTTTGCCGAGGCGCTGCCCGATCTTCCCGAGAACAGCCAACTGGTGATTCTCGGCAAGGGTCGCCTGGAAGAAAGCCTCAAGGCCCTGGCGCTGGAGCTGGGCATCGGCCCGCAGGTGCTTTTCCTCGGCCAAGTGCCTGATGCGCGCCGCTACTTCAAGGCATTCGACGTGTTCGCCCTGAGCTCGGACCACGAACCGTTCGGCATGGTCCTGCTGGAAGCGATGGTCGCCGGTGTCCCGCTGGTTGCAACCTCATGCGGCGGTGCCAGGGAAGTGGTCGAAGACGTCGGCCTGCTGTTCCCGCTGGGTGATGTACATAGCCTGGCAAACGGCCTGGTGCATATGGCCGGCCTCGACGCCGAACAACGTCAGGACTGTGCCGAGCGCATGCTGTTGCGCTTGCGCGAGCGGTTTTCCGACCATGCTGTGCGTAATGTTTTCTGGCGTCTGCCACAAGTCTCCAGCCTGACAGCGGGGGCCTGATGCTCAATCGATTCAAAGGCTGGCGCGAGCGTGGCTGGGTGCAGATCGATGCGGCTGCCTACGAGCAGGCCTGGCAGCGGTTTGGCGGAAGCGTCGCCACTCATCCGTTGGTGGTTGCGCGCCTGTCGGCCTTTTCCGGCATCGCTGTGCGTTATCTGGCCTGGGAGCAGGGCGGTGAAGTAAAGGCCGCGATCGCCACCTGGGATCGCTCGCTGGCGCTGTCCAAGGACGAACTCAAGCGCCATGGCAAAAAAGGGCTGTTCGACCTGGGGAATGCTGAGCTGATTCTGCCGGTGGCCGATGATATCCAGGTGCCGGTCCGCCATCGGGCCCGCTATGTGTCTTCGCTCAACGAAGGCCGCATCAGTACCTTCAAGCCACAGGCCGAATCCCTGGCGATGGCGCGCACGCCTGAAGAGCTGTCCAAGAAATTTCGTTACAACCAGCGTCGTGAGCTTCGCCTGCTCGAAGAAGCTGGCGGTACGGTAAGGCCTGTCAGCGAGTTCAGCAGCACCGAACTGGCGAGTATGTACTGCGATCTGTTTCAGCGTCGCTGGGGCTTCGAAGCGACCGGTGCCCGGCACAAGGCCGAGGTCATCGAGCTGTTGCGCGAACTGCTGATCGGTTCGGTGGTGTTTCTCAACGATGCGCCGATTGCCATTCAACTGGTGTATCGCGTCGAAGCGCCGCAGTGGGTCAGCATCGAGTACGTCAACGGCGGTGTCGATCCCGAAACCCGGGACTTCAGCCCGGGCAGCGTGCTGAGCTTCGTCAATACCCAGTCCGCCTGGGAGAACGCCCGCGCACTGGGCAAATCACTGCGTTTTTCCTTCGGTCGTGCCGACCGTGAGTACAAGGACCGATGGTGCAACCCCGTTCCGGTGTTCCAGATTTGAGTCGCAAGCAGCAACTACTCAAACGCCATCGCCGTAACAAGCGGCTGGCGTTGCTGGGTGGTCTGTTCCTGTTGATTGCGGTCGGCGTGCTGGTGGCCTGGTGGCTGGCGCCGCTGCTGGCTGTGTGTGCCTGGGTCGCTCATGAGGCCTGGTTTGCCGATCATCTGTTTTATTCGCCGTCTGACGACTATCAGTACACCTTTGCTGCCGACAGCGAAGTGCCGGGCGTCCGCCTGGACGACGGCACGTTGCTGATCGACCCCGCCTTGCAACTGAATGGCGACGAGACGCTGGTACTGGCGCTGACGGTCAAAAGCACCTGGCTCGGACGTTTTCTCGATCCGGTGGTCGAGTTGCAAGGTCAGGGCCTGAGCGACCGGCAGGCGTTCGAGCGCGGCGTCAGTGGTGTGCGTTATCTGAACCTGACCGGGCTGGGCGAGCCGCTGGCCGCAGGTGTGCTGAAACTGCGCGGGCGTTGCTGCCGTCTGGCCGGCACGCCGCGGCTCTGGCTGTTTCGCCAGCCGGATGCGCGAAAACAGCGTGTCATGGTCATCGCACCGCACGCCGATGATGCCGAACTGGCCGCGTTCGGACTGTACAGCCAGGCCGAGGAGGCGTGGATCATCACGCTGACCGCCGGTGAGATCGAGGCCGAGCATTATCGGCAGATGGGCATGGAGCGCGCCGAAGCTGCGCGCATGAAGGGCCGCTTGCGGGCCTGGGACAGTATCGCCGTGGCGCGCTGGGGCGGGGTGCCCGAGTCGCAGTGTGTGCAATTGGGCTATTTCTGCCTGCAACTGCCCGCCATGCAGGCTGCGCCGGATATGCCGATTGGCTCGCGGGAGGCGGATCTGACCGATACCCGCCTGTTCCGTCAATTCAATACCCTGCCACTGCCCGGCGACGACGGCCAGCCGACCTGGAACAACCTGCTCGCCGACCTGCGCGCGCTGATTCTCAAGGCCCGGCCGCAGGTTGTGGTGATGCCGCATCCTGCCATCGACCCCCATCCCGATCACATCTGCGCCCAGGCTGCGGTGCGTGAAGCCCTGCTCGGGCTCGAATGGCAGCCGGACGTAGTGCTCGGTTATGCCAACCACCTGCACGACAACGACCGTTGGCCGATGGGCGATGCCTACAGCGGCATCAGCCTGCCACCGGTATTCGATGCCGCGCTGCCGCTGGTGCCGTACAGCCTTCAATTGTCGGTCGCCGCGCAACGCGACAAGGCCATGGCGTTGGGCATGATGCATGACCTGCTGCCGCCGATGCCGTTCAAGCGCCGTGTGCGCCGTGCGCTGCAGCGCGTTCTGGCCGGTCGCCACTGGCCGGCCGAGGGCGAAAACGAATTCTTCCGCAAGGCGGTGCGACGACACGAGTTGTTCTGGTGCAGCCGTGATCTCTGATTCAGCAGGCGCAGTACTGCAAGGAAAACCATGAAAGTTCTACTGCTGGTCCAGAAAGAGCAGCGTGCGATTCTGGACCGTCTCTATGACGGCATCGCCGCACACTGTGAATGCGAAGTGCGCTGGCTGAGCTCTGCGGAGCAACGCAACCTGCGTGGCTATTTCCGCCGTGAGGTGGACGTCAGCCGCTATGACCGGATCGTGTTTTTCGTGCGTTTCAAGCAGGAAGTGCGTCAGGTCGGGTTTATCCGCACGATTCCCAATCTGGTCATCCTCGAACACGATGCCTACCAGAACTACATTCCGTGCAAATACACCGGCAAGTTCAGCGCGCACTACCGCAAGCTGCCCTGGGCGCGGGTGATCTGTTCGGGGTTCATGGTCAGCGAGCGTCTGCGTCAGGAAGGCTTCGATGCGGTGTTCGTGCCCAAGGGCTATGACCAGAGCCTGCTGCAGTTGCAGGCACGCGAGCGTGACATTGAGCTGGCCTTCGTGGGCAGCACCAACAGCGTGGCCTACAGCGGCCGCAAGGCGTTGCTGGACGAGTTGGGCCAGGTCGAGAATCTGCTCGTCACGCGGACCAAATCCGGCGAAGAATATTGCGACACCCTGAACCGCATCCGTTTTTTCGTCAGTGCCGACGTGGGCATGGGCGAGTACATGATCAAGAATTTTGAGGCGATGGCATGCGGCTGTGTGCTGCTTGCCTTCGATCAGGGCGCTGAAGAAAACCGCGCGCTGGGCTTTGTTGACATGCACAACATCGTGCTCTATCGCGACATTCCCGAACTTCGCGAAAAGCTGGCGAAATTGCGCGATAACGTCACACTGGCCAGTGAAATATCCCGTAATGGGCAGACTTTGGTCGAGGAACGCTTTACATTCCATGCCCTTGGAAAAGCCATCGTGGACGCCATGCGTGCGCCACTGCGCAGCATGCCGGCGGCGAATTGGGTCGACCGCCTGCGGTCACGATTGGGATGGTAGGGAATTATGAATATTCAATGATTGGGAACGAATGATGGTATTCAGCGAAAACAGCGACATTACGCTGGTTGTCACCAGTTGTGGTCGATTCGACCTGTTGAAGCGCACTCTGGAAACGTTCGACCATTTCAACACTGCGCCCATACGCCATGTGCTGATTACCGAAGATTCCGGCGATGCCCGGGTCCAGGCGTGCATTCCCGAGCACTGGCACCCGCATACGCGCTTCATCATCAACAACCCCAAGCTGGGGCAGATGCGCTCTGTCGATGCGGCCTATTCGCTGATCGAAACGTCCTGGGTGTTCCATTGCGAAGACGACTGGGATTTCTACCGTCCGCACTTCATCGAAGAGTCGATGACGCTGCTGGAACACGACCCTCAGGCCTTGCAGGTCTGGTTGCGCAGCTACAATCATGATCTGCGTATCCACAGCCCTTACGTTTACCTGAACGAGCGTGATGTGGTCGAGGGTATCCCGTTTTACAAACTGGGCTCGCATAAGCCGGAATGGCAGGGTTTTTCCTTCAATCCGGGGCTGCGCCGCCTGGCTGATTACCTGCAGCATGCGCCTTATGCCGAACACGGTGGCGAGAAGAAACTTTCACAATTATTCGCCGCGCAAAACCGTTACGCTCTGATTCTGGAAAATGATGCCGTGTTGCACACCGGGTTTGGTGAGCACGTGGAGGTGCCGCAGGAGCGGCTTGACAAACAGCGTCGCAAACGTCGGGATCGCATCAAGCTGATCGTCGCAGTGCTCGCTGGCCTAGTAGCAGGTTGGTTGCTTAATAATGTCAGTTGACCCGATAAGAGTACCCGGCAACAAAGTGCAGCAATACTTTACGGCTGCCATCGTCATCTTCCTGCTGAGTTTCATCCTCAACCCCTCAGCCAAGATCACCAACAATCTGTTTTATGCATTCACGGCGCTGCCGGGCTTGTTCTTCCTGATCAAGTACCGCGGCGCTGGCGTGTTTGCCAAGCCCCTGGGCATCGCCTGGGCGGTGTTCATGGCCTGTTTTCTGGTCCCCGCGCTGCAGGCGCAGGAGTTCCAGTATTACAAGCACATCATTTACGTCAGCCTGTTTGTCTTCATCGTGGCCGGGATCACCGACAACGGTTTCTTCAGGCGCGGTGTATTCGTGCGCAGCATGTTCTGGGCGCTGTGCCTGTACATCCTGCTCAGCAGCATTCACAGCTGGGTGACCGGGCAGTTCGAGTTCGGCCAGCGTGTGGCGATTCTGCCGGGGCGAATGGAGAACGTGATCTACGCCAGTGCCTGGCTGGTCTGCAGCCTGGCGTTGGCCATGCCGCTGTGGGCAAGAGAGCGGCGCTGGGTCGAGGCCGTCTGCGCCCTTCTTGTCACGCTGGTGATAACCGCCTTTGTCGTGCAGACGCGCACTGCGCTGGTGGGTTGCGCGGTTCTGTTCGCCGTCTGCACCGCCTATGCGCTGTACCGTTTTCCGCTGCGCACGATAGTCGCCTTGTTGGCGCTGGGCGTCGTGGCGGCGGCAGCCTTCTGGTTCGTCAAGGATGAACAGTGGGTCGCCCTGCTGATGGTCAGAGGGGATTCCTACCGCATCGAGCTGTTTGAAATCATGACCGGTGAATGGCGTCGCTGCGGCTGGGTGCTCGGCTGTGGTGTCGATTTCTACACGACCCAGACCCTGACGGGCGGCATACCGATCCAGCACCCGCACAATATTTTCGTGTCGCTGGGGCTGTATACCGGTGCCGCTTCGCTGGTGATGTTTCTGGTCGTGATGGCGATGACACTGTGGGACGCGGTGCGCAACGGCGATGCCTGGGGTCTCTACCTGGTGTGTGCGCTGGTCATGCTTAACTTCGACGGCGGCCAGTTGGTCGGCAACCCAGACGAGCTTTGGGTGCTGGTGCTGCTACCGGCGACCATGGTGCTCGGGCGAGTGGTGCAGACGCATCGGCTCAGGCAGCAGCAGTAGCGTCAAAAAATGGCCGCTTCGAAAGCGGCCATTTTTCATGGGGCAGGTTTATTGAACAGCCTGGGCCAGTTCAGAGGTGTCGCACAGGGTCTGCGCGCTCATGTAGCCATCGAGGAAAGCCGGGTTGCCGTTGTCCAGCAGCCATTGGCGGTCTTCCTGATAACGCAGCATGTGTTTGAAGTTGCGCAAGCGAAGGCTTTTGCGCAAGGCGCGGCGATAGGTTTTCATGTCGGCGATGTCAATCAGGCCGAGGCTGCCTTCCGGCGTGAGGATCACGTTGCCAAGATGGGCCGAGCGAAAGTAGATGCCCTTTTCATGCAGCCCGGCAATGAAGCTTCCCAGTTGCCTGCGCAGCTTGTCGTCGGCCACCGCACTGCCCAGCAGCTGACGCAGGGTGAAGCCAGCCAGCGGATCATAATGCACGGCATCGCGCTCGATCTCGGCGATGCGGCTGACCGAGCGTATGCGCGGGCAGGGAATGCCGCGTTTGATCAGCGTTTCACAGTTGTCTGCGAAGCGCTGCGCGTAGGGGTACCAGGCTGCGGAGCTGACAATGCGTTTGCGCCGAAACAACTTCAACATGGAGCCGTCACGCAGACGGAGTACTTTGTCGCCCGTGCCGTCGGCTTCAAGCACTTCGGCACCTTGAACCAGTTCAAGGTAATGGGCGTGGTCAAACGCTTGCATCGATACTCCGGTTTTTACGCCCCAGGGGTTCCTGGTCGTCATACAGAAGCCAGACGTGCAGGCTTCAGGCAGCGATCAGAATCCCCGGGGAATGGACGAGCCGCCTATGTTACCGCAGCAGGCAGCCGCGAAAACTGCTGTGATACAATTCGGCCTCTTTTTAACACGACGGATTCTCATGACAACCTCCGAATCGTCCACAACCTCCAGCGTGAAAATCTATTTCCGCCTGTTGTCTTATGTGCGTCCGTATGTGGGCATTTTCCTGCTCAGCATCATTGGTTTCGTGATCTTCGCCTCGACCCAGCCGATGCTCGCCGGCATCCTGAAATATTTCGTCGACGGTCTGACCAATCCCGAAGCGGTGCTGTTTCCCAATGTCCCTTATCTGCGCGAGTTGCAGCTGTTGCAGGCCGTGCCGCTGCTGATCGTGCTGATCGCCGCATGGCAGGGGCTGGGCTCGTTTCTGGGCAACTATTTCCTGGCCAAGGTTTCCCTCGGGCTGGTGCATGATTTGCGCGTAGAGCTGTTCAACAAGCTGCTGGTGCTGCCCAATCGCTACTTCGACACGACCAATTCCGGCCATCTGATCTCGCGCATCACCTTCAACGTCACGATGGTGACCGGCGCTGCCACCGATGCCATCAAGGTGGTGATTCGCGAAGGCCTGACCGTGGTGTTCCTGTTCATCTATCTGCTGATGATGAACTGGAAGCTGACGCTGGTGATGCTCGCAATTCTGCCGTTGATTGCCGTCATGGTCGGCACCGCGAGCAAGAAATTCCGCAAGCAGAGCAAGAAGATCCAGGTGGCGATGGGCGATGTCACGCATGTTGCCTCGGAAACCATTCAGGGCTATCGCGTAGTCCGCAGCTTCGGTGGCGAGTCCTACGAGCAGGCGCGCTTTGCCCAGGCCAGCAACAGCAACACCAAAAAGCAGCTGCGCATGACCAAGACCGGCGCCATCTACACGCCGATGCTGCAACTGGTGATCTACAGCGCCATGGCGGTGCTGATGTTCCTGGTGCTGTTCCTGCGTGGCGACGCGACTGCGGGTGATCTGGTTGCCTATATCACCGCTGCGGGCCTGCTGCCCAAGCCGATTCGTCAGCTGTCGGAAGTCAGTTCGACGATCCAGAAAGGTGTCGCTGGTGCCGAGAGCATTTTCGAACAGCTGGATGTGGAAGAGGAAGTCGATACCGGCACCATCGAGCGTGATCGCGTGACCGGCCACCTCGAGGTGAAGAACCTCAGCTTCTTCTACCCGCAGACTGCGCGTCAGGTGTTGAACGACATCAGTTTCTCCGCTGCGCCGGGGCAGATGATTGCCTTGGTAGGGCGTTCCGGCAGCGGCAAGTCAACCCTGGCCAACCTGATCCCGCGTTTCTACGGGCACGACATGGGCAACATCCTGCTCGATGGCGTTGAAATCAACGATTATCGCTTGCGTAACCTGCGCAGGCACATTGCTCAGGTCAATCAGAACGTCACGCTGTTCAACGACACGATTGCCAACAACATTGCCTACGGCGATCTGGCTGGCGCGCCGCGTGCCGACATCGAAGCGGCTGCCGCTGATGCGTATGCCAAGGAATTCATCGACCAGTTGCCGCAGGGTTTCGATACCCAGGTGGGCGAAAACGGGGTGCTGCTGTCCGGCGGTCAACGCCAGCGTCTGGCCATTGCCCGCGCGCTGCTCAAGAACGCTCCTTTGCTGATTCTCGACGAAGCCACCTCGGCGCTGGACACCGAGTCCGAACGGCACATTCAGGCGGCGCTGGATCACGTCATGAAGGGCCGTACCACGCTGGTCATCGCCCACCGCCTTTCGACCATCGAGAAGGCCGACCTGATTCTGGTCATGGATGCCGGGCAGATCGTCGAGCGCGGTACGCACTCTGAGCTGCTGGCGCAGAACGGCTATTACGCCCGCCTGCATGCCATGGGGCTGGACGAGCCTTCGCCTGTCGGCGCTGTCTGACCTGACGTTCACCGGGCGGACCCAGACGGTCCGCCTGCCTTTTGGGTGGCGTGATTCAACAGCCTGTCGGTTGCAAACCCCTGTGCTAAGATTCCGCCCCTGTCCATTTTTCAAGTACGGGTTGTTCCATGAAGCTATCCATGCCGCGCTTTGATCGGGCCCCTGTCCTGGTGGTTGGCGATGTCATGCTCGACAGATACTGGCATGGTGGTACCTCGCGTATTTCCCCCGAAGCGCCAGTGCCTGTGGTCAAGGTCGATCAGATTGAGGACCGTCCGGGCGGTGCTGCCAACGTGGCTTTGAATATCGCTGCGCTGGGCGCCCCCGCTTCGCTGGTCGGTGTGACGGGGGATGACGAGGCGGCTGAAAGTCTGACCAACAGCCTGAAGGCTGCTGGTGTGCTGGCGCGCTTTCAGCGCATCGCCGATCAGCCGACCATCGTCAAACTGCGTGTCATGAGTCGCCACCAGCAATTGTTGCGCATCGATTTCGAAGAACCGTTCAGGACCGATCCGCTGGCCCTGAGCGCAGAGGTTTACAGCTTGCTGGACGGCATCAAGGTGCTGGTCCTGTCCGACTACGGCAAGGGCGCACTGAAAAACCATCAGGCGCTGATTCAGGCCGCCCGCAAGCGCGGCATTCCGGTGCTGGCCGATCCCAAGGGCAAGGATTTCGCGATCTATCGCGGCGCGAGCCTGATCACGCCGAACCTCAGCGAATTCGAGGCCATCGTCGGTCATTGTGTCGATGAGGCACAACTGGTCACCAAGGGTGCGCAGTTGATGCAAGAGCTCGATCTCGGCGCGCTGCTGGTGACCCGTGGCGAACATGGCATGACCCTGTTGCGTCCTGATCAGCAGGCGCTGCACCTGCCGGCCCGTGCCCGCGAAGTGTTCGATGTGACCGGCGCTGGTGATACGGTGATCTCTACCCTGGCGGCAGCGATTGCTGCCGGCGAGGAGCTGCCACATGCGGTGGCGCTGGCCAATCTGGCGGCGGGCATCGTGGTCGGTAAGCTGGGCACGGCGGCCATCAGCGCCCCGGAGCTGCGCCGCGCGATTCAGCGCGAAGAGGGCTCCGAGCGCGGCGTGCTGGGGCTGGAGCAACTGCTGCTGGCGGTCGATGATGCGCGCGCGCACAAGGAAAAGATCGTCTTCACCAATGGCTGCTTCGACATTCTCCACGCAGGTCATGTGACCTACCTGGAGCAGGCGCGTGCCTTGGGTGATCGACTGATCGTTGCGGTCAACGACGATGCGTCTGTCAGCCGCCTGAAAGGGCCGGGCCGACCGATCAACAGCGTTGACCGGCGCATGGCGGTACTGGCAGGTCTGGGGGCCGTGGACTGGGTGATCAGCTTCCCGGAAGGAACCCCGGAAAACCTGCTGACCCACGTCAAGCCCGACGTGCTGGTCAAGGGCGGTGATTATGGTGTCGATCAGGTGGTCGGTGCCGATATCGTTCAGGCTTACGGCGGCGAGGTACGTGTGCTGGGGCTGGTGGAAAACAGCTCCACCACCGCGATTGTCGAGAAGATTCGCGCCCAGTAACCGCAACGTTGTCGTTTGAATGCCGGCGCGCTCAAGGTTTCAGTGCCTTGCAGCCGCTGGCCGACTTACTTGCTCAGGCTGCCACGCGCCATCTGCAGCAGCTCCCGGGCCTTGCCGGTCAGGCGTTTGAGCCCTGACTTCTTCGCCGGTGGGGCCATGCCCTGCTGACGCAGCCAGTCCTTCCAGCGAATCCGCTCTTCACGCACCACCCAGCCATCCTGCGCAGCGAAGCTCTCGGCCAGGTACAGCCCTCTCGTGCCGGCCGGACTCAGCTTGTCACGCTTGAGCGTGTACAGCTCGGGCAGAGGGGCGCCGTTCTCCAGCGGCATCAGGTACAGGTCAGGTTTGCTACGGTTGAGGCGGGCGACCAGTTGATCGTTTTCCAGAGCTTCGTCGACATGGAAAAGGCTGACCGGGCGCGCTTCCTTGGGGATTTCCAGGCGCATGTCGTAAATCAGCTGCAAGGACGCCGTGGGCAAATGCACATAGGCCCGTGGACGTTCCAGCAGGGTCAGGCTGCCGGTTCGCACCGGTCTCGCGGCGCCGGAGAGGGGGCTCAGGCGAAAGGGCATGGCCTCGCGATAATGCAACGCGGCGGCGTAGGGCGCAGGCAGCCAGGTCTCCTTGAACAGCCCGCTGAGCCAGCCCTGCGGTGTTTCGATCAGGCACTCTTCGGCCACTTCCTGAATCGCGGTGTGCAGCGGCAGCGTCAGCTCATGGGCCGGGACATAACCCGAGATCAGCTTGAGCACGACGTCGCCGCGATCCTGACGACGCTGGCGGACCAGCACCCAGTAGTCGCGGTTCTGCCAACTGACGGTCAGGCGAACGGAGACCCCCAGATTGGCCAGCTCGGTGGCGAAATGTTCGGTGTCCGGCACGTCGATCTTGCGCCGTCGCTGCAAGGTCTGCGCGAAGTTCATCGGCATGCCGACGCTCTGGTAGCTCAGGCTTTCTGCAGTGGCCTCGACAAACAGCGGCAGGGTCTTGAAGTTGCTGGGATTCTTCCGGATCAGTGTTCGCGGCATAACGGCTCCTTCTTGCGTTGGGGTCGGCCGCCTTAATCAGGCTTGACGGCAAATCACGGCAGCGGCAGTTGCAACGTTGTGTGCCAGGTGCAACGGGTTGATGGTGCCGACAATAGCACTGGCAACCGCCGGATGTTCAAACAGTAGCTGGAAACTGGCGTGGACCGGATCCATGCCGGGTGTCAGGCAGACATGACCACTGGCCAGTGCCTTCTTCACCAGAATGCCTTTGCCATGAGCCTGAGCGTAATCCAGAACCGGCTTTTCATCCTGTTCGTTGAGATTGTAAGTGACCATTGCGCAGTCACCCTCACGCAGCGCCAGCAGGCCGCCTTCGACGGTCTTGCCGGAAAAGCCGAAACCGCGAATCTTGCCTTCGCGCTTGAGATCAGCGAGTGTCTGGTACGCCTCGGCGTCGTTGAGAATCGCCAGATCGTTGCCGTCCGAATGCACCAGGACCAGATCGAGAAAGTCGGTTTCAAGACGTTTCAGGCTGCGCTCGACCGATGTGCGTGTATGGGTGGCGCTGAAGTCATGGCTCGACTGGCCGTTGACGAACTCCTCGCCAACCTTGCTGACGATCACCCAGTCCTGGCGCTGACCGCGCAGCAGCGGTCCCAGGCGCTCTTCGCTGGTGCCATAGGCAGGTGCCGTGTCGATCAGGTTGATGCCCATGTCGCGGGCCATGCGCAGCAGCATCTGCGCCTGCTGGTCATCGGGAATCTTGAAGCCGCTGGGGTATTTGACGCCCTGGTCGCGCCCCAGTTTGACGGTGCCCAGCCCCAGCGGCGATACGTTCAGGCCGGTACTGCCCAGCGGGCGATGCAGATCGTGCAGGGTTTTCAGGCTCATGGCAGCAGCTCATCCCAGACAGGTATGGCCATTGGAGGCCGTGGCACATCGCTCAGCGGAGCTTGCGGGGTCGGGTGGATACCGTCTCTGGACAGCTGCGACAGGACTCGGTCGGCGAAGTCCGGAGCCAGGGCCAGCTTGGTCGGCCAGCCGATCATCAGACGTTGTTGGCTGTCGAGGAAGGCGTTGTCCGGGCGCACCAGTCCTGATTGAGCAGGCTCGGCACGATCAACACGCAGGGTCGCCCACTGCGCCTGACTCAGATCGACCCACGGCAGCAGCGCCTCGAGCTCTTTGCGCGCAACGGCGATCTGCTCGTCCGGTTGGCGCGCCACACCATCGGCTTCGGCCAGGTCGCCGCCCAGATACCACACCCACTGGCCATCTGCTGCCGGATGCGTGGTCACGGTGATGCGTGGCTTTGGCCCGCCGCCCAGGCAGTGAGCGAACAGCGGCTTCAGGGTCGGCCCCTTGACCAGCACCATGTGCAACGGGCGGCGCTGCATCTGCGGTTGCGATACGCCAAGCGCGTTCAGCAGGTCGGCATTACCGCCGCCGGCACTGAGTACGATGCGCTGCGCATGGATATCGCGACCGTCGACGCGCAGACCGATCAGTTCATCGCCCTCGAAGAGCGGCTCGATGTGCTGACCGGCCAGCAGGCTGTCACCGGCCAGTTCGGCGAGACGCCCGATCAGACTGGGTACATCGACCACCAGCTCGGCAAGCCGATAGACCTTGCCTTTGAATTTGGGGTTTTGCAGGGCTGGCGGCAGTTGCTCGCCCTTGACCTGATCCACGCGACCGCGCACGGCCTTGCTGGCGAAGAAACTGGTGAGATTGCCGGCGATGGTGCCTGGCGACCACAGGTAATGGGCCTCGGACAGCAGGCGTACACCGGAAAGATCCAGCTCGCCCTTGCCATCGAGGGCCTCACGCCAGCGACGCGGCATGTCGGCAATGGCTTCGGAGGCGCCGGACAGCGCGCCGTGCAGCGCGTACTTGGCGCCGCCGTGGATGATCCCCTGAGACTTGAGGCTTTGCCCGCCACCCAGGCTGGCGCTTTCTACCAGCACTGTCGAGAACCCTTGACGACGCAACCGGGCATTGAGCCAGAGACCGGCGACGCCAGCCCCGACAATCAGCACGTCAGTGGAAATAACCGATGGCATGAGCACCTCAGTGAGCGAAAAGTACGAGCATTATAAAGGATCGGGTTTTCAATGCCCGGCGGTTTTCGAGAACAGCTGAATGACCGCCACGCCTGCCACGATCATGCCCATGCCCAGCAGCGCGGGCAGGTCGAGTTTCTGGCCGTAGATGAAGAACGCGGCGATGCTGACCATGACGATGCCCATGCCCGACCAGATGGCGTAGGTGATGCCCACCGGGATAGTGCGCATTACCAGAATCAGCATCCAGAACGCGATCGCATAGCCGGTAATCAGTAGCAACAGGGGCAGCGGGGTACTGAATCCCTTCACGGCTTTCATGGACGTGGTAGCGATGACTTCCGCGCAAACGGCGATAGCCAGTAGGTAATAAGCGTTCATGGTGCATTCCTTTTCGTCAGGCTGCGCATTCTAGCGGCTTGTGATGGCGGGCTGATAAACTCCGCGCCCATGAATAGAACTCTTTATACCGTACTGTTTCATCTCGGCCTGCCGCTGGTTGCCCTGCGTCTGTGGTTGCGTGCGCGCAAGGCTCCGGCGTATCGCCAGCGCATCGGCGAGCGCTTCGCCCGCGGCTTGCCGGTCATGCAGCGGGGCGGTATCTGGGTGCATGCGGTGTCGGTGGGTGAAAGCATCGCCGCAGCGCCGATGATTCGGTCGCTGCTGGTGCAATATCCGCAGTTGCCGATCACTGTGACTTGCATGACGCCCACAGGTTCGGAGCGAATCAAGGCGCTGTTCGCCAGTGAGCCGCGAATTCAGCATTGCTACCTGCCCTACGACCTGCCGTGGGCGGCTGCTGGTTTTCTCGATCAGGTACAGCCACGGCTGGGGATCATCATGGAAACCGAGCTGTGGCCCAACCACATCCATCAGTGTTCCCTGCGCGGGATTCCTGTGGTGCTTGCCAACGCCCGGCTGTCGGAGCGTTCGGCGCGGGGTTACGCACGCTTTGCCGGGCTGACGCGACCGATGCTGGCGGAAATGGCCTGGTTTGCGGTGCAGACTGAAGCTGAGGCGCAGCGCTTTCGTGATCTGGGCGCACGTCCCGAGTGCGTGGCGGTGACCGGCTCGATCAAGTTCGACCTGAGCATCGACCCGCAGCTTCTGCAGCGTGCCGCCCACCAGCGCGAACAATGGCAGACCACGCAGCGGCCTGTCTGGATCGCGGCCAGCACACATGCGGGCGAGGATGAAAGCGTGCTGGCGGCTCATCGCACGTTACTGACCAGTCACCCCGATGCGCTGCTGATTCTGGTGCCGCGTCACCCCGAGCGTTTCGACAGTGTGCATGCGTTGTGTCAGCAGCAGGGCTTTGCGACGGTAAGGCGCTCATCCGCGCAGGCTGTCACGTCTGACGTCTCGGTGCTGATGGGCGATACCATGGGGGAATTGCTGTTTCTCTATGCACTGGCTGACATCGCTTTCGTTGGCGGCAGCCTGGTGCCCAATGGCGGACACAACCTGCTGGAGCCTGCGGCACTGGCCAAGCCGGTGCTCAGCGGCCCGCACCTGTTCAACTTCCTCGAGATCGCCGCCATGCTGCGCAAGGCCGGTGCGTTGCAAGAGGTCAACGATGCAGCAGCGCTGGCCACCGCCGTGCAGGGTCTTTTCGACCAGCCGCAGCAGGCGCGCAACATGGCTGATGCCGGGCTTGAGGTGATGAAGGCCAATCAGGGTGCACTGCAACGCCTGCTCGACGGGATCGGGCGGTTGATGGGCAGGCGCTGAGTCGGAGGACGCGGAGCGTCCGGAACGGCATACCCACGCGGAGCATGGGTACGATAGTTGAGCTCGTCCAGACGCCTATCGTTCCTCACGCTCCAGCGTGGGAATGCATTTCGTGACGCTCCGCGTCACCTGTCAGCGCTTTGCAGGTCGCTCGAAGTTCTTCTGCGCGGCAGTCGCCAGGTCCGGCGGCAGGAAGTCCTTGTCCGGGTTGTAGTCGGCCTTCAGGTAGCGCGACAGGTCCTGCAGGTCGCCCGGGTTCAGGGTGCCTGCTGCCTGCTTGAGACGCAGGTTGTCGAGGATGTAGTCGTAACGCGTGTTGTTGTAGTCACGCACCGAGGCATACAGCTGGCGTTGCGCATCCAGCACATCGACGATGTTGCGGGTGCCGACCTGATAACCGATTTCCGTGGCTTCCAGCGCGCTCTGGTTGGAGATGATCGACTGCTTGCGGGCCTGGACCTGCTCCACATCGGTATTCACCGCGCGATGCAGGTTGCGCGTGTTTTCCACCACCTGACGACGCAGGCTTTCACGGCGTTGCTCGCTCTGGCTCAGGCGCGCATAGGCTTCGCGTACCTGTGAACTGGTCAGGCCGCCGCTGTAGATCGGGATATTCAGCTGCACGCCGATGCTGCGCTGCTCGACGTCGCCGCCGTAGTTGCGGCCGGTGTAGTTGGGGTTGCTGAAACCCAGTGCATCGTTATCGCCACGCTGATAGGTCGCTACGGCATCGAGCGTCGGCGCGTGCCCGGCCTTGCGCTGACGCAGGGTTTCTTCGGCGGCACTGACTGCGTAGTTGCTGGCCAGCAGATTGAGGTTCTGCTGCGCGGCAGTATCGACCCAGGCCTTGGCGTCATTGGGCGTCGGCGCCAGCACCGGCAGGGTATGCACGATGCCTTCGATCGAGTTGTATTCGCGGTTGGTCAGCGTCACCAGCGCCTGAAAGGCGTCGTCGACCTGACGCTGGGCAATCAGTCGGCTGGCGCGTGACGTGTCATAGCTGGCCTGCGCCTGCAGCACATCGGTCTTGTCCGACAGGCCGACATCGAAGCGCTCGTTGGCCTGATCCAGCTGGCGCTTGAAGGCCGCTTCCTCGGCTTTGGTCGAGGCCAGATTGTCCTGTGCACGCAATACGCTGAAATAGCTTTGCGCCGATTGCAGGATCAGATTCTGCTCGGTAGCCGACAGTTCCAGTGCTGCCTGTTCGTTGCTCGCTTCGGCAGCCTGCAACTGGAACCAGCGGTCAGCGCGGAAGATCGGCTGGCTCAGCGTGGCCTGATAGAGGTTGCCGCTGCGGGTGGCCACGGCTCTGGGCTGATCGATGCTGGTGCGGGTGCTGCTGTTCTGGGCGCTGCCGGAAATATTCGGCAGCAAACCGGCGCGGGCCTGCGGCACGGCTTCCTTGCGCGCATCGTAATCGGCGCGCGAGGCTGCGAGGTCGGCGTTGTTGTCCACAGCCTGCTGATAAACGCTCAACAGCCCTGTCTGCGTTGGCATTGGCAATTCGGCTGCCCAGGTCAACCCGCTGGACGCAAACGAAACAGCCACGACCAACGAAAGTTTGCGCAACATGAGGCATTCCCTGTTCATGAAGAAAATAATTACAGTTCGGGTTGAAGAGAAACCGGGCTAGGGAGTGTAGAGCCAGACGCTTTTGGCAACAATCGTCGATTTGCGCCATTTATCGAGCCCCGTGCAAATAGGCTGGCGTTGCGACGGCACCCCGTCATAGACTGGCGGCGTTCTTGTCGGGGTGCCTTGCTATGAGGCTGAGATCGGTTAAACCGGATCCCGTTGAACCTGATCAGGTTAGCGCCTGCGTAGGGAACAAGATTTCTCGTCTCCCGGCGAGTCCTCTTGAGTGCCGTCCGGGGTCGATTGTTCAAATAATGAACAGTTTCGCCTCCTTTCGATACTCAGCACCAGCACTGGTGCACCCGTCCGTCATGTCAGGTCACTCCGACAATAAATCCGCAACTGGATGTCTGGAGAGCCGTGATGAGTATAAAAGCAAAAAACGCAGCCCATTTGAGCGAGTCGGCGCAGGTCGATTCCGGATCGGTACAGCCGTTTACCCGTTCGCAGAAAATCTACGTTCAGGGCTCGCGCCCGGACATCCGCGTGCCCATGCGCGAAATCACCCTGGACGTCACCCCGACCGACTTTGGCGGCGAGATCAACGCCCCGGTCACGGTCTATGACACCTCCGGCCCCTACACCGACCCCAATGTGATCATCGACGTGCGCAAAGGCCTGGCCGACGTGCGTTCGCCATGGATCGACTCGCGCAATGACACCGAGCGACTGCCGGGCCTGAGTTCCAGCTTCGGCCAGCAACGCCTGAGCGATGCCGAACTCACCGCGTTGCGCTTTGCCCATGTGCGCAACCCGCGCCGGGCCAAGGCCGGCGCCAACGTCAGCCAGATGCACTACGCGCGTCAGGGCATCATCACAGCCGAGATGGAATACGTCGCCATCCGCGAGAACATGAAGCTTCAGGAAGCCCGCGCCGCAGGTCTGCTGACCCAGCAACATGCCGGGCACAGCTTTGGCGCGAGCATCCCGAAGGAAATCACTGCCGAGTTCGTGCGTGAAGAGATTGCCCGGGGCCGCGCGATCATCCCGGCCAACATCAACCACGTCGAGCTTGAGCCGATGATCATTGGCCGCAACTTCCTGGTGAAGATCAACGGCAACATCGGCAACAGCGCATTGGGTTCTTCCATCGAAGAAGAAGTCGCCAAGCTGACCTGGGGTATCCGCTGGGGCTCGGACACGGTCATGGACCTGTCCACTGGCAAGCACATTCACGAAACCCGCGAGTGGATCATCCGCAATTCGCCGGTGCCGATCGGTACGGTGCCGATCTATCAGGCGCTGGAAAAGGTGGGCGGTGCAGCCGAGGACCTGACCTGGGAGCTGTTTCGCGACACGTTGATCGAGCAGGCCGAGCAGGGCGTCGATTACTTCACCATCCACGCCGGTGTGTTGCTGCGTTACGTGCCGCTGACCGCCAAGCGTGTCACCGGTATCGTCAGCCGTGGCGGTTCGATCATGGCCAAATGGTGCCTGGCGCACCACAAGGAAAACTTCCTTTACACCCATTTCGAAGAAATCTGCGAAATCATGAAGGCCTACGACGTCAGCTTCTCGCTGGGCGACGGCCTGCGTCCAGGCTCGATTGCCGATGCCAACGATGCGGCGCAGTTCGGTGAGCTGGAAACGCTGGGCGAACTGACCAAGATCGCCTGGAAGCATGATGTGCAGACCATGATCGAAGGCCCTGGCCATGTGCCGATGCAGTTGATCAAGGAGAACATGGACAAGCAACTGGAGTGCTGCGATGAAGCGCCGTTCTACACACTGGGCCCGCTGACCACCGACATCGCGCCGGGTTACGACCACATCACCTCGGGCATCGGTGCCGCCATGATCGGCTGGTTCGGCTGCGCCATGCTGTGTTACGTCACGCCCAAGGAGCATCTGGGGCTGCCGAACAAGGATGATGTCAAAACCGGGATCATCACCTACAAGATCGCGGCTCATGCGGCGGATCTTGCCAAAGGCCATCCGGGTGCGCAGATCCGCGACAACGCCTTGAGCAAAGCGCGTTTCGAGTTCCGCTGGGAAGACCAGTTCAACCTCGGCCTGGACCCGGACACCGCGCGTTCGTACCACGACGAAACCCTGCCCAAGGATTCGGCCAAGGTCGCGCATTTCTGCTCCATGTGCGGGCCGAAATTCTGCTCGATGAAGATCACTCAGGAAGTCCGCGAGTACGCCGCCAATCAGCGCATCGAGGCGGTAGACGTCGATGTTGCTAAAGGCCTGGCCGAGCAGGCCGAGCGCTTCAAGCAGGAAGGCAGCCAGTTGTACAAGAGGGTGTAGGGGGCGACAGGTGCACGACAGAGCACCGCTAGCGGTTATCGCTACGCTCCAGCATTGGGCTTTACGACTCGGAGCGTCGCACGATAGTTGAGATTATCGTTCCGCACGCGCCAGCGTGGGAATGAAGTTCTCGACGCTCTGCGTCGTCAAGAGGACGCGGAGCGTCCAGAACGGCATGCGACGCAGAGCGCCGCACGATAATTGCGATGATCCCACGCTCTGCGTGGTGGCGCTGTTCTGGAAGCTCCGCGTCCGATCCCGAATCACCGATCAACACCCCATACGAGACACAAACGTGAACACACCCGGCACCTATTCTCCTGACACCCCTGTACCCGCCAGCCAGCGGGTGTTCGGCGCGCGGGATCTGTTTTCCCTGTGGTTTTCCCTCGGCATCGGTCTGATGGTGTTGCAGACCGGGGCCTTGCTGGCGCCGGGGCTGGGCATGTCCGGCTCGATGCTGGCGATTTTCCTCGGCACGCTGGTGGGCGTCTTGCTGCTCGCCAGCGTTGGTGTGATCGGCAGCGATACCGGCCTGTCGTCCATGGCCGCGCTCAAGCTCAGCCTGGGCAGCAAGGGCGCGTCGCTGCCAGCGGTATTGAACCTGCTGCAACTGATCGGTTGGGGCTCGTTCGAGATCATCGTCATGCGCGACGCAGCCAGTCTGCTCGGCGCGCGGGCTTTTGCAGAGGGCAGCCCGTGGAGCAGTCCGCTGCTCTGGACGCTGTTGTTCGGCGCACTGGCCACGCTGCTGGCAGTCAGCGGGCCATTGACCTTCGTGCGCCGTTTTCTGCGCAAGTGGGGCCTGTGGATACTGCTGACGGCGTGTGCATGGCTGACCTGGAATCTGCTGGCCAAGGCTGATCTGACCGCGCTGTGGGCAACCTCCGGCGATGGTTCGTTGCCGTTTGCCTCGGGGTTCGACATTGCCATCGCCATGCCGCTGTCCTGGCTGCCGCTGATTGCCGACTACTCACGTTTCGGGCAACGCGCGAAAAGCGTCTTCGGCGGTACGGCTGCAGGCTTTTTCATCGGCAACTTCTGGTTGATGAGCCTGGGCGTCGCCTACACCCTGGCGTTCGCCCCGAGCGGTGAGGCCAATGCTTTGCTGCTGGCACTGGCCGGCGCAGGTCTGGGGATCCCGCTGCTGCTGATTCTGCTGGACGAAACGGAAAACGCGTTCGCCGATATTCACTCGGCTGCGGTCTCCAGTGCTCTGCTGTCACGCATCAAGGTCGAGCATCTGGCGTTGGTGATTGGCGTGATCTGTACGCTGATTGCCTGTCTGGCACCGCTGGCGCAGTATCAGAACTTTCTGTTATTGATCGGCTCGGTATTCGCGCCACTGTTCGGCGTCGTGCTGGTTGACCATTTCATTCTGCGTGGTCGCAGTGGTCAGGCGGCGGAGGGCGGTTTGCGCTGGATGAGCCTGCTGGCGTGGCTCGGCGGGCTCAGCACCTATCATCTGCTGGCCAATCTTTATCCCGAAGTGGGCGCAACACTGCCAGCGCTCATTGTCGCTGGCGTGTTGCAGCTGCTGATCGGCGGTGCGATCAGCCGCGGCCGGGGAACAGTTCCGGCTTGAGGATGCCATTGAGCTGAGGATAAGGAATCTTCAGCTCGATGTGGCCCATCGAATACGGCGCGATGGTGTCGACCGAGTACTTGAGGATCACTGCGCCGTAGGTCAGCGCAATATGCGGCGTGCGCTTGAACGGCCAGGTCTTCATGAACTCGCTGTCTTCATTCATCTTGGTCGATACCAGCCAGCCCTGGTGGGCCAGTTGGGCTTTCTGCCAGAACTCGCTTTCCTTGCCCGGGATGATCATGTCAGCCAGGGTCAGGACTTTCTGCTGCTGACGCGAATAGTTGATGAACGCCCGGCCAGGGTTGCCGTGGGCACCGCCGGTATCCAGATAGCTGGACAGTTCGACCACTACGATACCGTCATGCTGTTCGCGTACCTTGGCCTGCAGATAGCTGCTGTTGCGACCCTGGGCCTGGCTCAGGAACTGTTCCTGATAGGCTTTGATCGACGCAGGCGGCGATGCGCTGCTGTCGGCAACGGTCAGTTGCAGCAACGTCTTCTGAACGATGGCGTCCAGTCGCGGCTCATCGGGGAAGTGCACGGTATCGATGTTCACCAACGGGCAGTCGGCCGTGGTGCAGCCCGGCTTGATCAGCTCGGAAGCATCGCGCTGGACTTGCAGCGGTGTGCGCATGTTGGGCGTGAAGAGGCTTTGGCAGGCGCCGAGCAACAGGGCCAGGCAAGCCAGTGAAGTGATCCTCAATAACGACATGTTGATCCTTGGCAGTGTCAGTAAAGGCGGTTGCGTTGTACGTATGCAGGCTGGTTGGACTGTAAACAACGTCTTCGGTTCGATCATGGCAGATTAGAATTGTTTTAAGCCCCGGCCGTCTACCCTGCATGTTCAAGGGGGCTGCATCTGACTGCCGATGCGCGTTAGGATGGCCCGATGTCAAAAACGGCGGCAAGCGAGAAACCCATGACCCAGACCACACGATCTGCACCAAGCGCTTTTGAAACCATAAAGCGTGAAAACTGCTTCAAGGGCTTCTATAAGCTGGACAAGCTGCATGTGCGCCACGAATTGTTCGCGGGCGGGATGAGCAAGGAAATCAGCCGCGAACTGTTCGTTCGCCACGACGCCGTCTGCGTGCTGCCTTATGACGCCAAGCGTGACGAAGTCGTGCTCATCGAGCAGTTCCGCGTAGGCGCCATGAAAAAGACCAACAACCCCTGGCTGATCGAGCTGGTCGCAGGTCTGATCGACAAGGATGAACAGCCGGAAGAAGTTGCTCATCGCGAGGCAGAAGAGGAAGCTGGGCTGAAGTTCGAGGCATTGTGGCCAATCACCAAATACTTCCCCTCGCCGGGTGGCAGCGACGAGTTCGTTCACCTGTTTCTGGGGCGTTGCAGCAGTGAAGGGGCGGGCGGATTGCACGGGCTCGAGGCCGAAGGTGAAGACATCCGGGTAACAGTCTGGTCATTCGATGACGCATTGCAGGCGATGAAAGACGGAACAATCAAGAACGCATCGACGATCATCGCCTTGCAATGGCTGGCGCTGAATCGTGCAGAGATAAGGGGTTTATGGTCGTGAATCCAGTGCGCGAACGCTACCGTGTCGATCTTGCCGGACTGCAGGCTGCGTGCGAGGCCAACTACGCGCGCCTGATGCGCCTGCTGCCCGACATGCGCAACGAACAGCGCTCACGCCGCGTCGCCGTTACCCAGGGTGATCAGATGCTGGGCGTGCTGGCAGTCGAAGTGTTGCTCGACTGCCCGTACACCACCACCTTGCAGGTCTGCCAGGAGCACAGCCTGCCCTGGCTGCCGGTGCCCAAGCTCGAAGTACAGGTTTACCACGACGCCCGCATGGCCGAAGTCATCGGCGCCGAACATGCGCGGCGCTTCCGGGGCATCTATCCCTACCCCAACGCCGACATGCACCAACCAGACGAAAAGGCCCAGCTCAACCTGTTTCTCGGTGAATGGCTGAGCCACTGCATGGCGTGTGGGCATGAGTTTGAAGCGGTGCGCTGATCCATTCGCAATTCTGAATTTTTTATCTCAACCGGCCTCATGACTTGTTTATTCAGTTGTAAATGACTTTGGCCGTCAGTGTTTATGCCTCAGGCATGTAGGTCGTGTCTGAATATATTCAAAGCGAGCAGCGTGTCCTTGAATTTGAAATTCCATGGCTTACATTCGTCATCACTTTCATTTACAGGCATAACGAATGAGCTATTTAGGGAGCCATCTGAATCATTGTCGGGCTGTGCCTTTCAACTGGTACGACACATGGCTTGTAGTAGTAAGCGGTGACGGTCCTAATATCTGTGGGCATGCCTTGTTGAAAGCGGGAGAGTTTTATTTTCATATTGCCGGGTTGGCCGAACGGCCGTACTTCATGAGTGAAACTGATTACGGACGTTATCTCAATGAATCCTCGAAAACAGAGCTGTTCCGTCGAAGAGTACTTCTGAACAAACCCGATGTGGCGCAGCGCAAGCTTGAGGAGCTTAGCGCCAAGCCGTGGCACTGGTTTGGCATCCCCAATAATTGTGTTTCTTATGTCGAAGAGATTTTCAATGCTGGCGGCTCTCGGGAATCCATGATTACCAATTGTCCAGTGAGATGGCGATGATTATCTATCGGGCTTTGATTGGTGGTTTCACTGGACTCATCTTCGGCCTTCTCCTATATGTCGGACTGATAACCCTGACAGGCAGCGCTCTGCGTTGGGAACACTTTCTATATACGGCCATTACCGGAGTGGTCATCGGTATTCTGTCTTTGAGGCTCATGCCGTGGATCGTTCATCTGGCTGGATTGGCAGGAATGATTCTTGGCGTTGTACTGGAGTTTTTGTTGGCGGGATATATCTGGCCTGGAATGCCTTATGAGCGGGTGCTGAGCCATCTCTTGGGTGCGGGACTGGCAGGCATGGTGTCGGCCGGACTTATTGCTTCGATTGTGCTCAAGCACCGAGCGAATCAGCAAATGTGACCAAATGCTCGTCTGCACGCACTTTCCCGGTTTACCCGCCCGTTGCCACATCACATAATCGCGCTGAATCCTCTCTGGGAGACGGTCTTGCCGAGCGCAGCCCTTTCATCGTCAGTTTTGCTGGTGCAGATATCCGATAGCCACTTGTTCGCCGAGGCGGACGAGGCGTTGTTGGGCATGAGCACGCGGGACAGTCTGGAAAAAGTCGTTGATCAGGTGCTGGCCGAGCAGCCGCACATTGATCTTGTGGTCGCCAGCGGCGATATCTCGCAGGACGGCAGTGTCGAGTCTTACGAAGCGTTTCGTCGGATAAGCGGGCGGATCGACGCGCCTGCGCGCTGGTTCGCCGGTAATCACGACGAACTGCCGCAGATGGAGCAGGTTGCGCAGCCTAATGGGTTGCTCGACCCGGTGGTGGATATCGGCCAGTGGCGGGTGACGCTGCTGGATTCGGCAGTGCCCGGTTCGGTGCCTGGTTTTCTCGCGGCTACGCAATTGCAGTTGCTGGAGCAGGCGCTGAGTGAAGCGCCTGAGCGGCATCACCTGATCTGCCTGCACCATCACCCGGTGGCAATTGGTTGTGAGTGGATGGCGCCGATCGGCTTGCGCAATGCCGATGCGTTGTTTGACGTGCTCGATCGTTTTCCGCAGGTTCGCGCGATACTGTGGGGCCATGTGCATCAGGAATTCGATCAGATGCGTAACGGCGTGCGCCTGCTGGCGTCGCCTTCGACCTGCATTCAGTTCGCCCCGGGCAGTGTGGATTTCAAGGTCGACACCGCAGCGCCGGGCTATCGCTGGCTACGACTGCATGACGACGGGCGGCTGGAAACGGCTGTTTCCCGAGTGGTCGGCCTGGAGTTCGAGGTCGATTACGGCGGCACCGGTTATTGATTGGGCTGGCGGATACGTTTCCGGTGAGGTGTTGTCGCGTAAGTCCCTGTAAACTACACGGCTTTGCCTTGCACTCGGGAGCGACAGCGTGACGAGCGACACACCTTCACTGCTATACATCCATGGCTTGAACAGCTCGGCCCTGTCGAGAAAGGCCTGTCAGTTGAGTGCGCTGATGAAGTCTCTGGGTCTGGCTGATCGTCTGCAAGTCCCTGAACTGCATCACCATCCGCGCCAGGCCATGCTCCAGCTTGAAGCGGCTATCACGGCGCTGGGACGGCCATTACTGGTCGGCAGCTCCCTCGGCGGCTACTATGCGACTCATTTGGCGCAGCGGCACGGCCTCAAGGCGGTGCTGATCAACCCGGCAGTCAATCCGCATCAGCTGTTCGACGGGTTTCTCGGCGTGCAACAGAACCTGTACACCGGCGAGCAGTGGCAGTTGACCGAAGACCATATTCGGGCGCTGGCCGAGCTGGAAGTACCCGCGCCGCAGGACCCGCAGCAGTTTCAGGTGTGGCTGCAGACCGGTGACGAGACGCTCGATTATCGTCGCGCCGAGAAGTTTTACCGGGCCTGTGCCTTGCGCATTCAGGCGGGCGGCGACCACAGTTTTCAGGGCTTTGCCGAGCGCATGCCGGCACTGCTGACGTTTGCCGGATTTGCTCCCGATCTGTTGCAGAAGATCGACCTGTCGGCGCTGTAAGTGCGGCAGGTGATGGATGCCCGGTCATATGAATGCAAGAACATTGAACCCCCGAAATTCCATGAAAGATTGATAACGAGAACCCATGGCCAATCCCAGCGCTAGCTCTTATAACGCAGACGCCATCGAAGTCCTCTCGGGCCTCGATCCGGTTCGCAAACGTCCGGGCATGTACACCGACACCTCGCGGCCCAACCACTTGGCTCAGGAAGTCATCGACAACAGCGTCGACGAAGCCCTGGCCGGTCACGCGCGTTCGGTACAGGTCATCCTTCATGCCGACAATTCGCTCGAAGTGTCGGACGACGGCCGCGGCATGCCGGTGGACATCCACCCGGAAGAAGGCGTGTCCGGCGTCGAGCTGATCCTCACCAAGCTTCACGCAGGCGGCAAGTTCTCCAACAAGAACTATCAGTTCTCCGGCGGCCTGCACGGCGTGGGCATTTCCGTCGTCAACGCGCTGTCCACCCAGGTTCGGGTGCGGGTCAAGCGTGATGGCAACGAATATGAAATGACCTTCGCTGACGGCTACAAGGCCACCGAACTGGCGGTCGTCGGCACCGTCGGCAAGCGCAACACCGGGACCAGCGTCTATTTCGCCCCCGATCCGAAGTATTTCGATACGCCGAAGTTTTCCGTCAGCCGTCTCAAGCATGTGCTCAAGGCCAAGGCGGTTCTGTGCCCGGGCCTGCTGGTCAGCTTCGAAGACAAATCCAGCGGCGAGAAAGTCGAGTGGCATTACGAAGATGGCCTGCGCTCCTACCTGCAGGACTCGGTCACCGAATTCCTGCGCCTGCCGGACGAGCCGTTCTGCGGCGGCTTCACCGGTAACAAGGAAGCGGTCGACTGGGCGCTGCTCTGGCTGCCCGAAGGGGGCGACAGCGTTCAGGAAAGTTACGTCAACCTGATCCCGACTGCGCAGGGCGGCACCCACGTGAACGGCTTGCGCCAGGGCCTGCTGGATGCCATGCGCGAGTTCTGCGAGTTCCGCAACCTGTTACCGCGGGGCGTGAAGCTGGCCCCGGAAGATGTCTGGGAACGCATTGCCTTCGTCCTGTCGATGAAAATGCAGGAGCCGCAGTTCTCCGGGCAGACCAAAGAACGTCTGTCGTCCCGTGAAGCGGCGGCCTTCGTCTCCGGTGTGGTCAAGGACGCATTCAGCCTGTGGCTCAACACGCACTCCGAACTGGGGTTGCAACTGGCCGATCTGGCGATCAACAACGCCGGTCGGCGCCTCAAGGCGAGCAAAAAGGTCGAGCGCAAGCGCATCACTCAAGGGCCGGCGTTGCCGGGCAAGCTGGCCGACTGTGCCGGGCAGGACCCGGCGCGCTCCGAACTGTTTCTGGTCGAGGGTGATTCTGCCGGTGGTTCCGCCAAACAGGCGCGCGACAAGGAATTCCAGGCGATCCTGCCGCTGCGCGGCAAAATCCTCAACACCTGGGAAGTGGACGGCGGCGAAGTGCTTGCCAGTCAGGAAGTCCACAACATTGCCGTGGCCATCGGGGTTGACCCGGGCGCAGCCGATATCAGCCAGTTGCGTTACGGCAAGATCTGCATCCTGGCTGACGCTGACTCGGACGGTCTGCACATTGCAACGCTGCTGTGTGCGTTGTTTGTGCAGCACTTCCGCCCGCTGGTCGACGCCGGGCATGTGTATGTCGCCATGCCGCCGCTGTACCGGATCGACCTGGGCAAGGAAATCTACTACGCGCTGGACGAAGCCGAGCGTGACGGGATTCTGGACCGTCTGGTCGCTGAAAAGAAACGTGGCAAGCCGCAGGTCACCCGATTCAAGGGCCTGGGTGAGATGAACCCGCCGCAGTTGCGCGAAACCACCATGGACCCGAACACGCGTCGTCTGGTGCAACTCACGCTGGATGATTTCGCGGCCACCTCGGAAATGATGGACATGCTGCTGGCGAAGAAGCGTGCAGGTGATCGCAAGTCCTGGCTCGAGTCGAAGGGCAACCTTGCCGAGGTTCTGACTTGATACGAGCCTGGCTCGCCGCCCTGATCCTGGTTGCCACGCCGGTTGTCGCTGCGCCACTCGAGGCCCTGAAGCTGCAATCCGAGCACCCGGTAGACGACATGGCCGGTGGCAATCTGTCAGGTCTGGCGATGTGCAACGGCCAACTGTGGACCGTGTCCGACCGTGACGATGATGTGCTGTACAGCCTGGATGTGTCGCAAGACACCTGGAAGGCTCAGTCACATCACATTGACGCACCTGCGCCACAAAGCTATCTGCCGTTGAAGTTGCGTTTCATGGCGGGTCTTTCCGCGCTGATACGCGGTGGCAGTCTGGATTTCGAAGGTGTCAGCTGTGACGCCGCTGGCAATCGCTACCTGGTCAGCGAGGCCTACGGCACGGTGCTCAAGGTTCCGGTCAGCGGTAAACCGGTCTGGCTGGATTTGCCGCAAGCGCTGGTGGATCAGGCGCGCGCTCAGGGCATGTTGCAGCGCTTCAACGCGATTTTCGAAGGGATTGCCGTGAGTCCTGCGGGCGACCGTCTCTGGCTGGCGGCCGAACGCGAGAAGCGTGGCTTGCTGGTGGTGCAACGCGACAAGCAGCAGTGGACCTGCGGGCAAAGCTGCGTGCTGCTGTCCGAGTCCGGTCTGGACGCGTTGCCGCCGGAGCAGGGCAGCAAAAAGGTGTCCACGGATTTTTCCGATGTGTCGCTGTACAACGGCAAGCTGTTCACGCTGGAACGCGCGGTGTACCGCATCTGTCGGCGTGATCTTGAGACAGGGCAGGTCGAGCGTTGCTGGTCGTTCGCCACAGAGGCGATGGTGCCGTCGCGTCGTTACGATCAACCCTACGGCCTGACCGAGGCACTGGTGGTCGACGAGAAGGGCGCATGGATCGGCATCGACAATAACTTCGGTGCACGCGCCGACGGTGAGAAACGTCCGATCGTCTGGCGCTTCGCTGCACCTGAGGCGGGCTGGAGTGCTGGGCAATGAGCGACGTGCAGCCCGGCAAGCGCGCCGGCAAGGTGTTGATGATCGTGGCCTGGGCGGCCGGTTTGTTTCTCGCGACGCGCTTTTTCGGCGATTGGGAAGACCGGCAGCAGAACCCCAACACCGTGGTTACCTCGCAACACGGTGACGGCTATATAGAGGTGCAACTGGCAGGCAATCGTCAGGGGCACTTCGTCACGACCGGCCAGATCAACGGCCGGACAGTGGAATTCATGATCGACACCGGGGCGACCGATGTGGCCGTACCCGGTGACATGGCTGACCGCCTGGGGCTCAAACGTGGCTATCCGGTCACGGTCAGCACGGCCAATGGCAACAGTCAGGGTTTTCGGACCACGCTTGACCGCTTGCAGCTGGGCGATATCGTCCTGACCAATGTGCGTGCCCTGGTGGCACCCGGTCTGGACGGTGAGCAGGTGCTGCTCGGTATGAGTGCAATGAAACAACTCGAATTCACACAGCGTGGCGGCAATTTGCTGTTGCGCCAGTCAACGAAATGATGAGGCCCGCATGAGCGACTCCCTTGACCTCAGCCTGGATGGTGTAGAACGCCGATCATTGGCTGACTTCACCGAACAGGCCTACCTCAACTACTCCATGTACGTGATCATGGACCGTGCCTTGCCGCATATCGGTGACGGCCTGAAGCCTGTTCAGCGACGTATCATCTACGCGATGAGCGAACTGGGCCTGGGTGCCGACGCCAAGCACAAGAAGTCGGCGCGTACCGTCGGCGACGTGCTCGGCAAGTTCCACCCGCACGGTGACTCGGCCTGTTACGAGGCGATGGTGCTGATGGCGCAGCCGTTCAGCTACCGCTACACGCTGGTAGACGGGCAGGGCAACTGGGGTGCGCCGGATGATCCCAAATCCTTTGCGGCCATGCGCTACACCGAGGCGCGCCTGTCGCGTTACTCGGAAGTCCTGCTCAGCGAGCTGGGCCAGGGCACTGCTGACTGGGTGCCGAACTTCGACGGCACCCTGGATGAACCTGCGGTGTTGCCGGCACGTTTGCCGAACATCCTGCTCAATGGCACCACCGGCATCGCCGTCGGTATGGCCACCGATGTGCCGCCGCATAACCTGCGCGAAGTCGCCAGTGCCTGCGTTCGTCTGCTGGACGACCCCAAGGCCACGGTTCCCGAGCTGTGCGAGCACATTCTGGGGCCGGACTATCCGACCGAAGCGGAAATCATCACGCCGCGTGCCGACCTGCTGAAAATCTACGAGACCGGGCGTGGCTCGGTGCGTATGCGCGCGGTTTACCGCATCGAAGATGGCGACATTATCGTCACTTCACTGCCGCATCAGGTATCCGGTGCCAAGGTGCTGGAACAGATCGCCGCGCAGATGCAGGCCAAGAAGCTGCCGATGGTTGCCGACCTGCGCGATGAGTCGGACCACGAGAACCCTTGCCGTATCGTGATCATCCCGCGCTCCAACCGGGTTGAGCTGGACGAGCTGATGCAGCATCTGTTCGCGACCACCGAGCTGGAATCCAGTTACCGGGTGAACATCAACATCATCGGCCTGGATGGCAAGCCGCAGCTCAAAAACCTCAAGACATTGCTCGGCGAATGGCTGACGTTCCGTATCGGTACGGTACGTCGCCGTCTGCAATTCCGTCTGGACAAGGTCGAGCACCGTCTGCACCTGTTGGACGGTTTGCTCACGGCGTACCTGAACCTCGATGAAGTGATTCACATCATCCGTACCGCCGAGCACCCGAAGGCGGAGCTGATCGCGCGTTTCGATCTGTCGGAAATTCAGGCCGATTACATCCTCGACACCCGTTTGCGTCAGTTGGCGCGTCTGGAAGAGATGAAGCTGCGCAGCGAGCAGGATGCCTTGCGCAAAGAGCAGGCCAAGCTTCTGGCGCTGCTGAGCAGCGAGTCCAAGCTGCGCAAGCTGGTGCGTGCCGAACTGATTGCCGACGCTGAAACCTATGGCGACGACCGTCGTTCGCCCATCGTTGCCCGTGCCGAAGCCAAGGCGCTGTCTGAAAATGAACTAATGCCCACCGAGCCGGTGACTGTCGTCCTGTCGGAAAAAGGCTGGGTACGCTGTGCCAAGGGGCACGACATCGATGCGACCGGGCTTTCCTATAAAGCCGGGGACGGTTTCAAGACCTCGTCCATAGGCCGCTCCAATCAGTTCGCCGTGTTCATCGACTCGACCGGGCGCAGCTATTCGGTTGCCGCCCACACCCTGCCCTCCGCGCGAGGCCAGGGCGAGCCGCTGACGGGCAAGCTGCAACCGCCACCGGGTGCGACCTTCGAGTGCGTATTGTTGCCGGAAGACGATGCGCTGTACGTGATCGCGTCGGATGCCGGTTATGGTTTTGTCGTCAAAGGCGAAGACCTGCAAGCCAAGAACAAGGCGGGCAAGGCGCTGCTGAGCCTGCCGGCCGGGGCGAAAGTCATCCTGCCTCGCCCTGTGCCTGATCGTGAGCAGAACTGGCTGGCAGCCGTAACCACCGAAGGCCGTCTGCTGGTGTTCAAGATCAGCGATCTGCCGCAGTTGGGCAAAGGCAAGGGCAACAAGATCATCGGTATTCCGGGCGAGCGAGTAGCCAGCCGTGAAGAGTATGTGACTGATCTTGCGGTGATCGGGCAAGGCGCTACGCTGGTACTTCAGGCGGGCAAACGAACGCTGTCGCTGAAACCTGAAGACCTCGAACATTACAAGGGCGAGCGTGGCAGACGTGGCAATAAACTGCCAAGGGGCTTCCAGAGGGTCGATGCATTATTGGTGGAAAATAGCTGAAAACATTGATCTGGCACCAAGGTTCTTCGTTTTGCCATGAAGTACGATGCATAATCGCTGGAGTCATGGTGCATATTCACGGATGATATGGGGTCTTGGGGTGCATGCGTGGCTCAGTGCCTGCATGGGTCTTGAAAGTACTAATACTGTGGCCTGTCTCTGGACGGCCACCTGGATGGGATGATGAATTTTCTACGCCTTCCCTTGATCCTGCTGATGACTGGCGTTCTGGGTCTGGCTGGTTGCAGTGTGCGCCAGCCGACCGCGCTTTATCAGCTCGATAGTGGTGAGCCTGGTCAGCCGAAACAGAGTAGTGGTCTGGCAGTATTGCTGGGTCCTGTTTCGGTGGCCGACTATCTGCAACGCGAAACACTGCTGCAACGCCAGCCTGACGGCACCTTGACCGCTTCGTCCGATGGGCGCTGGGCGGGCAACCTGTCTTCGGATATCGACCAGTTGCTCTTGCGTCAGCTGGCCTGGAAGCTGGACAGCCAGCGCGTCGTCATGGCGCCTGCGACGGCCAGCTTCACGCCCGATGTTCAGGTCGTGCTGTCCATCACCCGCCTGGACTCCGGTGCCAAACAGCCCGCGGTACTGGACGCGCAATGGCGACTTCTGGACCGCAAGGGTCACGTCCGGGACAGCCGGCTGGTGCACCTGGAACAAGTCCATGCCGGCAGCTCTGCCGATCAGGTCAAGGCTCAGGGCGTGCTGTTGCAGCGCCTGGCTGATCAGGTCAGCACTGCGATCAAACCGATTTCCTGGCAGGCGCTCGACGAGCCGAAAAAAACGCCTGTCGCCAAGGCCAAAGAGCCGGACAAGCCAAGAATTCCACTGGCGTCCCCTATACGCACCGATCTTGAAGTGTTCCGCTTCTAGGGTCGGCCCAACAAAAAGCCCGCAGCGATGCGGGCTTTTTGTTGGGCGCTCATCTGGTTCTCACACCCCGGCGTTCCTGAAGCGCTGCACAGTCAGGATAGGACGCAGAGCGTCCAGAACGGCATTCCCATGCTGGAGCATGGGCACGATGGTGATCTTGCGGACGCCTATCACGCCATACGCTCCGGAACGGCATACCTGCGCTGGCGCAGGGGTACGATGGTGGTCTTGCGGGCACCTATCGTTCCTCACGCTCCGCGTGGGAATGCAGGTCGTGACGCTCTGCGTCACCTGATTGCGCCGGACCAGGTCGGTCAGGATCGGACGTCGAGTGCCCAGAACGGCGTGCCCATGCAGAGCATGGGCACGAGAGAAGAGTGAGCGGAGGAGAAGATCAGGCCTTGTTGGATTCGTGCATGCGCGCCAACTGGCGTTCGAGCATCGAAGGGTAAGGCTCCATCAGGCGTTCTACGCAGCAGGCACCTTCAGGGCTGGCGATCGGGCGGATGCGGGCGCGTTGACGGATCAACGGGTCGTCGTTGATGCGGCGTTCGACCAGCAGCAGGTTGCGGCTGTGCTGAGACAGCGCCAGTGCATCCTGCGCGGTTTCGGTCAGCAACAGATCGATCTGGCTCAGACCGCTCAAGCCTTCGCCCAGCGTCAGGCCCAGTTGCAGTTGCAAGGTGATGCCGCTGTCGGCCACCTCGATCTGCAAGGCATGGCTGAGTGCGCGCAACAGCTCACCGCAGCAGATCGCGTTGGTCAGGTAGTCATCACCGCTTTCGTGGCTGTGGAACAGCATCAGCGTGCTGCCGTCATTCAGCGTGTGCAGCTCGCTTTCATACAGCGAGGCGGCCTGATCGAGGCAGTCGCGGTAGCGTTGCAGCAATTCGGTCAGGCGTGCGCGCGGCAGGCGGCGCAATTGATCCTGCGCACCCAGTTGCACGGCCAGCACTGCACTGTTGTGCGGTTCGACCGGCGCTACCGAGGCAGCCGCCGGGCGAACGGCTGGCGAGTTGTCCGAGTGGTCGCGCAGATCGGCGAACGGATCCTCCTCATCGTCGTCTTCATCTTCCTCGGCAACGATGCGGCGCTGCACCGGTGGTGCCGGCAGGCGCGGTTTTGCTTCGCTGCTGCGTGCCGAAACCTTTGGTGCGGGCTTCTCTTCCGGCTCCAGATAAGGATCTTCGCTGTCGTCTTCCTCGCCGTCATACTCGGGCTCGGGCAGCGGTTCTGGCTCCGGCACCGGCGGCGCGAACGAGGTGCGCAGCTGGCGCGCCAGATCGCCGATTTCATCCTGGCGATCAGTGGCTGGTGTATACGGGTCAATATCCCGCAGCCAGATACGCATCTGCATCAGTGGCGTGGAGATGTGGCGGCCAAGACGCAGGCTCAGCGCCAGCGCCAGGGCCAGCAGGATACCGGCCAGAATGCCCATGCTCTGCAGGCTGATGGTCATCGGCTGCTGGAACTGCGACATGTCGAGGCTGATGCGCAGATGGCCCGCCATCACGTCCTGGAACGTGATCTTGATTTCATACAGACCCTGAGCTTCCCCCAGCAGACCGTTTTTCGGACGCTGGCCGGCCTCCGCGAGGATGCGGTTATCCACACTGTAGATAGCGGCATGCGCTACCAGCGGGTTCTTGACCAGATTGCCCAGCAGCACGTTGAGACTGAGGATGTCGTTGGACACCAACAGCTCGGTAGCCGAGGTGGCGGTCTGGGTGGTCAGGGCCTGCCCCAGCGCATCGGCCTGTTCATGCATGGCCTGCTTGAACTGCAGGCCCATGACACCGGCGTAGATCACCAGCGCCAAAGCGACCAGGATCACGTTATGGCTGGCAATGCGCAAAGCGATCGGTACACGGCGATGACGCAGGGCACGAAAGATGAGCAGGAAGAAATTATCGGTTTTAACGGGCGTGGGCCGGTTCACAGAGCACGGCTCTTTCGGTGAAGTTGTCGCGCAGTATAACGAGCGACCCAGTGGCGGCAAAGCGCTGCCTGTGCCCGGTGGTCACTGAATGTGGTTAGAATGCGGTTTTTTTCCACTGCGGGGGTGCGCCTTGCGCGAAATCGTCCTGATTAACATCACTGGTGTCGACCGTCCCGGTCTCACTGCAGCCATCACCGGCGTCCTCGCCCAGGGTGGCGTGAACATTCTCGATATTGGTCAGGCGGTGATCCACGACACCCTGTCGTTCGGCATCCTGGTTGAAATTCCGGATACCGTGCAGGGATCCTCGGTGCTCAAGGACATCCTGTTCACCGCCTACGAACTGGATCAGCAAGTCCGTTTCACTGCGGTGTCCGAAACCGACTATCAACACTGGGTCGAAGGCCAGGGCAAGGCGCGTCACATCGTTACGCTGCTGACCCGTAAGGTCACGGCCGAGCAATTGCAGTGCGTCAGCGCCATTACTGCCAAGTACGGGCTGAATATCGATCAGATCGATCGGTTGTCCGGTCGTATGCCGCTCGACACCCCGGCCGACAAAGGCAAGGGCTGCATCGAGTTCACCGTGCGCGGCGAGCCTGCCGACCCGAAAGCCATGCAGGCCGAATTTCTCGCGGTTGCGCAGGATCTCAACGTCGATATCGCGTTCCAGCAGGATTCGCTGTTCCGTCGTAACCGGCGCCTGGCGGTGTTCGACATGGATTCGACCCTCATCGAGGCCGAAGTCATCGATGAACTGGCCAAGGCAGCAGGCGTCGGCGAGCAGGTTTCCGAGATTACCGAGCGTGCCATGCGCGGCGAACTGGATTTCAGCGAAAGCTTCAAAGAGCGTCTGGCCCTGCTCAAGGGCCTCGATGTGAGCGTGCTGGATGAAATCGGCGCGTCTCTGCGCCTGACCGAAGGCGCTGAAACGCTGTTCTCCGAGCTCAAGCGGCTGGGTTACAAGACGGCGATTCTGTCGGGTGGCTTCACCTATTTCGCCAAGCAGTTGCAAGCAAAGCTGGGCATCGATTATGTTTTTGCCAATGAACTGGAAGTGGTTGACGGCAAGGTCACCGGCGTAGCAGTCGAGCCGATTGTCAATGCGCAGCGCAAGGCCGACCTGTTGCGCGAACTGGCTCACAAGGAAGGGTTGAGCCTGGAGCAGACCATCGCGGTCGGCGACGGTGCCAATGACCTGCCGATGCTGGCGATTGCCGGGCTGGGTGTGGCATTCCGTGCCAAACCGCTGGTCAAGCAATCGGCCAAACAGGCCATTTCGACGCTGGGACTCGATGGCGTGCTGTATCTGCTGGGTTTCCGCGACCGCGAAGGAAAGCGCTGACGCTCAGGCCGTGGTGGTTTGCCCCTGATGGCGAGGGGCCAATCGCGACGGCTGTCGCAGTGATCGCTACAGCGTGCCCCACAAGGAATCGAATTCCTGATCCGGCCTGGCTTTTTCGGTTTCGGTCGCTTTCGGGGCGTCGTACATCTGATACTCGAACTGATTGTAACTGGCGCTACTGACCTGCCGGTTGCTCAGTGACGCGCGGCGTTCTTCACCGGCGACGTTGATCATCACCTTGTTGCCCTCCTGAAAAGGCAGACGCGGTGCGAGCACGGTGGGCGGTTTTTCCATGGCGCGTACTTCGGGCAGCATCAGGGTTCGCAGGTACTGGCTGTTCTGCTGTTCGCGAATCAGCTGCATGCCGCATGGCTGGGCAAACGGGGCGATCAGTTCGATCCCCATCTGTGTGCCGCCGCTGCGTACCTGGCGGATCCAGCGCACGATGGCAATGCTCCAGCCCTGGCCGGCGTCATCCTGAATACCCACCAGTTCGCCAGCCTGCAACTGCTGAGGTACGTCCTTCTGCCACGCCAGGCAGTATCCGCCCGGGCTGTGGTTGACAATATTCAGGTCGAAGGTCGGAAACGTATGCTGGTTGTTGGAAAGCGAGTCGCTGTCGCCGTCGTTTTTCGGGTATTCGATCTCTTCGTAGGGCAGCAGAACGGATGAAGTCTTGCCGCGCTGAGTGTCGAAGGCAGACGCCCACGGATCGTCCGCGTCATCATTGGCCATCTTCAACGAAAAGCTCGCTGCACTGGTGGCGCTGTTCAACTGCAACAGCTCGCTGAACGACTTCTGGCCAGCGACATAGAAATGCAGCGCGCTCATGCCGATGCACAGTTTCAGCGTGCCCTGACCGGGGGTGCGTTGAAAGGTGCGTTCGGCCACATCACCCCAGGCGACCGCCAGATGTTGCAGCAGGTCGGTGTTGATACCGGTTGGAATCAGCAACGGCGAAGGGGTGCGCTGGTCATCCGGCAGGGCCAGGTACTGATTGATCGCTTCAGCCAGCGCGTAGGTGTTGATACCCAGCAGCCGAGGAGATTGTTCGTCGCTGAACAGGGTGCGGTACAGCGGCGGTTTGTCGACCGTCGGGTCCAGAGCGAAGAGGCTGCTTTCAGTGACCGGCAATTGCAGCTTTACCAGAGGGCTCCAGGCCTCCAGCGCATCGGCCAGTTTGCCGATGTTTAACTGACGCATCTGGTTGCAGCGTGAGCAACCCATCAGCAGCGCGATCACGTAGGTCTGTTCCACGCTCAGCACTTTGCTGTGATGGGCCAGGGGCTCTTCGACCGGCGTGTTGTGCAACTGGTACTGACGGGCAATCTGGTAGATCTGATGCAGCTCGAGCCACAGGCCGTCCTGAACCGGACAGTAAAGCTGGTTGGCGCGTATCAGTGGCCCGTTGAGACCATGCAGTGCGCGTTGCAGCGCAGTGCTGAACAGCCCGGCCTGGTCTCGGGTATAGCGCGGGGCGACCTGCTGAATGATCTGCTTGTAACCGGTTGCGAGATGGTTTTGCAGAGCCTGGCAAAGGTTGGCCACCTTACGTGGTCGCTCGTCCAGCACAATGGCCTGATTGAGAAAGTGACGTTCAAGGTGCTTGCAGACGAAGTACACCTCGGGCCGCAGCAACTCAAGCAATTGCAGGCGGTTCTCGCTCGGGGTGATCAACTGGTTCAGCTCGGTCAGTCCTTGATAGAGCTGGCGCGCCATTTCTCCGAGGTTCGCTTTGGGCAATCTGGAGATCCAGCGTTTGAGGTCGCGGGGGTTGGCTTCACTGAATGTCAGGCTCGACTGCGTCGGCGTGGGGGCACGCAATAGCAGAGGGAGGCTAAAATTACTCATGTGACAGGCAAGCTCCAACAACTCACTGGCGCGGACGATGGCTTCAGATGGGGGGCCGAGGTTATCGCGCACCCGCGATGTGCCGAGCATACGCCCATGAAAGTGAGAAGTATCCTACAGCATCGATGTAACGACTTTACCAGTATCGACATCACCCCGCAGCAACTATGGCCTCATGCTATTACCGTCCGGCGGCACGTTGCATGAGCGCCAATATCCATCATCGGACGCTCATGCAGCGAGGCTCAGGCCGCGATCATGCCTGGGCCGGAACAGCCAGTGCCTGTCCCATTTGAACCTTGGAACCCGCCGTCAGTTGTTCGGCCCATTTCACCTGACCTGGACCGAACAGCACGATGGCGGTAGAGCCCAGCTTGAACCGACCCATTTCGGCACCTTTTTCCAGGTGGATCGGCGCGCGCGCCGCTTCGTCGTACCTGAACGTTTTCAGTTCACGCTTGGGTGGTGTGACCAGCCCGGCCCATACCGTTTCGACAGACGCCACGATCATCGCGCCGACCAGCACCACTGCCATTGGTCCGCGCTCGGTGTCGAACAGGCAGACCACTCGCTCGTTACGGGCGAACAGCTCGGGTACGTTTTCAGCCGTGGTCTGGTTGACCGAGAAGATGCGGCCCGGCACGTAGACCATTTCACGCAGCGTGCCAGCCAGTGGCATGTGGACGCGGTGATAGTCCTTCGGCGACAGGTAGACGGTTGCGAACTCGCCGCCCATGAAGGGCGCTGACAGCTTGGGGTCACCGCCGAGCAGTTCCAGTACGCTGAAACTGTGGCCCTTGGCCTGGAAGATCCGGCCGTGGTCGATAGGGCCCAACTGGCTGATGGCGCCGTCGGCTGGCGAAAGAATCGCGCCCGGCGTGGTATCGAGCGGGCGGGCGTCGGCTTTCAATGCGCGGGTGAAGAACGCATTGAAGTGCTCGTAGGACGTCAGGTCTTCGACCAGGGCCTGCGACATGTCCACTTGATAACGGCGGGCAAACCACGCGGTGAAAGCGTTTTTGAACCAGCGTACGCGGCATTCGGCAACGCAGCCTGCCAGTCGGGACAGCAGGTGGTGCGGCAGCAGGTACTGGCTGATGATGAACAAGCGGTCTTTCATTGAAGGTCCTGAGGATGAGTGTCCTGAATATTTCTGCGAGGCCTGTCGCGGTTCGCTAGAGCGGACAGGTTCGACGGTTTCGGCTGGTGCTGGCTGCGCAGGCGCGACGGGTTGCGCAACCTCGACTGCCTCGGCGGGCGCGGCGGCCACTTCCGGAAGTTCTACCGGTGTCTCCGGGTGATTGCCCCATTCACCCCACGAGCCGGCATAGGCCTTGACCCTTGGGTAGCCCAGCGCCTTGGCCACCAGGTAGGTGAAGCCCGAGCGGTGATGGGTCTGGCAATGCGTAATGATTTCCTTGTCGGGCGTGATGCCCAGGTCGCGAAGGATCTCCGGCATGTCCTGGCGAATACGCAGGTTGCGCGCCTTGTCCATGCCCGCCGTCCACTCGAAATTGACAGCGCCGGGTATATGTCCGCCTTTGGCCGCGACCACTTTTTCGCCCGAATACTCGGTCGGTGCACGAGCATCCCAGATCGCCAGATCGGCGGCGCCCAGGCGGCTTTGCAGGTACTCGAGTGTGGCGGTAGGTTCGTCGTGCAGCGTCAGCGTTACCGGGGTATCGGCAGCAGGCGGAACGTCGGTGTTCAGTGGCAGCAATTGCGCTTCCCAGGCCAGCAGTCCCCCGTCCAGATAGTGATAACGGCTGTGGCCGATGACATCCAGCAACCAGATGAAACGCCCGGCCCAGCCGCCGCCTTCGTCATCGTAGACGACATACACGGCATCGGGGTTGTGGCCCAGTTCGCCGAACAATTGCCCAAGACTGGCAGTGTCGGGCAGCAGGCCGGGGGCCGGAGGCTTGCCCAGTTGCGTACGTTTCGGATCGACGAAGCGGGCACCGCGAATGTGCCCGGCTTCGTAGCGAGCGCTGCTGGTCAGATCCACGAGGATCAGTTCCGGGGCGTCTAGACGCTCAAGCAGATCGTTGGGTTCGATGACCAGCGACAAGCCAGTGAATGCGGACATTTGCAGCCTCCGATGAAAGGAAAGGGGCGAATTGTACGCCAGGCCTCATGCTTTGCGATGACTAAAGATGCCCAGTGCCCGTTCAATACATTGCGCGGTTTTTCCGAATGCCTGGACGGAAATTTCCGACAAGGCCCCGCCGCCCTGGTCGGCGACCACCAGCAGCATGACTTTGCCGTTGTTGCTCAGCGAGCGAATCAGCCAGTGCTGACCACTGAACAGGGTTTTCAGCGGCGGGGGCAGCAGGGCGGCAAATTGCGCACTGTTGGCGGGTGTCATGCGCAACTGTGTCGGCTGTGTGAGCAGACGCTGCAGTACGGTGCTTTCCTTGATGAACAACTGCAAGGTTGCGGCGTCCTTCGGCAGCCCGGCAGTCTGATTGACGCGCAGCACCGTTGACGTCTTGTCCAGCATCAGCAGCATGACCCGCTCCATGCCACACGAGATAAATGCATCGCGCGCCGAAGTGGTCAGGTGCATGGCGTTGATGAACGGGCTGGGATCCTGCAGCAGCTCGGCACACTGCTTGCGCCACAGTTGCAGGGCGTCTGCCGATGGCGGCGGTGCAGGTTCATTGTCGCGCCTTACGCGGCGTGCGTCCCACGGCCAGATCAGCGATTCGGCCGGGTGCCAGAGGTCTTTTTCCGCATGGATGCGGGCGCTGCTGGCGGCATTCTGGTGCGCCTGTTGTTGTACTTCGCCGATCGACTGTTGCAGGTAAAGGCTGGTCAGCCGTTCCCAGCGCAGGCAGTGCGGGCTGTTCCAGGCATTTTGCGCCGCCAGCGCCAGGCCATTGCCCAGCAACACGGTATTGGCGGGCTGGTTCAGCCAGCGCCGCAGGTTGGGGTCGTCGTCCATGAGTTGTTGCTGGTGCAGTGGGCTGTGTTCTTCGCGGGCGATACGCAGCGCCCTGGCCAGATCGCGTCGCTCGTTGATCAACAGTTTATAGCCGCGCGTGACCCAGATCGGCAGGCGCCAGAACTCGGCGAGTGCCAGGCACAATTCCAGCAGGTTGACGCCGAACAGCTCTTTTTCCACTGCAACGCTGGAATGGCCCTTGTGGATAACCCGCAGCTCCAGTTCTTCGAGCAGCTTCGGATAGGCCAATGCCATCGGCCAGAGCGGTGACAGAAACAGCAGGCTGCCCATGTGGATGTCCTGCCAGAGTCGCGCAAGGCGGCTGGCAAACAGGCCGTTGGCCTGTTGCGTGGCGTGCTGACTGACCAGAATCAGCTGGCGATAGGCCGCAGGAATTTCTTCAGGCGGCTTGGCCGGCAAACGGCCCAGAAGGACTTCGGTGCGCGCCAGACCCAGACGATTGATCGCAATCTCAAGGCTCTCGGCCTGCTCGGTCAAACCGTGCGTGTGGTGATTGGCCTCGCGCATCACGCTCAGCACCAGCGCAGGACTTTCCTGCATCATTTCAGCGATTTCACGCAGTGAGCGACGACTGTCGTTCAAGGCGGAGCGGACGTGTCCATGATTGACGGCAGGGACCGGCAACGCGATACCGTCAAGCAGTTTGACCCAGGCATCCAGCGTCTTCGGAACGAGGTGATGTGCTGCGTGTACTGTCGGCATTCGAGGGCCTGTGCTGCTGATTATCTGAGCTGGAAAACCGCCAGCGTACGGGGCGCTGAGGCCAGTTTCCTCCTTTTATGGAGGCGCATAAATGGGTTTTTCAAAAGAACCGGCTATAGTCTGGCCCAGTTAGGCCGATAAGGAGAAGAAGAGATTCAACAACTTCCGGACTGTCCCTGAACCCGACTCAGTAAAGTATTTTTTCCTATGGCTAAAATCATCGGCATCATTGTCGTTCTCGCAAGTGTCATCGGCGGATATGTGCTGTCCCATGGCAAGGTCATGGCGCTGTTCCAGCCGTACGAGGTCTTGATTATCGGCGGTGCTGCACTGGGCGCGTTCCTTCAGGCCAACCCCGGCTACATGTTCATGCACGTGTTCAAGAAGTCGCTGAAGATGTTCGGTTCGCGCTTCACGCATGCCTATTACCTCGAAGTGCTGGGCCTGGTTTATGAAATCCTCAACAAGAGCCGCCGTGAAGGCATGATGGCGATTGAAGGAGATATCGAAGACGCTGCTTCCAGCCCGATCTTCGCCAAATACCCGGGTGTCCTCAAGGATGAACGCATGACTGCGTACATCTGCGACTACCTGCGGATCATGTCGTCCGGCAACATGGCTCCCCACGAGCTGGAAGGTCTGTTCGACATGGAACTTCTGAGCATGAAAGAAGACCTCGAGCATCCATCCCATGCCATTACCGGTATCGCTGACGGTATGCCCGGCTTCGGTATCGTGGCTGCGGTACTGGGTATCGTGGTGACCATGGCGTCGCTGGGTTCCGGCGACAAGGCTGCGATCGGTATGCACGTAGGTGCGGCGCTGGTCGGTACGTTCTTCGGTATTCTCGCGGCTTACGGTTTCTTCGGTCCTCTGGCCACCAGCCTTGCGCATGATGCCAAGGAAGAAATGAACGTTTACGAGGCCATCAAGGCGTCCCTGGTGGCCTCGGCCTCCGGCATGCCGCCTTCGCTGGCTGTCGAGTTCGGCCGCAAGGTTCTCTATCCGCTGCATCGCCCCAGCTTCAGCGAGCTGGAACAAGCGGTTCGCGGTCGCTAAGTCATGGAAAATAATCAGCCGATTATCATCAAGCGCGTAAAGCGCTTTGGTGGCGGACATCACGGCGGTGCCTGGAAAATCGCGTTTGCCGACTTCGCGACGGCGATGATGGCGTTCTTTCTGGTGCTGTGGCTGATGTCGTCCGCCACCCCCGAGCAATTGCTCGCGGTCGCCGGTTATTTCAAGGACCCTGTCGGCTTTTCGGACAGCGGTTCGCCGTATGTGATCGATCTGGGCGGTTCGCCGGAGATGTCGCCGAACCAGACGCTGAACCCCGAGGTAAAGACCACGCCTTCGCCGGACACCGTGCCGCTTGAGGCGGAAACTGCCGAGACCAAGGCTGAAGAGGTAGAGCAGGAGCGTCTGGAGATGCTGCTCCAGGAATTGCAGAACAAGGTCGAGGAAAACCCGCAACTGCAGAAATTCAAGGACCAGATTCTGTTCGAGATCACTCAGGACGGCTTGCGTATCCAGATCATGGATGCGGAAAATCGACCGATGTTCGACTCGGGCAGCGCGCGTCTCAAGCCTTATTTCGAAGACATTCTGCTGGCTCTGGCTGACACCATCAAAAGTGTGCCGAACAAGATCAGCATCAGCGGCCATACCGATGCAACGCCTTTCGTGGGCAGCGGCGGGTTCGGCAACTGGGAGCTGTCGGCCAACCGTGCCAATGCTGCACGCCGCGCACTGGTAGCGGGGACCTATCCGGACTCACAGGTGGCCAGGGTGGTAGGGTACGCGTCGTCTGCTCTTTATGATCATCAGAATCCGACCAACCCGGTCAATCGCCGCATCGATATCGTGGTGCTGACCAAAAAAGCCCAGCAGCGTATCGAGGGCGATCAGAACTCCGGCGGCGCGCCAGCCACGCCTGGCGCGCCGGCAGCACCCGCACCAGCTCCGGCGGCACCGGCCGTGCCCGCTGCTCCGGGGGCTTCGACAGCGGCGCCGCCAGACCCGCAGGCCTACGCCCAGCCGCGCGAGATCCGGCAGAAGCTGAATATCTTTGACGAGGGCAAGTTGCGGGTCGAGCCAGCCCAGAACTGAGCTGCAACCGATACAAAAACGCCGCGATCATCGCGGCGTTTTTGTGTGTGGCGTTCGGTGCTCAGTAACTGTCTTGCGGCAGGCTGGCAATGATCGAGCGATAGCTGTTCATGCGCTGCTGTTGCACGCGGCCGTCCTCAAGCCCCTTGAGCAGGGCGCAGCCCGGTTCGCGGTCATGCTTGCAGTCACGAAAGCGGCAGGTGCCGATCAGGTCGTTGAACTCGATGAAGCCTGCCTCTACGTCAGCACGACTGACGTGCCCCAGGCCGAACTCACGGATACCCGGCGAGTCGATCAGATCGCCGCCACGCGGGAAGTGGAACAGGCGTGCGGTGGTCGTGGTATGCGTGCCCTGACCGGAAACTTCGGACAGCGGGCCGACCCGAGTGTCGGTTTCCGGCAACAGGCTGTTGACCAGCGAGGACTTGCCGACGCCGGACTGGCCGACGAACACGCTGATGTGCCCGTCAAGCTGGCTTTGCAGGCTCTGCATGCCGTCACCGTGGTGCGCGGACACTTCCAGCACCGGATAACCCAGCGTGCGGTAGACCGCCAGCAGGGCGTTGAGCGCGGGTGCATTCTGCTCGTCGATCAGGTCTGCCTTGTTGAGCAGCAGCAAAGGACGAATCCCGGCATGCTCGGCGGCCACCAGATAACGGTCGATCAGGTTGGCATGCGGCTCGGGCATCGGCGCGAAGACGATCACGATCAGGTCGACGTTGGCAGCCACAGGCTTGAGCTGGCCGCGTGAATCCGGGCGGCGCAGTTCGGTGGTGCGGGGCAGTTGCGCGACGATGACGCCAATGCCCTGATTGCCGGCGCGCCATACGACGCGATCACCGGTCACCAGTGCAGGCAGGTTGGCGCGCAGGTGGCAACGGAAGACCTGACCGGTCACTTCGCCTTCCTGGGCCTCGACTTCGACTTGCACGCCGAAGTGAGCGATGACCAGCCCCGTCTGCTCAGGGCCGAGGTCGCCACCCTCGAGTGTTTCAAGCGTAGCGGACTCGCGTTTTGCCGCGCGGGCAGCACGCTCGCCCTGAATTTTTTCGATGCGCCAGTTTTGACGACGATTGAGTTGGCGTTTGGCCATGGGTGTTCCGATGTGATGTAACCGATGAATTAGGCAGTACGATGGATCGGCTGGAGTCTAGCACGGCAGGGTGAGCTAAACTGCGCGCCTACGCTGAGGAGTCGACACATGCAGAACAAGCAGAACCTGATCTGGATCGATCTGGAAATGACCGGTCTTGACCCTGATACCGATGTCATTATCGAAATGGCCACGATCATCACCGATAGCGAGCTGAACACCCTGGCTGAAGGCCCGGTGATCGCTGTGCATCAGAGCGACGAGACGTTGGCGAAGATGGATGAGTGGAACACTCGCCAGCACGGCGGTTCGGGCCTGACCCAGCGCGTGCGGGAAAGTACCGTCAGCATGGCTGAAGCCGAGACGCAGACCCTTGAGTTCATCAAGCTGTGGGTCCCCGAGCGCAGTTCGCCGATCTGCGGCAACAGCATCTGCCAGGATCGCCGCTTCCTGTACCGCCACATGCCGACGCTGGAAAACTACTTCCACTACCGCAATCTGGATGTCTCGACCCTCAAGGAACTGGCGGCGCGCTGGTCCCCCGAGCTGAAATTCAAGAAAGGCAGCACTCACCTGGCGCTCGATGACATCCGCGAGTCGATTGCCGAGCTGCGCTTTTATCGTGAGCACTTCATCAAGGCCTGATCGAGACGCGCGTGCAGTGAATAATCTTCGCTGCACTCTTTCAGTGCGTTGGTCGGCTGGTTAGACTGCGCGCCTTTGTCGCAGAGTCGCCGCCATGTTGCTGATGCTTTATCTGATCGCTATCACTGCTGAAGCCATGACGGGAGCCCTGTCTGCGGGGCGGCGCGGGATGGACTGGTTCGGCGTGGTGCTGATCGCCTGCGTCACGGCGCTGGGTGGCGGGTCGGTGCGCGACGTGCTGATCGGTCATTACCCGCTGACCTGGGTCAAGCACCCGGAATACCTGGTCCTGACCAGTGTGGCGGCGCTGGTGACGATCTTCATTGCGCCACTGATGCGCCACCTGCGCTCACTGTTTCTGGTGCTCGACGCATTGGGGCTGGTGGCCTTTACCCTGATCGGCTGCATGACCGCGCTCGAGGCCGGGCACGGTCTGCTGATCGCGTCAGTGTGCGGCGTGATCACCGGGGTCTTCGGTGGCATCCTGCGCGACATCTTTTGCAACGACATCCCGCTGATCTTCCGCCGCGAGCTGTACGCCAGTGTGTCTTTTCTGGCTGCATGGTGTTTTCTGCTGTGTCAGTACCTGCAACTGCCCAACGAACAAGCGGTGCTGATCACCCTGTTCGGCGGCCTGCTGCTGCGCCTGCTGGCGATTCGTTTCCGCTGGGAAATGCCCAAGTTTGTCTATAAGGACGAGCCCTGAGGCGTACGCAGGGCGCAGGCACAATAGTTGAAAAATTATCGTTCCTCACGCTCCAGCGTGGGAATGCCTTTCGTGACGCTCCGCGTCACACGCCTGCAGGTTTAAAGCGGCGCCACGCCATGCCTCTGCAGCGCCCATTCCACATGCTCCCTGACCAGTTCCGAGGGATAGTCGCGCCGTGCGTGCAGGGCTTCGATCACCGGGATGGTGGAGGGCGCGTTGCCCAGCCCCACGGCCAGGTTGCGTAGCCAGCGCTCATAACCCGCCCGGCGCAGTGGTGAACCTTCGGTGCTGCCGAGGAATTTCTCTTCGTCCCACAGGAACAGTTCGGCCAGCCCTGCATTGTCCAGATTGTGGCGCGGCTGAAAGTCGCTCTGCTCGGTTGGCCGGGCGAAGCGGTTCCACGGGCAGACGATCTGGCAATCGTCGCAACCGAACACCCGGTTGCCGATCAGTGGCCGCAGCTCTTCTGGGATCGCGGTCTTCAGCTCGATGGTCAGATAAGAAATGCAGCGTCGCGCGTCCAGCACGTAAGGCCCGATAAACGCCGCCGTCGGACAGATGTCCAGGCAGGCCGTGCAGCGCCCGCAATGCTCGGTTGCATGAGGTGCGTCGACCGGCAACGGGATATCGACAAACAGCTCGCCAAGAAAGAAGAAACTGCCCGCCTTACGGTTGAGCACCAGCGTGTTTTTGCCGATCCAGCCGAGCCCGGCCTGTTCGGCGATGGCTTTTTCCAGCACTGGCGCGCTGTCCACGAAGGCTCGAAAGCCAAACGGCCCTACGGCCTGCTGAATACGCTCGGCCAGTTGCTGCAGGCGCTTGCGGATGAGTTTGTGATAATCACGGCCCAGCGCGTAACGTGAGACGTAGGCTTTTTCCGGCTCGGTCAGGCGCTGCGCCATTTCGGTGTCGCCCGGCAGATAATCCATGCGCAGCGACACCACGCGCAACGTTCCCGGGACCAGCTCATCGGGGTGGGAACGTTTGCTGCCATGGGCTGCCATATAGTCCATTTCCCCGTGATAGCCTGCATCGAGCCAGCGTTGCAGATGCTGTTCGTGCTCTGCCAGGTCCAGGCCGCTGATCCCGACTTCCTGAAAGCCCAGCTCACGCCCCCACGCCTTGATTGAGATGGCAAGGGCGGCGAGATCATCGGAACTAGGAAGTACAGCACTAATAGCGGACATGCGCAGAGAGAAACCGGGACCAAGGTGCGTATAATTCTGCCAGACATCGGAGCCCATAGACGCATGTTCGACACTAAACCTCATTTACCCGACGCGCTGTACAGTGCTGCGCAGGTCCGCGACCTCGATGCACGGCTGGTGGCTGCAGGCACACCCGGCCTGGAATTGATGCTGCGCGCTGCGCAGGCGTTATGGCATACGATACTTCGGCGCTGGCCGGAGGCGAATGAACTGACCGTATTGACCGGGCGGGGCAACAACGCCGGTGACGGGTATCTGGTGGCTGCCATGGCGCACAAGGCCGGCTGGCAGGTCAGGGTGCTGGCCGTCGGCGATCCGGCCGCACTGACCGGTGATGCTGCTGCGGCGCATGCTGCGGCTTTCGGTATTCATATTCAGGCATGGGCCGGGCAGCCGCTGGCCGGTATCGTACTGGATGCCTTGCTGGGCACCGGTCTCGATGGCGAGGTGCGCGAGCCCTACGTCTCGGCCATCAACGCTATCAACGACAGCGGTCTGCCCGTCGTTGCGGTGGATATTCCATCCGGCTTGAGCGCAGATACTGGCCAGACGCTGGGTGTCGCGGTGCGTGCCGAAGTGACCGTTACGTTCATTGGCCTCAAACTGGGTTTGTTGACGGGCGACGCGGCAGATCTGGTGGGTGAGCTGATGTTCGACGACCTGCGCGCAGCCCCGGCGCTGGTGGCGCAGGTGCCGTTCAGCGCGAAGCGCCTCGATAAACATAACCTGCCGCAACTGGCAGCACGCCCGCGAACCGCCCATAAAGGCCTGTTTGGCCGGGTTCTGGTTATCGGTGGCGATCACGGTTTTGGCGGCGCAGCGTTGCTCAGCGCCGAAAGCGCCCTGCGCAGCGGTGCAGGCATGCTGACGCTGGCAACGCGGCCCGAGCATGTTCCGGCCGCTCTGACGCGTATGCCGGAAATCATGAGCGCGGCGATCCACTCGGCCAACCAACTGATGGGCTTGATCGAGCCGGCCAGCGTGTTGGTGGTCGGCCCCGGCCTGGGGCAGGCGGCCTGGGGGCGCAGCCTGCTGTCGGCGGCCGCCAACGCGGATCGTCCGCAGGTGTGGGACGCCGATGCGCTGAATATGCTGTCCGCCGGGCTGGTCAGCCTGCCCAAAGGCAGTGTCATCACCCCGCATCCGGGCGAAGCGGCACGCTTGCTGGGTGTGGGCATCAAGGACGTTCAGGCTGACCGGGCCGCTGCGGTGCGGGCGTTGGCGCGTAAATTCGACACGGTTTGTGTGCTCAAGGGCTCTGGCAGTCTGATTGCCGATGCACACGGGCAACTGGCGTTGTGCGACCGCGGCCATCCGGCCATGGCCACCGCAGGACTGGGTGATGTGCTGGCCGGATTGATCGGCGCGTTGATGGCGCAGCACCTCAAACCTTTCGACGCGGCCTGTCTTGCCGTGTGGCTGCATGCAAGCGCCGGTCAGAAAGCCGGTGAGGGCGGTCGCGGGCTGGCTGCCAGCGATATTATTCCTGCCATTCGTCAGTTACTGGAGGAGCTGCAACCGTGTCTGATTTAACGCTGCATGTGGTTGGCGAAGAGGCAATGATGGATTTTGGTGCACGCCTGGCCAGGGTGACAGAAGGCCTTGGTGTCATCTTTCTGGATGGCGATCTGGGCGCTGGAAAAACCACGCTTTCGCGGGGATTGATTCGCGGCTTCGGGCATGTCGGGGCCGTCAAGAGTCCTACTTTCACGCTGGTCGAACCTTACGAAATCGGCGCGATAAAGGTGTTTCACTTTGACCTTTACCGGCTGGTCGATCCGGAAGAGCTCGAGTACATGGGGGTGCGTGATTACTTCGACGGCGACGCACTTTGTCTGATTGAATGGCCCCAGCGTGGTGCAGGCTTTTTGCCAAAGCCCGACCTGACCATTACCATTGGGCCGCACGGAGAAGGTCGTTCCGTGATATTGAGCCCGCTGGGCTCGCGTGGCGAACGTTGGTGTGCCACTTTGGCTTTGGAATTCAAATAGATATGGGGTTAGGTATGCGCATGCGCGCGCTGGTTACTGTAGTTGGTCTGCTGTTGATGGCCCTGGCTGTCGAGGCGGTTGCCGCTACGCAAGTACGAAGTGTCCGCTTATGGCGAGCACCGGACAACACGCGTCTGGTATTCGACCTGTCCGGGCCAGTCCAGCACAGCCTGTTTACCCTGACTTCGCCTGACCGTCTGGTGATCGATATCAATGGTGCGACGCTTGGCGGCCCCTTGAACGTACCAACGGCCAATACGCCGATCAGCAGCATGCGTTCTGCGCAGCGCACGCCTACCGACCTGCGCGTGGTCATCGACCTGAAAAAGGGTGTGACCCCGAAGAGCTTCACGCTGGCGCCGAATCAGCAATACGGCAACCGTCTGGTGGTCGACCTGTACGACAACGCCGCCGATGCCAATCCGACACCGGTCATTCCGGATACCGCCGCCAACACCGCGCCTGCTGTCCCGGTCAGTCCGGCCAAGCCTGAAATCAAGCTGACCCCGGTGCCGAACGGCAAGCGCGACATCGTCGTGGTGATCGATGCCGGGCACGGCGGGGAAGACCCCGGTGCCTCGGGCGGTGCCGGTCAGAAAGAGAAAAACGTGGTGCTGTCGATTGCCAAGGAGCTGCAGCGCCAGGTCAATGCCGAGAAAGGCTACCGCGCCGAACTGACGCGGACCGGCGACTACTTTATTCCGCTGCGCAAACGGACCGAGATCGCCCGTTCCAAGGGCGCCGACCTGTTCGTGTCGATCCACGCCGACGCCGCGCCGTCCTCTGCGGCGTTCGGCGCATCGGTGTTCGCCCTGTCCGATCGCGGTGCCACTTCCGAAACTGCACGCTGGCTGGCGGACAGTGAAAACCGTTCCGACCTTATCGGTGGTGCTGGCGCTGTCAGCCTGGATGACAAGGACCGCATGCTAGCGGGTGTGTTGCTGGACTTGTCCATGACCGCTTCGCTGTCGTCGAGCCTGAACGTTGGTCAGAAGGTATTGAGCAATATTGGCCGCGTGACCTCGCTGCACAAGTCACGTGTCGAGCAGGCGGGCTTCATGGTGCTCAAGTCGCCGGATATCCCGTCGATCCTGGTGGAAACCGGCTTTATCTCCAATGCCAACGAGGCCAACAAGCTCGGTTCGGCGTCGCATCAACAGGCGTTGGCGCGTTCGATCACGTCGGGCGTCAAGCAGTTCTTCCAGCAGAACCCGCCGCAGGGCACTTATATCGCTTGGCTACGTGACAACGGCAAGCTGGCCCAAGGGCCGCGCAATCATGTCGTTCGTTCCGGCGAAACCCTGGCCATGCTCGCTGCGCGCTATGACATGAGCATCGCCACCTTGCGCAGCGCCAACAATCTGAAGTCGGATGAATTGAAGATCGGCCAGGACCTGCGTATCCCAAGTTCCGAGGTGGCGACTCAGTAATGACCGATCTCCTGCTCGACGGCGCCGAAGCCGATAACGCTCAGACTGCCCTGAACGCAGCGCGCATTGAGCTGCTCAGTCCGCGTCTGGCCAACCAGATTGCGGCGGGCGAAGTCGTCGAGCGCCCGGCTTCGGTGATCAAGGAGCTGCTGGAAAACAGCCTCGATTCCGGCGCGCGGCGCATTGATGTCGACGTCGAGCAGGCCGGTATCAAATTGTTGAAAGTGCGTGACGATGGCAGCGGTATCTCTTCGGACGATCTGCCATTGGCGCTGGCACGTCACGCGACCAGCAAGATTCGCGACCTGGAAGACCTCGAGCGGGTCATGAGCCTTGGGTTTCGCGGCGAAGCGCTGGCTTCGATCAGTTCCGTAGCGCGCCTGACGCTGACCTCCCGCACCCGCGACGCCGATCAGGCATGGCAGGTCGAAACCGAAGGTCGGGACATGGCGCCGCGCGTGCAGCCAGCCGCGCATCCGGTAGGCACCTCCGTTGAAGTGCGCGACCTGTTCTTCAACACGCCGGCCCGGCGCAAGTTTCTGAAAGCCGAAAAAACCGAATTCGATCATTTGCAGGAAGTCATCAAGCGCATGGCGCTGGCGCGTTTCGACGTGGCCTTCCACCTGCGTCACAACGGCAAGACCGTGCTGAGCCTGCATGAAGCGCATGACGACACCGCCAGGGCGCGACGTGTCTCGGCAATCTGCGGGCCTGGCTTTCTGGAGCAGGCGCTGCCCATCGAGATCGAGCGCAATGGTCTGCATCTGTGGGGCTGGGTCGGGCTGCCGACCTTTTCGCGCAGCCAGGCCGACCTGCAATATTTCTTCGTGAATGGCCGCGCAGTGCGCGACAAGCTGGTCGCCCACGCAGTGCGTCAAGCGTATCGCGACGTGCTGTTCAATGGCCGTCATCCGACCTTCGTGCTGTTCTTCGAGGTCGATCCGGCCGCTGTGGACGTCAACGTTCACCCGACCAAACACGAAGTGCGCTTCCGCGACGGGCGCATGGTGCACGACTTTCTGTATGGCACCCTCTACCGCGCGCTGGGCGATGTGCGCCCTGAAAATCAGCTGGGTGGCAGCGTGCCGGTTGTCGCCGAGACACGCCCGAGCGGGCCTGAAGCGGGCGAATTCGGGCCGCAGGGTGAAATGCGTCTGGCCAACAATGTGCTGGAGCAGCCCCAGGGCGAGTCGTTTGCCCGGCCTGCTGCCGGTGGCGGCGCTGGCAGCGGTTATCAGTATCAATACACGCCTCGGCCCACCGCTGGCGTGCCGGTGGCCGAAGCGCAAAGTGCTTATCGTGAATTCTTCGCGCCGCTGCCCAGTGCTGCGCCCGCGTCGCTGCCTGAATCGCCCGGGGATATTCCGCCGCTGGGTTATGCGCTGGCGCAGCTCAAGGGTATCTACATCCTTGCTGAAAACGCTCACGGCCTGGTGCTGGTGGACATGCACGCCGCTCACGAGCGGATCATGTACGAGCGCCTGAAAATAGCCATGGCCAACGAAGGTTTGAGCGGCCAGCCATTGCTGGTGCCCGAGTCCATTGCGGTCAGCCAGCGTGAAGCGGACTGCGCCGAAGAGCATCTTGCGACCTTCCAGCGCCTGGGCTTCGAGCTTCAACGGCTCGGCCCGGAAACCCTGGCGATCCGCCAGATCCCCGCCTTGCTCAAGCAGGCCGAAGCCAACCGGCTGGTCAGCGATGTGCTGGCCGACCTCATGGAATACGGCACCAGCGACCGGGTGCAGGCGCACATGAACGAGTTGCTCGGGACCATGGCCTGCCACGGCGCGATTCGCGCCAATCGGCGTCTGGCCATCCCGGAAATGAACGGCCTGCTGCGTGACATGGAAAACACCGAGCGCAGCGGGCAATGCAACCACGGTCGTCCTACCTGGACCCAGATGGGTCTCAATGATCTGGATAAATTATTCCTGCGCGGTCAATGAATGAACGCTTTACCTCCGGCCATCTTTCTCATGGGGCCTACCGCTGCAGGCAAGACCGACCTTGCGATAGAACTGACCAAAGTGCTGCCCTGCGAGCTGATCAGCGTCGACTCTGCGCTGGTCTATCGCGGCATGGACATCGGTACCGCCAAACCGTCGAAGGCTCAGCTGGCTGAATATCCTCACCGTCTGATCGACATTCTCGACCCGGCGCAAAGCTACTCCGCCGCCGATTTTCGCAGTGACGCCCTGGCGGCCATGGCGGAAATTACTGCGCGCGGAAATATTCCTTTGCTGGTCGGCGGCACTATGTTGTATTTCAAGGCTCTATTGGACGGGCTGGCGGATATGCCGGCGGCCGATGCGCAGGTCAGGGCGCAGCTTGAGGCGGATGCACAGGCCTTCGGCTGGCAGTCATTGCACGATCAACTGGCGGTGGTCGATCCCGTTTCGGCGGCACGTATTCACCCCAATGATCCGCAACGGCTGATCAGGGCACTTGAGGTGTATCGCGTCAGCGGAATGAGCATGACGGCACACCGCGAGCAACAAACTGCGCAAAGTACCGAAGCAGCCGCATCAGGGCGCCAGCAATTGCCCTATACTGTTGCGAACCTTGCCATCGCTCCGGCTGATCGCAAGGTGCTGCACCAACGCATCGCGCTACGTTTCGAGCAAATGCTGGATCAGGGGTTTCTGGACGAAGTACTGGCATTGCGCTCAAGAGGTGATCTGCATTCAGGGTTGCCATCGATAAGAGCTGTCGGTTATCGCCAGGTCTGGGATCACCTGGATGGGAAACTGACGCGGGATGAAATGCAGGAGCGCGGCATCATTGCGACGCGCCAGCTGGCCAAAAGGCAGTTCACCTGGCTACGTAGCTGGGACGACTTGCACTGGCTGGACAGCCTGGCCAGCGACAATCTGTCGCGCGCCTTGAAATACCTGGGATCGGTCTCCATATTGAGCTGAGTCCCTGCAATAGCCGTCTATCCTTGGGGGGTGGCCGGTAAGCCAATCGAATTCGATTTATTATTTTATTGATCCTTAAAGGAGTGCGGCACATGTCAAAAGGGCATTCGCTACAAGACCCTTACCTGAATACCTTGCGTAAAGAGAAGGTCGGGGTATCGATCTATCTGGTCAACGGTATCAAGCTGCAGGGTACGATCGAGTCTTTCGACCAGTTCGTCATTTTGCTGAAGAACACGGTCAGCCAGATGGTCTACAAACACGCTATTTCCACCGTCGTACCGGTTCGCCCGATCCGCCTGCCAAGCGCTACAGACGCTGACGGCGCGGACGCCGAGCCAGGTAACGCCTGATAGGAGTCTGCCTTGTTCTTTGAGCGCCACAGTGGTGGTGAACGTGCAATTCTCGTTCATCTGGATGGTCAGGACCCTGAGGCGCGCGAAGATCCGCAGGAGTTTCAGGAATTGGCCATCTCGGCCGGTGCCGATACCGTTGCGTTTATCAACGTGCCGCGTCATCGGCCTTCGGCCAAGTATCTGATCGGCTCTGGCAAGGTCGAAGAGCTTCGCGATCAGGTCAAGGCCGAACAGGCCGATCTGGTCATCTTCAATCACACCCTCACGCCCAGTCAGGAACGCAACCTCGAACGCGTTTTCGAGTGTCGTGTGCTTGATCGTACCGGTCTGATTCTCGATATCTTTGCGCAACGGGCGCGTACTCACGAAGGCAAGCTGCAGGTCGAACTGGCCCAGCTTGAGCACATGAGTACCCGTCTGGTCCGCGGCTGGACTCACCTTGAGCGACAGAAAGGTGGTATCGGCCTGCGCGGTCCGGGTGAAACCCAGCTCGAAACCGACCGACGTCTATTGCGGGTTCGCCTGCGGCAGATCAAGGGACGGCTGGAGAAGGTTCGCAGTCAGCGGGATCAGGCCCGTCGCGGGCGTCGTCGCGCGGATATTCCATCGGTTTCACTGGTGGGCTATACCAACGCCGGCAAATCGACCCTGTTCAACTCGGTAACCGATTCGGATGTGTTCGCGGCAGACCAACTGTTTGCCACGCTCGATCCGACCCTGCGTCGTCTGCAGCTCGATGACCTGGGTCCGATCGTGCTGGCCGATACCGTGGGCTTCATTCGCCATCTGCCACACAAACTGGTCGAGGCCTTTCGCGCGACGCTTGAAGAATCGAGCAACTCCGATTTGCTGCTGCATGTGATCGACTCCCACGAGCCGGATCGCATGTCGCAGATCGAGCAAGTCATGGCCGTGCTCGGCGAGATCGGAGCCGAGGGCTTGCCGATCCTCGAGGTCTATAACAAACTCGATCTGCTTGAAGGCGTAGAGCCTCAGATACAGCGCGATGCCGACGGCAAGCCGCAGCGTGTCTGGGTTTCTGCCCGTGATGGTCGAGGGCTTGATCTGCTCAAGCAGGCTATCGCCGAACTGCTCGGCGACGACCTGTTTGTCGGCACGCTGCTTCTGCCTCAAAGTCTCGCCCGGCTGCGTGCCCAGTTCTTTGAGCTGGGTGCGGTGCAGAGCGAAACGCATGACGAGGAAGGTGCCAGCGTGTTGGCCGTACGACTGCCGCGCGTTGAACTCAATCGACTGGTGAGTCGCGAAGGATTGCAGCCGCTGGAGTTCATCGAGCAACACACTTTGCAATAAAAGCACGAGAAAGCCGTTGTACGGCTTTCGCGAGCATTCTGTAGCATTGGTCGGCGCGCCGCGGGCGCGTCTTTGCTTTATCAGATGGAGAGCGCTATGGCTTGGAATGAGCCGGGTGGCAACTCGAATAATCAAGATCCCTGGGGTGGCAAACGCCGTGGCGGCGACCGCAAGGGACCACCTGATCTCGACGAGGCCTTCCGTAAGCTGCAGGAAAGCCTGAAGGGGTTGTTCGGCGGCGGTAACAAACGCGGCAGCGATGGCGGCAGCAGTGGCAGTGGTGGCGGCTCAGGCAAGGGCGGTGGCTTCGGCCTGCTAGGCATCGGGCTTGTAGTACTGGTCGCTTTCTGGCTTTACAGCGCTATCTATGTGGTTGACGAGCAAGAGCAGGCTGTCGTGCTGCGTTTCGGTCAGTACCACGAGACCGTGGGCCCGGGCCTTAACATCTACTTCCCTCCGTTCGATCGCAAGTACATGGAGAACGTGACTCGCGAGCGTGCTTACAGCAAGCAAGGCCAGATGCTCACCGAAGACGAGAACATCGTCGAAGTGCCGCTGACCGTGCAGTACAAGATCAGCGACCTTCAGGCGTTCGTGCTGAACGTCGACCAGCCTGAAATCAGCCTGCAGCACGCGACTGAAAGTGCGTTGCGCCATGTCGTGGGTTCCACGGCCATGGATCAGGTGCTGACTGAAGGCCGTGAACTGATGGCCAGCGAAATCAAGGAGCGTCTGCAACGTTTCCTCGATACCTACCGTACCGGCATCACCGTCACTCAGGTCAACGTACAGAGCGCTGCCGCGCCGCGTGAAGTTCAGGAAGCCTTCGATGACGTGATCCGCGCCCGTGAAGACGAGCAGCGTGCGCGTAACCAGGCTGAAAGCTATGCCAACGGTGTGATCCCGGAAGCCCGTGGTCAGGCTCAGCGTATTCTCGAAGATGCCAACGGTTACCGCGATGAAGTGGTTTCGCGCGCCAAGGGTGAGGCGGATCGCTTTACCAAACTGGTTGCCGAGTACCGCAAGGCTCCTGAAGTTACCCGCCAGCGTCTGTATCTGGACACTATGCAGGAAGTCTTCAGCAACACCAGCAAGGTTCTCGTGACCGGCGACAAGGGGCAGAACAATCTGCTTTATCTGCCGCTCGACAAGATGATCGAGAGCAGCCGCAGCAGTAACGGCAATGGCTCCAATTCAGGTACGCCATCGCAGTCGGCCAATGATGCTGCCGCTGCTGCCGCCGCTGCCCGGGCGAATGAGGCTCAGCAGCGTGGTGAAGTACGTACCAGGGAGACTCGCTGATGAGTAACAAATCACTGATCACCCTTATTGTCGGCGTGGTACTGGCGGTCATCGCCTGGAACAGCTTTTACATAGTGTCCCAGACCGAGCGCGCGGTTCTGCTGCAATTCGGTCGTGTGGTCCAGGCTGACGTTCAGCCGGGTCTGCATGTGAAGGTTCCTTACGTGAACCAGGTGCGCAAGTTCGACGGTCGTTTGCTGACCCTCGATGCACCGACCCAGCGCTTCCTGACACTGGAAAAGAAAGCGGTCATGGTCGATGCCTACGCCAAGTGGCGTGTAAAGGATGCGGAGCGTTTTTACACCGCGACTTCCGGCCTCAAGCAGATTGCCGACGAGCGTCTTTCGCGTCGTCTGGAATCCGGCCTGCGTGACCAGTTCGGCAAGCGCACCCTGCACGAAGTCGTGTCGGGTGAGCGAGACGCGCTGATGGCGGACATCACCGGTTCGCTGAACCGCATGGCCGAGAAAGAACTGGGTATCGAAGTGGTCGATGTCCGGGTCAAGGCCATCGATCTGCCGAAGGAAGTGAATCGCAGCGTTTTCGAACGCATGAGCACTGAGCGTGAGCGTGAAGCCCGCGAACACCGTGCCAAGGGTAACGAGCTGGCTGAAGGCATCCGTGCCGACGCCGATCGTCAGCGTCGTGTGCTGCTGGCCGAAGCCTATCGCGAGTCGGAAGAAGCGCGTGGTGATGGTGATGCCCAGGCTGCCGCGATCTACTCCAAGGCGTATGGTCAGGACCAGGAGTTCTACGCGTTCTATCGCAGCCTGCGTGCCTACCGCGAAAGCTTTGCGAACAAGAGCGACGTGATGGTGCTTGATCCGAACAGCGAATTCTTTCGCTACATGGAAAAAGCCAAGCCGTAATTAATCACCCGCCGGGCGGCAAAACCGCCCGGTGGGGTGAACGTACGGTGAAACGTGTGTATCATGCGGCAGCCGGGAAATTCCCGGCTTTTTTGCGTCTGCACGATTGATTGGCCGTATCTGAATCGGAACGCGGCAAGATTTTTCGAGGAAAGTGGTCTGCAAGGCCTGTCTCGGGCATTTGTCGTGCCCGTCATACGGCGCACCACTTTCTGCTTCACTCAAGGTCGGCCTGTAGGCTGGCCGCCTGGATCACAGGGGAATGGCGTAATGGCAACGGTCGACCGCTGGCTGCTACCAGATGGCATCGAAGAAGTACTGCCACCGGAAGCGGCGCGCATTGAAGTAGCGCGCCGTCAGGTGTTGGATCTGTTTCAGAGCTGGGGCTATGAGTTTGTCGTCACCCCGCATATCGAGTATCTCGAGTCGCTGCTGACTGGCGCGGGTTCGGATCTGGATCTGCGTACCTTCAAGGTTATTGACCCGCAATCGGGCCGGCAGATGGGCTTTCGCGCCGACATCACGCCACAGGTTGCACGTATCGATGCTCACACCCTGAAACGTGAAGGCCCGAGCCGTCTGTGCTACGCGGGCAGCGTTCTGCACGCTCAGCCGCGCGCGCTGTCGTCCTCGCGCAGCCCGATACAACTGGGTGCCGAACTTTACGGCGATGCGAGCCCGAGCAGCGACGTTGAAGTCATCAGCCTGATGCTGGCCATGCTGCAACTGGCCGATGTGCCGGATGTGCACATGGACCTCGGGCATGTCGGTATCTATCGCGGTCTGGCGCGTGCCGCCGGCCTGTCGGGTGAAGTCGAGCAGCAGCTGTTCGATGCACTGCAGCGCAAGGCCATCGATGAAGTGATTGCCCTCACCGCCGATCTGCCGCCAGAGCTGGCCGCCATGCTGCGCGCACTGGTTGATCTGTGCGGTGGTCGTGAGGTGCTGGACGCCGCACGCGATCGTCTGGCCGGCGCACCGGCGCCAGTGCTGGCCGCTCTGGACGACCTGCTGTCGATTGCCGAGCGTCTGGCTGCGCGTTTCCCGCAGCTGCCGCTGTACTTTGATCTCGGCGAGCTGCGCGGTTACCACTACCACACCGGTGTGGTGTTCGCGGTGTTCGTACCGGGCGTGGGCCAGTCGATCGCTCAGGGCGGTCGTTACGATGACATCGGTGCCGACTTCGGTCGTGCCCGTCCGGCGACCGGCTTTTCCACCGACCTGAAAACCCTGGTTACCCTGGGGCAGGCAGAAATCGTCTTACCGTCTGGTGGCATCTGGGTGCCGGACAGTACGGATGCGGCACTCTGGCAGATGGTTTGCCAGTTGCGCAGTGAAGGTCAGCGTGTGGTTCAGGCGTTGCCTGGGCAGCAGGCGAGCGCCGCGCGTGAAGCCGACTGTGACCGGCAATTGATTCAGCATGGCGAGCACTGGCAGGTAATGCCGCTGGCTTCTTGAGTATTCCTGCCGGCCGCCGCCGGCACCAAGTTTGCGTGAATGAGGACAAGTGTTATGGGTAAGAATGTCGTAGTCCTGGGCACTCAATGGGGTGATGAGGGCAAAGGCAAGATCGTTGATCTGCTGACCGAACATGCTACCGCCGTAGTTCGCTATCAGGGTGGCCACAACGCCGGCCACACACTGGTGATCGACGGTGAGAAAACCGTATTGCACCTGATTCCGTCCGGTGTGCTGCGCGAAGGCGTGCAGTGCCTGATCGGTAACGGTGTGGTGGTTGCTCCCGACGCGCTCCTGCGCGAAATCGTCAAGCTGGAAGAGAAAGGCATTCCGGTGCGTGAGCGTCTGCGCATCAGCCCGTCCTGCCCGCTGATCCTGTCGTACCACGTGGCACTCGACCAGGCGCGTGAAAAAGCCCGCGGCGAGTTCAAGATCGGCACCACCGGTCGTGGTATCGGCCCGGCCTACGAAGACAAGGTCGCACGTCGCGGTCTGCGTATCGGCGACCTGTTCCATCGTGAGCGCTTCGCCGCCAAGCTGGGCGAACTGCTCGACTACCACAACTTCGTGCTGGTCAATTACTACAAAGAGCCTGCCATCGACTTCCAGAAGACGCTCGACGAGTGCATGGAATACGCCGACATGCTCAAGCCGCTGATGCTCGACGTCACCGCTGCGCTGCATGAGATGCGTCGCGACGGCAAGGACATCATGTTCGAAGGTGCCCAGGGTTCGCTGCTGGACATCGACCACGGTACCTACCCGTACGTCACCAGCTCCAACACCACGGCGGGCGGCATTGCCACCGGTTCCGGTTTTGGTCCGATGTACCTGGATTACATCCTGGGCATCACCAAGGCCTACACCACGCGCGTGGGTTCGGGTCCTTTCCCGACTGAGCTGTTCGATGACGTCGGTGCCTTCCTGGCCAAGCGTGGTCATGAGTTCGGTGCCACCACCGGTCGTGCACGCCGTTGCGGCTGGTTCGACGCCGTCATCCTGCGTCGCGCCATCGAAATCAACAGCATCTCGGGCCTGTGCCTGACCAAGCTGGACGTGCTCGACGGTCTGGAAACCATCAACATCTGTGTGGGCTACGAGAACGAAGAGGGTGCCGTCATCGACGCGCCTACCGACGCTGACAGCTATCTGGGCCTGCGTCCGGTCTACGAGCAGATGCCAGGCTGGAGCGAATCCACGCTGGGTGCCAAGACCCTCGAAGAGCTGCCTGCTGCCGCTCGCGCTTACATCAAGCGTGTTGAAGAGCTGGTGGGTGCGCCTATCGACATCATTTCGACCGGTCCTGACCGCAACGAAACCATCGTGCTGCGTCATCCGTTCGGCTGATACGTCACCGGGCTGTGCCAAAAAGGGTCGCATGTGCGGCCCTTTTTTATTGTCGCACCGGCGGCAGGGAAGCTCAGAAAAGTGAGACTTGTGTCACGGCACGGCGCTTGCTACAAAGATGACAGAAAAGTGCCATCATTTTAATGGCGCTGAGGGTGGAGGGATTCTCCTGTGTCTGCTGTCTTATCTCTATTGCAAAGCCGTCTGCTGCGCCCGGTCTTCATTGCGCTGGGTATCGCTCTTTTGGTGCAGGTGGTGGTGGCGGTTGCGCTTACCCGGAGCACCGTCACTGCGCTTGAGGCCGATCTCGCCAATCGTCTGGGGGTAGATTCGCAACATCTGTCCTCAGAGCTGGAGTCGGCGAGTAGCGAAGTGGCATCGAGCCTCGATGCATTGTCAGCCAGCACTCGACAGCGCCTGAGCGTCGGGCTCTCTACCCGTCTGAAGGAAGAGCAGACTCAACTGCGTGCCACGCTGGAGAAAGACCTGCGCGAGTCCGCGACGGACATGGCCGAATTGCTGGCTGCCGTTGCTCCGCGTGCGATGTGGGACAACGACACGCCAACGCTTTCCGAATTCGCACGCCGTGCCCAGCGCAATCCCAACGTACTGTTCGTCGTTTATGACGACGCCGCAGGTGAGCACCTCACGCGTTACATGAACCGTGACAATCCGCTGGTCAAGGCTCTTTTGGCCAAGGGCGAAGGCGAGCGGGCGATGGACAAGGTCCTCAATGCGGCGAAAAGCGACCCTTCGGTGTATTACGTCGAGGCATCCATCAGCCCTAACGGCGTAGAGATCGGCAAGGTGCGCATGGGTGTGTCCACGGCAACGGTCGAAGAGAATCTTACTGCCCTGGACAAGCGTTTCGCGACCCTGATCACCAGTGGTGAGCAGTTGGTGTCTGACAGCCTTGCCAGTGCCTCGAAGGACAGCTCTGCCGCGCTACGCACGCGCCTGCAGTCGGCTCAGGCGGCGGGAGCGGCAATGACCGCCAACACGCGTGTGGCGGTTCAGGAAGCTGCCGAAACGCTGCGCTGGAGAATCGGCATGGGTCTGGCCCTGGTCGGCCTGGGTGTATTGTTGTTACTGGCGGTGGTGCTCGGGCGTCGGGTCGTCAGCAAGCTGCATCTGCTGATCGCGGCACTCAATGACCTGGCGGCGGGCGAGGGCGATCTGACCAAGCGCGTCAAGCTGGACAGCAACGACGAGATTGGCGACATGTCGGCGGCGGTCAACCGCTTCATCGACAAGTTGCAGCCTATCGTTCGTGAGGCGGGCGAGGTGGCGCAGCGCACCGGGCAGGAAATCGGTGTCATGAGCGAGCGTAACGCCGGTGCCGATGCGGCGGCCGAATTGCAGCGGGACCAAGTGGCGGCCAGTCTGAAAGCGCTGGAGCAGATGGCCGACGAGGCGCAGTCGGAAAGCCAGGCGATGCAGGCAGCCTTGCGTCAGGTGATCGATATCAAACAGGCAACCGATGAAAACACCCGCACGTCCAATCAGGTCGGCGGTTTGATCGAGGCGCTGGCCGGGCAGGTTGAAACCGGTGCGCAGGTCATTGAGCGTCTGGCGCAGCAAAGCCAGCAGATCGAGGTCGTGCTGGAAGTTATCCACGGTATTGCCGAGCAAACCAACTTGCTCGCACTCAACGCAGCCATTGAAGCCGCACGCGCGGGTGAAACGGGCAGGGGCTTTGCCGTGGTGGCTGACGAAGTGCGGGCGCTGGCCAGCAAGACGCAAAGCTCGACGGGTGATATTCAGGAACACATCGTGGCCTTACAGCGCGGTGCAAAAGAAGCGGTGGCCGCCATCGGCATCGCTGGCCGACAGGCCAAGGAAGGGCTGGAGGTATTACGCGACAGCGCCAAGCGGCAGCAGACCGTGCAGGCCTCCGTCGAGCAGGTGCATGCGGCCATTGGTCTGGCGACCAAGGCGGCCGTTCATCAGGCTGAAGGTGCCCAGGCGGTGCGCGGTCGGGTAGAGGTGATCCATGCTCAGGCCGAGCGTGCTGCCAAGGCTGTGGTGGAAACAACCGCCAGTGGCAAAGTGCTCAACGGACTGGCTGCGCAGTTGAAGGCGAGCCTGGGGCAATTCAGGGCTTGAGGCTTTCGTAGGGCGCCACCTAATGTGGCGCTGTACACGCGCAGGGTCATAACACTTTCAGACCCCGGAAAGTTCAAACCACTGAAAGCACAAAACCGAGCCATTGGCTCGGTTTTTTTGAATTGGTGCCCAGAAGAAGACTCGAACTTCCACGACCTTGCGGTCACCAGCACCTGAAGCTGGCGTGTCTACCAATTTCACCATCTGGGCAGCATCAGCAGCGTCTCCGCCGTTGATGGGGCGCACTATACGGCGATCGTTTTACTCTGTAAACCCCTGTTTTGATTTAATAATCGAAACCCTGAAAATGCAAAAACCCGCTTTCGCGGGTTTTTGTGAGGCTTGAGACTGTTGTAGTCTGTTGCCTGAATTGGTGCCCAGAAGAAGACTCGAACTTCCACGACCTTGCGGTCACCAGCACCTGAAGCTGGCGTGTCTACCAATTTCACCATCTGGGCAGTATCGGAAGGCATCAACCTGCCGATGGCGCGCACTATACGGAGCGCCTTTTAGGCTGTAAAGCCCGGCAGTGCAAAAAACTCGAAAAAAATCGCGGACGGCGTGTTTCGGGTGTTTCAGCGGGGTTGAGCAGGCTTTTTGTCGAGTGGTTTGAGCGTGAAATTTCCCGTTTCATGAGGTCTATGCCAAACTAACCCCTATATATACAAGGTGAAAACTATCTAATGGCCGATTGGCAGTCCCTCGATCCCGAGGCCGCTCGTGAAGCGGAAAAATACGAAAACCCTATTCCCAGCCGCGAGCTGATCTTGCAGCACCTTGCTGAGCGCGGTTCGCCGGCCAGTCGCGAGCAACTGGTCGAAGAGTTCGGCCTGACCACCGAAGATCAATTCGAGGCTCTGCGCCGCCGCCTTCGGGCGATGGAGCGTGACGCCCAGTTGATCTACACCCGTCGCGGCACTTATGCACCGGTAGACAAGCTTGACCTGATCCTGGGTCGCATCTCCGGGCATCGCGATGGCTTCGGCTTTCTGGTTCCAGACGACGGTTCCGATGACCTGTTCATGAGCCCGGCGCAAATGCGTCTGGTATTCGACGGTGACCGGGCGCTGGCGCGTGTTTCCGGCCTTGACCGTCGCGGTCGTCGCGAAGGCGTTATTGTCGAAGTGATCTCGCGTGCTCACGAAACCATCGTTGGTCGCTACTTCGAAGAGAGCGGCATTGGTTTTGTTGTACCCGATAACCCGAAAATCCAGCAGGAAGTGCTGGTGACGCCGGGTCGCAACAACGGCGCCAAGATCGGTCAGTTCGTCGAGGTGAAAATCACCCATTGGCCGACGCCGCGCTTCCAGCCGCAAGGCGACGTGATCGAAGTGGTGGGCAACTACATGGCGCCCGGCATGGAGATCGATGTCGCGCTGCGTACCTACGATATCCCGCATGTTTGGCCCGAAGCTGTCCTGAAGGAAGCTGCCAGGCTCAAGCCGGAAGTCGAAGAGAAGGACAAGGAACACCGCGTCGATCTGCGCCATCTGCCGTTCGTGACCATCGACGGCGAAGACGCTCGTGACTTCGACGATGCGGTCTATTGCGAAGCCAAGCCGGGCAAGCTGCGTTTGTTCTCCGGCGGCTGGAAGCTCTACGTGGCGATTGCCGACGTATCGAGCTACGTGAAGATCGGCTCGGCGCTGGATGCAGAGTCCCAGGTGCGCGGCAACTCGGTGTATTTCCCCGAGCGCGTCGTGCCCATGCTGCCTGAGCAATTGTCCAACGGCCTCTGCTCGCTGAACCCGCATGTCGATCGTCTGGCCATGGTCTGCGAGATGACCATCTCCAAGACCGGCGAGATGACTGACTACGTGTTCTACGAAGGCATCATCCACTCTCACGCTCGCCTGACCTACAACAAGGTCAGCACGATTCTGGAGCAGCCGAAAACCGCTGAAGCCAAAAGCTTGCGTGGTGAATACGGCGATGTGGTGCCGCACCTCAAACAGCTTTATGCCATGTACAAGGTATTGCTGGGCGCGCGTCATGTGCGCGGTGCGATCGATTTCGAAACTCAGGAAACCCGGATCATCTTCGGTTCCGAGCGCAAGATTGCCGAAATCCGTCCGACCACTCGCAATGATGCCCACAAGCTGATCGAGGAATGCATGCTGGCCGCCAACGTGGCCACCGCGCAGTTCCTGAAGAAGCACGAAATTCCTGCGTTGTACCGCGTCCACGATGGTCCGCCGCCGGAGCGCCTGGAAAAACTGCGTGCGTTCCTCGGTGAGTTGGGCCTGACGTTGCATAAAGGCAAGGAAGGTCCGACACCAAAGGATTATCAGGCGCTGCTTGAAACCGTTCGTGATCGTCCTGACTACCACCTGATACAGACCGTGATGCTGCGTTCGTTGAGCCAGGCGGTCTACAGCTCGGACAACAACGGTCACTTCGGTCTGAATTACGAAGCGTACACGCACTTCACATCGCCGATCCGTCGTTATCCGGACCTGCTGACCCATCGTGCGATTCGCAGTGTCATTCGCTCCAAGCAGGATACGCCGCACGTTCGTCGTGCCGGCGCTGCCACGATCCCGAAGGCGCGCATCTACCCATACGACGACGCGCTGCTCGACCAGTTGGGCGAACAATGCTCGATGAGCGAACGCCGTGCCGACGAGGCTACGCGCGACGTGGTCAACTGGCTCAAGTGCGAATACATGAAGGATCGCGTCGGCGAGTCGTTCCCGGGCGTGATCACCGCTGTAACCGGCTTTGGTCTGTTCGTCGAGCTGACCGACATCTATGTCGAGGGCCTGGTCCACGTGACCGCCTTGCCGGGTGACTACTACCACTTCGATCCGCTGCACCACCGCCTTGCCGGCGAGCGTACCGGGCGTAACTTCCGCTTGGGCGACACCGTTGAAGTGCGCGTCATGCGCGTCGATCTGGACGAGCGCAAGATCGATTTCGAGATCTCCGAAGCGGCAGCGGCTGCAAAGCCGACGGCTCGCAAGCGTCGTGGTCATGACACCGCGGCACCTGCTGCCACGACCACGGCTGAGAAGGATAAGGCGCCTGCCAAGTCCGGACGCCGTAGCGCTTCGACCAAGGAAAGCAGCACCGAAGCGTATCGCCCGAGCGATGCCGCCGCGAAAAACGCAGAAGTGCGTAAAAGCCGCGAGCTGAAAAAAGCGCTTCTGGCAGACGCGAAGGGTGGTAGCAAGGCATCGTCGGGAAAGTCTGACAGGTCGGGTTCTGCGCCCTCATCGGGCAAACCGGCCAGCAAACACCGTAAAGGCTCGTCAAAAACGGGCTCCGCGCCAGCTGCGAAAAGCAGCGGCGCTCGTAAACCCAAGGCCAAGTCATGAGTCAGCTGGAAAAAATCTACGGCGTTCACGCCGTAGAAGCGTTACTTCGTCATCATCCGAAACGCGTCAAGCACATCTGGCTGGCCGAGGGTCGTAACGACCCTCGCGTTCAGACCCTGGTCGCACTGGCGGCCGAAAATCGCGTCACCATCGGGCAGGCCGAGCGCCGCGAAATGGATGCCTGGGTCGAAGGCGTGCATCAGGGTGTTGTTGCCGATGTCAGCCCGAGCCAGGTCTGGGGCGAGGCAATGCTCGACGAGCTGCTGGACCGCAGTGAAGGCTCGCCGCTGCTGTTGGTGCTGGACGGCGTGACCGATCCGCACAACCTTGGCGCCTGCCTGCGTACTGCCGATGCGGCAGGTGCGCTGGCGGTCATCGTGCCCAAGGACAAATCCGCAACCCTGACGCCAGCCGTGCGCAAGGTCGCCTGCGGTGCAGCCGAGGTCATTCCGCTCGTGGCAGTGACCAACCTGGCGCGTACTCTGGAAAAACTGCAGCAGCGCGGATTGTGGGTGGTCGGTACTGCGGGCGAGGCCGAGGTCGAGCTGTATCAGCAGGACCTGACCGGGCCGACCATTATCATCATGGGCGCGGAAGGCAAGGGCATGCGTCGCCTGACCCGTGAGCATTGTGATTATCTGGTGCGCCTGCCGATGGTGGGCAGTGTCAGCAGCCTCAACGTGTCGGTCGCGACTGGCGTGTGTCTGTTCGAAGCGCTGCGCCAGCGCAGTGTCAAGGCTGCCGGCAAAAAAGCCTGATTGCGGCTTCTGGCCAGAGTGAGCAGGTCGCGCCATGCGATCTGCTCATTAATTCACCAATTGCCTTGCGCCTCCCACGACCCTTCTCTACAATTGCGCCCCTTGCTGTCACGGCAGGCGCGCATGTGCCTGTCCCTGAGCAAGACCAACAGTGTCATTCACTCCTTGTCTGACCGCTATTTGAGCGGCAGGCTACAACCCGTAAGGAGCATTCATGCGTCATTACGAAATTATCTTTTTGGTCCACCCGGATCAAAGCGAGCAAGTCGGCGGCATGGTAGAGCGTTACACCAAGCTGATCGAAGAAGACGGCGGCAAAATCCACCGTCTGGAAGATTGGGGCCGTCGTCAACTGGCTTACGCAATCAACAATGTTCACAAGGCTCACTACGTGATGCTGAACGTTGAGTGCACTGGCAAGGCTCTGGCCGAGCTGGAAGACAACTTCCGTTACAACGATGCTGTGATCCGTAACCTGGTCATCCGTCGCGACGAAGCCGTAACCGGCCAGTCCGAGATGCTCAAGGCTGAAGAGAACCGCAGTGAGCGCCGTGAGCGTCGTGACCGTCCTGAGCACTCCGACAGCGCCGATGGCGATGACGGCGACAACAGCGACGTTAGCGATAACGCTGACGAGTAATCCACGGACCTTTTGAGGAGCCAATTACATGGCACGTTTCTTCCGTCGTCGTAAATTCTGCCGCTTCACCGCTGAAGACGTCAAAGAGATCGATTACAAAGATCTCAACACTCTGAAAGCCTACGTATCCGAGACCGGCAAAATCGTTCCAAGCCGTATCACTGGTACCAAAGCACGTTATCAGCGTCAGCTGGCCACCGCTATCAAGCGTGCCCGCTTCCTGGCCCTGCTGGCCTACACCGACAGCCACGGCCGCTGAGACCAGGTAGTCGACAAAACGTAACAAAGGATAGAAAGCATGCGTGCCCTGGCTGAATTCATCATGCGCGGCCGTATGCAGGCCACTCTCGTAGTGGCTGGATGTGCGGCATTGCCGCTGTTGTTCTGGTTGAGTGCTGCCGCAGGGTGCCTTGTGCTCCTGCGACGCGGGTTCAGTGATGCCGTTGGTGTCCTGTCCTGGGCTCTGCTGCCGGCTTTGGTCTGGTGGTATTTCGGTGAACCTCGTACAGCCATGGTGCTGGCGGGTTCACTGAGTTTGGCAATGGTTTTGCGTGCCAGCGAGTCCTGGGTCCGTGTGCTGCTGGTCAGCGTGGCATTGGGTGTGGTGTATGCAGTAATTCTGGGCACGGTTTTTCGCGAGCCTCTGGAAGCAATGTCGCAGGAGTTGCAGAAACATCTGCCGACAATGCTGGCCGGGCTCTACGAGCAGTTGAACGTAGAAGAGCGAGCGCGTCTGGGGGCACTGATTGCACCCGTCCTGAATGGCCTGATAGCGGCTGTGCTGCAAATCGTCAGTGTGCTGTGCCTGATTCTTGGGCGGTACTGGCAAGCGATGTTGTACAACCCTGGTGGTTTCGGGCGTGAATTTCGCGCCGTGAAACTCCCGCTGGTGCCGGCGTTGGTGCTGGTGGTGTGCATGCTGGTGGGGCCGAATTTCGGTCCGCAGATAGCGATGCTTACACCGCTGTGCAGCGTACCGCTGGTCTTTGCGGGCCTGGCCCTGATTCACGGTCTGGTCGCTGAAAAGCGTCTGTCCAGGTTCTGGCTGGTGGGGATGTACATCACGCTGCTGGTGTTCATGCAGCTGATTTATCCGTTGCTCGTGGTAATTGCCATTGTCGACAGCCTGATTGATTTTCGCGGTCGCCGGAGCTCGAAAGATCCCGGCAATGGTCCTGCGAACGGTGAAGGTTAAAAGTTAAGAGGATTTCCACATGCAACTGATCCTTCTGGAAAAAGTCGCCAACCTGGGCAACCTGGGCGACAAAGTAAGCGTTAAGGCCGGCTACGGTCGTAACTACCTGCTGCCTTACGGCAAAGCAACCGCTGCAACCGCTGCCAACGTGGCTGCGTTTGAAGAGCGTCGTGCCGAGCTGGAAAAACTGGCTGCAGACAAGAAAGCATCTGCCGAAACTCGCGCTGCCCAACTGGCTGAGCTGGAAGTGACTATCACTGCCACTGCTGGTGACGAAGGCAAGCTGTTCGGTTCGATCGGCACCCACGACATCGCTGATGCACTGACCGCCTCTGGCGTTGAAGTTGCAAAAAGCGAAGTTCGTCTGCCGAACGGCACTATCCGCAACGTTGGTGAATTCGACGTAGCCGTGCACCTGCACAGCGACGTAGAAGCGACCGTACGCGTTGTCGTAGTGGCTGCTTAAGCAACACGTAATCGTCTGGCGGCATTGACGTCAGAGGATTAACATCGGGCACGATCCTGTTCACAGGTCGTGCCCTTTGTCTTTGTGCCATCCCCATTCTGCAAACCCCGAATTGAAGTGGCCATGAACGATATTTCCGCCCCCGAACAATACGATCTGCAAACCGCTGCCCTGAAAGTGCCGCCGCATTCCATCGAGGCCGAACAGGCTGTACTCGGTGGCTTGATGCTGGACAACAACGCCTGGGAGCGGGTACTCGATCAAGTTTCCGATGGTGATTTCTATCGACATGACCACCGCCTGATATTCCGCGCCATCGCCCGCTTGGCCGACCAGAACAGCCCGATTGACGTGGTCACGCTGGCTGAACAGCTGGACAAGGAAGGGCAGACCTCGCAAGTAGGCGGCCTGGGCTACCTCAGTGAGCTGGCAAAAAACACGCCTTCTGTCGCCAACATCAAGGCTTATGCGCAGATCGTCCGGGCCCGGGCCACGCTGCGGCAATTGATCGGCATCAGTACCGAAATCGCCGACAGTGCGTTCAACCCCGAAGGCCGGACCGCCGAAGAGATTCTTGACGAGGCTGAACGGCAGATCTTCCAGATCGCCGAAGCGCGCCCCAAGACTGGCGGCCCGGTCAGCGTCAATGACCTGCTGACCAAGGCCATCGACCGTATCGATACCCTGTTCAACAGCGACAACGCCATTACCGGTCTGTCGACCGGGTATACCGATCTCGATGAAAAAACCAGCGGATTGCAACCCGCCGACCTGATCATCGTTGCCGGACGTCCGTCGATGGGTAAGACCACCTTCGCCATGAACCTGGTCGAGAACGCAGTGCTGCGCAGTGACAAGGTGGTGCTGGTCTACTCGCTGGAGATGCCAGGCGAATCGCTGATCATGCGTATGTTGTCGTCGCTGGGGCGCATCGACCAGACCAAGGTGCGGGCCGGCCAGCTTGATGACGATGACTGGCCACGCCTGACATCGGCGGTCAATCTGCTCAATGACCGCAAGCTTTTCATCGACGATACGGCTGGTATCAGCCCGTCTGAAATGCGCGCGCGGACGCGGCGGATCGTGCGTGAGCATGGCGACATCGCCATGATCATGATCGACTACCTGCAGTTGATGCAGATCCCTGGTTCCAGCGGTGATAACCGTACCAACGAGATTTCCGAGATCTCGCGCTCGTTGAAAGCGCTGGCCAAGGAATTCAACTGCCCGGTCATTGCCCTGTCGCAGCTCAACCGCTCTCTTGAGCAGCGCCCCAACAAGCGCCCGATCAACTCCGACCTCCGGGAATCCGGAGCGATCGAGCAGGATGCCGACGTCATCATGTTCGTTTACCGGGACGAGGTGTATCACCCGGAAACCGAGCACAAGGGCATTGCCGAGATCATCATCGGCAAGCAGCGTAACGGCCCCATCGGCACCACGCGTCTGGCGTTCATCGGCAAATACACGCGCTTCGAGAACCTGGCGCCGGGCAGTTACAACTTCGACGACGATTGACTTCGGGTCGACTCCATCAAATCCGACCACCGTGGTCGGACTTGATCAAAAAATGTGCTATATTCCGCGCCCGCGATTTTTCCAACGTGCAAACGTAGGTCCTGAACATGCAATCAGCCAAGCCGTTATTTGACTATCCCAAGTACTGGGCCGAATGTTTCGGACCAGCACCTTTCCTGCCCATGAGCCGGGAAGAAATGGATCTGCTTGGCTGGGATTCCTGCGACATCATCATTGTTACCGGTGATGCGTACGTGGATCACCCGTCTTTCGGCATGGCGATCATCGGTCGTCTGCTCGAATCCCAGGGCTTCCGGGTCGGGATCATCGCGCAGCCCAACTGGCAGTCCAAGGACGACTTCATGAAGCTCGGCGAGCCGAATCTGTTTTTCGGTGTCGCTGCCGGCAACATGGACTCGATGATCAACCGCTATACCGCAGACAAGAAGATTCGCTCCGATGACGCCTATACCCCTGGCGGCATGGCTGGCAAGCGTCCGGACCGCGCAAGTCTGGTCTACAGCCAGCGCTGCAAGGAAGCCTACAAGCATGTACCGATCGTGCTGGGCGGCATCGAGGCTTCGCTGCGCCGAATCGCGCACTATGACTATTGGCAGGACAAGGTTCGCAACTCGATCCTGATTGACGCCTGCGCCGACATCCTGCTGTACGGCAATGCCGAACGCGCGATCGTCGAAGTCGCCCAGCGTCTGTCCTACGGCCACAAGATCGAAGACATCACCGACGTGCGCGGTACGGCGTTCATTCGTCGTGACACGCCGCAGGGCTGGTATGAGGTCGACTCCACGCGTATCGACCGTCCGGGCAAGGTCGACAAGATCATCAACCCGTACGTCAACACCCAGGACACGCAGGCCTGCGCCATCGAGCAGGAAAAAGGCAACGTCGAGGACCCCAACGAAGCCAAGGTGGTGCAGATTCTCGCCAGCCCGCGCATGACCCGCGACAAGACGGTCATCCGCCTGCCATCGGTGGAAAAGGTCCGTAACGACGCTGTGCTGTATGCCCACGCCAACCGCGTGTTGCACCTGGAGACCAACCCGGGCAATGCTCGCGCGCTGGTGCAGAAACATGGCGACGTGGACGTCTGGTTCAACCCGCCGCCCATTCCGATGACCACTGAAGAAATGGACTACGTGTTTGGCATGCCTTACGCGCGCGTCCCGCATCCAGCGTACGGCAAGGAAAAGATCCCTGCCTACGACATGATTCGTTTCTCGGTGAACATCATGCGCGGCTGCTTTGGCGGCTGCACCTTCTGCTCGATCACCGAGCACGAAGGGCGGATTATTCAGAACCGCTCCGAAGAGTCGATCATTCGCGAAATCGAAGAAATCCGCGACAAGGTGCCGGGCTTTACCGGGGTCATTTCCGACCTGGGCGGGCCGACCGCGAACATGTATCGCATCGCCTGCAAAAGCCCGGAGATCGAGTCGGCCTGCCGCAAGCCGTCCTGCGTATTCCCGGGCATCTGCCCGAACCTGAATACCGATCACTCGTCGCTGATCCAGCTGTATCGCAGCGCGCGCGCCTTGCCGGGCGTGAAAAAGATCCTGATCGCCTCCGGCCTGCGCTACGACCTCGCGGTCGAGTCGCCGGAGTACGTCAAGGAACTGGTTACTCACCACGTAGGTGGTTACCTGAAGATCGCCCCGGAACACACCGAGGAAGGTCCGCTCAACCAGATGATGAAGCCGGGCATTGGCAGCTATGACAAGTTCAAGCGCATGTTCGAGAAGTACACCAAGGAAGCCGGCAAGGAGCAGTACCTGATTCCTTACTTCATCGCCGCCCACCCTGGCACCACCGATGAAGACATGATGAACCTGGCGCTGTGGCTCAAGGGCAATGGTTTCCGCGCGGACCAGGTGCAGGCGTTCTACCCGTCGCCGATGGCCACGGCCACCGCCATGTACCACTCGGGCAAGAACCCGCTGCGCAAGGTCACCTACAAGAGTGATGCGGTCACCATCGTGAAAAGCGAAGCGCAGCGTCGTTTGCACAAGGCTTTCCTGCGCTATCACGATCCGAAAGGCTGGCCGATGCTGCGTGAGGCACTGGAACGCATGGGCCGTGCCGACCTGATCGGGCCGGGCAAGGATCAACTGATCCCGTTGCATCAGCCGGCTACTGACAGCTATCAGAGCGCGCGCCGCAAGAACTCGACGCCAGCGGGCAGCCACAAGGTTGCGAAAAATGCCAAGACCACGCTGATCCAGACCCAGCACACCGGCCTGCCGCCACGCGGAAGCGATGGCAGCAAGCCGTGGGACAAGCGTGAAGAGGCCAAGGCTGCCGCCATGGCGCGCAACAAGCAGGCCGCCAAGGAGCGCATGGATGCAGCCAAGGGCAAAGGCACCAAACCGCCCAAGCGCAAGCCAGTAGTGCCACGCTAAGGCGAGGTATCCGCGCAGACGCAGAGCGTCGCACGATAGTTGGTATTATCGTTCCTCGTTCTGTGGGTGTACCTATCATGTGCTCGTGTGCTGATAGTGCCGGAAATGTAGGGTCGGGCAGTGCTGAAAACCCACCTGCAATCCCTTGTGGGAGCGAGCTTGCTCGCGAAAGCGGTGGTTCAGTGATGACGCCTTCGCGAGCAAGCTCGCTCCCACGGGGTGGGAATGCCTTGGGTGAAGCTGCGCGTCTTACACCTGCAACGCGCCGCATGCGTATCCAAACGCCTTCACAATTCTTCACCCCCCACTCAATCCCTCTGCCACACTGTCTGCCTTATTACTGTGCGACCCTTGCACCGTTGGCTTTGGCCGGCACGATTTTGGTGCTGCGCCTGTTCAGGCGGGGAATGCCACTCTCGTTGGCGCACGACTTTGACCGGATGGCATAAGTCTTGCGCGGCTCAATTACCGTTCAGGCTCGCAGGAGGCACGCCGTGTCGATTCATATTGCCTTGCACCATGTCACGCACTATCGCTACGACCGCGCGGTCGAACTGGGTCCGCAGATCGTTCGCCTGCGTCCGGCCGCTCATAGCCGCACACGCGTGCTGTCTTATTCGCTGAAAGTCCTGCCTGAAAACCATTTCATCAACTGGCAGCAGGACCCTCAAGGCAATTACCTCGCGCGTCTGGTCTTCCCGGAAAAGACCGACGAATTCCGTGTCGAAGTCGATCTGGTCGCCGAGATGGCGGTGTTCAATCCGTTCGACTTCTTCCTGGAGCCCTACGCCGAGAACATTCCGTTCACCTACGCCAGCGAAGAGCAGCGCGAGCTGGCGCCGTACCTCGAAAAACTGCCGCTGACCCCGAGATTTCAGGCGTATCTGGACAGCATCAGTCGCGAGCCGATTCCGGCCATCGACTTCCTGGTCGGCCTCAACCAGCGCCTGAGTCAGGACGTCGCCTACCTGATCCGCATGGAACCCGGCGTTCAGACCCCGGAATTCACCCTGGAAAACGCATCGGGCTCGTGCCGCGACTCCGCATGGCTGCTGGTGCAGCTGTTGCGTCATCTGGGCATGGCGGCGCGCTTTGTGTCGGGCTACCTCATTCAGCTCAAGGCCGATGTCGAGGCGCTCGACGGGCCGTCCGGTACGGATGTCGACTTCACCGACCTGCACGCCTGGTGCGAGGTCTATCTGCCGGGCGCAGGCTGGGTCGGGCTGGACGCCACGTCCGGCCTGTTCGCCGGCGAAGGACACATTCCTCTGGCGTGCAGCCCCGAGCCTTCCTCGGCAGCGCCGATCAGTGGTCTGGTCGAGCCGTGCGAAACCGATTTCAGCCACGAAATGTCGGTCGAACGCATCTGGGAGGCGCCGCGCGTCACCAAGCCTTACACCGAAGCGCAATGGCAGGACATTCAGGCGCTTGGTCGACAGATCGACGCCGATCTGCTGCGCGACGATGTGCGTCTGACCATGGGCGGCGAGCCGACCTTCGTGTCCATCGACGACCGCGATGGCGCCGAATGGAACACCGCCGCGCTGGGGCCGCGCAAGCGCGAGCTGTCCGCCGAGCTGTTCCAGCGCATGCGCGAGCATTACGCGCCGCTGGGCATCGTGCATTTCGGGCAAGGCAAATGGTATCCAGGTGAGCAGTTGCCGCGCTGGTCGCTAAACTGCTTCTGGCGCAAGGACGGCCAGCCGGTGTGGCGCAATAATGCGCTGATCGCCGATGAAACCCGTGACTACGGTGCTACGGGCGAACTGGCAGGGCGTTTTCTCGCCAGTGTTGCCGAGCGCCTGAAGCTGCCGGCCCGCTTCGTTTTCCCGGCTTACGAAGACAATTTCTATTACTTGTGGCGCGAAGGCGCATTGCCAGTCAACGTCACCGCCGAAGATTCGCGGCTGGGTGACGAGCTGGAGCGTGCCCGTCTGCGCAAGGTCTTCGCTCAGGGGCTGGACAAGATGATCGGTCAGGTTCTGCCGCTGGCTCGCAACGCGGACGGTGACAGCTGGCAGAGTGGCCGCTGGTACTTGCGTGACGAGCATTGCCGTCTGGTGCCGGGGGATTCTGCGCTGGGCTATCGATTGCCGCTGGCGTCGCAGCCTTGGGTCAAGGCGGCGGAATACCCGTTCATTCATCCGACCGACCATAACCAGGACTTCCCCGAACTGGCCGACAGCGACTCGTTGACCTCAGCGCTCAAGTCCACAGACACGGACGCCGAGCGCCCGCCGAAGATCGACGAGTCGGCCGACTGGCTGACCCGCACGGCGCTGTGTGCCGAAGCGCGCGAGGGGCGGCTGTACCTGTTCATGCCGCCGCTGCAAAAGCTTGAGGAATACCTTGAACTGGTGGCGGTGATCGAAGCGACTGCAGAGGAGCTGCAGTGCCCGATCCTGCTGGAAGGCTACGAACCGCCGAGCGATCCGCGGCTGTGCAATTTCCGGATCACGCCGGACCCCGGTGTGATCGAGGTCAACGTGCAGCCTTCGGCGAGCTGGGACGAACTGGTCGAGCGCACCGAGTTTCTCTATGAACAGGCGCGCCTCACGCGTCTGACCACCGAGAAGTTCATGATCGACGGCCGTCATACTGGCACCGGCGGGGGCAACCATTTCGTGCTGGGCGGCGCAACGCCGGCAGATTCGCCGTTTCTGCGGCGTCCGGACCTGCTGCGCAGCCTGATCAGCTACTGGCACAACCATCCTTCGCTGTCGTACCTGTTTTCCGGCCTGTTCATCGGCCCGACGTCTCAGGCACCGCGCATCGACGAAGCGCGCAATGACTCGCTCTACGAGATGGAAATCGCTTTTGCACAGATGCCGAAGCCAGGCGAGCAGGTTGCGCCGTGGGTGGTGGACCGTCTGCTGCGTAACCTGCTGATTGACGTCACCGGCAATACCCACCGTGCCGAGTTCTGCATCGACAAGCTTTACTCGCCCGATGGCGCAACCGGACGTCTGGGGCTGCTCGAGCTGCGAGCCTTCGAGATGCCGCCGCATGCGCGCATGAGCCTGGCGCAACAGTTGCTGCTGCGCGCGCTGGTGGCGCGCTTCTGGCGTGAACCCTACGCACCCGCGAAGCTGGCGCGGTGGGGCACGCAACTGCATGACCGCTTCATGCTGCCGCACTTCATCGAGCAGGATTTTGCCGATGTGGTCGCCGACCTCAACGCGGCAGGCTACCCGGTGCAGGCCGACTGGTTCTCTGCGCACCTGGAATTCCGCTTCCCGAAAGTGGGCGATTACGCCGTCAACGGCATCGAGCTGGAGCTGCGTCAGGCGCTGGAGCCCTGGCATGTCCTGGGTGAAGAGGGCTCGGCCGGCGGCGCGGTGCGCTACGTCGATTCATCGCTGGAGCGTCTGCAAGTGCATATCAGCGGGCTGCCACCGCAACGCTACGTGTTGACCTGTAACGGTGTCGCAGTGCCCCTGCAGCCGACCGGACGGGTCGGCGAGTTCGTCGCGGGTGTGCGTTATCGCGCCTGGCAGCCGGCCAATTGCCTGCAACCGACCATTGGCGTGCATGCGCCACTGGTTTTCGATCTGCTCGACACCTGGATGCACCGCTCGCTGGGCGGCTGCGAGTATCATGTCGCCCATCCGGGCGGCCGTAACTACGAAACCTTGCCGGTCAACGCCAACGAAGCGGAAAGCCGTCGCCTGTCACGTTTCTTCCGCATCGGCCACACCCCAGGCAAACTGGACGTTCCGTCGCTCAACATTAACGACGAGCTGCCGATGACGCTGGATATGCGTCTGCATTAAAAAAACAGTGGCTCTGTGCGTCAGATGCACACGGACGTGACATCTGACTGCACTAATCTGAAGTCCTTACGTTGCCTGCCGAGCCTTCCATGCCCGACCTGCTTGACCACTACCCGCTGTCCGAGGGTACTTACCACGAAATGCTCGACGCCGACGGAGCCGTTCGCCCGCACTGGCGTCGTCTGTACGAGCACATGCGGCGCAGCAGCGCGGCGCAACTGATCCAGCGCCAGGCCCTGCTGACCCGGCAGATTCAGGAAAACGGTGTCACCTACAACGTCTATGCCGACCCCAAGGGTGCCGATCGCCCGTGGGAGCTGGACTTGTTGCCGCACATCATTGCGGCGGATGAATGGCAGCACGTGGCGGCAGGGATTGCCCAGCGTGCACGGCTGCTCAACGCAGTGCTCGCGGACCTTTACGGCGCGCAGACGCTGATCGCCAATGGCCTGCTGCCCGCCGAACTGGTGTTTGGCCACAATAACTTTCTCTGGCCGTGTCAGGGCGTGAAGCCCCCTGAAGGCACGTTCCTGCACATGTACGCCGTCGACCTGGCGCGTACCCCGGACGGACGCTGGTGGGTCACTGCCGACCGTACCCAGGCGCCTTCGGGTGCCGGTTATGCGCTGGAAAACCGCCAAAGCGTCGCGCGCGCCTTGCCGGAGACCTATCGCGACCTGCAGGTCCGGCACCTGTCGGGTTTCTTCGACGCGTTGCAGCAGACGCTGGCCCGTCAGGCGCCCACCAGCAACGAGGCACCGCTGATCGTCCTGCTGACGCCGGGCCGTTTCAACGAAAGCTACTTCGAACACTTGTACCTGGCGCGACAACTGGGCTATCCGCTGGTCGAGGGTGGTGATCTGACGGTGCGCGATGCCACGGTCTACCTGAAAACCCTCAGCGGCTTGCGTCGGGTTCACGCCATCATGCGCCGTCTGGACGATGACTTCTGCGACCCTCTGGAATTGCGCACCGACTCCGCGCTGGGTGTGCCGGGGCTGCTTGAGGCCGTGCGTCAGGGCAACGTGCTGGTCGCCAATGCGTTGGGCAGTGGTGTGCTGGAGTCTCCGGGGCTGCTGGGCTTTTTGCCGAAAATCAGTCAATACCTGTTTGGCGAGGATCTGATCCTGCCCTCGGTGGCAACCTGGTGGTGCGGAGAGCCGCCGGTGCTGGCCCAGGCGCTGGAAAAACTGCCGGATCTGTTGATCAAGCCGGCGTTCCCCTCGCAACATTTCGCGCCGGTGTTTGGCCGTGATTTGAATGAGGAGCAGCGTCTGGCCCTTGCCCAGCGCATGCAGTCGCGGCCCTATGCCTACGTCGCGCAGGAGCTGGCGCAGTTGTCCCATGCTCCGGTGCTACAGGCTGATGGCACCGGTTTACAGCCGCGCGCCATTGGCATGCGTGTGTATGCAGTGGCCAGTCTTGATGGCTATCGTGTGCTGCCGGGCGGCTTGACCCGAGTGGCCGCTGAAGCCGACGCCGACGTGGTATCGATGCAGCGTGGCGGGGCGAGCAAGGACACTTGGGTGCTGGGTGAGCGCTCGCACCTCGGCGAGCCGTGGAAAGGCCAGCGTAAGCTGGGTGTCTACGACCTGATTCGTCGCGACCCTTATCTGCCGTCACGGGTGGTGGAAAACCTGTTCTGGTTCGGACGTTACTGCGAGCGCTGTGACGACAGTGCACGCCTGCTGCGTATCATGCTGACGCGCTACGTCGACGACGATGACCCTCTTGCGCTGCAAGCCGCCGTCGCGCTGGCCGAGAGTCTGGGCATGCTGCCCGAGGCGCAGGAAGGCGAAGAGCTGAAGGATCGCCTGCTTGTCGCGCTGATGGGTGACGAGTGGCCGTTCAGCCTGCGCGCCAATTTGCAGCGTTTGCAGTGGGCCGCTTCGCAAGTGCGTGGCAAGTTATCCAAGGAAAACTGGCAGGCGCTGGTCGAGTTGCAGCGCGAAGCCTTGAGTCTGGAAACCGAAGAGCCGGATTTCGGCGAACTGCTGGATTTTCTCAACCGTCTGGTGATGTCGCTGGCAGCGCTCTCCGGTTTCGCGCTGGACGACATGACCCGCGACGAAGGCTGGAGCTTCCTGATGATCGGGCGACGTATCGAGCGCCTGAAGTTTCTCAGCACCAGCCTGTCGGCGTTTTTGCGCGGGCTGGTGGTTTTCGAACAGGCCGGGCTGGAGTGGTTGCTGGAGCTGGGCAACAGCAGCATCACCTATCGCTCGCGGTACATGGCGGTGCCGCATCTGATTCCGGTGCTGGACCTGTTGTTGCTCGACGAGCAGAACCCGCATGCGGTGCTGTTTCAGCTCAAGCTGGTGCAGCGCTCGTTGCGCCGCCTGAACGACGAGTTCGATGCGCCACGCGACAGCAGCCTGACGGTGTTGGCGCAGCGTCTTGCCGCGTTCGACCTGGGCAGCCTGGAGAATCCTTTGTTTGGCCAGAGCAGTATCGACGCCGTACTCGACGGGCTGGCGGACCTGCTGCAGAGCATTGGCGACAGCAGTGGCCTGGCGTCCGATCGCTTGGCGTTGCGCCATTTTGCCCACGTCGATGATGTCAGCCAACGTACGGTGTCTGTCTGATGAGCGCTTTCTACCAGATTTTCCATGACACACATTACAAGTACGACAGCCCGGTCTCGTTGGCCCAGCAACTGGCGCACCTGTGGCCGCGCAGCAGTCCCTGGCAGCGTTGCACCGAGCAGGCGCTGGAGATTCTTCCTGAACCCACCACGCGTCGCGATGAGCTGGATGTATTCGGCAACCCGCTGACCCGTCTGGCCTTCGAGCGTCCACATGATGAATTGCAGGTCAATGCGCGGTTGCGTATCGAGGTGATGGAGAAGCCGTTTCTGGACTTCAATCTGTCGCCCGAATGGGAAGTGACCCGCAGCGCGCTGACATACAGCGCCAAGCCGATGACCGAAGATATTCTGGAGGCCTGCCGCTATCGTTTCGAATCCCCCTACGTTCACCTGAAGCGCTCGTTCGTCGAGTTCTCGCAGGTCTGTTTCCCGCCGGGCCGTCCATTGTTGCTGTGTGTGCAGGCCTTGATGGAAAAGATCTTCGAGGAGTTTACCTTCGATGAAGAGGCCACTCAGGTCGCCACGCCGCTGGTGGAAGTGCTGGAGCGGCGGCGAGGCGTGTGTCAGGACTTCGCCCACTTGATGCTGGCGTGTCTGCGCTCCCGTGGCCTGGCGGCGCGCTATGTGAGCGGCTATCTGCTGACCCAGCCGCCACCGGGCCAACCCCGGTTGATCGGTGCCGACGCCTCGCACGCCTGGGTCTCGGTATTCTGTCCGGCCTCTGGCTGGGTCGACTTCGACCCTACCAACAATGTGCAGCCTGCGCTGGAGCATATCAGCCTGGCCTGGGGGCGCGACTTCTCTGATGTCTCGCCGTTGCGTGGCGTGATTCTGGGCGGCGGCACGCATGATCCTGAGGTGAGGGTGACGGTGATGCCGGTCAGCGCCTAATTACCTGCTCCCGTGAATCGTTCTTCAGAAGGGCGCTCCGTCGCGAGCGTCCGCGGGACCATTTGACGCACGTTCTTGGAACCCCGGCCCTGATCGGGCACTCTCTTCTTACATCAGTTTTACGTTAATCAAGTCCTGCCCTGGAGATTCAAATGATTCGCAAGCTTGTAGCGATTTCGCTGTTGTCATTGGCCAGTGGTCAATTGCTGGCTGCCGAGTGCTCGGTCACAGTCGATTCGACCGATCAAATGATGTACGACACCAAAGCCATTGAGATCGACAAGAGCTGCAAGGAATTCACCGTCAACCTGACTCACTCCGGCAGCCTGCCGAAGAATGTCATGGGCCATAACTGGGTGCTGGGCAAAAAGGCCGACACCCAGGCAATCGTCACCGACGGCATGGCGGCGGGCATCGACAAGGACTATTTGAAGCCGGACGACAGCCGCGTCATCGCCCACACCAAAGTCATTGGCGCTGGCGAAAAGGACGCGGTGACGTTTGACGTGTCGAAGCTCGACCCGGCACAGGAATACCAGTTCTTCTGCACCTTCCCCGGGCACATCAGCATGATGAAAGGCGCTGTGACCCTGAAGTAACGACAGGTCCCTTGAGGCGTGTGAGGAGCGTCGCACGAGTTGAGATCATCGTTCCTCAGGCTCCAGCGTGGGAATGCCTTGGGTGACGCTCTGCGTCACAGATCTGCGCCGCGCCGTACATTCCGGATAGGACGCAGAGCGTCCAGAAAGGCGTACCCACGCGGAGCATGGGCACGATAGTGTTGCAGCTCTCTCGTTCCGCACCCTCTCACGGCGCGTACGGCAATTCGCGTTTGTGCTGAGTCTTGGCGTAGGTTTCGCAAATGATCCGGAACGCTTCTTCGCGCACCGGCTCGCCGTGCAGGAAGGCGTCGATCTCGGCGTAGGTCACGCCGTGCGAGGCTTCGTCCGGTTTGCCGGGTGACAGGTCTTCCAGGTCCGCAGTCGGTACTTTCTCGACCAATGATTCCGGTGCGCCGAAATGGCGGGCGATGGCGCGTACCTGGTTTTTCACCAGACCGCTCAACGGTGCCAGGTCGCATGCGCCGTCGCCGAACTTGGTGAAGAAGCCCATCACCGCTTCGGCCGCGTGATCAGTGCCGATCACCAGCCCATGATAGGCCCCGGCGACGGTGTACTGCGCGACCATGCGCATGCGCGCCTTGGTGTTGCCGAGCACGAAATCCACCGAGGTCGCCGGAAGTCCGTCGAACGCCTTCACCTCGGCGGCCAGTGCCTTGACGCTGCTGCCGATGTTGATGGTATGGCGCTCGTCCGGCTCGATGAAATCGACAGAGGCCTGGGCTTCGTGCTCATCGGCCTGCACCACGTAAGGCAGGCGCACCGCGATGAAGCGATAAGCGTTGTCGCCCGTGCTTTCACGCAGTTCCTTGACCGCACGCTGAGCGAGCAGGCCGGCCGTCAGTGAGTCTACCCCGCCACTGATGCCGAGCACCAGGGTCTTGAGCCGTGCGTTCTGCAGGCACTCCTTGATGAAGTTGACGCGGCGGGCGACCTCGGCCTGCAGCGCGTTCTGGTCCGCGAAAGGTGGCTGGACCTTGAGCTGTTCAGCAATCTGGCGCTGTACGGCGTGCATGATTCACTCCTCGTAAATAGGACAATTCAAGCGGGTTTTTCCGGGCTCGGCAAATCCGGCACCTTGAACACATGCCGCAGGTAGGCGACAAAGTTCGGATCCTTGCACTGCGTCTTGCCGGGCTCGTCAGAGATTTTCGCCACGGCCTGACCGGCGCAAGCGGTCATTTTCAATACCATGTTCATCGGCGCAATGCCGGGGATGTCGGCCGTCAGGTTGGTGCCGATACCGAAGCTGACATTGATGCGTCCGCGCAACGCACGAAAGATATCGAGCGCCTTGGGCAGGTTCAGCCCATCGGAAAACACCAGCGTCTTGCTCATCGGGTCGATACCGAGCTTCTGGTAATGCGAGATGCATTTTTCGGCCCACTTCACCGGGTCGCCCGAATCATGGCGCAAACCGTCGAACAGCTTGGCGAAGTACAGATCGAAGTCGTTCAGGAAGGCATCGGTGGTGATGCAGTCGGTCAACGCGATCCCCAGCAGGCCGCGGTATTCGCGGACCCAGCAATCAAGCGCGGCGATCTGACTGTCGATCAGACGCGGTCCCAGCTGCTGATGGGCCATGATCCATTCGTGAGCCATGGTGCCCAAGGGTTTCAGGTCCAGCTGACGGGCCAGATGAACGTTGCTGGTGCCGACGAACTGACCTGGAAAGTCGTTTTTCAGGACACCAAGCATTTCTTCCTGCACACGATAGGAAAACCGCCTGCGCGTGCCGAAGTCCGCCACTTTCAGCTCGGCCAGTTCATCTGCCGTGGCATGCGTGGTCAGCCATTCGAACTTGTCATACAGACGATCCCGCGCCTGACTGAGCAGGGTATCCGGGTAACGATGCCGGTTGCGCACTTCGCTGACGATGGCCAGCAGCGGCACTTCAAACAAAATGACATGCAACCACGGCCCATGCAGGCGAATGCACAGTTCGTCATTCTCGATGGTGGTTTTCACGTAGCGGGTATTGAAGCGGAACAGCCCGAGAAAGCGCAGGAAATCCGGTTTGATGAAGGTGATGCGCTCCAGAAAAGCCAAATGTTCAGGGCTCAGCGACAGCTCGCACAACAGCTCGATCTGGTGCTTGATTTCATCCAGATAGGGGCGAAGGTCCTCCCCGTTGCGGCAACGGAACTCCCACTCGACGTCCACGTTCGGGTAGTTATGCAGGACGGCCTGCATCATGGTCAGCTTGTAGAAATCGGTATCGAGCAGGCTTTGCACGATGCGATTTGAAAAGGCGCTCTCGCTCATTGAATCAGGCTCTCCAGAGCAGCCGGATAAAGTGGGGCACGTGACTTCCTGTCTGTCACCATGGAAGGCTCACGGCCGGATGGGTGTGCATTGTCGCCCTTAAGCGGGGGGTTGATCCAACTGTTCCAGCATCCACTGTAGAAAAACCCGGATTTTGGGCACGTCGGCGGTGTGTTCCGGATAGGACAGGTAGTAGGCGCTGTTAGTGCTGGGCAATGCGTAATCCCAGGCAATCACCAGTTTGCCCTCGGCCAGTTCCTCCTCGACCAGAAAGCGTGGCAGCAGCGCAACGCCGCAGCCAACCTGGGCTGCGCGGATGCACATATAGAAGGTTTCAAAGCGCGGCCCGTGATAGCTGTGGTCGGTGTGATAGCCCTGGCTTTCGAACCATTCATGCCAGGCTTCTGGGCGGAAGGCATTCTGCAGCAGGACCAGCTCGCTCAGTTGGGTCGGGTCGCTGAGCGGCTCGTCCGGCAGGCTTTCGGGGGCGCACACCGCCACCAGTTCCTCGCCGAACAGCTTCACGCTTTCTGCACCGGGCGTGGCGGCCTGGCCGAAATAGAACGACACGTCGCAACGGCCTTTGATCAGATCATCGGATTCCTGCTCGTTGATCAGGTCCAGATGAATGTGCGGGTGACGCAAGCGCCAGCCCTTGAGGCGCGGCACCAGCCAGCGGGCGCCGAATGTCGACGGGGTGGAGACGCGCAGTACTTCGGTTTCTCCGCCGTAGGAGCGCAGGAAGTGGGTGGACATCTCAATCTGGGTCAGGATCTTGCGCACTTCGGCCAGGTACAGCGCCCCGGCCGGCGTCAGTTGCAGACGGCGGCGCACGCGCTGGAACAACAGGTGCTGAACCAGCTCTTCGAGTTGCGCGACCTGCTTGCTGACGGCGCTCTGGGTCAGGTTGAGTTCTTCTGCCGCGCGCGTGAAGCTCAGGTGCCGGGTCACTGCCTCAAAGCATTGCAATGCGGCTATCGAGGGCAGATGACGTTTGTTCAGCATGATGACTTCTCTGTTTGCGGCGCGAAGGGGCTGGCGTAAGCAATATGAATTATCGGAATGATATCTCGCTTAAAGGTCGTTTGTCGGGCGCATGCAGGGAGGTTATTACTGGCGCCGCGTGACGCGCTTTTCAGAATCTGACGATGGCTGCAGCAGGTCCCGTTTAATCCGCTAGCCTCAAATGGTGCGTCTCGTAGCGTTCGCGCACCGGGCGTGTGCAATTCGGTGACGTGTGCTGTTACAGGTGGGTTGCCCATCACGGCATGTGCTGGTTGCTACTCGAGTACGCTTGGGTTGCTCTTTTTTCGTCCGGGGTTGCACCTTGCGTGCTCGAAGCAACCAGAGTGCCCCTGTTGCGCGGCGTTGCATGATGGATCGACACGAAGAACACGACATCTCCCTCAACTAAAAAGCGATGGCACGCGCCTTGCTCTGAGCAACTCTGTATCTGTTTGATCATGAAAGTGCCAACTAAAAAAATATCCTCAGGAGCACCACTTATGTCGCATACGTTTTACAGGAAAGGTTTTCTGGCAATCGCAGTGGCTACTGCATTGGGCGTGTCTTCGTTTGCACAGGCGGACGTGAAAATCGGCGTAGCGGGCCCGATGACCGGCGCGAACGCGTCGTTTGGTCAGCAGTACATGAAGGGCGCGCAGGCAGCAGCCGATGCGATCAATGCGGCAGGTGGTGTCAACGGGGAGAAAATAGTACTGGTCGCGGGCGATGACGCCTGTGAGCCCAAGCAGGCCGTGGCGGTTGCCAACCGCCTGGTGGATCAGGAAAAAGTGATTGGTGTAGTCGGTCACTTCTGCTCGTCGTCGACCATCCCTGCTTCGGAGATCTACGGCGACGCTGGCATTATTGCCATTACGCCAGGCTCGACCAACCCGGCCGTGACCGAACGTGGCCTGAAAGAGATGTTCCGCATGTGCGGCCGTGACGACCAGCAGGGTGTCGTTGCGGGTGACTACATCGTCGACGTGCTCAAAGGCAAGAAAGTCGCCGTTATCAACGACAAGGACACTTACGGTAAGGGCCTCGCTGACGCAACGGCCAAGCAACTGACCGCGCGGGGCGTCAAGCCGATCCTCGAAGAGGGTCTGACCCGTGGCGAAAAAGATTTCAGTGCGCTGGTCACGAAGATTCGTTCGGTAGGCGCTGACGTCGTGTACTTCGGTGGTCTGCACCCGGAAGCCGGTCCGCTGGTTCGTCAGATGCGCGAGCAGGGCCTCAAGGACGTCAAGTTCATGTCCGATGATGGCGTCGTGACCGACGGGCTGGTCACCACTGCAGGTGGTGCACAGTACGTCGATGGCGTGTACATGACCTTCGGCGCTGACCCGCGCGCATTGCCGGACAGCAAGGCTGTCGTGGACCAGTTCCGCAAGGCCGGTTACGAGCCTGAAGGCTACACCCTCTACGCGTACGCTTCGGTACAGGCCCTGGCGGCCGGTTTCAATGGTGCCAAGTCCAACAAGGGTGACGCAGCCGCCACGTGGCTCAAGGCCAACCCGGTCAAGACCGTCATGGGCGAGAAAGCCTGGGATGCCAAGGGTGACCTGAAAGTCTCCGACTACGTGGTTTACCAGTGGGACGCCGCCGGCAAGTACAAGCAACTCGAAAAACAGAAGTGAGATAGACCTCGCGTCGGCCCTGCGCGTCAGGCGCTGATCCGATGATGGGCTCGCCCAGGAGCGAGCCTGCATCTCTTTTATCGTTTTCGGACCTGTCGGTCATGCCTCACGAGGGCGTGACTGACAGGGTGCTGAGCTGCCTTTTTGTGTGAGCGTGCGTGATGGATGGAATCTTCCTGCAACAAATGGTCAACGGACTCACCCTCGGGTCTGTCTATGGCCTCATCGCCATCGGCTATACGATGGTCTACGGCATCATCGGCATGATTAACTTCGCCCATGGCGACGTGTACATGATTTCCGCCTACCTGGCCGCCATCGGCCTCGCGGTTCTGTCTTTCTTCGGACTGGAATCCTTTCCGTTCCTGATTCTCGGTACGCTGATCTTCACCATCGTGGTGACCGGTGTTTACGGCTTCGTCATCGAGCGCGTGGCGTACAAGCCACTGCGCAACTCGACCCGTCTGGCGCCGCTGATCAGCGCTATCGGCATTTCCCTGATCCTGCAGAACTACGCACAGATCAGCCAGGGTGCGCGCCAGCAAGGCGTGCCTACATTGCTCGAAGGTGCGTGGCGCTTTGAAGTCGGCAGCGGCTTCGTGCAGATCACCTACACCAAGATCTTCATCCTCATTGCCGCCTTCGTCGGCATGGGCGTGCTGACCTACATCATCAAGTACACCAAGCTGGGCCGCATGTGCCGGGCCACCCAGCAAGACCGCAAGATGGCCTCGATTCTCGGCATCAACACCGACCGGGTCATTTCCTATGTGTTCATCATCGGCGCGGCCATGGCGGCGTTGGCCGGTGTGCTGATCACCATGAATTACGGTACGTTCGACTTCTATGCCGGCTTCATCATCGGCATCAAGGCGTTCACTGCCGCCGTGCTGGGCGGGATCGGCTCGTTGCCGGGTGCCATGCTGGGCGGTTTGATCCTGGGGGTTGCCGAGTCGCAGTTCTCCGGTCTGATCAACTCCGATTACAAAGACGTGTTCAGTTTCGGCCTGCTGGTGCTGATCCTGATTTTCCGTCCCCAAGGCCTGCTGGGTCGCCCACTCGTGGCGAAGGTATAAGTATGTCCGTTCCTGTTGCTGTTCCTGTTTCCAAACCTGTCGACATCAAGAAGAGTCTGATCGATGCCGTGGTTGCCGGGTTGCTGGCGCTGATTGTGTTCGGCCCCATCGTCGGGATCGTGCTCGATGGCTACAGCTTCAACCTGCAACCGACCCGCGTGGCCTGGCTGGTGGGTGTGGTCATGATCGGTCGCTTCCTGCTCAGTCTGTTTCTGCAGACGCCCAGCGGCCTGCGTGTTTCCCAGAGCTTCGAAAGCTCCGACTCCGGCGTGCATGTGCTCAAACCGGATCATCGATCGCGCCTGTACTGGATCATTCCGCTGCTGATCGTGATTGCCATCGTGTTCCCGATTTTCGCCAACAAGTACATTCTGACCGTGGTCATCCTCGGTCTTATCTACGTGCTGCTGGGCCTGGGGCTGAACATCGTGGTCGGTCTGGCGGGGCTGCTCGATCTTGGCTACGTGGCGTTTTATGCCATCGGAGCCTATGGTCTGGCGCTGGGCTATCAGTATCTGGGGCTGGGCTTCTGGTCGGCGTTACCGCTGGCGGCGATTGCGGCGGCGCTGGCCGGATGCATTCTTGGTTTCCCGGTGTTGCGCATGCATGGTGACTATCTGGCCATCGTGACCCTCGGGTTCGGCGAGATCATTCGTCTGGTGCTGAACAACTGGCTTTCGTTCACCGGCGGCCCGAACGGTGTGCCGGTGCCCGCGCCTACCTTCCTGGGGCTGGAATTCGGCCGACGCGCCAAGGATGGCGGGGTGCCGATCCATGAATATTTCGGCTTCGATTACAACCCTGACCTGAAATTCATCTTCATCTACGCCGTGCTGTTTCTTGTCGTGCTGGCGGTGCTGTTCATCAAGCATCGCCTGACCCGCATGCCGATCGGGCGTGCCTGGGAAGCCTTGCGCGAGGATGAGATCGCCTGTCGTTCGATGGGCCTCAATCACGTGCTGGTCAAGCTGTCGGCGTTCACGATTGGCGCATCGACCGCAGGCCTTGCCGGTGTGTTTTTTGCCAGCTATCAGGGCTTCGTCAACCCAACCTCATTCACCTTTTTCGAATCGGCGCTGATTCTGGCGATTGTGGTGCTGGGCGGCATGGGCTCGACCGTCGGTGTGGTGATCGCCGCGTTTGTGCTGACCGTTGCGCCTGAGCTGCTGCGCAGCTTCTCCGAGTACCGCGTGCTGCTGTTCGGGATTCTGATGGTGCTGATGATGATCTGGCGACCACGCGGCCTGATTCGCATCAGCCGCACCGGGGTGAAACCGCGCAAGGGCGCGCTGGTGACTGAGGGGGCTGCGCGATGAGCACTGAAGTGATTCTCTCCGTAGAGCACCTGATGATGCACTTTGGCGGCATCAAGGCCCTCAGCGACGTCAGCCTCAAGGTCCGTCGCAATTCGATTTTCGCCCTGATCGGCCCCAACGGTGCGGGCAAGACTACGGTCTTCAACTGCCTGACCGGTTTCTACAAGGCCACTGGCGGACGCATCGAACTGCACACTCGTGGCAAGACCACCAATGTGATCAAGCTATTGGGCGAGCCGTTCCAGGCGACCGACTTCGTGTCGCCGAAAAGCTTCCTCAGCCGGGTGTACTACAAGATGTTCGGCGGCACCCATCTGGTCAACAGGGCAGGGCTGGCGCGCACGTTTCAGAACATTCGCCTGTTCAAGGAAATGTCGGTGGTTGAAAACCTGCTGGTCGCCCAGCACATGTGGGTCAACCGCAGCCTGATCAGCGGGATCCTGAATACCAGGGGCTATCGCAAGGCCGAAGAGGACGCGCTGAATACCGCCTTTTACTGGCTGGAGGTGGTCGATCTGGTGGACTGCGCCAATCGTCTGGCTGGCGAGTTGTCCTACGGGCAGCAACGCCGTCTGGAGATTGCACGAGCCATGTGCACGCGGCCGCAGGTGATCTGCCTGGATGAGCCGGCTGCCGGCCTCAACCCGCAGGAAACCGAGGCGCTCAGCGGCATGATCCGTCTGCTGCGTGACGAGCACGACATGACCATCGTGCTGATCGAGCATGATATGGGCATGGTCATGGGGATTTCCGACGATATTGTGGTGCTCGACCATGGCAACGTGATTGCGATGGGGGGGCCGGAACAGATCCGTAACGATCCGAAGGTGATCGCCGCGTATCTGGGCGCTGATGAAGAGGAGCTGGTATGAGCAAGCCGATCCTCGAACTGAAAGAGATCGATGTGTTTTACGGGCCGATTCAGGCCCTGAAGAAAGTCTCGCTGCACATCAATGAGGGCGAAACGGTGAGCCTGATCGGCTCCAACGGCGCGGGCAAGTCCACGCTGCTGATGTCGATCTTCGGTCAGCCGCGCGCGGCCAGCGGGCAGATCATCTATCAGGGCACCGATATCACCCAGAAGTCCTCGCATTACATCGCCTCCAACGGTATTGCGCAGTCGCCGGAGGGGCGGCGGGTCTTTCCCGACATGTCGGTCGAGGAAAACCTGATGATGGGCACCATTCCGATTGGCGACAAGCATTCGGCCGAAGACATGCAGCGCATGTTCGAGCTGTTCCCCAGGCTCAAGGAGCGCCGCAATCAGCGAGCCATGACCATGTCCGGAGGCGAGCAGCAAATGCTCGCCATCGCCCGCGCGCTGATGAGTCGTCCGAAACTGCTGCTGCTCGATGAGCCAAGCCTGGGGCTGGCCCCGATCATCGTCAAACAGATCTTCTCGACCCTGCGTGAACTGGCAGCCACAGGCATGACGATATTCCTGGTCGAGCAGAACGCCAACCATGCGCTCAAGCTGTCCGACCGGGCTTACGTCATGGTCAATGGCGAGATTCGCCTGTCCGGCACCGGGCAGGAATTGCTGGTAAATGAAGAGGTAAGGAACGCTTATCTGGGCGGGCATTGAGTTCGTCAAAACCCTGCCGTTTTCTTCGCGCGCCCTGGATGCTCAAACATCCGGGGCGCGGTCGTATGCAATTGTGGAAAACAATTTTGGCGCGTCTGATAAGTGCGACATAAAACCGCTGCAAATGGTTGTTTTGTCACCGTTTTGACTTGTTCAGGTTTACTGTGGAACCGGCTGTTAATAACTTGGGAGTATTTGCCTGCAGCCCTTTATGCATAAGGCCTGTAGAAGAGTGGTTAAATTTCGCACAGTGATTTTCGACCGGCCTGATGGGGCGTTTGTCAACAGCATGGGGGCTGGTCGTTCATACAGGGTTTTCAGGTGAACAGCCTGTGGATAAGTCTGTTAACAAGCCTTGGAAAGACTGCCCCGGACGTTATAGGGTCTGGGCTACAGGCCATCACCGTTTTCTGACGCTTTCCGGCCTCTTGTCAGTGTCGGGCAAAGTCAAGGAAAAAACTTCGCCTGATACGCTGCAGGCCCCGAAACACGTGATGTCCAGCGCCACTGACTTGCCCCCAGAGATTGTGGGTCTGACTGTGGATAAGGTGGGCAAAAGTACCTGCGAGGCCCGTGTCGCAAGGCTTGCTCCGGGTTGGTTGTTTTTTGTACAAATGCACTCGGTTGTTGCATCGATGTCCCGCTGACGGGCATTCTGCTGCCCTTGCCAGAAACTTATTAACAGGCAGCGCTGTTTTTGCGCCATGTCAGGAGAATGAAATGACTTCCACTGTATTCATCACGGGCGCCACTTCCGGTTTTGGCGAGGCGTGTGCCCGCCGTTTCGCCGAGGCGGGCTGGTCGCTGGTGCTGACCGGTCGACGCAAGGACCGTCTGGATGCCTTGAGCGCCGAGCTGTCGAAGCAGACCAAGGTGCATACGCTGGTGCTGGATGTGCGTGACCGCAAGGCGATGGAGAGCGCCATCGCAGATTTGCCTGAAGAGTTCGGCACCATTCGCGGGCTGATCAATAATGCCGGCCTGGCGCTGGGGATCGATCCTGCACCCAAGTGCGATCTGGATGACTGGGACACCATGATCGACACCAACGTCAAAGGTCTGGTCTACACCACGCGTCTGCTGCTGCCACGCCTGATCGCGCATGGTCGCGGCGCGAGCATTGTCAACCTGGGTTCGGTCGCCGGTAACTACCCGTATCCGGGTGGCAACGTCTACGGTGGCACCAAGGCCTTTGTCGGGCAGTTCTCGCTGAACCTGCGCAACGATCTGATCGGCACGGGCGTGAGAGTCACCAACCTTGAGCCAGGGCTGTGCGAGAGCGAGTTTTCGCTGGTACGTTTCGGCGGTGATCAGGCCAAGTACGATGCGACCTACGCAGGTGCCGAGCCGATTCAGCCTCAGGACATCGCCGACACCATCTTCTGGATCATGAACACGCCAGCGCACGTCAACATCAACAGCCTGGAACTGATGCCAGTCAGCCAGACCTGGGCCGGCTTTGCGATTGATCGCAACCGCGGTTGAATGATGTGCTGATCGGGCCGCGCAGATGCGGTCTGATCAGCTATCTGCCGGCGTTGGCGGCGGGAATGCGCTGACGAAGCGATTTTCGACGAAATCTGCCAGGCCGATGTAGCAGGTGGCCAAGTGGTAGGGCGTCGTCGACGGCATATCGCTGCGGCTGACCCTGCCATCGGGCTCGACGCACTCGTTCCAGCCCCGGGCATGCAGAAAGCGCTGCTCGAAGGCCGACAGCTGCCGGGTCAAGGCCGCTTCGCAGTCCGGGCGCAGGGCCATCGCCCGCAGGTATTCCGCCTGGGCCCAGATACGCTGGGTGGCATCGCGCACTGTACCATCCAGCGCCAGCATCGCCGTCACAGCCCCGCTGTGAGGATCGACACCTTGCGCCTGAGCGTAGACGAACGCGCGGGTCATGGACTCATGCAGCTCGCGCCCGTGCAGTTCCGGGGACGATTGCAGCAGGAAGAACCATTCGAACTGATGACCTGGCTCGTACCAGTTATCCACAGCGCCCAGAGGCTTCTCCAGCATCACGCCGGTTGCCGTATCGACGAAACGGCGTTGCATGTGGATAACCAGCGCGTCCAGTGCAGCCTGTGTGGCAGGGTCGGCACGCACCGACAGGGTGGCCAGAAAGGCCTCTGCCAGGTGCATCAAGGGGTTTTGCAAAGGTCCGGTGCCCAGTATCGACCAGTCTTCATCGAGCTGCGCCTCGTACAGCCCGTCGTTGTCGGCAAAGCGTTCGGCGACAACGTTGAGCGCTGCATTGAGCACCGACTCTGCCAGCGGGTCCTGAGCTTTCGCCCAGTAGTGTGCACAGGCAAAAATAATGAAAGCGTGGGTGTAGAGGTCCTTGCGGCGATCCAGCGGCTTGCCCTGTGGATCGATGCTGTAGAACCAGCCGCCATGCTCGGCATCGTGGAAGTGCTGTTGCAGGGAGCGGAACAATTCACCGGCCCGCGCCCGTGCATCCGGCACTTGTGCGTGATCGATGAGGCTGGAAAACAGAAACAGCTGACGGGCACAGGCCATGGCGCGATAGCGTTGCGGCGGCAACGGTTGATCGCCGGCGTCGAGTGCTTCGTAAGGCAATGCCAATTGTGCGTTCCAGCCAGGACCCTGCCACAGCGGAACGACGACCTGCATGAAGTGCTGCTGCAAGGCGGCGAACAACGAGGTCAATTCAGGCGTGGAGGCGGAGCGGGTCACATGAGGCATCGGCTGGCATCGCGGCAGTGTCGAAGTGCGCAGCATGTTATCAGGATTGCTGCACGAGGGCGGGTGATGATCGTTCCTCACGCCAGGCGCGTGAGGAACCTCTGGCAGTCAGCCAATCAGCGCCAGTCGCTCATTGATCGCGGCTTCGATCCCTTGGGCATCCAGGCCGCACTCGGTGAGCATCTGCGCAGGCTTGGCATGCTCGACGTAGACATCCGGCAAACCCAGGTGCAATACCGACTTGAGGATATTGGCGCGCGCCAGGAATTCGCTGACCGCAGCACCTGCACCGCCCATGACGGCGTTTTCTTCCAGTGTGACCAGCAACTCGTGGTTGGCGGCAGCTTCGCTGACCAAGGCTTCGTCCAGTGGCTTGACGAAACGCATGTCGATCACCGTTGCATCGAGCTTCTCGGCCACCACCAGCGCCTCGGCCAGTTGCACACCGAACGCCAGTATCGCAACGCCCTGGCCCTGACGCCGCACAACGCCCTTGCCGATCTCGACCGGGTCAAGACTGGCCTCGATCACCGCGTTAGGGCCGGTGCCGCGTGGGTAGCGTACTGCCGCGGGGCCGGTATGCAGGTAACCGGTGCTGAGCAGCTTGCGCAGTTCGTTTTCATCGCTCGGCGTCATCACCAGCATGCCGGGGATGCAGCGCAGGTACGAAAGGTCGAAGCTGCCCGCGTGAGTCGGACCGTCTTCGCCCACCAACCCGGCGCGGTCGATGGCGAACAGCACGTCGAGGTTCTGTACCGCGACGTCGTGGATCAGCTGATCGTAACCACGCTGCAGGAAGGTCGAATAGATCGCCACCACCGGCTTGCTGCCTTCACACGCCATACCGGCCGCCAGGGTCACTGCGTGTTGTTCGGCGATGGCCACATCGAAATAGCGCTCGGGGAAGCGTTCGCTGAACGCAACCAGGTCCGAACCTTCCTTCATCGCCGGTGTGATGCCGACCAGCCGTGCGTCAGCGTCGGCCATGTCACAGATCCACTGGCCGAACACACCGGAGTATTTCGGTGCGCTGATCTTTTTCTGCGCGGCAGGCGCATTCAGCGGCTCGAGCTTGGTAATGGCGTGATAGCCGATCGGATCGACTTCGGCCGGCGCAAACCCCTTGCCCTTCTTGGTCACCACATGCAGAAACTGCGGGCCTTTCAGGTCACGCATGTTGCGCAGGGTGGCGATCAGGGTCGGCAGGTCGTGGCCGTCGATAGGACCGATGTAATTCCAGCCCAGCTCTTCGAAGAGCGTACCCGGGACCAGCATGCCTTTGGCGTACTCTTCGGTGCGCCGCGCGATTTCCCAGGCACCGGGCAGGCGCGAAAGCACCTTTTTGCTGCCTTCACGCATGCTGCTGTAGGTGCGGCTGGAAAGAATCTTGGCCAGATAATTCGACAGTCCGCCGACATTGCGCGAGATCGACATGTCGTTGTCGTTGAGGATCACCAACATGTCGGCGGCCACTTCCGGCGCGTGGTTCAGCGCTTCGAAGGCCATGCCGGCAGTCAGCGCACCGTCGCCGATCACGGCAATCGATTTGCGCTCGCTGCCCTGTAGGCGCGAGGCAATCGCCATGCCCAGCGCGGCGCTGATCGAGGTGCTGGAGTGCCCGACACCAAAGGTGTCGTACTCGCTTTCGCTGCGACGCGGAAAGGCCGCAACCCCGTCCTTCTGGCGCAGCGTGGACATGCGCGCGCGACGGCCGGTGAGGATCTTGTGCGGATAGGCTTGATGACCCACGTCCCACACCAGACGGTCGTCCGGGGTGTCGAAAACGTAATGCAGCGCGATGGTCAGCTCGATGACCCCGAGGCCGGCACCAAAATGCCCTCCGGTCTGGCCAACGGAATACAGCAATTCCAGGCGCAGTTCATCGGCCAGTGTTTCCAGCTCGGCTTCGCCCAGACGGCGCAGGCCGTGCGGGGTGTCGGCTCGGTCGAGCAACGGCGTGACCGGGCGCTCGCGTGGGATCTCTTTGAACGTCGTGGGCATCAGGCGAATCGTTATAAGTAAAAGAGGCGGCAGTTTACCTTATGCATCGCACGCTGCCCATGAAGTGAGTCGGCGGATGACCTGCCGACTGACATGTGTACTCACTGAGACCACGGTGACGCGTGGTTGATTCAGCGGATTTTCCGGTTCGGGTGACAGTGATCAGTGGCGACGTTCGACGATGTAGCGTGCCAGCTGGCGCAACGGCTCTGCGGCGGCATCGAACGGGCTCAGCGCCTGCAGCGCCTGATCACGCAGTTCCAGTGCGTAGTGTTTGGCCGCTTCCAGGCCCAGCAGCGCTGGGTAGGTCGGCTTGTCGCGGGCGATGTCGGCGCCCTGGCGCTTGCCGAGGGTGGAGGTATCGCTTTCAACATCGAGAATGTCGTCCTGAACCTGAAACGCCAGACCGATTGCACGCGCGTAGACCTGGAGGGCATCGAGGCGGGGCTGATCGGCGTGACCGCTGGCCAGTGCGCCCAGCCGGACGCTGGCTTCGATCAATGCACCGGTCTTGTGGCGATGCATGTATTCCAGCGCCGCCTGATCGAGCTTCAGCCCCACTGAACCCAGATCGATAGCCTGGCCACCCACCATGCCCGCCGGTCCGGCCGCCGTCGCGAGGGCCGTGACCATCTGCAGACGCGTCTCGGCATCGCGTGACGTCAGGTGAGGGGCGAGCAGGGCGGTGAAGGCCAGGCTTTGCAGGCCGTCACCGGCGAGGATCGCGCAGGCTTCATCGAAGGCCTTGTGGGTGGTCGGCTGACCGCGACGCAGGTCGTCGTCGTCCATTGCCGGCAAATCGTCATGGACCAGCGAGTAGGCATGAATCAGTTCAACGGCACAGGCGGCGCCGTTGGCATCCTCGGCTACACCGCCCAGTGCTTCGCAGGCGGCATACGCGAGCAGCGGGCGCACGCGCTTGCCGCCGTTCATAACGCTGTAGCGCATGGCTTCGTAGAGGCGTTCGAGCTCAGGGCCCGGGGCCTTGAACAGCGCGTCGAGTGCTGCGTTTACGCGAGTCTGGCTTTGCGCTTGATAGCTCGCGATCATTCAGGGAGTTCCGCATCGTCGAACGGCTCTTCGCTGAGCTCGCCATCGCGTTCCAGCAATACCTGAACCTTCTGCTCGGCCTGGGTGAGGGCGCTCTGGCAGTCGCGGGTCAGGCGTACACCTTGCTCGAAGGCGGTCAGGGAGTCTTCCAGCGACAACTCGCCATTCTCCAGCCGCTCTACCAGCGCTTGCAGGTCAGCGAGTGACTGTTCGAAATCCAGTGCAGCTTTCTTGCGGGCCATGAGGGCATTTCCGGTAGAGGTTAAACCGCGCGACACTAGCAGAGCGTTGGCGTCTGGGCAAATTGCGGCGACGGACCTGCGCTCTTCAAGCGACTGCAGGGGTCAACCTGCCGCGAATCCGTTGCGCAGATCCGCGATCAGGTCTTCCGGGCTTTCCAGGCCGACCTGCAGCCGCAGCATCGGGCCGCTACCGCGCTCGGGACCGTGTTGTTCGACTTCCGTGATCAGGCTTTCAAAACCACCCCAGGAGTAGCCGACGCCGAACAGTTTCAACGCGCCGGTAAAGCGATCCAGCACCTGCCGGTCAACGGTGTTGAATTCAAAACTGAGCAAGCCGTTGCAGCCATGGAAGTCGCGCTTCCAGATCGCGTGGCCCGGATCGTCCGGCAACGCGGGATACAGCACGCGGGCAACCTGGGGCTGAGTCTGCAGCCATTGTGCGATCTGCAGCGCGTGACGCTCATGCATGGCCATGCGCGCCGCCAGACTGCGGGCGCCACGCAGCACCAGATAGGCATCGTCGGGGCTGACGGTATTGCCCACGGCGGTGTTCATGGTTTTCAGGGTATGCCAGTGCGCTTCGGTGGTGCTGACGCTGCCCATCATCACGTCGGAGTGGCCGGCCACGTACTTGGTCAGGGCCATCAGCGAAATGTCCGCGCCCAGTTCCAGCGGCTTGTACAGCACCCCCGAGCCCCAGGAGTTATCCACAGCCAGCAGCAGATTCCTTGCTTTGCACAGCTGTGACAGGGATGGCAGGTCACACATGTCGAATGTCAGCGAGCCGGGCACCTCGGCATAGATCATCCGGGTGTTGGCCTTGATCAGCGATTCCACGTTACTGCCGTCGGCCGCGTAGAAATCGAACGGGATGTCGAAGGCGGTCAGCATGGTTTTCGCCAGCCGCCGAACAGGACCATAGACCGATTCGGTGATCAGGACATGATCGCCAGGGCGTAGAAACGATTGAAACATCTGCGCCACTGCGGCCAGCCCGGTCGGGTACAGGCAGGTGCCGTGTGCACCTTCGAGCTCGGAGATCAGGTCCTGCAAGGCAAACGCAGTCGGGTTGCCGTTGGCGCCGTAAGTCAGCGAGCGCTCCGGTCCTGCGGTGCGAATTTCCGCCTGCCGCAAGCTTTCCAGACTGTCGAACAGCACCGTACTGAGGCGCACGACGGGTGGGTTGACCGCAATCCCCGGCCCGCTGGCAGCACTGCGACCGCGTTGCGACAGGGCGGTGTGGGCACGAGGGTCTTTGTCTTGCGGCATTGGAGGCTCCGGGTGAAAAAGGCTTGCAGGCTGCGGCTCAGGTACCCGCAAGCGTAATGCATCGTGCGCCTGGCAGGTATCACTGATCGTTCAACACAGCACTCGCGTAGAACTCATGCAGTTTCGCTTGCAGTAACTGTCTGTCCGGCAGGCGGGTCTGGTACTCGGCAATCAACGCGGGTGAAAGCGAGCGGTTCAGAGCGTACTCGACGACTTCGTCGTTTTTGCTGGCGCAGAGTAAGACGCCAATGGCCGGGTTTTCATGGGGTTTGCGTTCGTTGCGGTCCAGCGCTTCCAGGTAAAAGTCCAGTTTGCCGAGGTATTCGGGCTCAAAGCGGCCGACCTTGAGCTCAATGGCAACGAGGCAATTGAGGCCTCGATGGAAAAACAGCAGATCCAGAGCAAAGTCCTGGCTGCCGACCTGCAGCGCGTACTCGGAGCCGACAAAACAGAAGTCGCGGCCTAGCTCGATCAGAAAGTCCCTCAGGCGTTTCAACAAACCGCCATGCAGGTCCGCTTCGGCGTGCCCCGGTGGCAGCTCCAGAAACTCCACCATGTAGGCATCACGGAATATATCCAGTGCGGCCGGCCGAGTTTCCTTGAGCATCGCCGAGGCTTTGGCTGGCTGGGTGACAGTACGCTCGAATAGAGCGTTCTTGAATTGGCGCTCAAGTTCGCGTTTTGACCACCTTTCCTGAGTTGCCATTTTCAGGTAGAACTCGCGTTCTTCAGGACGCTTGCTCTGGCTGAAAATGATCAGGTTATGTGACCAGGATAATCGTCGCGCCAGTGGCGCGACTTTCTCTTCTGCACGGTAAATCTCATAGAATTGGCGCATGCGAAAAAGGTTGCTGCGTGTGAAACCACGCAGTCCTGGCTGGGTGGTGGCCAGATGCTCGGCAAGCTGGGTGACCACCGCGTCACCCCATTCAGCGTTTTCAAGCTTGCGACTGATGTAAGCGCCGACTTGCCAGTAAAGCTCGATCAATTGCGTGTTCACCGCCTGTGCGGCCTGCTGTCGAGCGCTCCGGATCATGGCGAGCACTTCATCAAAGCGATCATGTACAGGCGTATGCGGTGTGTTGGGAGTACTCATACTGAAAGTACTCCACTGCGTAGCAACCTGATGGGCGATTGCGAGCGAAAGTCTGGAAGAACGGTTGTTCGGCTCATAAAGGCGCGTCCTTGGGCGGTGGTTAAGGTCGGCTACTTTACGTGCAGATCAGGACGTTCTGTTCCAGAGTTTCCTGTGGGTTTGTAGCATCAGGTTTCTGTCCGCGAAGGACTTGACGTGTGCCTTATTTATCCAGATCGGATGCCTGATGCCGCTCCGGAACCTGATCGGCTTCTTCGCCCCAGGTGCGATTGACCTTCTGGCCTTTGATAACGGCCGGGCGTGCGGCGATTTCTTCCGTCCAGCGAATCAGGTTCGGGTATTCGTGTACCGAGAGGAATTCGGCAGCCGAATACACTTTGTTCCGCACCAGCGCGCCATACCATGGCCAGACCGCGATATCGGCAATCGTGTAGGTATCGCCAGCCAGATAGCGGTGCTCGCCCAGGCGGCGGTTGAGCACATCGAGTTGGCGCTTGGCCTCCATCGCGAAGCGGTTGATGGGGTATTCGAGTTTCTCGGGCGCGTAGGCATAGAAATGCCCGAAACCGCCACCCAGATAAGGCGCGGCGCCCATCTGCCAGAACAGCCAGTTCAGCGTTTCGGTACGGCCTGCCGGGTCGGCTGGCAGGAAGCTGGAAAACTTCTCAGCCAGGTACAGCAGGATAGAGCCGGACTCGAATACCCGAACAGGTGTTTCATGGCTTCGGTCCAGCAATGCCGGGATCTTGGAATTGGGATTGATCTCGACAAAGCCGCTGGAGAACTGATCGCCCTCGGAGATGCGGATCAGCCAGGCATCGTATTCCGCGCCGCGGTGTCCGAGCGCCAGCAGCTCTTCGAGCATGATCGTGACCTTTACACCGTTGGGTGTGGCCAGTGAATAAAGCTGCAGCGGGTGTTTGCCGACCGGCAGCTCCTTGTCGTGCGTAGGGCCGGCGACGGGCCGGTTGATGCTGGCGAACGTGCCGCCCGCTTTTGTTTCCTGGTGCCAGACCTTCGGCGGAGTGTAGGGCGTTTGCGTCATGAGAAGCCTCGCTTGTTCAAGGGGGATCGCTGGACCGGTCGTGTTGCAAAGGACCATTGACGTTATAGATCAACGCGCGTGCAGGGAAGTGCCTTGCGATCGTGAACGAGTGTAGCGAGGGGCTCAGTTCGCTGCCGTTGGTAGCTTGTGGAATATTCCCACAGGAACTAAGGCGGCGTCCTATAGCTGTAGCTGGGTAAAAGAAGAGAACATGTGTTCGCAGCGTGAGGCCATAAGGTTATCCATTTATGATCTTGGTTGTCAAAGTCGCTCTCTCTGATTTACCTATTAATAGCTGGATACCGTATGCCGTCTTTCTGCAGTCCGGGCGTGATGAAGTGGCGTGACCTGATCATCAATCTTGTTTCCAAGGAAATAAAAATCCGTTACATGGGTGCAACGTTGGGTTTTGTCTGGTCGTTGGGTAACCCATTGGTTGTCACGCTCACGTATTACACGGTGTTCACTTATATTCTGCCCAGTAGTCAGGACCGCTTTGCGCTGCACCTGGTGACAGGGGTTGTCCATTGGATGCTTCTGGCACAAATTGTTTCGCAAAGCGGAGAGTGGCTGATCAATAACGGCAACCTCATTCGAAAGTTGCGTTTTCCCCGTCTGTTGTTACCCATTTCCGGGGCGCTGGCCATCGTCGTTTTCTGGGCCGGCTGCATGCTCGTCTATGCATCGCTATTTGCCATGCTGGGCGGTGTCTTTTCGCGTGCACTGTTGTTTTATCCGATTGTGCTGATCGCCTTCATGGCATTGATCATGGGCGTTGGTCTGGCACTCAGCGTCATCCAGGTCACCGTACGGGATGCCAAGCACTTCACCGATGTGTTTCTACCCTTGTTGTTCTGGCTTACACCCATCGTATGGGTGACCTCATCGCTGCCCGACGGTGTCGCCCGCATTGCGGCCTATAACCCGGTAGGCCTGTACTTCAACAGTTTTACCAGCATTCTGCATGGCGGAATCGTTCCCGAGCCTCGTGATTTGCTGCTGTGCGTGTTCATGGGCGCTGCGTCGCTGCTGGTGGGCCTGTTTATGTTCAGGAAGGTGGACCGCGTGGTGGAATATCTATGAGTCGCGTGGTCATCAAGGCAGAGAACCTTACCAAACAGTTTGTTCTGCGCCATAACAGAGGCGGTTTGAAGAAGAAGTTTCTGGGGCTGTTTGACACTCGATATCGTGAGCGTGCCGAAACATTCACGGCAGTCAGTGATGTCTCGTTCACCTTGCACAAAGGTGAGTCGCTTGCACTGGTGGGGCATAACGGTTCAGGTAAAAGTACCTTGTTGCAACTGGTCTCACGCATTCTTGTGCCCACCAGTGGGCGGCTGACCAGTGTGGGGCGAGTAGCACCGCTAATCGAAATAGGAGTGGGTTTTCACCCTGAACTGACCGGCGAGGAAAATATCTACCTCAATGCCAGTCTGTTTGGATTGAGTAACAAGGAAGTGCGTTCGCGCTTCAACGAGATTGTCGATTTTTCCGGGTTGGGAAACTTCATCGATACGCCGGTAAAGAACTATTCGTCAGGCATGTACATGAGGCTGGGTTTTTCAGTCGCCGTTCATGTCGAGCCTCAGACATTACTGGCTGACGAAGTTCTTGCGGTAGGGGACGAAGAGTTCAAGCGCAAATGCCACGAACGAATTCGCATGATGCAGGATGACGGGATGGCCTTGATCCTTGTTACCCACGCAGTAGAAGAAGGTAAAGAGTTTTGCCAGCGTTACTTGACGCTTGAGCGCGGCCGGATGACCGAGCAGGGTTATTACTGATTCATTGTTTCGTGATGTCATGCTTCCAGTCAACTTGGCCATCACTCAATTCATAAAGGTATTTCCATGTTGCAAATTATCGTTCCGATGGCCGGGGCCGGGAGTCGCTTTGCGGTTGCGGGCTACACCGACCCCAAACCGTTGATCCCTGTACATGGTGTACCGATGATCAAGGTCGTGATCGACAACCTGACGCCGAAGTGCCCGCACAGATTCATCTTTATCTGTCAGTCGGAACAGGTCGCACGTTACGGGCTGAGGGAAAGACTGAATGCCTGGGCGCCCGGCTGCGAGATCGTCGAGCTCGGCGGCCTGACCGGGGGCGCTGCGTGCTCGGTGTATGCAGCGCGGCACCTGCTCGACGACAGCCAGCAAGTGATGATTGCCAACAGCGACCAGTACGTCGATGTGGATATAAACGCCTATCTGCAGGTAATTAACGAGAGCGATGCAGAGGGCTTGATCATGACCATGAAAGCCAGCGATCCGAAATGGTCGTTCGTGGGCTTCAGTGCAGCAGGCATGATCGACCGTGTGGTGGAAAAGGAGGTTATCTCTGACGAGGCCACTGTCGGCATTTATAACTTTCGCCGTGCAGGTCAACTGATATCGGCCATCGAGGCGATGGTCGCGAAAGATCTTCGCGTCAATGGTGAGTTCTATGTCGCACCGGTTTACAACGAGCTCATCGGGCAGGGCGCCAGGGTCATTCATTACAGCATTGGTGCAGAAGGTCATGGCATGTATGGCCTGGGCATCCCGGCAGACCTCAACCAGTTCCTGTCGTTGCCGCTGAGCAGGCAGGCAGCCTCGGGAAAAGAGGCCTGACATGCAGATCATCAGCCATCGCGGCTATTGGCTGCAAAGGCCGCAGCGCAATCTGCCCGAAGCCTTTCATCGATCATTCGACCTTGGCTTCGGCACCGAAACCGATGTCCGTGATGTGGCTGGCCAGTTGGTCATCTCCCACGACATGCCTGCGGGCGGCGAGCTGACGCTGGACGGCCTGCTCGACATCATGGCGGGCCGCAACCTGCCTCTGGCCATCAACGTCAAGGCGGATGGCCTGGCACAGGCTCTCGCTGCAACCTTCGCCCGTTACGGCCATACCAACTGGTTCGCCTTCGATATGGCGGTGCCGGACATGCGGAGTTACCTCAACGCCAACCTCGCCACTTACACCCGTCTCAGCGATGTAGAGCCGTCGCCAGCCTGGCTCAAACAGGCTGCAGGCGTCTGGCTTGACGGTTTTGAGGGTGAGTGGTTCTCCAACCAGATCATTGGCGATCTTCTTTCCCTGGGCAAGCAGGTTTGTGTGGTGTCACCCGAATTGCACGGGCGTGGTCATGGCGCCCTGTGGCAGCAATTGCTCGAGTTCAGGTCGCAGGACCGTTTGATGCTGTGTACTGATCTTCCCGCAGACGCAGCCACTTTCTTCACGTGAGGCAATCATGATCAAGGCAGTGATTTTCGATATGGACGGTGTTCTTATCGACGCCAAGGAATGGCATTACAACGCACTCAACAGAGCGCTCAGCCTGTTCGGTTACAACATCAGTCGCCACGAACACCTCACCGCCTACGACGGTCTGCCCACCTCGCGCAAACTCGACATGCTGAGTGTCGAACGCGACCTGCCGGTTGCGTTGCACGCCTTCATCAACGAGATGAAGCAGCAGTACACCATGGAGATTGTTTACGCCCAGTGCAAACCGACCTTTGTGCATCAGTACGCGTTGTCATCACTGAAAACGCTGGGTTACAAGCTGGCAGTGGCGTCCAACTCCATTCGCAACACCGTGGAGGTCATGATGAACAGGGCGGATCTAGACCGATACCTCGATCTGCGGCTCTCCAACGAAGACGTCAAGCATGCCAAACCAGCGCCGGATATCTACACCAAGGCCATCAGCCAACTGGGTCTTCAGCCTGAAGAATGCCTCATCGTCGAGGACAACGAGAATGGCATCAAGGCCGCCAGAGACTCAGGCGCACATGTTCTGGTCGTGGCTGAAACCTGCGATGTAAACCTCAATAACATTCTTGGCAAAGTTGAACAGATCAACTTCGACAAGGCGGCAGTCCTGTGAGCGCGTTGAATATCATTCTTCTGACCGGCAGGCAGACAGAGGCGCCGCATGATGAGGGCGAGTACCCGCACTACCTGTGCGAACTCAAAGGCAAGCCGCTGATTCATACGCTGATAGACAACTGCGCAGTACTTCAGCCGCGCAGGATGATCTGCACATTCTCGAACAACGATATCGCCCGGCTGCACCTTCGCAACATGGTCCCGCAAATGCACCCGTCGGCCAGTGTTCTACCGGTCCACAACATCACCCGTGGTGCGGCTTGCACAGCGCTTCTGGCGAGCGAAGAAATCGACAACGATGACGAACTGCTGATTCTCAGCATCAGCGACTTTCTGGATATCCAGCTGCTGGATGCAGTACGTGCGTTTCGGCAACGTCATGAGGATGCCGGAGTGGTCATCTTCAATTCTCTGCACCCTCGTTATTCATTCGCGCGCCTGGACAGCGACTGCCGGGTTATCGAAGCAGCCGAAAAGAACCCGATCAGCTCAAACGCCATTGCCGGTGTGTACTGGTTCAAGTCCGGCTCGCTATTCGTATCGGCAGCCAAGGAGATGATTCGCAAGGACGCCAGGGTCAACGACAACTTCTACATAGCCCCCGCTCTCAATGAGCTGGTGCTGTTGCAGAAGAAGATCGGCGCCTACCGGATCGAACCCAATCAGTACCGGCCACTGAAAACCGACAGTCAGCTCCACGCTTTCGAAGCAGGAGAGATGCGATGAAAACGGCAAGACTGGAAGACATGGTCAAAGGCTGGTTCGTGGGTGGATTCGAACCTGCAGTTTTCAGTACCGAGTCCTGTGAGGTCGGGGTCAAGACCTACAAGGCAGGTGAAAAGGAAGCGGCTCATTACCACAAGGTCGCCACCGAGATAACCGTACTCATTGCCGGGTCGGTCAACATGCGCGATCAGGTCTGGCATGCCGGCGACATCATCGTTCTGGAACCGGGCGATATCACGGCGTTTGAAGCGCTCACCGATGCGACCACCGTTGTCGTGAAGGTGCCGGGTGCGCTTGCTGACAAGTACGTCGTCTGACCATGAAAACGACCCATCTCCAGCACCACCCAAGCCTCGGTTACATAGCGGCGGGCAGTCTGCGCAGCCTCCCGGTGGGGCTACTGCTGCCCCATGAGTGCTCCAGCTTCATCTCGTTCCGCGCGCATCCGTTTCGCAAGCCTGAACGGGTGATCAGGAAACTGCATGCCGCACGGCGTCCGTTGTGCTTGTATGGGGCGGGTAGCTACTGTTTTTATGGTGTTCAGAGTGATTCACCGCTGTCTCCGCTGCTGCTGTGGGACGGTGCGCACTTTCTGAATGTTGGCGAAAAGATCACGGTTATCGAAGACACGCCAATCGAGTGTTATCTGGATCGTGATTACTTCGCGGGATCGCTCAAGGTCATTGCGCGTTCGGCCAACTCGGTCACTTACAGGAAAGTATCCAGGCTGACTGCGGAATCTAACGACGATCTCGACAGCTGGACCTTCGGCATTCCTGTCGGTCCGGGCGACGCCACTGTTCTCAATGCCGTCGTGAAGCGCATTCTGGAAATTGACATCCCGCACAAGGAGATACTGCTGTGCGGCACACCGGGAAGTAATTTCGCCTATTTCGACAAGGTCCGCATCGTGGGGGAGGACATCACTGCCCCGCCCGTGCAGATCTGCAAGAAGAAAAACCGTCTCGCACTGGAGGCCAGACACAGCAATCTGGTGATCCTGCACGACCGCGTCTTTCTGCCAAAACACTTCGGGGAAGTTGTCCGCCGCTTTGGCCCGCGCTATCCGTTGATGACCTTGCAAAGCATGTTCTTCGATAACCGAATCAGCATGCATCCGCGGCGTTACTCGGATTACGGCATGGCTATGGACGAGGTCGCTCAGGGGCTGCTGGGGCTGCACCGCACCAGCGGTAATGCTCAGTCCATTGCGCCGTCAATATTCCCGGACGTCGACCGGACCGGGTTCTGTTTCGCCAGCCCGATGCGCTACAACAGTGACGCCAGCTACCCGACAGGCAGCCTCTACATTTGTCGCAAGGATGTCTGGAATGCCTGCCCGCTGGACGAGTCCCTGCACTGGGTGGAGTACGAAGACATCGAGCATGCGTTGCGAGCGTCGCGCGCGGGTATTCCAAACCGTATCAATCCCTTTGGCATCACTCAGTCGGTGACCTCCCGGGCGCTGCTGGGTGGCAATGCTCCGGTCGAATCCGTTGGCGGATGTCTCGGAATATCCGGGCCTTGTTATGTGTCCCTGCTGGAAAAGAAACCTCTTTTGAACCTGTCTGCCGAGACCGCACTGGCCAGATTGCGGCAGTTCGCTGACAAATACCTGGCCAATCCGTCGGCGGTCGTTATTCCAACCGGTCTTGTTCACCTCCCTGTTCGAGCCTGGATCGAACTGATCGATAATGTGGTGCAGCAGTCCACGTTCAAAAACGACAGTGAGACGGTCAGAGCGTTTATCAACGACTTCGAGAGGCTCGTGTTGCTCGACCAGCTACCGAGCATGCGTCAGGAGTTTCTGGTCAATCGCTTCCTCACAGACCCTGTGCTGGCCAAACAGACACTGATCACACAGAGCTGCGAGGTGCGCAATATGTTGCGTCAACGCGGCAGGCAGACCTGGTTTGCTCGCCAGCAGGATGATTACTTTCACCACAACCTTCTGTCGCTCCCCGGCATTTTGATTTCGGCCGTTCGTGCTTATCGAAATAACGGGAAAAGTTTCTATTTTGAAAGCCTGTGGGCTGCTGTGAAAGCCATCTACAACTCGACTCCCTTTATGTCCTACAGCAAGGGGGCGAAGTGAAGGTATTCGTCGTTTCTCATTTGAGCCCCAGCAACGCCAGCCATCAGTTGATCTGTCAGTTGGCGCGCATTCAGCACGAGCATAGGACGACCGTTCCCGTCCTTGTGATTGATGACCGTTACAACCTGGCCGAACTACCCGCCAGCGATTCATCGACCGAACACGCTTTGTTCAGCCTGGATGATTTTCTTCACTGCAATGCTGTAAGCGGCATCGTGGCAAACAGAGTTGCCCAGCACATGGATAAAGTCGAAAGCGACTGGGTGCTGATCGATTTTGGCCAGCATGACTCTGCTACCTGCATGGACTTCATCCAGAAAATTGCTCGCTACAACTATCTGAGCACCAAGCTGCGAAAGCGAAACCTCGTGATCATGGTGCCCGCCATGCACCTGGGCATTTATTCGCGAACCCTCAATGCGTCGTTCAACAATTTGCCGGCAAGCACAACAGCCTCAGCCCGTTCCGTTCAGATTGGCAGGCTGTTCATGGTCACTCGTCTTGAAAGAGTACTGATAAGTCTTCCATTGCTGGCGGGCATCCTGCGTCGAATGCGGCGTGTTGCTCTGCGCGTCTTTCGGCGTGTTGCAAGATCCCATTGACCGATCTGCCGCTAGCCGTCGGTAGCAGGCGCTTCTCATTACAAGGTTAAACACATGCCTCATCTTGTGGCCGTCGACTCCAGAAAAATCAGCGTGGTTATTCAGGGGCCCCTGTATCGCAACCTGAGTTCCAAACGAAATATCTTCGCCTGCATCGTATCGATCCGGACGCACCTGCCAGATGCCGAAATCATCGTTTCGACCTGGCGTCATGAAGATACGTCCGATGTGAAGGCGGACCAGATCGTCATGTCGGATGATCCGGGTGCCTTCGTTGATGACGCCGGTAATCAGATCAACATCAATCGCATGCTGCGGTCGACGCTATGCGGTATTCAAAGCGCTTCAAGACCCTATGTCATGAAAATGCGCGCCGATCACAACCTGACCAGCGCTGCACTGGCTGTCATAGGTCAGTCCGATGATACCGAGCCGGGCGAGACACAGCTGTTCGACACGCCCATCACCACCACGACGCTTTATATTCGCGACCCTGAACGGTTGCCGATGTTGTTCCACATATCGGATCTCGTTCAATTCGGCACGCGCGAAGCAATGCTCGCCATGTGGGAGCAACCACTGTTCGCAAGGGACGCGCTTTTCAACGACAGGCCGTCTCGCAACCCGTTTGGCAACTTCATTGGCTACACGTCCGCGCGCCTGGTGAGCGAGCAGGCACTGATGCTGGGTGTCATGCGCAGGAAGGGCATCGACGCCCGGCTCGCACGACCCTGCGAGGTAGGGCTGAGCAACCTGAAGTTATGGGACAACGTCTTGAGACGCAGCTTCAGAGTCCTCAACCACTGCGAGGCTGGCGTCGACTTCCCGGAACGTTTTCTGACCAGCCCCCGCGTACTGACCACACTCTACAAAGCCTCTGCGATAGAGCAATTGCAAAGGCTTGACCCGAAGGGCTACAGGCTGAGAATAGCGCGCATCTGGCTCAATCAATACCTGCTGACCTGCCTGCGCCCCGGCTGGTGGGTGTCCTTTGCGACCATCGTACTGTTCAGCACCTCACCGACTCTCGCCAAGCGCATTCGCTCGTACTGGCGCACGCTGAGGAACGTGGCGCATGCGGAGTCTTATCGGGTTTGAGGGCTGGGCGTGTGTAGGTATCGAAATACGTCACGCGTTACGCAAGCGTTCATCCAGCATATCCAGCAAAGCTTGCTGACTCATCGACGCCTGCTTTGCATAGCACGAGACCAGCAGCTCAAGCGGATGAATTCCGATCCTGGTCGCGAGCTGATCCAGCTTTTCAAGCGTCGGGCTCTTCAACCCGCGTTCGATCTCGGACAGATACGTCCTGCCGCTGACCCCGACAAAATCCTCCTGCGTGAGACCCTTCGCTTCGCGCGCTTCTTTCAGTGCTGCTCCGATTGCGTTGCTCAGATCCATTGCGCACCCCCTTTACAAAAGGAAGGGATTTCGCTTGAATGCACGTTATAGCGCTACACGCTATAGCATTCATTATGCCGAGTGCGCTTTACAAGGATGAGTCGCTGCCACAGCAAAGGAGTAGATGCTTCATGAGTCGTCACAAAGCCTGCGGATCATCGCAACGGCGTCAAGCATCAAGATACCTACCCATCTGCAAAAAATGTCGCGCTCTCCAGCGCCTGCGTTCGCGGATAGGTGTTCTAGCCGAGGCATCCCCAAAGCCCAAGCCCTCGACTGGCCCCCAAATCGTCAGCGCAATGTACGCCTATCTCATGACCAGCTGGGAAGAACTGCCCGAACAGAACAAGCGTGCGCTCGGCTTCGATTCAATCGTGGGCGGTGAAGAGGAAGAGGCAGCGCTGAATCGATTGGCAACGCTGTTTATGGAGTATGCGGATGTTTCCCTGCGCAGGGCGCTGGTGGCGCGGCGGAGGCGGTTGGGGAAGGGCGGTGGGTAGTTTCTGTGAGCAATTGGACAACCAGCAAAGTACTGCCAGCGGCTGATTTGGCGGGAAGCTTCTCAAGCAGATGATATCCACTGTCCGGCCGCAGTAAGAAAGCAGCAGACATTAAAAAGCCGGCTTGTGGCCGGCTTCTCGTAGGCGGTTCTGATCTATTTTTGATAGACCGCAATCGCCTTCAACAGGTACGCCTCTTGAAGAAGCGCGAATAGACAACAGGGCAAACGGATCACATGCCCCGTTCAAACACCGCATCGCATGACTGCGTCAGGTGCTCTGGATGGCGAACAGGATACTGAACTTCGCCTCCCATGCCCAGCCCGAATGCCTTTCAGCCGTAAACACCTCATAACAGCAGCATGGCATTGCGTCGGCTGTTCAGGGTCGACCACCAGAATATCCAGCCCAGAATCCGTATTTTCTCCCGGTCGATGTCTTCGGCGCTGAACAGTTCGTCCGGGTATTCGGCGTCGTTGTGGCTGCGCAGGCGCAGGCCGCCGTTGGGCAGGCGGTAGAGGTAGCGGACGCGCAGGATGCCGCCGTGTTCGAGGGCGTAGATTTCGCCGTCGATGACCTGGGTCAGTTCGCGGTCGACGCCGAGGATCGAGCCGTCCTGGATCTTGTCGGCCATGCTGTTGCCGACCATGGCGACGCACATGCAGTTTTTCGGGTCGATGCCCATGTTCTGCAGGACTTGCAGGGGCAGGCGGATTTTCTGTCCGGGGGCTTCGGCGAGGACGGTCTTGCCGAGGCCTTGGGTGGATTCCGCTTCCATGAAAATCTGGATTTCCACGTCGCCGCGCGACACGTTTCTGGCCTGATGAATGATGACGCGGGTATTGCCGCCGGTGTTTTCATTGGCGCATTCGTTAGGGTGTTTGGGGCCTTCGCCGGTGCGCAGCCAGCGGGCGTTAACGGTCAACAGTTCAGCCACCTCGTCAATCCGCGCCATGGGCACGCCACGCTTGAACCAGTTATTGACGTGTTGCGGCGTGATTTTGCGGTTGGCGGCAAAATCAGTCGCTGTGAGATGGCACTCCCGAAGGAGGATGCGGAGTCGATCACCTGATGTATTCATAGTGGCGAAGTCTACGGGCGTCGTCTGGGCGTTTAAATGAACGAGGTGTTGACGTCGACGTTATCCCAGGGTGGGCGTGGCTATCCGGACTACGGATGGAATGAATGTCGTGTAGGTGGATTCCGTAATAGCGCTTTTGGCGCTAAACGAGGTATTGCGCGTTTACCCCCGCTATACGGGCATTAACGAACTGTTCATTGAATGTCTAAAAGGCGGGCGCATTTTTAAACGTGCGTGCTGCAAAAAAACGGGTGATTTCGTTTCAGCAAGAGAGGTGTGCGGGGAGGTGCAGCGAGGAGGGGGGAGCGTGTTTCAGGGCACGGGTGTTCGCGCCCTGAAACGCCAGATCGGTGATCAGCCTTTGAAGGCCGCAACCGATTTGGTGATCTCGGCGCGGGCAGCGTCAGCGTTGCCCCAACCTTCGATCTTCACCCATTTGCCTTTTTCGAGATCCTTGTAGTTCTCGAAGAAGTGCTTGATTTGCTCCAGCAGCAGCGGCGGCAGATCGGTGTACTCTTTCACGTCGACGTACAGCTGGGACAGCTTGTCGTGTGGCACCGCGATAACTTTGGCATCGCCGCCGCCGTCGTCAGTCATGTGCAGGATGCCTACCGGGCGTGCGCGGATAACCGAGCCTGGAGTAACCGGGTATGGGGTTACCACCAGCACGTCCAGCGGGTCGCCGTCGTCAGCCAGGGTGTTGGGAATGAAACCGTAGTTGGCCGGGTAGAACATTGGGGTGGCCATGAAACGGTCAACGAACAGGCAATCGGAATCTTTGTCGATTTCGTATTTGATCGGCGCGTGGTTGGCCGGGATTTCGATCGCGACGTAGATGTCGTTCGGCAGGTCTTTACCCGCCGGAATCTTGCTGTAGCTCATTGGGCATTGCCCCCCTAGTTGACCAGACAGATTGTGGCGCGAACCGCCATAAAGTGGTCCGGATTATAGGCATATTCTGTTTTGGTTGCCACGCATGGCCTTGGCGGCCGTCAGCTGTCCCGGTAAGCCGGGTCCTGTTGACGCAGCAGGTCGAGCCGCGCCAGGGTGTCCTGGCGGTAGAACGCTTTCAGTTGTTCGTAGACTGCCGGGTAACTGCTGTGCAGCAGATCGGGTGCGCTGAAGAAGTATTCGCTGGTCACGGCGAAGAATTCGGCGGGGTCTTCGGCGGCATAGGGATCGATGGCGGGCTCGGCGTCGGGGTTGTGGTCCAGTTGCCGGTTGAGATCATCGAACGCGCTTTGCATGACGCGAGCCCATTCGGTCACCTGCATATCGCTGTGCAGCGGCGGCAGGCCATTGGCGTCGCCGTTGAGCATGTCGAGCTTGTGCGCCAGTTCATGGATCACCAGGTTGTAGCCATCCCAGTCGCCGCTGCTCAATACGCCGGGCCAGGCCAGAATCACCGGGCCCTGTAGCCAGGCCTCGCCACTGTGCTCGCCATCCCACTCGTGTTCGACGCCGCTGGCATCGCGATGGCGCTGCGGGCTGACGAAGTCGTCGGGGTACAACACGATTTCATGAAAACCCTGATACCAGTTCAGTTCGCCCAGGTTCAGCAGCGGCAGTTGCGCCTGGGCGGCGAGGAACAGCCGTTGTTCGTCATCCAGATCAACGCCCGGCAGTGCGCTGAGGTGTTTGTCATGCAGAAAAAGCACGCAGGCGTCACGCAGTTGCGCGTGTTGCTCACTGCTCAGGCCATCAAGGATCGGCAGACGTGCGCAGACGTTCTGCCATAGTTCTTCAGCAACCGGGTGTCGGGCCAGCGTGCGCTGCCTGCGCCAGTGGCTGAATGACCACATGGTTCAGCGCGCGTCGACCGGACGCGCGGTGCGGCTGCGCACCACGCCGATGACCATCGGCACCAGTGACAGCAGGATGATTGCCAGTACCAGGAAGGTCAGGTTGTGCTTGATGAATGGCACGTTGCCGAAGAAGAAGCCCAGGGTCACCAGACTGCCGACCCACAGCACCGAACCCAGCACGCTGAAGCCCACGAAGCGCGGATAGGACATCCTGCCCACACCGGCTACAAACGGCGCGAAGGTGCGGATAATCGGCAGGAAGCGCGCCAGCGTGACGGTCTTGCCGCCGTGGCGTGCGTAAAAATCCTGGGTGCGCAGCAGGTAGTCGCGGCGGAAGATGCGCGATGACGAATTGCTGAACAGTTTTTCGCCAACCGTGCGGCCAATCACGTAGTTGGTGCTGTCGCCCAGAATCGCTGCGAGCATCAGCAACCCGGCCAGCAGGACCGGGTCCATGCCGCCACCGGCAGCCACGGCGCCAGCGATGAACAGCAGCGAGTCGCCCGGCAGGAAGGGCATGATCACCAGCCCGGTCTCGCAGAAAATCACCAGAAACAGAATCGCGTAAACCCATGTGCCGTAGTTGGTCACCAACAGGTCAAGGTAAACGTCGAGATGCAGAATAAGGTCGAGCGGGTTGAATTCCATTAAAGCACCTGAGGCGAGAACCCTGTCCGGGGTCGCATGCGGAAGAAACGACTGTGCGTATGCGCGGCATTATAGAAGCAGAATGCGCAGAAGGGGCTTCGGAATAAGCGGCGGGGTTGAATGGGGGGGGGAGCGGTACGTCTTCAGAAGGGATGAACAGGCCGCAACGTTCATCCGGGCTGATGCCATACGCCGGGCTGATTACGCGAATCGACCCGGCGGCTTGGAATGGCATAAGCCTGCATGGGGCCTAATGCGGCGCTGCAGGACCGTCGAGCAGGAAGTTGCCGATGGGTTTGTCTGAATGATCATCAGTGCCGTCTGATTCCAGAATCTGCAGCTCAGCTTCGTCCTTCAGATTGACCCCGGAAATCTGCCGCCTGCAGGCCTCGCGCATCAGGTACAGCAGCCGATGAGCGGCCATGCCGTAGCTCAAGCCTTCCAGGCGCACATTGGAAATACAGTTGCGGTGCGCGTCGTTCAGCCCGACCTTCGGCGCGTAGGTGAAGTACAGGCCCAGACTGTCCGGGGAGCTGAGACCGGGGCGCTCGCCGATCAGAATGACCACCATCTTCGCACCGAGCAGTTCGCCGACCTCATCGGCCACGGCGACGCGGCCCTGTTCGACCATGATCACTGGCGACAGCGACCAGCCCTCGGCACTGGCCTGTTCTTCCAGGCGAATGAGGAAAGGCACCGCATGCCGATGCACCGCCAGGGCGGACAGACCGTCGGCGACCACTACCGCCAGATCGAGACCGCCCGGATGTGCAGCGGCGTAGTCACGCAACGTCTGCGCTGATTCGTCATTCAGGCGACGGCCCAGATCCGGACGCTGCAGGTAGCTGTCCCGGTCGGCCGCGGCGCTGTGCAGCAACAGGGTTTCACGACCTTTTTCGGTCAGTTGTGCGCTGATCGCGGCATGGTCGAAGGCCAGATGCACCGCGTCGCGTGCCTGCGCATGAGCGGATTGAAAGTCCAGTTGCGCAGAGGTCGGCAGGCTGGTGCCGGTACGACCCAGCGCAATACGCGCGGGGGTCAGGCGGCGCAGTTCCAGCCAGGGATTGGTGGGGGCGGCGCTGTCTTGTAGTTCGTTCATCGGCTCGTCACTCATGCTAGATGCGCCAGCGCCTGACGGAAGGCAGGCGGCAGGCTGTCGCCGAAGCGCACACGACCGTCGGCCTGGGTGAAGATGCCCATTTTCTCCAGCCAGGCTTCGTATTCCGGTGCAGGACGCAGGCCCAGGCTTTGCCTGGCGTACAGCGCGTCGTGGAACGAGGTGGTCTGGTAGTTGAGCATGATGTCGTCGGAGCCGGGAATGCCCATGATGAAGTTGATCCCCGCGACGCCCAGCAATGTCAGCAGAGTGTCCATGTCGTCCTGATCGGCCTCTGCGTGGTTGGTGTAGCAGATGTCACAGCCCATCGGTACGCCCAGCAGTTTGCCGCAGAAGTGATCCTCCAGACCGGCGCGGATGATCTGTTTGCCGTTGTACAGGTACTCGGGGCCGATGAAGCCGACCACGGTGTTGACCAGAAACGGATTGAAATGCCGGGCGACGGCATAGGCGCGGGTCTCGCAGGTCTGCTGGTCGACGCCATGGTGCGCGTTGGCCGACAGCGCGCTGCCTTGCCCGGTCTCGAAATACATCAGGTTTTGCCCGAGGGTGCCGCGGTTCAGGCTCAGGCCCGCTTCATAGCCTTCCTGCAACAGCTTGAGACTGATGCCGAAGCTGGCGTTGGCGGCTTCGGTGCCGGTGATCGACTGAAACACCAGATCGACCGGTACGCCACGGTTGATCACTTCAATCGAGGTGGTGACGTGGGTCAGCACGCAGGATTGCGTGGGGATTTCATAGCGCTGGACAATGGCGTCGAGCATTTCCAGCAGAGCAACGATGGACGAGGTGCTGTCAGTGGCCGGGTTGATGCCGATCATGGCATCGCCGTTACCGTACAGCAGGCCGTCGAGCACGCTGGCGGCAATGCCGGACGGGTCGTCGGTGGGGTGATTGGGTTGCAGGCGTGTCGACAGCCGGCCGCGCAGGCCCATGGTGTTACGGAAGCGTGTCACCACGCGGATTTTCTGCGCCACCAGCACCAGATCCTGCACGCGCATGATCTTTGAAACGGCAGCGGCCATTTCCGGGGTCAGGCCGGGAGCCAGCGCGCGCAGACTGGTTTCGTCGGCCTTGTCGCTAAGCAGCCAGTCGCGAAAGCCGCCGACTGTCAGATGACTGACCGGGGCAAACGCCAGTTTGTCGTGGGTGTCGATGATCAGCCGGGTAACTTCGTCCCGTTCGTAAGGGATCAGGGCTTCTTCAAGAAAGTGCTTGAGCGGAATGTTCGCCAGCGCCATCTGCGCGGCGACTCGCTCGCCGTCGTTCTGCGCCGCGACTTCGGCCAGATAGTCACCGGAGCGCGCAGGACTGGCCTTGGCCATGACTTCTTTGAGGCTGTCGAAGCGGTACGTCTGCGCACCGACAGAATGGGAAAAGCTCGCCATACAGATTCTCCATGACGTCGCGCTGCTTGCGTCGGACGTAGTCTTTCGCTGAAACGGATACGTCCCGGTTCAAACGACTGTGGGAAGCGATGCAAGCAATTAATACTCCATCCTGGCCGGGAGTGCGAGTTTGCAACCATGAACGGAGGATTCAGAGCAAAGATGCATCACGCCAGGGCGGTGGGCCAGGGCGCGATGCACAGGGTTGGTGCGTGATGTGTTTCTTGTTACCGCGCAATAGGGCTCGGTGCTATACACAAGTCCGCTTTTGATTCTGGCCGAAGGCCGTGGGAGCGAACTTGTTCGCGAAAGGGCCAGTACATTCTCCGGGAAGGTATCGTCTGAACTACCGTCTTCGCGGACAAGTCCGCTCCTACAGTGGGCGTGTTCCAACCTGAACAGGGGACCTAAATACCTAGAAGAAACCCAGCGGATTGGTGTCGTAGCTCACCAGCAGGTTTTTGGTCTGTTGATAATGCTCAAGCGCGATTTTGTGGGTTTCGCGGCCGACGCCGGATTTCTTGTAGCCACCGAACGCGGCGTGTGCCGGGTACAGGTGGTAGCAGTTGGTCCACACGCGTCCGGCCTTGATCGCACGGCCCACGCGGTAGGCGCGGTTGATGTCGCGGGTCCACAGGCCTGCGCCCAGACCGAACTCGGTATCGTTGGCGATGGCCACGGCTTCTGCTTCGTCCTTGAAGGTCGTGACGCTGACCACCGGGCCGAAGATTTCTTCCTGGAACACGCGCATTTTATTGTTGCCTTTGAGCAGCGTCGGCTGAATGTAGTAGCCAGTGGACAGGTTGCCCTCCAGCTTCTCCACTTTGCCGCCGGTCAACAGTTCGGCACCTTCGCCCTTGGCGATGTCCAGGTACGAAAGAATCTTGTCGAATTGTTGCTCGGATGCCTGCGCGCCGACCATGGTGTCGGTGTCCAGCGGGTCGCCGCGCTTGATCTTCTCGACCTTGCGCATCACCGCTTCCATGAACTGCGGATAGATCGACTCCTGCACCAGCGCGCGAGACGGGCAGGTGCAGACTTCGCCCTGATTGAAGAACGCCAGCACCAGGCCTTCGGCGGCCTTGTCGATGAACTCCGGCTCGGCGCTCATGATGTCTTCGAAGAAGATGTTCGGCGACTTGCCGCCCAGTTCCACAGTGGACGGGATGATGTTGTCCGCCGCCAGTTTCATGATGTGTGAGCCGACCGGTGTCGAGCCGGTAAAGGCGATTTTGGCGATGCGTTTGCTGCTGGCTAGCGCTTCACCCGCTTCGCGGCCATAACCCTGCACGATGTTCAGCACGCCGGGAGGCAGCAGGTCGCCGATCAGTTCGATCAGCACGCTGATGCCCAGCGGCGTCTGCTCGGCAGGTTTGAGCACGATGCAATTACCGGCAGCCAGCGCAGGGGCGAGTTTCCAGGCGGCCATCAGGAGCGGGAAGTTCCACGGGATGATCTGCCCGACCACGCCCAGCGGCTCATGAATGTGATAGGCCACGGTATTGCCGTCGATTTCGGCGGCGCTGCCTTCTTGCGCACGCAGCACGCCGGCGAAGTAGCGGAAATGGTCGGCGGCCAGCGGAATATCGGCGTTGAGGGTTTCGCGGATTGCCTTGCCGTTGTCCCAGGTTTCGGTGATGGCCAGGACTTCCAGATTGGCTTCGATGCGATCGGCAATCTTCAGCAGGACCAGCGAGCGGGCCTGCACCGAGGTCGAGCCCCAGGCCGCAGCGGCAGCGTGCGCGGCGTCGAGTGCCTTGTCGATGTCTTCGGCGGTGGAGCGCGGAAACTCTGCAATGGCCTTGCCGGTGACCGGCGAGGTGTTGGTGAAATACTGGCCTTTCACCGGTGCGACGAACTCGCCGCCGATGTAGTTACCGTAGCGTTCCTTGAAGTTGACGATAGCGCCTTCGGTACCGGGATGAGCGTAACGCATGGTATGTCTCCTGGTTCTTGTTGTGAGGGAGTCTGTGTCGATTCTGCTTTCGGGTATCTGGCAATAAGCGTTCAAGAATAGGCCATTTGCATTCGGCCGTGGCTAGGACTTTAGGCTTATCTGCCTGGCATTGAAATGGCTTGCGCGCGCGAGACGACGGACAAACTCAGGGTGCCATTTCACCGTCCCTACGTTAACCTGCGCAGATGTTCTGAGAGGTTGGTCATGCATATTCATATCCTTGGTATCTGCGGCACGTTCATGGGGTCTCTGGCGGTGCTCGCCAAAGAGTTGGGGCACCGGGTCACGGGCTCCGACGCCAATGTCTATCCACCGATGAGCACCCAGCTCCAGGCGCAGGGCATCGAGCTGACCCAAGGCTATGATCCCGTGCAACTGATTCCCGCGCCGGACCTGGTAGTGGTCGGCAACGCGCTGTCGCGTGGCAACCCTGCGGTTGAATATGTGCTCAACACCGGTTTGCCGTATGTGTCTGGCCCGCAGTGGCTGGCGGACCATGTGCTGCAAGGCCGCTGGGTACTGGCCGTGGCCGGCACGCACGGCAAGACCACCACCAGCAGCATGCTGGCCTGGGTGCTGGAACACGCGGGCATGAGCCCCGGCTTCCTGATCGGCGGCATCCCGCAGAACTTCGCCGTGTCGGCGCGTCTGGGCGAGACCCCGTTCTTTGTGGTCGAGGCCGATGAGTACGACAGCGCGTTCTTCGACAAACGCTCCAAGTTCGTTCACTACCGCCCACGGACAGCGATCCTCAACAATCTTGAGTTCGATCATGCCGACATCTTCCCCGATCTGCCGGCCATCGAACGCCAGTTTCACCATCTGGTGCGTACTATCCCGAGTGAAGGCTTGGTGATCCATCCGACTACCGAGCCGGCGTTGTCGCGGGTCATCGAGATGGGCTGCTGGACGCCGGTACAGACCACAGGCCAGAACGGTCAGTGGCAGGCACGACTGTTGAGCGAAGACGGCTCGCGCTTTGAAGTGCTGTTCGAAGGCGAGCTTCAAGGCACCGTCGACTGGGACATGACCGGTCAGCACAACGTAGCAAACGCCCTGGCGACGCTGGCAGCCGCTCGCCATGTTGGCGTGGTGCCGCTGCTGGGTGTGCAGGCGCTCAGTGCATTCAAGAGCGTCAAACGGCGTATGGAAAAGGTCGCCGACGTGCGCGGCATCACTATTTATGATGACTTCGCTCATCATCCCACGGCCATCGCCACCACGCTGGACGGCCTGCGCAAAAAGGTCGGTGATGCGTCGATCATTGCAGTCATCGAGCCGCGCTCCAACTCGATGAAGCTTGGCGCGCATCGCGATGGCTTGCGGGAAAGCGTGAGTCAGGCGGATCAGGTGGTCTGGTATGCGCCGCCCAATCTGGGCTGGGACCTGGCGGCAACAGTGGCGGGAGGCACTGTGCCCGCGTTGGTCTGTGATTCCCTCGAGGCAATCATCGCCCAGGTCAAAAGCCAGGCGCAGCCCGGCACGCACATTGTGATCATGAGCAACGGCGGCTTTGGCGGTCTGCATGGCAAACTGGCGGAGGCGTTGCAATGAGCGGCCCGGAGCGCGTCACCGTCGCGATGACCGGTGCATCAGGCGCGCAATATGGCCTGCGCCTGCTGGATTGTCTGGTGCGTGAGGACCGGGAAGTACATTTCCTGATCTCCAAGGCGGCGCAACTGGTGATGGCCACCGAGACCGACGTGCGCCTGCCGCCCAAGGCGATGATGATGCAGGCGTTTCTGACGGAGTACACCGGTGCGTCTGCCGGGCAGATTCGCGTCTATGGACGCGATGACTGGATGTCGCCAGTGGCCTCCGGCTCGGGTGCGCCCAGCGCGATGGTGGTGGTGCCGTGTTCCACCGGTTCGCTGTCGGCGATTGCCACCGGGGCTTGCAACAATCTGATCGAGCGCGCCGCTGACGTCACGCTGAAGGAGCGGCGCCAGTTGATTCTGGTGCCGCGCGAAGCGCCGTATTCCAGCATTCATCTGGAACACATGCTCAAGCTGTCGAACATGGGCGCAGTGATTCTGCCGGCGTCTCCCGGCTTTTATCACCAGCCGCAGACCATCGACGACCTGGTGGACTTTATCGTCGCGCGGATCCTCAACCTGCTGAATATTCCTCAGGACATGTTGCCGCGCTGGGGCGAGCACCATATTGGCGGCGATGAATAAGCTGCTGCTGGTAGCGCTTGCGCTGGCGCTGACCGGATGCGCAACGGCACGCACGCTCAATGCGGCCAAACCTGGTGCGCCGGTGGTGTATGCCGGTACGCGGTTGAATATGTACGCGCTGCAGGGTGGTTGCTGTGCCGCCGACCGATTCGGCGCAGACGCTCCCAGCTACCCGGGCCTGGACCTGCCTGGCAGTGCGCTGCTCGACACCCTGCTGCTGCCACTGTCATTGCTGACCGCAGCGGGACTGGGGGTTCAGGCTACAGGCGGGCTTTAGGGGGGCGGAGCGACACCTGGGCTATCGGGTAAGGCTCCCTTGGGTGACGCAGAGCGTCACGAACTGCATTCCCACGCGGAGCGCGGGAACGATCAGCGCTGGGCCCCGGCGATCATCACCTACTTGCCCAGCTTGCGCAGCTCATCCGATTCGACGATCCGTTCGCCGTTCTGCTCTTCCAGCGCCAGCCGCCACAGGGCGCGGGCCAGTTGGCAGGCTTCGATGGCGCCGTATTTGCCGGGGATCAGTTTGGCGATAGGTGCCGCCAGTTGCTCGACCCAGCGGGTTTCAGGACGGCTGCCCACCAGCAGGGAAGGGCGGGCAATGGTCAGTTGCGGCCAGCCTTGCGCGCGAAGCGCCTGTTCCATTTCGCCTTTGACACGGTTGTAAAAGGTACTGGACGCCGGGTCTGCGCCGACTGCGCTGATCACCAGCAAGTGGCGAGCACCGAGTTCGCGGGCGCGGCTGGCGAACGCCGTGACCATGTCCAGATCGACGGCCTTGAAGGCTTCCTGTGAACCGGCCTGTTTGATCGTGGTGCCCAGGCAACAGAATGCGATGTCCACCCGGCCGGACAGCGTTGGCAGCAAGGTCGCCAGCTCGCCGATCGGGTTTTCCAGGTGCGAGTGCTCGGCCAGCGGCTTGCGGGTCGGTGCCAACACGCGGCTGACGGTCGGCTCGCTGAGCAGCCGGTCCAGCAAATGCTCGCCTGTAAGGCCTGTGGCTCCTGCGAGCAGGATGTGTTGCGGCGTCAGGTACATGTGGCTTCTCCCTTAATACACATAAGCCTAGCGGCTAGTCGAAGTCTTCGCTTCCGTGCGGTTCAACGCCGTACTCAACGCGCGTTCGGCCTGGCTCTTGCGCAACTGCTGCCAGCGCGCCAGGACTCCTTTGGGTGCCCATATCTGCGGTTCGGAGGCTTCGAAGTTGTCTTCGGTCTCACGTTGCGCAACATAGGCCTTCGCTTCGTTGAAAGCGTGTTGCAGGTCATCGGTTTCGACCAATGCCCTGGCAAATAGTGCATCGCCAAAATAAGTGAAGTCCGCTTCTTCCGAGCAGCCGAACGAGACACGGTCGGCGCGCGAGGCGGTCATGATCAGCGTGCGCTCATCTTTCAGGTCGGGAATGAACCCGCCCGAATAACAGGCTGAAATCACCACGACCTTGTCACGGTTCTTCAATGGCGCGAGGGCTGCTGCCAGGGCGTCGGCGGGCAGGTCTGCCAGCGACAGGCGCGGCTGGTCGAGCACCAGTTCATGATCCTGAGTGCCGTGGCTGGTCAGGTAAATGAACACCAGATCTTCCGGGCCGGTGCGCTGGGCGAGTGTCTGCACTGCGCGGGTGATGGTTTCACGCGTCGCCATCGGCCGGTCATCCATATGATCGCGATGATTGACCAGGCTGACCTGTCCGACGGCCCCGAAACGCGACTTGAGCAGGTTGCTCACGTAGTCCGCCTCGCGCATGAATACGCTCTGCTTGCCGTCGCCACCTACCACGAGCGTGTACAGCTCGGTAGCGGGTGTCGACGCCGGCACGGCTGCCAGTGCCTTGTCCAGCAGCGAACCCTGGACCAGCAGCCCGGCTTCCAGTGGGTCCGGCAGCAATTTGCCTTTGGCATCACGGATCCGCTGACCATTGGCCCAGATGCCGCGTTGCTCCTTGCCATCGGCGGAAATCAGCACACCGTCGCCCTGGTAAGTGTCATCGGCAAACTGGCCGATGTAACGGCTGCCATCGGCCAACAGCAACTGGCCCTGACCCATGAAGCGCCAGTTGTCGAAATCACCCTGATAGCGGCTGCCGTCAGAGCCGATCAACTCGCCTTTGCCGGTCAGCGCGCCTTCCTTGAATTCACCGCTCCAGACGTCGCCGTCACTGTTTTCGTAGCGACCCTTGCCATCCAGCTGGCTGTTGTGGAAATTGCCGACGTATTGATCGCCGTCAGCGCTGGTGAAGCTGCCGGTGCCCTGCAATTGTCCGTCGATGAAATTGCCGCTGTACTGGTTGCCGCTGGCGTCGCTGCGCGAACCCTCGCCATTGGCCTTGCCATTGGCGAACATGCCCTGATGCTGGCTGCCGTCTTCCAGCTCCAGGCGACCGGGCCCGTCGTACACGCCGGCCTTGAACTGGCCACGGTAAAGCACGCCCTTGTCTTTCTGGGTGCCTTCGCCGTCGCGCATGCCAAGCTTGAAGTTGCCGACATAACTCGCGCCAGCGCGGGTGGTCAGGCGGCCCTGGCCATTGAACAGACCTTGCTCGAAGCCACCCTTGTAGACGTCGCCGGTGCTGGAGTGCCATTCGCCCTGACCTTGACGCAGGCCGTTTTCGAACTGACCTGCGTACCAACTGCCGTTGGGGTAATCGATGCGGCCCTGGCCCTGTAGAACGCCATTGACCAGATCGCCCCGGTAGCGTCCGCCGTCGGGCAGGCGGCCGTCTGGCGGCAAAATTGATTCGCCATCACCGCAACCTGCGATCAAGAGTGTCAAAGCCAATGGAGCGAGCGCGCGCATGTGAGATCCCGGAAGAATGATTCAGGGGCGAGCCCGGCTCCGCTTGAGCAGATGTTAGGGGGCACGACCGCAGGGGAGTATGCCGCAGCGGGTCAGCGGGATGAAACAGTCTGTTACGACTGTTTCATGTTTTAAACGCCTTATACGAAACACAGCGTTAAAGGCTCGGCCACAAAAGCGGGTTTTTCCTGACCTTCTATCTCCAGTGTGGCCATTGCCTTGAGCAACCACTGACCGGGTTTTTTCTCGCTTACGCCGGTCAATTGGACCTTGAGGCGCACCCGCGAGTTGACCGTCACCGGTTGAACGAAGCGCACACTGTCCATCCCGTAATTGACCGCCATCTTCAAGCCTTCGGGCAGTACCATGATGCCCTCCATGAGCTTGGGGATCAGCGACAAAGACAGGAAGCCGTGTGCGATAGTCGTGCCGAACGGGGTCTGCGCTGCTTTGACCGGGTCGACATGGATGAACTGGAAATCCCCTGTGGCGTCGGCGAACAGGTTGATACGCTGCTGATCGATGGTCAGCCAGTCTGAATAGACTGCGTCCTTGCCGGTGTATTGTTTGAGCTCTTCGACGGGTACAAAAGGCATGCCGCTCTCCTTGTCTGATGAGGGGGTATGGAGCTGCCCCTGCCCGCATCCGCTGATGCCTGCGGGCGAATGACCAGATCAGCAGAGGGCGGTTGCCCGGTCAAGCAACTGCGGCAATGCGAATACCCACTCATGACCTCTGGCGCAGCGTGTTTATAATGACGCCGATCGTTCGCCGGGTTCGTTTATCTGCTGGAGTCCTCATGCTGTTAAGGGGTTTGACATGGCTGGTGCTGTTCCAATTGCTGGGGACCGCGCTCAACCATCTTTTTCTGTCGATTTTGCCGGGGCCGATCATCGGCCTCGTGCTGTTAATGGGCTATCTGATGTGGCGCGGTGAAGTCAGCGAGCCGATCAGCACTGCTGCCAGCAGTCTGTTGCGCTATCTGCCGTTGCTGCTGGTGCCGCCTGCGGTCGGGGTGATGGTTTACGCGTCGGCGATTGCCGAGGACTTCTGGGCGATCTTCGGCACGCTGACCCTGTCGCTGATGATTTCCGTGACCTTCGTCGGCTGGCTGATGCAGACCCTGATCAAGCGTCAGGCTCAGCGCCGGGAGTTGCCATGAGTCTTGACTGGCACGGTGCATGGCTATCGGTGATTCATCACCCGCTTTTCGGCATCGCGATCACCCTGGGCGCCTATCAACTGGCGATGGCGGCTTACGAAAGAACCCGCTGGCTGTTTCTGCAGCCCGTGCTGGTCTCGATGGTGGTGGTGATCGGGGTCGTGCTGTTCTGCGACCTTGAGTACACCGAGTACCGCAAAAGCACCGAGATTCTGGGCACGCTGCTGGGTCCTGCAACCGTCGCGCTGGCGGTCCCGCTCTATCTGAATATGCGACGGATCCGCCAGTTGTTCTGGCCGGTCTTGACTACGCTGGTAGTCGGCGGGGTGTTTGCCACCGGCCTGTGCGTGGGCTTCGGGGTGCTGTTCGGTGCCGACCACATGATTCTGATGACCATGGCACCGAAGTCGGTGACATCGCCCATTGCCATGCTGGTCGCCGAGCAGATCGGCGGGGTTGCCGCCCTGGCGGCGGTTTTTGTGTTGATTACTGGCGTATTCGGTGCCATTTTCGGCCCCGGTCTGCTGTCGCTGATCGGGGTGGATAATCCTGCTGCCCGAGGCATGGCGCTGGGGCTCACTGCACATGCGGTAGGCACATCCGTGGCATTGCAGGAGGGCGAGGAATCGGGGGCTTTTGCTGCGTTGGCAATGAGTCTGATGGGCGTTGCGACGGCGTTGTTCCTGCCGCTGGCAATGTCGCTGGCCATTTAAAAGGAGGCTTTTCTATGACGCTGCCATTGTTTCCACTGAACGCTGTGCTGTTTCCGGGGTGCGTGCTTGATCTGCAGCTGTTCGAAGCCCGTTACCTGGACATGATCGGCCGCTGCATGAAGCAGGGGGAAGGGTTCGGTGTGGTGTGTATCACCGAGGGAAGTGAAATCGGCCCAGTGCCGGGCGGCTACTCGATGATCGGCTGCGAAGCGCTGGTTACCGATTTTCAGCAGCAGGAGAACGGCTTGCTGGGCATTCGGGTCGTCGGCGGGCGTCGCTTCCGCGTCGTTGCCGCTGAGGTTCAGCGCGATCAACTGTTGGTGGCCGAGGTTGAATGGCTGGAAGAGCCCGTGGAGCGCCCTTTGCAGGAGGAAGATGCTGACCTCGTGGCCCTGCTCGAAGCGCTGGCCGAGCATCCGATGGTGGCTTCCTTGAACATGGGCATGTCTGCCGGTGGGCAATACGCGTTGTCCAACCAGCTTGCCTACCTGCTGCCGTTCACCGAAAAAGACAAAGTGGAACTGCTGGAAATCGACGATCCCGAAGAGCGTCTCGACGCGATTCAGGAATTGCTCGATGAAATGCAGGGCGATCTGCAGGCCTGAGCCCGGATCGCGCTGTTCATTGCCCAAGGCAGCAGAGCGTCTGAAACGCCATGCCGACGCAGTGCATCGACACGTCAGTCGTGGCTAGCGCGGTGGATATTGCTCCAGAATTTTCGCCACCGTGGTGCGCATGGCCTGATCGCGTTCGGACGGGCTGCCGGCGTTGTCGTTAAGGATGCGCTCGGTGCTTCCACGCCAGACCAGTTTGCCGTCCTTGCCGTCGAACATATCGATCTGCACGGTGCCGACCTTGTAGTCGACGCTGCGGGTTTCGGTGTTCATCGGCCCGTTCCAGTAGCCATAACCACCCCAGGGATTCCAGCCCCCGCCATAGTTGGTGCTGACCGTCTGCTGACGGTTTTCGACAATCAGCCAGGCCTGCACTTTCAAATCCGGCCGGGCCCCGGCTGTTGCCATGCGCAGACCGCGCTGGTCCAGCTGTTCGCCGATCGACTGGCGAAGGCGCTGCTCGGTCAGGTCGCTCTTGAGCCGCGGATCATTGTCAGGCTGATACTGAACGGCGGGCTCCTTCCAGCTCCAGCTGCGATAGCCGCCGAAATCCCGCTGGGCATCGAAGTCGCGATTGATCGAGTTGCTCTGACAGGCCGTCAGCAGCACGGCACAGGTCAGCAGAACGATACGGCGAAACATGGCAGTTCTCCGAAAGGGTTACGAAGGCGGGTAGGCCGCCAGAGCCTGTTGCACGGCCTGGCGCAACGCACTGCTGCGGTCGGCCAGATTATTGCTGGCGCGCGCATCGGCGCTGGCGCTCCATACCGGCTGGTTGCTGCGCGCGTCGATCAGGTTGATCTGCACCACCATGACCTTTTCCTGATAGGTGCGTACCACCGGCACGCTGGCGTAGCCGCCGTAACCGGGCCGGTAACCATCGTAGCGGCCATAGCCCATGCCGCCCCCATAGTAGGGATCGTAATCTTCACGCACCTGACGCAGCCGGGTTTCCTGGCGGGTCGTGGCAGTGACGTACAAGTCTGCCGGCTGATTGCCGCGAGCCGGTCGCAAACCACGCTGGTCCAGACCGTTGCTCACGGCTTCGACCACCTGCGCCGAATCCACCCACGCCGTACCGGGCGGCAGCTGGCCGTTGAGCCAGCCCCAGGACCGATAACGCCCATAGTCCCGCGGCGGCGCAGGGTAGGCGCTCATGTCCAGCGTCCTTGCCGCCTGCGCAGGAGCGGGCGGCATGGGCAGAGAGCTGGCGACATACGGGTTGTCGCTCTGGCAGGCGCTGATCCCGAACAGACTGGTCCCCAGCAGCACGGCAAACAAGGCAGAACGGTGTTTCATGGTGGGCTCCGCAGTGATGTCAGACCGGACGGCACATCCAGTGAAGGTATCGACCCAGCCCGGCAAAGGCTGGATGACGCCGATGCGCCAGTTCCATTTCCAGCAGATCCGTCAGCTCGGCCCGAGCCTGGAATTCAACCGGCATGTAATCGTGAAATACCCGCACCCCGCTACGGGTTTCGACTTGCCACAGGCCTTCAAGTTGCGTCGCCAGTTCCCGGGGGTCGAGCGGTTGCTGAGGCGTCAGGCTCTGTTTTTCCCCGGCCATGTCATTCTTGCGCATCTTGCGGAAATGGCCCTTCAACAGGTTGCGATAGATCAACGCATCGCGGTTGTAAAACGCCAGCGACAACCAGCCATCGTCCCTGGTCAACTGGCGTAGCACCGGGAGGATGGTATGCGGCTCGGCCAGCCACTCGAGCACCGCGTGGCACAGCACCAGATCATAAGTGTCGCTCAGTAACTCCGGCAGCGCCTGCCACGGAGCCTGAATGAAGGTTGCCGTCTGTCCGGCATCGGCGAAGCGCTGACGTGCGCCTTCGAGCATCGGCTCGGCGGGTTCGGCCAGGGTTACCTGATGACCCTGTTCGGCCAGCCACAGCGACATGTGTCCCAGCCCGGCGCCGATATCCAGTACACGAAGCGGTCGTGCGGGCAGGGTCTCGGTCAGGTCGGCCTGCAGCACCGCCAGACGAATGGCTCCCTTGGCACCGCCATAGATCTTTTCCGCAAAGCGGGTTGCCAACTGGTCGAAATGCCGATCACTCACTTGGCAAATCTCCGCTCGCTGTCAGCCAGCTTGTTACGCACCACCGTGTCCATGTCCAGCCCCAGTTCGCTGCACAGCAGCAACAGGTAGAGGACGATGTCGCCGACTTCCTGGCCGGCGTGCTCCAACTGTTCGGCAGGCAGCTCGCGGGACTGGTCTTCGCGCAGCCATTGGAATATTTCCACCAGCTCGGCCATCTCCACACTGGCAGCCATGGCCAGGTTTTTCGGGCTGTGAAATGGCTTCCAGTCATTCTGGTCGCGGATGCGGTGCAGGCGTTGGGTCAACTCGTCGAGGTTCATCGTGTTCTCCTGAAGACGCATAGCTTCAGGGGGAACGGTTCGCCAGGCAAGTGGGCGTTGAGGTTTGTTCAGCCGTTGATGGGAGCAATGCTCCCGTCAGAGGTGTTCATCCGGCTGTGCGTCACTCGCTGACAGGCTGCCAGCTACCGACCATATGCACGATGCCCTCCTGGCCTTCGACACGGAACTGGCCATGCGAGCCGGCGGCACTGGTCGACAGCGTCACGTCGGCAGGCAGGCGTACAGGCTTCTGGAACTGCACGCTGATCTCGACATTCGAGGCCGGCAAATGCTCGCCCAGCGCCGCGAGCGCACGGGCCTTGAGCCACATGCCGTGGGCGATGGCGCGTGGAAAACCGAACAGCCTGGCGCTGGGGGCGCTGAGGTGAATCGGGTTGTAGTCGCCCGACACCTTGGCGTATTCGCGGCCTATTTGCGCCGACGCCCGCCAGCCTTGCAGCTCGCTGAGCGGTAGCGGCGCGGCTTCGGGATAGCTCACAGGGCTGTCTTCCAGGTGCACAGCGGTGCACAGCATGGTGCTTTCTTCTTCCCACAACAGCCCCATGCCGTCTTCGGCCTGAGTGACCAGGGTGAACGTCGCGCCCTTGGCATGCGGGCGCAGATCAGTGGCCTGTACGCTGATGTACAACTGGCTCACCCCGCCCAGTGGACGATGCGTACGGGTGCGATTGGCGAGGTGAATCAGCCCCAGCAGCGGAAACGGAAAGTCCTCGGAGGTCATCAATTGCATTTGCAGCGGAAACGCCAGCACATGCGGATAGGTCGGAGGCAGCAGGCTGCTTTCTTCGAAGCCGCAGACCTTGCGGTATGCCTCGAGCTTATCGGTATCGACCGCGATCCAGCTGCGCAAGCCCAGATCGGGTAGCTGCATCCCGGTGACCTTGCGCCTGAGCGCAGCCTGGATGAACAGGTTGGACAGGGGCTGCAGGGAATTGAGGTAGCGCCAGTGAGCCGTCATCATCCATCTCCTTGAATTCGATGCGGGTGCTTAAGCCCCGATCACGTTTTGACCACATACACGTAGAACCTGACCGCTCACCGCGCCGCTGCCCGGCTGGCTGAACCACGCCACTGCTTCGGCAACGTCCTGTGGCGAGCCGCCCTGACCCAGCGAACTCATGCGCCGCCCGGCTTCACGCAGGGTGAACGGCATGTGCGCGGTCATTTTCGTTTCGATGAAGCCCGGCGCGACGGCGTTGATGCTGATGCCGCGTGACTTGAGTCCGGGGGCCATGGCCCGTGCAAAACCGATCAGACCGGCCTTGCTGGTGGTGTAGTTGGTTTGCCCGCGATTACCGGCGATACCGCTGATCGAGGCCATGAGCACGATGCGGGCGTTGTCTTTCAAGGCGCCCGCGTCGAGCAGCACCTGAGTCAGCACCTGCGGCGCATTGAGGTTGACCGCCAGTACCGAGTCCCAGAAATCTTCCGGCATGTTGACCAGCGTCTTGTCGCGCGTGATGCCGGCGTTGTGCACCAGTATGTCGACGCCATCGGGCAGGTGTTCGAGCAACTGTGCCGGAGCATCCGCCGAGCAGATATCCAGCGCCAGAGCCTGACCGCCAAGCCGCGAGGCCAGTGCCTCCAGCTCGTTTTTGGTCTGCGGTACATCCAGCAGAATGACCTGCGCACCATCACGTGTCAGGGTTTCGGCTATAGACGCGCCAATGCCGCGTGCAGCGCCCGTTACCACTGCCTTGCGCCCGGCCAGCGGGCGGGTCCAGTCCTGCACCTTGCTCGTGCAGGCACTCAGGTGGACGAACTGGCCGGAGATGAACGCAGCCTTGGGCGTGAGGAAAAAGCGCAGGGCGCCCTCCAGTTGATCCTGCGCGTCGTCATCCACTTGCAGCAGTTTGACCGTGGCGCCGTTGCGCACTTCCTTGGCCAGTGAGCGGCTGAAACCTTCGATGGCCTGTTGAGTGCTGGCGGCCAGCGGATCAGCGAGTGTCTCGGGGGATTTACCGAGAATGACCACATGTGCGCAGTGATCGAGATTGCGCAGCAGCGGCTGAAAGAAGTCCCGCAACTGCCTGAGCTGCTCGGTGCGCACGATCTGGCTGGCGTCGAACACGACTGCTTTCAGGCGCGGCCCCTGGTTGGACACCCACGTCGTGGCACCGGGCATCTCACTGCCGAAACTGTACAGCGAGTCGGTCAGGCGGCTGGCGAACTGGCGGACCTGATCCCCCAGCGGCCCGGCGCTGATCAGCAGCGTCCCTTCGACGGGCCGCAGACGTCCGGCCTGCCAGCGCTCCAGGTGAGTGGGGGCGGGCAGACCGGCGGCCTTCACCAGGCGCCGACCCATGTCGGAGTTGGCGAAATCAATGTAGCGATCTGACGGCATGGAACACTCTCCTGAAGTCGGGGTTCAAAGGAATGGACCACGGTGGCATGACGTTTGTTCTTGCGATCGGCACGGCTCATTCATTCGCTTGAAGAAAGGGAGTTTTCCATGACGCATCCTCGTCGGGTCGCCATCGTCGGCGGTAACCGCATTCCGTTCGCGCGCTCCAATGGCCCTTACGCCACGGCCAGCAATCAGGACATGCTCACGGCTGCTCTGGAAGGGCTGATCGAGCGCTTCAATCTGCACGGGCTGCGCATGGGCGAGGTTGTGACGGGCGCGGTGCTCAAGCACTCCAGAGACTTCAACCTGACCCGCGAATGCGTGCTCGGCTCGCGGCTCTCGGCACAGACCCCGGCCTACGACATTCAGCAAGCCTGCGGTACGGGGCTGGAAGCGGCGTTGCTGGTGGCCAACAAGATCGCTCTGGGGCAGATCGAGTGCGGCATTGCCGGCGGCGTTGACACCACGTCCGATGCACCGATCGGCGTCAACGAGGGGCTGCGCAAAATCCTGCTGCAGGTAAACCGCAGCAAGACGCCCGGTGACAAGCTCAAGGCCCTGATGCAGCTGCGTCCACACCACCTCAAACCGGAGCTGCCGCGTAACGGCGAGCCACGTACACGCTTGTCGATGGGTCAACATTGCGAGCTGATGGCGCAGACCTGGGGCATAGAGCGCGGGCCGCAGGATCAACTGGCGCTCGAGAGCCATCTGAAAATGGCGGCAGCCTACGCCGAGGGCTGGCAGGATGATCTGATGACGCCGTATCTGGGGCTGATCCGTGACAACAACCTGCGTCCGGACCTGACGCTTGAAAAACTGGCCAGCCTCAAGCCCGCGTTCGAGCGCAGCGCCAAGGGCACCTTGTCGGCGGGCAATTCGACACCGCTGACCGATGGCGCATCGGTGGTGTTGCTGGCCAGCGAGGAATGGGCTCGCGAGCGGGACCTGCCGGTGCTGGCCTATTGGCGCGATGGCGAAGCTGCGGCGGTGGACTTCGTCAACGGAGCAGAAGGGCTGCTGATGGCACCGGTCTACGCCGTTCCGCGTCTGCTGGCCCGCAATGGCCTGACCCTTCAGGACTTCGATTACTACGAAATTCACGAAGCCTTCGCCGCGCAGGTGCTGTGCACCCTCAAGGCCTGGGAAGACGCCGATTACTGCAAGACCCGTCTGGGGCTGGATGCGCCGTTGGGGTCTATTGATCGCAGCAAACTGAACGTCAAGGGCAGCTCACTGGCTGCCGGCCACCCGTTCGCCGCAACCGGAGGCCGCATCGTCGCCAACCTGGCCAAGCTGCTGGATGCGGCAGGCAGCGGACGTGGACTGATCTCGATCTGTGCCGCAGGCGGCCAGGGCGTGACGGCAATTCTGGAGCGTTAGGCAAATGGCTGGGGTCATGGGCATAATCCACAACTGAACTACGCAGAGCACTGGCACGATAAGTGTTCTTCCGGGCACCTATCGTTCCTCACGCTCCAGCGTGGGAATGCATGTCGTGACGCTCCGCGTCGCATCCGTGCGCGGGATGATCAATCAGCATTGTTGGCCTGTAACGTTGAGGTAAGGCATGGGGTTCATCATTGGGGTATCGGTACTTCTGATTCTGATCGGCACCGTGCTCTATCTGTTCGACAAAGGCGCGCGGACTCGCTGGCTGAGGCCCTATATCGGGCTGATGCTGATCGGTTTGCTGATCGGCGGGATGGGCTTGCTGGTGGGGCTGGTCTCCGATGAAACGGAGGCTTACTTCCTGCTGGTGGCCAAATGGGTCATCGCGGTGACCGGTATCATGTTCTGCCTGCGACTGATCGTACTGATCGCCAAGCGCTTCATCGCCAGAAATTGAGCGTGCAAACCGCCCATGTGTGACAGGACAACGTGGAAAATCACTTCAAATTTCTGACCCTGCCCAAGACATCGGGCGAGGTCGCCAACGTCTTCATTCACGGCTATTCGTCAGGGCATGATCTGGATGACCGACGCCTGTTGGCCAACAGCATCCCCGGTGCATTGCGCCAGAGCGTGAACATTCTGGCGTTCTGGCCATCCAGCCATTTCACCCAGATGGACAACCGTTCCCGTGGCCTGCTCATGGCTGCTGCCCGTGTGCACCCGCTCGCGGGCGCGGCGGCGTTGGCGGGGGACCGGGTCGTTCACTTCGCGCGCATCCGCAACCGTGCCCGCGACATGGGCAAGGTGCTGTTTGCACAGCTGGATCGCTACCTGTTCGAGCATCATCCCGACGTCAGGCGGGTCAATCTGATCGGTCATTCACTGGGCGGCCGGCTGCTGGTCAGCGCGCTCAAGGACCTGCAGCAGACACCCGAGCACGGGCTGGTGGTGGGCGATGTATTGCTGATGGCCGCTGCCGTGCGTATCGATGCCGCCGAGGCCGAGCTGCTCAAGCAGAGAATCAGCGGACGGCTGATCAATGCGTATTCCACGGAAGATCATGTGCTCTTGCTGAACCTGGGCGAGAAGAGCCTGGGACGCACGCCGGTCGAGCACTTCGAGAACGTGCGCATGCAGGGTTATCGCCATCACCATTACTGGCAGCGCTTGCAGGAAGTGCTGATTGCGACGCGCTTCAGTGGCTGTGAAGGGCTGGAAACCGGCGTTGCGGTGCTACCGACAATGACCCGCGACCCGGTTTTGCAGGACGTCTGGTTGCACAGCGTTCTGGCCCGTTCGCCGGACTACGTGCTGGAGGCGGCCATCAAGCACTTGCGCAGCAGTCGCTGGACGCGCCTCAAGGCCACTGAAGCGGACCGTACGTACGCATTCGTGCGTGAATTCCAGCTGGTCGCCGGGCATTTTCTGATCAATGCCGCCCGGCGTCGCGGCGTGCCCTATACGCGAGTGTTGGGCATGCTGGCGCGGCAATACGGTCTGGGCGACGCGCTGCACCAATGTGCGACGGTGGTTGAAGTGGAAGAGCTGCTGCTCAGAACGTTCTTTCGCCATGCGTTCAACAGCGCGCACCCGCTGGTGCAGATGCCGCGCGCCAGTGTCCGCGCGATGAGCTGGGATATCTATGCCGCGCATGTCGATGCACTGGCCGAGCGCCTGACCGTGGCAGCGTTTTTCAAGACCGCGCAGCCCGACGAGGCGCCCGGCGCGGTCAAGGGCTTGCTGGGTGCAATTCGCCAGGCCCCGGTGCAACGCTTGCTGACGCACTTCGGCACTGCGCTGCGGCCGGGTTATTCCGCACTGATCCCTACCGTGGCGATCGTCTTCTATGCGCGTGTCACACTGGATGATGACGCGCTGATGTAAGCCGCATTCACGCGGCGCGAGCCTCTTCCAGCGCGGCGGCCGAAAGCTCTTGGCGATGGCGACTGGCGTAGCTCTCGGCGATGATCGAGCACACGATCAACTGCATCGGGTGGTAGATCATGATCGGCAACAGAATCAGGCCAAGCCCCGGGTTGCTGCCGAAAATCAGTGCAGCCATCGGCGCGCCTGCGGCGAGGGATTTCTTGGTGGCGCAGAACACCGCCGCGACCTTGTCGGCATGATCGAACTTGAGCGCCCGCGCCGTGCGGGTGGTCATCAACAGGATCACCGCCAGCAGCAGCGCGGTGCCGACGAACGCCGTCAGGATCACGCTGTTGCCCTGGCTTTGCCACATGCCGGAGATCATCGAGTTGCAGAACGCCGCGTACACCAGCAGCAGAATCACCAGCTTGTCGATCAGGTTGGTGTACTTCTTGTGACGGGCGAAAAACTTGCCCAGCAACGGCCGCATTAGCTGGCCAAGCACCAGTGGCAGCAGGAGCATGGCGCACAGGTCGAGCAGCGTATCGCCCAGATCGATTCCGCCAGCACCGGTGCCGACCACCAGGCTAACCAGCCACGGGGTGATGAAAATCCCGATGACGCTGGACATGCTGGCGTTGAGAATCGCTGCCGGGACATTGCCGCCTGCGCTGCCGGTCAGTGCCACCGAAGACGAAATGGTCGAGGGCAGGGCGCACAGGTAGAGAAAACCCAGCATCAGCAGCGCCGGCACATACGAGCCCAGCAGTTTTTGGCACGCCAACCAGATCAGCGGGAACACCACGAAGGTGAAGACCTGGATCATCACGTGCAGGCGCCAGTTGGTCAGGCCTTTCTTGATCTGCTCGCTGGACAGGTTTACCCCATGCAGAAAGAACACTACGAACACGCCGACTTTGATGACGTATTCAGCGTGCATGCTGCCGCCGGTAGCGCCGAAACGCGGGAAGAAGTAGGCGAGCACCGTCGCCAGAACCATGCCCCAGAGGAACCAGTCGGTAGCGACGCGTTTGAAGTGTTTGAGTGATTGCATGCGGGGTCCGTAGAACGTTTGTACACAGAGATGCGTGCAGGCTACTCTGTTGCGCCATAGCCGTCTTGCGATATAAGGCCATAAGATGCCGAGTAACGGACAGATCAATCAGCGGCAGCCTACGGGCGAACGGCAGATACCGGCATTGGCCGGCCTGCCGCGCCCGCTGTATGCTCGTGCTGAAAGCCTTACTGCCGGTTCGTGGACGCCGCCCCATCGCCACGACTGGGTGCAGTTTTCCTACGCCATCAGCGGGGTTCTGGGGGTGCATACCGCCGAGGGCAGTTTCTTTGCGCCGCCGCAGTGGGGCGTCTGGGTGCCTGCCGGGCTTGAGCATGAGGTGGTGACCTCCATGCGCGCCGAAATGCGCAGCCTGTACATTCGCACGGCAGATTCGGGGTGGGCACCGCAGCGCTGCAGGGTGCTGGAAGTCACGCCACTGGCCCGTGAGCTGATCAAGAGCTTCTGCCTGCTGCCCGTGGATTATACCGAGCAGGACAGCCATGAGGCGCGGCTGGTGCAGGTCCTGCTGGATCAACTGGCGCAGTTGCCCGAAGTCGGCTTTTCACTGCCGTTGCCGCGTCATCCGCGTTTGCTGGGGCTGTGCAACGAGTTGATCGAGGAGCCGGGTCGGTTGATTACCCTGCACGACTGGGCCGCCCGTCTAGGGACCTCAGAGAAAACCCTGATGCGCCTGTTCCAGCGGGAAACCGGATTGAGCTTTCGCGGCTGGCGGCAGCGGGCACGGTTACTGTCTTCGCTTTCTGCACTGGAAGAGGGCGCCAGTGTGACGCATACCGCGCTGGCCTGCGGTTATGACTCGACGTCAGCATTCATCGCTGCGTTCAAGGGTTTGTTCGGTCACACCCCCGGTGACTTGTTCAAGTAAGGCCGGGATGCCTTGTGCACTAACGAGTGCATCCAACACTGTTTTTTCTGCTTTTACATGTTTTGTCCCGGAATATCTTCGACCTGCTGTACGGCACGAAAGGTGCTTTAAACCGGGGGATTGCGTGGTTTTTTCTTAAAAAACCTTTCAATCCACAGGGGGTTACCCCTACTCGCTGGCGGAGGATTGCCGTATAACGGCAACAATCGCGTATCTGGCAACAAAGGACCCACAATAAAAGCTGATGAAAACTCCTAAACGCATTGAACCCCTGATCGAAGACGGTCTGGTCGACGAGGTGCTGCGCCCGCTCATGAGTGGTAAAGAGGCAGCTGTTTATGTGGTGCGTTGCGGCAATGAGCTGCGGTGTGCCAAGGTTTACAAGGAGGCTAACAAACGCAGTTTCCGTCAGGCGGCCGAGTATCAGGAAGGCCGCAAGGTACGCAACAGCCGACAGGCCCGCGCCATGGCCAAGGGCTCGAAGTTCGGGCGCAAGGAAACCGAAGACGCCTGGCAGAATGCCGAAGTGGCTGCGCTGTTTCGTCTGGCCAGCGCAGGTGTTCGGGTGCCCAAGCCGTATGACTTCCTGGAAGGCGTGCTGCTCATGGAACTGGTGGCCGACGAGTACGGCGATGCAGCGCCGCGTCTGAACGACGTCGTGCTGGAGCCGGATCAGGCGCGCGAGTATCACGCATTCCTGATCGAGCAGATCGTGCTGATGTTGTGTGCCGGTCTGGTGCACGGTGACCTGTCCGAGTTCAACGTGCTGCTGGCGCCGTCCGGCCCGGTCATCATCGACTTGCCGCAAGCGGTCGATGCCGCGGGCAACAACCATGCGTTCAGCATGCTGGAGCGCGACGTCGGCAACATGGCGCTGTACTTCGGCCGCTTCGCTCCGGAGCTCAGAAAGACCAAGTACGCCAAGGAAATGTGGTCGTACTACGAGGCAGGCACCTTGTCGCCCGCCACGGTGCTGACCGGCGAATTCGATGAGCCGGAGGACGAAGCCGATGTGGGCGGCGTACTGCGCGAAATCGAAGCCGCCCGCCTCGACGAAGCCCGTCGCCAGGCAGCTCGCGCGGCAGACGATGCGCCACCAAGCAAATCCACCGAAGAACCACCACCGCCGTGGATGCAGTAAGACCCTTCTGGGAGCGAGCCGGGCGACCTTCGCTTGCTCGCGAATGCGATGGATCAGGCGCGTAGTTTTCGGAGCCTGTACGGGCCCTTTCGCGAGCAAGCTCGCTCCCACGGGAGTAAGTACGGCAGGCGCTCCACTGATTAGGTCCACCGAAGAACCACCGCCGCCGTGGATGCAGTAAAGCTTTTGTGGGAGCGAGCCGGGCGACGCTTCGCTTGCTCGCGAAGACGATGGATCAGGCGCGTTGTTTTCGGAGCCTGTACGGGCCCTTTCGCGAGCAAGCTCGCTCCCTCGGGAGTGCGTGCGGATGCAGTAAGGGCCCTTGCGGTGTGGCTAGCAGCACCCGCCCGACGCCAGGTCCTTGAGGATCGGGCAGTCGGGGCGGTCGTCGCCTTGGCAATGTTCCACCAGTTCCTGAAGCGTATCGCGCAGGCTCGCCAGTTCTTCGATCTTCTTGTTCAGCTCGGCAATGTGTTGCCGGGCCAGTGCCTTGACGTCGGCGCTGGCCCGTTGGCGGTCCTGCCAGAGGGTCAGCAGCTTGCCGACTTCTTCCAGCGAAAACCCCAGGTCTCTTGAGCGCTTGATGAACGCCAGCGTGTGCAGATCGTCCGCGCTGTACACGCGATAGCCGCTGTCGCTGCGATGCGCCGCCTGCAACAGGCCGATGGATTCGTAATAGCGGATCATTTTCGCGCTCAAGCCACTGTTTTTCGCCGCTTGACCGATATTCATGGTGCGTCCTCCAGGTCGCGGGGTTTCCAGGTTTTCAGCAGCAGCGCATTGCTCACCACGCTGACGCTCGACAGCGCCATGGCCGCGCCCGCCAGTACCGGATTGAGATAGCCCAGCGCCGCGAGCGGAATGCCGATCAGGTTGTAGACGAACGCCCAGAACAGGTTCTGGCGGATTTTCACGTAGGTCCTTCGGCTAATGTCGAGGGCGGCCGGAACCAGTCGCGGATCGCCGCGCATCAGGGTGATGCCCGCTGCATGCATGGCGACATCGGTCCCGCCGCCCATCGCGATACCGACATCCGCCGCCGCCAGCGCCGGAGCATCGTTGATGCCGTCACCGACCATCGCGACCACATGATGGCTTTTCAGTTGAGTGACGGTGGCCGCCTTGTCGGCAGGCAGCACTTCGGCATGCACGTCGTGTATCCCCAATGTCCTGGCAACCACCTGGGCACTGCCACGGTTATCGCCAGTCAGCAGATGGCTGGTGATGCCCCGCGCATTCAGCGCTTTGATCGCCTGATCGGTTCCGGGCTTGAGCGTGTCACCAAAGGCAAACATGCCGATCACCTTTGGCTCTGGAGCCTGCTCGATCAGCCAGGACAGCGTGCGCCCCTCGGCTTCCCAGATGCGCGCGGACTCGGCCAGATCGCCCATCGGCAGGCCGCTTTCCTCCAGTAAACGTCGATTGCCCAACGCCAGTTCACGGCCCTCGACGGTGCCAGCGATGCCCCGACCGCTCAGGACGCGGCTGTTTTGCGCGGCATCAGGCTTGAGTTGCCATTCATGACACACATCCAGCACCGCTCTGGCCAAGGGGTGTTCACTGCCGCGTTGCAGCGCGCCCGCCAGTTGCAGAAGATGTTCTTCATTGCCCAGCACCGCGCTCATGTTGGTGATACGCGGCGTGCCCGAGGTCAGCGTGCCGGTTTTGTCGAACACCACGGCATCGACCTCGTGAGCCCGTTCCAGCGCTTCGGCGTCCTTGATCAGAATGCCGTAGCGCGCAGCCACGCCGGTCCCGGCCATGATCGCTGTCGGCGTCGCAAGGCCCAGCGAGCAAGGGCAGGCGATCACCAGTACAGCGACGGCATTGATCAGCGCGACTTCAAGCGAGGCACCGACCAGCAGCCAGCCGACCAGCGTGAGCAAGGCAATCACCAGTACGGTCGGCACGAACACCTGGCTGACTTTATCCACCAGTTTCTGGATCGGAGCCTTGCCTGCCTGGGCGTCCTCGATCAGACGAATGATGCGCGCCAGCACCGTTTCTGCGCCCAGCGCTGTGGTCCTGATCAGCAATTGGCCTTCGCCATTGATAGCCCCGCCGGTGACCTTGTCGCCCGGTTGCTTGACCACCGGCAGGCTTTCACCGGTGATCAGCGCTTCGTCGGCATGGCTGCGGCCTTCGACCACTTCGCCGTCCACCGGAAAGCGTTCGCCGGGTTTGACCAGCACCCGATCATCAAGCTGCAGCGCGCTGATAGCGACGTCCTGTTCGAGGCCGTCGACCACCCGCAGGGCACGCTCCGGGCGCAGTGCTTCAAGGGCACGGATAGCACTGGCGGTCTGGCGCTTGGCGCGGCTTTCCAGGTATTTGCCCAGCAGCACCAGCGCGATCACCACCGCCGATGCTTCGAAATACAAATGCGGCGTTGTGCCAGGCGCAGCGTGCAGCCATTGATAGACGCTCAGGCCGTAGCCGGCGCTGGTACCGATGGCGACCAGCAGGTCCATATTGCCGGCACCTGCGCGCACGGCTTTCCAGGCGGCCACGTAAAAGCGTGCGCCAAGGATGAACTGCACCGGCGTCGCCAGCGCAAACTGCACCCACGCGGGCAGCATCCAGTGCACGCCCAGCGGGGTCAGCAGCATCGGCAGGATCAGCGGCAGCGCCAGCGCGATGGCCAGCAGCAAGGCCCAGCGCTCGTTATGCAAGTGACGGGCTTTTTGATCGGCTTCGGCGTGACGATCCTGGCCCAGGGTGGCGCCATAACCGGCGCGGCTGACGGCGTCGATCAGGGTTTGCGGATCGGTGTGCGCTGCGGTGTCTACATGGGCGCGTTCATTGGCCAGGTTGACCGTTACGCTGTTGACCCCCGGCACTTTGGCCAGGGCACGCTCGACCCTACCTGCACAACTGGCGCAGGTCATGCCGCTGATCGGCAGGTCGAAGGTGGTGGTGTCTTGCATGTGAATCACTCCCTGAGGCTGGCTGCCTGCAAGGATCAACCTTGCCATATGGGCAAGGTCAAGCGCGAATCAATAGTTGAGGTCGGCTTTCTTGAGGTACAGCCCGTTGAGGTCGGTAGCAATGCGGTACTTGAGGATATCCCCGGAGCGCAGCTGAATCTTGGTGCTGCGCGGCGCTTCCATGCCGGGTTCACAGCCCACGACATTGCCGCGCAGGGTGCTCAGCCGCACCGAGACTTCACCTGCCGGCAGGTTGAAGGACACCGAGTCTTCCTGAAACAGCCTGCCGGCCAGGCGGTCCTGAACGTAGATGCCGATCTCGCAGGAAGTCGCGACTTCCAGGCGCTCGCGGGAAATGATCAGGATGCCGTAGTCCTGAGCCGCCTGAGTGGCAGGGGTGATAGCCAGGAAACCGAGAATGCTGAAGAGGCTGACTGCTGACCAGCGCATCGCTGATACTCCTGATGTAAATATGGCTGACGGTATAGGTGTCGATCACTCAGCTTGGCTCACGATTACGCCGAATGCCAGCCCGGCAGCAATGACAGAAACTTGACCTTCCCATGATGACAAGGTTGAAGATGCTCACTGTTCATCACTGAAGGAGTGACACCATGCAGTTATTCAACGTTCAAGGCATGACCTGCGGGCACTGTGTTCGCGCGGTGACCGAGGCCATCAAGCATGACGATCCGAGCGCCGATGTTCAGGTCGAACTGGCCAGTAAACAGGTCAAGGTGCAAAGCAGTTTGTCGCCCGAGCGGATTGTCAGCCTGATCAGCGAAGAGGGTTATCAGGCGCAGCCGGCATGATCCAGACCCGGGAGATCAAGGCGGTCTCCCGGTCTGTAAACATTGAAAAATTTTGAATTAATTCCCCCGTCCGTCGTTCTCTGCAAGGTAAGCCGGGTAAACTAGCCCGTTGCTCTGCATCCGTTAATGGACACCCGATGAATCTACGAACGATCCTTATCCTTGGCTCATTGAGCGCCTTCGGCCCTCTGGCCATCGACTTCTATCTTCCTGGCTTTCCGGCCATGGCCTCGTATTTCGGGACCGATGAAAAACACGTACAGCTGACCCTGGCGGCCTACTTTCTGGGGCTTTCCCTGGGGCAACTGGCCTATGGTCCGGTGGCTGACCGATTCGGTCGGCGCATTCCGTTACTGGTTGGCGTGACCCTGTTCATGCTGGCCTCGGTCGCCTGCGCCTTTGCGCCGAGTCTTGAATGGCTGATCGCTGCACGCTTCGTACAGGCGCTGGGTGGCTGTGCCGGAATGGTCTTGTCGCGCGCCATCGTCAGCGACAAGTGCAACGCTGTCGAGTCGGCCAAGGTCTTCTCGCAACTGATGCTGGTCATGGGCCTGGCACCGATTCTGGCTCCCATGCTGGGCGGCGTGCTGGTCAGCACCTTTGGCTGGCAATCGATCTTCGTCAGCCTGGCCCTGTTCAGCGGTGCCTGTCTGGCGGCCGTCGCACTGGGGCTGCCGGAAAGCATGCCGGCCACCACGCCGCGCCAGCCGCTGAGCGGCGCGCTGGGCCAGTACCTCAATCTGTTCAAGGACGGCGTGTTCATTGGTCATGCGCTGACCGGTGGCATCGCCATGGCCGGGATGTTCGCTTACGTCGCGGGCTCGCCGTTTGTGTTCATCAAGCTGTATGGCGTGCCTGCCGAGCACTACGGCTGGTTGTTCGGGATGAATGCGGCGGGCTTCATTCTGGTGGCGCAGATCAATGCGCGTATTCTGCGCAAGACCGGTCCGGCATTTTTGCTGTCGCGCACGGTCTGGATCTATCTGGCTGCGGGGCTGGTGTTGCTGGCGATCAGCTTGCTGCGCACCGAAGCGCTTTGGCCGCTGCTGGTGCCGCTGTTCATTTGTGTGGCGAGTCTTGGGTGCATCATCCCCAATGCATCGGCTTGCGCCATGAATGGCCAGTGGGCGCGCGCGGGCAGTGCGTCGGCGTTGCTGGGGTGCCTGCAATTCAGCGTTGCCGCCGTCGCCGCCAGTCTGGTGGGCTTGCTGCATGATGGCACGGCCACGCCAATGGCGCTGGTCATCAGCCTGTGCGGCGTGCTGACTGTGGGCATCTCGGTGCTGACGCGCCGTGCACAGGCACGGCGCGACGCATCGCTCCAGACCGCCTGATCGCCAAAGCGGTGGTGTCAGTCGCGCCGGGCGTGACTGATACCATCGATTTCACACGGCTCAGGCCTCTGTGGCTCAGAAACCTTCTAGCACGACCTTGCCCTTGGCCTTGCCGCTTTCCAGCAGGGCATGAGCGCGGCGCAGGTTTTCGGCATTGATGGTGCCGAAGTGCTCGCCAAAGGTAGTTTTCAGCGTACCGGCGTCGATCAGCTCGGCAACCCGGTTGAGCAGGTTGTGCTGCTCGATCATGTCCTCGGTTTCAAACATCGACCGGGTGTACATGAACTCCCAATGCAGCGACAGGCTCTTGCGCTTGAGTTTCGACACATCCAGCGATTTGGGGTCGTCGATCAGCGCCAGCTTGCCTTGTGGCTTGAGTGCCTCGACGAGCTGATCCAGATGCTGTTCGGTCTGGGTCAGGCTGGCCACATGAGTGACGTGGTTCAGGCCGACGCGCTTGAGTTCTTCGCTCAGCGGCTTGCTGTGATCCAGCACATGGTGCGCGCCCAGTTCGCTGACCCAGCTTTCGGTCTCGGGCCGCGAGGCGGTGCCGATGACTTTCAGCGAGGTCAGTTTGCGCGCCAGTTGGGTGAGGATCGAACCCACGCCACCGGCAGCACCGACGATCAGCAGGCTGTGTGCGCCTTCACCTTTTTGCTGCGGGATCTGCAGTCGCTCGAACAGCAGTTCCCAGGCGGTGATGGCTGTCAACGGCAGCGCCGCCGCATGGGCGAAGCTCAGGGTCTTGGGCATGTGGCCAACGATGCGTTCATCCACCACGTGCAACTCGCTATTGGCACCTGGCCGGGTCAGAGAGCCTGCATAGAACACCTTGTCGCCCGGCTTGAACAGCGTGACCTGGCTACCGACGGCTTTGACCACTCCGGCCACGTCCCAGCCCAGCACCTTGCCTGCACCGTCCTCAGGCTGGACGTTCTGGCGGATCTTGGTGTCCACCGGGTTGACGGAGATGGCCTTGACCTCGACCAGCAGATCGCGATCGCCAGCCACCGGCTCGGGCAGCTCGATATCCTGCAATGATTTCACGTCGCTGATGGGCAGGGACTGATAGTACGCAATGGCTTTCATGTCAGGGGCCTCTCCGAAAGAAAATGATGAAGAGATCATTGGCTATTTCCAGCAAAGATAAAACCCGCTAAAACGGCAGGCTCTTTCAATTTTATTTTGATAATACGGGGCCTTGATGCTGCGTTTTGATGACTTGCAGTTGTTCGTACGTGCAGCGGATCTGGGCAGTCTTTCTGCCGCAGCGAGGGTCATGGACCTGTCTGCGGCGGTTGCCAGCGCGGCGCTCAAGCGTATCGAACGGCAGTTGGGCGCGCGCTTGCTGGCCCGTTCGACGCGCAGCCTGCGCCTGACTGCCGAAGGCGAGGGGTTTCTGGAATACGCGCGTGCTGCGCTGGGCAGCCTTGAGGAGGGGCGGCGTTTGCTGGCCAGCAGCCAGGACCGTTGCGAGGGCGTGCTGCAACTCTCGGCGCCATCGGACCTGGGGCGCAACGTGCTGTTGCCGTGGCTCGACGAATTTCAACAGCAGCATCCGCAACTGACTGTGCGTCTGCTGCTGGGTGATCGTATTGCCGATCTGTTCCGCCAGCCTGTCGACGTGGCGCTGCGCTACGGCGAGCCGGAAGACTCCAGCCTGGTCGCACTGCCAGTGTTGCCTGACAACCGCCGGGTACTGTGTGCGGCGCCGAGTTACCTGCAGCGTCATGGCGAGCCGCATCAGGTCGAGCAACTGGCGCAGCATAACTGCCTGCTGTTCATGCTCGGTGATCGCGTTCATGACCGTTGGACGCTGAACGACGGCAAGCGCGAAATAAGTCTGACGGTCAGCGGCAACCGGTTCAGCGACGATGCCGACGTGGTGCGCCGCTGGGCGGTTGCGGGCGAAGGTGTGGCATACAAATCCTGGCTGGACGTGGCCGCTGATGTGCGGGCCGGGCACCTGAAAGTGTTGATGCCCGACCTGATCGGGGAGCGTGCGCCATTGAACCTGTTGTGCGCGCATCGGGCGCAACTCAGCAAGCCTGTCATTCTGTTACTGGAAATGCTCAGGTCACGGTGTAAGCAGCATGCTGTAAGTCTGTCGTCCGCCAGCGTGTTTTAATCGCCGCGCCCCAGTAGGAAATGGCCTTCGGAAATGTCGGAAAATATAATTTTCGAAGGCCGTTCAATAACGCGAAGTTTCGTTGCCGGAACAAAGTTGAAACTGACTGTTGTTGAGTGGATTTGGCATTTTTGTCATAGCCATTACGCTTGTCTTTTTAATCCTCTTTTGAAGTGTCGCTGCAAACCCCTTGAATAGAGGGGTTGCGGTGTAGCCGCGGGAATAACTTGATGTTGATGGAGCACGCCATACTTGGGCGATTTTTTGCGTCGTGGTGTACCCGCCGTGTGTAAGAGGCGTTTTTCACCCAACGGGGGCGGAGGGCATAGAGTTTATACTTGTCATTACCTATAAGAGCCACGTTCAACTCTATCGAGGCGTGATTGCTTTCACCCAGTCATCACCATAGATGAATGTTTCAACAGGGAGTGAACACATGGAATACGGACCTTGCATCAGCCAGATCGCAACCTTGCTGGCTGACCCCAAGCGCAGCGCAATGATCTGGGCACTGATGGATGGTACTGCTCGCCCTGCCGATGAATTGGCAATCCTGGCGGGACTCTCGACTTCTTCTGCCGGCGCCCATCTGGCGCGGCTGACCAGTGGTGGTCTGTTGAAACAGGAGGTCCGCGGCCGCAAGCGCTTCTTTCGCCTCGCTGCGCCGGAAGTGGGGGCGGCGGTCGAGGCCTTGGCCTGTGCTTCGCTGGCCAGTGCTGAACAGATCAATCGTCGCTTTGCCCAGCCTGCGCCGCCCTTGCCGCTGCGCCGCGCAAGAGTCTGCTCCGATCATCTGGGTGGCGAGATGGCTGCCGAGCTTTATCAGCGCCTGCTGGAGGCGGGCTGGATAGAACAGCAGGAGAAGCGCGTCGAAGTTACCAGCAAGGGGGTGGCCAGATTTGCCGAACGCGGTATCTACATTCCCGCACTGGCGCAACGCAAGCGCGAAACGGTGTGTGTTTGTCCGAAATGGAACGATAGTAACCCGCATCTGGGCGGCGCGCTGGGGGCGGGGTTGTTGCAGCTTTTCATTCAGATGGGCTGGCTGCGCACCACTGAAGAGTCCAGCACCTTGCAGGTCTCATCCAGTGGGCAGCGGGAAATCAGCAAGATCGCAGCGGCGGCCTGACGGGAGCGGCAGGTGTGGCGCGCTCCACCACTAACGTACCACCGGTCCGCGTCGGCACGCAGTTCTGCGCGCTCCGCGTTCTCTTGCGACGCAGAGCGTCGCGAAAGGCATTCCCACGCGGAGCGTGAGGAACGATGGAGGCGCCTGCCCCACCACTATCGTGCCAATGCTCCGCCTTGGTATGCAGTTCCTGACGCTCTGCGTCCTCTGCGACGCAGAGCATGAGCAGCGATGGATGTCACCCGCTCATTCCCTCTTTAGGGCTTGACCAGTCGTGCATCCAGGCTGTTTTGCGCCAAGCGTTTGGCCTGATCTTCGGTCATGCCCAGGTGGGTGTACAGCGCGTGGAAGTTCTCGGTCACGTAGCCACCGAAGTAGGCCGGGTCGTCCGAGTTGACGGTGACCTTCACGCCACGCTCGAGCATGTCGAGGATGTTGTGCTGGGCCATGTCGTCGAACACGCAAAGCTTGGTGTTGGACAGCGGGCAGACGGTCAGCGGGATCTGTTCGTCGATGATGCGTTGCATCAGCCGCTCGTCTTCGATGGCGCGAACACCGTGGTCGATGCGCTCTATCTTCAGCAGGTCCAGTGCTTCCCAGATGTATTCCGGCGGACCTTCTTCCCCGGCGTGAGCCACAGTCAGGAAGCCTTCGTTGCGCGCTCGATCGAACACACGCTGGAACTTGCTCGGCGGATGGCCCATCTCCGAGCTGTCGAGGCCCACGGCAACGAACGCATCACGGAACGGCAGCGCCTGATCGAGGGTTTTTTCGGCTTCTTCCTGGGACAGGTGGCGCAGGAAACTCAGGATCAGGCCGCTGTCGACGCCCAGCTTCGACTTGCCATCTTTCAGCGCACCGGTAATCCCGGCCAGTACCACTTCGAACGGGATGCCACGGTCGGTGTGGGTTTGCGGATCGAAGAACGGTTCGGTGTGGATAACGTTCTGTGCCTTGCAGCGCAGCAGGTAGGCCCACGTCAGGTCGTAGAAGTCCTGTTCGGTGCGCAATACGTCTGCGCCCCGGTAATACAGATCGAGGAATTCCTGCAGGTTGTTGAAGGCATACGCCTTGCGCAGGGTTTCGACGTCATCCCACGGCAGGGCAATCCTGTTGCGCTCGGCCAGGGCGAACAGCAACTCGGGTTCCAGCGAGCCTTCGAGGTGCAAGTGCAGTTCTGCCTTGGGCAGGGCGTTCAACCAGTCGTACATATTCTTTTCTCATCAGGTGCAGATCCCGGACATTCTACAGATGCACGTCGCTGCGCAGGGTAAAACCTGACCGAACGTTCAACTTGCCTCCTGTTCGCGGCGATAAGCGTAGGTATCCGCGAAGCGCGACAGCAGAAATTCGGCGCAGGTGGTCACCGGATAGCGGGCAGGATGATCGTCGCTCTGGCAACCGGGCAGGCATTCGATGCGCGTGTCGGGGTGCGGTTCGGCGAAGAACGGCATGGAGTAGCGATCGACCCCGAGCGGGCTGATGACCCGGTGCGGCGTGGACAGATAACGATCGTTGCTCCAGCGCGCCATCATGTCGCCCAGATTGACCACGAAGGTACCGTCAAGCGGTGGCGCGTCGATCCATTCGCCACGCACATCACGCACCTGCAAGCCGCCCGCCGTGTCCTGATACAGCAGGGTGATGCAGCCATAATCGGTATGCGCGCCTGCGCCTTGTTGCTCGGCCGAGGTCGCTGTATCACGCGGCGGGTAATGAATCATGCGCAGTACGCTGACCGGGTCCTTGAAGCGCTGATCGAAGAAATTGCGCTCGATGCCCAGTGCCAGGGTCATGGCGCGCAGCAGGGTTTGCGCCAGCGCCTGCATGTCCAGATAGTGTTGCTCCATCAGCGCTTCCCAGCCGGGAATGTCCGGATGCCGGTTTGGCCCACGCAGCGGTTTGCCCGCCAGCACGTCGGGATGACGGGCATCCAGGTGCAGGCCCATGTCGAAGGTTTCCTTGAGGTCACTCGGCAGGCTGGGGTCCAGTTGTTCGGTGGCGATGGCGCCGTAGCCGCGATGATGGGTGCTTTGGGTGATATCGATCAGGAGCTTTTCAGCAGCCGGCCGGGCGAAGAAGTCCTTTGCCGCCGATTGCACCTGCTCGATGCGTTGCGCGCTGATCGGGTGGCCCTTGATGTAAAAGAAGCCCCATGCCCGACAGGCACTGTCGATTTGCCCGGCAACATCCTGCCAGGCCTGAGTGTCCGTGCCGTAGAGCGGGGCGATGTCGATGACGGGAAGCTGGTCCATTAACCGGTCCTGAAAGGAAGTGTCGGGTGTCGACGATCGTGCCTGGCGCAGCAGGCACGATGGTCAGGCAAGTGGCGGACTGATTACTTGGGCAGCTCGGCCTTGATGCCTTCGACGTAGTAGTTCATCGATGCCAGCTCGGCGTTGGTCGCGACCACACCGTCAGCAATTTTCACGGTGCCGTTCTGGTCCTTGATCGGGCCGGTGAACGGGTGGAATTCGCCGCTTTCAATACTGGCAATGATCTTCTGCGCTTCGGCCTTCACGTCAGCAGGCACCACGTCGCTGATCGGCAACTCGACCGTTCCTTCCTTCAGGCCGCCCCAGTAATCCTGTGGTTTCCAGGTCCCTGCGATGGCGCCTTCGGCGGCCTGAATGTAGTGCGGGCCCCAGTTGTTGACGATGGAGGTCAGCACTGCTTTCGGTCCGAAGTGAGCCATGTCCGAGGCATAACCGACGGCATACACGCCGCGACGCTCGGCGGTCTGGATCGGCGCAGGGCTGTCGGTGTGCTGGAACACCACGTCCACGCCCTGATCGATCAACGCATTGGCCGCATCGGCTTCCTTGCCCGGATCGAACCAGGAGTTGACCCACACTACCTTGATCTCGGTGCCCGGGTTGTATTTGTTCAGCGCCAGCTGGATGGCGTCGATGTCGCGCAGCACTTCAGGAATCGGGAACGAAGCGACATAACCGATCTTCTTGGTCTTGGTCATCTTCGCGGCGATGTAGCCGCTCACGTAGCGACCCTCATAGGTACGGGCCAGATAAGTGCCCATGTTCTTGTCCTGCTTGTAGCCGGTCGCGTGCTCGAACTTTACCTTGGGGAACTGCTTGGCGACTTTCAGCGTGGGGTTCATGTAGCCGAACGAGGTACTGAAGATCAGGTCATAACCACCTTTGGCCATGTTGCGGATAACCCGCTCGGCGTCCGCGCCCTCCGGCACGTTTTCCACGTAGCTGCTGGTCACCTTGTCACCCAGCGCCTTGACCATCGCCTGACGGCCCTGTTCATGCTGATAGGTCCAGCCGTGGTCGCCGATGGGGCCGATGTAGACGAATCCGACTTTCAGCGGATCGGCTGCCGAGGCGAGCAGGCTGGAGCCGATGCCGACAACGGCGGCCATGGCACACAGCAGTTTTTTCAGAGGACGACGTGGGTTGGTCAGGTGCATCGGGTCTAGCTCCTTGCGGTCTTGTTGGAGTGCATACCCCGACAATGCAAATAACTGACCAACAGGACAACTTACGATGCTGGCGCGCTTTGCCGCTTGCCTGCCTGTTTCACCATGCAGCGGGAAGGTGCAGACGCTGCAGGTTACGCCGCTAACTGGTGCAGCGCGTGCTGCGCTCGACGATACACATCGGCGTGCCTGCCACGGGTTCGCGCATGATCTGCACCTGCACATCGAACACCTGGCAGACCAGCTCGGCCGTCAGTACATCGCCCGGCGCGCCGCAGGTCACCAGACGTCCACCCTGCATGACCGCCAGGTGGTCGGCGTAGCGGCAGGCCTGATTGATGTCATGCAGCACGGTAATCACCGTCTTGCCTTCGGCGCTCAGCTCACGCATCAGGTCCAGCAGCTCGACCTGATGGCTGATGTCCAGATAGGTGGTCGGCTCGTCGAGCAGGACGATGGCCGCGTCCTGCGCAAGGATCATCGCCAGCCAGGCGCGCTGTCGTTGCCCGCCGGACAGATCCGACAGCGGGCGCTCGGCCAGTGTGTCCAGCTCCATGCGCTGCAAGGCTTGATCGACACTGCGTTGATCGGCGTCACTCAGGCGACCCCACAGACTGTTGTGCGGACTGCGGCCGTACGCCACCAGCTGGCGTACGCTGACGCCTTCCGGAATCGGCAGCACTTGCGGCAGAAAAGCCACCTTGCGCGCCAGCTCGTTGGCCGACAGCTGGCGGTAGGCCGTGCCATCCAGACTGAGACTGCCCGATTGCGGGGTGAGAATTCGGGCGAAGGCCTTGAGCAGGGTGGATTTGCCGCAGCCATTGGGGCCGATCAGCGCAGTGACCTGCGCAGGCGGCGGGCTGAACGACAGGTCTTGCACGATGCGCGTTGCGCCGTAGCCGATGTCGAGTTGCTGCGCCTTCAGAATAGTCATGGGATCAACCTTTGAATCGGGCCAGCAGCCAGAGGAAATACGGAGCGCCAATCACCGCCGTGAGAATCCCGGCCGGAATTTCGCTGGGCGCGATCAGCGTGCGTCCCAGCGTGTCTGCCAGCACCAGTAATAACGCACCCAGCACCATCGAGGCGGGCAGCAGGTACTGATGATGACCGCCGACCAGACGACGGGCCATGTGTGGTGCGACCAGGCCGACGAAGCTCACCGGGCCTATAATGCCCACCCCCAGGCTGGTCAACAGCACGGCACTGCCCATCGACAGCCAGCGCGTACGCGTGAGGCCGGTGCCCAGGCTCTGCGCCGCCTCGTCACCCAGGCCGATCAGGTTCAGTGGTTTGGCCAGCAGCAGGCTGAGCGGGATCAGCAGCAAAAGCGGCGTGGCCAGCAAGACGTGGTGCCAGTTGCGGCTCCACAAACTGCCGGTCAGCGCCAGCAGGGCGGTGTTGATATCCAGCGGGTTGGACAGGATCAGGAACTCGGTGATGCTCGACAGCGTCACCGCAATCGCCACCCCGGACAGCGCGAAACGCACCCCTGAAAACTTCACGCCGGTGTTGTACAGCGCCAGCAGCAGCGCACCCGCTGCGCCGCCCAGACACGCCACAAACGGCAGCGCCGATACCGGTAACTGTGGCAGGCCGATAATCGCAATGGTCAGCGCCAGCCCGGCACCCTGGGTGACGCCGAGGATTTCCGGCGAGGCCAGCGGGTTGCGAATCACGCCTTGCACGATGGCGCCCGCCAGGCCGAACGCGCAGCCGGTCATGATTGCGATCAGGCCGCGTGGCAGGCGGTGATTCCAGACTTCGAAGTCCTTGCTGTCGTGGGCGATCAGGTGATCGAGCACGGCGCCGGGTGTCAGCCACACGGTGCCAGCGCTGAGGCTCAATAGCAGGGCGAGTGCCAGCAGGGTCATCAGCAGCAACAGCCTCGAGCGGGGGTGGTTCATAGCGCACGCCTCGCCAGAAACAGAAAGAACGGCGCGCCGATCAATGCCGTCACTACCCCGGCCGGTGTTTCCACCGGGAAGGCCACGGCGCGGCTGATCAGGTCCGAGGCCAGCACGATGGCCGCGCCCAGGCCGGCGCTGATCGGGATCAGCCAGCGGTAGTCATTGCCCAGCCACTGGCGAGCGATGTTCGGCGCGATCAGGCCGACAAAGGCGATCGGCCCGACTGCACAGACACTGGCGCCAACCAGCAGCAGGCTGACCACGAATACCAGCAGGCGTAACGCACCGATGCGCACGCCCAGCGAACGCGCAGCGTCTTCACCGAGGTTGATCAGGTTCAAGCGCGGCGCACAGGCAATTGCCAGCACCACGCCGATCAGCGTGCACGGCCAGAGCAGTTGCAATTGCGCCGCGCCGACATTGGCCAGCGACCCTGCCAGCCAGTTGAGGACACTTTGCGCCTGCGCTTCGACAAGAATTACGGTGAGACGGGTCAAGGCTGCGCACAGCGCGGCGACGGCTACACCCGCCAGCACCAGTCGGCCCTGAGCCGTGGCGGGTGACCATGCACCGCCAAGACTGAACACGGTGATCCATGCCAGTGCACCGCCGAGGCAGGTCATTAAAAGAGCGCCACCGGGGAAGGGCAGAGCGACCAGACCTGTGGAAAACAGCGCCAGCCCCAACGCTGCGCCCGCCGTGACGCCAAACAATGACGGGGAGGCCAGACGGTTGCGGGTGATGCCCTGCATCAACGCGCCCGCCACGCCCAGGCAGGCACCGACCAGTGCCGCGCACAGGGCGCGTGGCACGCGCAGTTGCGCGACGATGTAAGCGATATTGCCGCCCTCGCGGCCCTGCGTGATCAGCCCGTTCCAGGCATCCACCTGGCGAATGCTGAACGACGACAGGGCGAACAGCGACACCCAGAACAGTCCCAGGCAGGTCGCGGTGATCACGCCCGCCATCAGCCAGCGGCGCATTTACGGGTTCAGCACGGCCTTGCCGCCCTTGAGTACGGCAAGCGCATCGTCGGCGATCTGCTCGGACGCCATGATCCCGCGATTGCGCGCCCAGCTGTCGCCATCCACTTCAGCTACCTGCTTGTTACGTACTGCGCCAAGCACCTGCCACAGCGGCTGCTTGCTCCAGCTGTCGACGATACTCGGGCGACGATAATGACCGACCAGCAACCAGTTCGGGTCCAATGCCAGCAACTGCTCCAGGCTGACGAATTCGGTGGGCGCGGCGTCTTTGCGTACTTCCGGGACCTTCAGACCGATCGCCTGCAACACGCTGCCCGCATAAGAGTGCGGGCCGTGCACCGAGAAGCTGTCTTCGCGGGCGACGCCGAACAGCACGTTGGTGTTGGCCGGAATCTGCTCGGCAACAGTCTTCAGGTGCTGGCGGTTCTCCGCGATCCGCGCCTGCATCTCTGGGCCTTTGCCGAGCGCCACGCCGATCAGCTCGGCAGATTTCAGACTGCCCTGATAATCCTCGCCGCGTGACGGCAGCATCAGCGTCGGTGCCAGGCTGGCAAGGTCGTTGTACAGCGCCTGATGGCGACCGAGGTCGGCAATGATCAGGTCCGGCTTGAGCCGCGCGATCACTTCTATATTGGGTTGCGAGCGCAGGCCCACAGACTGCCATTCGCCAACGGCCTTGCGCACCTTGGGCAGTACGCGGTTGGCATCGCCATCGTCGGCGGCACCGACCGGCGTCACACCGACCGAAGCCAGTCCGTCGAGAAACGAAAACTCCAGCACCACCACGCGCTTGGGGGTGTCAGGCAGGTGAACTTTGTGTTGGCCGTCATCGATGTCGATAGGCGCGGCCTGGGCTGCACTCGCCATCAGGGTCAGCAGGCCGCAAGCCAGCAGATGCGGAAGTCGAAAAGCACGCATGGCAAAGGTCCTTTCTAACAAAACGGAATCAGGAAAAACAGGCGCGCCCTGAAGGCCGCGAAGAAAACGGCAGGCACTATTGTTGAAAACGGCGGGCACTATTTCACATCGTGGCGACGGGATCAAAAGTCATTTACGCGTGGGTGCGGTTCGCATTCGGGCTATTTTATGAAACCTTTTGTCACACAAGCTACTCTGACACGCTTCACTGTTGGCCACCTTCATGTACATCCGCGGCGATGTCGCAAGGTTTGGGGAATAAAAATGGGCGCATTGCTCAAGCAAGAAAAGTTTCTGTTGCTGGCAATCATTGCCATGTTCGTCGCTTATCCACTGGAGCACGTGCTGGTAGGCAACGGTCAGGTCGTGGCGCTGGTGTCGGGGCTGGCGCTGGTCGCGTTCATCATCTGCGCCTCGATGCGCGTTGCCCACCATGCCGAGATGCTGGCGGAAAAGGTCGGCGATCCTTACGGCACGATGATCCTCACGCTGTCGGCGGTGACGGTCGAAGTGGTGATCCTGGCGATCATGATGAGCAACGAGCCGTCGCCAACGCTGGTGCGGGACACGATTTATTCGGCGGTGATGCTCGACATCAACGGCATCCTCGGTCTTGCGGCGCTGATGGGCGGTATCAAGCACGGCGAGCAGTCTTACAACGATGATTCGGCGCGCACCTACAGCGTGATGATCCTCACCGCGATGGGCGTGTCGATGGTCGTACCCGAGTTCATTCCCAAGGGTGACTGGAAGATCTATTCGGCGTTTACCATCGGCGCGATGATCCTGCTCTACACCCTGTTCCTGCGCATGCAGGTCGGGCCGCACAGTTACTTTTTCAGCTACAGCTATCCGGAAAAGAAGAAGCGTCAGAGTCAGGGTTCCAATACGGCTGAAGAGCATGCAGAGCCGGTCAATCTGACCCGCTCAATTGCCACACTGGTTGTCGGCGTGGTGGTGATCGGCGCGCTGGCCGAAGTGATGTCGAAGACGGTTGACCTGGGCCTGGAAGGCACCGGTGCGCCGCCGGTGATGACCGCCATCCTGGTCGCCGCCATCTCTGCCGCGCCGGAGATCCTCACGGCCCTGCGTGCCGCGCTGGCCAACCGCATGCAGTCGGTGGTCAACATCGCGTTGGGTGCGTCGCTGTCGACCGTGATCCTGACGGTTCCGGTCATGGAAGCCATGGCGCTATACAGTGGCCAGCCTTTCCAGATGGCCATGACTCCGGTGCAGACCGTGATGATCTTCATCACCCTGCTGGTGTCCGCCATAAACCTCAACGATGGCGAAACCAATGCCATCGAAGGCATGACCCACTTCGTGCTGTTCGCGACGTTCATCATGCTCTCGTGTCTGGGGCTTTAGGGCCTATTGCCTATCGCTCCCACGCTCTGCGTCGCAAGAGGACGCAGAGCGTCCTGAACGGCATGCCGACGCGGAGCGTCGCACGATAGTTGAGATTATCGCCCCGCACGTTCAGCCCCCAATCAACTCCCGCGCGGCCTGGCTGTGATCGGCAATCAACTGCTTGATGTCCAGGCCTTCGACCTGGCCGTCGATCACTCGCCATTGTCCTGCGATCATCACCCGATCGGCACGGTCCGCGCCGCACAGCAGCAGCGCTGACAGCGGATCATGGCTGCCGGAAAAGCGCAGTTCGTCCAGCTTGAACAACGCCAGATCAGCCTGTTTGCCCACCGCCAGTTCACCGAGGTCAGTGCGTCCCAGCAATTGCGCCGACCCCTTGGTGGCCCAGCCCAGCACGAGCTGCGGAGTGATTTTTTCGGCGCCGTAGCGCAGGCGTTGCAGGTAAAGCGCCTGGCGGGTTTCCAGGATCATGTTCGATGCGTCGTTGGACGCTGAGCCATCGACCCCAAGCCCCAACGGCGCGCCAGCAGCGAGCAGGTCCAGGGTTGGACAGATGCCGGAGGCCAGGCGCATGTTCGAGCTCGGGCAGTGGCAGACACCCGTACCTGCTGCGCCGAGACGGGCGATTTCGTCGGGGTTAAAGTGGATGCCATGGGCCAGCCAGGTACGCGGTCCCAACCAGCCGACACTGTCCAGATAATCCACGGTGCGCAGGCCGAAGCGTTGCAGGCAGAAGTCTTCTTCGTCGAGGGTTTCAGCCAGGTGGGTGTGCAGGCGCACGTCGAGTTTTTCTGCCATGGCCGCACTCTCGGCCATGATCTGCGGCGTGACCGAAAACGGCGAGCAGGGTGCCAGCGCGATCTGGATCTGCGCGCCGTCACCACGCTCATGGTAGGTCTCGATCAAACGCTGGCTGTCGGCCAGAATCACCTCGCCCTGCTGCACGGTTTGCTGCGGCGGCAAGCCTCCATCCGCTTCGCCCAGGCTCATCGAACCGCGCGTCAGCATCGCGCGCATGCCCAGCTCCCGAACGCTCTGCACCTGAACATCGATAGCGTGTTCAAGCCCGTCGGGAAACAGATAGTGGTGGTCAGCAGCGGTTGTGCACCCGGACAGTAACAGCTCGGCCAGCGCCACCTTGCTGGCGACCGCGAGCTTCTCCGGCGTCAGGCGCGCCCATACCGGGTACAGGGTTTTCAGCCAAGGGAACAAAGGCTGATTGACCACTGGTGCCCAGGCCCGCGTGAGGGTTTGATAGAAGTGATGGTGCGTGTTGATCAACCCCGGCAGCAACACATGCTCACGGGCATCGAACGTCTGAGTGCAGGGCGTTGACGGGAGCTGCCCGGCGGCCAGCACTTCAGTGATGACGCCGCCTTCGATCACCAGACCGCCACGGGCGTCCAGGTCATTGGCAGTGAACACGGCAAGGGGATTTTTCAACCAGATACGGATCGCAGGCATGGGCCGGCTCCTCTGAAAGACAGGTTCAGGTTAGCCAGCTCAGTGTTGCCCTGTCTGCTGATCCAGGGTCGCCGGGGTCAGGTGCGCCCCGGCGAAGGACGGCGATTCTAGTCGAGCAGCCGATTACCAGGCAATCGTCTTGCCCTGGTAGTCGATGAAGTGATGGCCGCCTTTGCCGGCGTAGGCATTGAGCTGTTCGACAAGCCCAGTGGTGCTGGTCATCACGTCGATGGCGGCATTTTCGCCGCCCATGTCGGTCTTCACCCAGCCCGGATGCATAGACAAAACGGTAGGACGGTTCTCGCCCAGCTCGGTGACAAAGGTATTGGTCATCGAATTGAGTGCAGCCTTGCTAGCCTTGTACAACGCAAGGTTTGCGCCGTCCGGGCAAGTGACGCTGCCCAGCCACGAACTCATGAACGCCAGGACGCCCGTGCCGGGACGAAGTTGATCGACGAAGCGTTCGGCCAGACGAATCGGTGCCACCGCGTTGGTCAGGAACAACTGCCCGAGTTCGGCAGCGGTCGACTTCGCAGCGCTCTGGTGTGCCGCGCCACTGATGCCGGCATTGACGAACAGCACGTCGAACACTTCACCGCGCAGCTTCTGGACCAGCACTTCAAGCGAGGCCGTTTCGTCCAGATCCACCGCTTCGATGCGCACGCCCTCGACCGCTTTCAGGTTTTCAGCGTTTTGCGGATCACGTACGGTGGCGGTGACGTGCCAGCCCTGTTCGGTCAAGCGCTGCACCAGCCCGAGGCCCAGGCCACGCGAAGCACCGATGATCAGGGCGGTTTTCTTGGTAGTGGTCATGAATGATTCCTTGGCAGATTGAGAGACAGACTCCATGGCAGTGCCAGCAAGGCCTCTCGAAAGTTTCGACCTTGCAGCGTACTCCTGCCCATGACCTGTTGGAATCTTCGCGAGCCGAAAACGTTCAGGGGAATCACTGGAACGGCATGCCTGATAGTTTCAGGATTATCGTTCCTCACGCTCCAGCGTGGGAATGCCGTTCGTGACGCTCTGCGTCAACCATCTGCGCCGCTAGCTCCTCAATGACCCGCCCGCCACGGCTGGCCCAGCGATACCGGCGCATACAGTCGGGTGCGCAGGGCGTCGCGGGAGAGCAGGACGAGGACGATGATGGTGGCGAGGTAAGGCAGCATCGCCAGCAGGTTGGACGGGATGGCCAGGCCGATGCCTTGCGCGACCAGGTGCAGGATGCTGGCGAGGCCGAACAGGTACGCACCGAGCAGTAGACGCCACACGCGCCAGCTGGCGAACACCACCAGCGCCAAGGCTATCCAGCCGCGTCCGGCGCTCATGTTTTCCGCCCACATCGGTGTGTAGGCCAGCGACAGGTAGGCCCCGGCCAGCCCAGCCATTGCGCCGCCGAACAGCACCGCAAGGGTGCGCACGCGCAATACCGGCAAGCCCATGGCGCTGGCGGCGTCAGGGTTTTCGCCGACGGCCTGAATGATCAGCCCGACGCGGCTTTTCAGCAGCGCCCAGGCGACCAAAGCGAACAAGGCGAAGGACAGGTAGACCAGCAAGTCCTGGGCAAACAGCATGCGGCCGATCAGCGGAATGTCACTGAGCAGCGGGATGGCCACCGGTTCGAAACCGCTCAACGGTTTGCCGACCCAGGCGGCCCCGGCAAAGCTGGAAAGGCCAACGCCGAAGATGGTCAGCGCCAGCCCGGTCGCGACCTGATTGGCGTTGAACACCAGTGCCACCAGGGCAAACAGTGCCGACAGCAGCATGCCTGCAAGCATCGCCAGCAGCACACCCAGCCAGAGGTTGCCGGTGTTCAGGGCGACGATGAAACCGATCACTGCGCCAAACAGCATCATGCCTTCCTGACCGAGGTTGATGACGCCGCTTTTTTCGCAGATAAGTTCGCCCAGCGCCACCAGCAGCAAGGGGGTTCCGCAGCGGACCATGGCGTAGAAAATGTTGCTCAACAGGTCGATATCCATCATGCGGCTCCTGTGACGGCTGTCATCTGGCGCTTGGCCCAGTGCAGTTTCAAACGTGGGCGATAGAGAATCAGCACATCACAGGCCAGCAGGAAAAACAGCATCATCCCCTGAAACAACTGCGTGATTGCCAACGGCAGGTTCAAGGTCATTTGCGCGCTTTCTCCGCCCAGATACAGCAGGGCGATCAACAGGCTGGAGAACAGAATGCCGATGGGGTTGAGGCGGCCGAGAAAGGCCACGGTGATCGCGGCATAGCCGTAACCTGGCGAGACCTGCGGCACCAGTTGACCGATCGGCCCGGTCACTTCCGATACGCCGGCCAGCCCGGCCAGCGCGCCACTGATCAACAGTGCGAGCCAGACCAGGCGTTTTTCTCGAAAGCCGACAAACCCGGCAGCACGCTTGTCCAGGCCCAGCACCTTGATCTGAAAACCGACGAAACTGCGTTGCAGCAGCACCCACACCGCGACCAGCGCAAACAGGGCGAAGTACACGCCGATGTGCGCGCGGCCATCCTCCATCAACAGCGGCAGACGGCTGGCGTCGCCGAAGGTCGCTGACTCCGGGAAGTTCATGCCGGCCGGGTCCTTCAGCGGCCCGTGGACGAAGTACAGCAGCAAGTTGAGGGCGATGTAGTTGAGCATGATGCTGGTGAGGATTTCATTGGCGTTGAAGTGCGTGCGCAGCCAGGCGGTCACGCCCGCCCAGGCCGCGCCGGCGAGGGTGCCGGCCAGCAGCACCATGACCAGTGCCCAACGACTCTCCATCTCGATGATATTCACCGCCACGGCACTGCCTGCCAATGCGCCGAGCAGCAACTGGCCTTCCGCCCCGATGTTCCAGATACGCGCCTGATAGGCGACCGCCAGACCCAGCGCGCAGAGCAGAATCGGCAGGGTCTTGACCATCAATTCCGACAGGCCGTACCAGTCGCTGACCGGCGCGATCAGCAAGGTGTGCAGCGTCACCCAAGGGTTCAGGCCCAGGCCGATGAACAGCAGTGAACCGCAGACCAGGGTCAGCACCGCAGCCAGTAAAGGGGAGCACCACAACATCGCGCGCGATTGCTGGCCGCGCGGTTCCAGAGAAAGCAGCATGTTTTGCTCCGTTAACCAGGCACGTGGGCTTGGGTTTGAGAATGATCGAACTGTCCCGCCATCCAGCCGCCGATTTGCACGGTGCTGGTCTGTTCAGTGGGGATCAGGTCGGAAAGCTGTCCGCCACTCAGGGCGGCGAGTCGGTCGCTGATCTGGAACAACTCGTCCAGGTCTTCGGAGATCACCAGAATGGCGGCCCCCGCGTCGCGCAAGGCAATCAGCGCCCGATGGATCGCCGCCGCAGCGCCGACATCCACGCCCCAGGTGGGATGCGCGGCAATCAACAGTTTCGGCTTTTGCAGAATTTCCCGACCGAGGATGAATTTCTGCAGGTTGCCGCCCGACAGACTGCGCGCCGGGGCCTGCGCATCCGGGGTCTTGACCGCAAAGCGCCGAATGATTTCGTCAGCCAGTGCGCGCACCTTGCTGCGCTGGATCAGGCCATTGTTCACCAGCCCTTGCTGAAAGGCGGTAAGCAGCGCGTTGTCGGCAAGACTGAGTTCCGGCACTGCGCCATGCCCCAGGCGCTCGGCCGGGACGAATGCCAGGCCACGCTTGCGCCGCGCATCGGGCCGCAGGTTGCCGACCGGGGCATCCTCAAAACGCAGGGTCGCCGCCTGGGCATGGGGCAAGGTCTGTTCGCCGCTGAGCAGCGCCAGCAACTCATCCTGACCATTCCCGGCCACGCCCGCGATACCGACGATTTCGCCGCTGCGTACTTCCAGGCTGAGGTCTTTGAGTGAGCAGCCGAACGGGTCCGGGTTGTGCCAGGACAGTTTGTCGATGCGCAAAAAGGCCGTGCTGCCGCTGACCTTCTCATACTGTGCGGTCAGCCCTTCGGCATCACCGACCATCAAGCGCGCCAGTTCCAGATCGGAGCATTCAGCGGGAATGCAGTGCCCGGAGACCCGGCCGTTGCGCAGTACAGTCGCGCTGTGACACAGCGCGCGCACTTCGCCCAGCTTGTGACTGATGAACAGAATGCTGCAGCCTTCTCGGGCCAGATGCCGCAGAGTCACGAACAGCTCATCGGCTTCCTGAGGCGTCAACACCGACGTGGGCTCGTCGAGGATCAACAGGCGAATGTCCTGCATCAGGCAGCGAATGATCTCGACTTTCTGCCGCTCACCAATCGACAGGCTGTGAACTAGCCTCTGGGGCTCCACTGCCATGCCGTAGCGTTGTGAGACCTCGCGGATGCGCGGTTCGAGTTGCTTGGGCGTGCCCGCCGCTGCGCCCATCGCCAGCGCGATGTTTTGCGCGACGCTGAGGGTTTCGAACAGCGAAAAATGCTGGAACACCATGCCGATGCCCAGGCTTCTGGCCTGTGCCGGATTACGCATGGTCTGCGCCTGGCCTTGCCAGATGATTGTCCCGGCGTCGGGCTGCGTCACGCCGTAGATGATCTTCATCAGCGTGCTTTTGCCCGCACCGTTTTCACCCAGCAGGGCGTGAATCTCTCCGGGCTGAATCGTCAGGTCGACAGCGTCGTTGGCCAGGCAGCCGGGATACCGTTTGGTGATGTGGCGCAGTTGCAGGCGCGCAGCTATCGCGTGGTTTGACATGAAAGGCTCTGAGGCAGAAGTGGGTCGCGTGTGGATAAAGCAAAATCCTGGCCAAGGAGTCAGGATTCGCGTCCGGTGCGCTGAATCAAGGCCAGGCACGGAGTTTTCGGCCCTGTCACCGGCCTTCGCCTATCGACGGCGCTCGTTTCAGCACCAGTTCGGGGCGTGCTTGCCTGGCGCGGGCCAATGTGGCCCTTTGATTTGAACAAAAAATGTACAGCGGACGTGGAGGGCGGTGCGCTGAAGCAATGCGCGACCCTTGCACCTGTTATCCACAGGTTCTTCCACAGATACTGTGCGCAAGCCGGTTGAGTGAGAATAATGCGGCGGCGGTTAACATCCAAAGGCACTAAGAAGCGCTAACAGGCTGTTTTTGCACTCTTTATGGATCCACGCCCGGCAATTGCTCAAAAAACGATCATTCGCCTGAAACGCAAGCCCGGCAAGGCTCGCGGTGGAGTGTGCTCAGCTTATCCACAGCCGGATGCACAGTAGATGTGGGCAATTGTGACATGTGGCTCAGAGGCTCCGGCTATTGCTCCGGCGCTGCGTGCAGAAGGATTCTGCCGCGACTCAGATCGGCCAGTTGGCGCTGCAGGGTGTCGGTGTGCTCGGGGCCGATGGCGATGGACATCTGCACACCGTTGGCCATGAAGTGTTCGCTTTCCACCAGACCGTTCAGTTCGCCGAGACGCAGCTTGACCAGCACCAGCTCGCTGAAGCTGCATTCAAGGTGGAACGACGCGCGCTGGATCAGCGGCAGACGCTCGGCCTGCTGCAGGCATTTGTTGGCACCGCCGCCATAGGCGCGGGCCAGGCCGCCGGTCCCCAGTTGAATGCCGCCGTACCAGCGGATCACCAGCACCACGACCTGATCGAACTCCTGCGCTTCGATGGCGGCCAGAATCGGCCTGCCTGCAGTGCCGCCCGGTTCGCCGTCATCGTTGCTGCGATACTGGCCACCGAGCTTCCAGGCCCAGCAATTGTGGGTGGCGTTCAGGTCACTGTGCTGCTCGATGAACGCCTGTGCATCGGCCGGGCTGGCGATGGGGGCGGCGAGGGTGATGAAGCGGCTCTTGCGGATTTCTTCACGAAACTCGCAAGGGCCGATCAGGGTAAAAGGCATGCGTGTGTCCAGCTGACGTCAGGGCGACGATTCTACAAGGCTGGCGGGGTGAGCCCACAACCTTTGAGAATGATTCGAATGAGATTGTTGCTGGCCTGATCCATGTCCTGGCGAGTCAGTCGAGAACGACCGGTGACGCGACAGATCTGCGAGGCGAAGTCGGCATAGTGCTGGGTGCTGCCCCATAGCAGAAAGATCAGGTGCACCGGGTCGACGGGGTCCATCTTGCCGGCGTCGATCCAGGCTTGAAAGACCGCTGCCCGGCCCTGGAACCACAGGCGGTAATCCTGGCTGAAATACTCGCTCATGCATTCGCCGCCGCTGATGATCTCCATGGCGAAGATCCGCGAAGCCTGTGGCTGGCGGCGCGAGAATTCCATCTTGGCGCGAATATAGCGGGCCAGCGCCTCTGCCGGATCGTCTTCGACGCTGAGGTGGTTGAAGGTGCTGTCCCACAAATCGATGATGTTGCTGAGCACTGCGACATACAGGCCGAGTTTGTTGGTGAAGTAGTAATGCAGATTGGCTTTCGGCAGCCCGGCCTTGATCGCGATGGTGTTCATGCTGGTGCCCTTGAAACCGTGGCGGGCAAATTCATCTTCGGCTGCCTGGATGATCGCTTCTTCGTTCTTCTGACGAATACGGCTTGCAGGCTTGGTGACGTGAGCGCTGTGTGCGGGGACTTCAAGGGTCATGGGCAATTCCGGACAGGTCGTAGGGCGCGACGAATGAACAGATAGCGCACCGGCGAGCATCTCGCAAGCGTCGGTGCGGGCGCGGCAAGTAAAGTTATCGTGGTTGCTCCACAGGTTTGGGTTCCGCTGCACCGGCGCTCGGAACGGCGGCGACTTTGCCTTCCGGAATCAGCAGGCACATGACAATGGCCGTGATACCGCCGCTGGTGATGGCCGAATCGAACAGGTTCTGCACCAGTTTCGGCAACTGATGCAGCAGCGCAGGTTGCGCCGCAATACCCAGACCGACACCCAATGAGGTGGCAATGATCAGCATGCTGCGTCGGTCCAGCGGTGACTGGGCCAGAATGCGTACCCCGGCGGCCGCGACGCTGCCGAACATGACCAGCGTTGCGCCGCCGAGCACCGGCTTGGGGATCTGCTGGACGATGGCACCAATGTGCGGAAACAGCCCGAGCACGAACAGCACCGTGCCGATGTACAGCCCGACATAGCGACTGGCAACGCCGGTCAACTGGATCACGCCGTTGTTCTGCGCAAAGGTGGTATTGGGAAATGCGCTGAAGGTCGCGGCGATCATGCAGCTCACGCCATCACCCAGTACACCGCCCTTGAGGCGCGCCAGGTAACTCGGGCCGCTGATGGGCTGGCGCGCGAGCATGCAGTTGGCGGTCAGGTCGCCGACCGTCTCGATACTGCTGATCAGATAAATCAGCGCGACAGGCAGGAAAGCGCTCCAGTCGAAATTGAAGCCGAAGCGGAACGGCACCGGTACGCTGATCAACGGCAGGTCGTGAAGGGGTTGCGGCACCAGTTTGCCGCTGAACCATGCGGCCAGACTGCCCACCGCCAGGCCGATGATGATGGCTGACAAACGTACCCAGGGCGTATTCGAGCGATTGAGCACAATGATCACGGCCAGCACGAACGCGCCCAGCGCCAGGTTAACCGGGGCGCCGAAGTCCGGTGCGTTGAAGCCGCCGCCCAGGTCTGTCACGCCTACCTTGATCAGGCTCACACCAATCAGCGTGATGACAATACCGGTCACCAGTGGCGTGATGACCCTTCGCAACTGGCCAATGCAGCGACTCAGCGCGATCTGCACCAAGGCACCGAAAAAGCACACGCCGAAGATCATCGCCATGATGTCCTCCGGGCTGCCGCCGCGCTGCTTGACCAGAAAACCTGCGGACAACACTGCGCCCAGGAAGGCGAAGCTGGTGCCTTGCAGGCAGATCATGCCCGCGCCGATACCGAACGGGCGGCGTGCCTGGATGAAGGTGCCGGTGCCCGAGACCATCAAGGCCATGCTGATCAGGTACGGCATGTACTGTGTCAGGCCAAGGGTCGAGCCGATGATCAGGGGCGGGGTGATGATCCCCACGAAGCTGGCGAGAACGTGCTGGAACGCGGCCAATATCGCCGTCCAGGGTTTGGGGCGGTCGTTCAGGCCGTAGATCAGATCATCGTTGTCGAGTGTTTCAGGCTGCATGGCGAGTTCTCGGACGGGGAAATGCCATGTGCTGGCGTGTCGTTGTTCGGGACTACTGCAAAAAACTGTCCAGTTGCTCAGCTTATTTTTATTTGAGTCCATTTATTTCAATAAATATCAGCCTGATAGCGCTTTCAACGCGCTCTGCAGCGTCGGCGAACCGGCCAGGTGCAGGGCAGAAATGTGTCATCGGGTAGCGGCAAGTGTTTCCAGAAAGCTCTCCAGCACCAAATGAGGGCGCCGGCCTTTGCGGGTGACGGTCACCAGATTGAGGTCGTAGAACTTCGAATCCGGTTTCAATGCGCGCAGCCTGCCTTCCTGCACCCAGGCATTGGCGTAATGATCGGGCAGGTAGCCTATGTAGCGGCCGGTCAGAATCAGGAAGGCAATGCCCTCCCGGTCGGACGCGCTGGCCGTGCAGGTTAGTGCCTGATAGTGGTCCTGGATCTCGTTGGGCAGGCGAAAGGTCGGAGCAATGGCTTCCTGCTGTGCGAGACGTGCGTCATCCAGCGTGGCATTCTCGGCGTAAAACAGGGGATGCCCGACCGCGCAATAGAGCAGCGAACGCTCGCTGTACAACGGATGATACTCAAGCCCCGGCAAGGCACTGGCCTGCGGCACGACACCGACATGCAGGCCGCCGTCGAGTACACCGCGCTCGACTTCGGCGGGGGCGATCATGCGGATGTTGATGTGCACGCCCGGCCCGCGCTCTTTCAGCCGGGCCAGGGCATGGGTGATGCGCATGTGGGGGAGGGTGACCAGGTTGTCTGTCAGGCCGATGTTCAGCTCGCCGCGCAGGTTCTGGTGCAGGCCGTTGACCTCTGTCCTGAAACTTTCCAGCGCGCTGAGCAATTGCAACGACGACTGATAGACCTCGCGCCCTTCGTCGGTCAGTGAAAAGCCGGCGCGGCCTCGCTGGCACAGGCGCAGGCCGAGGCGTTGCTCCAGATCACTCATCTGCTGGCTGATCGCTGATCGGCCAATGCCGAGCACGCTTTCAGCCGCAGAAAAGCCACCCGCCTCGACGACGCTTTTGAATAGGCGCAGCAAGCGGATATCAAAATCACTGACCTGCGACACCGGATCGGAACGACGGATATTCATTGTTTAGTGATTACCAAACCAAAGATCATAAAAGGCGGGTTTCATGAACTTTAGCCGCGTGGCACCTTGGCAGCAATGACCTTTCGTTTAGCGCCTGCGAGGCTTGCTCCCATGAATATGTTCGAAGTGTCCGATGTGCCTGTCACCCATCAGTTGAAGCTTGATGCTCACTGGATGCCCTACACCGCGAATCGAAATTTCCAGCGCGACCCGCGCATGGTCGTGGCCGCGCATGGCAGCTATCTGACAGACGACAAGGGGCGCAAGATCTACGATGCACTCTCAGGTCTATGGACATGCGGGGCTGGGCATACGCGCAAGGAAATTCAGGAAGCCGTGTCCCGGCAGCTGGGTGTGCTGGATTACTCACCAGGCTTTCAGTTCGGACATCCCCTTTCGTTCCAGCTGGCAGAACAGATTACCGACCTGACGCCGGGCAATCTCAACCACGTCTTCTATACCAACTCGGGTTCCGAGTGCGCGGATACGGCGGTGAAGATGGTGCGTGCCTACTGGCGGCTGAAAGGCCAGGCGACCAAGACCAAGATGATCGGTCGGGCACGCGGCTATCACGGTGTGAACGTGGCGGGCACCAGCCTGGGCGGAGTGAATGGCAATCGCAAGATGTTCGGCCAGTTGATGGACGTCGACCACTTGCCGCACACCCTGCTGGCCAGCAATGCGTACTCGAAGGGCATGCCCGAGGCGGGCGGTATCGCGCTGGCTGACGAGATGCTCAAGTTGATCGAGTTGCATGATGCGTCGAACATCGCTGCGGTAATCGTCGAACCCATGGCGGGCTCGGCTGGTGTGATCGTTCCTCCGCAGGGCTATCTCAAGCGCCTGCGTGAAATTTGTGATCAGCACAATATCCTGCTGATCTTCGACGAAGTCATTACCGGCTTCGGTCGTACGGGCTCGATGTTTGGCGCCGACAGTTTCGGGGTCACGCCTGACCTGATGTGCATCGCCAAGCAGATCACCAATGGCGCCGTCCCCATGGGCGCGGTAATCGCCAGCAGCGAGATCTATCAAACGTTCATGAATCAGCCAACGCCGGAGTACGCCGTCGAATTCCCTCACGGCTACACCTATTCCGCTCACCCCGTAGCCTGTGCGGCCGGGCTGGCGGCGCTTGAGCTGCTGCAGCGGGAGAACCTGGTGCAGCAGGCCGCAGCCGTCGCGCCGCATTTTGAACGTGCGCTGCACGGTATCAAGGGCGCGAAAAACGTGGTCGATATCCGCAATTACGGTCTGGCAGGTGCCATCCAGCTCGCACCGCGTGACGGCGACGCCATCGTGCGGCCCTTCGAGGCAGGCATGAAGCTGTGGAAAGCCGGTTTCTACGTGCGCTTCGGCGGTGACACCCTGCAATTCGGACCGACCTTCAACAGCCAGGCGCAGGATCTGGATCGATTGTTCGATGCCGTCGGCGAAACCCTCAACCTGATCGACTGACCGCGCTGGCAGGCTCTCTTCTTATATACGTGCCTTTATCGCATCGGGTGTGAACTGACTCACGCCCGTTGCCTTTATCCGGAGTTTTCCATGAGCAGCATTCAACACCTGATCCACGGCGAGTTCGTTTCTGCTGAAGGTCGTAGCGCCAATGTCTTCAACCCGTCGACCGGGCAGGTTATTCACACCGTGGCGCTGGCCGATCGCGATACAGTCCAGAAGGCAATCGACTCGGCCAAGGCTGCCTTTCCGGCGTGGCGCAATACGCCGCCGGCCAAGCGTGCTCAGGTGATGTTCCGTTTCAAGCAACTGCTTGAGCAGAATGAGTCACGTATTGCCCAATTGATCAGTGAAGAGCACGGCAAGACCCTGGAAGATGCGGCGGGCGAGCTGAAGCGTGGTATTGAAAACGTGGAATACGCCTGCGCTGCGCCTGAAGTGCTCAAGGGTGAATACAGCCGCAACGTCGGGCCGAACATTGATGCGTGGTCTGACTTTCAGCCGCTGGGTATCGTTGCCGGTATTACCCCGTTCAACTTCCCGGCCATGGTGCCGCTGTGGATGTACCCGCTGGCCATTGCGTGTGGCAACTGCTTCATCCTCAAACCTTCGGAACGCGATCCCAGCTCCACATTGTTGATTGCCGAGCTGCTGCATGAAGCGGGGCTGCCGAAGGGTGTGCTCAATGTGGTTCACGGTGACAAGGTCGCGGTCGATGCGCTGATCGAAGCGCCGGAGGTCAAGGCACTGAGCTTCGTCGGTTCCACACCGATTGCCGAGTACATCTATAAGGAAGGCGCAGCGCGGGGCAAGCGCGTTCAAGCGCTCGGTGGTGCCAAGAATCATGCGGTGTTGATGCCGGATGCCGATCTGGACAACGCCGTGAGTGCCTTGATGGGCGCTGCCTACGGGTCCTGCGGCGAGCGTTGCATGGCGATTTCGGTCGCGGTATGCGTCGGCGATCAGATCGCTGATGCATTGGTGGCCAAACTGGTTCCGCAAATCCAGAGCCTGAAGATCGGCGCGGGCACGACCTGTGGCCTGGATATGGGGCCGCTGGTCACCGGGCAGCATCGCGACAAGGTCGGCGGCTATATAGAGGACGGTGTGCAGGCGGGCGCGACTCTGGTGGTGGACGGGCGCAACCTTCAGGTTGCCGGGCATGAACAGGGCTTCTTCATGGGTGGCTGCCTGTTCGATCGCGTAACGCCAGAGATGCGTATCTATAAAGAAGAGATTTTCGGGCCGGTGCTGTGCATCGTGCGCGTGGACAGCCTTGAGCAGGCCATGCAACTGATCAACGATCACGAATATGGCAACGGCACCTGCATCTTTACCCGCGATGGCGAAGCGGCGCGTCTGTTCTGCGACGAGATTGAAGTGGGGATGGTCGGGGTCAATGTTCCACTGCCGGTGCCGGTGGCCTACCACAGCTTTGGTGGCTGGAAGCGTTCCTTGTTCGGCGACCTGCATGCGTACGGTCCCGATGGTGTGCGCTTCTATACCCGTCGCAAGGCAATTACCCAGCGCTGGCCACAGCGTGCGAGCCACGAAGCGTCGCAATTTGCATTTCCCAGCCTGTAAATTCTGCGGGAGGGAGATCGTCTTTAAAGAGGATCTCCCGTGTTTGCTGGGGCGTAGCAAAGCAGGGTGAAGATTTTTGAAATTAACGGTTGACGCCCTCTGTGAGGTGTCTATAATTCGCCCCACTTCCGGCGCAGACGG
>NZ_JAIZAZ010000006.1:0-365321 GCF_020515645.1 Pseudomonas sp. MWU16-30316 | reverse complement strand
GCGCGCGTAATAGTTGAGCAGATCGTGCGGGCCCTGGCTCATCGCATCGCCTCTTCATACGTGGTGCCTGGATACTCGGCGAACGCGCGCGGCAGATCGATAATCAGGTCCAGAGTGGCGAGAAGGGCAATAGAGCGAGGGATGGCGATCATGTCTGACTCCTGATTCGGCAATGGTTGCCCGGGAGACAGAAGAAACCCGCCTCCAGGGCGGGTTTTTTGCAAACGTCGGCTAACCCGCCATGACTGGAATGACGGTAATAATAATCTGGCCGAGGTTGTGCTTGATGAGGTTCATGAGCAGGAGGTTAGGTCGACACTGGCATGCAAGTCAATAGCGCCCGTCCGCTAGAGAGTTGAGGGGAGTGCTGAATCGGCCGCGGTCTTTTTCGTCTGTTTGACAGGAATCAACATTTTTATTTCACATTGGCACTTTAATGTTGATCTTGCGGTCAGTTATTTCAGCTTTGATTATCACCCCCACTCACTCAGCCAAGAGGGCGAAGAAATGGACGAATACCAGGAAGAACTACTTGAATACCGTGCATCGGAACTGGACCCGGTAGAGCCTGCCGACGACGCTACCGAACTGTGAACGGCTTCATGCGCTTTGACGCTGGCTGCGGCGGAACTCTCCCGGAGTCTGCCCGTTCCAGCGTTTGAAGGCGCGTTGAAAGGCTTCGGCAGAAGCGAATCCCAGCAGGTAGGCGATCTCCCCGAACGCCAGTTCAGTGTCGCGAATATAAGTCATCGCCAGATCGCGCCGCGTGTCATTGAGCACTGCGCGAAAGCATGTACCTTCCTCGGTCAGCTTGCGGCGCAGCGTCCAGGTGGGCAGTTTGAGTCTTGCCGCCACTTCCTCCAGATCCGGTTCACTTCCGCCGTTCAATAGCGGCCCCAGCAATTGAATGATGCGTTCACGCAGGCTGCGGGTGCGGGTCTGTTGTTCCAGTTCGCTTTCGCACAGCTGCAACAGGTGCCGCCAGGTACTTGGGCAATGGTCCGGGTTGCGTAATGCCAGGCTGGTCTGATCCAGACGCAGTTGATTGGTCGCCGCGCCAAACACCATCGGGTTATCACTCAAAGCGGCGTACTGCGCGGCATAGTCAGGCGCTTCGAATTCGATCTCGATGCGTTGTGCGCGCAGTTCTGTACCTGCCAGCGTCGAAAGCTGAGCCAGCCAGCCACCTAGAATCGAGTCCACCACAAACCTGTTGTAAGCGTTATAGGGGCTGATCGAATAGAAGCGCATCCAGGCGCCGCCGGCATCCTCGTGGAAACTCGACTGGCCGCGATAATTGGAACCGTACAAGGGCTCAAAGCGAATCAGCGTGCGCGCCGCCTCGCGCACGTTGGGTGCCTGGGCCGCAGTGATACCGGCCAGACCTGCCTGTGCAAAACGACTGAGCTGGCCCATGCGCAACCCCAGCCCGGGCTGGCCGGTCAGTTGGATGGCGGCATGCCCCAGGCGCATGTAGCGCGGGATCGATAGCCGCGCTCGCGCCTGGCTCAGGCGAATCGGGTCAAGACCGTACTGCTCCAGCAGCGCGTCAGGGTTCCTGTCGAAACTGTTGACCGCATCAGTCAGGCTCTGGATGAAACCCACCGACAGATCACCGAGGCGCAGCGTCAGGGTCGGCATCGTCAAAGCCAGAGGTTGATCAGGCGCGCGCCGCCAGTGGCAGCATTTTCCTGCTGCGGCTCGGCGATCGTTTGCCCTGCGTGGCTGGCAAAACTTTGCCCGGCCACGCCCTGATTCCAGAACTGTCCGCGCATGAATACACTGATTCCGGCCTGCGCAGTGCTTTGCGGAGCACGGCCGGTCAATGTCAGGTGATGCCAGGCTTCGCCCTCACTAGGCGTTTCGTTCGGCACGTCGATGTCTGAGTGCCGAGGCTTGCGCCACGGTTGGGACCAGGCGGCCTTGCCGATCACAAAGGCCGGCACCGCAATCAGTTGTGCACCGCTCTGGTTCAGGCGCGCGTAATTCTCCGGGTACCAGCTGTCGCTACCGATCAGCACCCCCAGACGCCCGGCCGGGGTGTCGACCACATACAACGGTGCGTCGCTTGCCGTGTGCACATAACGCCTCTGATAGCGCTCGGCGTACAACTGACGCTGCGGCTGACCGAGCGGCAGGCCATCGCTGCCAAATGTCAGGCTGCTGTTATACAGGGCGCCGCTGCCGACTTTCAGCTGACCGCCTTCGACACTGGGATCGGGCAGCACAATTGAACCGGCTACCAGTGTGACGCCGAACTCTCTGGCCAGCCCGCCAAACAGTGTCTGATAGTCCCGCGCCATCGATCGGGCCTTGATCCGCAGGTGGGCGTCATCCAGACGGTCCCGGCCTTCGGCCCGCAGCACCGCTTTGATGAATTGCAGCGGGTTGCTCCACGACAGCCAGTCCATGGCCTCATCCAGCGTGGCAGCTTGATAGAGCTGATCCTTCTCGCCACTGGCGAACAGCCAGGTGCCGATATGTTCCGGCAGTACCACCACCGTTCGTGGGTTGATCAGGCCATTTTCACGGGCCTGTTGCAGATAAGCGGCGAGCTTGCGGTGCAGTCGCTCAATGTTCTGGTAATCAGTCGGAAACAGCTCGGGCTCGATCCCCAGCAGATTGCCGCGTTCTCCGGGCTGGCCTTCATTGATGGCCAGACGAATGCGCAGATCGGACAGGTAGTGACCCGCCGGGCGTTGTCCGGTCCAGATTGCGTAGCTGACAAGGCTGGCAATACTCAGCAGGACCAGGCAGATGGCGAAGAATTTGCGCATAAAAAGATCGAATGACGGCCATCGGGAAATTGTCGACTAGGGTAGGGCGGCGTCGGGCGCTTGCCAAGTGCCACTGCGCGTTTGGATCAATAACTTGTCACTTTCGGTCATTGAGTGTGTGGCGGGATGCGTCTTTACTGTTGCCCATGAACCAGAGGACCCGCAGAGGTCCTTGCTATTCCGTGATTGACTCGATGGAGCTTCGCCATGACTGCTGCTCATTATCCGCACCTGCTGGCCCCCCTGGACCTGGGCTTCACGACCTTGCGCAACCGCACCCTGATGGGCTCGATGCACACCGGTCTTGAAGAGCGGCCGGGCGGCTTCGAGCGCATGGCGACCTACTTTGCCGAGCGTGCCCGCGGCGGGGTCGGGCTGATGGTCACCGGTGGCATCGCGCCCAATGAAGAGGGTGGTGTCTATGACGGCGCGGCGAAGCTAACCAACGCTGAAGAAGCGGAGCACCATCGCATCGTGACGCGTGCGGTGCACGAGGCTGGCGGCAAGATCTGCCTGCAGATTCTCCATGCCGGTCGTTACGCCTACAGCCGCAAGCAGGTCGCGCCGAGCGCCATTCAGGCGCCGATCAACCCGTTCACGCCGCGAGAGCTGGACGAAGAGGGCATCGAAAAGCAGATCGCCGATTTCGTGACCTGTTCGACGCTGGCGCGCAGTGCCGGTTATGACGGTGTCGAAATCATGGGTTCGGAAGGCTACTTCATCAATCAGTTCCTGGCCGCGCATACCAATCACCGCACCGACCGTTGGGGCGGCAGTTATGAAAACCGTATGCGTCTGGCGGTCGAGATTGTCAGGCGCGTACGTGAGGCGGTCGGGGCACACTTCATCATAATCTTTCGCCTGTCGATGCTCGATCTTGTGGAAGGCGGCAGCAGCTGGAAAGAAATCGTCGAGCTGGCCAAGGCGGTCGAGCAGGCCGGAGCGACCCTGATCAACACCGGTATCGGCTGGCATGAAGCGCGCATTCCGACCATCGCCACCAAGGTGCCGCGCGCCGCGTTCAGCAAGGTCACTGCCAAGCTGCGAGGCTCGGTGAACATCCCGCTGATTACCACCAACCGGATCAATACCCCGGAAGTTGCCGAGCGCATTCTCAGCGAAGGTGATGCGGACATGGTCTCAATGGCTCGTCCGTTTCTGGCCGATCCCGAGTTCGTCAACAAGGCCGCTGCGGGCCATGCCGAACGCATCAACACCTGCATCGGCTGCAATCAGGCGTGCCTCGACCACACCTTCGGCGGCAAGCTGACCAGCTGTCTGGTCAATCCGCGTGCCTGCCACGAGACCGAGCTCAATTACCTGCCCACCCTGCAGGTCAGGAAAATTGCCGTAGTGGGCGCCGGGCCTGCCGGTCTGGCCGCCGCAACGGTTGCCGCACAGCGCGGGCATGAGGTGACGCTGTTCGATTCGGCCAGCGAAATCGGCGGCCAGTTCAATATCGCCAAGCGCGTGCCAGGCAAGGAGGAATTCGCCGAAACCCTGCGTTACTTCCGCAACAAAGTGCAGGAGACGGGTGTTCAGTTGCGCCTCGGCAATCGGGTAAAGGCCGCAGACTTGCTGGGCGCAGGTTTTGACGAGGTGATTCTGGCGACCGGCATCGCGCCGCGCACACCGGCCATCCCCGGTATCGATAACCCCATGGTGTTGAGCTATCTGGACGTCATATTGCAGCGCAAGCCGGTCGGGCGCCGCGTGGCAGTGATAGGTGCGGGTGGCATCGGTTTCGATGTGTCGGAATTTCTCGTGCATCAAGGCGTGGCCACCAGTCTGGATCGCGAGGCTTTCTGGAAAGAGTGGGGCATCGACACGACCTTGCAGGCCCGCGGCGGTGTCGCCGGAGTCAAGCCCGAAGTCCACGCGCCGGCACGTCAGGTGTTTCTCTTGCAGCGCAAGAGTTCCAAGGTCGGCGACGGCCTGGGCAAGACCACCGGCTGGATTCACCGCACGGGGCTCAAGAACAAACAGGTGCAGATGCTCAATGCCGTGCAGTACCTGAAAATCGACGATGCAGGGCTGCATATTCGCATTGGCGAAGACGGCGAGGAAAAGCTGCTGGCGGTGGATAACGTGGTGATCTGTGCCGGGCAGGACCCGTTGCGTGAACTGTATGACGAACTGCTCAACGGCGGGCAAAGCGTGCACCTGATTGGCGGCGCGGACGTTGCCGCAGAGCTGGACGCCAAACGGGCCATCGACCAGGGCTCACGTCTGGCCGCCACCCTGTGACAGACAATGCCTGATTCAGGGCCTCGCGCCGCAGCCTGCTGATCGACGAAGACCCTGAAACGGCTTGTCTGTAGACTACGGCGCATGATGCTTGACGCCCTCGGCTGGCAACCCACTGCGCCCTTGGAACGCTTGAACCTGCCCTGGCTGCAAGACGCCGGGGTCGAGGTTGCGATTCTGCGTCTGGACCTTATCGATGCGCTGATCAGCGGCAACAAGTGGTTCAAGCTCAGCGAGCACCTGAGCCTGGCTGTGGACTCGGGTGCCGAGGGACTGATCAGCCTCGGCGGAGCGCACTCCAATCATTTGCATGCCCTGGCCGCTGCAGGCAAGCGCTTCGGTTTCCCGACGGTCGGCCTGCTACGTGGTCATGCCCAGCAGACGCCGACGGTGCTCGATCTGCAGGCTTTCGGTATGCAACTGCACTGGCTGGGTTACGCCGGCTATCGTGAGCGGCATGCTGCTGGCTTCTGGTCGACCTGGCAGTCCCGCCATCCCGGTCTTTATCCGATTGCAGAAGGCGGTGGCGGGCTTGCTGGTGCTCTGGGTTGCGGTCGATTGCGGGCAATGGTCGAAGAGCAACTCGGGCATCTGGGTTGGGGCGATTACCACGGATGGTGGCTGGCGGCAGGCACCGGTACCACGCTGGCCGGCTTGCTGTTGGCAGAGGCGGGCGTTCGTCCGGTGTATGGGGCGATGGCTGTGCCCGAGGATCACGGGGTCGCGCAAAACATTATCGCGGTGCTGAGTGAGGCGGCTGGTGCGCAGGCCGACGCCAGTACGTGCCTGCCTCCCAACTGTGTTCTGCTTGATGCCAGCCGCGGCGGTTTTGCCAGAACCGACGCGGCGCTGCTCGATTTCATTGCCGCCTGCGAGGCTCAGAGCGGCATACCCCTGGAACCACTGTACACCGGCAAGGCGTTGCTGGCCCTGCATGATGAGGTGCTGGCCGGTCGTTTCGCGCCCGGCACCCGCCTGGTCTTCGTCCACACCGGCGGCCTTCAGGGGCGGCGCGCGATGGGCCTGTAAACCACGTGGCAGAGCCTTTGGCACGAATTCTGCGCAGTTCGATGGCGAGACGTCGGCCCTGACTACGTGGATGACACTTCTGGAGAGGGGCATCCGGGTCGCTGTCTCGATAATCGATCCATTCCAGATCAAGACGTCGAGGCCAGTCATGACAACTCCTACCGTAGAGCAAGTCGATCCTGCCACGCTGAAAAAAGTCATCGTCGCTGCGGCCATCGGCAACTTTGTCGAGTGGTTCGATTTTGCTGTGTATGGCTTTCTGGCAACGACGATCGCGCTGCAGTTCTTCCCCAGCGGCGACAGCAGTGCGGCGTTGCTGAAAACCTTTGCCGTGTTCGCCGTGGCCTTCGCCTTCCGACCGCTGGGCGGGATTTTCTTCGGCATGCTGGGTGACCGGATCGGGCGCAAGAAAACCCTGGCGATGACCATCCTGCTGATGGCCGGTGCCACCACACTGATCGGCCTGTTACCGACCTATGCTGCGATCGGTGTGATGGCGCCGGTGCTGCTGACCATCATTCGCTGCGCGCAGGGTTTTTCGGCCGGCGGGGAGTATGCCGGCGCCTGTGCTTACCTCATGGAGCACGCCCCCCGCACGCAACGTGCCTGGTACGGCAGTTTCGTTCCGGTCTCGACGTTCTCCGCATTCGCTGCTGCGGCAGTGGTGGCTTACGCGCTGGAGTCATTTCTGTCGACCGAGACGATGGGTAACTGGGGCTGGCGTCTGCCGTTTCTGATTGCTGCACCGCTGGGGCTGGTCGGGCTGTACCTGCGCTGGAAGCTCGATGAAACCCCGGCGTTTCAGGCGGTCGCTCAAGAACACGCCGTTGCCCATTCGCCACTCAAGGACACCTTGCGCCATCACGCGGCGGCGATGTGCTGCCTGGGCGCATTCGTGTCGTTGACGGCGTTGTCGTTCTACATGTTCACCACCTATTTCGCGACCTACCTGCAAGTGGCCGGTGGGTTGAGCAGGGCAACGGCGCTGCTGGTCTCGTTGATCGCTCTGGCCTTCGCCGCCGCCCTCTGCCCACTGGCCGGTGCCTATTCGGATCGGGTAGGGCGCCGGGTCACGATGGCAACGGCCTGCATTCTGTTGATGATCGTGGTGTTTCCATCATTCCTGATGGCCAGCTCCGGCTCGTTCATCGCCTCGATCATCGGCGTCATGCTGCTCGCCGTGGGCGCAGTGCTGTGCGGCGTGGTAACGGCCGCACTGCTGTCGGAAACCTTTCCCACCCGTACCCGCTACACCGCCTCGGCGATCACCTACAACATGGCCTACACCCTGTTCGGCGGCACCGCGCCGCTGATGGCCACCTGGCTGATCAGCATGACCGGCAGCAACCTGTCGCCCGCGTTCTACCTCATCGTAGTTGCAGCGCTGGCAATGGCCGGCGGCATGGCCCTGCCGGAAACCTCGAAAATCTCGTTGCATGATGTGCCTGTTGCAGGTGAGGAGCCGGTGGTGGGGTCAATTGCCTGAGTGCGGGAGTGGTGCGTTAAAACCCGCAGCCTCTGCTGCAAGCGCTTTTCAACAGCGAAGGAACCCGACGAAGTCGGGCCGGAAACGGAGCTGGGACTTTGCTTGCTTTGGTCCCTCAAAGTAAGGCGCCGTAAGGGCGCAAAGGTGACCTGAGCCAAACACCAATACTCCTGACATCACAGAACCGCCGTGTGACGCAGAGCGTCACGAACTGCATTACCACGCGGAGCGTGGGAACGAGAATCCGAGTCGAACTTCAATCCGCCTGATGTCACAGAGCCGCTGTGTGACGCGGAGCGTCACGAACTGCATTACCACGCGGCGCGTGGGAACGAGAATCCGAGTCGAACTTCAATCCGTCTGATGTCACAGAGCCGCTGTGTGACGCAGAGCGTCACGAAAGGTATTTCCGTCAGCAAAAACGCAACAAAACGTGGCACAGTCGCCCCGAAAAATGGCACATTGGCGCGCCCCGATACGCGTGACACATCTTGTAATCATCCGTACCGGGCGACCCGCGAACCCTTTTACGGATAAATACCATGGCGACCAGTGCTCCGCCCGCGACGGCGAAGGCCTCGACCACCTCCCAAGCCAGCCCGCTGGTGATGCGCATCATCGGTGCCGTCGCCCTCGCGCACCTGGTCAATGACCTGATTCAAGCCATCCTTCCGTCAATCTACCCCATGCTCAAGGCCAGCTACGACCTGAGCTTCACCCAGATCGGCCTGATTACCCTGACATTTCAGATCACCGCCTCGCTGCTGCAGCCCTGGGTCGGTTATTACACTGACCGCCATCCCAACCCGCTGGTACTGCCCGTCGGATCGATCTGCACGCTGATCGGCATCGTGATGATGTCGGTGGTCGGCAGCTTCCCCTTGATCCTGCTGGCCGCTGCATTGATCGGCATCGGCTCTTCGACGTTCCATCCGGAAGCCTCGCGTATCGCGCGACTGGCCTCCGGTGGTCGCTACGGGCTTGCGCAATCGACCTTTCAGGTCGGTGGCAACACGGGCACGGCGTTCGGACCATTGTTGGCAGCGGCGATCATCATCCCGTTCGGCCAGGGCAATGTCGCCTGGATCGGGCTGTTTGCGTTGTTCTCGCTGGGGCTGCTGTACGCAATCAGCCGCTGGTATCGCGCGCACCTCAATCTGTTCAAGCTCAAGGCCGGTCAGGCCGCGACTCATGGTCTGTCCAGAAAGCGTGTGATTGCCTCCTTGGCAGTGCTGGCGTTTCTGGTGTTTTCCAAGTTCTTCTACATGACCAGCCTGACCAGCTATTTCACCTTCTACCTGATCGAGAAATTTGACCTGTCGGTCGCCAGCTCGCAGTTGCACCTGTTCCTGTTTCTGGGCGCCGTGGCGGCAGGGACCTTTTTCGGTGGGCCGATCGGTGACCGCATTGGCCGCAAGGCGGTGATCTGGTTCTCGATTCTTGGCGCTGCGCCGTTCACCCTGGCGCTGCCCTACGCCGATCTGTTCTGGACCAGCGTACTCAGTGTGATCATTGGCTTTGTACTGGCCTCGGCGTTTTCCGCCATCGTGGTCTACGCCCAGGAGCTGGTGCCTGGCAACGTGGGCATGATTGCCGGGCTGTTCTTCGGCCTGATGTTCGGCTTCGGCGGCATCGGTGCTGCCTTGCTTGGCTATCTGGCCGACAGCCACGGCATCCTGTTCGTCTACACGCTGTGCTCCTACCTGCCGCTGCTCGGCATCCTCGCGATTCTTCTGCCTCGGACCAAATAATGCTGATAGCAACGCTGATTTTCCTGTTCACCATCACGCTGGTCATCTGGCAACCCAAGGGCCTGGGCGTAGGCTGGAGTGCCGTACTGGGGGCAATCCTGGCGTTGCTGACAGGCGTCGTGCATTTCAGTGACATCGCTGTGGTGTGGGGCATCATCTGGAATGCCACGGCGACCTTCATTTCGCTGATCATCATCACGCTGCTGCTCGATGAAGCCGGTTTCTTTGCCTGGGCAGCGCTGCATGTGGCGCGCTGGGGCAAGGGTAACGGACGCCGTCTGTTTGCCTTGTTCGTGCTGTTCGGCGCGCTGGTGTCGGCCTTGTTCGCCAACGATGGTGCCGTGCTGATCCTCACCCCGATCGTCATTGCCATGATGCTGGCGTTGCGCTTTTCGCCTGCCTCGACGCTGGCGTTCGTCATGGCGGCCGGTTTCATCGCCGATACGGCCAGCCTGCCGCTGGTGGTCTCGAACCTGGTGAACATTGTGTCGGCGGATTACTTCAAGATCGGTTTCAACCGTTACGCAGCGGTCATGGTGCCGGTGAATCTGGCCAGTGTCGCCGCCACCCTGGCCGTGCTGATGTGGTACTTCCGTCGGGACATTCCCGCCGAGTTCGAGCCCGAGCATCTGGACAAGCCGGAAACGGCTATCCACGACCGCGCCACGTTTCTGGCCGGTTGGGCGGTGTTGCTGATTCTGCTGGTGGGCTGTTTCGCCCTTGAGCCGCTGGGCATCCCGATCAGTGCGATCTCGTCAGTGTGCGCAGTGTTGCTGCTGGGCATCGCCGCCAAAGGGCATACGATCAAGACGCGCAAGGTGATGAAAGAAGCACCGTGGCACATCGTGGTCTTTTCGCTGGGTATGTACCTGGTGGTCTATGGCCTGCGTAACGCCGGGCTGACCGATTACCTGGCCAATCTGCTGGACTGGTTCGCGGGCTATGGTATCTGGGGCGCGGCGATGGGCACCGGTGTGATGACCGCGTTCCTGTCTTCGATCATGAACAACATGCCCACGGTACTCATCGGGCTGCTGTCCATCGACGCAAGTCATGCCAGCGGCGCCATCCAGGAAGCGATGATCTACGCCAACGTGATCGGCAGCGACCTCGGCCCGAAAATCACCCCTATCGGCAGCCTGGCCACGCTGCTCTGGCTGCATGTCCTGGAGCGCAAGGACATCACTATCAGCTGGGGCTATTACTTCAAGGTCGGCATCGTCCTGACCGTGCCTGTGCTGCTGGTCACACTGGCTGCGCTGGCATTGCGGTTGAGTTGAGCGGATGACGGGTGTCGGCCCAAGCTGTGTAAAAACTACTGCGCTCGGCAATACTGCTTTAAAAACAGGCGAAAAATGCTCATTTGGAACACCTAGAGTCGGTCGCGACCCCGGCCGTTTTCGCCTGTTTTCGCCTGTTTTTGCCTTGTCTTGCCTTCGCTCGTGACGTTTTTACACAACCTGGGCCAGATTCGGCCACAGGTCCGACACCAGAAACAGCCGCTCGGCTTCCTCCCAATTGCCCTCTGCATTTTCCCTGAGGCGCACCAATAGCTGCGCCGGGGCCAGCGGGTCGAGCTCACTCAGCCAGTCGTGCAACTGCTGATCGCTCCACGCCTGGTTGTAGAGTGCCGGCGCCAGCCAGGCATGGCGCGGCAAGGGCTGCCAGCGTCCCGGCTGGCTTTGCGCAAGGAACGACTGCCAGTCACGCTGGTGCAGCCAGCGACCCTTGAGGTGCTGCGGATGAATGCCGGCAGGGGATTGGCATGAGCCTGGCCACGGGTACAACAGATAGCCGCCCAGCCACAACCGTGCATTGAACGCCTCGACCCCCAGCGCTGCCAGCGTCGCCCGGCTTTCCGGACGTGCGGACATTGGCAACTGATGCTGGCTCAGATGGGTCAGCTTGCGGTCCAGCCGGTCCTGACAGCCAGGCCCCAGCCAGTGCGCCGGATCGCGGCCATCGCCGTCCTGCGGCCCGAGGTAGAGCTTGATCGCCAGTTCGACGTGGTGCACGCCTTCACCATCCCGCAACAGCATGTCCAACTCGCCCAGCGTCTGATTGCCAAGCCTGATGGGCAGGTTGGCGGCGATTATTTCCACCCCCGGTGCATGCTGCACGGCGAATTGCCAGAGCCGTTCGTAATAGCGGCCCAGTCTTCGTGTGCTGGCTTGCGCCAGCCAGTCTTCCAGCGGACGGCTGTCGTGGTCCAGTTGCCAGAGAAAATCCGCCAGCTGCTGTGGGGCTTTCACCCAGTCGCTGCCCGCCAGTGGATGGCGTTGCGGCCAGGGTGCGGTTTCAAGCATGGGCGGGGCGAGGATCACCCAGGCAAGGTCGCGCACTTCGGAATGCCGCAATCGGCGGGGGAGATCGATCAGGCCGGGGAATAGAGTCATGCGCCGAGAATAGCGTGAGTCGCCACCGACAGACAGCGTGTTCGGCAAGCGGCCGGTGCGCACGGGTATTTTTTGCTTCGCAGACAACACATGACGTACGACGTGCGACGGGATGATCATCGAATAAAGAAAGGTTATCGAAAACTATCAGTGGCCTTCTCTTTGTGCAAACTGTCATTCATATCCAGTATATTGTTTGCGTCAAACAATTCAGGCACTGCTCAATGATGTTCATTGGCCGGTCTGTCTCAATTGTGGTCACCTGGTGGTGAACGTCATTCAATCAGTCGGTCGACTCGTGGGCTGCCTAATATAGGCAGTCTTCATGCGGCGGATATTCGACTCGGCAAATCGGATGCCTGGAGTTTTCTATGAACGGTGATATGCAGGCCCGGATAAAACAACTGCTCTCACCCGCCATTGCCCGTGTGCAATGTATTGCCATCGTTTGTTGGCTGGTTGTTCTGTCGGTCACGCCGTATCTGCAATTCGGTCTGCCGGAAATGCTGCTGACCCTTGGCCTGCTGGGGGCGTGCGCCTGGCAATACCGCGCGGTCGACTTCAGAGTCTGGCGATGTATGAGCATGACATTCGTGATCATTGTGGCACTGTGCTTTTCAAGGGCGGGCCATTTGCGCACCGGGATGGACATCAACTGGTCACTCTCGGTCGCCGTGATGATTATCCTGTGTTCGACATTGTTAGTGGTGTATACACGGGATTATCTTCTGGTCGCGGTACTCGCCTGGTGTATTCTCTCTCCCGCTCAAGGATTGGACACGGACAGTGTCGCGACTCTGTTCATGACACTGTTCTTTATCACGTCGGTCAGTCTGGGCAGTGTGATGAATCACACTTACACGCGCACACTTCGTACGGTATTGAGTCTGGAACATCAGTTTCGCGAACTGTCGCTGACCGATGACCTGACCGCCATATTGAATCGTCGGGCACTGATGCAGGCACTGGATAAACATGTGCTGAATAACTCCGCGGGTTATTTTCTGATGCTCGATATTGATGACTTCAAAACCATCAATGATCAATTTGGCCACGACGCCGGTGATCAGGCACTTCGCGTGATGGCTGGCTGCCTGCAAAAGACTGTGGGCAGTCTCGCCTTCGGACGCATGGGCGGAGAGGAGTTCGGCGTGATCCTGCCAATGTGCAGTGAAGATGAAGCTCGGGAATATGTGCTGAACCTGCTGGACTGCATCAGAAAATCACTCGCTGTCAGCCCGCTGACCTGCAGTGCCGGGCTGGCCGACATCCCAGCGGCAGTGGACAGCTCGGAAGTGCTCAAGACGGCCGACATCAATTTGTATCAGGCCAAGCGGGGCGGCAAGGACCGGGCATTCTGGCGAGGTGCGCAGATAGGCGGCCATCGAGCGGGCGGCGTCAGTGTGGAATGCGATAAAACCCGCGCTCTGACACGGTAGGCAGGCATCGGACTTTAGCGTGCTGCCCATACCCTGTTGCAAGGTCCGCGAAACCCTTTTTAAACCCCGGTTTGCTGCTGTCAGGCCCTTTCGCCCATAATCACGTTTTTAAAGTCGTATCGAACCCGCAGCAGGAGCCTCATGGAGCAATTTCGCAATATCGGCATCATCGGTCGCCTGGGCAGTGTTCAGGTGCTCGAGACCGTTCGCCGACTCAAGAGATTCCTGCTGGACCGCCACCTGCACGTCATTCTCGAAGAGACAATCGCCGAGGTCCTGCCCGGTCATGGCCTGCAGACCTCATCGCGCAAGATGCTCGGCGAGGTCTGCGACATGGTCATTGTGGTCGGCGGCGACGGCAGCCTGCTGGGCGCAGCGCGGGCGCTGGCCCGGCATAACGTTCCGGTGCTGGGCATCAACCGTGGCAGCCTGGGCTTTCTGACCGACATCCGTCCCGACGAGCTGGAGGTCAAATGTGCCGAAGTGCTCGACGGGCATTACCTGGTTGAAAACCGCTTTCTGCTCCAGGCCGAAGTGCGTCGCCACGGCGAGGCCATCGGTCAGGGCGATGCGCTCAACGACGTGGTGCTGCACCCCGGCAAGTCCACGCGCATGATCGAATTCGAGATCTACATCGACGGTCAGTTCGTGTGCAGTCAGAAGGCCGACGGCCTGATCGTCGCCACGCCGACCGGATCGACGGCCTACGCGCTGTCTGCGGGCGGGCCGATCATGCACCCCAAGCTCGACGCCATCGTCATCGTGCCGATGTACCCGCATACCCTGTCCGGGCGGCCCATCGTGGTCGACGGCAACAGCGAGCTGAAAATCGTGGTGTCCAAGGACATGACCATTTACCCACAAGTGTCGTGCGACGGTCAGAATCACTTCACCTGTGCACCGGGTGACACCATTACGGTCAGCAAGAAACCGCAGAAACTGCGTCTGATCCATCCGTTGGATCACAATTATTACGAGGTCTGCCGCACCAAGCTCGGCTGGGGCAGCAAGCTCGGCGGCGGGGGCGATTAATGCTCGATCCGGCGCGTGGCTATGATCTGATCGGTGACGTGCACGGGTGTGCCCATACCCTCGAGCACTTGCTGGAGCTTCTCGGTTACCGTCTGCAGGCTGGCGTTTGGCGCCATCCCGAGCGCATCGTCATCTTCCTCGGCGACATCATCGACCGCGGCCCGCGCATTCGCGAATCGCTGCACATTGTTCGCGACATGGTTCAGGCCGGTCAGGCGTTGTGCATCATGGGCAACCACGAGTTCAACGCGCTGGGCTGGGTGACGCCGGCCCTGTCCGAAAGCGGTCACCAGTTCGTGCGCGAGCACACCCCGCGTCATGCGCGGCTGATCGGCGAGACCCTGGCGCAGTTCGAGCAGTATCCGGATGAGTGGAGCGAGTTCGTCAATTGGTTCTACGAGTTACCGCTGTACCTCGATGCCGGTCGCTTCAGGGTCGTGCATGCCTGCTGGGATGCGACCCTGATCGATCCGCTGCGTGGCCTGCATGGTACGGGGTGTATCGACAAGCATTTCGTCCAGGCATCGGCAGTACCCGGCAGCTTCGCCAGTAATGTCTTCAATCGTCTGCTGCGTGGCACCGACATGCGTCTGCCGCACGGCCTGACCCTGACTGGCGGTGATGGACTGACCCGCGAATTCTTCCGCACCAAATTCTGGGAGGATGATCCGCAAACCTATGGCGACGTGGTCTTTCAGCCGGACGCCTTGCCCGAAGGGGTTGCCAAGACGCCGCTGTCCACATCGGAAAAAAACGCGTTGCTGCGGTATGGCATCAATGAGCCGCTGCTGTTTGTCGGTCATTACTGGCGCAGCGGCATCCCTGCGCCCATCCGGCCTAACCTGGCCTGTCTGGATTACAGCGCCGTGCTCTACGGCAAACTGGTCGCCTATCGGCTGGACCAGGAAACACAAATCGATCCGGACAAATTCGTCTGGGTAGATGTGCAGCGTCCCGAGGTTTGAGAATGAGTCCTGTAGCTGTCCTGCGCTTGCCGCTGAGCACCGACCTGAGCGGTTTTATCAGGTTGTTGCTGCGCTTGCAGATTCCTCACCGAGTCAGTGAAGAGGCTGGCGAGCAAGTCCTGTGGGTGCCGGACGCGCCGCGACTGGTCGAAGAAGTGCGCGAGTTGTACACGCGCTTCCCCGAAGGCGACGAGCACGTTCAACTGGCGCAAGACACCGTGAACTCCACCTACAAGCCGCCCGGCCTGATCGAGCAGTTACGCAGCAGTCCGGTGACGGCCCTGGTGTTGCTGGTCACCTTGCTGGTGGCCGGCTTGACGCTGCTGGGCGATAACCTTGAGGCCGTCCGCTGGCTGACCTTTCAGGATTTCCGCATCAATGGCGAGTACGCAACGTTTCTGCCATTGTCCGAAAGCCTCGCGTCCGGGCAGTGGTGGCGCATCATCTCGCCCATGCTGATCCACTTCGGCATCCTGCACCTGGCCATGAACGGCATGTGGTTCTGGGAGCTGGGGCGGCGGATTGAAATTCGTCAGGGCAGCCTGTCGTTGCTGTTGCTGACCTTGCTGTTCTCGTCGGTCTCAAATTACGTGCAGTACCTGTTCAGCGGCCCAAGCCTGTTTGGCGGATTGTCCGGCGTGCTGTATGGCCTGCTCGGGCATTGCTGGATTTTCCAGATGCTGGCGCCCAACCCGGTCTATCGCCTGCCACGCGGGGTGTTGATCATGATGCTGGTCTGGCTGGCGCTGTGCCTGTCCGGGCTGGTGAGCATGCTCGGCTTCGGCGAGATCGCCAACGGTGCGCATGTCGGCGGGCTGATCATCGGTTGTGTCACCGGGCTGCTGGGTGGTGCGATTGCACGCCGCAAGGCCTAGAATTACCCGCTATTTTCTGGAGTGCGCCATGTCGTCTTTTATAGAAATGATCGAAAACATCACCCCGGATATCTACGAGAGCCTGAAACTGGCTGTGGAAATCGGCAAATGGTCCGACGGTCGCAGGCTCACTCAAGAGCAGCGTGAACTGTCCCTGCAGGCGCTGATCGCCTGGGAAGCGCAGAACCTGCCGGAAGACCAGCGTACGGGCTACATGGGGCCGCAGGAATGCGCCTCGAAATCGGCCTCGGTGCCCAATATCCTGTTCAAATCGGATGCTATTCATTGATCGAAATTGGTCGCGGAGCAGTCAACAAAATGTCGGCGCGTCAGGATGACACGTCGTGTGTGCAATACGCTTTTCGCCTGGGCGACACCGAGATAGCAGTCAACCCGCTGATCGGCAAGACGCTGCGTCTGGAGTTTCTCGGCGCCATTCATTGCAGTCATTGCGGGCGCAAGACCAAGTCCAGCTACAGCCAGGGTTACTGCTACCCGTGCATGCTCAAGCTGGCGCAGTGCGACCTGTGCATCATGAGCCCGGAAAAATGCCATCACGACCAGGGCACCTGCCGTGATCCGGCGTGGGGCGAGCAGTTCTGCATGACCGATCACATCGTTTACCTGGCCAATTCGTCAGGCGTGAAGGTCGGTATTACCCGCTCAACGCAGTTGCCGACCCGCTGGCTGGACCAGGGTGCAAGCCAGGCTCTGCCGATCCTGCGCGTAGCAACCCGCCAACAGTCCGGCTTCGTCGAAGACCTGCTGCGCAGCCAGGTGGCCGATCGTACCAACTGGCGTGCCTTGCTCAAGGGTGACGCTCAACCCGTCGACCTCAAGGCCATTCGCCAGGAGCTGTTCGACAGTTGCGGCGCAGGGCTGCTGGGATTGCAAGAACGATTCGGGCTGCAGGCCATCCAATTGTTACATGACGCCGAGCCTGTCGAGTTTCGTTACCCGGTCGAGGCGTATCCGACCAAGATTGTCAGCTTCAATCTGGACAAGAACCCGATTGCCGAAGGCACGCTGCTGGGGATCAAGGGCCAATACCTGATTTTCGACACCGGCGTGATCAATATTCGCAAGTACACGGCCTATCAGCTGGCCGTGCATCAGTAGAAGGATTCCAGCATGCGCACCGAACAACCGAAAATGATCTACCTGAAGGATTACCAGGCTCCCGAGTACCTCATCGATGAGACGAACCTGACCTTCGAACTGTTCGACGACCACTCGCTGGTTCACGCGCAACTGGTTATGCGCCGCAACCCCGAGCGTGGCGCAGGCCTGCCGCCGCTGGTGCTGGATGGTCAGCATCTGGAACTGGTCTCGGTCAAACTGAGCGATGTCGAGCTGAGCGCTGCGGATTATCAGTTGACCGACGATCACCTGACCCTGCACCCACAGGCTGAAAGCTTTACGGTCGACAGCACCGTGCGCATCCATCCGGAATCCAACACCGCGCTGGAAGGGCTGTACAAGTCCAGCGGCATGTTCTGCACCCAGTGCGAGGCCGAAGGCTTCCGCAAGATCACCTATTACCTCGACCGTCCTGACGTGATGAGCAAGTTCACCACCACCGTCAGCGCCGACAAGCAGGGCTTCCCGATCCTGCTGTCCAACGGTAACCCGGTGGCCAGCGGCGAAGAAGAGGGTGGTCGGCACTGGGCGACCTGGGAAGACCCGTTCATGAAACCGGCCTACCTGTTCGCGCTGGTGGCCGGTGATCTGTGGTGTATCGAAGACACGTTCACCACCATGAATGAGCGGAATGTGACCCTGCGTATCTACGTCGAGCCGGAAAACATCGACAAGTGCCAGCACGCCATGACCAGCCTGAAGAAGTCCATGCGTTGGGACGAAGAGACCTACGGTCGCGAGTACGACCTGGACATCTTCATGATTGTCGCGGTCAACGACTTCAACATGGGCGCGATGGAGAACAAGGGCCTCAACATCTTCAACTCCAGTGCCGTGCTGGCGCGTGCCGAGACGGCGACCGATGCCGCACACCAGCGTGTCGAAGCGATTGTCGCCCACGAATACTTCCACAACTGGTCGGGCAATCGCGTGACCTGCCGTGACTGGTTCCAGCTGTCGCTCAAGGAAGGCTTCACGGTGTACCGCGACGCCGGTTTCTCGGCCGACATGAACTCGGCCACGGTCAAGCGTATCCAGGACGTTGCCTACCTGCGTACCCACCAGTTCGCCGAGGACGCAGGCCCGATGGCGCACGCCGTGCGTCCGGACAGCTTCATCGAAATCTCCAACTTCTACACCCTGACCGTGTACGAGAAGGGTTCGGAAGTGGTCGGCATGCTTCACACCCTGCTGGGTGCTGAAGGCTTCCGCAAGGGCAGCGATCTGTATTTCGAACGCCACGATGGCCAGGCCGTGACCTGCGACGACTTCATCAAGGCCATGGAAGACGCCAATGGCGTCGACCTGACCCAGTTCAAGCGCTGGTACAGCCAGGCGGGCACGCCGCGTCTGGCGGTCAGCGAGTCGTACGATGCTGCGGCCAAAACCTACAGCCTGACCTTCCGCCAGAGCTGCCCGACCACACCAGGCCAGCCTGGCGATCAGAAGCAACCTTTCGTGATCCCGGTTGAACTGGGGCTGCTGGACAGCAAGGGTGGCGAAATTGCCCTGCGTCTGGCGAACGAAACGGCGGCGACCGGCACCTCACGAGTGTTGTCGGTTACTGAAGCCGAGCAGACCTTCACCTTCGTCGATGTCGCGGAAAAGCCGCTGCCTTCGCTGCTGCGTGGCTTCTCTGCACCGGTCAAGCTGAGCTTTCCGTATGGCCGCGACCAACTGATGTTCCTGATGCAGCACGACAGCGATGGTTTCAATCGCTGGGATGCCGGTCAGCAGTTGTCGGTTCAGGTATTGCAGGAGCTGATCGGCCAGCATCAGCAAGGCCAAAAACTGGTCATGGATCAGCGTCTGATCACTGCACTGGGTACCGTGCTGGCGGATGATGACCTGGATCAGGCGATGGTCGCGGAAATGCTCTCGTTGCCGGGCGAAGCTTATCTGACCGAAATCAGTGAAGTGGCCGACGTTGATGCCATTCACGCTGCTCGCGAGTTTGCCCGTCAGCAACTGGCAGAGGGGCTGTTCGACGGGCTGCTGGCGCGCTATCAGGCCAACCGTGAAGTGTCGAAGGTCACGCCTTATGTGGCCGAAGCCGCGCACTTTGCCCGTCGTGCCCTGCAGAATATCGCGCTGTCGTACCTGATGCTCAGCGGCAAGCCGGAGGTGCTGGCAGCCACCATTGATCAGTTCGATACCAGCGACAACATGACCGAGCGCCTGACTGCGCTGGCCGTGCTGGTCAATTCACCGTTCACTGCCGAGCGCGACAAGGCGCTCGCGGTGTTTGCCGAGAACTTCAAGAGCAATGCTCTGGTCATGGATCAGTGGTTCAGCGTCCAGGCGGCGAGCACGCTGCCAGGCGGCCTGCAGCGTGTGCAGGAATTGATGAAACACCCGGCCTTCAGCATCAAGAACCCGAACAAGGTGCGCGCCCTGATCGGTGCCTTCGCCGGGCAGAACCTGGTCAACTTCCACGCGGCTGATGGCTCCGGCTACCGCTTCCTGGCGGACCTGGTGATCGAGCTGAACGCGCTGAACCCGCAGATCGCTTCTCGTCAATTGGCACCACTGACCCGCTGGCGCAAATACGACAGCGCCCGTCAGGCGCTGATGAAGGCCGAGCTGGAGCGCATCCTCGCCTCCGGCAAACTGTCGGCGGACGTGTATGAAGTGGTGAGCAAAAGCCTGGCTGAATAAGGGTTTGTGCTGTGCCTATTGCCTGAACTGCGTGGGTGATAAAGGCGCTGTCCGCTGCTGCGGACAGCGCCTTTTTTGATTTGTGTGCCAATGCTCAAAGCGCTCATCGCAATGCGCTCATCTCGTGGGAGCGAGCTTGCTCGCGAAGGCGATGGTTGCAACGCCTCTGTCCGTGGATTGTACCGGCACCTTCGCGAGCAAGCCCGCTCCTGCAGAGACTGGCGTTTATCCAGTTACCAGGGTTTCAGCCATCCGGTTTTCAGAATTCATCTCGTGTTGTGTAACGACGATAAGAATTCACTCCTGAAAATCTCACATGTGATGCGTATCTATCTTCAGAAACATCTGATACGTTGCTTACCTGATTCACGGCCAGCAGCAAGGGGGAAGCGCCAATGCCTCGTAAAACCCAGGGCGATAACGCAACGGTCCCGGCCAAGGTGTCCAAGAGCTCCACCGATTACATGCGTGAAATGCGCCTGCGGCTCAAGGAGGCGGGGCTGGTGAAGCGCGAATTCTGGATCCGGCCGGAAAATGTCGATGCCTTGCGGGGGATCGAAAAAGCTTTAAGACAGCCCTTTCTGGGCGACAGAATAAAACTGGAGGACTTCATGACCGAGAATACCCACTGGACCATCAGCTCTCTGCAGAAGGCACTCAGCGAACTGGAACTGGTGACGAACGGCAAGATCGAGCTCGATGTGACCGAGGGCGATGCCTCGGGAATCAGGCTGACCATGGCCGACTACGGCGACCTGCCGATCTACATCGCCGTGGAAGGCGAGCAGATTCTCGCCGACGCGACCTTGATCGAAGTGAACAAGATCAAGAACGTGCAAGCGTTCAACGACGTTGTCCTGCGCAGCCGCGACCTGTTTCCGCTGTCGTCGGTCGGCATCGAAAAGCTGGGCGGCGGTCAGGAAGTCTACTGCCTGTTCGGCGCACTGAGCGCGGCCTCTTCGCTCACTGTAATCGTGCAGGAAATCCTCACACTCGCGGACAACGTGATCCGTGCGGCCGATGCTTTTGAAGATCATTTCATCTACTGAACAGCGCTGTCAGGCGGAGAACATTCATGACTACAAGTATCTGGAAAAAACTGGTGACCGCTGTTCGTGGCGGCGCTTCCGAAGTGGGCGAGTCGATTGCCGACGCCAATGCCATCCGCATTCTGGACCAGGAAATCCGTGACGCCGAGAACGCGCTGGTCAAGGCCCGCGACGGGCTGATCACCATCAAGGCCAAGCACAAACTCTCGGCGCAGCGTCTTGAAGAACACGCCACCAGCATCGCCAACTGGGAAGGTCGCGCCCTGCAGGCCCTCGATAAGGGTGAAGAAGCGCTGGCTGTCGAATGTGCAAACAAGATTGCCGAAATCGAAGCCCTGCGTGATCAGGAGCAGGCGCTGGCCGATCAGTTCAGCAAGCAGGTCAACCTGCTGCAGGATCAGGTGATCAAGGCCGAGTCGCGAATCAAGAGCCTCAAGCAGCAGGTCGAGATGGCCAAGGCCCGTGAAACCGTGCAAAAGGCTCGCGTTGCAACGGCCACCGCAACCGGCGGTGCCAGCGGCGCCGTGGAAACCGCAGTGGGTTCGCTGGCACGCCTCAAGCAGCGTCAGGACGAACAGGATGCCAAGCTCGAAGCGGCTGAAGAACTGGCCAGCCAGTCCAGCGGCAGCGATCTGGAACGTCGTCTGCAGGATGCCGGGATCGGTGCCAAAAGCGGCGGTGCGCAGGATGTACTGGCGCGCCTGAAAGCCAAAAGTCAGACGCCGGCTCAGTAAGCGCTGCAACAAGGTGGACGAGGGTGGTGCATGGCGTTTTCCCGACGACTCAAGGTCATCCTCGTCCTCTCGGCCGTGTTGATTGCGGTACAGGCAATCAACTCGGTCACCGACAACAGTCTGGTCCATTTCGGTATCATGCCGCGCAGCCTCATCGGGTTGCGCGGCATTGTGTTTGCGCCCTTTCTGCACGGGTCGATTCAGCACTTGCTCAGCAATCTGTTGCCGTTCATTGTGCTGAGCTGGCTGGTGGCGACCGAGGGTGTCAGGCGTTATGCATGGGTCGCCGGGCTGATCTGCCTGCTGGGCGGGCTGCTGGTCTGGAGCTTCGGTCGCAGCAATATCCATGTCGGCGCAAGCGGTCTGATTTTTGGTTTGTGGGCTTATCTGCTGGCGCGTGCGTGGTATCAGCGCAGTATCGCCAGCGTGCTGATCGCGCTGCTGGTGCTGGCCGCTTACAGCGGGTTGGTATTCGGCTTCGTTCCGGTGTCCGGCGTGTCGTTCGAATCACATATCGCCGGTGCAGTTGCGGGCGTTTGTGTGGCCTGGCTGATGCATTCCAGGGCATTGCTGGCGCAGAAGTGAGCCAGTCTAATGCGCGGCGGCAGTGCGCCTGTTGCGCTTGAAGAGCGTTATATATCGTCACCCGTCACTGCAAGGAAATGGATTATGAGTTGGTTCAAACGGGCCATGGGCCTGGAAGCCCCCAAGGCATCAGGCCGGGACGGCGTACAACCGGTCAGCACGGTCAGTCCGCTGGGGCTGGCGTCCGGACGCATGCTGTGCCTGGACAGTTCACTGAAGCTGTTGCTCGACGGTCACTCGGAAGTGGTCGTCCCGGGCGATGAAAAGGTCTGGTCCGTAGGGCATATCGATCTTGGCCAGTCCATGGCACTGCATCGTTTTTACCTCGATAACGAGGACTATTTTCTGCAAGTGGTCAGCGACGGCCCCAATCCGGAGGACGTGCAGGACATCATCCTGTTCGGCTACTACAGCGCCGAGCCGATCACCAGCAAGGATGAACTGCTGCGCCTGACCGGGCCATCATCGAAGATCGGCCTGCCGACCTACGAGCACGATGGCGAGGTCTTCGAGCGGCAATGGGGGACTTCCCCTGGCCAGACCGAGCTGACGCCGCTCGATGAAGACATTGTCAGTCCCGACGCAACTTATCGTGTCAAGCACCTGAGCATGCTGTACGCCCGCGAAACGGGACTGATCAACCGCCGTGAATTTCTGCTGTTTTCCGTAGAGGAAGACGAGGAGGGCAGCATCACGCTCACCACGGCGGTCGGCATAACGCTGCAATCCACTGATATCAACGTTCTTTGACAAGGAAATCCTCATGATCGACGCGCTGCGTATGTCGCTCAATGCCACGGCCGTGTTTGGCTTCGTCCTGTACATTCTGGTGGCGGTCATCCTGTTCGCGCTGTTCCAGTTCATCTACAGCCGGATCACCCCACACAAGGAGTTTGCGCTGATTCGCGAGAACAACAGTGCCGCCGCGCTGGCGTTGGGTGGTTCGCTGATCGGTTTCGCGCTGCCGGCCAGTAACATCATCAGCTACAGCATCAGCATTCTGGACGTGATCGTCTGGGTGGTGATTGCCGCCATTGTGCAACTGCTGGCGTTCGGCGTTACCAGCCTGGTGCTCAAGGGCCTGTCGACACGCATCGCCAAGGGCGAAATGGCAGCAGCCATCTATTCGGCCAGCGTCGCGATCAGCGTCGGTCTTCTCAATGCCGCCTGCATGACCCCGTCGGTCTGACGGCAGCCTTGAACAAGGAGACTCACGATGAGACGTAGTTCAGTAAAACTGGTACTCGCCGGTGCACTGCCGCTGGCCCTTGCCGGGTGTGGCCCGTCCGAGAAAAAGGACACCGTCAACGCCAAGGCCAACTTCAGTTCGGTGCAGGAATGCGTCGATGCCAAGGTGCCGGTGAATATCTGTTCGGATGCCTACATGCAGGCGCTGTCCGATCATCGCCGCATTGCGCCGACCTATGATGACAAGGCGTCCTGCGACGCGGACTTCGTACCGGATTATTGCCAGGTCACCTCTGACGGCAAGTACATGCCCAAGCTCGGCGGCTTCGAACTGGGCTTTTCCGGGCAAGTGCCGAAAGAGGCACTCGACCGTGCCAATCAGGAAGTCAACCAGTCTGCTCCGGCAGGCATGAGTGGCACCACCGGGCTGATGGCCGGGCTGCTGATCGGCAATCTGCTCAGCAACGGCTTCGGCAATAACCGCTATTACTCGCAGCCCATCTACCAGACGCGCGATGATCGAGGCGGTTATTACAGCTCGTCGCTGCCCAGTCAGATCGATCGCGGCAAGACCTTCGGCCGTTCCACCCAGGCGCAATCCAGCCCGGATCGCAGCTACGGCAGGAGCACCCTGGGGCGCAATCTGGGCAGCTCTGGGTCCGGTTCGGTGTCATCGACCATCTCGCGCGGCGGCTTCGGCAGCCAGGCTTCGGCACGCAGTGGCTGGGGCGGCAAGAGCAGCAGTGGCAGCAGCAGTTTCGGAGGCTGACGGTTCGCGGCATGAAAAAGATCAGCATCGAGGAACGTCCGGACTGGCGCACGACCGCCGAACGTGAAGGCTTCAACTTTCACACTATCGACGGCGAGCGTTACTGGGACGAGCGCGGGTATTACCTGTTCAGCGAACAGCAGATTACCCGCGATCTTGAAGCGCCCACCCAGGAACTTCACCAGCTGTGCATGGACGCCGTGGCGCGCGTGGTGGACAGCGAAGCGCTGCTCCATCAACTGGCGATTCCGGAAGCGTTCTTCGACCTGATCCAGACCTCGTGGAAGGAGGGACACCCGCATCTGTACGGGCGCTTCGATTTTGCCTACGACGGTACAGGCCCGGCAAAGATGTACGAAATCAATGCCGATACGCCGACCAGTCTGATGGAAGCCGGGGCGGTGCAACTGCTCTGGCTGGAAGAGCAGATGGCGCGCGGCGTGTTGCCTGCGCATGCCACCCAGTTCAACTCGATTGCTGAGGATCTGGTTCGGGCCTTTGCCGAGTTTTCCGGCACGAGTCCGTTCTACTTTTCGGCGATGTCCGGTTCCATCGAAGACCGGGGCACTACCGATTTCCTGCGGCGTATGGCAGCACACGTCGGCATCGATGCGAGGCATATCGATATCGAAGACATCGGCCTCGGCGCTGATGGGCGTTTTGTCGATCTGGACGGGCGCTGGATCGAGCGCTTGTTCAAACTGCACGCGTGGGAGCATATCTTTCACGAGGAATTCGGCCAGCACGTGTCAGCCAGCGGCACTCAGTTTGTCGAACCCGCGTGGAAGGCGATTCTCAGCAACAAGGGGATTTTGCCGTTGTTGTGGCAGTTCAACGAAGGTCATCCGAACCTGCTGCCTGCGCATGTCGACCACGAGCCGAGCAAAGCGGTCCCCAAAGGCTGGGTGCGCAAACCCTACTTTTCCCGTGAGGGTGCCAATATTGAAATGCGTACGCCCGGCGATCAGGTCATCTCGGTCGATGGGCCTTATACCGATGCGCCCTACATTCTGCAGGCGTACTCGCCGCTTCCGCGATTTGGCGACAGCTACACGCTGATCGGCTCCTGGATCATCGGCGATCTTGCGTCAGGGATCGGTATTCGTGAAGACGACAGCCTGATCACCAAGGACACCAGCCGCTTCCTGCCACACGTGGTTATCGACTGAGCGCTGCCTGTCGTCACCCGGTGTTACTGGCTTGAAGCACGTAACACTCTTTTTTGTTACCACACGTTCATATACCCGCCAATAAGCCGCCATAACGAGCGGCCTTGTTAGTATGCTGTCTGACAATCAAACAGGCGGTGTCGTTGTTTTTAATTCTGGTCATAACGCGGGAGCACGTCGTTTCAGATCTGTACCTTATATAAGTTGTGATCTGTTCTTTATTGCCTGTTGGCATTCACGTTGCATTACTGTGGGCCATTCCGGGTGCCTGCTTCATGAATGTTTAACAGCGTGTTGTTCATTCTTTTTTATTTTGTGAAGTTTCCTACGGACGTATATCCGATAGACAAACTGTTCGCGGGAAGAATACGTGGGTCACTCGGTCTGCCTGTCAAACAACTGTTTATTGGCCGCGCGTCAATAACCGGTGTCGCCCCGACAAAACGCTGTTTATAGCAGAACTATTACAGGCCAGGACGCCATACATGCGTCCCGACGTGGCCATGCAAGGAGAGCCCACATGCTCATGAAACAACTGCTGGGCGGCGCGCTGACGCTGCTGTTCGCGATCAACACCTGCCAGGCAGTCGATACCACGTTGCTCGGGAGTCGTTTGACCCCGCTGGGAGGCGAGATGGCAGGTAATGCCACGGGGACCATTCCGCCCTGGACGGGCGGAATCACCCGGCCCCCGCCCGGATACAAGGGCTCGGGCACTCGGCATGTCGACCCGTATACCGCTGACAAGCCCCTGTTCACCATCACTCACGCCAATATGCAGCACTATCGCACGCGCCTGACGTCTGGGCAGGTGGCGATGTTCGAAACCTACCCCGACAGCTACCGGATGCCGGTATACCCCACGCGACGTTCCGGATCGGCGCCGCAATGGGTGTACGACAACACCCGCCGCAATGCGCAGAAAGCCCGATTGATCGGCGGTGGCAATGGTTTTGTCGATGCCTACGGAGGCATTCCATTTCCGCTTCCGGAAAAGGGCATTCAGGCCGTGTGGAACCACATTGCCCGGTATCGCGGCCATTATGCGGTGCGACGTACTTCGGACGTTGCGATACAGCGCGACGGCAGTTTCAAGCTGAACACGTCGCGTCAGGAAGTGCTGTTTCGCTTCTATGATCCTGCGGGCAGCTTTGCCAGTCTGGATAACGTGCTGTTCTATTACCTGTCGTTTACCCAGTGTCCCACGCGTATGGCCGGTTCTGCCGTGTTGGTCCATGAAACACTGGACCAGATACAGGAGCCGCGGCAGGCGTGGACCTACAGTGCGCGGCAACGTCGGGTACGCCGCGCGCCGAGTCTGGCTTACGACATGCCGATCCCGGCCTCTGAAGGCTTGCGTACGGCTGACGACACCGACATGTTCAATGGCTCGCCGGATCGTTACGACTGGAGGTTACTGGGCAAACGCGAGATTTATATTCCCTACAACAACTACCGCATTTCCAGCCCCGACATTACCTATCGGCAATTATTGCAGGTGGGTCATCTCAACCCGGCCTATACGCGCCATGAACTACATCGTGTATGGGTGGTGGAGGGCACGCTCAAACCGACCGCGCGTCATGTCTACTCAAGACGCACGCTGTACCTGGACGAGGACAGTTGGCAGGCCGCAGTCGTCGATCAGTACGATGCCCGGGGGCAGTTGTGGCGCGTCTCCATGGCGTACCTGAAAAACTATTACGAACTGCCGACGACCTGGTCTGCTCTGGACGTCTTCCATGACCTGCAGGCCCGGCGTTATCACGTACAGAACCTCGACAATCAAGAGCCTGGCACCAGTGACTTCTCTCAGCCGGTACCCAGCGTGAACGCCTTCAAACCAGCGGCCTTGCGGCGCAGAAGCATTCGCTGACCGGCGTCTGGGCAGTCTGCGCGATCAACCGTCGTGATGATCCATCAATCACATTCAGCGCGCTTAACAAAAGATAACGACATGTCGATTGTCAGGCATTTGCAAAGCTGCCTAGGATGGCTGAGCTTCCAGACAGGTAACGCCATAGCGCTGCGGGCGTCGACATCGATACGAGTTGTCCGGCACCCACACCCGATAACAGCCACCTGATAATAATAAGAGCGGAAAAGTCCATGCGTGAGTCTTTCCATCGTCGCACCCGGTTATGCGCGGGCATGTCCCTGGCTGTCGTTGCGTCATCCCTGTTTGCGCTGCCAGCCATGGCCGGTTCCGAGGCGCTAGCCACTGCCGTTGCTGCAGACGCTCCTGTTTATGCCATCGAGTCGACCAAAGCCTCTCGCACGTTGTTGCTGGACGTCGCCCATGCGGGTGCGCGGCTGGTCGCGGTGGGTGACCATGGGCATATTCTGCTTTCCGATGATCAGGGCAAGACCTGGAGTCAGGCTCGTGTGCCTACCCGGCAGTTGTTGACGGCCGTGTTTTTTGTGGATGAACAGCACGGTTGGGCGGTCGGTCACGACGCGCAGGTACTGGCCAGCAGCGATGGCGGCAAGAGCTGGAGCAAGCAGTTCGAGGACTTGAAGCGCGAGGCTCCGCTGCTGGATGTCTGGTTCAAGGATCTCGACAACGGTTTGGCCATCGGTGCCTACGGCCTGCTGCTGAGCACGGCCGATGGCGGGCAGCACTGGGAAGATGTCAGCGACCGGCTGGACAACGAAGACCAGTACCACTTGAACGGCATCACTCAGGTCAAGGACGCCGGCCTGTTCATCGTCGGCGAAGCGGGCAGCATGTTTCGCTCCCGCGACGAGGGGCAGACCTGGGAGAAAATCGACGGCCCGTATCAAGGCTCGTTATTCGGTGTGATCGGCACGGCACAGCCGTCCACGCTGCTGGCCTATGGTCTGCGCGGCAATCTGTTTCGCTCCAGCGATTTTGGTGACAGCTGGCAGCCCGTCGAACTGAAGGGTGCGCGCGGGCCGATCGAGTTCGGGCTGGCAAGTGCCACGCTGCTGGCCGATGGCTCGCTGGTGCTGGTCGGCAATGGCGGCAGTGTCATGCGCAGCACCGACGACGGTGAAACATTCGCGGTCTTCAATCGACCTGATCGCATCTCGCTGGCCGGGGTCACTGGCAATTCTCAAGGCAATCTGATTCTGGTCGGGCAGGGCGGCGTTCGCCTCACCTCGCCGACGGGCGCCGATACCACCCAACAATAAGACCTTTCAGGGCGGGGATATTCAGGCATGAACACGCACCAGCACGCGCAAGATCCGGATGACAAGGCAACCTTCCTCGAACGCCTGATTTTCAACCATCGCCCGGCAGTCATCATCCTCTGCCTGCTGGCCAGCCTCTTTCTGTTCTGGCAGGCCACGCAGGTGCGGCCTTCCACCAGTTTCGAGAAGATGATTCCGCTGTCCCATCCGTTCATCCAGAACATGATGGAACACCGCAACGATCTGGCGAATCTGGGTAACACCGTTCGTATCTCGGTAGAGGCCAAGGAGGGTGACATCTTTTCCAAACCTTACATGGAGACGCTGCGTCAGATCAGCGACGAGGTGTTCTACATTCCTGGCGTTGACCGTTCTGGCCTGAAATCGCTGTGGAGCCCGAGCGTACGCTGGACCGAAGTGACGGAGGAGGGCTTTGCCGGAGGCGAAGTGATTCCGCAGAGTTACAACGGTTCGGATGAGAGTCTGGATCTGTTGCGCAACAACATACTCAAGTCCGGACAGGTCGGGCGGTTGGTGGCCAACGATTTCAAATCCAGCATCATTGATGTGCCGTTGCAGGAGTCCTACCCGGATCCGGCAGACCAGGGCAAGTTGCTGGCGCTGGACTATCAGCAGTTCTCGCACCAGCTTGAAGAGAAGATCCGCGACAAGTATCAGGCGCAAAACCCGAACATCAGGATTCACATCGTCGGCTTCGCCAAGAAAGTCGGCGACCTCATTGACGGCCTGTTCATGGTGGTAATGTTCTTTGGCATCGCCTTTCTGATCACGCTGGTGCTGTTGATCTGGTTCACCCGCTGTCTTCGCAGCACCATCGCCGTGCTGATCACCACCTTGATTGCGGTGATCTGGCAACTTGGGCTGATGCACGTCGTGGGGTTCGGTATTGACCCGTACTCGATGCTGGTGCCGTTCCTGATCTTTGCCATCGGCATTTCCCATGGTGTGCAGAAAATCAACGGTATCGCCTTGCAATCCAGCGAGGCCGACAACGCCCTGACCGCTGCAAGGCGGACGTTTCGTCAGCTGTTTCTGCCGGGCATGATCGCGATTCTGGCCGATGCGGTCGGCTTTATCACGCTGCTGATTATCGACATCGGGGTGATTCGCGAGCTGGCCATCGGCGCTTCCATTGGTGTGGCAGTGATCGTGTTCACCAACCTGATCCTGCTGCCGGTGGCGATTTCCTACGTGGGCATCAGCAAGCGGGCGATCAATCGCAGCAAGCAGGATGCGGTGTCCGAGCATCCGTTCTGGCGCTTGCTGTCCAACTTTGCCAGCTCAAAGGTTGCGCCGGTCTCCATTGTGCTGGCGCTGCTGGCCTTCGGTGGCGGGCTCTGGTACAGCCAGAACCTGAAGATCGGCGACCTGGACCAGGGCGCGCCGGAGCTGCGTCCCGATTCACGTTACAACAAGGACAACGCGTTCATTATCAGTCATTACTCCACCAGTTCGGACGTGCTGGTGGTGATGGTCAAGACGCCACCAGAAGGTTGCTCGGCCTATCCGACAATGTCAGCGATCAACGAGCTGGCCTGGAAGATGGAAAACACCCAGGGCGTGCAGTCGGCCATTTCGCTGGTGACGGTGTCGAGACAGATGATCAAGGGCATGAACGAGGGCAACCTGAAATGGGAGAGCCTGTCGCGTAACAAGGATGTGCTGAACAACTCCATTGCCCGCGCCGACGGTCTGTACAACAACACCTGTTCGCTGGCGCCCCTGCTGGTATTCCTCAACGACCATAAAGCCGAAACCCTGGACCGTGCCGTACATGCCGTGCAGGATTTCGCCAAGGAGAACGACACGCCGGACCTGCAGTTCCTGCTGGCCGCCGGCAATGCCGGGATCGAGGCCGCGACCAACGAGGTCATCAAGCAGTCCGAGCTGGTCATTCTGGTGCTGGTCTACCTCTGCGTGGCAGCCATGTGCATGATCACCTTCCGCTCATGGGCCGCCACGCTGTGCATCGTCCTGCCACTGGTGCTGACCTCAGTGCTGGGCAACGCCCTGATGGCGTTCATGGGCATCGGCGTCAAGGTCGCGACTCTGCCGGTTGTGGCGCTGGGAGTGGGCATCGGCGTCGATTACGGCATCTACATCTACAGCCGTCTGGAAAGCTTCCTGCGCGCCGGCCTGCCGTTGCAGGAGGCCTACTATGAAACCCTTAAGTCCACCGGCAAGGCCGTGCTGTTTACTGGTCTGTGCCTGGCCATTGGCGTGTGCACCTGGATCTTCTCGGCAATCAAGTTTCAGGCTGACATGGGCCTGATGCTGACCTTCATGCTGCTGTGGAACATGTTCGGCGCACTGTGGCTGCTGCCCGCGCTGGCGCGGTTTTTGATCAAGCCGGAGAAGATGGCGGGGAAGGTGGGCAATTCGCTATTTTCACATTAAGACACACATGAGGTTATCCAGCCTCTTCTTGGTGAAGTGTCTTCGCTCTGTGCCGAACGTTTCGCAACGCGCGGCTGCTTTTATTGATCGGCTTGTGTCAGGTCAAGGTTGCCTTGCCCTGTAAAAGGGGGACAGCGGGATGAGAGAAGGGGCGAAGAATAGAGTTTTTAGGGTGTTAGAGTTAAAGTTTTTATGAGACGCCTATCAGAACTATCAAGGTATTGTTCTGTGGGGTGGAGCTGTTAGTGTGCGGCTTAATAAGATGTCGTAAGAAATACTATAATCGCGCACAGTGAGTATCAGTGTGCAGGCAAAGTGCCGGTATTCAAAGTCTGAGAGTTACTTAAGTTGCGTGAAGGGTGGGGCGTAGTTATCATGAATTGCATGGGCTTCTCACTTGAGAAGTAGCCATTTCAAATGGTTCATGGAGTAGGATGATGGCACTTTCATTGCGCAGCGATATGTTTGGCCATGAAAAAAGCACCGGCAGACAAAAGCTGGAATGGGAGTTCGAACAGAGTGCAAGTGAGCGGGGTGTTCATCACTATGCCTATTTTTTTTATCATCACACGCCAGCCTTACAGCAACATGGCTTTGTTCTGGTCAGCGGTCCGGAGGCAGGGGAAAAGAACAGTCATTGTGCGGAGCGGCAGGACGTAGCGGATACGGTTCGGGGCGTTGCTTGCTCTCAGCCACTATTTACCGGGTTACTGAACAGGCCTATATCATCAAATGACCGTGGCGAAATGATCGACGCCGGTACCACCTCTGACGGGATGACGGCGTTCTACCTCGGCGAAGAGAAGGCATTCAGTTTACTTCGGTTTGCAAATAAAGAAGCCGGAACAGGGAATGCGCAAGGCGAGTACAGTCTTGCGACGGAGGTGAAGTCGCTGGTTCGTGAGTTTCATCATAAGTTGACGGGCCTGGTCATGGGCTTGAATGAATCGGACGAAAACTTCACTATCACGGACCGTGAAAAGGAAGTGTACATCTGGACGGCAATAGGCAAGACCTGTAATGAAATTGCCGTCATTCTAAATATATCCAAAAGAACCGTGGATTTTCACATTTCCAATGTGATCTCGAAGTTGGGTGTCCGAACCAAACTTCAGGCTTGCATACAACTGACCAAGATGGGCATTTTGTAAGGGACGGTGCTAGCCTTGACGACCGCCCTGAGTGGCAGGTCGCAAAGGCCATTAAAGCGTTGAGTGAGCCTCGGCTCTTTGTGCGCGATTCCGATACAGCGCGGGTTCGATCGGAATACTTATGGACAACCTGCAGTGGAACGCGACGGCTACCGGTTATCGCCTGTTGTTGCCTGCGTACCTTCGCGCGTCGACTGCTCGTACCGCGCCTGATGCGCAGTGTTGTGCTGAGAATGACGTTTGTTTTGCAGGCGATAAATGTTCAGTATCTGGCGTATGACCGATTGCCTGTCGCGACGACCCGAGATGATGCCACCCTTGACCTGATTGACTGCAGCATAGCTCGGGTCCTGCAGAAGAATGCAGTGCGCCTTGTACAGATTCCAGTAGGGGATGCCTGCAAACAAGTGATGAGTGAGATGCAGGTTGTCTCCATGCATGCCGATAAACAGCCTCTCCCACCAGGAGGGGAAACGGTTGCGGGTGATACGCAAGGCCTCCCGTTCCTTGCCGAACAATCCAAAATGTTCAGAAACCTCTGACAGCCAACCGATGACCTGAAAAGCCGTGAGGTAAGGAACGAGCCAGAACATCAGGTAACCGTACAGGCCTGTGGTGGCGTAGAACAACGAGAATAAAACAGCGTGTACTGCGATGAGGGTCAGCGCTTTGCGAGGGGACTTGAACAGTGCGCCCAACCGATGAATGACAAGGTAACGCAGGTAGCTGAATATATTCAGGAGCAGCACGGTTTTAAGCAGATGGTTAAACATGAAGTCAAACCGATCTACGGTCGCCTGCAGTCCAGAATCGATATAGTAACGGTAGTCCGGGTCTTTGTCGGCGTCACCGAGATGATGGTGATGCAGGTGCACGTGCGAATGTCGATAAGCTTCGTAATCCTGAAAGATGGGTAAGCCGGTTAGATAGTGGCCAATGGCATAACTTAGGGAACGGCTTTGAGTCAGGGTTAAATGGGCTGCCTCATGAACAAGGGAGGCGAGTGCGCGTTGCCTTGAACCGATAATTAGCACGCTGAGGGGATAAGCATACAACGACCATTGGGTGAGTGCGACAGCGGAAGCAATGACAATAATATCCCCCGACCAACCCAGTAGCCATCGCCAGTTATTCTTTTTGTAAAGACGCATGAGTTCAAATTTGAGTGCATCGTTACAGTGAAATCTTTGGACGGTTTGCATCGTTTACCTCGACAGGTTGTGCTCTGCAATGCGTTGTTATTAGGGCGTTATATAGACTAGGAAGGTTGGGGGGGCTGCGTAAGCTGTTATTTTTCACAGGTAGACGGTTACAGGGTGTATGTGGTTTTTTTGAAAGAAGTCAATCGTCGTTAACAAAATCTCTTGCATCGGTTTTTTTACGAGGTTGATGTCACCTGATTAATATGTTACCTGAGGCCGTCATGAACAGTTTTGAGAAAAATAATACCGCACCGTCACGCTCTCAAGATCTCGCTAAGCGGGCCGGCGTACAGCATATAACCGGTACGGAAGGGCCACTCTCCATGTCTCAGGAACAGGCCTGGTTTCTTGAGACGTTAGTACCAGAAAGTATCGCTTATAATTTTCAGGCCATGCTGAATATTCGCGGCGACCTTGATATCAACGCGCTTGAACTGGCGCTGAGTATGGTGGTGGAGCGTCATCAGTCACTCTCCACTGTTTTCGATGAGGTTGACGGGGAGCCACGGCAAACTATTCAGGACGCCTGGCCCGTGAACATCCCGATCGTTGACCTGTCTGCCAGCAGTGAAGCGGTACGGCAGACCTACATGAATTCTATTATAAAAGCTGAAATAGCCCAGAAAATCCAAGTGGCGAAACTTCCGCTGATTCGATGGGTGCTGTTCAAATTCAGTGACCAATTCCACTCATTGCTGCACATCGAACACCACCTCATTCATGACGGCTGGTCATTTCGGCTGTTTCTCAAAGAGCTCAATCATTTTTACAACGAACAAAAGGGCCGTGTTAATCAAGAGCCCCTTGAGCCGGTGATCCAGTTTATCGATTACTGCCAATGGGAGCGCGACTGGCTGGATTCGGCTCAAGGTCGTCAAGGCCGAGACTTCTGGTACGGTCGTCTTGAAACCTGGCCTGCCTACACGCATTCGCCGTTTCCTGCACCGAAGGGTGGGCAAGCGGCGTTGGATTTTGTCGGCAGTTCCGTGTCGGTACCGTTGCCCGGTGGGTTGATCAGCGCACTTCAGGCGTATGGCTCGAAGAATAAATCCACCCTGTTCGAGACTATGTTTTCACTGTTTGCCTGTGTAGTAGCGGCGCGTTCGGGTCAGACGCAACAACTGATCGGTACCGCCGTCGCCAACCGCGACCTGCCGGGTATCGAAAACACCATCGGTATGCTGGTCAACATGTTGCCGCTGCGCATCGACATTGACGCGAACACGCCCTGGGCACCTCTACTGGCCGCCGTGAAAGAAGAAATCCGCACGGCCTGTTTGCAGTCGCATGTGCCGTTTTCCACCATGGTTGCCGATCTGAGCCCGGAGCGTTTAACTCAGCAGTTACCTTACATTCAGGTTGCTTTCAGTTTTCATAACTCCATGTCCCGCACCCTGGACTTTGCGGACATTGATGTCGAGGTGGTGGAGGGCTTGGCAAACGGTTCTGCGAAATTCGACCTCAATGTCATTTGCGTTTTCGATGACGAGGTTAACCCGGCCGCTGGCGGTCGTTTCATGCTTGAGTACTCCACCGCTGTCGCCAAAGAGGCAGATGTCGTAGCGCTTATGGATGATTTCCTCCACCTGGCAAGCGCCTGGCTCGAGCAACCGGCAGAAAGCCTCGCCAATGTACGCAAGTCTGCTGTCCTTGCCGCAGGCGGTACTTCTGTCAGTCCTGGCGTAGAGTTCTGGAAACAATCTCTCGACCTCGAAGCCTCGGGTCTTCTGGCTGACCATGCGCTTAATCGCGTTGTCAGCGGGCCACTTGTGCGTCATGAAATCCCATTGTCGGATGAAAGCCTTGCACGCCTGTTTCAAGCGTGTGAACAGCGCCGCATTGAACCTGAAGTAGCGCTTTTTTCTATCTATGCCATTGTCATGGCACGTTATGGCGGGCATCAAACCGTCGTGGCTGGTCTGGGTACCGCTGCCGATGGACAGCGTCTTGCCACACCGTTGCCACTCAAGCTGACGCTCACTGCGCACGATACATTTGCCGATGTCTTCCTGCGCACACAACAGCACTGCGAGCAGGCTCGTCAGTGGCACGCATCTTCCGCACAGAGCCTGGAAAAAGCGCTCGATGACAGTGTTGCGGCATCGGGAAGAGCGCCACAGTCATTAATACAGTCGGTATTCTGCAACGGCCTGTCCGCGCGTGCAGAGCAGGGAAGTGCTTCGGGCAGTCTGCATCCGCCCATCGAATTCGTCCTGGACCGTTCCGGCACAAAGGCTTCGTTGTCACTCGGCTATGCCGCTGACCTGTTCACTCAGGAAACAGCGACATCAATGGCCGGGCATTATGTCCAGCTGCTGGAAAAGGCCGGTGAGTCACTTGACGAGACGTTGGCACAAAGCCTGTCGGCCCAGCACCAGGCTGCCATTCAGGCACAGTGTGAGGGGCTTGCTTCGACCTACCCTGAAACGTCCCTGCACGCCATCGTCGAGGCATTTGCGGCTACACAGCCCGAAGCCATCGCTGTGCGGTGCGGGGAGGCAGTGCTGACGTACGCTCAGCTCAATGAGTCCGCCGACAAAATTGCCGACATATTGCTTCGCAAGGATGTGCAGCCCGGTGATGTCGTCGGTATCTGCATGATGCGCTCCGAGTGGCAGGTTGCAGCGCTCTTGGGCGTACTCAAAGCCGGTGCGTGCTACCTCTCGATCGACTGTGCGTCGCCTGCCGAGCGTCGTGACTGGCTGCTGGAAGAGGCGGACGTCAAGTGGGCACTGATCGATGAGAGTGCTCCGCCTCTACGTGATGCAACCTCAACGCTGTTGATCGGGCAATTGTTGACTGAGCAGGATGACCTGCGCGTGTCGCCACTGGTCAAGCCTGTCGTCAGCGCCGATGCTCACTGCTATTACATGTTCACATCGGGTTCCACAGGCACTCCGAAAGCCACTGCCAGTACCCACCGCGCGGTCGTGAGTCTGGTCAAGGGGACGGACTATATCGATATCAATGGTGACGACCGCTTCCTGTTTTTCGCGCCCCTCGCCTTCGATGCATCGACCTTTGAAATTTGGGGTGCCTTGCTGAACGGCGCGCAGTTGGTGGTTCAGCCTGGAGAAGCCGGCGGGCTGGATGACCTGGCACACACACTGGAAAGCCAGCAGGTCAGCGTACTCTGGCTGACGTCCGCATTGTTCCAGGAAATGGTCGATCAGTATCCTCATGCGATGGCTGGCGTCAGACATGTAGTGACCGGCGGTGACGTTGTTTCACCGCAAAGCATGCGCAGTTTTCTGGCACAGTCCACCGGGACGCTCACCATCGGGTACGGCCCTACTGAAGGTACGGTGTTTACCACTGCCTACAGCATGGACAAAGTCGAACAAGTGACTGACAAGCCTCTGATCGGATGGCCAATTGCACAGGCCGATGCCTACATCGTGGATGTTTTCGGGCAGCTTGCCGAGCCAGGTGTTCCAGGAGAGTTATTTATCGGCGGCACAGGTATCACCGGCGCCTACCTCAAGCGTCCGGAACTGAGCCAGGAGCGTTTTGTGACACTGAAGAGGTTCCCCGGCAAAACTCTCTTCCGCACCGGTGACCTGGCGCGCTGGACCCAGAGCCGCGGTATCGAGTTTCTGGGGCGCAGTGACAGCCAGATCAAGATCCGTGGCTTGCGCATAGAGCCTGGTGAGGTTGAGCAGGCGATACGTCAATTGCCTGGTGTCACGGCGTGCTCGCTGATTCTGCGCACACTGAATCTTGATAAGCAACTCGTTGCCTTTGTCAGTCTGGACGGGACCATTGCACTGGATGAACAACAGATTCGTGTAGCGCTAAGGGATCGCCTCCCCGACTACATGGTGCCTGCCGAAGTGCATGTGATCGAGCAACTGCCGGTCAATGCGAGCGGCAAAGTCGACAAGCGTGCATTGCTTGAACTGGCGACTCAAAACGGCCGTGCAAGAGTCACCAGCGAGCGACCGTCGACGGCTCTGGAAAAATCCATTGCCGAGGTCTGGGCGCAAATCCTCAATGTGCCGGAAGTGGGTAGAAACGAAGACTTCTTCTCCATCGGCGGGCATTCGCTGGCCGGCATGCGGATCATGTCGCGGCTGAGCAAGCAATTCGGCAGTCGTCTGTCGCTGAATCTGCTCTTTGAGTATCCCAGCGTCGAGACGCTTGCAGGTGCTATCGAGCGCTCGACCGAGCCGTTGACCGCCTGACCGCTTACCGGCGCGTGGTGGGTAGTAAAAATACCCCCGCGCGCTTTCTCGCCTCTCAGCCCCCCAATTTAACCCGTCCTCGCAGCGACATCGTTCGCTGTCGAGGTGGAGATGGTCATGTCCCAAAAAAAAACGGTCACTTCAACCACCGGATCCGCTGTCAGGAGTCCGACCCCGGCAGCCCGGGGGTTTCTGAATTTATCGCCTGCGCAAAAAAGCCTCTGGTTCATGCACCAGATGGAAGATGCGAGCGCCACATACAATGTGCCTTTCGCGCTGCGCATTGACGGGGCGCTGGATTGCGCAGCCCTTGAGCGGGCGGTGGACAGTGTCTATCAGCGCCAGACTGCACTGCGCTATCGTTTTCCCTGTATCGATGGGCAACCGGTCATTCGCCTTGTCAACGAGCAACTGTTGACTCGCAAAGTTGACCTGCGAGCCGAGCCGGACAGCGAAGCTGCGCTGAAAGCGTTCGAGCAAAGCGAAGCCCGTTATGTTTTCGATCTTGAGCATGAAGCGCTTCTGCGCGCGACGTTGCTGCACTGTGCGACCGACGAGCATGTTCTGTTGATCAATGTTCATCACATCATTTTCGACGGTTGGTCGATGCAGATCTTCCTCTCTGAAGTGGCCTCAGCCTATTCGGCGCTGGTGCAGGGCAGCGAGGTGAACGTCGAGTCGTTGAACTTCGACTTTGGCGACTATTTAAGTCTGAGCCCATCGAGCGCTGAGCGAGATCCCGATATTGCTCACTGGAAGCAGCGATTGGCCGGTGCGCCTCCGGTATTGCCACTACCGCTGGATGACAAGCGTCCTGCCGTTCAGCGTTACGCGGGGCAGCGTTGTCATTTTCAAGTGCCTGCAGCCGTCTCGGACTCGCTGAAAAAACTGGCCAAGGACTGTCGCGTCACGCCCTATATGGTAGGGCTTGCGGCTTTTTCCGTGCTGCTGTATCGCTATACGCAAGAGGCGGATCTGGTCATCGGATCGCCGATGTCGAATCGGCAATCCGCTGATCTGGAAGGCGTGATCGGTTTCTTCGTCAATACGCTGCCAAACCGGATCGATGCATCGGGTTCTCCTTCTTTCGTCGAGTTGCTCAAAAGAGTTCGCGCCTCGGTGCTCGATACATTCGAGCATGCCCATGTGCCTTTCGATCAGATTGTCGAGGCCATTCAGCCCCCGCGCTCTTTGAGCCATGCGCCGGTGTTTCAGGTGCTGTTCGATATGGCCAACGAGGATTTTTCGGTCGAGCTGGAAAACCTGCGTACTCGCGTTTATACGCTCGACTCCTGCACCGCCAAATATGACCTGAGTCTGACCCTGGCACTGACTGCGCGCGGCATGAGCGGCGCGGTCGAGTATGACACCGCATTGCTGGATGAGACCGCAGTGCAGGGGATGATCGATAGCCTGCTGATCATTATGGAGCAGGTGTCGCGCAACCCGGACGGGGCTATTGACGATTTTTCGCTGTTGTCTGACGAAGCCGTGGAGCAGGCGCTGCGCTTGGCTAATCATCAGCCGGCAGCGCCGCAAGCGCCTTTTGCACCTTTCCATCAGTGGTTCAAATGCAGTGCCGCGCAGTGGGGCGAGATGGATGCGCTGATTTATGCGGACCGTCGATACAGCTATGCGCAACTGGATGCAGAGGCCCGGGTACTGGCGGGTCATCTGCATGCTGCCGGTGTTCGTCATGGTGACCGGATCGCGGTAGTGCAACGCTATGGCCCAGAGGTCATCGTCGCGTTACTGGCGGTGCATCAGGTGGGCGGTATTTATGTGCCGCTCGCAATCGACGATGCGCGTCATGCGGATCTGCTCAAGGACATCGAGCCCAGACTGGTCCTGACGCTGCGCGCCTTTCAGAAGCAACTGCAGGACTATCCGTGCCTGCTGCAGGATGATTTGCCGCAGACCACCGGCACGCTGCTCGAGAGCGAATTCGAGGGGCGCAACACGCAACCGGAAGACATCGCCTACATCATTTTTACCTCCGGCTCTACCGGTCGTCCCAAGGGCGTCAGTGTCTCTCACGGCAGTTGGGTAAGCCTGCTCCAGGCCTTGGAGCAGACTTACGGTCAGACCGAGCCGGGTGTTACTGGCATTTTGCAAATGGCCAATTTCACGTTTGACGTATTCATGAGCGATGTCGTCCGCGCGCTGGCGGTTGGCGCGCGGTTAATCATGTGTCCTCGGCAGAGTCTGGCTGACCCTGAACGACTCTATGAGCTGATCACAGCTGAACGGGTGACGTTGCTCGAGTTCGTGCCTGCGGTCCTGCGGCAGATGATTCGTTACCTGGAAGAGACCGCACGGCGTCTGGATACCCTGCATACACTCACCTGCGGTGCGGACGTGTGGTTTGTCCACGAGTATCGGAAAATGCAGACGCTGTGTGGACCGCATACCAGGGTTGTCAGTGTTTACGGAGTCACCGAGGCAACCTGCGAAAGCGCCACGTTCGAGCCCGATGCAGGGTGGTATGACTCTGAGCGCAGCTTGCCTATCGGCGGTCCCTTGCCTAACACCTCCCTGTACCTGGTCGACGCAACGCTGAATCTGGTACCGCGTACTGTCCCCGGCGAATTGTTGATTGGCGGCGGCGCGGTGGCGTCCGGTTACATGAATCGCCCTGAATTGAACGAGAAGAGCTTCCTGACCGGTTCGTTCTCGGCCAGCGGACGGTTTTTACCTGGCATCGGCAAACAGCGGTTCTATCGCACCGGTGATTTGTGTCGGCACATGCGCGACGGCACCATCGAGTTTTTGGGCCGCAGTGACAACCAGGTCAAAATTCGTGGCTTCCGCATCGAGCTGGGTGAAGTCGAGAGCGTACTCGCCGACCATCCTGATGTGAGTGAATGCGCGGTGGTCACCCGTCAGTCACCAGGTGCCGAGGCCGAACTGATCGGTTATGTGCAAACCCGCGCTACAGCGCAGCAACTCAATGCCTACCTTGGCGAGCGTCTGCCAGGCCATATGGTGCCGCGCCTGTTGGTAGTCTTGCCAGCACTGCCTTTGACCGCAAATGGCAAGATCGATCGCAAGAGCCTGCCTGAGCCCGATTGGGCGCAGGACTCACGCGCTTATGCCGCACCGCGCAACAGTCTGGAAGAACAGCTTGTCGAAGACTGGCAGCAACTGCTCAATGTGCCGCGTATCGGCATTGACGACAATTTTTTCGAGAGTGGCGGGCATTCTCTGCTGGTCACTCAAGTCATTGCGCACATCAAAAAGCGCTTTGGTGTGGCCCTAAGTATTGCAAACCTGTTCGAAGGGCCCACCGTCGCTCAGGTCGCCGAAAAGATCATGCTGAATATGATCCAGATCGCCCAAGGTGCCAGTGTCGCTTCCAGGCCTGCCGCGATCGGACGCAGTAGCGGTATCGAGCGCCAACGTCTCTCGTTTGCGCAACGCCGTCTGTGGTTGACCCAGCACAGTGAGCCGGGCACCGCTTACAACATGCCGGAAATATGCCGTCTGACCGGGCAACTGGATATTCCTGCGCTGGAAGGTGCATTGAATCTGTTACTTGAGCGTCATGAAGTCTTGCGCACGCATTTCACCTGCGAGCTTGAAACGTTTGTGGACGCTCAGGGCCTTACGCAGAAAGAGCCGCTGGTTGTGACAAGTCACGCTGACAGCGCGCGCGTACCGTTCAGGCAGCAAAAAATCGCTCGCGAAGCGCTCTCGGTCACACTGGAGCGGGAGGTGCACACGCCGTTCTTGCTGGACAAGGAACTGCCGATACGCGCGGTGCTTCTGCAGACCGCTTCGGATGAATATGTGCTGTGCCTGACCTTGCATCACATTGCCTACGATGGTTGGTCGAGTGCCTTGCTGCGTCAGGAACTGGCAGCATTTTATCGGCATTTGACGCAAGGTGAGTGCCTCAGGCTTAGCGCACTGGAGGCTCAGTATCAGGACTATGCTGCCTGGCAACGAAATCAACTCGAAAGCGGGGCGTTCGAGGCTCAGCTAGACGCCTGGAAGGCTTCGCTTAAGGACTTGCCGCCGCCTCTGGTACTGCCTGTGCGTTCCAGCCCGCGAGCAGGAAATCCGCTGGCCGGCGACTACGTTGCGCTGACTCTTCCTGGCGATTGCTCGGCAAGGCTCGATCAGCTTTGCCTGCGTCTTCAATGCACGCCGGCCATGGTCATGCACGCCGCGTTCGCGCTGCTATTGCATCGCTACACCGGGCAGGACGACATTTTGATCGGCATGCCATTCTCGGGAAGGGACCATGATGAAAGTGCGAACCTGATCGGGTTCTTCGTTAACCTGCTTCCGTTACGGCTGCGTTTGCGAGGCCCTCTGCGTGTGGCGCAGGTTATCGAGCAGAGTCGCCAGGCCCTGCTTGCCGCCGAGGCAAATCATTCGGTGCCGATCGATTACCTGGCGCAAGTGCTCAACCCGCAGCGGCTGCCCGGCAAGCATCCTTTTTTCCAAGTGGGTCTTGTGGTGCAGAGCACGACGGCCGTACCGCTTACCTTGCCGTATGTGCAATCGGAAGAAATTTCTCTTGCCTCCACTGAGGTGAAGCTGGACCTGATGCTGGAGTTGCGTGCTGTTAAAGGCGAAGGGGTGAGTGGGGTATTCAAATATCGGACGTCACTGTTCGAGCGCTCCGTCATTTCGGGCATGGCAGAGCACTTCCAGTGCCTGCTGGAAAATATGCTGGCCAATGCCGAGCAGACCGTTGCTCAGGTGAAGATGCTTCCTGCAACCGAACATCAGAGGCTGATCAGCCAGTTCAACGACACGTCACGCGACTTCGGCGACGGCGATATCGTCAGCCGTTTTGAACAGCGTGTACGTCAGACTCCGCAGGCTATGGCCCTTCAGTTGCAACAACGCTGCTGGACATACGCGGAACTGGACCGGTTAGCCAACGGCATCGCGCACGCGCTGATAAAGAAGGGTGTGCAAGCGGGTGAGCACATCGGCCTGTTCACTGGACGGCATCCCTATCTGGTGGCAGGCATGCTTGGCATCCTGAAGGCGCGCTGTGCCTTTGTCCCCTTGAATCCGCAGGATTCGATGGAAGGTGCGCTGGGCTACATGATCAAAGACGCAGCATTGCGCCGCGTGGTGGGTCATCAAGGCTTGGCACACGAGCTTGCGGCTTTGGGGCTGGAGACGTTGCTGGTCGACGACTTCGAAGGTGCCGAGGGCGAATGGTCTGCTCCGGCCTGCCAGCGTGAGCCTCAGGATCTGGCCTATATTCTTTACACCTCTGGCTCGACCGGGCAGCCCAAGGGGGTGATGGTTTCGCAGCGCAATATCGATAACACCGCGAATGCATTTGCGCGAGCGCTGGAACTGAATGCTCAGTCGCGACAACTGCAGTATTTTTCGCCTGTCTTCGACGGGGTCTGTGGCGAGGTGTTTCCGGTACTGATCAGCGGCGCTACGCTGGTATTTGCCGCCTCTGAACAGCTGCTTCCGGGGCCGGATCTGGTGACGCTTCTGCGCGAGCAACGTATTACTCATCTGCAGATCACGCCGACGGCCCTGCGCTTGCTCCCCCATGCCGAGCTTGCCGAGCTGAAAGTCATTATCAGCGCCGGTGAGGCCTGTCCGGCGAACGTCGCCCAGACCTGGGCAACCGGCAGACGTTTCCTCAATGGTTACGGTCCGACCGAAACGACGGTGTATGCATCTGCCCAGGATTACTGGGATGAACGAGGCGCCTTGGTATTGCGGCCTCTGGACAACGTCAGAATGTATGTTCTGGACCCGTACCTGAACCCTCTGCCCTGCGGTGTACCCGGCGAGCTTTACATTGGCGGGAACGGGGTGGCACAGGGTTATCTGAATCTGGATGAGCGCACTGCGCAAGCGTTTCTTCCAGACCCATATGGTGTTTCACCCGAGGCGCGGCTGTACCGCACTGGCGACTTTGTGGTTCGTCAATTCGATGGAAGCCTGAGCTATGTCGGGCGTATCGATAATCAGGTGAAGGTTCGCGGTTTCCGCATTGAACTGGGCGACGTCGAAGCGCGCTTGAACGCGATAGTCGGGCTTGAGCAGGCGGTCGTGGTCGTTAAACAGGATGACCACGAGCACAAGATCCTGGTGGGGTATTACGTCGGCAAGCCGAGCATTGCACAGGTGCGTGCAGAGCTGGCGAAAGTGCTGCCGACACATATGGTGCCGGAGCGTCTGATCTGCTTGCCCGAACTACCGCTTAGCCGTACTGGCAAGGTCGATCGCAAGGCACTCGAAAACCTCGTTGATCAGCGCGCGCAGGAAGGCACTGCGGTCGGTAAGATGCCGACCTCTCCTGCGGTCGTCAGGCCCGCTGGAAAACGCCTGCACAACAAGGTCAGAAAGATCTGGCAGGAAGTACTCGATTGTCAGGAAATCGATTCGGACGACAATTTTTTCGATCTCGGTGGCCACTCGTTACGCATTGTCGAGACGCAAAAACGTTTGAGCGAGCTTTTGCAGGCGCCCGTGGCCATGACAGACCTTTTCGAATACCCGACGCTGCGTGGTCTGGTCGCTCACCTGGAACGCTTGCATGGGCCGCTGCCGGAGGTTCGCCAAGCCAGCGAGGCATCACCTGCCATTGATCCCGGAAATCGTACGCTGGCGGTCGTCGGCATGGCCGGGCGCTTTCCGGGCGCCGCTGACCTGAGCGAGTTCTGGCAGAACCTCACCGAGGGGGTGGAGTCGACCCTTTATTTCAGTGACGAGGTCATGCTCGCGCATGGCGTAAGCCCTGATCTGCTGGAGCGTGCCGATTTCGTCAAGTGTGGCAATCGTCTCGAGGATGTCGACAAGTTCGATGCCGAGTTCTTCGGCTTCTCACCTCGTGAAGCCCAGTTGATGGATCCTCAGCAGCGCATCTTTCTTCAATGCGCATGGACCGCTATGGAAGCCGCCGGTTATGGCGGTTCTCTGAACGATTTGCGCGTAGGCGTATTTGCAAGCGCGAGCACCAGCCATTACTTGCTTGATCACGTTTACCCGAGGCGCCAGGAGCTGCAACTGGAGAACATCCAGTGGCTATTGGGTAACGGCCGCGATTTCATGGCGTCGCGTGTGGCTTACAAACTCAATCTCGCCGGACCTGCGATTACCGTCGAGACGGCTTGCTCCTCCTCACTGGTAGCGGTCCAGATGGCTTGCGAAAGCTTGCTGCGGGGCGAGTCGGATATGGTGATCGTCGGCGGTGCTTCCGTCGAAGCTCAATACTACGGTTACCAGGCGGCACCGGGCAGCATCATTTCCGCCGATGGCCATTGCAGGCCTTTCGATGCGCAGGCCAGCGGCACCACAGGTGGCAGTGGTTGTGCAGTGCTGGTCCTCAAACTGGCTGACAGGGCAATCGAAGATCGCGACCATATTCATGCCTTGATCAAGGGCGGGGCGGTCAATAACGATGGCTCCAGCAAAGTCAGTTATACCGCGCCCAGTGTTCACGGGCAGGCCCAGGTGGTGAGCGCCGCGCTCGATGCAGCGAATATCAGTGCAGACTCCATTGGTTATATCGAGGCGCATGGCACCGGCACTCGCCTGGGTGACCCGGTAGAAGTCCGTGCGTTGACGCAGGCCTATACCAGCGCTTTGCCAAATTTCACGCCGGGCTTTTGTGCCCTCGGTTCGTTGAAGAGCAACATCGGTCATCTTGACGCGGCTTCAGGTGTCGCCGGGCTGGTCAAGGCCATACTTGCCGTGCAGCACGACGTCCTGCCTGCAAGCCTTAACTTCACGCGAGCCAATCCCGAAATTGATTTCAACGACAGCCCTTTTTATGTCAACACGACGTCCCGACCCTGGCCGGCTACGGCCTCGCCACGTCGGGCAGGCGTCAGCTCCTTCGGCATCGGCGGGACCAATGCTCATGTCATTGTCGAGGAGCCTCCGCAGCCGTCAGTGCGCCCGCATGACGATAGCGATTGCTGGTACATACTGCCGTTCTCCGCACGTACCGCTACAGCGCTGGACCATCAGCGTCGGCAACTGATCACCTGTCTGCAGAACCCGGTGGCCGATATACGCGATATCGCCTTCACGCTGGGAGAGGGCCGCACACGATTTGCCTTCAGGGACAGCGTTGTCAGCCAGAGCATTGCCGGAGCCTTGCACGCGCTGCAGACACCTTCGTCCACAGCGCTCATGGAGCGCAGACAGGACCGTCCGATCGTGTTCATGTTCTCCGGGCAGGGTAGCCAGTATGAGGGAATGTTCAAGGGCCTCTACGGCAGTGAGGCGGTATTTCGACAGACAGTTGACCGCTGCACGGTCATATTGAAGCGTTATGGCGTCGACATTCTGGCCAGTCTATACCCGCCAGCGGGTGGCGATACAGCCAACAGTCTGAGCCGTACGGAAATCGCGCAACCGGCACTTTTTGTGGTCGAGTACGCGTGCGCCCTGTTGTTGCAAAGCCGGGGTATCCACCCGCAGGCGCTGATAGGCCATAGCCTTGGTGAACTGGTGGCAGCCTGTTTTGCGGGTGTCTACAGTCTGGAAGACAGCTTGAAGCTGGTTGTCGAGCGGGGCCGCCTGATGCAACGTCAAGCTCCGGGTGCGATGCTTGCCGTTGGCCTCTCTGAAGCAGATTGCGCGCGCTTTCTGGGGCACGGCGTGGAGCTGGCGGCCGTCAATGGGCCGCTGCAATGTGTTCTTGCCGGTGATTTTGAGGCCATTGCGCGGGTCGAGCGACAACTGGCCGAGGAAGGGCTCGTGGGGCGTGTACTGGATACCTCGCACGCTTTTCATTCCCGCATGATGGCTCCTGCTGCGCACGCGTTGAAGGCAGTTGTCAGCGGGTTCTCTGTTCAGTCTCCGACTATCGCGCTCGTGTCCAACCACAACGGTGGCTGGTTCTCGATCGATTCGAGCAGCCAAAGTGATTATTGGGCGTCTCATCTGCTCGATACCGTGCGCTTTTCTGACGGTATCGCGCTGCTTGCCGACGAACTGGAAGACCCGATTTTTCTCGAAATCGGCCCGGGCCGTGCTCTTCAGAGTGCACTGAAATCCTATGCTGAGCCCTTGTGCGTGCTTGGTTGCACTCGGCATGCACGGGACAGCCGGTCGGACGAGGCGGCGTTGGCGGAAGGCATCGCGTCATTGTGGAGGCAGGGAGCAAGTTTCGGTTGGGCGCAGGCCGCAGGGTGTACAGACGGCGCACGCGTGCCGCTGCCGACTTATCCGTTTGCGCGGGACAGCCACTGGATCGAGGCTGCCGGGACGGTTTCTTCAGCGCAGCACAAGCAACCGTTGTTCCTGCATTGGCAGCGCGTGCAGGGTAACCGTCGGCAGTTCCGATTGAGCCTGTCGCCACAACTCTGGCTGGTGGACGAACATCGCGTTTTCGAAGGAAAGCCAGTGCTTTCCGGCACCGGATGTGTCGAGCTGGTACGCAATGCCTACGCGCGTATGGAAGGCATCGAGTTGATCGAACTGAGTGACGTTTACTTCCCGACCCCTCTGGTTCTGGAAGATGAGCAGGCCTCGCAAAGCGTGCTGATTACATTCAAGGATCACACCGAGAGCACTGAGTTTTTCCTCGAGTCGGTATCGGACGATGGTAACGCTCCGCAGCAGCACAGAATGCTGCACGCGCTAGGTTTCATAAAACGCCACAACCGGGAGCGCCTCGTACTAAAAGGGCTGATGCAGCTTCAGTCCGACCATACTGACTGTCTTGCCGATGAAGTCGAACATGCGGCATTGAACACGCGTCTCGGCTTGTTCGGGCCTCGCTGGAAGTGCTTTCGTTCGATCTGGCTCGGCCAGGATGAGGGGCTGGCGCTTCTGGAACTGGATCAGGTGTTTGCCGCTGACCTTGAGCGCTTTGCGCTGCATCCGGCGTTGCTCGACATGGCGACTGGTTTTCTCTCGATCATGGAAAACAGCACCCGCAGATTACCGTTCCATTACCAGCGCCTGACTATTCATGCACCACTGCGCTCCCGGCTTTACAGCCATGCACGGCGAGTTCGCAGCAATGTCTATGATGTGCAACTGTTCGAAGTCGATAACGACGGCGGAATCGGTGCTCTGCTGGCCGAGGTGATCGGCTTTACTTTGCGCGATGAGCGAGTGGCACCGGACGCGCAGCGCACCGAGCCCTTGGACTGGTGTCAGGTACCAGCATGGCGGCCGGCATTGCCTCCCAGGGGCGACTCGCCGTTACAAGGGCCCTGGCTGGTTGTCACGCGTGGCGTTGCAGCCGATAACAGCATTCTCGCTGCGCTACCGCCGGACAGTATCTGCATAGGCGATGCAGGTGATTCTGGCGCTACGATCGCGACAATTGCTCGCGGCGACGCACAGGCATATGGACAGCTGTTTAATACACTGGCGACGCAAGATGCCTTGCCGAGCCAGATCATTTACATGGCCGGTAAGACGCAGCTTGCGGAAGGCGAGCACGCCGCCATTACGCTGTTTTCCGATCTTATGGTGTTGGTACAGGCATACATTCCTCATGCGATAAACACCACTGTTCTGTCAGTGGTGACCGAAGGTGCCTGCCAGGTGGATGACGATGAGCCGGTCAACAGCTGTGTAGCAACCTTGTCTGGTGTGGTTCGTACACTTACCTGGGAGCTGCCGCAGATACGCTGCCGTCATTTTGATCTGCCGCTGGCCAACGCGGCCGAGAATGAGATGCTACTGCTTCAGGTACTCCAGCACATCGATCCCGATCAGGCTTCTCCGCTTGCGCCGACTCTGGCCTTGCGCAAACAGACGTTGCATGAACCTTGCCTGCGAGCGCTGCAAGTCTCGCAACCTTCACTGCACTTCAAGGAGGGCGGGACCTACGTGGTTACCGGTGGTCTGGGCGGCATGGGGCTGGCGCTGGCCAGTCATCTGGCTGCGAAGGTAAAAGCTGTCACCTTAGTCCTGATGTCCCGTTCGGCGACGGTCAAGGATGAGGTCGGACAAGCGCTGCAGGCGATGGAACAGCAAGGCGCGCGGATTCAACACGTGGCGGTCGATTGTGCTGATCGTGAGGCTTTCACTGCTGCGCTTCAGCAGGTCAGGCTTCAGCATGGGTGTATCAGTGGGGCGATACATGCCGCAGGTGTGCAAGCCAGCGGTCTCATCCAACTGAGCCAGGCAAATGCATGGGCACAGGTGATGGGCAGCAAGGTGGTTGGCACCGATGTGCTGATAGAGGCTTTGCGCCAGGAGCCTGTCGATTTCATATTTCTGTGTTCGTCGCTGGCGTCGGTGCTCGGGGGGCTTGGTCAGGCGGATTACGCCGCTGCCAACGCCTATCTGGACGCTAGGGCGCAGGCCTGTCGTCAGGAGGGCATGCCTGTGGTTTCGCTCAACTGGGATGCATGGGCGCAGGCAGGTATGCGTGTTGCCTATGACAGTGCGCATCCCGAGCAGGCGCCGATTGACGATGTGCGGGGGCTGACCAACGCAGAAGGTTGCCAGTTATTCGAGCTGGCTCTGGCGCAAAACACTGCTCAGATCATCGTGCACAAGGCGCAGGATCTGCAGCAACTGATCGATCAACTGCAGCGCGGCGGTGCGACGTCGGCGGGCCGGGCAACACCGCTGTTCGACTCCGGTGCCGAGCGTGTTGCGCCACGCAATGCTGTGGAGCAGGAAGTCGCGCAGTTGTGGCAAGAGCTGCTGGGCGGTGATATGCCGGGTGTGCTGGATAACTTCTTCGATCTGGGCGGGCACTCACTGTTGGGGTCCCAGCTGATTTCGCGGATTCGTTCGCGCTTTCAGCAGTGCCTGACGTTGGCCGAGTTCCTTGATGAACCGACCATCGAGCGAATCGCCCGTTCATTGGACAGTGTCGCCGAAGATACGCCAATCGACGCCGATGAAGCCGCCGTACGTTACTGTCTGGTGCCGGTGCAGCGAAACGGCGAGGGGAGACCATTCTTTTGTCTGCCGGGCATGGGCGGCAACGTCAATCAGGTGCTTGGGTTGGCCAAGGCCATGGGCGCGCAACGGCCTTTCTACGGTCTGCAATGCCTGGGGCTCGATGGCAAGGCTGAGCCTCACCTCAGCGTCGAGGAGATGGCCGAACACTATATTCGCTGCATGAAGTCGGTTCAGGCGCATGGGCCTTATCTGCTGGGCGGCCATTCACTTGGCGGAAAAGTGGCGTACGAAATCGCCAGACTGCTTGAAGCACGTGGCGACCAGGTGGGTTTGCTGGCGCTGTTCGACTCGGCAGCCCCTCCGTATACGCAAATGCAGGTGCCTACCGATGCTCAGGTGTTGGGTTCGCTGCTGAGTATCTTCGGGCATTACTTCGACAAGCCAATCAAGCTCAGCCGCGAGGAGTTGCAGGCGCTCGAGCACCTGGGTGACGAGGAAAAGATCCGCTATCTGAAGGACACGCTGGAAAGTCACGGGTTGCTGGATGCGCGTGGCGATGAGGGAAGCATTCGGGGGCTGTTCAACGTGTACAAGGCTGCTGCCGCCTTCGGCATGCGCTATGACCCGCCCAAGGTTGCGCTTGATGCCTCACTGGTACTGTTCAGGGCGGTCGACTCGATGCCCTCCGGTATCAACCTGCCCGAGATCCGTGACACGGATGCCTGGGGCTGGGAGTTGTTCAGTGCGGCAAAGGTAAGAACGGTCGATGTCTCAGGGGATCACTTTACTTGCCTGTCCGTCCACGCCCAGCAAATTGCCGATGTGTTGATCGGGCAACTTGCCGAGTGTGATCGATAACCCGTCGTTGCGGAACATGGCGAGCAGGCTCAACGCCTGCTCGCCTGCATTAATCAGTCTGAGGTCTACATATGTCTGGAGGTTACTCAAAAGGTGAAACTCGCCCACCCATGCGCTTCATTCTTCTGATATTGGGGCTCGATGTGCTTGGTATCGGTCTGGCGATTCCTGTCATGCCGACGCTGATCGCGACTATCTGGCCATCGTCTACCGAGCATGTCTCGTTGGCGCTGGGCGTGGCGCTGACACTTTATTCGGCGATGCAGTTTCTGTGCGCGCCGCTGCTGGGGGCGCTGAGCGACTGTCATGGGCGCCGGCCGGTATTGCTTCTGGCGCTGGCCGGCATGTGCCTGGGCAATCTGATGGCTGGCTTCGCCGGCAGCCTGACGGTCTTGCTGATAGGCCGTGCCATCGCAGGAATCACTGCCGCCAATATCGCCACTGCGATGGCCTATATTGCGGACATCAGTGAGGGTGAGCAGCGCACGCATTTCTACGGTGCAGCGGGCAGTGTCATCGCCATAGCGCTTGTTTTCGGCCCGGTCATAGGCGGGGGGCTTGCGTCTTACGGGCCGCACTTGCCCTTTCTGGTCGCTGGCGGCCTGGCGGCAATCAACCTGCTGTATGGCTACATGAGGTTGCCGGAAAGCCTTGCGGCCGAGCATCGGCGAGCCTTCGAATGGCGGCGAACCAACCCGTTTGGCAGCCTGCGAGGACTATGGAGTACGCAAGGCCTGCGCCCGTATCTGCTGGCTGCGACGTGCTCCTGGTTCGCCTACGGGATATTTCAAAGCTGCTTTGTGCTGGCCAATCAGATGCGTTATGGCTGGAGCATGCTTGAAGTGTCGTACGCATTGGCGGCGCTCGCCCTGGGCATGGCGTTCGCGCAGCGCGTACTGGTACGCAAGCTGACGCCAATCATGTCCAACCAGCGGATAATCGTTACCGGTTATGCCTGTTGCTTACTGGGTTATGCTTTCTATACGGCCGCTGCAAGCGTTTGGCTGACGTTGGTGGGAATGTGTTTCCATGCTGTCGGGCTGATTGCCGAGCCGGCGTTGCGTGGTGAGCTGTCGCGTCATGCCAAGGCAGGGCATCAGGGCGAGCTGCAGGGGGGGCTGACATCCCTGCTGAGTCTGGTGGGCGGTGTAGCGCCAGTGATTGGCGCTCTGATATTTTCGGGTAACGTCGGCTCGGGCGAGCATTTTCTGTGGCTGGGCGCCCCGTTTTTGGTCAGCCTGTTGATGTACGTGCTGGCGATAGGATGCATCCAGAGGGGGAGAACATCAGCCGCCTGAAACGGTTGACCCTCAAGCTGGAAACCCGTCAACCGCCGCCCAGGACTACACTCAGCGCATTGCGCGCATCGTCCAGTTGCACCAGCGAAGCGTGGCGTGCGCCCAGCGCGTCGCGGTTCTGGATGGCGGTGAGAATGGCCTTGTGACGAGGCATGGCCAGTTCGTGCAGGTTGGGACGCTTGTTGGAGTATTTGAGCGCCTCGCGTAACGCCAGTGACAGCATGTTGCACAGGTGTGCCAGCAGGTCGTTGTGGGTGGCGTCGGCGATGCGGCTGTGGAAGTCGAGATCGGGTTGCAGCAGGTCTTCCGGCGTCGGTGCGGCTTCCATGCGCAGATAGGCTTCGTGGATCGACTCGATCTCTGCGTCGGTGGCATGCTGCGCGGCCAGTGCGGCAACCGCTGGTTCGATGACCGCGCGTACGCTGGTCAGCAGGTTGAAGAAATCATTCTGCGGCGAGCTTTGCATGACCCAGTGCAACACGTCCGGGTCCAGCAGATGCCATTCGCGGCGCGCCTTGACCACTGTGCCGACACGCGGACGCGAATAAACCAGACCCTTGGCCACCAGAACCCGTGTCGCTTCGCGCAGGACCGGGCGGCTGACGGCGTACTCTTCGCAGAGCAGCGCTTCGGCAGGCAGCTTTTCGTCAGGCTTGAAACGGCCGGACACGATTTGCATGCCCAGTTCCTGGACGATGCGCGCGTGCATGCTTTTTCGGTCGGAAGGCTTTCGATAATCCATGGGAACGCAGTGGGGTCCTGGCGGTGATTGCTGGGCATCATACCATCGCGCAACGATTACGGCGGCCATCTGCGTCAGGCGGCCGCCGTTTCGTTCAGTGCGAGTGACGAGGAACTTCGGCGCCCCTGCAACCGACCAGGAAGTCGAAATCACAGCCCTGGTCTGCCTGCATCACCCGGTCTACGTACAGTTGACGATAGCCACCGAGCAACAGCTGCTGCGGTGCCTGCCAATCGGCGAGGCGCGCCGCCAGTTCGGCTTCCGGGATGTCCAGATGCAGACGTCCGCCAGCGCAGTCCAGCTCGATCCAGTCGCCTTCCTTGACCACCGCCAGCGGACCGCCGGCTGCGGCTTCCGGCGCCACATGCAGAACCACTGTGCCGTAAGCCGTGCCGCTCATGCGCGCATCGGAAATACGCACCATATCAGTCACGCCCTGTGCCAGCAGCTTGGCTGGCAAGCCCATGTTGCCGACCTCGGCCATGCCCGGATAACCTTTGGGGCCGCAGTTCTTGAGCACCATGACCGAGTTGGCATCGATGTCCAGATCCGGATCGTTGATCCGTGACTTGTACATCTCGAAATTCTCGAACACTACTGCGCGGCCACGGTGCTGCATCAGTGCCGGTGTCGCGGCCGAGGGCTTGAGCACCGCACCCAGCGGCGCGAGGTTGCCGCGCAGCACGCAAATCCCGCCGTCGGCGCGGATCGGGTTATCCAGCGCGCGGATCACCTGATCTTCACCATAGATCGGTGAGTTGCAGGTGTTTTCGCCGATGCTCTTGCCATTGACGGTCAGGGCATCCGGGTTGGGCAGCAGCTTGGCCTCGTTCATGCGGCGCAACACGGCGGGCAGGCCGCCAGCGTAATAGAATTCTTCCATCAGGAAACGCCCCGACGGTTGCAGGTCGACGATGGTCGGCATGCCACGGCCCATGCGCGACCAGTCATCCAGGTCCAGATCGACGCCGATGCGTCCGGCGATGGCTTTCAAGTGGATGACGGCGTTGGTCGAGCCACCGATGGCCGCGTTGACCCGGATGGCGTTTTCGAACGCAGCCTTGGTGAGAATCTTCGACAGGCGCAGGTCTTCGCGGACCATGTCGACGGCACGCATGCCGGACATGTGCGCCAGCACGTAACGCCGCGAATCCACCGCCGGAATGGCCGCGTTGTGCGGCAGCGAAGTGCCTAGCGCTTCGGCCATGCAGGCCATGGTCGACGCCGTGCCCATGGTGTTGCAGGTGCCAGCCGAACGCGACATGCCGGCTTCGGCGGAGAGGAATTCATCAAGGCTGATGGTCCCGGCCTTGTAGGACTCGTGCATCTGCCAGACGATGGTTCCGGCGCCGATGTCCTTGCCTTCATGCTTGCCGTTGAGCATCGGTCCGCCGGTCACGACGATGGCGGGGATGTCACAACTGGCAGCACCCATCAACAGGGCAGGGGTGGTCTTGTCACAACCGGTCAACAGCACGACCCCGTCGATGGGGTTGCCGCGAATCGCTTCCTCAACGTCCATGCTCGCCAGGTTGCGGGTGAACATTGCGGTAGGGCGCAGGTTGGATTCGCCGTTGGAAAACACCGGAAACTCCACCGGCCAGCCGCCTGCTTCGATCACGCCACGTTTGACATGCTCGGCGATCTGCCGGAAATGCGCGTTGCAGGGGGTCAACTCCGACCAGGTATTGCAGATGCCGATGATCGGCTTGCCCTGAAACTGGTGGTCGGCAATGCCCTGATTCTTCATCCAGCTGCGGTACATGAAGCCATTCTTGTCGGCGGTGCCAAACCACTGGGCAGAACGGAGGGTCGGTTTTTTATCGGAGTCAGACATGATCGGCTCTCTTATTGTAAGACTTAATGGCGATACTGCTGGCTAAGGTAAGCCTAAAAAACGCGTATTGGAAGAGTTGTCAGTTTAAATAGTATTACTATATAGTCGGTCGTAGACGAGGGATCATCCTGGCGCATGTGCTGCGTTATTCAGCCCCCAGGCACAGAGGCGATCCCCGCAGGTTCCATAACAAAAACAATGGGAGACCGCCTACATGAGCCAGGAACTGCGGCTTATACGCCGCATTACGTTCAAACTGATTCCTTTCCTTATCCTGCTGTACCTGATCGCTTATGTAGACCGCTCTGCCGTGGGCTTTGCCAAGCTGCACATGGGCGCGGACATCGGTATCGGCGACGCCGCCTACGGGCTGGGTGCCGGACTGTTCTTCATCGGTTACTTCCTGCTGGAGATCCCCAGCAACCTGATGCTTGAGCGCTTCGGCGCACGCCGCTGGTTCGCGCGGATCATGATCACCTGGGGCGCGATCACCATCGGCATGGCCTTCGTCCAGGGGCCGCACAGCTTCTACGTGATGCGGTTTCTGCTGGGCGCTGCCGAGGCGGGCTTCTTTCCCGGTGTGCTGTACTACATCACCCAGTGGTTTCCGGTGCGCCATCGCGGCAAGATCCTTGGCCTTTTCATCCTCTCGCAACCCATCGCCATGATGATCACCGGGCCCGTTTCCGGCGGTTTGCTGGGCATGGACGGCATACTCGGTCTGCATGGCTGGCAATGGCTGTTCATCGTCATCGGCACGCCAGCGATTCTGCTGACCTGGCCGGTGCTGCGCTGGTTGCCGGATGGTCCGCAGCAGGTCAAATGGATGGACCAGGCCGAGAAGGACTGGCTGACCGGTGAGCTGAAAAAGGACTTGGAAGAATACGGCCAGACCCGCCACGGCAATCCGTTGCACGCCTTGAAAGACAAGCGTGTGTTGCTTCTCGCGCTGTTCTATCTGCCAGTGACCTTGAGCATCTACGGTCTGGGCCTGTGGCTGCCGACGCTGATCAAACAGTTCGGTGGCAGTGACCTGACCACCGGCTTCGTGTCATCGGTGCCTTACATTTTCGGCATCATTGGCCTGCTGATCGTGCCGCGCAGTTCCGACCGCCTCAATGACCGTTACGGGCATCTGGCCGTGCTCTATGTGCTGGGTGCCATCGGCCTGTTCTGCAGCGCCTGGCTGACCATGCCGGTGGCGCAGCTGGCTGCATTGTGCGTCGTGGCGTTCGCGCTGTTTTCCTGCACTGCGGTGTTCTGGACCTTGCCGGGGCGGTTCTTCGCGGGTGCCAGTGCCGCAGCCGGTATCGCGCTGATCAATTCGGTCGGCAACCTGGGCGGTTACATCGGGCCGTTCGTGATCGGTGCGTTGAAGGAAATCACCGGCAGCCTGGCATCGGGCCTCTATTTTCTGTCGGGTGTCATGGTCTTCGGGCTGCTGCTGACCGGCATCGTCTATCACGTGCTGGAGCGCAAGCATGTGCTGCCAGTGTCCGACTTCGCGGCGAGTGCCAAGGCGAGATAGGTTTTCAGCGGCCCATTATCTGGAAGGAGAATTTCATGCGGTTAGTACAGTTTGAATTGAGCGACGGTCAGCGCCGGGTCGGTCTGGTCGACGGTGATCAGGTACGTGAGGTCCAGGGTGTCGAAAGTGTTCGCGAGCTGGCGCTGGCGGCAATCGAGGCGGGTTCGGCTCTGGCGCACCAGGTCGAGCAGCGTGGCGTTGGCGAGACGCACGACTATTCGCAGTTGCTTGAGGAGTTGCGGATCCTGCCGCCGCTCGACCATCCTGATCCGGCGCACCTGCTGGTCAGCGGCACCGGGCTGACCCATCTGGGCAGTGCGTCGGCACGCGACAAGATGCACCAGCAGTCCGGCGACGAAGCCTCGATGACCGACACCATGCGTATCTTCAAATGGGGCGTCGAAGGCGGCAAGCCGGCAGCGGGGCAGGCCGGTGTTCAGCCAGAGTGGTTCTACAAGGGGGATGGCAGCATTGTCGTGCGCCCCGGACATTCGTTTTCGCTGCCGCCCTTTGCCGAAGATGGCGGGGAAGAGCCCGAGCTGAGCGGCCTGTATGTGATCGGTCATGACCGCAAGCCTTATCGCCTGGGCTTCGCCATCGGTAACGAATACTCCGATCACGTCATGGAGCGTCGCAACTACCTGTATCTGGCGCATTCGAAACTGCGCGCCTGTTCGTTCGGTCCGGAGTTGCGCGTGGGCGACTTGCCGCAAAGCTTGTCGGGCACCAGCCGGGTCTGGCGCGACGGCAAGGTGCTGTGGGAAAAAGAGTTCCTCAGTGGCGAAGCGAACATGTGCCACAGCCTGGAAAACCTTGAATACCATCACTTCAAGTACGCACAGTTCCTCAGGCCCGGTGACGTGCATGTGCATTTCTTCGGCACCGCGACCCTGTCGTTTGCCGATGGCGTGCGCACCCAGCCGGGCGATCGTTTCGAGATCAGTCAGGCCGAGTTCGGCAAGCCGCTGGTCAACGGTTTGGCACCGAGCGAGTCGGTGTTTCAGCCGGGCGGCATCGGCAAGCTGTAAGCGCAGTCCCTGTTTGATTGCTCACCGTGCCAGCGCTCGGCGCTGGTACGGCTCTACTTGCGCTCCGACTGTATCTACGCCTGCCTTTTGCCCTATCATTCGCGCTTTTGCTGGCCGGATGAATTTCATGACTACCACACCCACCACACTGCTCGCCGCACTCGAAGCCACCACCATGCTGGAAATCGACGGTCTGCACGCCTGGGACTTCTCTCTGGGCGAGGAACTGAACGTCGAATGCATGGACGGCCGCGAGCGCAAGGTATGGCGCTTCACCAAGGCGCAAGTCGATGCTGCGACCTTCGATGAATCCCTGCAAAGCTGGGTGATCAACGACGGCAACGCCGATCACCGGATCATCTGCCTGGATGCCTTCACCCCTTCCGATGAAGATGATTCTGCGCAGGATTGAGTAAATGCGGGCTGGCGCTGTCATAGACCCCGACAGTGCCGTAACAGGCATCAATAACTTCGATAACAAGGGATGCCCCCATGCCCCATAAACTTCTGCCGTGGCTGGCGATTGCCAGTGCCATGAGCGCATTTACCCTGCAGGCCCAAGCCATGCCCGATACTGAATTGCTGATAGGTTCCTACACGCAAGGCAAGAGTGAAGGGATCTATCGTTTTGCCTTCGACAGCAAAACCGGGATGATCGGCGCCAAGCCGCTGCAAGTGGTCAAAGCCGAAAACCCGTCGTGGTTGACCGTCTCCAGAGACCAGCGCTACCTGTTCGCGGTCAATGAAAATGGCCCCGGACAAAAAGACGTGGTCGGTAAGGTCAGCAGCTTTGCGATCGACCCGAAAACCCGTCAGATCACGCCGATCAATCAGGTTCAAAGCCGTGGTGAAGAACCGACGCACTCCAGCCTGAGCTACGATGGCCGTTACCTGTTCGTGGCCAACTACGCCGTAAACCCCGACCCGGGCGGTGCGCTGACCGTGGTACCGGTGGGCAAGGACGGTAAGTTGAGCGAAGCCGTTCAGGTGCTGCCGCTGGGTCCTGGAAGCAAGGTCAACAGTGAGCGGCAGATGTCGTCGCATGTGCACCTGGCCGTGCCGACCCCGGATGACAAGTACGTGGTGACCGCCGACCTGGGCGCTGACAAGCTGTTTGTCTATCAGTACGACGCCAGCCAGGCCAAGCCATTGCAGCCAGCCAAGGTGCCGTTCGTGCAGTTGCCGGGCGGCTCCGGACCCCGGCATACCCTTTTCAGTGGGGATGGCAAGCATGCCTGGCTGGTGCTGGAAATGACCGCCCAGGTCGCAGTGTTCGACTACCATGACGGCGGCTTCAAGCAGACCCAACTGGTCGACATGAAGAACAAGGGCGTGGAAGAGAAAAACGGTGGTGGCGCCTTGCACACTTCACCGGATGGCAAGTTTCTGTACGTGACCAATCGGGGTGACGCGAATCAGGTCGTGGTGTTCCGCATCGATCAGGCCAGCGGCAAGCTTGAAGAAATTCAGCGTCGCTCCCTGGAAGGCAAGGAGCCACGTGAGTTCGCTTTCGATCCGACCGGCACGTTCATGCTGTTCGCCAATCAGAAAAGCAACCAGATCGTGACCGTACGCCGTGATCCGCAGAGCGGGAAGATCGGTGAAACGGTGCAGAAATTCGATGCCGATGCACCTTCGTACCTGCGTTTTCTGAACGACAAGTAAGCTGCCCCCGGCTCCAGCCCCCAAGATACAAGGGCTGGAGCCGTTATCATTCTTGATGATATGGGTTAGTGCTACAAAAGATTTCTGCTGAACCACCCTCGGGCGTAAGTTTGAGTCACGGCCATAACGGTCAGGACTTCAAACCAGCGTACAGACAGACAAGAGGGGTGACCGACATGAATTTCAATCTTTTCTCCATCATCGCTGCATCTGCTATCTCGGCAAGCGTCGCTCTTCCGGCCAGCGCCAGTGTCGAAGTGAACGACAAGAAAGCCCATGCGACTCAGACGTACACAACCAAATACCTGCAGCAGAGCGCTAATTTCTACGCAGCGCTGGACCACAAATCTGCCCAGTGATTGATCAGCCGTCACGCTTTCGCGAGCATGTTCGCCCACACAGGTCCCTGCGACTTACTGCCCAATGCGTGGCAGACCATGCACGGAATGTCAGGCGAGCCTGTTCGCGAAAGCGCTGGTGGCACAACATTCAGGAGGCGGACGCAGAGCGTCCAGAACGGCATTCCCACGCGCAGCGTGAGGAACGATAGTCAACTGCCGTGCCTCACGTTCCGCGTCGCAGGTCCCTCAGTTGCCCACCTCGATTGTGCTCAATCCATTGCCCTGACGACGTACCTTGATCTGCACCGGGATTCGTTCGTGCATTTCCTGGACGTGGGAAATCACGCCGACCTTGCGGCCCTGCGCCTGCAAGCCGTCGAGGGCGTCCATCGCCAGTTGCAGCGATTCCGGATCGAGGCTGCCGAAACCTTCATCGATGAACAGTGACTCGATGCGCAAGGTGCTGGATGCCATCGAGGCGAGGCCCAGCGCCAGTGCCAGCGAGACGAGGAAGGTTTCCCCGCCGGACAGCGAATGAACCGAGCGTAGTTCGTCGCCCATTTCCGTGTCCATGACCAGCAGACCGAGCATGCTGCCGCCGCGTTTCAGGCGGTAACGGCGCACCAGTTGCCTGAGCTGCGCATTGGCATGGTGGACCAGCAGGTCAAGGTTGTAGGCCTGGGCGATTTTGCGAAACCTGTCGCCTTCTGCCGAGCCGATCAACGAAGCCAGACGTGCCCAGCGCAGGTATTCGCTGTTGGCGTCGGCGATGCGCGTCTGCAGTTCGCTGCTGGCGTTGCGGCGGCGCTGATCTTCACTGAGCTCGGCACGCAGGTCGGCGCAGTGCTGCTCACTGAGCGCCGACTGTTCATGGGCCTGTTGCAGCGATGCTTCCAGTTGCGCACTGTCGGTCAGATCACTGTGTTGCGCCTGATGCTGTTGCAGGCGCTGATCGCGTTCCTGCAGCAATACTTTTGCCTGCTCCAGCGCCTTGTCGGTGCTACTCAATTGCACACGCAGTTGCTCGATATGTGCGTCGTCGTAGGTCAGCAGGGTGTCCAGCGCGCTATCGTCCAGTTGCGGATGCTGAGCGCGCCATTCGCTGATCTGCACATCAAGTTCAGCCAGTTCCTGTTGCAGGGCCTGCTGCTGTTGCTGTTCGGACTTTAGCTCGGCAGCCAGTTGAATCAGTTGATTGTGGATATCCTGCAGCGCCTGCGCCGCCAGACTTTCTGCCTGTCTGGCCTGTTCGATAGTCTGCTCCAGCGCCTGTTGCCATTGCTCTGCGCTGGCGTGGTCGCCCAGCAGACCGGCAAGTGTCTGCTGACTGTTATGCCGTTGCTCGCCGAGCCGGGTGACTTCCTGCGCCAGTTCGGTCTGGCGGTGCACGCGAGTCTGCTGCTCGACCTGCTGCTTCTCGATCTTCTGCTGACGCTCGGTTTGCTCCTGCTGCTCTTCGTGTTGCTGCTCCAGCTGATCGAGACGCTGTGTCACCTGCTGTTCTAGCTGCAGCACGGTCGCCGATGCATCGCTGCGCAGACCTTCAAGCACCTGGGGCGATACCAGCGGCGTGAATGCCGTCAGTTCTTCTTCCAGCCGCTGCCCGTCGACCTCCAGTTGCTTGAGCTGCTCGGCAACATGGCCCGCAGCGCTCTGGCTGGCTTCGCTCGCCGCCTGCAGCTGCTGCTGCAGGCGTGCAGCGTCTTTTTGCAGGGTCAGCAAGGCTTGCTGACGTTGCTCGTCACGGCTGATGACTTCGCTCAGTTGACTCAATTGCTGGCTCAACCAGCTGTCGCGCTTCTCGGCGTCGCGGTCGAGTAACTGGGCGGCGAGGGGATGTGACTCCAGGTCCGGTGCCAGGGCCTGATGGCGCGCGTTGAGCTGTTCGTGCTGACGCAGCAGCTCTTTCTGCCGGGCGATCACGCCACCGACCTGCTCACGCAATTGATTGCGTTGCTCGGTCAGCAGGTCCACGGCTTTCTGCGCGCTGGCCTGCTCGTTGTCGTCGTGTTGCGTGAGGCTTTCGAGCAGCGCCTCCGGCTGATGCCAAGGGTGTTCGATGCTGCCGCAGACCGGGCAGGGCTGGTCGTCCTGCAACTGCACGCGCAACTCCTCGACACTGGCGCTGCGGGCGAGGCGCTGGCGCTCCAGCAGTTGCCGGGTAACGGTCAGGGTCTGCTCGGCGACGGTCAGTTCATCACGAACGCGAAGGCCTTCGCTGTTGAGCTGTTCGCGTTGCTGCTGGGCGCTCTGCTGTTGCTGGGTCAGCTCGGCAAGTTGCCGGTCGACGTCCTGCTGACTGGCCCACAGACGGGCCAGCTCCTCGAAGGCACGCTGCTGTTTGCGGTTGTCCTGCAACAGGCTGCCGAGGATCTGCACCTGTTCGGTCACTGCCTCCACTTCGCAATCGGCTTCGCGGTACAGCAACTCCAGCGCGCTGCGTTGCTCGGTCAGCTGCTGATCGGCAGTGTTGGCACGTTGCTGCAGGGCAGGCAGCTCGCTGTGCCCGTGCTTGAGGCGATTGGCGATCAGCGTGAGGGATTTCAGGCGGTCACGCCACGCGTTCCAGGCCTGAGCCAGTGGCGCCAGTTCGCTGCTGTGCTGCAGTTGCCCGGCAATGCGCTCCAGACGTTGAGCCACCTGCTGTTGCTGATCGAGCAGGGTTTGCAGGCTGGTCTGGCCCTGGATGCAGAGCTGCTCGCTCTGCTGGTGCAGGTCGGACGCCTTGGCCATTTCCTGGGCCAGGTGATTCAGGGTGTTCTGGGCTTCGAAAGCCTGCAGCAACAGCGGTTTGGCGCTGCTGTGGGCTCGCTGGGCTTCCAGCAAACTGGCCTGCGCCTGAGTACGGTGGCTTTCCAGCTGTTGCTGCTGGTCGTGCAGCGAGGTCTGCTGTTGCTGATGCTGGCGAATCTGTTCAGCCAGCGGATCAAGCTGAGCATTCAGCGTGATCCGACGCGCGAAGCGATGACGCTGCGGGCCCAGGCGTTCCAGCTGGCCGAGGGTCTTGCGTGCTCCGCTGTGGTCGTCCCAGGCCTGTTGCGCACTGTGCAGGGCTTCCTGGGCAGCGAGCTGTTCATCACGCAGACGGTGCAGTTCGGTGAGCCACTGCTGTTTGATTTCCAGTTGCCGTTGCTGTGTCTGATGGGCCTTGAGCTGCTGCTGCGCGTCGCTCAGGCGTTGTTCCAGTTCAGCCAGCAGTTCCGGGGCCAGCGGGATGATGTTGCTGGCCTGCGCAGTCAGGGTTTTCAGGGCGTCTTCGGCTTCCTTGCTTTTGCTGTACGCGCGCCGACCTAGCTGGCTGTAGATCGCAGTGTTGGTGAGCTTTTCCAGCAGCTCGCTGCGTTCCTTGTCATCCGCCTTGAGGAACGCGCTGAACTCGCTCTGGGCAAGCATCACGGCGCGGGTGAACTGCTCGAAGTTCAGGCCCAGGCGATTTTCGATCAATTGCTCGAATTCGCGTTTGCTCTGGTTGCTGAGGATTTGCTCGCTGTCCAGATCGGTGAGGGTCTGGCGGCTGGCCTGCAGTTTTTTGGTCGCATTGTCGCGCGCGCGATTGGTTTCCCAGCGCGCGCGATAACGCCGCTGATCGATGCCGATGAAGTCCACCTCGGCGTAACCGCTGCCCGTGCCGCGGCGCAGCAGGGTACGTGGGTCGCTGGTGGTGATGTCGCCGTCGATGTCCGGGACCTTGGACTGGCCGATATTGCTCAGCCGCGGAATCGCCCCGAACAGTGCCAAACACAAGGCATCGAGCAGGGTGCTTTTGCCCGCGCCGGTAGGACCGGTGATGGCAAACAGTCCGGCGCTGGCCAGCGGCTCGGCAGTGAAATCGATTTCAAAGGGGCCGGCCAGCGAGGCCAGGTTTTTCAGGCGAATGGCGAGGATTTTCATGGCAGCTCGCTCTCCTGCTGGACTTCGCGCAGCAGCGTGGCGAAATCGGTCAGCGTCTGTTCGTCGACCTCGCTGCCGAAGTTGTCCTGCCAGGCACGGCTGAACAGTTCCTGAGGCGTGAGCTGGTCCAGTTCGATCAGCGTGGCGTCACCCTCGCTGCCGTCCGCGCTGCCTTTGCCGGCATATTCGGCACCGATGCGTACCAGCCGCACGGCCTTGCCCTGTAGGGCGTTTTCGATCTGGTTGCGCAGGTCCGGCTGGGGTTCATCCAGGCGCACGCGTACTTCCAGCCACGGCTGGCGGTCCGGATCGGCGAGCAGGTCGATGTCCGGCAGCGCCTTGAGCTGTACCAGCAGGTCGGCCAGTGGCGCAGACCCGAGGCGTTGCAGGTTGACGGCGCGAGGGATGAACAGCGGCTCGACACTGGTCAACGTCTCGCCGTCGCAATTGATCTCCAGAATCTGGTGCTGATAGCTGATTTCCGAAAAGGACAGCGGGATCGGCGAGCCGCTGTAGCGAATGCGCTCTTCGCCGTTGACCCGCTGCGGTTTGTGCAGATGGCCCAACGCAACATAGGTGATGCTCGGCCCGAACAGGCTGGCCGGCAGGGCTTCGGCGTTGCCGATGATCAGGCTGCGTTCGGAGTCTTCCGAGACCGAGCCGCCTGCCATGTGGGCGTGGCTGATGGCGATCAATGCCTGACCGGGCTGGCGCTTGAGGTCAGCCGCCGCGATCAGCAGCTCATGCACCCGGCCGATGCCACGCAGGTAGTCATCGCCCAGGGTCGGACCGGTGACTTCGGCGGGACGCAGGAACGGCAGCGCCAGGCACCAGGCCTTGATGTCGCCATTGGCGTCCGGCAACGGCAACAGCAGGCGTTCGGCATCCAGCACGCCATCGTCCAGCCACATTACCCTGCCCAGCGCGTGGGTACGCAAGCGGCGCATCAGCGGGGCGGGAAGTTCGATACGCGAGCCGGAGTCGTGGTTACCGGCGATCATCACGATGGTCAGCAGCGGCTGCTGCTCGTGGGCGTTGACGATGAAGTCGTACAGGCGTTCCTGCGCTTTGACCGGCGGGTTGACGGTGTCGAAGATGTCGCCCGCGATCAACAGTACATCCGGTTTACGGTCGGCCAGACGGGCCAGTAGCCAGTTCAGGAAGCAGGCGTGTTCGAAATCCCGCTCCTGGCCGTGCAGGTTCTGACCCAAGTGCCAGTCAGAGGTGTGAAACAGACGCATTGGTTTACCTTGTCGTATAGGGGTGTTGCCTGAGCTGCATCCTTATTTGGGATACAGCGGCGGCAACCCGGCATCACCTGCCGGGTCCTGAATATGTTCGGCGGCGGGCAGCTTGCGCACCGCGCGCCAGAGGTCGCCGCCCAGCCACAATTTGCCGGTTTCGCTGTACAGCGCACCGTTGAGACCGTCCAGGGCATCGGACAGCGGCACGAAACGCGCGGCCATTTCGGCCAGGGTTTCCGGTTGCTGGCGTGCCCAGGCGTCGAGCGCCTGACGGGTGCCCTGCGGGTCATTGGCCAGGCAGGCGCGTTTGAGGTCATCGAGTACGGTACGCGGGCTGGGCCCGGTCTGCACGGCCCGGGCGATTGCCGGCTGTCCACGGGCGCGCCACCACAGGCCGAAACCGAGCAGTGTGGTGCAAAGCAGCAGCAATGTGCTCATCTGCCACGGCCAGACTGGCGGACCGATCACGGTCACGCCGCTCATGTCGTTGTTCACCGGGGTGTCCACCGCCAGACCGGGGTTGCTGCTGATCTGCAGGGTGCGCGCGGGCAGGCTGGTGTGCTCCAGATGATCTTCGCGGGTATTCCACCAGGTCACTTCAACCGCAGGCAGGTCGATTGCCCCGGCGCGGGCTGGCACCAGGGCCTCGCGTTCTTCGCGCGTGCCGATCAGGCCGCGTTCGCTGGGCAGGTTGCGCAGTTGTGGCTGATCCGGGTAACGCCGCAGGCCAGGTACTTCTGTGGGCGGCAGAGGTGGCAGCTGCGCGCCGGCCAGCCCTTCGGCCTTGAGCGTCAGGGTGCGGGTCAGCGAATCGCCGACCTGCGTAGTGCCGGGCTCCGGGCTCCAGCTTTCTTCCAGGTTGATACTGCGTGCCGGCAACCAGGCGACATCGGCCGGGTAGTCGGCAGGCTTGGGCTTGACGGTCAACGGCACTTCGGCGGACTTGACCCGCACCGATCGGCCCGGCTGCGGACCGAACGGATTGCTGTCCTGGGCTTGCGAACCCTCGGCAGGCGTCTGCACCAGCGTGGCGCTGAACACTTGCGCCGGTATCTTCAGCACGCCGCTCTGCTGCGGGTAGATCGCGTAGCGTGTCTCGATGACCCCGTGGCGCACACCGTTGATCAGCTTTTCGTAAGTGCGCGAGTCACCGAGTTTTTCGACCCGTGCGTCCGGCACTTGCAAGGGGCTCAGGCTGCTGTCGTCGAACAGCGAAACCGAGTGGTAGACGCGCAGGGTCAGCACGGCCTGGGCCTGAACATACACGCTGTCCTGATCCAGGCTCGCTTCAATAAAGATCGATGCCAGATGGTTGCCTTGCTCCTGGGGCTCGCTCTGCAGGACCTGCAAGGTCAGCGGCTGGCTTTTCAGCTCGCCCAGTTGCAGCGACGGAATCAACACGCTTCCTGTCTCGCGAGGCAGCAGGGTGACGATCCAGCGCGTCGTTGCCTGGCTGCTGCCATCCAGGGTTTTCAGGCTGTTGAGCTGGCGCGTGTCGCGCACCTCGAAACTGCTTTCCAAGGCGCTCATGTCCGGCTTGCCGAACTGCGTCACATCGTCGGTTTCCAGCGTCAACTCGACGGTTTCCCCGGCGTTGAGGCGCGTGCGGTCAACGCTGGCGGTCAGTTGCGCAGCCTGCAGCGACAAGGTGATCAGGCTCAGCAGCAGGCCGATCAATAAGGTGTAAACACGACTCATCGGGTCTTTTCCTGATGTTGCTGTTCGTAGCGAAATTTGCGCCGCAACAGTTCGCCCGGATCATCCGGAATCTGCCTCAGCCACTGCTCCAGTTCCTGACGCCGCTCGCCGGTCATGGTGCTGTCGGCGGACTGAAGCGGCGGGCGGGTGGTCTGTTCGTCGTCTGCCGACTCGCCCGAGGTGGCCTGGGCGCTGCTGTCCGGCGGCAGGCTTTCGCTGGTGCCGGGTTGATCCGATCGGGACGGGTTCTGCTCGGCGGGTGAAGCGCTGCTATTGGGATCTTGCGACGCCTGCTGACCTTCTTCGCCCTGATCGGCCTTGTTCTGTTCGTCCTGGGCAGGCTTTTGCTCTTCGGTCTGATCCAGCAGACTTTGCACCAGTGCCCGATTGGTTTGTGCCGCAGGGAAGTCGGGCTGCCGGTCCAGGGCCTGCTCGTAGGCATCCAGTGCCGCTGCCAGCTCGCCGTTACGGGCCAGCGCATTGCCACGATTGTAGTGGTCGGCGGCGCTGTTGCCTTCGGCAAACTGCCGGGCGGCGCTGGCGTAGTCTTGCGCCTGGTACAACGCCACGCCTTTCCAGCGCGAGTCTTCGAAGCGTTGCGCAGCTTCGGCTGGCCGGTGCTGTTCCAGCAACCGCTGGCCCTGTTGATCGGGACGCAGCCACAGGTCCTGAAACTCGAACGCCTGGCTGTTCTGCGGAAACATGAATATCAGCGGCAGGCAGAACAGCCAGCCGCGCCGACCGGCCAGTGCCGCGATGAACAGCAGGGGCAGCAGCAACCAGTGGCCCTGGTCAGCCCAGGTGTCGAGTTGCACGACCTGGCCGTCGCGGCTCATGTGTCGAGGGCTGGCCAACAGACCAAGGCTGCGCAAGTCCTCTTCATCGCCGCGTGCCTGGCGATAGCTGCCACCGACCTGATCGGCGAATTCGTTGAGGCTGGTGCTGTCCAGGCGCGGGACCAGAATCGCACCCTGATCGTCCTTGAGCAGGCTGCCGTTTTCCTGTGTGACCGGCGCGCCTTCGGGCGTGCCGACCCCGAGGATGAGCAGTGGCGGCGATTGCCCGCGCAACGCGGCACGGATGCCCTGACGTTCCTGTTCGCTCAGCGACGAGGTGATCAACAGAATCCGCCCCTGACCCAATGCGCCCTGTTTGAGCAGGTGCAGCGCTTTCTGCACGGCCAGATCGGCGCGCTGGCCGGTCACCGGCATGATCGACGGTCTGATGGCTTCCAGCAGGTTGTGGCTGGTGACCAGGTCATCGGACAGCGGCACCAGAGTATGTGCGCTGCCTGAGTAGACAACGACGGCGGTCTGCGCATCGCTGCGCTTTTGCAACAGGTCCAGCAGCTTGCGTCTTGCCTGTTCCAGACGGGTAGGGGGCGTGTCGGTGGCGAGCATCTGTGGGGTGAGTTCGAGAATCACCACCAATGGATCGACCGGTTTCTGGCTGATCTGTTCGACGCGCTGCCAACTGGGGCCCAGCAAGGCGAAAAGGGCCAGCAACCAGGCGAGCCCCAGCGCGACCCATGGCAGTTTGCTGTTGCTGCCGCGCCCACCGTTGAGCAACACCTCGTGAAAGTGAGTGGGCAGCAGCATTTGCCAGCGTCCGGCGCGTTTCTGCCGGTGCCAGAGTCGCCAGATCAGCAGCGCCAGCAGTGGCGTGATCAGCAGCCATTCCGGGCGAAACCAGTGCGGCCAGAGCCCGCTGATCATCGCGACCTCCACAGGCTTTTGCAGCGCTCACGCCAGTTGATGGAACGCACCGCCGTCAGCAGGCGTTGCAGGGCGTTGTTCGGCCACAACTCACGCAGCACCAGCAGCACACTCAGCAGCAGGGCTGTCGCCAGTGGCCATTGATAAAGCGCTTGCGCCGGACGCGCCTGGGTGGGCTGCTGTGCCACCGGCTCCAGGGCATCGAGGGTGGCGCGGATTTTTTCCAGTTGGTCGCCATCGCGCGCGCGGAAATACTGGCCACCGCTTAGGCTGGCGATTTCCTTGAGTGTCGGTTCGTCCAGATCAAGACTGGGGTTGAGGCCAAGTACGCTCTGCAGCGCGTCCTTGTCAGGGTCCGAGCCGATGCCGATCGGGTAGATTTTCACCCCTTCTTCGGCAGCCAGGCGTGCGGCGGTGATCGGATCGATCTGACCGGCGTTGTTGGCGCCGTCGGTGACCAGCACCAGCGCACGACTGGTGGCCGGACGCATACGCAGACGTTTCAGGGCCAGCCCGATGGCATCGCCCAGTGCGGTGTTCTTGCCTGCAATGCCTATCCTCGCCTCGTCGAGCCAGACCCGCACAGTGCGGCGGTCATAGGTCAGTGGCGCCTGAACAAACGCCTGGGTGCCGAACAGGATCAGGCCGACCCTGTCGCCCTTGCGGCCTTCGAGAAAGTCACCGAGCAGTTGTTGCACCAGCACCAGCCGGCTGACTTCATCGCTTTTCCATTGCATGTCCGGGTAGTCCATCGAGCCAGACACGTCGACCGCCACCAGCAGATCGCGGCCGCTGGCAGCCACCGGCAGCGGCTCGCCCAGCCACTGCGGTCGCGCCGTGGCGATCAGCAGCAACAGCCAGATCAGCAAGAACGGCGCACGCTGTCTCCACACCGGCAGATTGGCTTTGGCGCGGCGACCGCTCAGGCCTTCGAGTTCACTGAGAAAGCTGACCTTGAGCGCGGGCTCGCCGCTGTCGGCCATGGGCAGCAGGGCGCGCATCAGCCACGGCAATGGCAGCAGGGCGAAGACCCACGGCCAGGCGAACTCAAACATGTTTGCGGATCCAGGTATCGACTGCCTGAGTCAGGCCGGTGATGGCCTTGTCGTCCAGTTTGCACTCGGGCTTGTAAGCGCCTTCAACCAGAATCATCCAGCGCGTCAGGCCGGCCGCCGGGCAGCGATTGTCGAGGAACGCCAGCCATTTGCGGCCGTTAAGGGTATGGCTCTGGCTGTGTGGGTAGTGGTTACGGCACAGGCGCTTGAGCAGGCCGTTGATCTGCTGCAGCCAGGCACCGGCCGGCGCGCCGTCGTAGGGTTTCGGCAGGCTGGCCAGTTCCGCCAGCGCGGCGAGGCGAACCGGGTCCAGCGGCTGTTCGCTGCGCACGTTGCGGGCCTTGGCCGGCAGCAGTTTGCGCAAGCGCCACAGACCCCAGCCCGCCACGGGGATCAGCAACAGCAGCAGCCACCAGCCCGGCGCAAGCGGCCAGAAGCCGACGGCTTCGGGCGCAATCAGCGGCTCCAGCTGATCGAGGGGATTCATTTGCGCTTCACCGGACGTCGCGCGTTGAGGTATTCGCGCAGTTGTTCGACGAGCTCCGCCTGGGTACTCAATGGCATGAGCAATACCCGCAGCTTCTGCGCCAGCAACTCCCAGCGCGCCGTGCGCTCCTCGCCCTGTTGTCGGTAGGCGCGGCGCAGTTCGGGGTTGAGGGTGTCGATTTCGAGTTGCGCGCCGCGTTCGGCAAAGCGCAGCAAACCGGCAGCGGGCAGGGCGCGGTCCAGTGGGTCGGAAAGCGGCAGCAACAGCAGGTCGCTGTGCCGTGACAGCAGGCTCAGTTGTTGTTCGGCGGCATCGGACAGGGCGCGCTCGTCGCAGAGGACGATGACCAGACTGCCGGGGCGCAGCACTTCCCGTGCGCGACGCAGCGCAGTGCCGAACGCATCGCGGTCTGGCGGAATCTCGGTATGCAGCGACTGATTGACCCGCACCAGCCGGTTGAGCAACTGCAGCAGGCTTTGTTTGCTGCGTCGCGGCTTGATCTCGTAGTGTTCGTTATCGCCGAACACCAACCCGCCGACTCGGTCGTTGTGTTCCAGCGCCGCCCAGCCGATCAGCGCGGCCGCCTGAGCCGCGAGTACCGACTTGAACATCAGGCCGGAGCCGAAGAACAGCCGTCGGCTCTGTTCCACCAGAATGAAAATGGGCCGCTCGCGTTCCTCATGGAACAGCTTGGTGTGCGGCTCCTGCGTGCGTGCCGTGACGCGCCAGTCGATGCTGCGCACATCGTCACCGGCCTGATAGACCCGCACCTGATCGAAATCCACACCACGCCCGCGCAACTTGGAATGGTGCAGGCCGATCAGCGGGCTGCGTTGGCTCGGGGTGGAAAACAGCTGCACTTCCCGCACCCGATGACGCATCTCGATCAGCTCGCTGAGGCTGACGCGGATGCCCGGCTGGGGGATCAGGTAGGGTTGCATGGGGTCAGGCGACGGCCACGACGTCGAGGATGCGCTGAATCACGCGATCCTGATCGATACCGGCCGCTTCGGCCTCGAACGACAGGATGACCCGGTGGCGCAAGACATCGAACAGCACCGCCTGAATGTCTTCGGGGCTGACGAAGTCGCGTCCGGCCAGCCAGGCATGTGCACGGGCACAGCGGTCCAGCGAGATGGAACCCCGCGGGCTGGCACCGTAGGCAATCCATTCGGCCAGTTCAGGGTCGAACTTGGCCGGGGTACGGGTGGCCATGACCAGTTGCACCAGGTATTCCTCGACCGCATCGGCCATGTACAGGCCAAGGATTTCCTTGCGTGCGGCAAAGATCGCCTGCTGGCTGACGCGACGCTCCGGCTTGGTTTCGCCGTTCAGGGCTTCGCCACGCGCCTGTTGAAGGATCTTGCGTTCGACGGCGGCATCCGGGAAGCCGATCTTGACGTGCATCAGAAAACGGTCGAGCTGGGCTTCGGGCAGCGGGTAGGTGCCTTCCTGCTCGATGGGGTTCTGGGTCGCCATGACCAGAAACAGCGGCGACAGGTCGTAGGTGCTGCGCCCGACACTGACCTGCCGTTCGGCCATGGCTTCGAGCAACGCCGACTGGACCTTGGCCGGCGCACGGTTGATTTCGTCGGCCAGCACCAGGTTGTGGAAGATCGGCCCTTGCTGGAACACGAAGCTGCCGGTTTCCGGGCGATAGATCTCCGTACCGGTGATGTCGGCAGGCAGCAGGTCGGGGGTGAATTGAATGCGGTGAAACTGGGCTTCGATGCCTTCTGCCAGCTCCTTGATGGCCTTGGTCTTGGCCAGGCCGGGAGCGCCTTCGACCAGCATGTGGCCGTCGGCAAGCAGAGCTATGAGCAGGCGTTCGATCAGCTTTTCCTGGCCAAGGATCTGCGTTGAAAGAAAAGTTCGCAGCGCAATCAGCGCTTCACGATGTTCCATCGGTGACGGTTCCTGGCAGGGCGAACAGCGGTGTCTGGTGACTGCTGAGCTGGGGGCGATACTTTAATCCATCCAGGCAGGTATCGACTAACGACTACCGCGTTTTTTATTGCATTTAGAGAAGTGCCTGTCATTTATGCAGGTATTGTCCTACATGATACATAGGTATCCATGTAGGAAGGCTGGCTATGGCTCTCGGAACCACGGCGTCAGAGTCGATAGAAGTCCGCCGCGTTTTCCCACAGCGCCTGACGGGCGCCGCTTTCGCCCAGTGCGTCGATCAACAGTTCAATATCGTCAGGTCTGAAGGGGCGGGGTGCGCGGGTCGACGGCAGGTCGGTGCCGAACATCAGGGCATTCGGGTTGGCGGCGTGGATATCCCTGAGCGCCTCGCGCACCGGAAAGTCAACACGGCCGAAACCACAGGCCTTGACCCGAACACCGTGCTCGGCAAGGCGCAGGAGCACGGGCAGCCCTTCGGCACTCAACCCCAGGTGATCGATGCTGATGGCAGGTAGTTTGCGCAGGCGTGTTTCGATGGGCGCCAGTTCTCGCGAGTCGATGTACAGCTCGGAGTGCCAGCCTGCGTGTTCATGGACACGCAAGGCCAGTGCCTCCAGCTGGTCGAGCTGCTCCGAGCCGCCGCGCTTGAGGTTGAAGCGCAAGGCGCGCACGCCTGCCGCGTTCAGGTTGTCCAGCTCTGCATCGGTGACGCTGGCGGGCAATTGCGTGACACCGACGAAACCCGGTCCCAGCAGGCGCAGGGCCTGAAGAAGATATCCCTGATCAAAGCCCTGAAAGGAACCGGACACCACCGCGCCGCCCTGAACGCCCAGCGGCTGGACCGTCGCAAGGTAGTCAGCGACACCGAACGGCTCCGGTAGATAGCCGTTATTGGCGATCAGCGGGAAATGCGGGTCGATGATGTGGCAGTGGGCGTCGAAAATGCGGTTCATGACACACTCCTGTTCGGCGAAGTACTCACTCTAGCGCTTTTTTGATCATCAGCTGATTGTGCTGGTGTACTCACCGACGTTTTCGAGAATGACCTGTAACGTTTGGTGAACGTCCTGCAACTCGCCTGCATCGGTGGCGTGAAGAATTTCGTACTGATGGTGGCCATCGAGCTGCTTGGCGTCCTGCGTGTCGATTTCCACCAGCAGGCGCTCGGCACTGAAGGTTACTTTCAGGCTGGACACACTCAGTGACTTGTCGTCGCTGACGGTGATTTCCACTTCGTTCTCGTCCGGGAAGCGGGTCAGGGAAAACAGCATGCCGTTTTCTGCGTGGCAGCAGAGCAGCGCCATATCGTCATATTCGTCGTCGCACGGGTTGGCGATGAGGCTGGCAGTCTTGATTTGCATGGGTGGCTCCGGGTCTGTCCAGGTAAGGCGTGAGTGAATTTTGCCAGTCCCGGGCAAATAATGTCGGGCGATATTGGCACCATCGTGCGCAGTGTATCGCGACCTGATGACCGAATATGTCGCAGCCTCGTAAGCAGTGTGCGCTCAGCTCTCGTTAAGCTGCGTGACGGACAAGTGGTGTACGGTGTCGGGTGCGCGTAGCGTTTTTTCACTCCAATGTACAAATGTGACTACCCTGACACGGCGCGCGTTACTACTTTAGCTTTACACTCGATCAGGTGATGCCCACGCGATTGGATGCAAGGGCACCCCGGTTTCAACACCTTCTTCAAGCCTCCCCAATAAAAGCCAAAGCGGAGTACCACAGATGGCGTTCTTCACCGCAGCCAGCAAGGCCGACTTCCAGCATCAACTGCAAGCGGCACTGGCTCAGCACATCAGCGAACAGGCACTGCCACAAGTGGCGCTGTTCGCCGAGCAATTCTTCGGCATTATTTCCCTCGACGAACTCACCCAGCGGCGGCTTTCCGACCTGGCAGGCTGCACCTTGTCCGCATGGCGCCTGCTGGAGCGTTTCGAACATGCTCACCCGCAGGTCCGGGTCTACAACCCCGATTACGAGCGCCACGGCTGGCAATCGACTCACACTGCCGTTGAAGTGCTGCATCATGACCTGCCGTTTCTGGTCGACTCCGTCCGCACCGAGCTGAACCGCCGCGGCTACAGCATCCACACCCTGCAGACCACCGTGCTGAGCGTGCGTCGCGGCGCTGCTGGCGAATTGCTCGAGCTGCTGCCCAAAGGCACCGCCGGCGACGACGTGCTGCAGGAATCGCTGATGTACCTGGAGATCGACCGCTGCGCCAACGTCAGCGAGTTGAACGTGCTGGCGCGCGAGCTGGAGCAGGTGCTGGGCGAAGTACGCGCTGCCGTCGAAGATTTCGGGCCGATGAAAGCGCGTCTGCACGAGCTGCTGGCCAGTATCGATGCCAACGAGTCCAACACCGACGTCGAGGAAAAAGCCGAGATCAAGGTCTTCCTGCAATGGCTGGTGGACAACCACTTCACCTTCCTGGGCTACGAAGAGTTCGAAGTGCGTAACGACGCCGAAGGCGGCCAGTTGGTCTACGACGAGTCGTCCTTCCTGGGGCTGACCCGACTGCTGCGCCCTGGTCTGACCCGCGAAGAGCTGCACATCGAAGACTACGCGGTGAAATACCTGCAGGAACCGGTGCTGCTGTCGTTTGCCAAGGCGGCGCATCCAAGCCGCGTGCACCGTCCGGCGTACCCGGATTACGTTTCGATCCGGCAGATCGACGCGTCGGGCAAGGTCATCAAGGAATGTCGTTTCATGGGCCTGTACACCTCGTCGGTGTATGGCGAGAGCGTGCGACAGATTCCGTACATCCGTCGCAAGGTCGCCGAGGTCGAGCGTCGCTCCGGTTTCGACGCCAAGGCGCACCTGGGCAAGGAACTGGCGCAGGTGGTCGAAGTGCTGCCACGTGACGACCTGTTCCAGACGCCGGTGGACGAATTGTTCACCACGGTCATGTCCATCGTGCAGATTCAGGAGCGCAACAAGATTCGCGTGTTCCTGCGCAAGGATCCGTACGGGCGTTTCTGCTACTGCCTGGCCTATGTGCCACGCGACGTTTACTCCACCGAAGTGCGCCAGAAGATCCAGCAGGTCTTGATGGATCGCCTCAAGGCCAGCGATTGCGAGTTCTGGACGTTCTTCTCTGAATCGGTGCTGGCGCGGGTGCAGTTGATTCTGCGCGTAGACCCGAAGATCAATCTGGAGATCGACGTCGCCCAGCTGGAAAACGAAGTCATTCAGGCGTGCCGTTCGTGGAAGGACGACTACGCCAGTCTGGTGGTTGAAAGCTTCGGTGAAGCGCACGGCACCAATGTGCTGGCCGACTTCCCGAAAGGCTTCCCGGCTGGCTACCGCGAGCGTTTTGCGGCGCATTCGGCAGTCGTCGACATGCAGCACGTACTGAGCCTCAGCGAAGCCAATCCGCTGGTGATGAGCTTCTACCAGCCATTGGCCGGTGGCCGCCAGCAATTGCATTGCAAGCTGTATCACGCCGATACACCGCTGGCCCTGTCCGACGTGTTGCCGATTCTGGAAAACCTCGGCCTGCGGGTGCTGGGCGAGTTCCCGTACCGCCTGCATCATGCCAACGGTCGCGAGTTCTGGATTCATGATTTCGCCTTTACTTACGGCGAAGGTCTGAACCTCGATATCCAGCAGCTCAACGACACTCTGCAGGATGCGTTCGTGCACATCGTGCGCGGCGATGCCGAAAACGATGCGTTCAACCGTCTGGTACTCACCGCCGGCCTGCCGTGGCGCGACGTGGCACTGCTGCGTGCCTATGCGCGCTATCTGAAGCAGATTCGTCTGGGCTTTGACCTGGGTTACATCGCCACCACGCTGAACAACCACACCGACATCGCCCGCGAGCTGACGCGTCTGTTCAAGACCCGGTTCTATCTGGCGCGCAAGCTGGGTTCCGACGATCTTGACGACAAGCAGCTGCGTCTCGAACAGGCGATTCTGACTGCGCTGGACGACGTGCAGGTGCTCAACGAAGACCGCATCCTGCGTCGTTATCTGGACCTGATCAAGGCAACCCTGCGGACCAACTTCTATCAGGCCGATGCCAACGGGCAGAGCAAGGGCTACTTCAGCTTCAAGTTCAACCCGCGCCTGATTCCCGAGTTGCCCAAGCCGGTGCCCAAGTTTGAAATCTTCGTTTATTCGCCGCGTGTCGAAGGCGTGCATCTGCGCTTCGGCAACGTGGCGCGTGGCGGCCTGCGCTGGTCGGACCGCGAGGAAGACTTCCGTACGGAAGTGCTGGGCCTGGTAAAAGCCCAGCAGGTGAAGAACTCGGTCATTGTGCCGGTAGGTGCCAAGGGCGGCTTCGTGCCGCGTCGCCTGCCGACCACCGGCAACCGCGACGAAGTGCAGGCCGAGGCAATCGCCTGCTACCGCATTTTCATCTCCGGGCTGCTGGACATTACCGACAACCTCAAGGAAGGCACGCTGGTGCCGCCGGTCAACGTCGTGCGTCATGACGACGATGACCCGTATCTGGTGGTGGCCGCCGACAAGGGCACGGCGACGTTCTCCGACATCGCCAACGGCATTGCCATCGATTACGGCTTCTGGCTGGGTGACGCCTTTGCTTCCGGTGGTTCTGCCGGTTACGACCACAAGAAGATGGGCATCACCGCCAAGGGCGCCTGGGTGGGCGTGCAGCGTCACTTCCGTGAACGCGACATCAATGTGCAGCAGGACAGCATCAGCGTGATCGGTATCGGCGACATGGCCGGTGACGTGTTCGGCAACGGCCTGCTGATGTCTGACAAGCTGCAACTGGTCGCAGCGTTCAACCACCTGCACATCTTCATCGATCCGAATCCGGACCCGGCCAGCAGCTTTGCAGAGCGTCAGCGCCTGTTCAATCTACCGCGCTCGTCCTGGACCGACTACGACACCAGCATCATGTCCGCTGGCGGCGGGATCTTCCCGCGCAGCCTGAAGAGTATCGCCATCACCGAACAGATGAAGGCGCGCTTCGATATCAAGGCCGACAAGCTGACCCCGACCGAACTGCTGCATGCGCTGCTCAAGGCGCCGGTCGATCTGTTGTGGAACGGCGGTATCGGCACGTACGTGAAGTCCAGCGAAGAATCGCATGCCGATGTGGGCGACAAGGCCAACGATGCGCTGCGCGTCGACGGCAACGAGCTGCGCTGCAAGGTGGTGGGCGAGGGCGGCAACCTGGGCATGACCCAGCTGGGCCGTGTCGAGTTCGGCCTCAATGGCGGCGCGACCAACACCGACTTCATCGACAACGCGGGCGGTGTGGACTGCTCCGACCACGAAGTGAACATCAAGATCCTGCTCAACGAAGTGGTGCAGGCCGGTGACATGACCGAGAAGCAACGCAATCAGTTGCTCGAAAGCATGACCGATGAAGTAGGCCACCTGGTGCTGGGCAACAACTACAAGCAGACCCAGGCGTTGTCGCTGGCAGCCCGTCGCGCTTACGAGCGGATTGCCGAATACAAGCGTCTGATGAGTGACCTGGAGGCGCGTGGCAAGCTTGATCGTGCCATCGAATTCCTGCCTGCCGAAGAGCAGATTGCCGAGCGGATTGCAGCCAAGCAGGGCTTGAGTCGTGCCGAGCTGTCGGTGTTGATCTCGTACAGCAAGATCGACCTCAAGGAAGCGTTGCTGGAATCCCGTGTGCCGGATGACGACTATCTGGCGCGTGATATGGAAACCGCGTTCCCGCCTTCGCTGGGCGCCAGGTTTTCCACAGCCATGCGCGGCCATCGTCTGAAGCGCGAGATCGTCAGCACGCAGATCGCCAACGATCTGGTCAACCACATGGGCATCACCTTCGTGCAGCGGCTCAAAGAGTCGACCGGCATGAGCGCGGCTGCGGTGGCCGGTGCCTACGTGATCGTGCGTGACATCTTCCACCTGCCGCACTGGTTCCGTCAGATCGAGGCGCTGGACTACAAGGTTTCGGCGGAAATCCAGCTGGCGCTGATGGATGAGCTGATGCGTCTGGGGCGTCGTGCCACGCGCTGGTTCCTGCGCAGTCGTCGCAATGAACTGGACGCTGGCCGTGACGTGGCGCACTTCGGTCCGCACCTTGCTGCACTGGGCCTCAAGCTTGACGAGCTGCTGGAAGGGCCTACCCGCGAGATGTGGCAGACCCGTTATCAGGCGTATGTCGAAGCCGGTGTGCCGGAACTGCTGGCGCGCATGGTCGCCGGTACGACACATCTGTACACGCTGTTGCCGATCATCGAAGCCTCCGATGTGACCGGGCAGAACGCTGCCGATGTCGCCAAGGCGTACTTTGCCGTTGGCAGCGCGCTGGACATAACCTGGTACTTGCAACAGATCAGCAGCCTGCCGGTGGAAAACAACTGGCAGGCGCTGGCGCGTGAAGCGTTCCGTGACGATGTCGACTGGCAACAGCGGGCAATCACCGTGTCTGTTCTGCAGATGGCCGACGGTCCTTCGGAAATCGACGCGCGTCTGGCCCTGTGGCTGGAACAGCATGCTCTGATGGTCGAGCGCTGGCGTGCCATGCTGGTCGAACTCCGTGCGGCAAGCGGTACGGATTACGCGATGTACGCGGTTGCCAACCGCGAGCTGCTGGACCTGGCCATGAGCGGGCAGGGCATCACCGTGTAATCGGGCTGTAAAAGTTGTACCCATAAAAAACCCGCATCGAAAGATGCGGGTTTTTTTGTCTGCTCGACGCGTTCTGTAAGTCGATTACAGCGCCGACAGATGCTCGTAAAGAATCGTTGCACCGACCACGATCAGTACGATACCGCCAACGATTTCAGCGCGTTTGCCGACCATGGTGCCCAGTACCCGGCCCAGCATCACGCCGATGGTGACCATGACGGTAGTCGCCAGGCCGATGGCCAGGGCGGCAACCACGATATTGACGTCGACAAATGCCAGGCCTACGCCGACCGCCAGTGCATCGATACTGGTGGCGAATGCGGTGACGGCAAGAATCCAGAAAGAATGCTGCCCCGGCTTTTCCTGCTCTTCGTCATCGTCTTGCTTGATGCCGTTGTAGATCATGTGCAGGCCGAGCACCAGCAGCAGAGTGAAAGCGATCCAATGGTCCCAGCTCTCGGCGAAGCGCGCAGCCACCTGGCCGATACCCCAGCCTATGACTGGCGTGATGGTTTCGATGGCGCCGAATATGAGGCCCGTGCGCAATGCTTCGAGAAAGCGCGGTTTATGCAGGCTTGCTCCTTTACCAAGGGCCGCAGCAAAGGCGTCCGTGGACATGGCGAGCGCGAGAAAGAGGAGGGAAATCGGATTCACGGTTATATCCAGTCGGGCTATGAGTCAACGACGCAACCACACGCCCGACTTTAGGCATGGATGCATCGTTGGTCTCGCCAACCAGAAGGTGTTCGCACCACGGCATGCTGCCGAGAATGTTGATGCGAACGCTCTGTGACCGGAGTCAAGAGCAGGCTACTCCCCAACAAGGGCCGCCACTATAGCCATGTGAATGTGAAAAATATATGTACGTGTTCGATTGAGGGCAAAAAAAACCCCATCGCGAGGATGGGGTTCTTATGGTGCCTGCTTTCGTGCTTACACTTGAACGGCCGGGATGTTGGCGTTCGCAGCGGCTTCACGGAACTCGGCGATCTGATCGAAGCTCAGGTAGCGGTACACGTCCGCTGCCATGGTATCGATCTGGTTGGCGTAGCTCATGTACTCTTCGACCGTCGGCAGACGACCCAGAATAGACGCAACGGACGCCAGCTCGGCCGAGGCCAGATAGACGTTCGCGCCGTCACCCAGACGGTTCGGGAAGTTACGGGTCGACGTCGACACTACGGTCGAGTTCGGTTCCACGCGCGCCTGGTTACCCATGCACAGCGAGCAGCCCGGCATTTCCATGCGCGCGCCAGCCTTGCCGTAGATGCCGTAGTAGCCTTCTTCGGTCAGTTGGTGAGCATCCATCTTGGTCGGCGGCGACAGCCACAGACGCGTCGGCAGCTGGCCCTTGACCTGATCCAGCAACTTGCCCGCAGCGCGGAAGTGGCCGATGTTGGTCATGCAGGAGCCGATGAACACTTCGTCGATCTTCTCGCCCTGTACCGAAGACAGCAGGCGGGCATCGTCCGGGTCGTTCGGCGCGCAGAGCACAGGCTCCTTGACGTCGGCCAGATCGATTTCGATGATTTCGGCGTACTCGGCGTCCTTGTCGGCTTCCAGCAGCTCCGGGTTGGCAACCCAGGCTTCCATCGCCTGAGCACGACGCTCCAGAGTGCGCGGATCACCGTAACCCTGTTCGATCATCCAGCGCAGCAGGGTGATGTTCGAATTCAGGTATTCGATGATCGGCTCTTTGGCCAGCTTGATGGTGCAACCGGCAGCCGAACGCTCGGCAGAGGCGTCGGACAGCTCGAAAGCCTGTTCGATGCTCAGGTTGTCGAGGCCTTCGATCTCCAGGATGCGACCGGAGAATGCGTTCTTCTTGCCTTTCTTCTCTACGGTCAGCAGGCCAGCCTGAATCGCGTAGTAAGGAATGGCGTGAACCAGGTCGCGCAGGGTGATGCCAGGTTGCATCTTGCCCTTGAAGCGAACCAGGATCGATTCAGGCATGTCCAGCGGCATGACGCCCGTTGCAGCGGCGAACGCCACCAGGCCGGAACCGGCCGGGAAGGAGATACCGATCGGGAAGCGGGTGTGCGAGTCGCCACCGGTACCGACGGTGTCCGGCAGCAGCATGCGGTTCAGCCAGCTGTGGATGATGCCGTCGCCCGGACGCAGGGAAACGCCGCCGCGGGTCATGATGAAGTCAGGCAGCGTGTGGTGCGTCTTGACGTCGATAGGCTTCGGATAGGCTGCGGTGTGGCAGAACGACTGCATGACCAGGTCGGTCGAGAAGCCCAGGCACGCCAGGTCTTTCAGTTCGTCGCGGGTCATCGGGCCAGTGGTGTCCTGGGAGCCGACGGTGGTCATCTTCGGTTCGCAGTAGGTGCCCGGACGAACGCCCGCTACGCCGCATGCCTTGCCGACCATCTTCTGCGCCAGGGTGTAACCCTTGGTGCTTTCAGCTGGCTGGTCAGGGGTCTTGAACAGGTCGAACTCCGGCAGGCCCAGTTCGGCGCGCGCCTTGCTGGTCAGGCCGCGGCCGATGATCAGCGGAATACGGCCGCCAGCGCGGACTTCGTCGAGCAGCACCGGGGTCTTCATTTCGAAGGTGGTGATGACTTCGTCGCTGTCGTGCTTGCAGACCTTGCCAGCGTAGGGGTAGACGTCGATCACGTCACCCATGTTGATGTTCGAGACATCGAATTCGATTGGCAAAGCGCCAGCATCTTCCATGGTGTTGTAGAAGATCGGAGCAATTTTGCTGCCGAAGCAGAAACCGCCGGCACGCTTGTTCGGGACGTAAGGGACGTCGTCGCCGAAGAACCAGAGTACCGAGTTGGTTGCCGATTTACGCGAGGAACCGGTACCGACCACGTCACCGACGTAGGCAATCGGGAAGCCCTGACCGCGCATTTCTTCGATCTGCTTCATCGGGCCGATAGAGCCCTGGACGTCAGGGACGATCCCGTCACGGGCCATTTTCAGCATGGCCAGTGCGTGCAGCGGGATGTCTGGACGCGACCAGGCATCAGGGGCAGGGGACAGGTCGTCGGTGTTGGTTTCGCCGGTGACCTTGAAGACGCGCAGGCTGATCTTGTCGGCCAGCGTCGGACGCTTCTTGAACCACTCGCCGTCGGCCCAGGACTGCAGGACAGCCTTGGCGTGGGCATTGCCGTTCTTGGCTTTTTCGGCCACGTCGTGGAAGGCGTCGAACATCAGCAGGGTGTGTTTGAGTTGTTCGGCAGCGACTGGCGCGAGGGTGGCGTCGTCGAGCAGTTCAACCAGGGTGACGATGTTGTAGCCACCTTGCATGGTGCCGAGCAGTTCGGTAGCGCGTTTTTTGTCGATCAGGGGAGAAGTGGCTTCGCCCTTGGCCAGGGCAGACAGGAAACCGGCCTTGACGTAGGCAGCTTCGTCAACGCCTGGCGGAACGCGATTGGTGATCAGGTCGACAAGGAAAGCTTCTTCGCCAGCCGGGGGATTCTTCAGCAGCTCGACCAGGCCTGCAGTTTGTTCGGCGTTAAGCGGCTGGGGCACGATGCCCTGGGCGGCACGCTCTTCGATATGTTTACGGTAGGCTTCAAGCACAGTATTAACCCTCATCAGTGGTCCCAAATGGGTGTCCGGGACGCTCATCCAGAAACCGCCCGTACCCACGCAAGGCTTATTGAGCCTTGTTGGCAGGGTAGCGGTGATTCCTAACAGAAGCTGTTTTCAAAGTTTTACGCCTGCAGGGCGGGGGGAGTGGCGGTCGACACGGCCATTCGTGATGAGGGAATGGCCTGTCGACGCCGCACTGCGGGATTAACTTGACTGTGCTCGTGACGCTTTGAAAACAGCTTCCAACGGACATTGGCGCCTTAAAAGGCTCGCTGATTCTACGCCAAAACTTTGCCGAAGGTAAGTTAGCCCCTACATCTTCGGGGGTGAACTTGCTTAGACAAAGGGCTAACATGAGCCCCTGTTTCGCCTTCCCCAGTCCTGCCTGACATGCCCGATTACATTATCAAAACCCCCTGCGTCGGCCTTTGCTCCACTGTTTACGGGGATCTGGTGTGCCGTGGCTGCAAGCGCTTCCACCACGAGGTCATCCACTGGAACGGCTATAACGAGGATGAAAAAAGAGCGGTCTGGCTGCGTCTGGAGCAACTGCTGGTCCAGGTGATGACTGCCAAGCTCGAAGTCTTCGATGCCGACAAGCTGCGTGCGCAGCTGACCCAGCGCAAGATCCGCTTTGTGCCACACCAGTCCGAATACTGCTGGGCTTACCAGTTGATCGCCCGTGGCGCACGGGTCATCAGCCAGGTCGAGGCCTACGGTTTCGTGTTGTTGCCGGAGTTTCGCGACTGGACGCTGCCGGAACTGCGCGATGCCATCGACCGCGAGTTTTTCCTGCTCTCCGAGGCGCACTATCAGCGCTATATCGCGCCGGGCTTTCTGCGCGACGCATTCGGCGCCTGACAAAACCGGCATGCTTTTGTGTCGCGAGGTACCGTGGCTCCTCGTATAATGCGCGGCCGTGCCTCTCCGTCATTCTGTGAGCCTATGTACCCGATCCCTGAAATCGAAGCCTTTCTGCTTTGCCGCACCCCCGACAGCTGGGTCCAGGCCGCGCTGCGCAATCTGGACATCCTGCTGATCGACCATGCGAACAACGAGAAGAAGGCCGCCGGGGCTGCGTTCCAGTTCATGTTTCAGTACAACGACAAGTTCGACCTGTTGAGCAAGATGTCGCGTCTGGCCCGGGAAGAGCTGCGCCACTTCGAGCAAGTCATCAGCATTATCAGAAAGCGCCAGATCCCCATGGCCAACATCAGCTCGGCCCGTTATGCCGGAGCGCTGCGCAAGCTGGTGCGTAATCACAACCCCTACCGGCTGACCGATGCGCTGATCGTCGGTGCCATCGTCGAGGCTCGTTCCTGTGAGCGATTCGCCGCGCTGGTGCCGCATCTTGACGAAGAGCTGGCCAAATTCTATGGCGGTCTGCTGAAGTCCGAAGCGCGGCACTTTCAGGACTACCTCAAGCTGGCTTACAGCTATGGCGACAAGGCTGATGTCGATGCCAAGATCGAGGAGATCCGTCTGGCCGAGCGTGAGCTGATCGAAAGTCCTGACGAAGAGTTCCGCTTTCACAGTGGCGTCCCTGTCGCCGCCTGATTCCTCTCGCACGTCCGCCCCCCAAAACGACCGCCTTGCCAGCGGTCGTTTTTTTATGGGGATTTAGTAAGCACGCTAATAAATGCTTTGACAACGGCTGCCTAGGCAGTAATATTTTGCAATCACTGCCTAGGCAGCTATCTGGGTCAATCCGTGAAACATTTCAGCCCCGACAATTTCGAATCCAGCCTCATCGGGCTGCTGGTCGGTCGTACCAATGCGCTCAAAGACCGCATGCTCGACAAGTACCTGCTGCCCTATGACGTGACGTTCGCGCAGTTCAAGGTGCTGATCATCATTGCCCAGTTTTCTACCGATACCCCCGTGGAATTGTGTCGGCACCTGTCACTGGACAGCGGTTCGATGACCCGCATGCTCGATCGTCTGGAACAGAAAGGGCTGGTGGTGCGCAAGCGCTCCGCGACCGATCGTCGTCAGGTGCGTCTGGCGCTGACCGAGCAGGGACAGGCGCTTTCCGATCTGTTGCCGCAGATTGGCGCCGACGCGATGAATGACACGTTCGCCGCGCTCGACAGTGAAGAGGTCGAGAGCCTGAAAAGAATTCTCACCAAGGTGCTGGTGGCTGCCGATGACCACATCACCCTGACTCGTTTGAGCTTCAACCCCAAAGCTAAAAGCTGAGCAGCCGACGTGTTGGCAGGCGTGAGCCTGATCGCCGTCGTTCCGTCGCTTCGCTGATTAAAGGTAACTGCCATGGCCACTGCTGCCGCTGAAAACACATCTGCCCAGGCTCCTCAACAGGAGCCGAAGTCTGGCAAGCGCAAGTTCCTGCTGATCGGGCTTGCCATTGTCGTGGTGATCCTCGCACTGGGCATCTGGGCCTGGTACGAGATCTACGGCCAATGGAGCGAAGAGACCGACGACGCCTATGTCAATGGCAACGTGGTCGAAATCACCCCGCTGGTCACCGGAACCGTCATCAGTATTGGTGCCGACGATGGTGATCTGGTGCACGAAGGGCAGGTCCTGCTCAAGTTTGACCCGAGCGATGCCGAAGTCTCGCTGCAGAGCGCCGAGGCCAATCTGGGCAAGGTTGTGCGCCAGGTGCGCGGCCTTTACAGCAACGTCGATGGCATGAAAGCGCAACTGGCCGCGCAGCGTGCTGCGGTGCAGACCGCTCAGGACAACTATAACCGTCGTCGCAGCCTCGCAGCCGGCGGGGCGATTTCCCAGGAAGAGCTGTCGCACGCAAGAGACAGCCTGACCAGCGCGCAGAGCGCCCTGAACAATATTCAGCAGCAACTCAGCACCAGCGTGGCGTTGGTCGATGACACCGTGGTGTCCTCGCACCCGGACGTCAAGGCTGCGGCCGCACAGTTGCGTCAGGCCTACCTGGCCAATGCACGTTCGACGCTGGTGGCACCGGTCACCGGCTACGTCGCCAAGCGCACCGTGCAACTGGGGCAACGCATTCAGCCGGGCACTGCAACCATGGCGGTCATTCCGCTGGATCAGTTGTGGATCGATGCCAACTTCAAGGAAACCCAACTGGGCAAGATGCGCATCGGTCAGCCAGTGGAGATCAGCTCCGACCTGTATGGCAGCGATGTGAAGTACAGCGGCACCATCGACAGCCTGGGGGCCGGTACCGGCAGTGCCTTTGCGTTGTTGCCTGCGCAGAATGCCACTGGCAACTGGATCAAGATTGTCCAGCGTGTGCCGGTGCGGGTGCACATCAACCCTGAAGAACTGGCGAAGTCCCCGTTGCGTATCGGCCTGTCGACCACGGTTGAAGTCAATCTGCATGACCAGAGCGGTCCGGTCCTGGCGCAACAGCCGCGCAAACAGGCGGCCTTCAGCACTCAGGTGTACACCGAGCAACTGGCTGACGCCGACGCGCTGATCGCCCGCCTGATTCACGAGAACAGTGCGCCCGGTGGCAAGACTGCCGTTCAGCGCTGAACCGCCAATCCGTGAGCCCCGGCCTGCTGGCCGGGGTGTCGCATTCGTCTTCAGGGATTCGCGATGAGCAACAACGCCCCCGCTTCTTTTACCCCGCCAAGCCTGTTGCTGTGCACCATCGGTCTGTCGCTGGCGACCTTCATGCAGGTGCTCGATACCACGATTGCCAACGTGGCGCTGCCGACCATCGCCGGCAATCTGGGTGTCAGCTCGGAGCAGAGCACCTGGGTGATCACCTCGTTTGCGGTCAGCAACGCGATTGCCTTGCCGCTGACCGGCTGGCTCAGTCGCCGCTTCGGTGAGGTCAAGCTGTTCCTGTGGGCCACCATTCTGTTCGTGATGGCTTCGTTTCTGTGCGGTATTTCCCAGTCCATGCCGGAACTGGTGGGCTTTCGCGCGCTGCAGGGCATGGTCGCCGGTCCGCTGTATCCGATGAGTCAGACCCTGCTGATTGCGGTGTACCCACCCGCCAAAAGAGGCATGGCCCTGGCATTGCTGGCGATGGTGACGGTGGTGGCGCCCATTGCCGGTCCGATCCTCGGTGGCTGGATCACCGACAGCTATAGCTGGCCCTGGATCTTCTTCATCAACATTCCCATCGGCTTGTTCGCCGTGCTGGTGGTGCGTACCCAGATGGCCAAAAGGCCGGTCACGACTGCTCGTCAGCCGTTGGACTATATTGGCCTGATAGCGCTGATCGTCGGTGTGGGCGCGCTGCAGATAGTGCTCGACAAGGGTAATGATCTGGATTGGTTCGAGTCGAACTTCATCATCTTTGGCTCGCTGATTTCGCTGGTCGCGTTGACCTTCTTCGTGATCTGGGAAATGACCGACAAGCATCCGATCGTCAACCTGCGCCTGTTTGCCTACCGCAATTTCCGCATCGGCACACTGGTCATGATCGGCGGCTATTCCGGCTTCTTCGGCATCAACCTGATATTGCCGCAGTGGTTGCAGACCCAGATGGGCTACACCGCCACCTGGGCTGGGCTGGCCGTCGCGCCGATTGGCATCCTGCCGGTACTGATGTCGCCCTTTGTCGGCAAGTACGCGCACAAATTCGATCTGCGTCTATTGGCCGGGCTGGCATTCCTGGCGATGGGGTTGAGTTGCTTCATGCGTGCAGGCTTCAACACCGACGTGGATTTCGAGCATGTGGCGATGGTGCAGTTGTTCATGGGCATTGGCGTGGCACTGTTCTTCATGCCGACTCTGAGTATTCTGCTGTCTGACCTGCCGCCCAATCAGATCGCCGATGGTTCAGGGCTGGCAACCTTTCTGCGCACCCTGGGCGGCAGCTTCGCAGCCTCGCTCACCACTTGGATCTGGATTCGCCGCGCCAACCAGCATCATGCCTACCTGAGTGAAAACATCAGCACCTTCGACCCAGCCACCCGCCACGCCCTGGACAGCCTGGGCGGCGCCAGCCCGCAGGCCTACGCGCAACTGGAGCAGACCCTCAACGCCCAGGCCTACATGATGTCCACCGTGGATTACTTCTACCTGCTGGGCTGGATATTCGCAGGACTGATCCTGCTCGTCTGGCTGGCCAAACCTCCATTCGCCGCCAAGGCCGGGCCTGCGGCAGGGGGCGGGCACTAGTTTCTTATGCGCCTATCTGAACCGTGCCTTTGGCCAAACTGCTCTAAAGTGCTTTTTCAATCGCGATGGCACAGACGACGCAGAGTGCGACGTTAGTGACAGTGCAAAGGAACCCGACGAAGTCGGGCCGGAAACAGGAGCGGGGACTTTGCTCACTTTGGTCCCTCAAATTGAGTCGCCGAAGGGCTAAAAGGTGACCTGAGCCGAACGGCAATCCGCCTGAAGGCGCAGAGCCGCTGTGCTCTCAGCCGTTACCGCGCAATCAATTCAACAGCGCAGTCGTTTCAGGCACAAAGTCGAACGGGTTCAGGCTGAAACCCTGATCATCCACCTGCAACACCCAGCCCTGACGATCCCAGTCACCCAGCACAATGCGCCTGGCCGCCTGATCGCCAATCTGCAACTTATGAATCGCCGGACGATGAGTGTGACCGTGGACCAACGTACGCACGCCGAACTGCTGCATGATCCGCGGCACCTCGTCCGGCGTCACATCGACAATATCGTTGGCCTTCATACGGGTTTGCGCACGGCTCTCATTACGCAACTTGCGCGCCAGCTTATGGCGGGTGCCCAGCGGCAAATGGCGCAGAATGAAAAGCGTCAGCGGATGGCGCAGATAGCGACGCATCCGGATATAACCTTCATCGCGGGTGCACAGACTGTCGCCGTGCATCAGCAGCACCGGCTCACCGTTCAACTGCACGACGCTCGGGTCACTCAGCAGTGTGCAGCCTGCTGCCTTGCAGAAACCCTTGCCGAGCATGAAATCACGGTTGCCGTGCATCAGAAAAATTCGTGTGCCGCTGTCGCTCAACTCGCGCAGGGCCTTGCAGATCGAAAGCTGGAACGGCGACATCGCGTCGTCACCGATCCAGACTTCAAAAAAATCCCCGAGGATATACAGCGACTCGGCGTCGCGAGCGCGTCCTGCGAGCAGATCCAGAAACGCCCGGGTAATGTCCGGGCGCTCCTGTTCAAGGTGCAGATCGGAGATCAGCAGTATCACTCAACGATCTCGGCTTTCTCGATGATCACGTCTTCTACCGGGACGTCCTGATGGCCGGCCTTGCTGGAAGTTGCCACGCCTTTGATCTTGTCGACGACATCAGTGCCTTCGATCACTTCACCGAATACAGCGTAACCCCAGCCTTGAACGGTCTTGGCGCTGTGGTTCAGGAAGGCGTTGTCAGCGACGTTGATGAAGAACTGCGCAGAGGCCGAATGCGGCTCCATGGTGCGGGCCATGGCGACGCTGTACTTCTTGTTCGGCAGACCGTTGTCGGCTTCGTTCTGGATGCTCGGGCGCTTGTCTTTCTTTTCTTTCATGCCAGGCTCGAAACCGCCGCCCTGAACCATGAAGTTGCCGATCACACGGTGGAAAACCGTGTTTTCGTAATGACCGGCTTTAACGTATTCGATGAAGTTGGCAACGGTCAGCGGCGCCTTTTCTTCGTTCAGTTGCAGCACGATGTCGCCGTGGTTGGTAGTCAGCTTTACATTAGGCATTTGGGAAGTCGCTCTCTAGTCATGCATGAATGGGCAGATTATGACCCTGACGCGCAGTTTACAGACGAGGTTACATTTTTCAGCGCTTTTGCAGCTTTTATGCCTTCAAATACGCAGTCTGTTGTCAGGGACTTGACAGCTTCGGCTATGATAAGCGCTTTGATTTAGTCGGCCTACCCTGGCCGCGCACGTATGTCCAAGGATCCTATGAGCAAGCCCACTCCAGAACCCGCTGCCCATTCAAAGGCAGGTCCAGCCGTACCGACCAATTTCCTGCGTCCTATCGTGCAGGCAGACCTGGACTCGGGCAAGCACAGCAAAATCGTGACCCGCTTTCCGCCGGAGCCCAACGGCTACCTGCACATCGGTCACGCCAAGTCGATCTGCGTGAACTTCGGTCTGGCCAAGGAGTTCGGTGGCGATACGCACCTGCGTTTCGATGACACCAACCCGGCCAAGGAAGACCAGGAATACATCGACGCCATCATGAGTGACGTCAAGTGGCTGGGCTTCGAATGGGCGGGCGAAGTGCGCTACGCCTCGCAGTATTTCGACCAGTTGCACGACTGGGCGGTCGAGCTGATCAAGGCGGGCAAGGCTTACGTTGACGATCTGACCCCCGAACAGGCGCGCGAATATCGCGGCACCCTGACCGAGCCGGGCAAGAACAGTCCGTTCCGCGAGCGCGGCGTCGAGGAAAACCTCGACCTGTTCGCGCGCATGAAAGCCGGCGAGTTCGAGGATGGCGCTCGTGTACTGCGCGCCAAAATCGACATGGCCTCGCCGAACATGAACCTGCGTGACCCGATCATCTACCGCATTCGTCATGCGCATCACCATCAGACCGGCGACAAGTGGTGCATCTACCCGATCTATGACTTCACCCACGGTCAGTCGGATGCCCTCGAAGGCATCACCCACTCGATCTGCACCCTGGAGTTCGAAAGCCATCGTCCGCTGTACGACTGGTTCCTCGACAACCTGCCGGTGCCGTGCAAGCCGCGCCAGTATGAGTTCTCGCGCCTGAACCTGAACTACACCATCACCAGCAAGCGCAAGCTCAAGCAACTGGTTGACGAGAAACACGTCAGTGGCTGGGATGACCCGCGTATGTCGACGCTGTCGGGCTTCCGTCGTCGTGGCTACACGCCGAAATCGATTCGCAATTTCTGCGAAATGATCGGCACCAACCGCTCTGACGGCGTGGTCGATTTCGGCATGCTCGAATTCAGCATCCGCGACGACCTGGACCACAGCGCGCCGCGCGCCATGTGCGTGCTGCGCCCGCTGAAAGTGGTTATCACCAACTACCCGGAAGGTCAGGTCGAGAAGCTGGAACTGCCGCGCCACCCGAAAGAGGACCTGGGCATGCGCGAGCTGCCGTTCTCGCGGGAGCTGTACATCGACCGCGACGATTACATGGAAGAGCCGCCGAAGGGCTACAAGCGTCTTGAGCCCAATGGCGAAGTGCGTTTGCGTGGCAGCTATGTGATCCGCGCCGATGAAGCGATCAAGGATGCCGACGGCAACATCGTCGAGCTGCGTTGCTCCTACGATCCGGACACTCTGGGCAAGAACCCTGAGGGCCGCAAGGTCAAGGGCGTCGTGCACTGGGTGCCGGCAGCCGAGAGCGTAGAGTGCGAAGTGCGTCTGTACGATCGTCTGTTCCGTTCGCCAAACCCTGAAAAAGCCGAAGAGGGCGCAAGCTTTCTGGACAATATCAACCCGGACTCCCTGCAAGTACTGACCGGTTGTCGCGCCGAGCCCTCGTTGGGCCAAGCGCAACCGGAAGACCGTTTCCAGTTCGAACGCGAAGGTTATTTCTGCGCGGACATCAAGGACTCCAAACCTGGTCGACCTGTCTTCAACCGCACCGTGACATTGCGGGATTCCTGGACCTGATGCTGTACGTTTGAGGGGGAGCACGTGCTTTCTATCTACAACACGCTCACCAAGAGCAAAGAAGTTTTCAAGCCGCTGGATGGCAACAAGGTGCGCATGTACGTCTGCGGGATGACCGTGTACGACTACTGCCACCTGGGCCATGGCCGCAGCATGGTTGCGTTCGATCTGGTGACGCGCTGGTTGCGCTTCAGCGGTTATGAACTGACCTATGTGCGCAACATCACCGATATCGACGACAAGATCATCAACCGGGCGCGGGAAAACGGTGAGTCGTTCGACGCACTGACCGCGCGCATGATCGGTGCCATGCACGAGGACGAGGCGCGCCTCAACATCCTCAAGCCAGACATGGAACCGCGTGCCACCGATCATATCCCCGGCATGCACGCCATGATCCAGACCCTGATCGACAAGGGCTATGCCTACGCGCCGGGTAACGGCGATGTGTATTACCGGGTCGGCAAGTTTCAGGGTTACGGCAAGCTGTCACGCAAGAAGATCGAAGACTTGCGCATCGGCGCGCGCATCGAAGTGGACGAGTCCAAGGAGGATCCGCTGGACTTCGTGCTCTGGAAAGGTGTCAAGCCGGGCGAGCCGAGCTGGGAATCGCCCTGGGGTGCAGGACGTCCCGGCTGGCATATCGAGTGCTCGGTGATGTCGACCTGCTGCCTGGGCGAGACCTTCGATATTCATGGCGGCGGCAGCGACCTCGAGTTTCCGCACCATGAAAACGAAATCGCCCAGAGCGAAGCGGCCACCGGCAAGACCTACGCCAATGCCTGGTTACACTGCGGCATGATTCGCATCAATGGCGAGAAGATGTCCAAGTCCTTGAACAACTTCTTCACCATCCGAGACGTGCTGGAGAAATACCACCCGGAAGTGGTGCGTTACCTGCTGGTGTCGAGCCACTACCGCAGCGCGATCAACTATTCCGAAGACAGCCTGCGTGAGTCGAAGGCGGCACTTGAACGTTTCTATCACGCGCTCAAGGGCCTGCCGCTCGCCGAGCCTGCGGGTGGCGAGGCGTTCGTCGAGCGTTTCAGCGCGGCGATGAACGATGACTTCGGTACGCCTGAAGCGTGCGCGGTGCTGTTCGAGATGGTTCGCGAGATCAATCGTCTGCGTGAGTCCGATGTCGCAGCGGCGGCGGGTCTGGCGGCGCGCTTGAAGCAACTGGCCAGCGTGCTGGGTGTCCTGCAACTCGAAGCCGACGACTTTTTGCGCGCTGGCGCGGAAGGGCGGGTTAATGCGGCTGAAGTGGAGGCGCTGATTCAGGCGCGTCTGGCTGCGCGTGCCGCGAAAGACTGGGCCGAGTCCGACCGTATCCGCGACCAGATCACCGCCATGGGTGTGCTTCTGGAAGACGGCAAGGGCGGCACCACCTGGCGTCTGGCGGACTGATCAAGTAAGGCGGCTGGGTGACGCGAAGCGTCATGAAGTGCATTCCCACGCGGAGCATGGGAACGATAATGACCCGGAAGACTATCGTGCCCATGCTCCGCGTGGGCATGCTGTTCTGGACGCTCCGCGTCCTGTCCTCGATGCGCGGCCTGCCGAGCGTCGAACACTAAACGATCCGCTGTTCCCGCAACCGCTTGTACAGTGTGTTGCGGCTGACGCCCAGGCGTTTGGCCAGCTGTGAAATATTCCCGCCTGCCGCTTGAAACAATTGGCCGAGGTCTTCGGTCGCGTGAAGGCGCGTGGCCGATTCCTGAGTTCTGACCGGGATAGGGCATTCCTCATTTACCTGTGCATCGAGCAGAAAGTCCTCGGGCAAATGGTCAGTGCCGATCGGCTGTTCGTCGGCCAGTGCCAGCGCCACCTGGATCACACTGTTGAGCTGGCGCAGATTACCCGGCCAAGGGTGATGCTCGAATAACTCAAGTACCTCTCTGGAGAAGCCTGCACGCTGATGGGCATCACGGTGCCGCTCCCAGATTCGCTGGATAAGCGCATGCTTGTCAGTCCGCTCGCGCAGGGGAGGAAGTTCGATGCTCAGGCCGCTGATCCGGTAATAAAGATCCTGGCGGAAAAGCCCCGTCTGGACCTGATCGCGCAGGCTTCGGTTGGTGGCTGAAATCAGGCGTATGTCGACCGGATACAACTCGCTGCTGCCCAGTGGCTGAACGCAGCGCTCTTGAAGCACGCGCAGCAGCCGCGCCTGTACCGGCATCGGCATGTCGCCCACTTCGTCGAGAAACAGCGTGCCTTTGTCGGCCTTGCGGATCAGGCCGATGCTGCCCTTCTGATTGGCCCCGGTGAAGGCGCCTCTTTCATAGCCAAACAGCTCGGCCTCGACCAGTTCGGCCGGGATCGCTGCGCAGTTGACGGCGATCAGAGGCTGGCCGGCGCGCGCACTGGCCTGATGCAGGGCTTTGACAAACACTTCCTTGCCGACCCCGGTTTCCCCGTGGATCAGCAGCGGAATGTCTTTTTCCAGCAACCGCTGCGCCTGACGCACGGCTTTTTCGATTTTTGCATCACCCAGGCTGATCGCCTCCAGGTCAAGACTCTGCGGCGCCACGGGTGCCTGAACTAGCTGTACGCTGTGCAGCTTGAGCGGCTTGCGGGTCGGCCGCTTGAGCAGGCACTGAAAGCGATTGTTGCCAAATGCATGCAATGCAAACGGACGCGCTTCGGTCTCGCTGAGCAATTGCAAGATCGGACATTTGAACAGCGTCTCGATGCTGGCGCCGGCCGGAGTCTTCCCCAGCAGGGCGTCGGCACGCCGATTGGCGCACAGGATCTGGCCGCTTTCGTCAAAAATCAGCAGGCCAGCCCATTGGCTGTCGAGGTTGTTCAGACCGGTATTGAAGATCAGCTGGAAGTGGGAATCGCGGAACTGGTCGAGGATCAGGCGGTTTTCCACCGACTGGCTCATCATTTTGACCATGCCCAGCGTGTGCGAGGGTGGCAGGAAGCTGTCACTGGACACATCCAGCACGGCAATGATGCGCCTGTCGGCGTCGAAGATCGGTGAGGCCGAACCGGTCATGAAGCGATTGGCCTTGAGGAAATGCTCGTCCGGTTCGATATGGATGGCCTGTTCGCAGGCCAGCGCCGTGCCGATGGCGTTGGTGCCCGTGCCGCGTTCGCTCCAGCTGGCACCGGGCATGAAGCCCTGAGCCTGGGACGATTCGACGAAGCGTTGCGCACCCCAGGACTTGAGCAACTGACCTTGAGGGTCGGCCAGAAGAATCAGGCAGCTGGAGTTGCTGAGAATGTTTTCGTAGACCGGCAGGACCTCCTGATGGGTGGTCTGTACCAGTCCGCGATGGCGCTCCAGCAGCCTGGAAACCTCCGCCCCCGGCAGTTGGCCGAATGAGGGGCGCGTCTGATGACTGAGGCCGAAGTCCCGGCAGCGGGTCCATGAATCCTGAATGATGATGTCGTGAGCAAGCGAAGCGCTGGTTTGAGACATGAGGATGCCTGCGAATATGACGTATTGTTTTTGTTTTTAGGTCCCGTCGGCGTGACCATCCTTGCCCGCAACGTCCGTCCAGTGTCGTTCAGTTTTGTTCAAAGTCAATGTTCATTTTGTTCAAGTGTTCAGTATTTTCTGTTCATTATTGTTCAGCTGTGAAAGGCGTTTCGTCCCCTGAATACGGGCGAACGCTCTGTTTCGGGCTTCACCGGCGATCCGCCTGAGCTGGCACGAATGTCGCTATCTGCAAACAGTCACGCATTCACCCTTAAGAAAAAAACAACAAAGGGCACGCCATGTCACTCACGCTGGAGCATGTCAGTCGCGCCGTCGATGGCCAGGTCTGGATCGACGACGCCTCCCTGAGCTTTGAGCCGGGATCATTCAACGTTCTGCTGGGGCGCACTCTGTCCGGCAAAACCAGCCTGATGCGCTTGATGGCCGGGCTGGACAAGCCGGACAGCGGGCGAGTGCTGATGAACGGGGTCGATGTCACCCATCGTCCGGTTCGTCTGCGCAACGTCTCGATGGTTTATCAGCAGTTCATCAATTACCCGAGCATGACGGTGTTCGAAAACATCGCCTCGCCGCTGCGTCAGGCCGGTCTGTCCAAAGATGTGATCCACAGCCGGGTGCAGGAAACCGCGAAGATGTTGCGCATCGAAAAATTCCTGCAACGCCATCCCCTCGAACTGTCCGGTGGGCAGCAGCAGCGCACCGCGATGGCCAGAGCGCTGGTCAAGGACGCCGAGCTGATCCTCTTCGATGAACCGCTGGTCAACCTCGATTACAAGCTGCGCGAAGAGCTGCGCCAGGAAATGCGTGAGCTGTTCGCCGCTCGCCATACCATCGCCATCTACGCCACTACCGAGCCCAATGAAGCGCTGGCGCTGGGCGGCACCACCACCATCCTGCATGAAGGGCGGGTGGTGCAGAGCGGCAAGACCCCTGAGGTCTATCATCGACCCGCGACTGTGCTGGCCGCCGAGCTGTTCTCCGAACCGCCGATCAACCTCATGCCGGGCCGTATAGACGGCAATGAAGTCAGCTTCGCCAACTTCGTGCATTTCCCGCTCAACGTCGACCTGCGGGCTGTCGGCGACGGCGAATATCGTTTCGGCGTGCGCCCCAGCCATTTGAGCCTGGTGCCGTCCAACGATGACGATCTGGAACTGGCGGTCACCGTCGAGCTGGCGGAAATCAGTGGTTCGGAAACCTTCCTGCATGTGCGCAACGAGCTGTTCTCGCTGGTCCTGCATCTGCCAGGCGTGCATGCCTACGACGTCGATGCGGCGATTCGGGTGTACATCCCGACCCACAAACTGTTTGTATTCGATCAGCAGGGCGGCCTGATTCAGGCGCCGGGCCTGCGTATGGCGAGGGTTGCCTGATGGCCGAGATCCGCTTGCAGAACCTTGCGCACAGCTACAGTGCCAAGCCCGGTCCTGACGACTATGCAATTCGCGAGATGAGCCACGTCTGGGAGCAGGGTGGTGCTTACGCGCTGCTCGGGCCTTCCGGGTGTGGCAAGTCAACCCTGCTCAACATCATTTCCGGTCTGCTCAGTCCGTCGCAGGGCCAGGTGCTGTTCGACTCGAAAGTAGTCAATGAGCTGCCCCCGGAGCGTCGCAACATCGCTCAGGTTTTCCAGTTTCCAGTGATCTACGACACCATGACGGTGTTCGATAATCTGGCCTTTCCGTTGCGCAATCAGGGCCTGGACGAGGCGCGGATTCTCATCAAGGTCAACGAAATTGCCGATGTCCTGGACCTGCAGCCGCTGCTGAAAAAGAAAGCGCGCAACCTCAGCGCGGACGAAAAGCAGAAAGTCTCCATGGGTCGCGGGCTGGTGCGCGATGACGTGTCGGCGATCCTCTTCGACGAACCGTTGACTGTGATCGACCCACACCTGAAGTGGAAGCTGCGGCGCAAGCTCAAGCAGATCCACGAGCAGTTCAATATCACCATGGTCTACGTCACTCACGATCAACTGGAGGCGTCGACTTTCGCCGACAAGATCGCCGTGATGTATGGCGGTCAGATCGTCCAGTTCGGCACGCCGCGGGAGCTGTTCGAGAAGCCGTCGCACACCTTTGTCGGCTATTTCATCGGCAGCCCGGGGATGAATCTGATTGACGTTACGCCGCAGCCGGGCGGCGTCGGTTTTGCGGATATTCACCTGCCGCTGCCTGAGTCGTTGCAGCAACGGCTCGCCAATACACCGTGGAAAAGTCTGAAAGCAGGCATTCGTCCCGAGTTCGTTCATGTCTGGGACGGACCTTACGACGATGCGATGTGTGCCGACGTGACCTATGTGGAAGACCTCGGCACCTACAAGATCATCACCCTGAAACTGGGTGGGCAACTGCTGAAGGTGCGGCTGCAGGAAGACAAACCGGTGCCGCAAGGCCAGGCCTGGATCAGCTTTCCGGGGCAATGGCTGATGCTCTATGCAGATGATTACCTGATCGAAGCCGGCCCTGCCAGTGAGGTGTCCCATGCGTAAGGTTCAGAACAACAAGGCCTGGTGGCTGGTGATGCCGGTGTTTCTGCTGGTGGCATTCAGCGCGATTATCCCGATGATGACTGTGGTCAACTATTCAGTGCAGGACATCTTCGACCAGTCCAGCCGCTATTTCGTAGGCACTGACTGGTTCCGGCAGGTCCTGCAGGACCCGCGTCTGCATGACTCGCTGCTGCGTCAGTTCATTTATTCGGGCTGTGTACTGCTGATCGAGATCCCGCTGGGTATCGCGATTGCCCTGACCATGCCGACCAAAGGGCGCTGGTCGTCGTTGTGCCTGATCGTGATGACCATTCCACTGCTGATCCCGTGGAACGTGGTCGGCACGATCTGGCAGATCTTCGGCCGTGGTGATATCGGTTTGCTGGGGTACACGCTGAACAACGTGCTGGGCATCAACTACAACTACGCCGCCAATGCCTCGGATGCCTGGGTGACGGTGCTGGTCATCGATGTCTGGCACTGGACCTCGCTGGTGGCCTTGCTTTGCTATTCAGGGTTGCGGGCAATTCCGGATGTGTATTACCAGGCGGCACGCATCGATCGTGCGTCCGGTTGGGCGATCTTCCGGCACATCCAGTTGCCGAAGATGAAAAGCGTGCTGCTGATCGCGGTGATGTTGCGCTTCATGGACAGCTTCATGATCTACACCGAGCCGTTCGTGCTGACCGGTGGCGGGCCGGGCAACTCCACTACTTTCCTCAGTCAGACCCTGACCACCATGGCGCTCGGGCAGTTCGACCTGGGGCCTGCGGCCGCGTTCTCGCTGGTGTATTTCCTGATCATTCTGTTGGTGTCATGGGTGTTCTACACCGCCATGACTCACAGCGAAAAGAATTGAGGGGCTGGTCATGAGTCTGCGCAAAACCATACCGCTGTGGATTTACCTGTTGTTTCTGCTGGTGCCGATCTACTGGCTGATCAACATGTCGTTCAAGACCAATACCGAGATCCTGGGTGGCCTGACCCTGTGGCCGCAGGATTTCACCCTGGCCAACTACAAGGTGATCTTCACTGACGAGAGCTGGTACAGCGGCTACCTCAACTCGCTGTACTACGTGTGCCTCAATACCGTGATATCGCTGAGCGTCGCACTGCCGGCAGCCTATGCGTTTTCACGCTATCGTTTTCTCGGCGACAAGCACCTGTTCTTCTGGCTGCTGACCAACCGCATGGCACCACCGGCAGTCTTCCTGCTGCCATTTTTCCAACTGTATTCGTCCATCGGCCTGTTTGACACGCACATCGCCGTTGCACTGGCGCACTGTCTGTTCAACGTTCCGCTGGCCGTATGGATTCTGGAGGGTTTCATGTCAGGTGTTCCCAAGGAAATCGATGAAACGGCCTACATAGACGGTTACAGCTTTCCCAAGTTTTTCGTGAAGATTTTCATTCCACTGATTGGCTCGGGTATCGGGGTCACCGCGTTTTTCTGCTTCATGTTCTCCTGGGTCGAGCTGTTGCTGGCGCGCACCCTGACATCGGTGAACGCCAAGCCGATCGCTGCGGTGATGACCCGCACCGTCTCGGCATCGGGTATCGATTGGGGGGTGCTGGCGGCGGCAGGGGTGTTGACCATTCTGCCGGGCATGCTGGTGATCTGGTTCGTTCGCAACCATGTGGTCAAGGGCTTTGCTCTTGGTCGTGTCTGAGGAGTCGAAAAAATGGAGTGGATGTCCTGGACACTGCCCACTGCGGCCTTCTTTATCAGTATTGCGCTTCTGCTGGCAGGAATGACCGTATGGGAATTGCGCTCGGCAAGTATCGAGCGCCGCGGTTTTCTGCCGATTGCCACCACGCGTGGCGACCGTCTTTTCATTGGGCTTTTAGGTAGCGCTTATCTGCATTTGCTGGTGATCGGCGCGACGGACTGGAGCATCTGGATCGCTTCTGGGGCTTCCCTGGTGTGGCTGTTGGTGGTGATGCGTTGGGGTTAGAGGGCGGCCGGGCGTGGTTGCCGGGGTGATCCGGTCGGCAGTATTGAAAAAAGCGGGACTACATGAAAGCAACCTGGAGATGACTATGTTCAATAAGAAAAACAAGCTGCAACATAGCGTGACGCTGGCAACCATGATCATGCTCAGTGGGTTGAGCGTGTCGGCGTGGGCGGATCAGTACGAAGATGCGGCGAAGAAGTGGGCGGCGAGCGAGTTCAAGCCGAGCACGCTTTCCGATGCCGAGCAGTTGAAAGAGCTGGAGTGGTTCATCGAAGCTGCCAAGCCGTTTCGTGGCATGGACATCAAGGTGGTGTCGGAAACCCTGACCACCCATGAATACGAGTCCAAGACCCTGGCCAAGGCGTTCACCGAAATCACCGGTATCAAAGTCACCCATGACTTGCTGCAGGAAGGTGATGTCATCGAAAAGCTGCAGACCGCCATGCAGTCGGACAAGAGTATCTACGACGGCTGGGTCAACGACTCGGACCTGATCGGTACGCACTTTCGCTACGGCAAGGCCCTGTCTCTGACGGATCTGATGGCCAGTCCGGAAGGCAGCAAAGTCACGTCGCCGACGCTGGACCTGAAAGACTTCATCGGCACCTCGTTTACCACTGCTCCGGATGGCAAGCTTTATCAACTGCCTGACCAGCAGTTCGCCAACCTGTACTGGTTCCGTGCCGACTGGTTCGAACGTCCCGACCTGAAAAAGAAATTCAAGGACAAGTACGGCTATGAGTTGGGCGTTCCGGTCAACTGGTCGGCTTACGAGGACATCGCCAAATTCTTCAGCGAAGACGTCAAGGAGATCGACGGCAAGAAAGTCTTCGGGCACATGGACTATGGCAAGAAAGACCCGTCACTGGGCTGGCGTTTCACCGATGCCTGGTTCTCCATGGCCGGCAGCGGCGACAAGGGTTTGCCTAACGGTCTGCCGGTGGATGAGTGGGGTATTCGCGTCGAAGACTGCCATCCGGTCGGCTCCAGCATTACCCGCGGTGGCGACACCAACGGCCCGGCGGCAGTGTTCGCTACGCAGAAATACATCGACTGGCTGAAAGCCTATGCGCCGCCGGAAGCGGCGGGCATGACCTTCTCCGAATCCGGGCCGGTGCCGTCGCAGGGTAACGTCGCGCAACAGATTTTCTGGTACACCGCCTTTACCGCCGACATGACCAAGCCGGGCCTGCCGGTAATGAATGCTGACGGCACGCCGAAGTGGCGCATGGCGCCTTCGCCGAAAGGCCCTTACTGGAAGGAAGGCATGAAGCTTGGCTACCAGGATGTGGGTTCATGGACGTTCCTGAAGTCGTCCGACGAGAAAAAGCGTCTGGCCGCCTGGCTGTATGCGCAATTCGTGACCTCGAAAAGCGTTTCGCTGAAGAAAACCATCGTCGGCCTGACGCCGATTCGCGAGTCGGACATCAACTCCAAGGAGATGACCGCGCTGGCGCCCAAGCTGGGAGGTCTGGTGGAGTTCTATCGCAGCCCGGCCCGCGTTCAATGGTCGCCTACCGGCACCAACGTGCCTGACTATCCGAAGCTGGCACAGCTGTGGTGGAGCCATGTGGCCGAGGCGGTCACTGGCGAGAAGACTGCGCAGGAGGCCCTCGACGGTCTGGCCAAGGACCAGGATGCAATCATGACGCGCATTGAGCGCTCCAAGGTTCAGGAAGCCAGCAAGTGTGCGCCGAAGATGAATCCGGAAACCACTGCGGAAGCCTGGTACAAGAAGGCCGAAGAGAGCAACGGCAAGTTCCTCGCGCCACAGCGCAAACTGGCCAACGAGAAACCCAAGGGTGAAACCATCGCCTACGCTGACCTGCTGAAAAGCTGGGAGGCTGGCAAGAAGTAAGGTTTTGTCGAGGTAAAAAAACGGCACCTTGAAGGTGCCGTTTTTTATTGCTGCAGGCTGATCAGTCGTGAAGGGTTTCTGCGGCGTACAGCGTGTTTTCCAGCAGGCAAGCGCGGGTCATGGGGCCAACGCCGCCCGGAACCGGAGTGATCCAGCCGGCGCGGGGCAGGGCGGTCTCGTAAACCACGTCGCCTACCAGCTTGCCGTCTTCCTGGCGATTGATGCCGACATCGATGACGATGGCACCTGGCTTGATCCATTCGCCTTTGACAAGGCCCGGCTTGCCGGCGGCAACCACCACCAGATCGGCACGACCTACATGGCCTGCCAGATCCTTGGTGAAACGGTGGGTCACCGTGACGGTGCAGCCCGCCAGCAGCAGTTCCATTGCCATTGGGCGACCGACGATGTTGGACGCACCGACGACGACGGCATCCAGCCCGTACAGGTCGACACCGGTGCTTTCCAGCAGGGTGATGATGCCTTTTGGGGTGCACGGGCGCAGCAGCGGGATGCGCTGGGCGAGACGGCCCACGTTATAAGGATGGAAACCGTCCACGTCCTTGTCCGGGCGAATGCGCTCCAGCAGCAGCGAAGCATCGAGGTGCGCAGGCAAGGGCAGTTGCAGCAGGATGCCGTCGACAGCGGCATCCTCGTTGAGGCGGTCGATCAGATCGGTCAGTGCGGTCTGAGTGGTCTCAGCGGGCAAGTCGTAGGCCTGGGAGATAAAGCCTACTTCCTCGCAGTCCTTGCGCTTGTGAGAGACATAGACCTGGGACGCGGGGTCGCTGCCGACCAGAATCACCGCGAGGCCCGGCGTACGCAGACCTTGCTGGCTACGTTCGGCGACACGTTTGGCGATCTGCTGGCGCAGGCTGGCGGCGATCGCCTTGCCGTCGATTAGTTTTGCAGTCATGACGCGTGATTAACCATCGAGAGGAAATAAAATGAGCGCGCATTCTCGCATGACATGGCGCGAGGGCAAAGGCGATTGCTTTGTATATTCAGCTAACTCCTTTATCTAGCTGAATTTTTTTCAAAAAAAGGTTGACGACCCCAGGGGCCGTCTATAAGATTCGTCGCACTTGCCGGGCAGAGCCCAGCACTGGTTAAGCTAGCACTGGTTGATTCGGTCAGGCAGAGTTGCAAATCAGCTCGGTGTGATTGAAAGCCTTTTAGTTTGTTATCGCAAGAATACAAATTATATAAGTGCCCGTAGCTCAGCTGGATAGAGCATCCGCCTTCTAAGCGGATGGTCGCAGGTTCGAGTCCTGCCGGGTGCGCCATTTAAGGCAGCTTTGGCACAGCAAGTAAGTTTTATCGTCACGCGCAATATGGTGGGCGTAGCTCAGTTGGTAGAGCACAGGATTGTGACTCCTGCGGTCGTGGGTTCGAACCCCATCGTCCACCCCATATTAAGAAGGGCGCCAGATTCATAGTCTGGCGCCTTTGCTTTAAAAGTCTGAAATGCGGATGTGGTGGAATTGGTAGACACACTGGATTTAGGTTCCAGCGCCGCAAGGTGTGAGAGTTCGAGTCTCTCCGTCCGCACCAGGATAAATGTAGCCGACTATCAGTGTTTCGGTTGCAAAAAGGTACAAAAAGAAAGCCGCCTAGTGCGGCTTTTTTTGTTTTGGCGTATTCGTTCCATCGCCTCGCTGGTCCGTCGGCCCTGTCGCCGTCGGTCGATCGAGGTGTGCTATGCAGATGGATTCGGTCATCGTCCGGTGCAGATGCTTCCTTATATAGGGGCCGTGCCAGACACGTCGCGAGTGATGCGAGGTGTTTTCCTTTCTCCTCCGGCTGCAGGCCGATTCCTTCTTGTTAACCCGCCCTTTTTCAGTAGGGTGACTTCTTGAGTTTGACCCACTAGAATGCATGCCCTTGATTCTGGGGTCGGAAACGGCCGGCTAACGTCTGTGCAACGAGGAATATCCATGCAAGTTTCTGTTGAAAATACTTCCGCTCTTGAGCGCCGCATGACCATTGGCGTGCCTGCCGAGCGCATCGAGACCGAAGTCAACAAGCGTCTGCAACAGACCGCGCGCAAAGCCAAGATCCCGGGCTTCCGCCCTGGCAAGGTGCCTATGAGCGTGATTCGTCAGCGTTACGAGGACGGCGCACGTCAGGAAGCACTGGGCGATCTGATTCAGGCTACTTTTTATGAAGCTGTGGTTGAGCAGAAGCTGAACCCGGCTGGTGCTCCTGCTGTAGAGCCCAAGTCGTTCGAAAAAGGCAAAGATCTGGAATACGTGGCTACTTTCGAAGTATTCCCGGAATTCACCGTTGCCGGCTTCGATAGCATCTCCGTAGAGCGCCTGTCTGCCGACGTGGCCGACAGCGATCTGGACAACATGCTTGAAGTGCTGCGCAAGCAGAACGTTCGTTTCGAAGTGGCTGATCGTGCTGCCCAGAACGAAGACCAGTTGAACATCGATTTCGTCGGCAAGGTCGACGGCGAAGTGTTCGCTGGCGGTTCCGCTACCGGTACCCAGCTGGTGCTGGGTTCGGGCCGCATGATCCCTGGTTTCGAAGACGGTCTGGTTGGCGCCAAGGCCGGTGAAGAGCGCGTTCTGAACGTGACCTTCCCAGAGGACTATCAGAACCTCGAGCTGGCCGGCAAGGCTGCCGAGTTCACCGTGACCGTCAACACCGTTTCCGAGCCAAAGCTGCCTGAGCTGAACGAAGAGTTCTTCAAGCAGTTCGGTATCAAGGAAACCGGTATCGAAGGCTTCCGCACCGAAGTTCGCAAGAACATGGAGCGCGAGCTGCGTCAGGCGATCAAGTCCAAGGTCAAGAATCAGGTCATGGACGGTCTGCTGGCCGCCAACCCGATCGAAGTGCCCAAGGCGCTGCTGGAAAACGAAGTCAACCGTCTGCGTGTGCAGGCCGTTCAGCAGTTCGGTGGCAACATCAAGCCTGACCAGCTGCCGGCAGAGCTGTTCGAAGAGCAGGCCAAGCGCCGCGTCGAGCTGGGTCTGATCGTTGCCGAGGTCGTCAAGCAGTTCGACCTCAAGCCTGATGATGCTCGCGTTCGCGAAATGATTCAGGAAATGGCCTCTGCCTATCAGGAGCCTGAGCAGGTCGTTGCCTGGTACTACAAGAACGAGCAGCAAATGAACGAGGTACGTTCTGTTGTGCTTGAAGAGCAAGTTGTAGATACTGTTTTGCAGAAAGCTAGCGTGACCGACAAATCGGTCTCCTACGAAGAAGCTGTCAAGCCGGTGGAAGCTCCAAAAGCCGACTGATTTCTCTTTTCGTGCGAAAACACCCACAAGCCAGCCTTCGCGCTGGCTTGTGCGTATTCAAGACTCGACTATTTGGGAGTGAATGCAGGACATGTCCCGCAATTCTTATATTCAGCAGAACTCTGACATCCAGGCCGCTGGCGGCCTGGTCCCGATGGTTATCGAGCAGTCCGCCCGTGGCGAACGCGCCTATGACATCTATTCGCGCCTTCTCAAGGAGCGAGTCATCTTTATGGTGGGTCCGGTAGAGGACTACATGGCCAACCTTATCGCGGCGCAACTGCTTTTCCTTGAAGCGGAAAACCCGGACAAGGATATCCATCTCTACATCAACTCGCCGGGCGGTTCGGTGACGGCAGGCATGTCGATCTACGACACCATGCAGTTCATCAAGCCGGACGTTTCGACCATCTGTATCGGTCAGGCTTGCAGCATGGGTGCATTCCTGCTGGCCGGCGGTGCAGAAGGCAAGCGTCACTGCCTGCCCAACTCGCGAATGATGATTCACCAGCCGCTGGGCGGTTTCCAGGGTCAGGCGTCGGACATCGACATCCATGCCAAGGAAATCCTGCACATTCGTCATCGTCTCAACTCGCTGCTGGCTCATCACACCGGCCAGAGCCTCGAAACCATCGAGCGCGATACCGAGCGTGACAACTTCATGAGCGCAGAGCGTGCAGCCGAATACGGCCTGATCGACTCGGTGATCAACAAGCGTCAAATGCCTGCCTAAGCGGCTCAAAATGTGGGGGGTCGGGACAACCGACCGCCTGCGGACTTGAAAAAGCCCGCAATAGCCTTCATCTTGTGTTGCAAGCCTACCGGATTGGATCGATCGAATGACTGACACCCGCAACGGCGAGGACAACGGCAAATTGCTCTATTGCTCCTTCTGTGGCAAAAGCCAGCATGAAGTGCGCAAATTGATTGCCGGCCCCTCGGTCTTTATCTGCGACGAGTGCGTCGACCTGTGCAACGACATCATCCGTGAGGAGGTGCAGGAAGCCCAGGCCGAAAGCAGCGCGCATAAATTGCCTTCGCCAAAAGAAATCAGCGGCATCCTTGACCAGTATGTAATCGGTCAGGAACGTGCCAAAAAGGTTCTCGCAGTAGCGGTGTACAACCACTACAAGCGTCTGAATCAGCGTGACAAGAAGAACGACGACGTCGAACTGGGCAAGAGTAACATCCTGCTGATCGGACCTACCGGTTCCGGCAAGACGTTGCTGGCCGAAACTCTGGCTCGCCTGCTCAACGTACCGTTCACCATCGCTGACGCCACCACCCTGACCGAAGCCGGTTATGTGGGTGAGGACGTCGAAAACATTATCCAGAAGCTGTTGCAGAAATGTGATTACGATGTCGAGAAGGCCCAGATGGGCATTGTCTACATCGACGAAATCGACAAGATTTCGCGCAAATCCGACAACCCTTCGATCACTCGTGACGTGTCCGGTGAAGGCGTGCAGCAAGCCTTGCTGAAACTGATCGAGGGCACCGTGGCTTCCGTTCCGCCTCAAGGTGGTCGCAAGCACCCGCAGCAGGAATTCCTGCAGGTGGACACGCGTAATATTCTCTTTATCTGCGGTGGCGCCTTCTCGGGCCTGGAAAAGGTCATTCAGAACCGTTCCACCCGTGGCGGCATCGGCTTCAACGCCGAGGTTCGCAGCAAGGAGGAGGGCAAGAAGGTCGGCGAGTCGCTGCGTGAAGTCGAACCTGACGATCTGGTCAAGTTCGGTCTGATCCCCGAGTTCGTGGGCCGTCTGCCGGTGCTTGCAACGCTGGACGAGCTGGATGAGGCTGCTTTGATACAGATCCTCACCGAGCCGAAGAACGCACTGACCAAGCAGTATGCCAAGCTGTTCGAGATGGAAGGTGTGGACCTCGAGTTCCGTACCGATGCGCTGAAATCGGTTGCCCGTCGCGCGCTGGAGCGCAAGACCGGTGCCCGTGGCCTGCGTTCGATTCTCGAGGGCGTGCTGCTCGACACCATGTACGAAATCCCGTCGCAAAGCGATGTGAGCAAGGTGGTGATCGACGAAAGCGTTATCGATGGCACGTCCAAGCCGTTGTTGATCTACGAAAACAACGAGCCGCCTGCCAAGGTTGCTCCCGACGCATAAACGCATGTTCATATGCGTGTGAAGTAATACTGAAGGGGGCCTTTTTGGTCCCCTTTTGCATTTTTAGGCTGTTCATTCGTTTTGTATGAAGAAACTGATCTTGGCGGGTCGCGCCTCTAGAGCTTGTTTTTTTCTGACGCTACCCCCATCTTGGCTTCAAGCTAATTCCATCTGTCCCGGCCAATTGGCCGCCGTAGAGGCGAAATCATGAAGACCACTATTGAATTGCCTCTCTTGCCATTGCGTGATGTCGTGGTTTATCCGCACATGGTTATCCCGCTGTTCGTGGGGCGCGAGAAGTCTATCGAAGCCCTTGAAGCGGCAATGACAGGCGACAAGCAGATCCTGCTGCTCGCGCAAAGAAACCCGGCTGACGACGATCCTGATGAAAAGGCTCTGTACAGCGTCGGCACCATTGCCACCGTATTGCAATTGCTCAAGCTGCCCGATGGCACCGTCAAGGTGCTGGTCGAAGGTGAGCAGCGTGGTTCGGTAGAGCGTTTTATCGAAGTCGATGGCCACTACCGCGCAGACGTCTCGCTGATCGACGAAGTCGATGCACCGGACCGTGAATCCGAAGTGTTCGTGCGCAGCCTGCTGGCTCAATTCGAGCAGTATGTGCAACTGGGCAAGAAGGTCCCCGCAGAGGTCCTGTCGTCGCTTAACAGCATCGATGAGCCTGGTCGCCTGGTTGACACCATGGCCGCGCACATGGCGCTCAAAATCGAGCAGAAGCAGGAAATACTCGAGATTATCGACCTGTCAGCCCGTGTCGAGCATGTGCTGGCCTTGCTGGATGCCGAAATCGACCTGCTGCAGGTCGAAAAGCGCATTCGCGGTCGCGTTAAGAAGCAAATGGAGCGCAGCCAGCGCGAGTACTACCTGAATGAGCAGATGAAGGCCATTCAGAAGGAACTGGGCGATGGCGACGAAGGCCACAACGAAATCGAAGAGCTGAAAAAGCGCATCGATGCCGCAGGTTTGCCCAAGGACGCTCTGACCAAGGCGAATGCCGAGCTGAACAAGCTCAAGCAGATGTCGCCGATGTCCGCCGAAGCGACCGTGGTGCGTTCCTACATCGACTGGCTGGTTCAGGTGCCGTGGAAGGCGCAGAGCAAGGTACGTCTGGACCTTGCGCGTGCCGAAGCGATTCTCGATGCCGACCATTACGGTCTGGACGAGGTCAAGGAGCGCATCCTCGAATACCTCGCCGTGCAAAAGCGCGTGAAGAAGATTCGTGGCCCTGTGCTGTGTCTGGTAGGTCCACCGGGTGTGGGTAAAACCTCCCTGGCCGAGTCCATCGCCAACGCAACCAACCGTAAATTCGTGCGGATGGCACTCGGCGGCGTGCGTGACGAGGCTGAAATTCGTGGTCATCGCCGGACTTACATCGGTTCGATGCCAGGAAGATTGATACAAAAGATGACAAAGGTGGGCGTTCGCAACCCGCTGTTCCTGCTTGACGAAATCGACAAGATGGGCAGCGACATGCGTGGCGATCCGGCGTCGGCATTGCTCGAGGTGCTTGATCCCGAGCAGAACCACAATTTCAACGATCACTACCTTGAGGTCGACTACGATCTTTCGGACGTGATGTTCCTTTGCACGTCGAACTCGATGAACATTCCGCCAGCCTTGCTGGACCGGATGGAAGTCATTCGCCTGCCGGGCTACACCGAAGACGAAAAGATCAACATCGCCGTCAAGTACCTCTCGCCCAAGCAGATTCAGGCCAACGGCTTGAAGAAAGGTGAGATCAGTTTTGATGAGGATGCGATCCGCGACATCATCCGTTACTACACCCGTGAAGCGGGCGTGCGCGGGCTTGAGCGTCAGATTGCCAAGGTCTGCCGCAAGGCGGTCAAAGAGCACGCGATGGAAAAACGTTTCGCGGTTCAGGTCACAGCCGACATGCTCGAGCACTTCCTGGGCGTGCGCAAGTTCCGCTACGGGCTGGCAGAGCAGCAGGATCAGATCGGTCAGGTCACCGGCCTGGCGTGGACGCAGGTGGGTGGTGAATTGCTGACCATCGAGGCTGCCGTGGTATCGGGCAAGGGCCAGTTGATCAAGACCGGTTCGCTCGGGGATGTGATGGTCGAATCCATTACCGCAGCCCAGACCGTGGTTCGCAGCCGGGCTCGTAGCCTGGGCATTCCAGCTGATTTCCACGAGAAACACGACACGCATATCCACATGCCGGAAGGCGCCACGCCGAAGGATGGACCGAGCGCTGGTGTGGGCATGTGCACCGCCCTTGTTTCGGCGCTTACGCAGATCCCTGTGCGTGCGGATGTGGCAATGACGGGCGAAATTACTTTGCGTGGTCAAGTGCTGGCGATTGGTGGTTTGAAGGAAAAACTGCTGGCTGCACACCGTGGCGGAATCAAGACGGTGATCATTCCAGAAGAAAACGTGCGTGATTTGAAGGAGATTCCTGACAATATCAAGCAGGATCTGCAGATCAAGCCCGTTAAATGGATTGACGAAGTCCTGCAAATTGCGCTGCAATACGCGCCGGAGCCTTTGCCGGACGTGGCTACAGATCTGGTCGCCAAGGAAGAGAAGCGCGAGTCTGACTCTAAGGACAGAATTAGCACGCATTAAGTCTGGGCAGGCTTCCTTGACAGCTTTTTAGAGCCCTTGTTATAAAGCGGCTCTTTAAAGCAATCACTGGCAAGCCTTCCAGCGCTCGTTTTGCTTAACACCTAAAACTTAGAAACATACTCAATATAGAGATAAGGGGACTTAGAGTGAACAAGTCGGAACTGATTGATGCTATCGCTGCATCTGCTGATATCCCGAAAGCTGCTGCTGGCCGCGCGCTGGACGCAGTGATCGAATCCGTCACTGGCGCTCTGAAGGCTGGCGACTCGGTTGTTTTGGTTGGCTTTGGTACGTTCTCCGTGACTGATCGTCCTGCTCGCATCGGTCGCAACCCTCAGACTGGCAAGACGCTGGAAATCGCTGCTGCCAAGAAACCAGGTTTCAAAGCCGGTAAAGCTCTTAAAGAAGCTGTCAACTAAGCCTCTCTATGCCTTTGCCCGCTGGATCGGGCCTGTCCTGATCCAGTAGCGGAGCGGTGGTGCACTCGGTTGCGACACCGAGGGGTTCGAGCCCTACCGCTTCGTCAGTTACGAGAAGGCGCATCCTCGGATGCGCCTTTCTTCTATCCGCTTTCTACCCACGCTCCGCGGTTGGTTAGTCAGTACAACCGTTTTGGGGGACGCAATGCTGCAGAACATCAGGGACAATTCACAAGGCTGGATTGCCAAGACAATTATCGGACTCATCATCGCCTTGATGGCCTTCACCGGCATCGAAGCGATGTTTACCGCTACCAGCAACAAGCAGAACGCGGCTGAAGTCAACGGCGAGGACATCTCTCAGAATGAGTTGAGCCAGGCTGTCGACATGCAGCGCCGCCAGTTGGCTCAGCAGCTTTCGCAACAGCTGGGCAAGGATTTCGATCCTGCCATGCTGGATGAAAAGCTGCTGCGCGAATCAGCGCTCAAGGGCCTGATCGACCGCAAGCTGCTGCTGCAAGGCGCGGCGGATGCCAAGTTCTCGTTTTCCGACGCGGCACTGGATCAGCAGCTTTTGCAGACGCCTGAATTTCAGGTAGACGGCAAATTCAGCGCTGACCGTTTCGATCAGGTGATTCGCCAGTTGGGTTACAGCCGTCTGCAGTTCCGCCAGATGCTGGGTCAGGAAATGCTCATCGGTCAGGTGCGTGCAGGTGTTGCCGGCAGTGCCTTTGTAACCGACGCACAGGTTGAAGCCTTCGCACGCCTCGAAAAGCAGACCCGTGATTTCGCGTCGCTGACCCTGCCTGCCGATACCTCGGCGGTCAAGGTGACCGATGACGAAGTCAAGGCGCATTACGACGAGCATGCCAAGGAGTTCATGAGCCCTGAGCAGGTCGTACTCGACTACATCGAATTGAAGAAGTCGTCCTTCTTCGACAAGGTGCAGGTCAAGGACGAGGACCTGCAGGCGGCTTATCAGAAGGAAATCGCCAATCTGTCCGAACAGCGTCGTGCGGCACACATCCTGATCGAAGTGAACGACAAGCTGAATGACGAGCAGGCCAAGGCGAAGATTGAAGAAATTCAGCAGCGTCTGGCCAAGGGTGAGGATTTCGCGGCATTGGCCAAGGAATACTCGCAGGACCCTGGTTCGTCCAACAAGGGCGGTGATCTGGGCTACGCAGGCAAGGGTGTCTATGACCCGGCTTTCGAAGAGGCACTGTATGCCTTGAACAAGGATCAGGTTTCGCAGCCGGTGCGTACCGATTTCGGCTGGCACCTGATCAAGCTGCTGGGCGTTGAAGCACCTTCGGTGCCGACCTTTGCCAGTCTGAAAGGCAAGCTGACCAACGATTTGAAATCGCAGCTGGTCGAGCAGAAGTTTGTCGAAGTGACCAAGCAACTGGAAGACTCGGCGTTCGAATCGTCCGACCTGTCCCAGCCGGCACAGGACCTGGGCCTGAAGGTTCAGACCACTGCACCGTTCGGTCGTGAGGGCGGCGAAGGCCTGACGGCCAACCGTGCGGTCATCCAGGCGGCATTCAGCCCTGAAGTGCTGGAAGAAGGCGCCAACAGCAACACGCTGGAGCTGGATCCGGAAACCGTTGTGGTGGTGCGCTCCAAAGAGCACCTGCAACCGCAGCAGTTGCCACTTGAGAGCGTTGCCAGCTCGATTCGCGCTCAACTGGTCAAGGAGCATGCTTCGGCAGCTGCCAAGGCCAAGGGCGAGGCGCTGCTGGCCGGTCTGCGTGAGGGCAAGATTCCTTTGGCTGCCAAGCAGGACGGTCGTGACTGGAAGATGATGGAAGCGGTCACTCGCAGTCAGGAAGGGGTTGACCCTCAAGTGCTGCAGACGCTGTTCCGCATGCCCAAGCCGGCAGGCAAGGACAAGCCGGAATTCGCCAGCATCACTGCTTCGGACGGCAGCTTCGTGATCGTCCGTCTCAATGGCGTCAACCAGGCGGCTGCGCCGACTGACGCCGAGAAGGCACAATACCGTCGCTTCCTCGCCTCCCGCGAGGGGCAGCAGGATTTCGCGGCGTACCGTGCACAGCTGGAAAGCAAGGCGAAGATCGAGAAGTTCTAGGCTCGAAACGCGTAAACAAAGAAGGCCGCTCATTGAGCGGCCTTCTTTTTGAGTCCGGAAAAGTGCCGCTCGCAAGGAGCGGCGTTTACCGTATCACTCGTCCATGCTGCCCATCGCGGTGGTGTTGAAGCCGCCGTCGACGTACATGATTTCACCGCTGATGCCCGACGCCAGGTCGGAGCACAGGAACGCGCCGGCGTTGCCGACTTCGTCGATGGTGACGTTACGGCGCAGAGGGGTCTGCGCTTCGTTGGCCGCCAGCATCTTGCGGAAGTTCTTGATGCCTGACGCGGCCAGGGTGCGGATCGGGCCGGCCGATACAGCATTGACGCGAGTACCTTCCGGGCCGAGGCTGCCGGCCAGGTAACGAACGCCAGCTTCCAGGCTGGCCTTGGCCATGCCCATGACGTTGTAGTTGGGCATGGTGCGCTCTGCGCCCAGGTAGGACAGGGTCAGCAGGCTGCCGTTGCGGCCCTTCATCATTTCGCGACCGGCCTTGGCCAGGGCCACGAAGCTGTAGGCGCTGATGTCATGAGCGATGCGGAAACCTTCGCGCGTGGTGGCTTCGGTGAAGTCGCCATCGAGCTGGTCGCCAGGCGCGAAGCCGACCGAGTGAACGATCACGTCCAGGCCGTCCCACTTCTTGCTCAGCTCTTCGAAGACCTTGTTGATCTCTTCGTCGCTGGCCACATCGCAAGGGAAGCACAGCTCAGGGCCCGAACCCCAGCCTGCGGCGAACTCTTCGACACGACCCTTGAGTTTGTCGTTCTGGTAGGTGAAGGCAAGCTCTGCGCCTTCACGATGCATGGCGGCGGCAATACCGGATGCGATGGACAGTTTACTGGCGACACCGACGATCAGGACGCGCTTACCGGCGAGAAAACCCATGTGTTGTTCCTCTTCAGGTTAAGGTTAATCGACAGCTACCGGCGCCAGGAAGGCGGCCTCCAGCAGCTGCTGTGTATAAGGATGTTGCGGTGCGGCGAAGATATCCTGCGCTGCACCCTGTTCGACCACTTGGCCTTGCTTGACCACCATCAACTGGTGGCTCAGCGCTTTGACGACAGCCAGGTCATGGCTGATGAACAAATACGTCAGGTTGTACTTGGTTTGCAGCGAGCGAAGCAGCTCGACGACCTGACGCTGTACGGTCCGGTCGAGGGCCGAGGTCGGCTCGTCCAGCAAAATCAGCGCCGGCTTCAAGACCAGCGCACGTGCAATGGCGATCCGCTGGCGTTGGCCACCGGAGAACTCGTGAGGGTAGCGGTGCCGGGTATCCGGGTCCAGACCAACCTCCCTGAGCGCTTCGATAATCGCCGTCTGCTGTTCGGCCGCCGTACCCATGCCGTGGATTCGCAAGCCTTCGCCAACGATTTCAGCCACCGACATGCGCGGGCTCAAACTGCCAAACGGGTCCTGGAAAACCACTTGCATCTGCCTGCGCAGCGGACGGATTTGCTGTTGCGACAGGGATTCTAGCGCGTTGCCCTTGAACCGTATGGTGCCCTGACTGCCGATCAGTCGAAGAATCGCCAGGCCCAGCGTCGATTTGCCCGACCCGCTTTCACCCACAATACCCAGTGTTTGCCCTTGCGGCAGGCTGAAACGTATGCCGTCCACCGCCTTGACGTGGTCGACCGTACGCTTGAGCAGGCCTTTTTTGATCGGGAACCAGACTTTCAGGTCCTCGACTTCAAGCAGCGGGGCGCCGGCGGTGTTGGTCGATGGACCGCCGCTGGGCTCCGCGCTGAGCAACACTTGAGTGTAAGGATGTTGCGGCGAACGGAACAATTCTTCGCACGATGCCTGTTCGACGATGCAACCGCGCTGCATGACACATACTCGGTTGGCTATTTGCCTTACCACGTTCAAATCGTGGCTGATCAGCAGCAGTGCCATGCCCAGGCGAGCCTGCAACTGCTTGAGCAGTTCGAGGATTTTCAGCTGTACCGTCACATCCAGCGCAGTGGTCGGTTCGTCGGCAATCAGCAGCTCGGGTTCATTGGCCAGGGCCATGGCGATCATCACACGCTGACGCTGGCCACCTGAAAGCTCGTGTGGCAGCGCTTTGAGGCGTTTGTGTGGCTCAGGTATGCCGACCAGATCGAGCAGCTCCAGTGTGCGCTCGGTGGCGGCCTTGCCAGTCAGGCCCTTGTGCAGGCCCAGCACCTCGTTGATCTGTTTTTCCACCGAATGCAGCGGATTGAGCGAGGTCATTGGTTCCTGGAAGATCATGGCGATGCGGTTGCCACGGATCGAACGCAGTTTTTTCTCTTCGACCTTCAGCAGGTCTTCACCCGCGTAGCGGATCGTGCCGCTCGGGTGGCTGGCGATGGGGTAGGGCAGCAGGCGCAGGATTGAGTGCGCGGTGACTGACTTGCCCGAACCGCTTTCGCCGACCAGCGCCAGCGTTTCACCACGACGAATATCGAAGCTGATGTTCTCGACCACGCGTTGCCGCGAGTCGCCCGTCACGAACTCGACCGCCAGATCGCGGATTTCGATCAGATTGTCATTGTTCATCTTATTTCCTTGGGTCGAAAGCATCGCGGGCGGATTCGCCGATGAACACCAGCAGACTCAGCATGATGGCCAGCACAGCGAAGGCGCTGATGCCCAGCCAGGGCGCCTGCAGGTTGGATTTGCCCTGCGCTACCAGCTCGCCCAGTGACGGCGAGCCGGCGGGCAGGCCGAAGCCCAGAAAGTCCAGCGCCGTCAGGGTGCCGATGGCCCCGGTGAGAATGAACGGCAGAAAGGTCATGGTCGATACCATGGCGTTGGGCAGGATATGGCGGAACATGATTGCGCCGTTCTCCATGCCCAGCGCCCGCGCGGCCCTTACGTATTCCAGATTGCGGCCACGCAGGAACTCGGCGCGCACCACGTCCACCAGGCTCATCCAGGAAAACAACAGCATGATGCCCAACAACCACCAGAAGTTGGGTTGTACGAAGCTGGCAAGGATGATCAGCAGATACAGTACCGGCAGGCCCGACCAGACCTCGAGGAAGCGCTGGCCCAGCAGGTCGACCCAGCCGCCATAGAAACCCTGCAAGGCGCCGGCAATGACGCCGATGATCGAGCTGAGGATGGTCAGGGTCAGGGCGAACAGTACCGAAATCCTGAAACCGTAGATCACCCGCGCCAGGACGTCACGGCCCTGATCATCGGTGCCCAGCAGGTTCTCCCGCGAAGGCGGCGCCGGAGCAGGGACTTTCAGGTCGTAGTTGATGCTCTGATAGCTGAACGGGATGGGCGCCCACAGGGTCCAGCCATCCTTCGCGGCGAGCAGTTCCTTGATGTATGGGCTCTTGTAGTTGGCTTCCAGCGGGAATTCGCCACCGAAGGTGGTTTCCGGGTAACGCTCGAATACCGGGAAATACCAGTGGCCGTCGTAGCGCACAGCCAGCGGTTTATCGTTGGCGATCAGTTCGGCGCCCAGGCTCAGGCCGAACAGAATCAGGAACAGCCACAATGACCACCAGCCACGCCTGTTGGCCTTGAAGCGTTCGAAGCGACGGCGATTGAGAGGAGACAGCTTCATATCAATGCTTCCTGCTTTCGAAGTCGATGCGCGGGTCTACGAGGGTGTAGGTGATATCGCCGATCAGCTTCACCACCAGCCCCAGCAGGGTGAAGATGAACAGCGTGCCGAACACCACCGGATAGTCGCGGTTGATCGCGGCTTCAAAACTCATCAGGCCCAGGCCGTCCAGCGAAAAGATCACTTCCACCAGCAGCGAGCCGGTGAAGAAGATACCGATGAACGCCGACGGGAAGCCTGCGATCACCAGCAGCATCGCGTTGCGAAACACATGGCCGTAGAGCACCTTGTGGTTGCTCAGGCCCTTGGCTTTGGCCGTGGTCACGTATTGCTTGCTGATTTCGTCGAGAAAGCTGTTTTTGGTCAGCAGCGTCATGGTGGCAAAGTTGCCGATCACCAGTGCGGTGACTGGCAAAACCAGATGCCAGAAGTAATCGAATAGCTTGCCCAGCGTGCTCAGTTCGTCGTAGTTGTTGGAGGTCAGCCCGCGCAGTGGAAACCAGTTGAAGTAGCTGCCCCCGGCAAACACCACGATCAGCAGAATCGCGAACAGGAACGCCGGAATGGCATAGCCGACAATGATTGCCGAACTGGTCCATACGTCGAACTGGCTGCCGTGGCGCGTGGCCTTGGCAATCCCCAGCGGGATCGACACCAGGTACATGATCAGGGTGCTCCATAACCCGAGGGAAATGGACACCGGCATTTTCTCGACAATCAGGTCGATGACCTTGGCATCACGAAAGAAGCTGTCGCCGAAATCCAGCGTGGCGTAGTTCTTGATCATGATCCACAGGCGTTCCGGCGCCGACTTGTCGAAACCGTACATGCGTTCGATTTCCTTGATCAATGCCGGGTCCAGGCCTTGCGCGCCGCGGTAGTTGGAGCCGGCCACCGATACTTCGGCGCCGCCCCCGGCTATCCGGCTGGTGGCGCCATCGAAGCCTTCGATCTTGGCGATCATCTGTTCGACCGGGCCACCGGGGGCGGCCTGAATGATGACGAAGTTGATGATCAGGATGCCGAGCAGGGTAGGGATGATCAGCAGCAGCCGTCGCAGAATATAAGCCAGCATGTTATTGCTCCGCGTTCGCAGGCTTGGCCTGATCAGGGGCTGACGGGGTCGCGGCCACCGGTTTGACATCCGGCCTGGCCCACCAGGTCATCAGGCCGATATCGGAAAGTGCTTCGGCCTTGGGATGGTCGAGGTGATTCCAGTAAGCCACCCGCCAGGTCTTGATGTGCCAGTTCGGAACGACGTAAAAGCCCCACAGCAGCACACGGTCCAGTGCCTTGGTATGGGTGATCAGGCTTTGCCGTGAGTCGGCGTTGATCAGGCCGTTGACCAGCTCATCCACCGCAGGGTCCTTGAGGCCCATGAAGTTGCGGCTGCCCGGGTTGTCGGCGCTGGATGAGTCGAAGTACACGCGCTGCTCGTTACCTGGCGAGCTGGACTGCGGATAGCCAGTGACAATCATGTCGTAGTCCCGCGAGCGCAGGCGGTTGATGTATTGCGACACGTCGGCCCGACGAATCACCAGCTCGATACCCAAGTCGCTCAGGTTGCGCTTGTAAGGCAGCAGAATGCGCTCGAACTCGGTCTGGGCCATCAGAAACTCGATTTTTACCGGGTTGCCCTGCGCGTCGACCATCTTGTCGTCGACGATCTTCCAGCCCGCCTCCTGCAACAGCTGGAAGGCCCGGCGCTGCTGCGGACGGATCATACCGCTGCCATCGGTGACCGGCAGGGTGAAGGGTTCGCTGAACACGCGATCCGGAATCTTGCCGCGCAACGGTTCCAGAAGCTTGAGTTCTTCGGCAGACGGCAGGCCGCTGGCGGCCATTTCCGAGTTGTCGAAATAACTTTTGGTGCGGCTGTACGAGCCGTTGAACAGCTGTTTGTTGGTCCACTCGAAGTCCAGCAGCAGAGTCAGCGCCTCACGGACCCTGACGTCCTGAAACACGGGCTTGCGCAGGTTGAAGACAAAGCCCTGCATGCCCGTCGGGTTGCCATTGGGAAGCTCTTCCTTGATCAGCCTGCCGTCGCGCACTGCGGGCGTGTCGTAAGCGGTTGCCCAGTTCTTGGCACTGGTTTCCAGCCAATAGTCGAATTGCCCGGCCTTGCCGGCCTCCAGCGCTACCGTATTGTCGCGGTAGTAGTCGGTGGTCAGCACGTCAAAGTTGTAGAAACCCTTGTTGATTGGCAGGTCCTTTGCCCAGTAATCCTTGACCCGCTCATAACTCACCGAACGACCGGCCTTCACGTCGGCGACCTTGTAGGGGCCGCTGCCCAGCGGGAAGTCCAGGTTGCCCTTACTGAAATCGCGATCGGCCCAGAAATGCTTGGGCAGCACCGGCAACTGGCCAAGGATCAGCGGCAACTCGCGGCTGCCCTTGTGCTTGAACTTGAACAGCACGCGCAGCGGATCTTCGACGATGACCTGATCGACGTCGGCGTAGTAGCCCTTGTACATGGGCGAACCGTGCTCCATCAGGGTCTTGAAGCTGAATTCGACGTCGTCGGCGCGGATCGGGTGGCCGTCATGAAAGCGCGCCTCGGGGCGCAGATAGAAACGCACCCAGCTGTTGTCCGGGGACTTCTCGATCTTGCCCGCGATCAGTCCGTATTCAGTGAATGGCTCATCCAGGCTCGAGCGGGCAAGGGTGTCGTAGATCAGACCGATATCGTCTGCCGGTACGCCTTTGTTGATGAACGGGTTGAAGCTGTCAAAGCCGCCGAAGCCTGCCTGACGCAGCGTGCCGCCCTTGGGGGCATCCGGGTTCACGTAGTCGAAGTGCTTGAAATCAGCCGGGTACTTCGGCGCTTCGTCATACAGCGTCACGCCATGCTGAGGCGCAGCCTGTACTGTGCAGGCGAGGCTGGCCAGCAGCAGGCCTGCTGCCTGCGAGCGCAGGGAGTGCAGAGGGTTCATCGGGGCTTCTCCAGAGTCTTGAGCCACCACGCACGCAGCCCCAGAGTGTAGGGCGGTGTAGTGACCATGGCGAATCGGTTGCGATAGGCAAGCCGATGATTATTCAGATACCAGTTGGGGATGCTGTAGTGCTGAGACAGCAATACGCGGTCCAGCGCCCGCGCCGCGGCGACCTGTTCGTCCCGGGTTTGCGCGGCCAGCAGTTTGTTCAGCAGGGCATCGACCACGGGGTTGGCGATACCCGCGTAGTTCTTGCTGCCGTTGATCGCAGCCTGACTGGAATGGAAATACTGCCACTGCTCCAGACCGGGGCTCAGAGTCTGTTGCAGGGTCATCAGAATCATGTCGAAATCGAAACGGTCCAGACGTTGCTTGTACTGGGCGCGGTCGACGGTGCGCAGCCCTGCATTGATCCCCAGGCGGCGCAGGTCTTCGATGTAGGGTTGCAGAATGCGTTCGAGGTTGGGGTTGACCAGCAGGATCTCGAAGCGCAACGGTTGCTTGTCGGCATTGAGCAAACCCTTGTCCGACAGCGTCCAGCCAGCCTCGGCAAGCAGCTTCAGGGCCTTGCGCAAGGTCTCGCGCGGGATTGCGCCACCATCGGTTTTCGACGGGGCGAACGGCTGGGTGAACAGGCTGGCGGGCAACTGATCGCGGTAGGGCGCCAGGAGCAGCCATTCGGCCCCGGTCGGCAGGCCCGTCGCGGAAAACTCGCTGTTGGGGTAGTAGCTGATCGAGCGGTCATAGGCGTCGCTGAACAGCGTGCGGTTGGTCCATTCGAAATTGAACAGCAGACCCAGGGCTTCGCGCACGCGGATGTCGGTGAAGGCGGCGCGCCGGGTGTTCATGAACAGTCCCTGGGTCTGTGTCGGTATGCGGTGGGGGATCTGCGCCTTGATCACCTGACCATTGGCCACCGCGGGGAAGTCGTAGCCACTGGCCCAGTTCTTGGCCTGATGCTCGATGTAGATGTCGAATTCACCCGCCTTGAACGCTTCGAACGCCACGTCGCTGTCGCGGTAGAACTCGACCTCGACCCGGTCGAAATTGTATTTGCCGCGGTTGACCGGCAAGTCCTTGCCCCAGTAATCCTTGACCCGCTCGAACACCAGTTGCCGACCCGGCTGCACGCGAGTGATGCGGTAAGGGCCACTGCCCAGCGGCGGCTCGAAGGTAGTCGCCTTGAAATCCCTGTCCTTCCAGTAATGTTGCGGCAACACCGGCAGTTCGCCCAGGCGCAGGATCAGCAGCGGGTTGCCCGAGCGCTTGAAGACAAACCGGATGCGATGACGGTTGAGAATGTCCACGCGCTGCACTTCCTGCAAGGCGGTGCGGTATTGGGGGTGACCGTCCTTGAGCAGTGTCCGGTAGGAAAACGCCACGTCGTAGGCGGTGATGGGCTTTCCGTCATGGAAGCGCGCCTGCGGGCGCAGGTTGAACACCACCCAGCTGCGGTCCTCGCTGTATTCCACCGACTGGGCGATCAGCCCGTAACTGGAGGTCGGTTCATCGCCGGATGGGTCGTATTGGCCTGTGCCGACCATCAGCGGTTCATTCAGCTCGTTGACACCATACTGCAGGAAGTTGCCAGTCGAGACCGGGCTGCTGCCCTTGAATGTGTAGGGGTTTAACGTGTCGAACGTGCCGAAGGCCATCATTCTCAGGGTGCCACCTTTCGGCGCCTCGGGATTGACCCAGTCGAAATGAGTGAAGCTGGCCGGGTACTTGAGAACACCAAACTGCGCGTAACCATGACTTTCGGTGATGGCTGCGTTGGCGCAGAAGCTCAAGGCCAGGCTGAGGGTCAGCAGGAAGGGACGTATCACGATCCAGACGGCCTGGGCTTTCGGGTCGCTAACAGTAACAGCTTGTTCCAGCTGGAAAAAGACTGCAGGTGATGGCGCTGCCGGGCTGCATCGGACACCCGCCCCAAGGTTATCGAAGGGCAAGTGGCCGTGCGCATCAGTGTGGCAGGTAAACGGTCAGGGTCTGGCCGGGTTTGAGAGCCTGCCCGCTACGTGGATTCCAGCGCTTGAGATGTTGCATCTCGACGTTGAAGCGCTTGGCGACCAGGTACATCGAGTCGCCTTTCTGGATCTTGTACTGCATGGATTTCTTTTCGCTGTCCTTGCCACCGGTGCTGGCGACCGACTTGCTGGCGGCTTTGCCGGCAGGTTTGCTGGTGTCCTGCATGACCAGCGTCTGGCCGACCTTGAGCTTCTTGCCGGTCAGCTTGTTCCAGCGTTGCAGGTCTTCGACATCCACCTTGTTGGCTTGCGCGATGGTGGTCAGGTTGTCACCGCTGCGCACCTTGTAGCTTCGGGTACGTGACGGCTTGTCGTTGCTGGCCAGCGCTTCGAACACGGGTTGTGAATTCTGCATGCCCGGCTTGACCGGTATGCTCAGTGATTGACCGACCTTCAGGCGGTTGCCGGACAGCTTGTTATTGCCCTTGAGCGAGCTGACCGTGACCTGATAACGACTGGCCAGGCTTTCCAGGGTATCGCCCTTGCGCACCCGATAAGGCTGCCAGGCGACCAGTTCTTCCTGTTTCATGGTCAGCAGGCTGGCCGTCAGCAGTTGCGCCTTGGAAGTGGGCACCAGCAGGTGCTGGGGGCCATCGACGGTCAGGCGCTTCTTGTAGGCGGGGTTGAGCTGGATAAGCTCGTCTTCGTCGATATCGGCGGCGCTGGCCACTTTGGACAGGTCGACACGCTTGTTGAGCTCGACGACTTCGAAGTAGGGCTGGTTGGCGATCGGGTTCAGATTGACGCCGTAAGCTTCCGGCGACAACACCACCTGGGACAGGGCCAGCAGCTTGGGCACGTAATCGCGGGTTTCCTGCGGCAGCGGCAGGTTCCAGTAATCGGTCGGCAGGTTGAGTTTGTCATTGCGCTCGATGGCGCGGCTCACCGTGCCTTCGCCGGCGTTGTAGGCTGCCAGGGCCAGCAGCCAGTCGCCGTTGAACATGTCATGCAGGCGGGTCAGGTAATCCAGTGCCGCAACGGTCGAGGCCTGGATGTCGCGACGTCCGTCATAAAAGCTGGTCTGGCGCAGGTTGAAGTAACGCCCGGTCGACGGGATGAACTGCCAGAGGCCGACCGCCTGGCTGCGCGAAACGGCCATCGGGTTGTAGGCGCTTTCGATGACCGGAAGCAGCGCCAGTTCCAGCGGCATGTTGCGTTCTTCAAGGCGCTCGACGATGTAGTGCATGTACAGGCTGCCGCGCTCGCCAGCGTTTTCCAGAAAGGAAGGGTTGTTGGCGAACCACAGGCGCTGTTGATCGATGCGGGGGTTCTGATCATTGCCTTGTTGCAGCTGAAAGCCCTGACGCATGCGCTCCCAGACATCCTGTGGAGGTGCGAGAGGGGTGGCAGGCTTGTGCGACAGGAAAATCGGTTTTTGCTTGATGCCGGCGGCCAGGTTAGGCGCGCGATGGCTATTGACCGGGTCGACGCTGGCGGTGCTCTGGCAACCGGCCAGAAGGGCACTCGCGGTGACGGCCATGGCCTGAGCCAACCGAGTCAATGCGTCCGAATGTGAAGGCTTGCTGGTAGATGACGACATTGTTCGGGGGGTACATCCAGACGAAAATGTCGGGCGATTCTAGGAAGCAGCCTGCCGTCGGTCAACCTTTCAGAATTTTATTGCGGTTTTAAGGTCGGGTCAGAACTTATCTTTCCAGGCCCTCAAGCTGGCAAAGACCGCACTCTGCGAGGTGTTTTGCCCGCCGTTCCGTTCGTCCGCTTTTTCTTTAACGGATGTTTCCCCGGTACGCAGGAACGGATTGGTACGTTTTTCCAGGGCCAGATTCGACGGAAGACTGATGCGATTTTCGCTGCGCCAGCGCGTCACTTCGGCCAGGCGTTCGGCGATATCGACATTGTCGGGCTCGACGGCCTGCGCAAAGCGCAGATTGCTCAGCGTGTATTCGTGAGCGCAGTAGATCAGTGTGCTGTCCGGCAGATCGGCCAGGCGGCTGAGAGAATCGTGCATCTGTTGCGGCGTACCCTCGAACAACCGTCCGCAGCCAGCAGCAAACAGCGTGTCGCCGCTGAACAGCAGGGGGGTCGTGGCGTCCTCGTGATAGAACGCGATATGCCCCAGCGTATGACCAGGGACCGCATGCACTACAAATTCAAGGCCCAGCACGGTCAGTCGGTCATTGTCGACCAGCGCGACATCGCGTGCCGGTATGGTTTCGGCTGCAGGGCCCAGCACGCGCGCCGCGGTCGACTGCTTGAGTTCCGCAACGCCGCCCACATGATCATTGTGATGGTGGGTGATCAGGATATCGGTCAGCCGGTAGTCGGGATTCTGCGCCAGCCAGCCCAGCACCGGCTTCGCGTCGCCCGGATCGACGACAGCGCACTGCTGGCTCGAAAGGTCTTGTAACAACCATATGTAGTTGTCATTGAAAGCAGGAAGGGCGTGGATCTGTATCATGGCGCAGTTCGCATAGCGGCAGACAATGGTGCATCTTAGAGTCTGTTGCCGCTGTATGCGAGCACCTCTGGAGGAGAACTCATGACCGATGAAGCGTTCGCTCAGGCTGATCCTGAGTGGCTTGCATTGATCCGCGCTGCCCGTGAATGGCTTTCCGGGCCGCTCGGGCAGCTTCTGCTCGAAGAGGAACGGCGCATTCTCGACGAAGAGCTGGGGCGGTACTTCGGCGGCTATCTGGTGCATTACGGCCCGTCGGCGGAAAGCCCGCCAGTGGCTCCCCAGGTGCAGCGCAATGTACGCCTTGGTGCGCCGTTGCCGGGTGTCGAGATCGTCTGTGAGGAACAGGCGTGGCCATTGAGTGAGCACGCGGCCGATGTCGTGGTGTTGCAGCACGGCCTGGATTTCTGCCTGTCGCCCCACGGCCTGCTGCGCGAAGCGGCCAGCAGCGTGCGGCCGGGCGGGCACTTGCTGATTATCGGCATCAACCCCTGGAGCACCTGGGGCATACGTCACGTATTCGCGCGGGATGCGTTGCGCAAGGCGCGCTGCATTTCATCCTCGCGGGTCGCTGACTGGCTGAATCTGCTGGGCTTCGCGCTGGAGAAACGGCGCTTCGGATGCTATCGTCCGCCTCTTGCTTCAGCAGCATGGCAGTCGCGTCTTGCAGGGCTCGAACGCCTTGGCGAGGGGCGTCAGAGCCCCGGTGGCGGCTTCTATGTACTGGTGGCGCGCAAACTGGTGGTCGGCCTCAGGCCCTTGCGTCAGGTGCGCCGCGACCCCATCGGCAAGCTGATCCCCATGCCGATGGCCAAGGTCAGCCGCAACACTCAGGACCAGGCTTGAATAACGCCTTGCTGCACATGAAGCCCATCATTCTGGAAAGGTCGTAATGAGCGATAGCGTTGAACTCTTCACCGACGGTGCCTGCAAGGGTAATCCTGGCCCGGGCGGTTGGGGGGCCCTGCTGGTGTGCAAGGGCGTCGAAAAAGAGTTGTGGGGTGGCGAAGCCAATACCACCAACAACCGGATGGAATTGACCGGTGCGATTCGCGGGCTTGAAGAACTCAAGCGCCCTTGCGAAGTGACGCTGGTGACCGACTCTCAGTACGTGATGAAAGGCATTACCGAGTGGATGGTCAACTGGAAGAAGCGCGGCTGGAAAACCGCTGCCAAGGAGCCGGTCAAAAACGCCGATCTGTGGCAGCTTCTGGATGAACAGGTCAGTCGCCACACGGTGAAATGGCAGTGGGTGCGCGGGCACATCGGCCACCCTGGCAACGAGCGTGCCGACCAGCTCGCCAACCGTGGCGTCGACGAAGTGCGCGGCATCCGGCACGGCTAGACGCGCACGGGCTTGCAACGGCCGCTGCGTGCTAGAATCGCGGCCTGTACATGAGGCAACAGTCAATGGCATTGCAAAACCTGGATAACAGATCCATCGTCCTCGATACCGAAACCACCGGTATGCCGGTGACGGATGGTCACCGCATCATCGAGATCGGTTGTGTCGAGTTGATCGGTCGCCGCCTGACCGGTCGGCATTTTCACGTTTACCTGCAGCCTGATCGCGAAAGTGACGAAGGCGCGATCGGTGTTCACGGTATCACCAATGAATTTCTGGTCGGCAAGCCGCGGTTTGCCGAAGTCGCCGATGAATTCTTCGAGTTCATCAAAGGCGCGCAGCTGATCATTCACAACGCAGCGTTCGACGTTGGCTTCATCAACAACGAATTTGCCTTGATGGGTTCGCAGGACAGGGCTGATATCACCCAGCACTGTTCGATTCTCGACACCCTGATGATGGCGCGAGAGCGTCACCCGGGTCAGCGCAACAGTCTGGATGCACTCTGCAAGCGCTACGGCGTCGATAACTCGGGCCGTGAGCTGCACGGCGCATTGCTCGACTCCGAGATTCTGGCCGACGTCTATCTGGCGATGACCGGCGGCCAGACCAGCCTGTCGCTGGCCGGCAATGCTTCCGATGGCAACGGTTCGGGCGAAGGCTCTGGCAATCGTGGCAGCGAAATTCGCCGCCTGCCTGCCGATCGCAAGCCATGCCGCATCATTCGCGCCTCTGAAAGTGAGCTGGCCGAGCACGAAGTGCGTATGAGCACCATCGCCAAGGCTTGCGGTGCTCCTCCGCTCTGGGTACAGATGCTGGAAGCCGGAGCGCAGGCATCTTCCTGACAGCAAGCGGCAAAGGTGAAATGAGCGTGGCACATCCTGCTTTGAGCATTCGGGTTGCAGACGAATGCTTCGAGGACTACATCCTCAACAGCGAATTCACGTTTACAGTGCTTGGCTATGCGCAGCCGCGTATCGGCGAGCCCGTGGATTCATGGCCGGTCGAACTGGTCGAGCCGTACAGCAAGAATTATGGCATCGACTCTCAGGAATTTGCCGATCATCGTGAAGCCGCCACCAGTTCGGTGATGGTTGCCTGGCTGGATGACCACGCCGTCGGCCATATCGTGATGAGCACTCACTGGAGTGGATTCGCGTATATCGATGAGCTGGCAGTGGACGAGTCGGCGCGCCGTCATGGCGTCGCACGCTCGTTGCTCGACGCGGCGCAATTCTGGACTCGTAAGCGCAATCTGCCTGGCATCGTTCTGGAAACGCAGAACAATAACCTGGGGGCCTGCAGGCTGTACGAGAGTTGCGGGTACGTGGTAGGCGGGGTGGATCACATGCGCTATCGGGGCATCGATCCGAACACTCGTGAAACGGCGATTTTCTGGTATCTGATCTTTTCGGATTAACAGCTTCCCGCTGGCCATGCAGCCAAGGCGGGAATGCTGTCGTTATTACGTGGGTGTACGGGTAATTTTTATGCCCGATTGCACCAGCTCAAAGTCCTCACCACCCAAATGCTTGACCCGGTCGCCGATTGCCAGCCTGTAGGTGATCACCGGCTGACCGCCCTGCGCCTCATCCGGCTGCGATTCCTGGAACTCATGAACCGGATAAACGCGACCTTCGGCGTCCCTGGCATGAAATTGTCCGACGAGAACTGAAGCCATTTGCTCTGTAACCTCTGAAACTGAATATAACTGCTGGTTTACGAATCCATCGAGGCTAGTAGACCACTGATCTATAGGTGAGTTTGCCTTTGAGGGAAAAAATAATCCCTGCCGTTCAAGCGCGCAGGGAATTGACTGGCGCAAAGGTCGTCTAAACCCGGCTTCTGTTCTATACCTAACCTTCCCTTGAATCAGATGACGGATATTTTCATGAGCCAGGTTCATACCATTGCCGTATTGGTCGGCAGTCTGCGAAAAGAGTCCATCAACCGCAAGATCGCTCTTGCTCTGGCAGAACTGGCACCTGCCAGCCTGAAACTGAATATTGTCGAGATCGGTGATCTGCCGTTGTACAACGAAGACATCGATGGCGACTCACCGCCGCCTGCATACACCACCTTTCGCGAGCAACTGGGCGCTGCCGACGGCGTGCTGTTTGTTACCCCGGAATACAACCGCTCGGTGCCCGGTGCCCTGAAAAACGCCATCGACGTGGGCTCGCGTCCTTACGGCAAAAGTGCCTTCAGCGGCAAGCCGGGCGCCGTGATCAGTGCCTCGCCGGGTGCTGTCGGTGGCTTTGGTGCCAACCATCACCTGCGTCAGTCGCTGGTGTTTCTGGACGTGCTGTGCCTTCAGCAGCCCGAAGCCTACCTGGGCGGCGCCGGGAGCTTTTTCGACGAGTCCGGCGCGTTGTCCGATAAAACCAGGCCCTTCCTGCAGAAGTTCATCGATGCCTTCGCCGCCTGGGTCGAGAAGAACGGCAGGGCTGCTGCCCACTGATTTTTTGACGAAGCGCGTCTGCCGATCGATTGCTTTATGTAACGCAGGCGCGTCGGTCCATCCCCATAAGCTGTTTCCTTTTTCTCTGCCACGCGCCTGGGCGCTGTGCGCAGAGGCGCCCTCCAAAGGAAACAGTACATGTCAGCAGCTCCCTATTTTTTCAGCGACTCTCTGCGCGCGCGCTTCACACAAGACATTCAGGACGCTATCGAACAGTCTCGAATCAGCCGTGGCGACGGCGCGTGGTTGCAGCTATTGGCTGCCGAAAGTAACGAGCCCACCAGCGATGCGGCTCCCCGAGTCGACCGGCTGCTGATAAGCGACGCGCAGCCCGTTAATGCGGAATTGGCCGCAGCCCTGTTCATCAGTGATGCCGCCAATCCCTCGGCGCGGGTCTTTCTCAGTACCCTGGCCTTCGGCATCGAGCAATTCGAGAGTCGCAGCGCGCTGTTCAACGCCTTGCAGCAGCGATTCGACGATATCACTGCCTTGTCGATCGTCGAGCGCGAACGCATCGAAGGCTCGCTGTTTGACGCCCGCACGCAGGCCGTGCTGCGCCAGCAGGCCGGGCATCTGCAGCGCCTGGCGGCCAGGTTGGAGGCGCTGCCTGATTTTCGACAGGCGACAGGCAAGGCCTTTCAGGATGTGCTGGTAGAAAGGGGCATCGACGTCGTTGCCCAGACCGTCCAGCTTGTGCACACGGCGCCCGGTGCTGCTCCGGCAGCGTCAGCAGTCGTCGGAACTCAATACCTTGCCGATGCCGCTATGCAGGCGTTTTCCTACGAATCCCTGCCGCAAGGCCAGACACGTCGCTATCTGGATACCAAGGGGGCGGCGTTGCCCGAGGCACAGGCGATCGTTTTCGATCAGGCGCTGGCAGACTCGGCTGCTTCAGTCGGCACCGCGTATGAGCAGTTGCTGTCTGACTACTGGACGTCTCAGGGGCAGGATGGGCGCACGCGTCGCGACCTCACCGCTGATGCGCTTGCAGAGTGTTTTCGCCAGCATCTGTTATCGGGCCGGGCGCACCGCAACATGACGGAGGCTGAATATCGATGGCTGCTGACCCTGCTGCCTTCGCAGCCTGGCGGGCCCGCTGCGCCGGTGCCAAGGGTACGCAGGTTATCAGTTGTCGTGGCCGGCCAGGACCCCGTCAAGCTGGTCGGCGTATTCCTCATCGATTTCCCCGGAGAGGCGTCACCGGCGGTATTTCTCTATTCGTCATTGCCGGGCTTCCTGCGCTTCGGCGATCAGGCTCAGGCCACCGAGCATGTGCTGAGGGGGCCTTCACGCGCCGGATTGTTGTTTTACTCATCGTTGAATGATTATTCCGTCATTAGCCTGAAAGGTCAGCTTGAGCTGCGTCACGACACGCTCACCGAGGACTTTTTCAGCGAATTCATTGACGCCCTGATCGCCTTGCAAGAGCGCGACCTGCGCTACGTACTTGACCTGCCGGCCCTTCATTCCGAAAAAAATCCGGCTCGGATTGACGATGCACTGGACATCCGCAAGCTGCTCGATGGTCGGCTCTTGAATACGCACGACGCAGGGCGCTGGCGTCAGGACCGGCTGAGCTTTGACAGCGTCTGGGGGGCAGCTGCCCAGAGCAGTGTCAGTGAGCGGCCGAACTTGATTTCAGACCCGTCCTACAACTGGATGGGCAAGTTGAAAAAGCTCGACGCCTTGCTCGGCAGCGTCGATGCCATGCATCCCGGTGCAGATGGCTGCATGCATCGCGCGCTCAACCTCTATCTGGCTTTGATCGGCGGTCCGCCCCTTGATGCCCGCAAGCTTTGGGTGCAGGCGGATGTCGCTGAGGCGACGCCGATGCCAGTGTTGACGCTGGCGCTTGAACGGGTGTGCGGTTACGCAAGCATCCCCCTGGCTGACAGCATCGTTCTCGCCGGGCAGATCACTCCGGTGGCGGATCAACCGGTGCAGCGTCTGTCGCTGGCATTGCTTGAGCAGATATTGATCTGCGTGCAGGCAGATTTTGCCCATCGCTTCGAGGGTCAGATCAGCGAGTTCTACTCACGTACGATTCGCCAACGCGATACCAGCATGCATCCCGACGTGATATCCGCCCTGGTCCGGGAGTACTCGCTGCGTCTTGAGTTGCTGGTCGAACGGCGCACGGCCACGCTGCCTGTCGCTTTCCTCGACAACGTACAGCAGGTCCTCGACAGGCCGTTGCCGGCACTTCGGGAGACGTTGGGCGAGGCGCGCGTCGATGTTTTTAGGGTGACGGTTCAGTACGACCCGCAGGTGCCCGTGGTCAAGGTAACCAATGCGTTTGTGGTCACTGGCAGGCTTCCCGACAGTAAGCCCGTCCTGTGGATCCTGGATCAGGGACTCGTCGGTTTTGAAACCCAGCAGGCGCTGGAAGAGTATGTCGCCGGGCGACTGACAAGCATGGAGCTGAGCTCGCAGGTGTCAGGCGTTATCGCTGAACCTGACCGACGCATGTTACTCGGCCAGCGTGCCCGTCGAGGGACGCTTGAACTCAAGGTCGTCCTGCAACCCATTGAAGGGCATTTCATCGAGGCATTGCAGCGCGACGAGGTCGAGCGCCAGCAGCGTACGGTGGCCGATCTTTATCGGCAGTCCATAGCCTGGCAGGTGCCGTCGGAACTGTTCGCCAACCTGCTGAGTGCCGCAGAGCGGGATGACCGAAATCGTCAGGCCCTCAATTCTCTGGGGGTTGCCATTCAGCTCATCATTTACAAAGCGCTCGTACCTTCATGGGTCAGCGAGGCGTCGAAGCGTGATCAGGTCATTCTGGTCGAGACCCTGCGACGGTTTTATGTGACCTGTGTCGGCGAGAAGGACTTTCTGTTCGATATTCCAAGCCTCTACGATTACTCCCTCAAGCAACTCAAGCGCAGGTTCGACAAGGACTTCGCGAAGCCTCGGCCTGATCCTGAAAACGTGCGTGTTTCGCTGACGCACTACGTCCCCGCCCCGGTGGCGCCGGGCGAGTTGCCCCAGTCGATACCTGCGGCTACCCAGGTCGTCAGCGAAAACCTGGTGGAGTTTGCAATCAACCGCTTTCTGTCCAGGCAGGACGGGGTCATTCTGCTCTCCTCAAAGGATGGCACGCCGCTGGACGTGGCCCTGACACCTGTGTATCTGCGTGAGCTGGTGAGGTCGCTGGACATCGCCTCGGGCTACCGCACGATGCTGAACTCAGTGCTGGCCGAGACGAGGCCGGATTATCTCGAGCGCCGCAAACTGTTCGTCGAGCAGGTTCCTTCGCTGGATATTTTGCGAGCCTTTGCTTCCAAGCTGAAAAACGAGCTGTCCGAGCAGGCGTATCGGATTATCGAAAACGTACTGAGCATGCCTGATGCGGTCGCACGCCTGCCGGTCAACGGCTGCCAGATGATCCTCAGCCCCTTGAAACTGCTGCCGGCCAAGGAGGGCTGGGAGCCGACCGTCGTGCTCAATACGTACCTGATGGGGCCAAAGGAAAATCAGCCGGGACCGTGGGTGCTTTACGCGCCCCTGCACGACGAGTTCGTATTCAAGGAGTATCCCGACCAGGCTGCGCTGGTGCTTGATATTCACACTTCCGCCTATTTCCAAGCGTACATTCTGGACCGGATCGACCCCGATTTGCGCAAGATTTACGACAAGGGTGGCTTTGTGGAGCCGCACCTGCCTTTCAGCACCGAGTCCTCTTTCGATCTGCCGTTCGAGCGTGCTGCCCCTGTCACCGTGCAAATCGATCCCTATGAGGGCAATTGCCTGTTGCTGATGTTCAAGGGCGCTGTGGATATTCTGAAGTTGCAGGTCAAGCAGTACAGCGTCACCAATGCCGAACACCGCCGCGCGGCGACGCAGTATCTGTTCACGCTGGGCGCAGAGCAATTCATGGCGCTCATGCCCGGACGCCTGGGGGCACTGATCGGCATCATTCAGGGGGAGACATTGTTGAACCTGTCGCTCATCTCGGCAACGGATCAGCAATGGGGCCAGGCGATCTCGGAGTTCATGACGGCTCTGAGCGTGATGATTTCTTCCGGGCAGAACCCTGCGGAAGCCGCATCACTGACGTCTCATGAGACCAGCGCCTTGCTGGATGACTCAACGTCGCCCGACCCGCTTGTGCAATTGATCGATGCCGCTGATACGTTCGAGTTCTCTTGGGGCAACAGCTCTCTGACGCAACAGATACGGGAGCGTTTGCGCGAGTTCGAAGCTCACGACATAGCCTTGTACACGCTGCAACGCGATGAACTGTTAAGCGTCTACCGCGATCCTGTTACCGGCAGAGCGTATGCAGCCATAGGTGGGAAAACCTATGAGGTGCAGTCAGATGAGGATGGTTGGTTCATTGTGTCGGGCGACAGGATCGGTCCCTCGGTGAGTCTGGATGCGGATCAGCAATGGAAGCTGGACATCCAGGGCGGACTGCGCGGTGGAGGAGGGGCGCTTACCCGTATGGAGGGCAGTCTTGTCGACGATCTGGTTGATGAAATCATGGTTGTCAGCGCTCGAGGCATGCCCGAAATTCGTCATCGCCACCGGGATATGGCTTTGACCATCGAAGATGCCTGCCTGCAGGCGCAGCGCTATCTGGAAAACGCTCTGGACAACCTGACCAGACGCCTGCCGGACAACAAGCTGGATCCGCGTGCGGCGAAAATACTGAGCGATTTTTTTGCGCAGAAAGTGCCTGACGATCGACTCTACGAAGTGACTAAAAAAGCTGTCACCGGTCTGTATCAGGAGTTGATAGACCCTTCGCTGTCGCCCATCGACTCGCCGCGTTATGTGGTCGGAGTCAATCGAATGGGCAACGAATCGGCCAGCGCGTTCATCTTCGAAGCAGACCCGGCGCGGAGGATTTTTCTGACGGAGCAGTTTTTTCGACTGCCGACCTATCGATTGAAGCTCAGCGCGCAACGTGCCGGGGAGTTCAAGTTTCCTCAGCATTACCGGGCCGCGATCCTGATTCATGAGTTATCACATATGGTGCTGAAAGCGGATGACATTGCTTACGTGGACTCACAGGCCCCATTCATCGATTTGCTTGAAGATGCACCGACCTATCGACTGCGGATCAGAAACGAACTGATTTATCAGCAGCAAAAGACGCTGTCCTTTCATACAGACCGCGACAAGTTGTTCAAGCAGCTGGACGAAGATTCGTGGCGCGACCTGAGGCGAATGGATGGTAATGGAAAACAGACGATTCTGCGCATCGCTGGCAAGAGCACGCTCGAAGAGGCGCGTGATGTGTTTTATGAAGACGTCCACAAGCGGGTCGACATCATGCTCAAAAATGCCGACTCGGTAGCCTTGCTGGTGACGTTGCTGGGGCGAGAGCGATTTGTGAAGCCCTGATGCTCTGCCCCGGCGTACCGTATTGAGCGGCCACTGCGCCTGAATCAGACCAGATAATGACGCAGTTCCCGGGCGATCAGCAGGCGCTGGATCTCACTGGAGCCTTCGTAAATCTGGGTGATGCGCGCGTCCCGGTAGAAACGCTCGACAGGGTAGTCCTCCAGGTAGCCATAGCCGCCATGAATCTGGATTGCCTTGGAGCACACCCATTCGGCCATTTCAGAAGCGAACAGCTTGGCCTGAGAGGCTTCCGACAGACACGCTTGCCCGGCGCTGCGCAGCCGCGCAGCGTGCAGGGTCAGCAGGCGGGCGGCGTTGATCCGGGTGTGCATATCGGCCAGCAGATTGGCAATACTTTGATGTTCGATGATCGGTTTGTCGAACTGCACCCGTTCCCGCGCATACGCCAGCGCTGCTTCGAAGGCGGCGCGGGCGATTCCCAGTGCCTGCGCGGCGATGCCGATGCGGCCGCCTTCCAGGTTGGAGAGGGCGATAGACAGCCCCTTGCCACGCTCACCCAGCAGGTTGGCGGACGGGATTCGGCAGTTGTTCAAGGTGACCGCGCAGGTGTCCGATGCCCGGATGCCCATCTTGTGCTCGCTGCGATCCACCACGAAACCAGGGTTCTCGGTCGGCACCAGAAAGGCTGACAGGCCCTTTTTGCCGAGCGCCGGGTCGGTCACTGCAAACACGATAGCCAGTTGTGCCCGTTTGCCATTGCTGACGAACTGCTTGGCGCCGTTGATCACCCACTGATCACCCTGCAACTCGGCACGAGTGCGCAGGTTGTGGGCTTCAGAGCCTGCATGCGGTTCGGTAAGGCAGAAGCAGCCGATGGCCCGGCCTGTGGCCAGTTTTTCCAGCCAGGCATGTTTCTGCTCATCGGTCCCGTAGTTGAGGACCGGCCCGCAGCCCACGGAACTGTGAACACTCATCAGCGTGCCGGTGGCGGCGTCGGCGGCGGAAATTTCCTCAACTGCCAGTGCATAGGCAACGTAGTCGATGTAAGTGCCACCCCATTGCTCTGGCACCACCATGCCCAGCAGGCCCAGCTCACCGAGCTTGGCAACCAGCGCGTTATCGATCCAGCCGGCCTTTTCCCAGGCTTGGGCATGTGGGGCAATTTCGTTGCGGGCAAAGTCGCGCGCCATGTCGCGAATCATTACCTGTTCTTCGGTCAATTCAAGATCGTGCACGGCTCAATTCTCCAGACCGCTGAAGAAACTCTGCACCTGCGCGTTACTGACGTCCTGCGCGCTGGCGTGTTTCCATTGCGGCTTCTTGTCTTTATCGATGATCAGCGCGCGTATGCCTTCAATCAGGTCACCGCGTTCGAACCATTGGCGGTCCAGATGCAACTCCATGGCGAAGCAGGCCTGCAGCGGCAGATGACGACCACGGCGCAGCATTTCCAGAGTCACGGCCATGCCCAGCGGCGAATGAGCGTTCATTCGGCTGACGGTATCCAGCGCCCACTCCCTGGTATCGCCGATGACCACTTGCTGAAGCTGTTCGAGCATGCTGGGGACATCCGGCAATCCGAAAAAGTGGTCGATGGCGTGGCGCAGGGCTTCCAGCGGCGGAGAGGGCAGGCGCTGGGTGGCCAGCTTGGCCAGCGCACCCTGCAGGTCCTTGAGTGGGGTCGACTTCCATTTCAGATGGTCGAGCATATGGTCGAGGCGCGGCAGGAGTTCGCTGTTCATGGACCAGTTGGCAAGGCCGCAGTACAGCGCATCGGCGGCACCGATCTGCGACCCGGTCACGCCCAGCCAGGTCCCCACTTCGCCGGGCAGCCGCGACAGAAAATAACTGCCGCCGACGTCAGGGAAATAACCAATGGCGACTTCGGGCATGCCGAGGCGGCTGCGTTCGGTGACCACGCGCAGGTCGGCTCCCTGAACCAGGCCCATGCCGCCGCCCAGCACCAGACCGTCCATCAGGGCCAGTACCGGCTTGCGGTAACGGTGAATGGCCAGGTCCAGCTCGTACTCTTCGGCAAAAAATGTGTGATGCAGATCCTGGCCGTTCTGGTGGCTCTCATACAGTGAACGGATGTCGCCACCGGCGCAGAATGCCTTGCCGCCCGCACCACGCAGGACCACGGCATGAACCGAGGGGTCGTCGGCCCAGCGGTCAAGTTGCTGGCGAAGTGTGCGGACCATGTCCAGATCGATTGCGTTCAGGCCTTCCGGGCGATTGAGGGTCAAGTGACCAATGTGGTTACGCACGTCGACAACGATCGAATCCCGGCTGGCGGATGGTCGAACCGAGCGGGCCGATGAAACCTGTGAACTCATTCTGAACTCCTTGTTCGGTTGCGCTTTTTTCTTATTCGAGCGTTCGAGCGTCGCAGAAGATCCTAGCAGCGCAAATGTGCAAAGCAAAACTGCGTTTAAGCATAGTCTGAAGTTTCAGATATCCACTGTCTGGCGCATTCGCAACTGCCGGAGCGACGCTGTATTGCACTGACCAACGCGAATCATTGCCTGGCGGATGAGTATTATGACTGTCATTAATGTCACAAAAGGGAATTCCTCAGGTGTACCCCATGAAAGCCCCCGTTTCTGTCGTTTATGAGCGATAAGTATGCCCCACGCGAGTGGGCCGCCCACGAGCGTCCGACCATGCCTGGCTCGCCGTCGACGCCGCTGCATTCGACTGCGCGGCGTTGGGCGTTTGCTGTCGTGGGGGTGATCGTCGCGCTGACCGGTGGGCTCGGCAACGCACTGGTGGTCGCCAACCTGCCGTATCTGCAGGGCGCGCTGGGGGCGACGTCGCAGGACATCGCCTGGCTGCCGGCGGCCTACATCATGACGAACGTATCGATGAATCTGCTGCTGGTGAAGTTTCGTCAGCAATTCGGTCTGCGCGCGTTCACCGAGCTGTTTCTGGTGCTGTACGCGCTGGTGACGCTGGCGCATCTGTTCGTCAACGACATCGATTCGGCCATCGCTGTACGTGCGGCACACGGCATGGTTGGCGCTGCACTCAGCACCCTGGGGCTGTATTACATGATCCAGGCTTTCCCGCAGAAGTGGCGGCTCAAGGCGCTGGTACTCGGGCTTGGCACCGCCCAGCTGGCAACGCCGCTGGCGCGGCTGGTGTCGGAAGACTTGCTGCAAATTGCCCAGTGGCGTGGCCTTTATCTGTTCGAGCTGGGCATGGCGCTGCTCTCGCTGGGCTGCGTGCTGATGCTCAAACTGCCGCCTGGCGATCGCTTCAAGGCGTTCGAGAAGCTCGATTTCCTCACCTTCGGCCTGCTGGCCACCGGTTTTGCGCTGCTCTGTGCGGTGCTGTCGCTGGGGCGTATCGAATGGTGGCTGGAAGCGCAGTGGATTGGTATCGCCTCAGCGGCATCGATTGCGCTGATTTGCGCCGGACTGGCCATCGAGCATAACCGCAGCAATCCGTTGCTGATCACTCGCTGGCTGGGCAGTGGAGCGATCCTGCGCCTGGGCTTGGCCGTCATCCTGTTTCGCGTGGTGCTGTCCGAACAGTCGGTCGGCGCTGTCGGGTTTCTTCAGGCGCTGAACATGGGCAGTCAGCAGTTGCACACGCTGTACCTGGTGATGCTGCTCGGCAGCGTTTCGGGGCTGGCGGTCAGTGCGCTGACCATCAATCCGGCACATCTGATCAAACCCTTGCTGATCTCCCTGGCGATGATGGCAATCGGTGCCTGGATGGACAGTCACTCCACCAACCTGACCCGCCAATCGAACATGTACCTCAGCCAGTTTCTGCTGGCCTTTGGCGGCACGTTTTTTCTTGGGCCTACCCTGGTGCTGGGGATCAGCGGCGTGTTGGCGAACCCGCGTAACATGGTCAGTTTTTCGGTGTTGTTCGGGATTACTCAGAACATCGGCGGGCTGATCGGGTCTGCTGCATTGGGCACCTTTCAAGTGGTGCGCGAGAAGTTTCATTCCAGCCACATCGTTGAACACCTGACCCTCATCGATCCGCTGGTACAGGCGCGACTGCAGAGTTACAGCGCCAGCTACAGCTCGGTGATCGCCGACCCGTCGTTGCGCAACAGTCAGGGCATCCGCACGATGGCCACGGCAGCGACCCGGGAAGCCAATGTGCTGGCTTACAATGATGTGTTCATGCTGATCGCGCTGATTGCCGTGCTGACCATGATCTGGATTTCAGCCCGGGTCCTGTGGCTGAAAATGACCACTCAACCTCTGCCGCTGGCACCCATTGCACCTGCTGCTCCGCCCACCGTATCCAATTCCGGCGTTAAATCTTCATGACCGAATCCAAAACCCCAGATACCGAAGCCCCGCGCAACTCGCCGCCACCGGCTCCGTTGACGTCCCCGGTGACCAGCAAGCCGCGCTCGACCCGCAAGCGTGTCGTGTCTTCGGTGATTTTCGGCGCCGTTGCCCTGGCCGGGGTGCTGGTGGTGCTGTACGCCTGGCAACTTCCGCCGTTTGCCAGCCCGATCGAGAGCACCGAGAATGCGCAGGTCAAGGGCCAGACCACGCTGATCGGGCCGCAGCTGAGCGGGTATGTCTACGAAGTACCGGTGCAGGACTTCCAGTTCGTCAAGGCCGGTGATCTGTTGGTGCGTCTGGATGACCGTATCTATCGTCAGCGCCTGGATCAGGCCATTGCACAACTGGCTGTGCAGAAGGCCTCGCTGGCCAACAATCTGCAACAGCGGCGTAGTGCCGAAGCCACCATCGGCCAGCGCCAGGCCGAACTGCAGAACAGCATCGCCCAGAGCCGCAAGAGCGCTGCCGATCTGCGGCGCAATCAGGCGCTGGTGACCGACGGTTCGGTTTCGAAAAGCGAGCTGGATGTCACGCGTGCTGCCGACGCGCAGGCGAACGCCGCCGTTGCCGAAGCCAAGGCAGTCTTGCAGATCGCCCGTGAGGACCTGCAAACAGTCATCGTCAACCGTGGCTCACTGGAAGCCTCGGTCGCCAATGCGCAAGCGGCTATCGAGCTGGCGCGCATCGACCTGGACAACACGCGTATCGTTGCCCCGCGTGACGGGCAGTTGGGGCAGATCGGCGTGCGTCTTGGTGCCTATGTCAATTCGGGTGCGCAGTTGATGGCACTGGTGCCCGAGCAGCGTTGGATCGTGGCGAACATGAAAGAAACCCAAATGGCCAATGTGCGCCTGGGGCAGCCGGTGAGCTTTACCGTCGATGCGCTCGACGGCCACCAGATGCACGGCCACGTACAACGAATTTCGCCCGCTGCGGGTTCGGAATTCAGCCTGCTGCCTGCCGACAACGCCACCGGCAACTTCGTGAAGATTTCCCAGCGTATCCCGGTACGCATCGTGGTCGATGCCGATCAGCCCATGCTTGAGCACCTGCGGCCTGGGATGTCGGTGGTCGTGAGCATCGACACCAGCGCGGACGGCGATGTGCCGCCTGATCCGGCGGTGCGCTGAACCTTTGGATGATCGCTGATGCTGGACGCGGGCAGGATTCGATCCGATGCAAGTTGACTATCGTGCCGACGCTCCGCGTCGGCACGATAGTCAAAGGGGAGGGGCAAACGCGACAGGCATCAGAACAGCTTGCTGAACACCCAATACAAAGAACCTGACAAGAGGATTGCCGCCGGCAGGGTCAGAACCCAGGCCGTGGCCAGATTGCGCAGGGTACGCATTTGCAGCCCCGAGCCATTGGCGACCATCGAACCGGCCACGCCGGACGACAGCACATGGGTCGTCGACACCGGCAGCCCGTACATGTCCGCCGCCCCGATCGTGAACATCGCCACAACCTCTGCCGACGCGCCCTGAGCGTAAGTCATATGCGTCTTGCCGATGCGCTCGCCCACAGTCACCACAATACGCTTCCAGCCAACCATCGTGCCCAGCCCCAGGGCGATGGCCACGACAATCTTGACCCAGGTCGGAATGAACCGCGTGGCACTGTCGATCTGACCCTTGAACGCTTCAAGCTTGGTCCTGGTATCCGCGTCGAAATCGCCGACCTTGTTTTTCTCCATCAGGCGGATGGTTTCCGAGGTCAGGTACATGTCGTTACGCACGTTGGTCACCGCTTCGGCAGGCACCTTCGAGAGCGAGCCGTAGCTGGCGACCTGATTGCCGATCTTGCCGGTCATGACCGCCAGCGCAGGGATCAGGTCGGGGCCGGCCTGTTTGCTGACCAGATAATCGGACAGGGTCTTGCGCGAATCGGTCGGGGCGGGCAGGGGAACGCTGCGCATCAATGCCTGCTGGGTGACCTCTGCAATCGCACCGAACTGAGTGGCCTGATCGGCGGGCATGGTGCGGTTCAGCGCATAAGCCATCGGCAGGGTACCGACCAGAATCAACATGATCAGGCCCATGCCTTTCTGCCCGTCGTTGGAGCCATGCGCGAACGAAACGCCCGTGCAGGTCACAATCAGCATGGCGCGAATCCACAACGGTGGCGGCGCATTGCCTTCCGGAGCCTTGTACAGCGCGCGGTTCTTGATGAACATGCGCATGGCCAGTAACAGCAACGCGGCACAGCCGAAACCCACCAGTGGCGAGAGCAGCAGTGAGTAACCGATCTTGGTGGCCTGCGACCAGTCCACACCGCTGGTGCCGTCGCGGCCGTGCATCAGGGCGTTGGCGATACCGACCCCGATGATCGAGCCGATCAGCGTGTGTGACGAGGACGCCGGCAGACCCAGCCACCAGGTGCCGAGGTTCCAGATGATCGCCGCGATCAACAGCGCGAAGATCATCGCGAAGCCTGCCGATGAGCCGGTCTGCAGAATCAGTTCCACCGGCAGCAGGGCAATGATGCCGAATGCCACCGCGCCGCTGGAAAGCATCACGCCGAGAAAATTGAAAAAGCCCGACCAGACCACGGCAAAGCCCGGCGGGAGGGAGTGGGTGTAGATCACGGTGGCGACGGCGTTGGCCGTGTCATGAAAGCCGTTGACGAATTCGAATCCCAGCGCGATCAACAACGCTACACCCAACAGCACGAACGGGGTCCAGGTGGTGACCACCGTGCCCATGTCGTCAACGTCCTGTTTGAGGCTGTAGCCGGTGAACATCAAGCCTGCGATAAGTATCGTGAAGAAAAGTATCATGGTCATTCGGCTGGGCTTGCGACCGAATTGACTCGCTGACAGGCTCGCCTTGCCGAGAGCGTCTGGAGACAGTGCGTTTGTAGCCATGTTCGCAATCCTGGATTGAAAGAATATTGACATGGTCATTGCAAAATGTGACAGAGATGCGACATGCCACCAATCAGTGCGCTTTTGCGCCAGATTTCTGACAACCGGCAGGCCGGTCAGTAGTCTCCGCGTTTGCGGAACGCCCAGCGCCCGGCAACCAGGGTGAAGGTCGCCACCAGCGCCACCAGAATCCAGAATCCCTCAGGGTCGGACGCCAGCGGTACGCCCCCCACGTTCATGCCGAAAAAGCCGGCGACAATGTTGATCGGCAAGGCCAGAACAGTCACCACGGTCAGGGTAAACAGGGTTCTGCTGCTTTGCTCGTTGAGGTTGGCGGCAATTTCTTCCTGCAACAGTTTGATGCGCTCGCCCAGCGCCGTGAGGTCGTTGATCACCAGCGAGGACTCTTCGATGGACTGACGCAATGCCTGGACATCCTGTTCGCGCAACCATTGCGGAGGTTTGTGCAACAGGCGCATCAACGAACCGGGCTCCAGCGCCAGCAGGCGTTGCAGACGTACCAGCACCCGGCGCATGGCGCCGAGTTCGGAGCGATTGTTGCTCAGTCGCTGCGAAAGCAACTGGTCTTCGATGCGGTCGACGTTGACGCTGGTCTTGCGCAGAAACTGCGTCAGCACTTCGCCCTGATCGCTCAGCAAATGGGCGAGGAGTTCCAGCGGTGAGTCGAATTGCTCGCCGCGTTTGACTGCCGAGCGCAGCTTGTCCACCGAACGCAGCGGCTGCAGCCGGGCGGTGATCAGCAGACGCTGGCGGGCACAGACCCACAAGGTGGAAATATCCGTCGAGAGCCTGTTGAAGTCGAACACCACGTCGTTGACGACCGCCAGCAGCGTGGTATCCACGTGCTCGATCCGGGTCGAGCGCGAGCCCTCGTGCAATGCCTCGAAAAACTCTTCCGGAAGATCCAGCTGGGTTTTCATCCAGCGCTCGCAGGCCGCATGCGAGAGGTTCAGGTGCAGCCAGATGAAGTCGTTCTCTTCGGGAGGGTTTTGCAGGTAATCCAGCGCGGCAGCCGAACCGATTTCCTGGCCACTTTCACCGTGGCGAAACCGGAAGCCGTAGAGCAGACCGAAAAGGTCGGAGTCCTGATGATGGTGCGCGATACTGTGGTTCATGGCTGTCCACGTGCGGCCTGGCCCGGGCAGGGAGGCGAAGGCCGCATGATGACAAGGCGTTATTTCATATTTGTGACAGCTTGTTGCGGGGTGTGTCATCTGTCATACCGGCAAGCGGCTGGGTGGGCAGCCGTTCAGTCAATCGACAGCTCGCTGTCGCATTGACAGCGGTCAGACCATCGCCAGCGGCATCTTGCGAGTGGGCGCAGGCCATGCCAGATCGATATCGGCCAGATCACGCTCGGTCAGACGAATCTGCTCGGCCGCGATGTTCAGACGAATGTGTTCCGGGTTGGTCGCCTTGGGAATGGCGATCATGTTGTCCTGACGCAGCACCCAGGCCAAGGAAATCTGTGCCGGTGTTGCATCGTGGCGTTTGGCGATTTCGTGCAGGGCAGGGTGGTAGAGCAGATCGCCAGCCTGACCGATCGGGCAGTACGCCATCAACGGCAGATGACGGTCCGCGCTCCACAGCATCAGGTCGAACTCGATGCCGCGTTGCTCCGGGTTGTAGAGCACCTGATTGGTGGCACAACGCGGGTTGTTGAGCTCGATCATGTCCGGCACATCAAAGTTGGAAACACCCCAGGCACCGATTTTGCCCGCTTCACGCAGACGCTCGAATGCCTCGACCGTCTCGGTCAGCGGGTACTGGCCAGGCCAGTGCAGCAAGTACAGGTCGATGTAGTCGGTGTTCATTCGTCGCAGGCTGGCCTCGCACGCGGTCGGGATACCGGCGCGGCTGGCGTTGTGCGGGTAGACCTTGCTGACCACGAATACCTTGTCCCGCTGTCCGGCAATGGCTTGACCGACGATTTCCTCGGCTGCGCCATCGGCGTACATCTCGGCGGTGTCGATCAGGGTCAGGCCCTGTTCGATACCGAGGCACAGGCCCGCGATCTCTGCCGAGCGCTGATGCCCTTTTTCACCCATGTGCCAGGTGCCCTGACCCAGCACTGGTACGGTTCTGCCTGCCAGCTCCAGTGTGCGCATGTGACCCCCTGCAATTAAATAAGCAGCTAATGAGCGGTTGAATAAGCAGGTCTCAGGCAACAAGAGGCGCACGAGGTTCCGTACGCCCGCCAATCGCCATGCAGATTTAAACCCGGAACTGCTTCAGCAAGGTGTTCAATTCTTCGCTCAACCCGCGCAGGTGCAGACTGGCCGAAGTCGACTGTTCGGCGGCCAGTGCCGTGCTCTGGGACAATTGTGCGGCCTGGGTAACGTTCTGGTTGATGTCATCCACCACGTGCGTCTGCTGCAGGGTGGCACTGGCGATGGAGGCGTTCAGGCTGTTGAGGTTGCGCAGCGCCTGACTGATTGAGGTCAGGCTCTGACCGGCCTGATTGGCCTGCTCGATGGTCAATTGCGAGGAACGGCTGCTGTCGCCGATCACCTTGACCGCTGCATCGGAATGCTTTTGCAGGCGTTCGATCATTGACTGGATTTCTGCGGTCGACTTCTGCGTGCGCTGGGCCAGCAGGCGCACTTCATCGGCCACCACGGCAAAGCCGCGGCCCTGCTCGCCGGCGCGCGCCGCTTCGATGGCTGCGTTCAGCGCCAGCAGGTTGGTCTGCTCGGCAATCGAACTGATCACTTCCAGCACGCTGCCGATCTGTGTGCTCTCGCTGGCCAGACTCTGCATCACTTGCACGGCCTGACCAATGGTGCTGGAGAGGTGTTCGATCTGGCGCAGGCTGTTATCGATATTGATTTGGCCCTGCTGTGCCTGCGACTCGGCATCGCGCATTTCGCTGGCGGCATGTTCAGCGTTCTTGGCCACGTCCTGCACGCCGTAGGTCACCTCGTTGACCGCCGTGGCAACCAGATCCATTTGCTGCGATTGTTTTTCGCTGCGGCCTTGCGCCTGTTCGGCGTCGCTGCCCAGATCGGTCGAGGCCTTGCCCAGCGCCACGGCAGAGTGCTGCAACTGACCGACGACATTGCGCAGCTTGGCGACAAAGGCATTGAAGTGCGTACCCAGTTCAGTGATTTCATCCTTGCCGTGGGTTTCCAGCGTGCGGGTCAGATCGCTTTCGCCACTGGCAATATCGGCCATCGCATCAACCGCCGCTCTGAGAGGGCGCACGATGCTGCGTACGATCATCACCAGCAGCAAGACCATGATCAGCACGATGCCGGCGATGAACATCCCGGCGTTCCACAGCTGTGTCTTGAACTCTGCCGCCACGTCGTCGACGTACACGCCGGAACCCAGAATCCAGCCCCATGGCTGAAACAGCTGCACGTAGGAGGTCTTTTTCACCGGCTCGCTGGCGCCGGGCTTGGGCCAACGGTAATTCACCATCCCGGCACCCTGGGCTTTGACCAGCGTGACCATTTCGTTGAACACCGCAAAGCCGTCCGGGTCCTTGATGGTCGACAGATCCTGGCCTTCAAGTTTGGGGTTGGTGGGGTGCATGATCATCACCGGGCGCAGGTCGTTGATCCAGAAGTAGTCGCTCTGGCTGTAACGCAGGCTCTTTATCTCTTTCAAGGCCTGCTGTTGCGCAGCCTCGCGTGTCATGCCGCCTGCAGCTTCAAGCCCCTGATAAAACGAGAGGATGCCGCTGGCAGTCTGCACCACATGCATGGTTTTCTCGGCCTTGGCCTGATACAGGTCGTTATGCAGCTGCCTGAGCAGCGTCGCCGACAGGACGAAGAGCATCAGCACTGAAACGACAAGAATCAGCCACAGACGGCGACTGATGGACAAACTGCGCATACTCATGATTGGCATCCCATGCATTATTTTTTTTCTTCTGATGACTCCGATCCGCGCAACGCGCGATTCAGAGCCTTTCAAGCATCTCGGCGCATCCTGACCAAACATGAGCGGCCGGTCACACTTTTTAACGGCGTACACCGCTATGGCGAAAGGCTTACAGCAACAGACGCGATTGGCTCTATCGACGGACCCTCAGTGAATGTAGGATCCAATTCAACAGCTGCAGCGAAGGAACGCCGCAGTGATCAGGGAGGATCGACCATTGCCAGGAGGCTACTGACAGGATGTCGGAATGGTCATGTTGCAAAACCACCCGCTTCGGCGGGTTTTTTGCGTCTGCAGGAAAGCAGGGCGGGTTCAGCGGTCCGGCTCGCAGCCCTTGAGCACCAGCCTGAGGATGGTCCGGGTTGCCGCCTCGTAATCGGCGTCCTGCAGTTTTGCCTTGCCGGTGACCGTTGCGATCTGCCAGTCGAAATCGGCATAGGTCTGGGTCGCGGCCCAGATGGTGAACATCAGGTGATGAGGATCGAGCGGGGCGATCTGTCCGCTGTCGATCCAGGCCTGGATGCATTCGATGTTGTGCCGTGCCTGGCCATTGAGCTGTTCAATCTGCTGCGCTGTCAGGTGCGGGGCGCCATGCATGATCTCGCTGGCGAACACTTTCGAGGCGAAGGGCAGGTCGCGGGAAATCTGGATTTTCGAACGGATATAGCGGCTGAGGACTTCGGCAGGTATGCCTTCGGGATTGAAGGGTGTCGAGGCACGCAGAATGGGCTCGATGATGCTTTCCAGCACCTCGCGATAGAGGTTTTCCTTGGATTTGAAGTAGTAGTAGACGTTGGGCTTGGGGACACCGGCCTTGGCTGCGATGTCGCTGGTCTTGCTGGCGGCGAAGCCCTTGTCGGCAAACTCCTCGCTGGCAGCGCGCAGGATGAGTTCTTTGTTGCGCTCGCGGATACTGCTCATGACCCGGTTATTCCCTTGCCTGCATGGCGGTCGCGCATGTTAGCACCGGGTTTGCGCAGCGCTCAATGTTGACGGCCCGGGGCAGGGTTGCACCGGGCCGTCTACTCAGGCGCTCATCAGTTCCTGAACTCTGGCGGCCAACGCGTCAATCGCAAATGGCTTGGTCAGTACGCGCATTCCTGGCCCGAGCTGTTCGTCACCGATGGCGGCGTTTTCCGCGTAGCCGGTGATGAACAGTGTCTTCAGATGCGGGCGGACCTCGCGTCCGGCATCGGCCATTTGTCGTCCGTTCATGCCGCCCGGCAAGCCCACGTCAGTGATAAGCAGGTCGATATGCACATCCGAGCGCAGCAGCTTGAGGCCGGCCAGGCTGTCGGCGGCTTCGATCAGCGTATAGCCCAGGTCACCGAGGGCATCGGTGAGCAGCATGCGCACCGTGGGTTCGTCGTCCACGATCAGGATGGTTTCCCCGGACTGGGTAAACTCGAATGGCGCCTTGTGCACATCGCCTTCGTCCCTGGCCGCAGTACCTTCGTAGCGGGGCAGGTACAGGGATATCGCGGTTCCCTTGCCAACCTCAGACTGAATGCGCACGCGTCCGCCGGACTGATTGGCAAACCCGTAAATCATCGACAGGCCCAGCCCGGTGCCCTGACCAATGGGCTTGGTGGTGAAGAAGGGGTCGAATGCCTTGGCGATGACATCAGGCGTCATGCCGGTGCCGGTATCGGTCACGCACAGCGAAAGATAGTGGCCCTCAGGCATATCGTGTGCGCGTGCCACATCGCCGTCTATCCAGCGGTTGCTCGCCTCAATGGAGATGCGTCCGCCGTCCGGCATCGCATCGCGGGCGTTGATGCACAGATTCAACAGCGCGTTTTCCAGCTGGCTGGCATCGACCAGTGTCGGCCATAAACCCATGGCACCTATGGTCTCGACCACGATGCTGGGGCCGACCGTGCGCTGGATCAGGTCGGTCATGCCTTTCATCAGCCTGTTCACGTCGGTCGGCTGCGGGTCCAGGGTCTGGCGTCGAGAGAAGGCCAGCAGCCGGTGCGTCAGGGCCGCTGCACGTTTGGCCGCGCCCTGGGCCGTCACGATGTACTTGTCAACCTCGCCCCAGCGGCCTTGCTCGATCCGCGAGCCCATCAGTTCCAGGGCGCCGGAAATGCCTGCCAGCAGGTTGTTGAAGTCGTGGGCGAGGCCACCGGTCAGTTGCCCGACCGCTTCCATTTTCTGTGACTGGCGCAGCTTCTCTTCGGCCTGCATGAGCTCGGTGGTGCGCGCTGCCACGCGTTGCTCAAGCGTGTCGTTGAGTGCCCGCAGCGCGGCAGTGGCACGGTCGCGTTCGGCTGCCACGGCGCGTCGTTCGTCAACGTTGATGAGCACACCGGGGAAGCTCAGTGGCGTGCCATCCTCCGCTCGGTCGACCCGGCCGTTGGCTTCGATCCAGTAGTAGACCCCGTCAGTACGACGAACGCGGTACTGGTGGGCGTAAACACGTCCGTTGGTGATGACCGCATTGATCGCATGGATCAGGCATTGCTTGTCTTCCGGGTGAACAGTGGCAATGACTTGCTCCAGACTCAGGCCTTCACGGCCCAGCCCGGGGTCCAGACCGAAGGCCTTGGCGAAGGCTTCGTCGACGGTAAAGCGATCGGTCGGCAAGTCCCAGTGCCAGGTGCCGATGATTGCACCGGCGGCCAGGGCGAGCTGAACACGGTCGATGTTTTCGCGTGCGACGGCCTCACTGGTGCGCAAGCGCTCCTCGGCATCGCGTCGCGCCGTCACATCGCTGAAGATCACCGCAATCTGCCGGTCAGCCGGCTCACCGACACGCACCGCCTTGACTTCGAACCAGCGCTCGAAAGCCTTGGCATAGTTCTCGAAACTGGCAGGCTCGCCGGTTTTTGCGACGTGCCCATAGGCTTCGAACCAGAACCGCTCCAGGTCCGGCGCGAACTCGGTCACCCACTTGCCGCGCAGATCGACGCCGGCCTGACGTTCAAAAGCGGGGTTGGCTTCGATGAAGCGGTAGTCCACGGGGCTGTCATCGGCATCGAACTTGACCTGAATGATGGCGAATGCAGCTTCGATGGTCTCCAGCATGGCCCTGGAGCGCTCTTCGCTCTGGCGCAGCGCCGTCTCGGCCTTGCGCATCTGTGACATGTCGAGCATTGCACCGATCATGCGCACCGCCTGGCCGTCGGTATTGCGTATTACATGGCCGCGGTCCAGTACGTCGGCATAGGACCCGTCCAGCCGACGAAAGCGGTATTCATCCGTCCAGGCAGTGCCATTGCCGTCGATCACGGCGTGAATGGAGTTGTACACGCGGCTACGGTCGTCGGGATGGATCTGGCTGATCCACCAGTCACCAGAGTTGTCCAGGGTTGCCAGCGGGTGGCCGTAAGCCTCCTCAAGCGCGTCGTTCCAGAGCACCAGATTGGCTGCAAAGTCCCAGTCCCAGATCGCGTCGTTGGTCGCCTTGGCGGCCAGCCGATAACGTTCCTGAGCTTCCTCGGTCGCGCGGCGCGCCAAGTGCTCGCGGGTGCGATCGCGCAGGATCTTCACGAAACCGAGGTGCGTATTCCTTTCGTCGTAGAGCGGCATCATCTCGCCCGATGCCCAGAACAGCTCACCGTCCTTGCGCAGGTGCCAGCGCTCGTCCGACGCCCGGCCTACGCTCAGCGCCAGCTGCATTTCATGCTCTATCCGGTCGTTGGCCAGGTCTTCGGGCGTAAAGAAACGCTCGGCGCTCTGACCGACCATCTCATCCTGGGTCCAGCCCAGAACCTGTTCTGCGCCCGGGTTCCAGTCGGTAATGATGCCGTTGCCATCGGTCAGGATCATGGCGAAATCCATCGCGCTTTCAAAGACTGCGCGCTGGCGTGCCTCCTGGCCAACGGCTACGTGTCGAGGGGTATTCGTTGCGGCGTCGACGCCGGCTTCTTCAAGCATTCTGCGCAGGTCCACGATCTGCGCTTCAAGCTCTTCTCTTGTCAGGTCTTTCAGAGCGCCTCCCGCTCACACGTTATGTTCGGCATGGGCGGGCACTTGCCGGTGGCCTGCTTTGCACGTTGAATCCGGTCGTTATTGATATCTGCATTTGCCTGTGTGCGTCCCGGGCGCGAGTGTCAGCGAATAGACCACTTTCTCTCGGCAGGCTGCACCTGATGTGCCTCTTTCTATGGCGACCACCATACAGTCATTGTCGCGCTTGAATTCACGTCCTGTCGTGACCGCAGCGCAGTGGCCGTGTCAGTGGACATCTGCCGACGAATCGGGTTTCGACGGATCAGGAATTTAAAGCAGCCATCGTGTCCTGAGCCGATTCAGGCGAGATGGTCAAGGCGCGGCGATTTGTCCGGGTATTCATCGGCCTGTGGAGGGCTTTCTTTATAGGGCGTCAGGTCAGGGGAACAACTTTGTTTGCAGGCTGCGCACATTGCTCATGACCTGATGCGAATTGTGCTTGCGGGTCAGCCTTTTTTCAGGGGTTCTGCGGAGCGCATGCTAGGATTTACCCTTTCGTTATGCGAAACGTGCCCTTCGTATGTCCATCGATGCAAACAGTTCCGGTACACCCGCTGCAGCCAAGCAGCCCGCAGCCAAGCGTCGCCTGCCCAAGGGCGAGGTACGCAAGGCCGAAATCATCAAGGCGGCCATGACCCTCTTCGCTCGGGATGGGTATGCCGGCGCCTCGCTGACCAACATTGCCAAGGTGGCAGGTCTCTCCCAGGTCGGCCTGCTGCACCACTTCCCGACCAAACTGGTGCTGCTGCAAGCCGTTCTCGAACATCGCGACCAGTACATTGCCGCCAGGCTGCAGGATGCCGATCAGGTCGCTTCTCTGGATGGGTTCCTGTCGTTTCTGAAGCAGGTCCTGAGTTTCAGTATCGAAGACGCCGCGGTCAGCCAGGCGCTGATGATCATCAACACTGAAAGTCTCTCGGTGACGCATCCTGCACACCGCTGGTTCAGCGAGCGTTTCGCGATCGTGCACGGCCATCTTCAGGCGCACCTGAAGTTGCTGGTCGAGGCAGGCGAAATTCGAGCGGATGTTGACGCAAGGCAGATCAGCCTGGAGATAGCCGCCATGATGGATGGCATGCAGATTCAATGGCTTCGATCGCCAGGGGATGTGCAGATAGAGGCGGGGTTTGCCAGGTTTCTCGAACGACTGGCGCGGGATCTGGCTGCACGCTGAGTTGCGGGCATTTGCCAGGCAGGCATCGGTGGTCCTGTCGACCACCGATGCCTTTGGCATGTGAATGTTGCCTGGGATGAATGTGGCTTAGTAAGCCTGTTCTGCCTTGACCTGTACGGCCTTGCGCAGGGGGATCGGCAGCGGGTTGGAGTCGCGAGTGGTCAATTGCTCCGGGTACAGCGCTACAACCGTGCGGTCGAGCGTCAGGTTTTCCGAGTCCTTGCCCACCAGCACCTTGAACTTGCCAGGGTCAACGTTCCAGCTCACCGAGTTGGCTGAGTAGTAAGCGAACGAGCGCGAGTCCAGGGCAATGGTCACGGTCTTGCTTTCGCCAGGCTTCAGGTAAACCTTGGAAAAGCCCTTCAGCTCTTTTTCTGGACGATCAACCAGCGGCTTGGAAGGCTGCACGTACAACTGAGCCACTTCAAAACCGGCCTTGTCACCCGTGTTGGTAACCTTGAACGACGCTTGAATGGTCGCACCCGGTGCCAGCACGTTGCTCGACAGCTTCAGATCGCTGTACGCGTAAGTGGTATACGAAAGCCCGAAGCCGAATGGGTAGAGCGGTTTGGTGTGCTTCTTGTCGTAACCGCGATAGCCCAGGTACAGGCCTTCGCTATAGCTCATCTCGACAGGCGGGTTAGGGCTGCTGAAATAGTACGGCACCGGGTTCGAGTACGACGCATAGCTCGGATTGTCCTGCGCCTTCTTGTCCAGCGTGATCGGCAGCTTGCCCGATGGATTGACCTTGCCGAACAGGATTTCAGCCAGTGCCTGGCCGCCCTGTTGCCCTGGATACCAGGCATGCAGAGACGCCGCTACCTTGTCAGCCCACGGTTGCATGTCCATGCCACCGCCACCGTGCAGCACCACGATGGTTTTCGGGTTGGCTTTCTGAATGAAACCGATCAGCTCGGACTGAAATTGCGGCAGTTCGAACGGACGATCAAGCGACTCACCCTCGTATTCGAAGTTATTGCCGGCGGCTACCACGACAGCGTCGTAATCCCCCAGGTTCTTCGGTGGACGCAACGCTGCCCAGCTCATCTGCACGCCGTTCATGCCGCCCAGTACCGGGGTGAAGTTGCCCTTGAGCCGGCGGTATTCGAGGCGCACGTTGTATTCGCTGCCAGCCTTGAGGTTCACGGTTTTAACCGTCCGCGGAACCACTGGAATCAGGTCGAACGAGACTTGCGAGCCCTCGTCCTCGAGCACCAGTTCATCATTGATCCAGAGTTTACAGGCACCGTCCGCGCGGACCTTGAACACCTGGGGACCGGTGATCGTCGGTTTGATCTTGCCAGTGAAACGGGCCGAGAACGAGCCGGCTGAAGGGCTGTAGCCATTGACCGCGCTGCTGCCGTAATCAGTGACGTTGGTATTGGTAATCCAGTCCAGGTTGACGCCCGGTTCGATGCGGGTTGCCACCGGGTCGCCGGACAGCGAGGTGTTGGCGTAATACTCGGCTTTTACGCCGGTATTGCTGATCGCCTGTTGGTCACTGCCTGGCTGATACCAGACCGACGATTTGGGGTTGAGGCTCATCTGTGGCAGGTAGTCCACATTGGACGGGTCAGACGCCAGTTGCTTGAGTCCGCTCACTTCGGTGACATAGCTGGCCGGTGCCGAATAGGCAGTACCGAACGGCGCGGTCGGCGGCTGCATGGCCATGTCGCCAATCACGGCAATCCTTGCGTTTCTCGGCAATGGCAGGAGAGGTTTCTGACCGTCCACGGGCTCGTTGCGCAGCAGGACGATCGATTCGCGGGCCACGTTCAAGGCCGCCAATTGCCCGTATTCACGATGCTCCAGTGGCTGCGCCTTGTTGATCCCCTTGTCAAAGCCGTAGCTGACCAGCGCTCTCAGGTTCCTGCGCACCTTGTCGTCGATCACGCTCTGGTGCAACTGACCATTCCAGACATAAGGCAGCAGTTTGGCTTCAGTAAACTGAAGGCCGCTGGGCATGTCGATATCGGTGCCTGCCCAGGCACCCTTGAAGGCGTCCTGAACCGAGTTGAAATCGCTCATGACGTTACCTTGAAAGCCCCACTGGCCTTTCAGGATATCGGTGATGAGGTGATGATTTTCACACGCGTACTCGCCGTTGATCTTGTTGTAGCCACACATGACCGAGGCAATATTGGCGTTCTTGACCAGCGACTCGAAGCCCGGCAGGTACAGCTCCTGCATCGCTCGTTCGTCGATCTTCACATCCAGATAATGACGGTTCGCTTCCTGCTCGTTCATCAGGTAATGCTTGGCGGCCGCCTGGATGCCTTGAACCTGGATACCGTTGGTGACTGCCGGTGCCAGTACTGCGCCGAGAAACGGATCTTCCCCGCTCATGTACTCAGCCGCCCGGCCGTTGAACGGCGTGCGGTACAGATTGATGGCTGGTGACAGCATCTGCTGCCCACCCGCGATGCGGGTTTCGTAGCCGATGGCCAGACCGAATTCCTTGGCGCGATTGATGCTCCAGGTGGCCGCAAGTGCTGACGGGGAAGGGTACTGCGCGCCGAACGTCTTGCCGCCGACCAGCACGCCCATCGCCGAATCATAGGCGACCGTGCCCTGCAGGTTGAACTTGTCCAGCTTCGGAATCATGCGGCCGTCGTCAACGCGCGAAAAATTGATTTTTTCCGATTGCGTCATGTTGTCCAGCATCGCGCCTACGCGCGCTTCCACTTCATTGCCGGTCATCGGCGTGACAGCGAATACGCTGCCTGCCTGGGCGATACCGAGCGCCAACAGGCTCAGGCCCAGGCCTTGTTTGATCATGGACACGGAGTTATTCCTTACGTCATTCATAGGTTGATCGGTTGCAGTCAGTGGGTCACTCAGTGGTCTTCATTGCCGGCAGGGGCGTCAGCAGTGTCGATCGGCGCATCCACCACCGTTTGCGCGCCATTGGGCGTTTTCTGTACGGCAGCGTCGGCACCGGTGATCTGCTCACGCTGAGCATCGACTTCTGCGCGGCGCTCGCTCGACGTGGATGGCAGCGGGTTCTGCCTGTCAGCGGCAGACACCGGCAGGGCGGCAAGGGACATCAGTAAAGTGGCAACAACAGGCAGCAGGGGGCTGGCCATCGGGAGAATCTCCAAACAGAAATATGAAACAGGCAGACAGGCAAGTCGGCAGCTCAGGGCCGCTGACAGTTCATTCAAGGCGTGCGTGACAAACAGAAAATTGCTGAAAGGTAAAATACACGAATTAAATTTTATATAGTCGAGAAGTGTTAAATTCTAGTATCGTATATTTGGTATTTACGTTGTTTTAATTCCAAATTAATAAATTTTACGACAATATAATTGGGTATTTTTTGATTTTTTAGGGATTAATCATCTTTTTAAAAAGCAGAGTGGACGCTCTGTTTTTTGGTTTTCTCTGGCTTTTCATGCGGTGGCGTGCTGATAAGCGCAAGTAGTGCTGACGCCTGAATACTGGCAGTGAGTGCCAGTATCATCACGTCGCTGTCAGGCCCGTTGAATAAAGTCCGGACGCTGTCGAAGAGCGTCTATATCTGCCTGGACTGGAGTGAACGCACCCTGCACATTAGTGGCGCTCTGGGGGCGGCGCTGCTGGAACTGATGCTCAAGCGTGGCTGGGTAAGCCGCCATCTGGATTCCAGAGCGTTGAAGCTGACGCCCAAAGGGGCGGGCGGGATGGCGAAGGCGTTTGGGGTGTAAGGCGTAACCACGCCGCTACCGAGCATGCCCGGTAGCAGCGTGGCTCAGGTTCAGAAGCTGTACTTGGCCGTCAACGCATAGCTGCGCGGGTTGCCGTACACGTCGGTGGAGCCCCATACCGAGCTTGCGCCAATTGCCGTGTAGTAGGTGCGGTCGAAGATGTTGTTGGCGTTCAGTTGCAGGTCGAGGTTCTTGCTCACCTGATACCCCGCCATCAGGTCGGCGACGGCATAGCTGCCCTGTTCCAGGCGATAGCTGCCATCGGTGAGTGCGATGTCGTTATACATGCGGCTCTGCCAGTAGACGTTGCCGCCAACACGCATTTTCTCCAGTGCGCCCTGCAGGCGATAGACCGTCGACACCTTGAACAGATGCTCGGGCGTATCGGTGTCGAAACGCTGGTTCTTTTTCGTCGGATCGGCGTCCTTGAGGTAGTGGGTGCGGGCGTAGGTGTAGCCTGCGCCGACTTGCCAGTTCTCGGTCAGCGCGCCTTGCACTTCCATCTCGACGCCCTGACTGCGTACCAGACCGGCAGCGTCGTAACAGGTCAGGACCGCGCAGCCCGCCTGGGTCGGTGACTGGGTCTTGAGGTTTTTCTGGTCGATCTGGAACACCGCCAGGGAGGTATTGAGGGCGCCGTTGAAGTATTCACCCTTGATACCGACTTCATAGTTTTCGCCGACCACCGGCTTGAGCACCTTGCCGGACAGGTCCTGTGCGCTCTGCGGCTGAAAGACATCGGTGTAGCTGGTGTACAGCGAGTGGTGTTCATCCAGCTTATAGATCAGCCCTGCGTAGCGCGTCAGATTACGGGTGACTTTGTAGTCTTCATCGCCGGCGCGGTCATCGTAGTCGTACCAGTCCAGACGGCCGCCGAGGATCAGGGTCAGCGGATCGGCCAGGCTCAGGCGTGTGGTGAGATAGACTGCGTCCTGAGTGGCGATGCTGTGCGTCTTGCCATCGCGGACGAAGTCCGGCTTTGGCGCGCCGATGGGCAGACCAGTGTCGTAAGGGCTGTACTCCTTGCTGGTCTGGTCGTATACGCGCCGGCTGGTGCCGACCACCACTTCATGAGTGCGGCCGAAGGCTTCGACCGGTCCACTGGCGTAGACATCGAAGGCGGTCTGCTTCTCTTCCGGCCTCGACTGGTAGGCCGTGGTTTCCAGCGGGCCGTTGTAGCGAGACAGATAGGTGCCCGAAAACAGGCCCTCCAGCGACGAGCTCGAGCCTGCTACGCGCAGTTTCCAGTCATTGTCGAAACGGTGCTCCAGCTCACCGAACACGGTGTCTATCTGGATTTTCTTGTTTTCCCAATCCGAGCCGGAATAGGTGGAGCGCGGCAGGTTCAGGTGGTGACCATCGACGCCGAGGGGCAGGCCGCCCCAGAAGTAGTTGGTCTGATCTTCCTGACGAGACAGGCCCAGGGTGGCGGTCGTCGCGTCGCTCAGATCGGCTTCGACCACCCCGTAGAACACGCCGTGATCGCTCTTTTCCTTGTCGCGGAAGCTATTGGCATCCTGGTAGGAACCGACTATCCGGCCGCGAACCGTGCGGCTGTCGTTCAGTGGGCCGGACGCGTCAAACACGCCACGGTAATCGTCCCAGCTCCCGACCGTGCCGGTGAGGGTGACCTGTGGCACGGCGGTAGGGCGCTTGCGCACCATATTGATCGCTGCCGAAGGATTGCCAGACCCTGTCGCCAGGCCAGTCGCACCCCTGATCACCTCGACATGATCGAACATGGCCAGATTGGGTTGAACGCCTGCCGTGTAGCCCGAGTACGAGGCGGGCAGGCCGTCGTACATGATGTTGTCGATGTCGAAACCGCGCGACGTGTAGGTTTGCCGACCGGGGCCGCTGGACTGATCAAGGAACAGACCGGGCGTGTACCTGACCACATCATTGATGCTGGTCATGGCCTGATCGTCCATGCGCTGACGGGTGACGACCGTCACGGCCTGCGGCGTTTCACGAATGGTCAGCGGCAACTTGGTCGCGGTCTGCATCGGGCCGGTGGTGTAGGACTGACTGCCTTCGGTGGTGGAGCCAAGTTGATCACTGCTGATCTGCGTGGCGCCCAGTTCCATAGTCGTGGCGGGCTGTTCCTCAGCGGCAAAGGCTGCCTGCGTGGTGGCAGCCCAGATGCCCATGGCCAGCAGACCCGGTGTGAAACGATTACTGCGTTGTGATTGTTGCCCCGACATGGACCCGACACTCCCTCGATGCCCTCCATGGCAGGATGATAATAGTGTTGATAATGGTTCGCATTAGTGTGACAGGTTGTTTCCCACAGAAAAAGACACTGCGAACAAATAGTTAACAAAATTTTCACATTCCACATTGAGGTCGGGCGTGTGTCGTCTTAAGGGGCTGATGGGTATTCCATCGAGAAGCGCTATGAAAATCTTGTACATGAAATTACATTGGTACAAGTTTTTATGACTGCGGAGCCTCTTCCATTGACCCAAGCCCCTCGTCTCCACCTGATCCTCGGCGATCAGCTTTCCTTCGATCTCGCATCCTTGGCGGGGCTGATCCCCGAGCGCGACACGGTCCTGATGGTCGAGGTCATGGAAGAGGCGAGTCATGTGCCGCATCATCCGCAGAAGATTGTGCTGATCTTCAGCGCCATGCGTCATTTTGCCGAGGCGCTGCGTGAGCGTGGTGTTCGGGTGCAGTACGTCATGCTCGATGATCCGCAGAACACAGGCTCGGTGCCGGGGGAGTTACAGCGCTGGCAGGCCCTGTTGCGAGCAGAAGAGCTGCACATCACCGAGTGCGGCGACTGGCGTCTGGAGCAGTCGATCAAGGACTGCGGGTTGCCCATCCAGTGGCACGCCGATACGCGCTTTCTCTGTTCCCGTGACGAGTTCTCGTCGTGGGCGCACGGCAAGAAGCAGTTGCGCATGGAGTTCTTCTATAGGGAGATGCGCCGCAAAAGCAGGCTGCTGTTGAACGGCGACGGTACGCCGGTCGGTGGTGCCTGGAACTTTGATGCCGAGAACCGCAAGGCGCTGCCCAAGGGCGTGGCAGCGCCATATCCGCTGCGCTTTTCCGCCGACACCATCACCTGCCAGGTACTGGAGCTGGTAGGTGAGCGCTTTGCCAGCCATTATGGCTCGCTGGATGATTTCGACTATCCGGTTACGCACGTCGATGCTCAAGCGCTATGGGAATACTTTCTTGATTACGGCCTGGCCGGTTTCGGCGATTATCAGGACGCCATGGCCACTGGTGAGCCTTTTCTGTTTCATGCCCGGATCAGCGCGGCGCTGAACATCGGGCTGCTGGATTTACGCCAGGTGTGCAGTGACGTTGAATCCGCGTACTGGTCGGGCAGGGTGGGGCTGAATGCCGCCGAAGGTTTCATTCGCCAACTGATCGGCTGGCGTGAGTATGTGCGTGGCGTCTATTGGTTGAAAATGCCCGATTACGCGGGCGGTAATCTGTTCGGTAACAGCCGGCCGCTGCCCGAGTTTTACTGGACCGGCGAAACGAAGATGAATTGCATGAGTCAGGCCATTGGCCAGAGCCTGAAGCATGCCTACGCCCACCATATTCAGCGTCTGATGGTGACCGGCAACTTTGCCTTGCTTGCCGGCATCGTGCCGGAGCAGATCTGCGAGTGGTACCTGGCGATCTACATGGACGCCTTCGACTGGGTCGAGCTGCCCAATACGCTGGGCATGGTCATGCATGCGGATGGCGGCTATCTGGGCTCCAAACCTTATTGCGCCAGCGGTCAGTACATAAAACGCATGTCTGACTATTGCCGCGGCTGTGCGTACAAGGTCACTGAAAGCACCACTGAGGATGCCTGCCCGTTCAATGCGCTCTACTGGCATTTCCTGATGCGTCATGGCGACCTGTTACGTCGCAATCAGCGCATGGCGATTATCTATAAAAACCTTGATCGCATGGCTGAGCCCAAGCAAAAGGCGCTCTGGGAGCGCGGCGAGCACTTGCTGGCCAGACTGGATGCCGGAGAGGCGCTTTGAAAAAGAGTGAGTTGCCGGTCAAAACCTGTGCGGTCTGCGGGCTGCCGTTTACCTGGCGCAAGAAGTGGGCGCGTTGCTGGGATGAGGTGCTTTATTGCTCTGAGCGTTGCCGGCGAAACAAGCGCACTGCAAGCCAATAGCGTTTTCAAAATATTTCGAAATGAAAAGCGCTGAACTATCGCTTGGTCAGCACGATCATTCCTTATGCGCATTCAGCGCGACCCCGACCTGCCAGCGCATCCGCGCTGAGTTTTGATCCTGGGTCGCCGAACGAAAAGGAGCCGTCATGACCGTAACCACCCATCCCGTCTACCGCTACACGCCAGGCCCGCTACATGCGACCTTGCTTGCCGGAACCGTGCCTTTGTTTCTCGGCGGCTTGCTGAGTGATATTGCCTATTACCAGACCTTTCAGGTTCAGTGGAGCAACTTTGCCGCCTGGCTGATCGCCGGAGGCCTGTTGTTCTGCGGGCTGGCGTTGCTGTTTGCGCTGGTTAATCTGGTTCGCGCCGATCACAAGGCCGGTCGTCCCGTGGTGTACTTCCTGTTGTTGCTGGTTACCTGGGTGCTGGGTCTGGTCAATGCCTTCGAGCACGCGAAAGACGCCTGGGCGGTTATGCCGTCTGGCTTGATCCTGTCGGTCATTGTTACTGTTCTGGCCTGCGTTGCGACGTGGACCGGGCTCACCAGCCTGCGTTCCGGAGGTGCAGAATGAGAAATATCCACGCATTGACTGCATTGAGCATGGCGCTGCTGCTGAGCGCCTGCGGTGGTGAAGCCGACAGCACTCAGGCGCGCGGACCGGACCCGAAGTTGCCGGACCCGCAACGTGGCCTGTTGCCGAGCATGAAGATTGCCGAACCGACGGCTTGGGGCGATCAGAAGCCTGCCGTGCCTGAGGGTTTCAGTATCACGGCGATTGCCAGTGATCTGAATATTCCACGTCAGTCCATCGTTTTGCCCAATGGCGACATTATCGTTGCCGAAGGGCGCGGCGGCAGCGCCGCCAAGCTCAAACCCAAAGACGTGATTGCCAGCGTCATCAAGGCCCAGGGCAACACCAAGGTCAAGAGCGGTAATCGTCTGACACTGTTGCGGGACGCGGACGGCGACGGCAAGTATGAGCTGAAAACGGTCTTTGCCGAGAACCTGAATGCGCCCTATGGCCTGGCCTTCGCGAACGGCAAGCTGTACGTGGCCAACCAGGATGCGCTGGTCAGCTTCGATTATCAGGAAGGTCAGACCAAGGCCAGCGGTGAGCCGACCAAGGTCACCGATTTGCCTGCGGCGATCAACCACCACTGGACCAAGTCGCTGACGGCAAGCCCTGATGGCCGCTACCTGTATGTCGGCATCGGCTCGAACAGCAACGTGACCGAGCGCGGCATGGAGGTCGAGATCGATCGGGCGATGGTCTGGCAGATCGATGCCGCCACTGGTGCGCACAAGCCTTATGCGACCGGTCTGCGCAACCCGACGGCACTGGCGATTCAACCGGGCACCGGGCAGTTGTGGACGGTGGTCAACGAGCGTGACGAGCTGGGGCCTGATCTGGTTCCGGATTACCTGACCTCGGTGAAGGAGGGCGCGTTCTACGGCTGGCCTTACAGCTATTGGGGCCAGAATGTCGACACGCGTGCCCAGCCACAGAACCCGGCCAAAGTCGCTGCGGCGATCAAGCCTGATTACAGCCTTGGTTCGCACGTCGCCGCACTGGGCGTGTCGTTCTCGATCCCGGCCATGGGCGACAAGTTTGCCGACGGCGTGTTCGTTGGCGAGCACGGCAGCTGGAACCGTGATAACCCGGTGGGTTACAAGGTGATCTTTGTGCCGTTCAGCAATGGACGTCCTGCCGGCGAGCCTGTGGATTTCGCAACCGGTTTCCGCGGAGCTGACGGCAAGACTCGTGGCCGTCCAGTGGGCGTGACAGTTGATCCGAAAGGCGCACTCATCATCGCCGACGACCTGGCAAACACCGTCTGGAGAGTGACCCGCAACAAGTAGGTCACATGGCCTGGGGTCGTTGTTGAGTGATCGTTCCCAAGCTCTGCTTGGGAACGCCGTTCGTGAAGCTCTGCGTCAACCATGCAACCTCGACGCAGAGCATCGGCCTGATGGCCAGTCCTGGCTGGGCTTACCTCGCGTCATCCACACAAAATTCTTTCGCAAGGTGGCTTCGATACGGGCTTACACGTTAGGGTTGGCCGCATCCACGCGCTGGCCTGAGTGGCTGGTCGCTGACATTCCCGAATTCTGGAACCGCTGTGAGTCGCTTTGAAACCGCTGGAAACGTAGAAACAAAACCCGCTTCATGGTGGGCCGTTGGTAGCGTATCGCTTGGGTCGTTCGCCACCGTCACCACTGAATTTCTGCCGGTCGGGCTGCTGCCCGATATCGCTCACGACCTGGGAACCAGCATCAGCCAGACAGGCTTGATGATGGCCGTCCCCGGCGTCCTCGCGGCCATTTCGGCACCGTCCTGTATTGCCCTGTTCAGTCATGTCGACCGCAAGCGCCTGTTGCTCGGGCTGTTGTCGATATTGCTGGCATCCAACCTGATCGTCGCGCTGTCCACGCACTTCTTGCTGACCCTTGCGGGCAGGGTCCTGCTCGGCTTCGCGCTGGGCGGATTCTGGACGATTGCCGGTTCGCTCGGGCCTCGTTTGAGGCCCGGCAAGGAGGGCGTCAAGGCTACCGCCTATGTGCTGGCCGGCGTCTCGATCGGCACCGTCGCCGGGATTCCGGCCGGTACGTTGATCGGTGAAGCCTTCGGCTGGCGGGCGGCATTTGAAGCAGCGGCAGTGGTCACGGTGGCAGTGGGGTTGTTGATCGCATTCTTCCTGCCTGCGTTGCCGGGCGAGCGTTCTGCCGGCATCAGCCAGATGCTGTCATTGGCTGGCGAGCAGCGCATTCGTCGAATGTTCGCTGCCGCACTGTTGATCTATGTGGGGCACTTCGCGGCGTACACTTACCTCGCGCCCTTCGTGCAGGAATTCGCGCATATTCAGGGCCAGGCCCTGGGGGCATTGCTTTTCGCGTTCGGCCTGGCGGCGGTTGCAGGCAATCTGGCCGGTGGAGCCCTGGCGGCCAGAAGTGCGCCGTCCTCGGTGCTGATCATGACTCTGCTGATGCTGGGTTCGCTGACTGCGCTGCTGATGTTCGTCGGCAACCCGTGGCTGCTCTGGCCGGTGATTCTGGTCTGGGGGTTCGCTTTCGGGATGATCCCCATCACCACGCAGATCTGGTGTTTCGAAGCCTCCAATGATCGCGTGGAAGGTGTTCAGGCGCTGCTGGTCTGTGTGGTGAATCTGTCGATTGGCGGCGGGGCGTTCATTGGCGGCGTGGCGTCCGGTCGGGCCGGCTTCACCGCTGCCATCGTGATCGGCGCGGTGTGTGCCGCGCTGTCCATGCTCACCGTGATGCTGGCGATGCGCAGCTCAAGACCGGTCAGTTGCACAGACTGATCTGCCGATAGCGGAATACCGCGGCGATGCCGAATGCATCGTCGCGATACCTCATTGCACCCTCAGCCTGCCTTGAAAAACGCGACCTTGCGGGTCAGGCGATCCGCAAGCTGTGCCAGCTCCTCGCTGGCGGTAGCCACCTGCTGCGATCCATTGGCGGATTTGAGTGTCGAGTCGTGGATGCTGGTGATGTTCATCGCAACGTCTTCTGCCACTGAGCTCTGTTGAACCGAAGCGCTGGCGATCTGCGCGTTCATGTGATTGATCGCACTCACTTCCTGATTGATTCTCGACAGGGCGCTTTGGGCATTGCGTGTCTGCTCCACGGCGCGATTGACCAGTTCACAGCTGTCGCGCATGTTTTGTGCCGCGGTTTCAGTACCACCCTGCAGCGTGCTGATCATGTTTTGAATCTCCTGGGTCGACAGCTGGGTGCGATTGGCCAGCGAACGAACCTCATCGGCCACGACTGCAAAACCTCTGCCATGCTCGCCCGCGCGGGCGGCCTCAATGGCTGCGTTGAGCGCCAGCAGGTTGGTTTGCGAGGCAATCGAGTTGATCACCTCGATCACCGTTTCGATCTGCTCGCCGTGCCGTGACACCTGCTCCACGGTGCTGGTGGTTTCAGTCAGCGTGGCCGCCAGTTGTTCGATGGCGGTGGTCGTACCTTCGACGAGGCTGTTGCCGTTCGCCACCTCACTGTCAGCCAAGCGCGCAGCATCTGCGGCCTGTGCTGCGTAGCCCGAGACTTCACTGACCGTCGCGGCCATTTCACTGATCGCAGTGGCCACCTGTTCGGCTTCACGGGTCTGCACCATGATCTGGATGTTGTTGGCGGAGGAGGCTGCCGACAGCACGGTAGAGGACTGGCTGACCTCCTGAGCGGCCATTCGCACTTCGGTAATGGTTTCCGAAAGACGGCTCAGCGCCGTTTTCAGCACACCCATGACGCTGTCGGGATACGCTGTGGTGATGGTTTGCTGCAGATCGCCCGCAGCCAGTCGGCGAATGGCCTCGGCAACGTCGACAGGCTCCGCGCCCAGCGTCTTTTTCACGAAGCGAATGATGAACGCCGACAGCGCAATGCTCAGCAGTACAGCGAACGCAGTGGCCAGCAGCATCAGGCCACGGAACTGGCTGGCGGTCGCCTGCACATTATCCAGCTGAACCCTGATCGAGGCTTCCTCATGGTCGATGAGCGCGTTGATACGCTTCAGCCATTCGCTGTAGTCGCCGGAGGTCTGGCTCAGCAAAAGGGCCTGGGCACCGGCGATGTCTCCGGCACGGCGCAAGGCAATCACGCTCTTGGTAGAGCCGAGCGTTTGCTGTTCGATTTCCTTGATGCCACGCAGCAATTGGCGCTCCTCGGCACTTATATTCTGCTTGGCGAACAACTGCTCCATCGGTACAGCCGAGTCGACATAGTCCTTTTCAAGACGGGTCATCTCTGCCAGATGCAGCGCCAGGTCCTGATCGTTGTTGACCAGCACGGCATCGCGCAAAGCGATTGCACGATTGTGCACGCTTCCCCGGAAGTTGATCGCATAGCGCTGTACCTTGGCGGCATTTTCGCCTACGTCTTCCAGGGTGCTGTCGATGAACCCGACCCGCTGAATGCCAACGGCTGTGATCAAGATGAGCAGCGAGACGACAGCGGCAAATCCCAAGCCGATGCGCGTAGCCAGAGAAACCTGATTTTTCATGAAATGAACCCGAAAGAGGCAAGAGAAAAAGTCGAATTAAATAATGGCAAAGAGCCTTTATTCAGAATGGCCTGACGATACCGCCCAGTCGACTGACTGACTAATAGATATTTGCGTACAGTGACATAGACAGGTGTTATTTCAGAACGGTGTGACAGTTACGAAAGCTGCGGTGCGTTCTTTACGGGTATTCGTGGTCGCAGTCTCCAACAGGTAACCGGCGAGGCTCACGCCATTCGCCGGTCCCGGGGTTCTGCAGCGCCGGTCAGACGAAACCGGTCACTGCATGGGGCACGTACGGTGCCTCGAGGCGTTTGATGTCCTCATCACTGAGCACCAGTTGGAGTGCTGCGATGGCATCGTCCAGCTGCGTCGCCTTGGAAGCACCGACGATGGGCGCTGATACACCGCGTTTGGCCAACACCCAAGCCAGTGCGATTTGCGCCATCGGTACCCCGCGCTCTGCGGCAAGCTGTTCCACGGCATCGATCACTCGACCGTCTTCCTTTTCCGTCGCCTCGTAAAACGACTGGCCGGAAACGTCGGTTCTGGTCCGCTCGGTCTGCTGACCATGGGGCCTGGTCAGCCTGCCGCGTGCCATCGGGCTCCACGGCATCAGGCCGACACCCTGATCGATACACAGCGGGATCATCTCGCGCTCTTCTTCGCGATACACCAGGTTCAGGTAGTTCTGCATCGAGACGAACCTGCTCCAGCCATGCGCGGTTGCGACCTGCTGGGCTTTGGCGAACTGCCATGCGTACATGGAGGACGCGCCGATGTACCTGGCCTTGCCGGCCTTGACCACATCGTGCAGGGCTTCCATGGTTTCTTCGATGGGCGTGTCATAGTCCCAGCGATGGATCTGGTACAGGTCAACGTAGTCGGTGCCGAGTCGCGTCAGGCTCGCGTCTATACTGGACATGATGGCCTTGCGCGAGAGGCCCTTTTCGTTAGGGCGGGTCGAGCCTTCCCACATGTTCGCCGGAAAGAACACCTTCGTTGCGATCACGGTCTCGTCGCGACGCGTGAACTCTTTGAGCAATTTACCAACGATGGTTTCCGAGGTGCCTGCCGAGTAGCTGTTGGCCGTGTCAAAAAAATTGATGCCTTGCTCGACGGCGTGTTTGATGATCGGCTTGCTTGCTTCTTCGCCCAGTGTCCAAGGGTGCGTTCCGGCATCGGGCTCGCCGAATGTCATGCATCCAAGGCACAGTCTGGAAATATCCAGTCCTGTGTTGCCAAGCTTTACGTAGTCCATGAATCCTCCATCTACCGTTGATTGATCAGTCGCCGAGCAGTTTTGCGTTTACAGATGGGGCAATGCCTGCCCGAAACAACGCTCTTTGGCGCGATTGGTTCTATAGTTCTAATTCTGTAGAACTATAAGCGACTGTGCACGATTCGGGAGAGCAATATGGCCAGGCTGGAACAGATAGGGTTTCTCGGTTTCGATGTATTCGGCACCGTTGTCGACTGGCGAAACGGCGTGGCGCGGGCCGCGGCGCCCTTTCTGCAGCGGCATGGCGTGGACATCGATCCCCTTGATTTTGCCGATCAGTGGCGGAGCCTGTATCAACCTTCCATGCAGCGCGTGCGTGCGGGTGAGCGCCCCTACGTGACACTCGATGTGCTCAACCGTGAGAGTCTCGAAACCGTGCTGGCGCGCCACGAGGTGGATTTCGGCAGCATCCCCGGGGCCGAGCTCGCCGAGCTGAACAAGGCCTGGGAGCGGCTCGATCCATGGCCTGACTCGGTCGCAGGCCTGACCCGATTAAAGCGCAGATTCTCGATCGGTACGCTATCGAACGGACACATCGCCGGAATGCTCAACCTGGCTAAATTCGGCGGACTGCCCTGGGACGTCATCGTCGGCGCGGAGATCGCCGGCACCTACAAACCGATGCCCCAGACCTACCTGAAGTCTGCAAAAGCAGTGGGCCTGGCGCCGCATTGCGTCGCCATGGTGGCTGCGCATAACGCCGACCTGACTGCCGCACGTGCGAATGGCTTCAAGACCGTTTTCGTCCGACGCCCCGCCGAGCACGGGCCAGGCCAGACATCTGACCTGACCGCCGAACAGGACTGGGACGTGATCGTCGATTCCCTGACCGAAGCGGCTGACGCGCTCGATTGCTGAAGCGCCTGTTAGTGGGTTGCGCCAGTGCATTGCGCGCCGGGAAAAGTCGCCGCCGGACGCTGAAATTTCAAACCGCTCTCCCGCCTGGACAGCAGTGCCGTTTGACGGACACTTTCGCGGTTTGTAACTTTTTGTTTGCCTCATCGCCGAAAATCGTGGTTATTATCCCCGGCGCCCAGGGCCAAAAACCCAGCGCCAATGACTGTCACGGGTTCACAGACTCCGCAGTCACAGCCGATCGGGTCCACCCTGGCGCTGACACCCCGGCGCAGGCCGTTCCCCGTCGTTGACCCTCAAACGGAAGATGAGGTTTCAATTGGTCACGCGGTATGCAAACGTCAGTTCCAAGGGCAGAGCGATCAGTCTCGTCAACGAGCCAGCCACCCCCCTTTCTGTAGGCGAGTCGCGCCGTGCCGCGTTCGTCTGTCATCCCTCTGCGATCCCCCCGAGCGCTTGCATGTCAGGTCATGACATGAGCCCGAGAGCCCGCGCCGCACCTTCTCCCTGAGTCTCGATGTTCATCCGGCATTTCTCATGCCGTGCCTGACGGGCTTGCTGCTCTGCGCTCCCGTCTGCTCATAAAAAAATAATCTGCTCACGGACGGTGATTTCTGATGGTCGACCAATCTTCCTCGCGCGGGACGGGCTTCGCTCATCCTGATACAGAGCAACCATTTGACCAAAACCAGTGTGTGCACGGCCTTTTCGAGGCACAGGTGCAACGCAATCCTGACGCCATCGCGGCACGCTTCGAGCTGGACACGCTTGACTATGCGACGCTCAATACCCGTGCCAACCGTTTGGCCCACTACCTGCGCAGCCTCGGTGTCGGGCCGGATGTGCGTGTCGGGATTTGCCTGGAGCGCTCGCTGGACATGCTGGTCGGCGTGCTCGCGGTACTCAAGGCGGGCGGTGCCTACGTGCCGCTGGACCCCGCGTACCCGAAAGCCCGTCTGGCACACATGCTGGCAGACAGCGCGCCACGCGTACTGCTGAGCCATGCTCCGGCGCGCGCGGCGTTGTTGGCGGCGCTGGAGAAGGTTGGAGTCGCAACGCAGGTGCTCGATCTGGCCGATAGCCGGCTGTGGGCAGCGCAGCCGACGCACAACCCTGACCCACACGCGGTTGGTCTGACGTCCCGCCATCTGGCGTACGTGATCTACACCTCGGGCTCCACCGGGACGCCCAAGGGGGTCATGGTCGAGCACCGTGGGCTGATCGCGGTCAGCGCCGCCTGGGAGCCGTTGTACGCGCTGCACAAGCCCCTCAATCACCTGCAAATGGCCGGGTTTTCCTTCGATGTGTTCAGCGCCGACCTGATCCGCGCACTGGGTTTTGGCGGCACGCTCGTGCTCTGTCCGCGAGACACGTTGATGGACCCACCTGCGCTGTATCGCCTGTTGAGCGAGGCGCGCATCGATTTCGCGGACTTCGTGCCTGCGGTGCTCAACCTGTTGCTGACCTGGACGCAGGAGGCAGGGCGCGACCTGTCGTTCATGAACACGGTGGTTTGCGGCTCGGACATCTGGACAGCGCACAGCGCGCGCCAACTGCGTAGGTTGTGTGGCGAGCATGTACAAATCGTCCAGGCCTACGGTGTTACCGAAGCGAGCATCGACAGCACCTGTTTCGAGTTCGAGCCCGACAGCCACGTCGATGCGGTGCTGCCCATCGGACGGGCGTTGGCCAACACGCGGATTTACCTGCTCGATACCGCTGGCGAGCGTGTTCCCCAGGGCGTGACCGGCGAACTGTACATCGGCGGCGCGGGGGTAGCGCGCGGCTACCTGAATTTGCCGGAACTGACCCGCGAGCGCTTCATCGACAGCCCGTTCGTGGCCGGTGAGCGGTTGTATCGTACTGGCGACCTGGCCCGCTATCGGGCTGACGGCCATCTGGAGTTTCTCGGGCGCAACGACTCGCAGGCCAAGCTGCGCGGCCTGCGCCTGGAACTGGGTGAAATCGAGGCGCGTCTGGCCGAGGTTGCCGGTGTGCGTGACAACGTGGTTGTGCTGCGCGAGGACAACGCGGGCGTGCCCAGGCTGATTGCCTACTTTCGCGAACAGACCGGCGCAGCGCTGACGCCCAAAAGCCTCCGCCAGCATCTGCAGCTCAGCCTGCCGGACTACATGATTCCTGCCGCGTTCGTGCGTATGGACGCGCTACCGCTGACCGCCAATGGCAAGCTGGACCGCATCGCACTGCCCGAGCCGGGGGATGACGCGTTCGATCGGCATGTTTTCGAAGCCGCGCAAGGCGCGCTGGAAATGGATATTGCGGCCATCTGGGCCGAGGTGCTGGGCGTCGAGCGAGTCGGTCGCCAGGATCACTTTTTTGCACTCGGCGGCCACTCGCTGCTGGTGATGCGCGTATTGGCCAAGGTTCGGCAGACGCTGCATCTTGAGGTGTCACCCTCAGCCCTGTTTACCGCCCCCGTGCTGCAGCAGTTCGCCGAACGACTGAGCACCGCTCAGCAGGGCGACGCTCGTCCACCGATCATGGCTGTAGAACGTAGCGGGGCACACATGTTGTCGTCTGCTCAGCAGCGTCTGTGGTTTCTGGCGCAGATGGAAGGCGGCAACGCGGCCTACCACATGCCCTTGAACCTGCGCCTGCGCGGGCCGTTGCAAGTGGCCGCGCTGGAGCGCAGTTTCAATCATCTGGTGGCCCGCCACGAGGCGCTACGCACCACGTTTTTCGCGGTCGAGGGCGAGGGGCGGCAGCGCGTTGCGGCGGCGGGAGCGATCATTCCGTTGCCAGTCATCGATCTGCGCGGCGAGCACGATGCCCAGGCGCGTCTGCTGGCGTTGATCGACGCAGAGGGCAGCAAGCCGTTCGACCTGGCGGTGGGGCCGTTGATGCGCGTCCGCCTGGTCAAACTGGCCGATGATGATCACGTGTTGTTGCTGACCCAGCACCACATTGTTTCGGATGGCTGGTCGATGGGCGTGCTGACCCGCGAGTTGGGGCTGCTCTACGCAGCGGCTATTCAGCAATCGGCCGCGCTCGGGCAGTCCCTGGCACTGCCGCCGTTGCCTGTCCAGTATGTGGATTACGCGGCCTGGCAACGCCAGTGGCTGTCCGGTGAGGTGCTGGACGCGCAGCGGTGCTACTGGCGTGAAACCCTGAGCGGTGCGCCGCTACTGCTGGAGTTGCCCACCGATCATAAACGTCCGGCGGCCCAGGATTACCGCGGCGGCTTCGTGCCGCTGGTCTTTGACCGCACGCTGACAGCACGGCTGCGAGTGTTGGCTACGCAGCAGGGCACCACGTTGTTCATGAACCTGCTGGCGGCCTGGTCGCTGCTGCTGATGCGCCTGTCGGGGCAGGATGACGTGGTCATTGGTGTGCCCTCGGCGAACCGCAGCCAGCATGAGCTGGAAGGGTTGATCGGGTTCTTCGTCAATACCCTGGCCCTGCGCATGACCCGCTCCGGCAGCCCGACGGTGGCCAACTGGCTGCAACAGGCGCGCAACGTAGCGCTTGCCGCTCAGGAACATCAGGACTTGCCGTTCGATCAAGTGGTGGAGTTGCTCAACCCGCCGCGCAGTCTGGCTTACAGCCCGGTGTTCCAGGTGCTGTTCGCCTGGGAGCAGCATCAGGATTCGGATCTGGAGTTGTCCGGGCTCGACGTCAGCGTGCTGCAAAGCGTCCAGCCAGTGGCCAAATTCGACCTGCAACTGGCACTCAGCGAACGTGACGGACAAATCGTCGGTGGCCTGGAATACGCGTCGGGGCTGTTCGAGCCGGAGACCGTGGTGCAGATGGGCGACTACCTGCGCCGCCTCCTCATGCAGATGGTCGAGGACAGCGAACAGCCGCTGGCGACGCTCGACCTGCTCAACGCCGAGCAGCACCGACGGATCGTCCACGACTGGAACCGCACCGAGCGCGATACCTCGGCACAGCCCGATTGCGTCAAGCGCTTCGAAGCCGTTGCGCAGCACACACCCGACGCCGTGGCGTTGCTGGCCGATGAGCGAGCGCTGACTTACGCTGCGCTCAATCTGTCTGCCAACCGCCTGGCGAATTACCTGATCGAGCAGGGCGTGGGTCCCGAGCAGCGCGTGGGGCTGTGTCTGGAGCGCTCGCCGCAGATGATCATCGGCCTGCTGGCCATTCTCAAGACCGGCGCCGCTTACGTGCCGTTCGATCCGGCATATCCGGCCGAGCGGCTGGCGTTCATGTTCGCGGATGCCGCTCCAAGCCTGCTGCTGACCCAGACTGCACTGCGTGCCGGTCTGCCGCCATTGCCCGACACGCTGCCGATCTGCTGTCTCGACGTGGAGGCGCAGCGCTGGTCTGGGTATTCCGAGGCCAACCCGCAAGTCCCCGTCAGCCCCGGCAACCTGGCTTACGTGCTCTACACTTCCGGCTCGACCGGGCGGCCCAAGGGCGTGGCGCACAGTCGTGCCGCCCTGGATAACCTGATCGCCTGGCAACTGGAACAGACGCCTGTTTCACAACGCGTGCTGCAATTCGCATCGTTGAATTTCGACGTGTCGTTTCAGGAAATCTGCAGCACGTTGTGCCAGGGTGGCAGCCTGGTGCTGATGAGCGAAGCCGGCCGCAAGGACCTCGCTGCGCTGCGTCCGACGCTGGTGGCCGAGGGCGTACAACGGGCGTTTCTGCCGTTCGCCGTGCTTCAGCAACTGGCCAGCTTCACTGAAACCGGCGCGTCGGTGCCGATGCCCTTGCCAAAGGGCGGCTGCGAAATCATCACCGCTGGCGAGGCGTTGCTCGTCAACGACGAACTGCGTGCCTTTGTCTGCGGCCTTGGCGGTGCACAACTGCACAACCAGTACGGCCCGACCGAAACCCACGTGGTCAGCCAGTTCAGCCTGAACTGTGACGACGCCACGCAGTGGCCGGACGCACCGCCGATTGGCCGGCCCATCGCCAATGCGCGTTTGTATGTGCTGGACGGCGACCTGAACCCGGTGCCGGTCGGCGTGGCAGGCGAGCTGTATATCGCCGGTGCGTGCCTGGCCCGGGGTTATCTGAATCGTCCGGACCTGAGCGCTGAACGCTTCCTGCCTGACCCGTTCAACCCACTGCCTGGTGCGCGCATGTACCGAAGCGGGGATCTGGCGCGGTTCCAGGCCGACGGCAATGTGCAGTACCTGGGGCGCATCGACCAGCAGGTCAAGTTGCGCGGTTTTCGCGTCGAGCTGGGCGAGATCGACAGCCTTCTGCACCAGCAACCCGGTGTTCAGGAAGCGGTGGTGCTGCTGCGCGAAGACGTGCCGGGCGACAAGCGTCTGGTGGCCTACGTGGTGGGGCCTGCAACCGCCGAAACGCTGCGTGCCGAGCTGCACCGCCACCTGCCGGAACACATGGTGCCGACGGCCTGGGTGGCGCTGGCGCAATTGCCGCTGACCCGCAACGGCAAGCTCGACCGTCAGGCGCTGCCGGTGCCAGAGCGGCAGGCCGCCAGTGCCTATGTGGCACCGCGCGACGAGACCGAGCGGCAGATGGTGTGCATCTGGGCCGAGGTGCTCAAGTGCCAGCAGGTTGGTATTCACGACAACTTTTTCGAGCTGGGCGGGCATTCGCTGCTGGCCACACGGATGATCTACATGATCAACCAGCGCATGGGCGCGCAACTGTCCCTGAGCAGCCTGTTCAAGACGCCGGTGCTGATGGACCTGGCCGAGCAGGTGCGGCTCGGGCGGGGTGACGGGCCTTCGCTCGACACACCCTTTGCCCCGATTGAAGCTGATCGCAGCGCACGTTTCGCGCCGTTTCCGTTGACCGACATCCAGCAGGCGTACTGGTTTGGCCGCGAAGCGTCGGTCAGCCTCGGCGGGGTCAGTGCCCACGGTTATGAAGAGCTGCGCATCCCCGGCCTCGACGTGCCACGTTTCGAGCAGGCGCTGAACCGCATGATCCAGCGGCATGACATGCTGCGCGTGGTGTTCCTCGGCGACGGCACGCAGCAGGTTCTCGACAGCGTGCCGACCTACCACATGCCACGCAACGATCTGCGCGGCCTGTCCGCCGACGCCGCGCAGCAGGCCCTGCAAGACACCCGCGAACGTCAGTCCCATCAGGTCCTGGACGCCGGTCGCTGGCCGTTGTTCGAGTTCAGTCTGTCGTTGCTCGATGAGGGCATCAGCCATCTGCACATCAGCCTTGATGCCCTGATCGTCGACGCCGCGAGTACGCAGATTCTGGCGCGCGAACTGATGGCATTTTATGCCGACCCGCAGTTGCAATTGCCCGAACCGGGTCTGACCTTTCGCGATTACGTGCTGGCCGAGCAGCGCTTGCGCAATGACAGCCGCTACGCACAGGCGCTGGACTACTGGCGCGAGAAGGTTGCCACGCTGGCTCCTGCGCCGGACCTGCCGCTGGTGTGCCAGCCGGAAAGTATCAGCCAGCCGCACTTTACCCGCCGCGACCGCGAGCTTTCAGCGCTGCAGTGGTCACGGCTCAAGGAACTCGCCAGGCAATTTGCCGTGACGCCGTCGGTGATGCTGCTGACCGCGTTCAGCGAAGTGCTGGCGCTGTGGAGTCGGCAGCCGCGCTTCACGTTGAGCCTGCCGCTGTTCAACCGCATGCCGCTGCACCCGGATGTTGATGAAATCATCGGTGACTTCACCTCGCTGGTCTTGCTTGAGGTCAATCTCGACGGGGCCGCGAGCTTCATCGACAAGGCGCGTGCCGTGCAGGCACGGCTGTGGCAAGACATCGACCATTCGGTGGTCAGCGGGGTGCGCGTGCTGCGTGAATTGTCCCAGGCCCGTGGCGTGCAGCAGACCGCCATGCCGATCGTGTTCAACAGCACCCTGTCGGAAGCCGCGCCGGAGCTGGCCGAATTCAATCTTGCCGACGCCCTGAATGCCGAGCACATACACAGCATCACCCAGACCCCGCAGGTCTGGCTTGACCACACGTTGCTAGAGCTGGAAGGGCGCCTGCTGTTCAACTGGGACAGCATCGACGAGTTGTTTCCGCAAGGCCTGATCGAACAGATGTTTGTCGCCTACAACGCGCTGCTGGATCGCCTGCTGCAGGCCGATGCCTGGAGCGCCGGTACGGTGGACCTGATACCGCTGGCACGCTTGCCGGTGCCCGAGGCCGGGCCCGTTGACTCGGCGCTGATGCACGAACTGTTCGATCGCCAGGCACTCGTTGCGCCGGATGCGCTGGCGGTCATCGGCACCCAGCGGCAGTTGAGTTATCGCCAGCTGCGAGCCGAAGCGCGGCAACTGGCGGCGCTGCTTCAGCGTCGCGGCGTGGTGCCCAATCAACTGGTCGCGGTGATCATGGAACGTGGCTGGGAACAGGTCGTCGCGACGCTGGCGATCCAGTACGCTGGCGGGGCCTACCTGCCGCTCGACCCGGCACTGCCGACCGAGCGTCTGGAGCACATCCTGCAACGCGCCGAAGCCAGCCTGGCGCTGACTCAGCCGGCACTGCTGCAACGTGTCGAGTGGCCGGCGCAGGTCCAGGTGATCAGCGTGAGCGACCCGATCATTGCCGACGCTGGCCTTTGCGATCAGTCCGAATTACACGCCGTGCGTCTCACCCCGGACGATCTGGCCTATGTGATCTACACCTCGGGTTCGACCGGCCTGCCCAAGGGCGTGGTCATCGATCATCGCGGTGCGGTGAATACGCTGCTCGACATCAACCGGCGCTTTGCCGTCGGCGCTGCGGACCGGGTGCTGGCGGTTTCGTCGCTGAGTTTCGACCTGTCGGTCTATGACTTCTTCGGCACGCTGGCCGCTGGCGCGGCGGTGGTGCTGCTCGAACCGCAGCAGGCCCTCGACCCGGCGCACTGGCTGAAGCTGATCGAGCGGCATCAGGTCAGCCTGTGGAATTCGGTGCCAGCCTTGTTCGGCATGTTGCTGGAGTATGTGCAAGGCGAGCGCAGCGCGTTGCCGTCGTGCCTGCGCGTGGCGATGCTGTCAGGCGACTGGATTCCTCTGACGCTGCCCGAGCGTGCCTGGGCGCTGCAGCCGGCGTTGCAACTGATCAGCCTTGGCGGGGCGACCGAAGCGTCCATCTGGTCGATCCAGTATCCGCTGCAGCAGGTCGACCCCGCGTGGCGCAGTATTCCCTATGGCAAGGCGCTGGATCACCAGCGCTTCTATGTGCTGGATGACGCCTTGCAGGTTCGCCCCACCTGGGTGGCGGGGCAGTTGTATATCGGCGGTATTGGTCTGGCCAAGGGCTATTGGCGTGATGAAGCCCTGAGCGCCGGCAGTTTCTTCGCCCACCCGCTGACCGGCGAACGTCTATATCGGACCGGCGATCTGGGGCGCTGGCTGCCCGACGGCAATATCGAGTTTCTCGGGCGGGAAGACACCCAGGTCAAGGTCCAGGGGCACCGCATCGAGCTGGGCGAGATCGAAGCGGCGCTCAATCGCCATCCCGGCGTGCAGAGCGCCGTGGTGCGGGTGCTCGGCGAAGCGCTGGGCGAGAAGCGGCTTGCGGGTTATGTACTCAAGGCCGATCCCTCGTTGCAGGCCAGTGATTTTGCCCAGTACCTGGCAGACAAACTGCCGGCCTACATGGTGCCGACTTCGTTTACCTTCGTGCAGGAGTGGCCGCTGTCGGCCAATGGCAAGGTCGACAAGAAGCGCCTGCCGCAGCCAGCACAGATTCAGGATGCCGGCCCCGCGCTGGAAGTGGAGGGGCCACAGGAGCAACAACTGGTGATGATCGTGCAGGGCGTGCTCAAGCGTGCTTCGATCGCTGCCGACGCCAATTTGCTCAACCTGGGCGCCACCTCGATCGACATTGTCAGGATCAGCAATGCGCTGTCCGGCGAACTGCAGTTCCGTCCCAACGTTGCGCAATTGCTGGCACAGCCGACCTTGCTCAACCTGCTCGGCATGTATCGCCGGAATCTGGCCAACGGCAGTGTGGTCGACAGCGTTCGGCAGCGCGCGGGTTCGTCCGAGCAGGTGATCGAGGATCCGCAGCAGCGGGCGCGCTTCAAGGCCGACCAGCGCGGTCGGCGGACGTTCACCCCAGAGGTTGCGGCGCTGAATCTTGCGCGTCCGGATGATCCGGCGTTCGCGCGGCGCTTCAGCGATTACCGCTCGGTACGCCAATTCGCTGACCGATCCATTCCGACCGAGGCGTTTGCTGGGTTACTGGCCAGCCTGGCGCAGGGGCAATTGCACGGCGAGGTCAAATACCAGTTCCCGTCCGCAGGCGGCCTGTACCCGATCCAGTGCTACCTGTATGTCAAACCGCAGCGGGTCACCGGCGTTGCTGCCGGCGCCTATTACTACGACCCGGTTCAACACCGCCTGCTGATGCTCGACAGCGAGCCGCTCGACCCTGACACCTACGATTATTTCGTCAACCGCCCGGTGTATGAAAACGCCGCGTTCTCGCTGTTCTTCATCGCCGACATGGCCGCGATCCGGCCGCTGTATGGCGAGCGCAGTCGCGACTTCTGTCATATCGAAGCCGGGGGCATGGCGCAATTGTTGACCATGACGGCGGTGGAGCAGGGCCTTGGCCTGTGTGGCATGGGCTCGCTCGAAGAGCAGCAATTGTCGGCCCTGTTCGACCTGGGACCGAATCATCAGTTGATCTACTCGATGGTGGGCGGCCTGCGCACTGCCGACGAACAACGCCGCGCACAGGTCGAGGCGTTCGCCTCTTCCGCGGATCAAACGGACGACGCCAGCGACATGGAGGAGATAGAGATATGAATGCCTATCAATTGCTGGAGTTGTTCGGTCGCCACGCCGTGGTGCTTGAAGTGGACGGCGAGAAACTGCGTTGCAAGGCGCCGCGCGGCTTTCTGAATGACGAGATGTTGCAGGCGCTCAAGCAGCACAAGGCAGAGCTGATTGCCTTGCTGAGCGGCACCGACCCGGCCGCGATTCCTCGGCGTGCCGCCGGGCAAACGGCTGTTCCGCTGTCGTTTTCACAACGCCAGCTGTGGTTTCTCGATCAGATGGAACCGGGCAATGCGTTCTATAACGTGCCCACTGCGGTGCGGCTGAAAGGCGTGCTGGATGTATCGGCGCTGGAGCGGGCGCTGAACGAATTGATCACGCGCCATGAAATATTGCGCACCACGTTTGCCAGCGTGGACGGCGAGCCACGGCAGATCGTGCACCCGGCGATGCCGCTGGTGATGCCACGTGTCGACCTGCGTAACCTGTCGCCGACGGCGCGCCAAGCGCAGGTCAGCATGGCGGTGGAGCAGGAGGCCAAAGCGCCGTTTGACCTGGCCAGCGGCCCGTTGCTGCGGGCCTCGCTGCTGCGCCTGGCCGATGAGGAATATCTCTGGTTGTACAGCGTGCACCACATCATTGCCGATGGCTGGTCGATGGGCGTGATCCTTCAGGAAGTGACTACCGTGTATGGCGATTTTCTGCGCGGTCAGGCGTCCAGTCTGGCGCCGCTGGCGGTGCAGTACGCTGATTACGCCTGCTGGCAGCAACAGCGTCTGGGCGACGAGGCGCTGGCCGGGCAGCTGGAGTTTTGGCAGCGCACGCTGGCCGATGCGCCGCCGCTGCTCGACATGCCTGCCGACCGGCCGCGTCCGACCGTGCAGCGCTACGTCGGGGCGACCTTCAGCTCGACGGTCGACGGCACCACCTTGCGTGCGCTCAATGCGCTGGCCAGACAGACCCAAGGCACGCTGTTCAACGTGCTGATCGGCGCGCTGTCGGTCCTGCTCTGGCGCCACAGCGGTCAGCGGGACCTGTGCATCGGTACGCCATTCGCCAACCGCAGCCGTCCCGAAATCGAGCCGCTGATCGGCCATTTCGTCAACACTCAGGTGATTCGCCAGCGTCTCGATCCGCAGCAGACCTTTGCCGAACTGTTGCGCGAAGTACGCGCCACGCTGCTGGATATCCATGCGCATCAGGATGTGCCTTTCGACCGCGTGGTGGAAGCCGTCAACCCGCAACGCGATACCGCGTATTCGCCTCTGTTTCAGGTCATGATGGTGTTGCAGAACACCCCGGGCAACGCCGCACAGATGCCGGGCTTGAGCATGACGCCATACGGCACCGGGAGCGCCACGGCCAAGTTCGACCTGGCGTTCGAATGGGTCGAGCGCGACGGTGTGCTGAGCCTGCTGGTGGAATACAACACCGACCTGTTCGACCAGACCAGCATTGAGCGCCTGAGCGGGCATTATCGTCAGCTGCTGGAACAGGTGGCGCTGAACCCCAAGCAGCCTGTCGGCGCACTGACGCTGGTCAGCGCTGCCGAACGCGAACAGATTCTGAATGAGTGGAACAGCCCGGCACCGCTGGCCCAGCCCGTCGACTGCGTGCATCGCCTGATCGAGGCTCAGGTCACGCGTCGGCAGGCCGAGTGTGCGGTCATCTTCGAAGGTCGATCGCTGAGCTACAGCCAGCTCAACAGTCAGGCCAACCGCCTGGCGCATCACTTGCTCACCCTCGGCGTCGGCCCGGACGTGCGCGTGGCGGTCTGTATCGAACGTTCGCTGGAACTGCCGGTGGCCTTGCTGGCGGTGCTCAAGGCCGGGGGCGCCTATGTGCCGCTGGACCCGGATTATCCGTCAGGGCGCCTGCGGCATATTCTCGATGACACGTCCCCGGTAGTACTGCTTGCCCAAGGGCCGACGCGCAAGATCCTGCGCGAGGCCCTGCAAGGTGCGGATTTCGAGGTGCCGATCCTCGACGTGCAGGCCGATGCCGTGCTCTGGGCCGAGTGCCCGTCGGACAATCCGCAGCCGCAGCGTGTTGCGGTGAACGCCGACCATCTGGCGTATGTGCTGTACACCTCCGGCACCACGGGGCTGCCCAAGGGGGCGATGGTCACGCATCGCGGGCTGAGCAACCTGCTGCTCTGGTGTCAGCGGTTCTGCGGCGAACGCGGGAGCATGCTGCACAAGATTCCATTCGGTTTCGACGCTTCGGCCTGGGAGATCTTCTGGCCGTTGCTCACCGGGGGCAGGCTGGTCATCGCCCGTCCCGGCGGGCATTTCGAGCCCGGTTACCTGGCGCAGGTGGTACGCGAACAAAGCGTCACCGCGATGGTGTTCGTGCCGGCCATGTTGCAACTGTTTCTGGAGGTCGAAGAGGTCAGCGCCTGTCACACCCTGAAGGATGTGTTCAGTGGCGGCGGGGAGCTGTCACCCGCAGTGGCCAGGCTGTTTCAGGCGCGTCTGCCACATGCCCGCCTGCATAACGTCTATGGTCCGACCGAAACCACAGTGATCAGCAGTGTCTGGACGCTGGAGCCCGGTGCCGACGTTCCGCCGCGCCAATTGCCCATTGGCCGGCCCATCGCCAACACCCGTTTTTACGTGCTCGACGAGCGTGATGCGCCGGTGCCGGCCGGGGTCACCGGTCAGTTGCACATTGGTGGTGTCGGCGTTGCACGGGGTTATCTGGGGCTGGACGAGCTGACTGCCGAACGGTTTATCGATAACCCGTTCGTTGCCGGTGACCGGTTGTACCGCAGCGGCGATCTGGCGCGTTATCGTCCGGACGGTCAGTTGGAGTTTATCGGTCGCAACGACTTTCAGGTCAAGTTGCGCGGCATTCGCCTGGAACTGAGTGAAATCGAAGCGCGGCTCGACCTGTTCCCCGGTATTCGCACCAGTGTGGCGTTGATCGTCGGTGACAGCGCGCAGAACCAGCGCCTGGTGGCGTGCTGCGTCACCGACAGCGCAGTGGACAAATCCGCACTGCGTGCGCACCTGGCAACGACTCTGTCCAGCGCCGTCATGCCCAGCGCTTATCTGTGGCTGGACGCCTTGCCGCTGACGGTCAACGGCAAGATCGACCGTGCCGCACTGGCGGCACTGGCCGATCAGGATCTGGCCGACCGGCAGGTCAACCTCGGCAGCCCCAGAGACCATATCGAGCTGACCCTGTATCAGATCTGGAAAGACCTGCTGCTGGTGCCGCAGATCGGCATTCGCGACAACTTCTTCAACGTCGGCGGGACATCGATTGCGGCGATCAAGATGGCCTACGAAATTGGCCGGGCGTTCAGCGTCGAGGTGCCTGTGCGTGTGATCCTCGGCCACCCGACCATCGAGGCACTGGGCGGCTGGCTGCGTACCGGCGCCAGCCTGGCCGCGGCGCAGGACAACCTGATCGAATTCCGGCGCGGTGCCGGGCAACGCAACGTGGTGTGCATTCACCCGGCGGGCGGCACGGCGTTCTGCTACCTGTCGCTGGCCAAGGAGCTGCCGGAAAGCATCGGTGTTTACGGTGTGCAATCGCCGGGGTTGAACCCTGGAGAAAGCACCGAGCCGAGCGTTGAAGCGATGGCCGACGCCTATCTGCGGCGGATCGCGGCGTTGACCTCACAACCGCTGGTGCTCACCGGGCTGTCGTTCGGTGGTCTGGTGGCGTACGAAATGGCCCGGCGTCTGACGGCTGCCGGCCATCGTCAGGTGACGGTGGTGCTGCTTGATACCCAGGGCTCGGATGACCCGGGGTTCCGGCAACAGATCGGGACTGTGGACATGGCTGAGTTCCGCGACAAGCTGGTGCGCTTCAACGGCATGTACCCCGGCATCGAAGACGCGCAGGTCGAGCGGTATTTCCATCTTTACAACCACAACCGTCTGGCTATGGCCGCTTACGAGTGTGCGCCACACGCCGGACGCATCGTGTTGATTCAGGCCCGTGAAGGCTTCAGCCGCACGCAGTTGCATGAGCTGCGCAGCTTCTGGCGTCGTCGCGCGGGCAACGGTTACAGAGCCCGGCTGGTGCACGGCGGGCACTGGGACATGCTGGAAAGTGCCGAGGTGCATCGGGTCTCGCAGACGCTCAGGCAAGAGCTGCAACGTTTCGACACGCAGGAGGCACAATGATGAGTCGGCACGAGGAGAATATCGCCCGCAACTCCATGACCCTGCTGTCGCGTTTTGCCGAGCAGGTACGCCGTGATCCTCAGGCGCTCGCCGTGATCGACCGGCAGGTACGGCTGACCTACGTGCAACTGGCCAGCGCCAGCGAACGCATCGCCAAAGGGCTGCTGGCACAAGGCGCAGGCCCTGCGGAGCCGATTGCCCTGTGCATGCCGCGCGGCTGGCAATGGGTCGCCACGATAATCGCCGTGCTGAAAGTAGGGGCTGTGGTGGTGCCACTGGATCGGGCCAGCCCGGCCCGGCGTCGACAGCTGATGCTCGACGACGGGGGTTGCGTCGGGCTGGTGACCCTCGGCGAAGACGCTGACACCCTGGCAGCACCACAACGTGGCTGGTACGTCAGCGTCGAAACCCTGCTGGAACTCCCCGATCAACCGGCACTGCCGCTGCCCGAGGATTTCGCTGCGTCGAGTTTCCTGTTCTACACCTCAGGCACCACCGGCACCCCGAAGGCTGTGGAGGTGGGCGAGCGCGGCCTGTTGCGTCTGGCCCGGACCGACGGCTGCCTCGACATTCGCGCAGGCGAGCGCGTGGCCTGCCTGTCCAACCCGGCGTTCGATGCCTGTAATTTCGAACTGTGGGCACCGCTGCTCAACGGCGGTTGCTGCGTCATCATTGCCGACGCAGACCTGCAGGACGCGCAACAGCTGGCCAGCGTGCTGGAAACGCAGCAGGTCGACAGCCTGTTCATGACCGTTTCGCTGTTCAACACCTTGAGCGCAGATAACCCCACCTGTTTCGCCAGCCTGCGCCAGGTGCTGATCGGCGGTGAGCAGGTCAGCGCCGGGGCGGTGCGTGCCTGGTATCAGGCCAATCCCGACAGCCGCTGCCGGATTTTCAACGCCTACGGACCCACTGAATGCACCACCTTCGCCGTGTGCTATCCGATCCCCCGCGACTTTTCCGGTGATGCGGTGCCGATCGGTCGGCCATTGCCCGACACCAGCGTGCAAGTGCTCGACCCGCAACAGCGCCCGGTTGCTCAAGGCGAGGCGGGCGAGCTTTACCTGAGCGGCAGCGGGGTCGCACGCGGTTACCGCAACCGTCCCGCAGAGACCGCGCAGCATTTCCTGCGCCTGCCGACAATCGAGGCCGGGGACGTGCTGCATTACCGAACCGGCGATCAGGTGCGGGTCAATGCCGATGGGCTGATCGAGTACCTGGGGCGGATTGACCGTCAGGTGAAGGTCCGCGGTTTTCGCATCGAGCCGGGCGAGGTCGAGCAGCGTATTCTGGAGCACCCGAAGGTGGCGCAGGTGCATGTCTGTACGCGCAGGCAGGCAGCTGAAGACCACCAGTTGCTGGCCTTCATCGTGCCGCGCGAAGCGCTGGACTATCGCGATTTCGATCAGCACCTGCGCGAAAACCTGGCGGTATGGATGCGCCCGCATCAACTGTTTGTGCTGCAGCGCCTGCCGTTGACCCGCAATGGCAAGATCGATCAGCGTGCGCTGCTGGAGCAGCCCTTGAAGCCGTGGCGACCACAGGCCGGTTCACGTCCTGACGAGCAACACTCGCCCACGCTGGACTGGCTGCTGACCCGGGCCCGCAGGTTGCTGGCGCAACCTGAGCTGAACGGCGAGGATGACTGGCTGGGCAGCGGCGGCGACTCGCTCAAGGCCATGCGTTTGCGCTCTGCAATCCGCACACACTGGCGCCGGGAAATCACCCTGGGTGCGCTGCTGAGCGAATCGTTTTCGGCACTGGCCGAGCGCCTTGGCGATGATCAGGGTGCGGAATCTGCCTATCCGCCCGCGCCGCCCGTCAACCGTTCAGGGCGTGCGCCGGCCACTGCCGAGCAAAGTCGCCTGTGGTTGATGCAGCAGCGCGCGCCGCAGGCGACGGCCTACAACGTGCCAATCATCCTGCACCTGGCGGCAGGCGTGGAGCTGAACGCATTGGCCGACGCCGTGCAGCGCCTGCTGACCCGGCACAGCGGGCTGCGCACGGCGTTCGTGTCCGCTGCTGAAGGGCTGCATCAGCAGGTTCACCAACGGGACGCGGTGTGCCAGAGCTTTGCCACAGGAGCGTTCAGTGAACAGACCTGGCGCAGCTTTGCAGCCCTGGTGTTCGGTACACCTTTCGATCTGGCAACATCGGCGCTGTGTAAGGCCTGGCTGCTGCCGTTTGCCGATGGCAGCTGTCGCTTGCTGCTGAACCTGCACCACGTGGCCATCGACGGCTGGTCGATGAACCTGTTGTTCGATGATCTGGTGCAACTGTACGACGATGCGCTGCAGGGGCGGCCGAGTGCCGAAACCTCGCCCGGTCTGGGCACGCTGGAGTTCGCACTCTGGCAACGGCAATGGCGTGTCGACCCGCGTTACCGCGATCAGCGCCGCGCCCTGGCCGGGTTGCACCGTCAGCACCCGGCGCCTTCGCCCGCGCTGCTGCCGGTTCGTGGTCCAGACCCGCAGGCACGGCTCTATCGTCAGCCGCTGGGAGCCACGCGCAGTGCTGCACTGGATCGGTTTTGCAGCCGCCAGCGTGTCACTCGTTATGAGGTGCTGTTCAGCGTTTATGCCTGGAGCATTTACGCCCTGACCGGTTGTGAACGGCCACGCATCGCCAGCCCGGTATCCAACCGTCCTCTGAGCGAATTCGAAGACGCAATCGGGATGTTCGCCAACACCGTGCTGATCCCCACGGCGTTCGACGGCGACAAGCCGCTCGACCAGCAGCTGCATCAGCAGACCGCCACAGTGCGTGAGGTGCTGGCCTTGCAGGACGTCGCTCTGGCGGACCTGGTGGAAGACCTGCGGCTGTCGTCGAGCAGTGCGCTGTTCGATTTCATGTTCGTACTGGAAAACACCGACTACGCCAGGCTGGCCCATACCGGCCTGCGGGCCACGCTGGAATTCAACGAGACGGTGCAGGCCAAGTGCCCGCTGACCTTGCTGGTGGTCGATGCCGGGTCACAATTGGAATGCTGGTGGGAGTACCAGTGCAGTTATTTCGATGCGGCACAAATGGTCGCCGTCAATCGGCTGTTGCAACAGGGGCTTGATCTGCTACTGGAGAAGCCGTTGGCCACCCTCGATGCGCTGCTCACGCCTTACCGCTTCAGCCTGCCGCCCGCCAGTCAGGGCGACAGCGCTGAGCCGCCGTTCAACACCGTGGCCGACTGGTTCGCCTATCAGGTCAGTTGCACGCCGGATGCTCCGGCACTGGTCGTCGATCAGCAGTGCATCAGCTACGCCGAACTGGATGCACTGGCCGATACGCTGGCGGCCACCCTGATCGAGCAGTGTCCGTTGCCGGAGGAAAATGGTGCGCCGCTGCAAGTGGTCCTGTACCTCGAGGCGTCGGTCGAGCACATCGTGGCCTTGCTGGCGCTGGCCAGGCTCAACCTGACGGCTGTGCCCCTCGATCCTGGCTATCCGCTGGCGGTGCAGCGTCAGGTCATGCAGCAGGCACAGCCCGGCTGTGTGCTGTACAGCGCGGCCACCGAGGCGGCACTGGAGCAATTGAACGCAGACCGGCAGATCTGTCATCAGGTCGACCTGAGCGCTGCGGCGCGACCGTTCGAGCGTCGCCGTCACGCGGGGCAACGACCGTTGTACACGCTGTTCACGTCCGGTTCGACGGGGACCCCGAAAGGGGTTCAGGTGCCGGACCGGACCCTTTGCAATCTGTTGCACTGGCAGCGCAATGAGGGGCAGTTGCCAGCGAAGTCCGTGACCCTGCAATTCTCCATGCTGTCGTTCGATGTGTCGTTTCAGGAGATTTTCAGCACCCTCTGCGGCGGAGGCTGTTACCACCTGATCAACCCGCGCTGGCGGCAGGATGCCCAGGCATTGCTGAGCTATCTGGTGCAGACGCGCATCGAGCGGTTGTTCCTGCCATGCGTGGCCTTGCAGCATCTGGCGCAGACCGCTGTCAGCCAGGGCGTGTATCCGCAGGCGTTGCGCGAAGTGATCACGGCGGGCGAGCAACTGCTGTGCACCGAGGCATTGCGCAACTGGTTCGGCGGCATACCCCAGGCACGGCTGTTCAATCATTACGGCCCGACCGAAACCCACGTGGTCAGCGCCTGGCGCTTGCCTGCGGCGGTTCAGGACTGGCCGCTGCGCGCGCCGATCGGGCGTGCAGTGAGCAATGCACGTCTGCTGCTGGTGGATGAACACGACCGGCCGGTGCCGCGTGGCAGTCAGGGCTATCTGCTGGTGGCAGGGCCGATGATTTCGCGCTGCTACCTCGCTGACCCGGTGCTGAATGCCGCGCGCTTTGTCGAGTTGCCGCAAGCTGAGGGCATGACCCTGTTCTATCGCACCGGGGATCTTGCGCGGGCTGATGAAAACGCCTGCCTGCACTACCTGGGTCGGGACGATCAGCAGATCAAGATCAGTGGCCAGCGTCTTGAACTGGGGCAGATCGAGGCCGCGCTGATGCAGGTCGCTCAGGTGAGCAACGCGGTGGTGGCCACGCAGGGTGAGCCGCCCCGGCTGGTGGCCTGGTTGCACAGCGAGGGTACGCTGCCCGATGCACAGCAGTTTGACCGACAGATCAGCCTGCACCTGCCAGCGCATGTGCGTATTGACGAGTACCGGCGGGTTGTCACCTGGCCGCGCACGCCGAGCGGCAAGGTTGATCGCAGGGCGCTGGGAGATCTGGGCGAGGTGTTGCAACGGCAGCGCACCGGGCTGCCTGCGGCGCCGTTGAGCGCACTTGAACAGCAATTGAGCGAGTTGTTCGTGGCGGTCATCGGTCGCGACATCGAGCCTGATCAGACCTTCTTCGAAGCCGGCGCCACCAGCCTTGGCCTGATGCGCCTGCACGCCCGTTACAACGAAGCACTGCCGCAGCCGGTGGCAATGGCAGCGTTGTTCGAGCATGTCAGCGTGCGTCGCCTGGCGCAGCATTTGTCCTTACCAGCAGGGCAAATGCCCGCGGCTGCTGAGGGCAATGAGCGAGGTGCCAAGGCTGGCGAACAACCCATGGCGATCATCGGCATGTCGGTGAATGTGGCCGGGGCGAGCAACCTCGCCGAGTTCTGGGCGATGGTCCAAGGAAACCGGTTGGGCATCGAGCAGTTCGACGCCGCCGAAGGGCTGGTCGGAGCGCGCAGTCAACTGACCGGCCTGCTGGATTTCGATCCCGAGTATTTCGGCATCAGCCTGCAGGAAGCACGGTTGATGGACCCGCAACAGCGGCACCTGCTGATGGGCTGTGTGCAGGCACTGCAACATGCCGGGCTCACGCCCAAAGCCGACGGTCCGCGCATCGGCCTGATCGCCAGTTGCGGCGAAACCACGTATTTCCAGCAAATGCTGCGCGAAACCGCCGAGGGTGATCTGCCGGACGGCTTTCAGATGGCGCTGCACCACGACAAGGACTTTCTGGCTACCAAGGCGGCTTACCACCTCGACCTCGGCGGCCCGGCACTCAGCGTCCAGGCGGCATGCGGCAGCTCACTGATTGCCGTGCACCTGGCGGCGGCGATGCTGCGTCAGGGCGACAGTGACGTGATGCTGGCCGCCGGGGTGTTGATCGACCCGACTCTGACCGATGGCTACCGCTATCGTCCACAGCACATTTTTTCCCGCGACGGGCTGTGTCGCCCGTTCAGTGACGACGCCAGCGGCACCATTGGTGCCAGCGGTTATGGTGTGGTAGTACTCAAACCGCTGGACCGTGCCCAGGCCGACGGCGACCGGATCTACGCACTGGTCGAAGCCTCTGCGCTGAACAACGATGGTCGCGCCAAGATGAGTTACACCGCGCCGTCGGTGGCGGGGCAGAGTGCTGTGATCAGCGAGGCGTTGCGCAAGGCCGGGGTCAGTGGCGCCGACATGGGCTACATCGAGGCCCACGGTACCGGCACACTGTTGGGCGACCCGATTGAAGTGGCTGCCTTGACCAAGGCGTTCGGCGCGGCGCCGCCCGCCAGTTGCGCACTGGCTTCAGTGAAAAGCCAGGTGGGTCATCTGGGCGCGGCTGCCGGCGTGGTCGGGTTGATTCGCGCGACGCTTGCCGTGTTCCACGGAGTGATCCCGCCCAACCTCGGCTTTGCCCGGATCAATCCGCAAATCGATCTGCAGCGCTCGCCGTTCTACATACCCAGCACCTCACGGCCCTGGCCCGAGGGGCGTCGGCGTCTGGCCGGGGTCAGCAGTTTCGGCATCGGTGGCACCAACGCGCATGTGATTGTCGGCGCCGCGCCGCAGCAGACAGACCGCGTCGAGGATTGCCCGGCGTGCCTGCTGCTGTCAGCGCACAGCCGTACTGCTCTGGAGCGGGACATGCTGGCGATTGAAGCCTGGCTCAACGCCTTTCCCGAGCAGCAGGCCGCGTTGCTGCGTTACCTGCAAAACGGTCGACGCGCGTTGCCCTGGCGCTTCGCGATGATCTGCCCGCCCGGTCAGACGCCGCGCCTGCAAGCCTCGTCGATCCAGGAGGTGAAGCTTTCTGACGTGCGAGTAAACGCCAGCGAGCATTCGCCGCAGGCCCTGCTGGACGCCTGGTATGCGGGGGCCAGTATCGAAGGGTCGACCGGTTCGGCGCCGCCACCCTGGGACTTGCCACCGTCGGCATTCGATCTGCAGACCTTTCGCTTCAAAGCGGCCGCTCGCACCGAACTGCAGAAATCGTCAGTCGTCGAGCGCCAGCCGCTGGCGGACTGGTTTTATCAGCGTCAGTGGCAGCGGGTAAACCGTCTGCGTATAAACCCGACTGGCGAGGGTCGTGAAGTGCTGGTGGTGTGCAGCCATGAGCGTCTGGATGCCACCACGCTTGGCAGCCTGCAGAGCGTCTATCGGCACGTCATTGAGGTGCAGGCCGGCAATGGCTACCAGCAGCTTGGCCTGAATCGTTATGAGCTCGACCCGCTGGACCCTGTGGCGTTGGGTCGATTGATCAGTGCGCTCGATCAGAGTGGGCAGACGGCGAGCGAACTGGACTGGCTGCATGCCTTGCCGCTGTCGGTGGGCGGGGCGGTTGACGAGCAAAGCCTGGCGGCCGCGCAATGGGCCTGTCTGGATACGCTCAGCGCGTTATTGCAGGCGTGGGGGCAGAACGCACAGAAGACCGCCCTGCGGCTCTGGCTGCTGTCCTGGCGAGCGTGCCCGGTGAACGGCCAGGTCATGCGCCCGGAACTGGCGGCGCTGGCCGGTATCACCGAAGTGGCGCCGCAGGAGTACCCAATACGCTGTCACTGGCTGGACCTGCCCACGGCGCAGTTGAGCACCCAAGCTCCGCACCTCGCAGCGCTGCTTGCCGAACCGGCGTCGCTGCCGCGACGCATGGCCATTCGTGATGGTTATCTGTGGCAGCCACAGCTGCTGGCCAGTCCGCTGGCGGCTCCGACGGCGGCTTCGAATCTGCTGCCGGCGAACGGCACGTTCCTGGTGCTGGGCGGCACAGGCGGCATCGGTCGTACCTTGTGTGAACACCTGCTGCGATCCAGCCAGCGCCGGGTAGTGCTGCTGTCGCGAGGTGGCGGGTGCCCGAAAGAACTGCACGCCTATGCTTCGCGCATCGACAGCATCGCTGCGGATATTGCCGACCTGGCGCGCTGGCCCACGGTGCTGGAACACTTGCGTGAGCGTTATGGTCACTTTGACGGCGTGATTCACGCGGCTGGCACCGGAGCAGGCAGTCTGATCCGTCAGCGCGATGCTCAGGTGCTGTCTGAGGCGATGGCCAGCAAGACCCGCGGCATGCTGGCGGTCGAAGCGTTGATCGAGCAGATGACGCCGGGGTTCGTGCTGTACAGCTCTTCGATGTCGGCACTGTTCGGCGGCGCCGGGCACCTGGACTATGCCGCCGCGAGTGCCGTGCTTGACGGTTTTACCCACTACCGTGCGCATGCCGAAAATGGCTGTGTGCGTCTGGGCATCAACTGGGACATCTGGCGCGATGTCGGCATGGCCGCTGCCAGTGGTGTCGGGGATGACGCGCATCAGCGACACCTGGCGGTCGGCATGTCGGCACAGGAGGGTTGCTGGGTATTCGATGCAGCCATGACGGCTCAACTGCCGCAACTGCTGATCTCGACCACCGATCCGGACACGGCGCGACAGTTTTACCCGGTTCGCCACAGCGCAGGTTCGACGCTGGCCGACACTGCGCCAGTGCTGGCGGCAGACACTGCAGCGCCGGACCGTCTGCCCGAGCATCTGCATGACTGCCTGTGCAAATGGCTCGGCGTGAGTGCGCTGCAGCCGGATGCCTCGCTCTATGAGCTGGGCGCCGATTCTCTGACCCTGCTGGACCTGATCGACGAACTGCAGGCCGCGACTGGCGTGGTCTTCCAGTTGTCGCAGTTCAGCCACAAGGTCAGCCTGGCCGAGGTGCTGGCGCTGGTGCGGACGTCAGTGCCCGAACCGGCTGCGGACGAAAACCAGTGGGCTGATGCAGTGAGGATCGATCAGTGGCATGCGGGCGCGGGCCGCGAGCGCCTGTATCTGATTCACCCGGTGGGTGGCGACGTGCAGGCGTATCGCGAGCTGGCCTCGGCGCTGCACCCTGATCTGGGCGTGTGGGTGATCGCCGATCCGGCCTTGCGCCTGCCCGAACTGCCGAACATCAGCGTGGATGAGCGCGCGCAGCTGTATCTCAAGGCGTTGCAGGCCCATCACCCCGACGGCACGGCATGGCGTCTGGCTGGCTGGTCGTTCGGCGCATGGGTGACGCAGGCGATGTGCAGCCTGCTGACGGAGGATTGCGAGCAGCCGTTGTTGTACCTGATCGATCCCCCCGCGCCGGATGCGGGTAACGAGCTGGCGCAGATCGGTGAAGCGCAGATTCAGCAGGTCTTCCAGCGCGAGTTTTCTGCACGGCGCGGCCTCAACACAGCCACCGGCACGACCAGCGAAGACACATCGCGTTACCTGCAAAGCCTGATTGTCTGCTGCCAGAACAACATGGCGAGCATGGCGGGCCACCGGCCCGTGGCGTTGTCGCGCACTCCCGTGCGGCTATTCATTGCCACGCAGCCCAATCCTTATGGCATGGGCAGCGCCTGGCGGATGGCCGATCTGCAGCGGGCCTGGCAAGGGCTGTTGCCGCACCTGCTGAGCTGGCAAGCACTGGACACCGATCACTACGGCATTGTCGCAGCGCCCTGGGCGCAGGTGATGGCCGAGATGATCAATGCCGATCTGTCGGCGGAGCAGGGCTGAACGTCAGCGGCAGGCTTTTCAGGCGGGGCTTATGTCCCCGCAAACGAACCACGGGCATGGTGATCGGCCATGCCAACAACCTGAAGGTGAGGGATCATGGATCAAATGGCACTCAAGGCCATAGAAGGCATCGCAGGCGCCGTGCGTGCGCCGTATCAGAGCATCACGGTCGACCGCCTGACACCGATCATCGGTGCCGAGGTCAGCGGTGTCGATCTGTCGCAGCCACCCAGTGCGGAGCAGTTGACAGAAATTCGCCGGGCCTTTCTGGAAAATCATGTGCTGGTGTTTCGCGATCAGCACCTGACGGTCGAACAGCACAAGGCGTTCGGTCGACTGTTTGGTCCGTTGCGCGCCTTGCCGGTGGACAGCATCGATGGCGATGACCCGGAACTGGTCGTGGTGCGCGCCAATGCGCAATCGCGTTTCGCTGCGGGCGAGCTATGGCACACCGACGGCACCGCTGATCTAGAGCCTTCAATGGGCTCGATGCTGTACGTCAAGGAAACCCCCGCCATCGGCACCGGCGGCGACACACTGTTTGCCAATATGCACCTGGCCATTGAAATGCTCTCGCCGGCGATGCAGCAGTTTCTCGGCGGGCTGACAGCCATTCACGATGGCGAGATTCCGTGGAAAGGCTATCAGCCGCCCGCCAACCTTCCGAAAAGCGAACACCCGGTGGTGGTTCGCCACCCTGAAACTGGGCGCCGCAGCCTATTCGTGAATTCCGGGTTCACCTCGCATATCGTGCAACTCTCGCCCGGCGAGAGCCGCACCGTACTGAATATGCTGTTCGATCTGATCGCCCGCGAACCCTGCCTCAGTTGCCGCGTGCGCTGGGAACCGAACACGCTGGTGTTCTGGGATAACCGCTGCACCCAGCATCACGCGGTGTGGGATTACTTCCCGCACTCGCGCTATGGCGAGCGAGTGACGATTCTCGGAGGGCGGCCCCAAGCCTGAAGGTGTTTGCGACTGACCGGCGAACGCCGGTCAGTTGCTTCATCAGCGCAGTGGCAGGTGGTATATCAGGTCGTCGAACCACTGATCGCCGATTTGATAGGCCTGCGGGACACGGCGCTCGAAGGTAAAGCCGCATTTCTCCAGAACCTTGCAGGAAGCGATGTTGCCGTCGGTCACGGTCGATTCCAGTGAATCCAGGCCGATGGCTGTTGCGTAGTCGATGATTGCGCGGCGTGACTCGGTGCCGAAGCCCTTGCCTTGATGTTCCGGCAGTAACAGACAGCCCACTTCGGCATGACCCGGCGACAGGATGCGAAAGCCGCTGACCCCCAGCTCTGCATCGTTTTGTGTGTCGGTGACCACCAGGCACAGCCAGTGATCGGACTCCGGCGTCCATTCGGGGAGGCGATGATCGAAGCCTTTGCGGATCTGCGCTTCTTCGATTTCTCCGAATACGTAGCGCATGGTCTCGGGCTCGGAGTGCAGCCTGAAAAACAGCGGCCAGTCGCTGGCGAGCAGGGTCCGCAGATAAAGTCGTTCGGTGTGTAGTTCCAGCATCCGTTGCTCCCGGGACAATCAAAAAAGGCACAGGGTTTTGTACCCGGCCTGCGGCCAATGATCAATAATGCACGCGCATTTCATTGCCATTGCTCACGGCAATCGTGGCGCAACGAGGCAGGGTCACATCCTTCTGCAGGTCAGGGACGAGTCAATGGCATTTCGCGTATTGGTCATCGGCGGCTACGGCAACTTCGGCAGCCTTATCTGCAATCATCTGGCGATGATGCCGGACATCGAACTGGTCATTTCCGGTCGCGACCCGCGCAAGCTGGCGGAAAAGGTTGCCGCACTGCAAACGCTGGCTGGCAGATTCTGCGAGAGCTGGTGCGTGGACATCATGCAGGACGGCGCGGGCAGTGAGCTGGGTGAATTGGGCATTGATCTGCTTATCCACACGGCGGGGCCTTTTCAGGGGCAGTCGTATGCCGTGGCCCGGCATTGCATCGAGGCGGGTGTGAATTATTGCGACCTGGCGGATTGCCGGGCATTTGTCGCCGGTATCGCCAGCCTCGATGCCCAGGCGCGTGAGGCAGGTGTCAGCGTGCTGAGCGGTTGCAGCTCGGTGCCGACGCTTTCGGCGGCCATCATCGATCAGCATCGCCAGCGTTTTCTGCGCATCGATTCGATAGAGCATGGCATCTCCTCGGCAGCGAAAATGCCCGGTCTGTCGACCGTGCGTGGCGTACTGGCCAATGCCGGGCGGCCGATCAGGCAACTGCGCAACGGCAAGGTTCACGAAGTCCATGGCTGGATGGACCTGACCCTGCGCCGGATGCCCGGCATGGGCACACGGCTGGTGGCCAATGTCGACGTCCCGGACCTGGATGTATTCGCGACACGCTATGCCGCGCAGCATCTGAGCTTCAAGGCCGGCTCCGCGCTCAAGGCCGGCGGCATCGCGACCTGGCTGCTGGCGCTGGCGATTCGCTGTGGGCTGCTGCGCGATCCTGCGTCATGGGCCGAGCGCCTGTACCGTTGGGGCGCGCGCTTTGAACAGTGGGGTGATCGAAAGAGCGCGATGTACATCGATGTCGATGGCGTCGACCTCGCCGGCCAGCCGTTGTACATGCGTGCGCAATTGACTGCACTGAACGACAAGGGCCCGGAGATCCCCGGCAGTGCTGCCGTCGCGCTGAGCAGCAAAATGGCCGGTGGCTATCGCCCACAACCGGGCGCACGGGCCTGCGTCGGAGAAATCACCGTAGACGAGTACCTGGCAGCGATCAACGAGCCGGAAAACATCCGGCTGGATGTTCATTTCACCGACCGCAACGTCTGACGCTGTTGCCAATCTCCGATGGCTCCGTACAGGCGAAGATCAAGGCAGTTTCATTGCGTGATCTTCCGGTTTCGCGCGGTGCCAATCATCGGAAAAATTCTGCTCAGGCGATTTAAATAAATATTCATCATCGCGCGCCGGCCCCGTAATTCATGGGCTTCAGGGTGCCTTCGATTGGCGCGTGCGTGATTCCGATAACGTTAACTATCAAGTTAAATCTTTCAGCGCCGACTCACGGGTATTCCGAAAAATCAAAGGCACACATGCAATGAGCGCAAAATGGTTGGACAATCTGAAAGTCAGCAAGAAGCTCGGGCTGGGCTTTGCCGCTATTTTGCTCGGAGTACTGACCGTCACCGTCATCGGCTACTCCAGCACCAACCTGCTGATCGAGCGCATGGGCAAAAGCAGCAAGGTCGCCGAGATCAAGGCTGACGTCCTGAATGCCCGGATTGCTGCGCAAGCCTATGCGACCGGCCCTACCGCCGCAGGTGTGCAGAATTACGCCAGCGCGCTGGATACCTTGAGCCGCAGTGTCGATCAGGGCCTGCAGGTGTTCGTGATCTCGAGCAACCTCGCCAAGCTGCGCGAGATCAAGGAGCAGGTGGGCGGTCTGAAGCAGACGTTCGACCAATTGGTCGGCATCAATCAGAAAGTCGACGAGGCGTTGAAACCGATCATCAAGGTGTCCGATGACGTCAGCGCGACCTTCGAGAATCTGCTGAACAAGACCATTGACGACACCTTGCGCTCGCCAAATGAAACCGGCATCAGGCAGGTCAAGATCGCTGGCGACCTGCGTAACGGCATGACCAATTTCCGTCTGGTGTTTCGCCGCTACCTGAGCGTTCCGAATGCCGACAACCGTCAGGCCACCTATAAGGCCGCCGACGCCCTGATCGCACAAGTGGACGCCGCTCGCAGCCAATTGCCTGTCGAGGCAAATGCTGCAGTGGATGCCGCGCTGGTGGCGTTGAAACAATACAAGGTCCTGATGTCGTCGATTTCGGACATGCTTCAGCAGACCGAGCAGATCCGCAACGATCTGCAACAGCAATCCGTAGCGACCGCAGCCCGTGCCGATGATCTGGCAGCGCTGCAGGTCATCAGTGCCAAGAAGGAACAACAAACCGCTGTGGTGCAATTGCTCAGCGTAGCGCTGGTCGTGCTGCTGGTCGGCATCTTTGCTGCGTTCCTGATCACGCGTCAGATTACCGTGCCTTTGAACAGCACCGTGATTGCGGCGCGCCGGATTGCCGACGGTGATCTGACCCATGACAGCAGCACCACCCGCCAGGACGAACTGGGCCTGCTGCAGAACACCATGCAGCACATGACTGTTTCGCTGCGCGGCCTGATCGGTGGCATCGGCAACGGTGTTACGCAGATCGCCACGGCGGCCGAACAATTGTCTGCGGTCAGCGAGCAGACCAGCGCGGGTGTCACCCTGCAGAAAAACGAAGTCGATCAGGTCGCCACTGCCATGAACGAAATGGCCTCTACCGTACAGGAAGTGGCGCGCAACACCGAAGACGCTTCGCAAGCCGCCAAACAGGCCAGCGAGCGCGCTGCTCACGGTAGCAGTGTGGTGCAGCATGCTACGCGCGAAATCGGGCAATTGGCCGGTGAAGTGCAGCAATTGGGTGAAGCCATGCAGCGTCTGACCGAAGACAGCGGCAAGATCGGCAGCGTGATTGACGTGATCAAAGCGGTCGCCGAGCAAACCAACCTGCTGGCGCTCAACGCAGCCATCGAGGCCGCAAGGGCAGGCGAGCAGGGTCGCGGTTTTGCCGTGGTGGCTGACGAAGTCCGCTCGCTGGCTCAACGTACGCAGAACTCCACAACTGAAATCGAAGCGCTGATCCAGGCGTTGCAAAAAGGTACAGGCGCCGCCTCGGGCCTGATGGACGCCAGCCTGCAGCGCACTGAAGGCACCGTGGTGCTGGCTCGTCAGGCCGAACAGGCGCTGGTGGAAATCAACCAGTCCATCGGCACCATCGAACAGATGAGTCAGCAGATTTCCGCCGCGGCCGAGCAACAGAGCGCCGTGACCGAAGAAATCAACCGCAGCGTACTCAGCGTTCGCGACATTGCCGATCAGTCCGCTTCTGCCACTGAGCAAAGCGCTGCGTCGACCGTCGAGCTGGCCCGTCTGGGCAGCGATTTGCAGAGCATGGTCGCGCGTTTCAAGATTTAACCTGCGCCAGGCTCTGTACGAAAAGTCGGCGAGCGAAGGTCAGGCGAGGCAAAAACAGGCGAGGAACGGCCGGGGTCGCGTTCGACTCTACGTGTTGTAAATGAGCATTCCGATTGGACTCGCCCCCGAGCCTGTTTTTAACGAAGCATCACCGAGCGCAGCCACTTTTCTTACAGAGCCTAAGCAAAGTCGGCCTCCTGACCCCATCAGGAGGCCGACTGCCGTTGTTCCGCCCGCACCACCATCCACACGCCGATACCTGACACCGCCATGCCTGACGCCATCTGCCAGGACAGCGGTTCGTCGAACATCGCCCAGGCCCAGAGCATCGTCACCGGTGGGCTGAGGTACAGCACGCTGGCGACGCGGGTCGCCGTCGCGCGGCGCAGACACACCCAATACAGTCCGTACCCTCCCAGGGTTGCCAGCCCCACCGTCCATAGCACGCTCAGCGCAAAGCCGGTACTGGCTACAGGCGCCAGGCTGCCCTGTGTGCCCTGAATAATCGCGAAGGCCATGCTGGAAACAGCGCATTGCAGCCACAGGTTGGGCAGCAGTGCCATAGGCTGTGCGGTGCTGGACTGTTTCTGCCACAGCGTCGCGATGGCCAGTGACAACATGCCCAGCAGCGGCAGGCCGTAGGCCCACAACGGTGCGTCACCTACCGCCAGCGCGCTGTAGGTCACCAGCACTACACCGATCAGCCCGACCAACAGTCCCGCCCAGATTTGCCAGGCCAGCCGTTGTCCGAGCACCACTGCCGCCAGGAGCGCCATGCCCATGGGCAACAAATCGGCAAACAGTGCGGCGAGTCCGGCGGGCACGCCCAGCGCAATGCCCTGCGTGACACCGGCGACGTAGCCGGCCATGGCCAGCAGGCCGATACCTGCGTTTTTCAGCAGCGTGGCCGGCGCGATCGATCTAAGTTGCCTGGCGACAAAAGGCAGCAGGATCAGGGTGACCACCACACAGCGCCAGAACACCACCAGCAGCGGCGGCGCATGTTCCAGCGAAAAGCGTGCGCCGACGAAGCCCGAACTCCAGGTCAGAACCAGCGCAGCTTCAAGCAGGGGCAAGGGAATGGCCTGGTGCCAGGCAGGCCGCGAGACGCTCGGAGCAATCGACAGGTATGGGTTCATGGACGCAGGTTACGAAAACGGCGTAGTCTAATAAATCAAAATTAAATGCATGACTTATTCAGGAAATCTGAATCATGACGGCCATTCTCGACATCGAACTGGTGCGCACCTTCCATGCGGTGGCGCGGATAGGAAAGTTTTCGGCGGCTGCCGAACAACTTCATAAAAGCCCGGCAGCAGTAAGTGTGCATATCCAGCGCCTCGAGGCCGTAGCGGGCGGGCGCTTGCTCAACCGTGACAACCAGGCGGTGTCGCTGACGCCACTGGGCAAGCGCCTGCTGTTGTCGACGACAGAGTTGCTGTCCACGCATGACCGGGTGCTGGCGGATCTGCAAGGTACTCATCTGGCCGGACGCATCACGCTGGGGGTTCCGGATGAGTACGCCGTGCATGTCATTCGCGACATCCTGCCAGTGTTCGCGGCCGCGTGGCCCAATGTCGTGCTGGAGTTGAAATCCGCACCCAGCTACGCCCTGCGCGAGCAGGTTGCGCGCGGCAAGTTGCAGACAGCAGTGATCGCGCAACCCAAAGGGCAGCTGAGTGCTGATACGCAGTTTCTGGTATCGACCAAGCCGGTCTGGGTCGGGCCGGCCAGTGCCGCACTGGGATCTGCGGACCCGTTGCCGCTGGCGATTCACGCAGCGCAATGTCCTTATCGTGGAGCCATGCTGGCGTCACTCAAAGACAACGGCCGCAAAACCCGTGTGGTTCTCGAAAGCCCGTCCAACCAGGCGATCAAAGCCTGTGTGGAAGCGGGTCTGGCGATCAGCCTCATCGATCGGAGCGGGGTCACGGAAGCCATGCAGATTCTCGATGACCTGCCTGAAATACCCGAGCACGAAATCGTCTTCCTGCGCTCGCTGTCGTCGCAGAACGACGAGGCGGTGAGCCTGCTGGCGCAGGCGCTGCAGAAGTATTTTCGGGTTTAGCCGGGAACACTGCAGCCGAAGTGTGTTATCGACTGCAGGAACGCTTTCGGCTCAACCGTCCTTGAACAGGAAGCTGTAGGCATTCAACGCCGGCACGCCGCCCAGGTGGGCGTAGAGCACTTTCGAGCCTTCGGGGAATTCGCCGTTGCGCACCATGTCGATCATGCCGTGCATGGATTTGCCTTCGTAGACCGGGTCGGTCAACACGCCCTCCAGGCGGGCGCAGAGGCGGATGGCTTCGAGGGTGCCATCGTTCGGCAGGCCGTATTCCGGGTAGGCATAGCGGGTGTCGAGCACCACGTCTTCGGCGGTGATTTCGCGGCCCAGCTCCACCAGTTTTGCGGTGTTCTGAGCGATACGCAGAACCTGCGCGCGGGTCTTTTCCGGTTTGGCTGACGCGTCGATACCGATCACACGCTGTGCCCGGCCATCGGCAGCGAATCCCACCAGCATGCCTGCGTGAGTACTGCCGGTTACCGAGCAGACCACGATGTAGTCGAACTTGAAGCCCAGTTCTTCTTCCTGCTGGCGCACTTCATCGGCAAAACGCACGAACCCCAGGCCGCCATAAGGGTGCTCCGAGCAGCCCGCTGGAATCGGAAACGGTTTGCCGCCGCTTTCCTCGACGTCGGCCATGGCCTTTTCCCAACTCGGGCGAATGCCGATATCGAAGCCTGCCGAATCCAGGCGCACATCGGCGCCCATGATGCGCGACATCTCGATATTGCCGACCCGGTCGTACAACGCGTCGGAATAGTTGACCCAATTCTCCTGAACCAGCACGCACTTCATGCCCAGATGCGCCGCGACGGCTGCCACCTGACGGGTCTGGTTGGACTGGATGCCACCGATCGACACCAATGTGTCGTAGCCGCCGTCGATGGCTTCCGGCACCAGGTATTCCAGTTTGCGGGTCTTGTTGCCGCCGAAGGCCAGACCGCTGTTGCAATCCTCGCGCTTGGCGTACAGCTCGACCTTGCCGCCCAGATGCTCACTCAAGCGTTTCAGTGGGGTAATGGGCGAGGGGCCGAAGGTCAGAGGGTAGCGCTTGAACTTGCTCAGGTTCATATCGGGTCTCCGTTGATAAGTTGATCCGGGCATTGAAGGTGGAACTCGATGTGTTTATCGAGCGGCCCGGCATGGCTCCCATCATAGGAAAACTGCGAATAATCGTGGTTGCAAAGAATTGTCTATCTACAAAATAAGCGTTAGCCTGAACACAGCTAAACAGACTTTTATTCTGTGAATTTCATTATGAAAGCAATAAATGAACGCACTAAAAAGTCCGGTGCTGACATGACGCCGCTGCTGGACAGGATTGACCGCGCCATCCTCAAGACCCTGCAACGTGACGCGTCCATTTCCAATGTGGCACTTGCCGAGAAGGTCAAACTGAGTCCGCCTGCGTGCCTGCGGCGCGTCGAGCGGCTGAAAGAGGCGGGCGTGATCAAGGGCGTGGTGGCGTTGCTCAATGGCGATGTTCTGGACGCAGGCATGGTGGTGCTGATCGGTGTCGTACTGGACCGCTCGACACCGGATTCATTTGCTCAATTCGAAGCCGCCGCGCAGAAGGTTTCCGGCTGTATGGAGTTTCATGTCGTCACCGGCGAGTTCGACTACTTCATGTTGCTGCGCACCAAGGACAGTCAGAGCTTCAACCGCCTGCACGCCGAACAGTTACTGTACTTGCCCGGTGTCAGACAGATCCGTTCGTTCATGGGGCTGCGTCAGGTCGTTTCCACGACACAGTTGCCCATTTGACGGGTTTCGGCGTGGCCTGTTTGCTGCATGCAGCGTCAAACGTTCACGTCTGACCAAGGTCAGAGTTGCTGACTGCCACACGATTGACTCTGGCGCATGATTCAATCAGCGCCGTTTCCTTTTTTTACTTGCTCAAGGATTTTCATTTTGGCTGCTGGAAGCTTGCTTACCCTGCTCGACGATATTGCGACGTTGCTCGATGATGTGGCGCTGGCCACGAAGAAGACGGCGGGTGTGCTGGGTGATGATCTGGCGCTCAATGCCCAGCAGGTCACCGGTGTTTCAGCGGATCGCGAATTGCCGGTTGTCTGGGCCGTGGCCAAGGGGTCGCTGCTCAACAAGGCCATTCTGGTTCCGGCAGCGCTGTTGATCAGCGCCTTCGCACCCTGGGCGATTCTGCCGTTGCTGATGATCGGCGGTGCGTTTCTGTGCTTCGAGGGCTTCGAGAAAATCGCCCATAAATGGCTGCATCCCGAAACCGGTGAAGAGCATGAGCAGCGCAAGCAGGCGTCGACGGATGCGTCCGTGGACATGGTGGCGTTCGAAAAGGAGCGCGTAAAAGGCGCGATTCGCACGGACTTCATTCTTTCCGCGGAAATCATCGTGCTCGCGCTGGGCGTGGTCTCGGCCAGACCCTTCATGGATCAGGTCGGTGTGCTGGTCATCGTCGCAGTGCTGATTACCGTGGGGGTCTACGGGCTGGTGGCCGGTATCGTCAAACTCGATGACCTGGGCCTGTACCTGAAGAAAAGTGCAGCTTCGGTGTCACAAAAGATCGGTGCTGGCCTGCTGTGGCTGGCACCGGTATTGATGAAAGTGCTGTCGATCGTCGGTACTGCCGCCATGTTCATGGTCGGCGGCGGGATCCTGGTCCACGGCCTGCCGTTCGCTCATCATTGGGTCGAAGGCGTGACTGAAGCGGCAGCCGGTGCGGTTGGCGGTCTGTCGATGATCGTTCCGACGCTGATCGATGCTGTTGCCGGGATCATTGCCGGTGCCGTGCTGGTGCTGGTCGTGACGCTGGTTGGCAAGGTCTGGAAAGCTGCGAAGGAGTGAGTGGAGGCGGTCATCCACACTTCTGATCCAGGGCCGTGGGCGCGAGCCGGGCGACGCTTAGCTTGCTCGCGAAGGGGCTGGTACAGCCAACCGAAGGGTGTCTGAAACACCGCCTTCGCGAGCAAGCTCGCTCCCCAGAGACCTATGTAACGTAGAGCTTGGGAGTGAGCGTCATCACCGTCAAACAACGTGCTTAGAAGAACACCTTCACCAGCAAACTCGCGGTGTTCTGATCGGTGTCGAAGGAGCTGGTGTCCTTGATACCGTATTTGTTGGTCCAGTAGTCGTACTCAATACCCACGTAGAGCTGCCGCTCCGGGTAATTCAGTGCCTTGCCCAGGTCATACTTGATCTGCGGGTTGAAGTGCAGGTTGGAGTGGTAAGTGCCACGCGAGGTTTTGTCGTTGTCGACCACCCAGTCCATGAAGCCGTCGATCAGCACATCCGATTTGCCCACCGGGATGGTGTAGGACCACACCGGAGTGATCTGCCACACGCCGTCGCCCGGGCGATTGCCTTCGGTCTGGCGCTGGTAGAAGTTAAGCTGGAAGTAGTCGAAACCCGGTATCTTCAGGTCGAACGCCGGACCGATCAGGTACGACTCGTTATCGCCTTCACCGAACTCGTAAGTTGCGGCAATCAGCACATCGCTGATCGGCCCGAACTCGAACTTCTGGCCGAAGATCTTGCCCAGCGACAGGCGTGGCGAGAACTCGCCGTAATAGGTGTTATCGCCAGCGGTTGCGTCTTTCTTGCCGTTGTAGAAGATCTTGTCGACGAAGAAGAAGTTGTCGCCGTACTTCCAGCTGTCCGCGTGCTCAAAGGTAAAGGTCTGCTGATTTTCCGGGTTGACAGCAAAGTCTCGTCCATTGAGATAGGTCAGGCTATTACTCTGCCACTGGAAGATATCCCCTGCCATGGCGGGTGCGGCAGCCAGCAGACTGCTGGCCAGTAATGCACTGGAAATCGTACGGTTCATGCGGTGAGCCCCTTGATGTAGATCGTGATTTTTTCGGACTGGCGCTCTATGCGTGACGCCTTGTCGGTGGTTGCAATAATTTGTCTGTCTGGTCAGCTTTGTGTTGTTAGCAAGAGCTGCGCCAATCAGTGAAAAAAAGTTTAAGTAACCCTTCAAACCGATATCGAAGTGTCGATTTCAGGTCTTTTTTTCCAATGCACAGCGTTCTGCGTGCCGTTCAGCCAGTGGGCCGCCCGGTCGGGTTCAGTTAGCGGGAAAGTGGTGGGCGGGTTGGCAGCGGCGGCGGAGGATACTGACTCGCGTCGCCGTGCTCAAGTGCTCCAGAGCAGGGCGTCTGGAGCGAAAACAGGGCAATGCCCGTTGCTTCAGTTGATGTGCGCGCCCTGATCGATCCAGGCGCCTACCAGATCACGTTCCTGCTGGGTCATCTGGGTAATATTGCCCAGCGGCATGATCGGCGCGGTGATCGCCTGCGCCTTGATACGCGGTGCCTGTTGCTGAATCTGCTCAGGCGTATCGAACATCACGCCGGCCGGAGCGACGCTGAACAACTGACTGGTAGGCGTGGCCGAGTGACAGACCGAGCAACGTTGCCGAATGACGTCGTGCACCGTGTTGAAGTCTGCACCTGCCACCTTGGCAGGTTCGGGCTGGGCAGACGCTGCCTGGGCAGGCGCAGCGGCGGGTTGCGCAGGTTGCTCATCAGCCCGATGACCGCCGACCGCTGTACCGGGCAGTGGCTGATAGACGATCCTGGCCGGTGGTTGCGCAGGGCCGGTGACATACGCCAGGCACAGCATGCCCAGCGCCGCGACCGGCAGGGTCCAGGCGAAGCGGTGGCTGTTGTGCCGCGTATTGAAGTAATGGCGGACCAGCACGGCCAGCAGCGCGATGCCTGCGAGAATCAGCCAGTTGTACTCACTGCCGTAAGTGCTTGGAAAGTGATTGCTGATCATGATGAACAGCACAGGCAGAGTGAAGTAGTTGTTGTGCCGTGAACGTAACAGGCCCTTTGCCGGCAGGCTTGGGTCCGGCGTACGGTTCTCGGCAATGGCGGCTACCAGCGCGCGCTGGGCCGGCATGATGATGCGGAACACGTTGCCGACCATGATGGTGCCCATGATCGCGCCCACATGCAGATAGGCACCGCGACCGCTGAACACTTTGCTGAACCCGTATGCCGCCGCGACCAGCAGCACGAACAGGACCACGCCCAGCAGGGCAGGGCGCTTGCCCAGTGGCGAGTCACACAGAAAGCTGTAGATGAACCAGCCGACGAACAACGAACCCAGGCCGATGTGCACGCCCTCGGCACCACTCAGGCTGCTGCCCGGTGCCAGCAGGTACAGCGTCGGGTTGGCGTAGAACACCACGCACAACAGCGCGACCCCTGACAGCCAGGTCGAATAGGCTTCCCATTTGAACCAGTGCAGATTCTCCGGCATGGTCGGCGGTGCGAGCTTGTACTTCTCCAGGTGGTAGATGCCGCCGCCGTGGATCGCCCACAGATCACCCGACAGGCCTTCACGCGGGTTACTGCGGTTGAGGTTGTTCTCCAGCCAGACGAAGTAGAACGATGCGCCGATCCAGGCGACGCCGACAATCATGTGAATCCAGCGCACGCCCAGATTCAGCCATTCCATCATATGTGCCAGCACGGTGTTTACCCTTCCAGTGGGTGGGGATCGAGAACCAGCAACTGGCTCTCGGCAAAGTAATGCTCGTCGCAGTTGTTGCCTTCGCCACTGCGATCAACCACCAGGAAGTCATCCCGCTTTTCGATCGTCAGCACCGGATGGTGCCAGACGCCGCGATGGTAATTGACACCCTGCCTGCCGTTCGACACGAAGGCGCGGGTCAGCTCTGATTCAGGCACATCGCCAACTGGCGCGACCACGATCAGAAAGGGGTTGCCGAGCAACGGCACGAACGCCTGACTGCCCAGCGGATGACGCTCCAGCATGCCGATGGTCAACGGCATCGGCAGCGCTTCGGCGCGGAAGATGCTGATGATCGCCTTGTCTTCCGGCTGCGCGGTCTGCACATCAGCCAGACGATGAAAGCGCATGGTCGAGCCGTTATTGATCATGAAGTGATCGCTGCCGTCGGTTTCGATCACATCACCGAATGGCGCAAAGGCTTCCTTGGTCAGTGGCTCGATTATCAGTTTGCGCATGCGGGTTCTTCTTCAATGGTTTTGAGGGTGGGTCGTTTGCACATTCGTATTGATGACTATCGTGCCAATGCTCTGCGCTGGCATGCATTTCGTGACGCTCTGCGTCACAACTCTACGCCGCGCCACACAGACTCAAGACTGGACGCAGAGCGTCCGGAACTGCATTCCCACGCAGAGCGTGGGAACGATAGCCTGTTGCCTTCTGCTGACTTCCGACGCGTTGTTACCTGGCCACCTTGCCCAGTACTCGCAGGCGGCTCACGCCCCCGTCCGGGAATACGTTCAGGCGGATGTGGGTGATCGGGCCGATCGCCTTGATCTGCTCGGCGAACTCGTGTTCTGCGTGCATGGTCAGCTTCTGGCTGGGCAGCAACTCGCGCCAGAACAGGCTCTGGGTTTCGATCTGGCTGTCGGTGCCACCCTTGACCAGAGCGCCCTGAATCGAGCAGCTGTCCGGGTAGTTACCTTTGAAGTGCAGGGTATCGACGATGACTTTCTCGACTTCGCCCTTATGCCCGAGTGCCACAATCACCCAATCGTTGCCGGGTGTGCGGCGGCGCGCGGTTTCCCAGCCGTCGCCCATGTTCACACCGCGCCCAGGGTTGAGGATATTGCTCATGCTGCCGTAATGTTCATCGGAGCAGGCAATCGATCGGCCGCCATTGAGCGCTGCAACCAGATCGATCTGCTCGTCCTCGCTGACTTTCGACCAGTCGCGATGCGGCACACCGTACACGCGCAGACGCGCGACGCCGCCATCCGGGTAGATGTTGAAGCGCAGGTGGCTGAACGCCTGATCGTTGCTGATCTCGTGGTAATGATGGCTGTTGCCTTGCAGCTCCACAGACGGCAGCACTTCGGTCCAGGCAGTGTTTTCATCGGGCTCGCCCGACGCCAGGAAGCACGCCTCCAGCGACGCGGAAGGCGGGAAGTTGCCGGTAAAAAACGAGGTGTCGATGTCCACACCCTTGATGGTTCCTGCCACACCGAGGCGAATCACTGCGCTGTCGTACCCTTCGAAACGCTTGCGGCGCGACTCCCAGCCGTCCATCCACTTGCCGTTGTCGTCGAACACGCCTTCTTTCCAGACGGCCGGGGTCGGCTGGAACAGCCGGTTGGCGTCGGCGAACCAGTCATCGGTGACCGAAAGGATTTTGGTGCCCAGACGTGCGTCGGCCAGGTTCACGAACTTCTCGAACGGTGCGGCGTAAACTTTCATGCTCTTTGTCTGCCTTCTGAATACGGTTATGACTGCGACGCTCAAAGCGCCTGTAGACGAAACAGTGCGATCTTGTTGATCTCGGCCAGGGCGCAAGCAAACTCGGCCTCGGGCGAGTGGTGGATGCGTTGTTCGAACGCTGCCAGAATTTTGTGCCTGTCGCTGCCCTTGACCGCCATGATGAACGGAAAGCCGAAGCGGGCCTTGTAAGCCTCGTTCAGCTCGGTAAAGCGCTGGAACTCCTCAGGCGTGCAGTGGTGGATACCGGCGCCGGCCTGTTCATCGGTACTGGCCTGAGTCAGCTCGCCCTGGACGGCAGCCTTGCCTGCCAGGTCCGGGTGGGCATTGATCAGTGCCAGTTGTTGCTCGTGTGTGGCACCCAGCAGGATCTCGCTCATGCGTGCGTGAAGGGTCTCGACCTGATCGAGATGCGCGCCTGTGCTTTGGTCGAACGCTTGCTGCGCGACCCACGTTGAGTGTTCGTAGATATCGGCAAAGGCCGCGATGAACGCCTCCCGGCCCAGGCTTGAAGGTGTCAGTGTCTTGAACGTGCTCATTGCTCGGCCTTGCCGCTAAACGGATGTTCAGTGTGCCAGTGCCGGGCGATATCGACACGACGAGTGAACCACACCTGCTCATGGCCTTTGGCGTACTCGATGAAACGCTTGAGTGCGGCGAGGCGGGCGGGGCGGCCGATCAGGCGGCAATGCAGGCCGATGGAAAGCATCTTCGGTGCGTCTTCGCCTTCGGCATACAGCACGTCGAACGCATCCTTGAGGTACTGAAAGAACTGCTCGCCATTGTTGAAGCCCTGCACCTGGGTGAAACGCATGTCGTTGGTGTCCAGGGTGTACGGAATCACCAGATGAGGCTTACCGGTCGGGTTGTTCGGCTCCCAGTACGGCAGGTCGTCGTCGTAGGTGTCGCAATCATAGAGAAACCCGCCTTCCTCCATGACCAGGCGCCGGGTGTTGGGGCCGGTGCGCCCGGTGTACCAGCCCAACGGCCGCTCGCCGCTGATGTCGGTGAGGATCTGGATCGCCTGGCGCATGTGCTCACGCTCCTGGGCTTCGTCCATGTTCTGGTAGTCGATCCAGCGATAGCCGTGGCTGCAGATCTCATGACCTTCGGCGACCATGGCACGGATCACCTCCGGATGACGTTGCGCAGCCATGGCCACGGCAAAAATGGTCAGGGGGATATCGAACTGCCTGAACAGCTTGAGAATGCGCCACACACCGGCGCGGCTGCCGTACTCGTACAGCGACTCCATGCTCATGTTGCGCTGGCCCTGGAGTGGCTGCGCGGCAACCATCTCGGACAGAAAGGCTTCTGATTCCTTGTCGCCATGCAGAATATTGCGCTCGCCACCTTCCTCGTAATTCAGCACGAAAGACAAGGCAATGCGCGCATTACCCGGCCAGCGTGGGTGAGGCGGGTTGTTGCCGTAACCGATCAGGTCGCGTGGGTAGTCAGCGCTCACTGCAAGCTTCCTTTTTCTACATGGGGTGCGTTGGATGCGTTAAGTCAGGTGCAATGCCAAGAGCGGTCAAGGCACTGTTGGGTCAAGATTGTATACAATTTTGTTTTCAGCTTGTAACCCTGTACGTTTCTGCACCGAAGCGTCTCGATAAGCGTAAAACAAGCAAGAAACCTGCCTGGCTGGTCAGCTAATCGTAAAAAACCTGATATTTTTCCTCTGCTTCCTATATCTCTGGCCAATCCTGCGCCCAGCCGGCGTCCTGGTCACGGGCTGTTGAACGATCAGGAATTTATTGTGTACAGCTTTTCCCGAAAGTGTCTTAATCGGTCGCAATCGCACGATGTAGAGCACTTCATTGGTGCACTGTTTGACCATGGCCGGATGTGAGGAGTGAAGTTTTGGGAAAATTGACCACACATGTACTGGATGCCGCCCACGGCTGCCCAGGCAGCGCCATCCACATCGAGCTGTACCGGGTCGAAGGCCAGCAACTGCTGCACGTTGTCAGTGCGCTCACCAATAGCGACGGGCGTTGCGATGCGCCGCTGCTGCAGGGCGAGGCCTATCAATCCGGCGTCTATCAGTTGCACTTCAAGGCTGGCGATTATTACCGCGCGCGGGGCGTGGCCCTGAATGAGCCTGCCTTTCTCGATGAGGTGGTGCTGCGCTTCGGCATTGATGCAGGTCAGGAACACTTTCATGTGCCGCTGTTAATCTCGCCATACAGCTACTCGACGTACAGGGGCAGCTGAATACCTCTTGCCCGCCCACACTGCGGGCTTTTTTTGCGCGTGTCTGCGCTTTTGCCCTGTGTACAATGCGCCAGTCCCGATGCCGTCATCCACCTGCGCACGAGTGCCCATGAACGACCAGTCCCTGCCCCTCAAGAAACAGCCGCGCAGCCTTGGCTCAAGCCGTAACGTCACGCAGGACGATGTCGTTTACGAACATGTCTTCGATGCCATTCTGGAACAGCGGCTGGCGCCGGGTACCAAATTGAGTGAAGAGGCGCTGGGCGAGATTTTCGGTGTGAGCCGTACCATCATTCGTCGCGCCCTGTCGCGGTTGGGCCATGAGGGCGTCGTGCTGCTGCGCCCCAACCGTGGCGCGGTGGTCTCCAGCCCCAGCGTTGAAGAGGCGCGGCAGGTGTTTTTCGCCCGGCGTATGGTCGAGAAGGCAATCACTGAACTGGCGGTCGAGCACGCCACTGCCGAGCAACTGGCCGAGCTGCGCCAGATGGTCAGCGACGAGCGCGACAGCTTCGCCCGCGGTGATCGGGGTGCCGGTATTCGTTTGTCCGGCGAATTCCATCTTCAGTTGGCCGTGGCCGCTAGAAACGCGCCGCTGATCAGCTTCCAGCGCAGCCTGGTGTCGCAGACCTCGCTGATCATTGCCCAGTACGAAACCGGCAATCGCACGCACTGTTCCTACGATGAGCACAACCAGTTGATCGACGCCATCGAAGCCCGCAATGCGGCACTGGCCGTCGAATTGATGATGCATCACATGGACCACATCGACAGCAAACTCAACCTTGACGAAGACAGCGCCACGGATGATTTGCATGCGGTGTTCTCGCACGTCATGGGCCGGAAAAAACCGGGCCGTTGAGGCTGTGTGGATGAACAATTATCGTGCGACGCAGAGCGTCGCGACCTGCATTCCCACGCGGAGCGTGAGGAACGATCATCTCAACTATCGTGCTGATGTCCTGCGTCGGTCTGAACAGACAATCCGATTATCGTGCGACGCTCCGCGTCGTCATGCCGTTCCGGACGCTCTGCGTCCTCTTGGCGACGCAGAGCGTCGAGACCTGCATTCCCACGCGGAGCGTGAGGAACGATCGTCTCAACTATCGTGCTGATGTTCTGCGTCGGTCTGAACAGACAATCCGATTATCGTGCGACGCTCAGCGTCGTCATGCCGTTCCGGACGCTCTGCGTCCTCTTGGCGACGCAGAGCGTCGAGACCTGCATTCCCACGCTGGAGCGTGAGGAACGATCATCTTAACTATCGTGCTGATGTTCTGCGTCGGTCTGAACAGACAATCCGATTATCGTGCGACGCTCAGCGTCGTCATGCCGTTCCGGACGCTCTGCGTCCTCTTGGCGACTCAGAGCGTCGAGACCTGCATCCCCACGCTGGAGCGTGAGTGGCGAGAGTTGTCCGGAGAGCAGGTTCAACTCCGCTCATACACCAATCGCCCACCTGACCAGGTCTGCTTCACAGTCCGGTCATCACCAATCGTCATCAGCACGAACAGAATCTCTTCGATGCCTTTGGCTTGCTTCAAACGATACGACAGCAGCGGGGTGGCGTTGTAGTCGAGCACCAGGAAGTCAGCCTCGTTGCCTGGCTTCAGGCTGCCGACCTTGTCTTCCAGGCGCAGTGCCCGCGCGCCGCTCAGCGTCGCCAGGTACAGCGACTTGAATGGATTGAGCCGCGCGCCCTGCATCTGCATGACCTTGTAGGCCTCGTTGAGGGTCTGCAGAATCGAAAAACTGGTGCCGCCGCCCACGTCGGTGCCCAGACCGACATTCACCTTGTGCTTCTCGGCCATCGGCAAGTTGAACAGGCCGCTGCCCAGAAACAGGTTGGAGGTCGGGCAGAAAGCAATCGCCGAACCGGTCTGCGCCAGTCGGGCGCATTGTTCGTCGCACAGGTGCACGCCATGGGCGAACACCGAGCGCTCGCCGAGCAGGTTGAAGTGATCGTAGACGTCCAGGTAATGCTTGCGCTCCGGGAACAGCGCCTTGACCCACTCGATCTCCTGAAGGTTCTCGCTGATGTGGGTCTGCAGGTACAGGCCGGGGTATTCGGTCAGCAACTGGCCGGCCAGACTCAACTGCTCCGGGCTACTGGTTGGCGCGAATCGTGGGGTCACTGCGTAGCTCAAACGCCCTTTGCCATGCCAGCGCTCGATCAAAGCCTTGCTGTCGGCATACCCGGATTCTGGCGTATCGACCAGGTAGTCCGGCGCATTGCGGTCCATCATCACCTTGCCGGCGATCATGCGCAGATCAAGTGCCTGCGCCGCGCTGAAAAACGCCTCGACCGATTCCTTGTGCACGCTGCCGAACACCAGTGCCGTGGTTGTACCGTTGCGCAGCAGTTCCTTGATGAAGATGTCGGCCACCTGTGCTGAATGCGCGGGGTCGGCGAACTGGCTTTCGCAGGGGAAGGTGTAGGTGTTGAGCCAGTCCAGCAACTGCTCGCCGTAGGAGCCGATCATGCCGGTTTGCGGCAAGTGAATATGGGTGTCGATGAACCCCGGTGTGATCAGTGCGTCCGGGTACTCGATCAGCTCGACATCGTCGTCGAGGCGCTCCAGCAGATCGGCAGCGTGACCCACCGAAACGATCTTGCCGTCCTCGACCAGCAGCAAGCCGTCGGCAAAGTATTCACAGGATGCCTCCAGCGCCACTTCGGCCGGGTCGGCGAGGCTGTGAACGATGGCGGCGCGGTAGGCTTTACGGCGGGAAACTGAACTCATGGCACTCTCGTTGTGACTCATTGCGACTGACTGCGGCGCGATGCAGGCAGCAGTCTGGCGATAGGTTCGGCGTTGGCGGTGTGTTGGCCAAAGCTGACATTGTAAGTGGCGATTATTTCCGCGGCGATCGACACCGCGATCTCGATGGGCAGCTTGCCTTTGACCTCGGCCAGGCCCATCGGGCAACGCATGCGTTGCAGCAGACTGGCGTCGAAACCGCGTTCCCGCAAGCGATGTTCGAACTTGACCCGTTTGGTTTTCGAGCCGATCAGTCCGAAGTAACCGAAGTCACCACGCCCGAGGATGGCGGCGGTCAGTTCCAGATCCAGTTGATGGTTGTGGGTCATCACGACGCAATAGGTGCCCACAGGCAGTTGCGCGACCTCGTCGACCGGCTCGTCATTGACGATCTTCATCACGCCATCGGGCATCGACTCGGGGAATTCATGCTCGCGGCTGTCGATCCAGCGCACCCGGCAGGGCAGGCTGGCCAGCAGCGGCACCAGCGCGCGGCCGACATGACCGGCACCGAACACGGCGATCTGCGCGACGGGCTCGCCCATCGGTTCGAACAACAGCACGTTCACGCCGCCGCAGCACTGGCCCAGGCTTGCACCCAGGTTGAAACGTTCCAGGCGCGTCTGCCGTGTGCCGCTGGCAAGCATCTCGCGGGCGATCTCCATGGCCTTGTATTCCAGGTGGCCGCCACCGATGGTGTCGTGGATGCGCTCGGCGCAGACCACCATTTTCGATCCGGCATTGCGCGGCGTGGAGCCCAGCTCCTCGATGATCGTCACCAGAATGCCGGGTTCACCACGGGCCTGCAGCTCGGCCAGGGCGCTGATCCAGTTGTTCATTTCTGCTCCAGGACAGAGTGATCCAGGCCAGGCGCTTTCGCGAGCAAGCTGGCTCCCACGGGGGCATCCTGAATAGGTAAGGGCGAGCCTGGCGAAGCTTCACTTGCCCGCGAAGAGGCGGAAACAATCGGCTCGGCGCCTTCGCTGGATGCGCGACGCGCGGCGCTGTTCTGGCGCATCTGTTCACAGCCCCACAGCACTTTTTCCGGCGTCGCCGGGGCGTCGATGTTTGGTTGATGACGGTAGTCACCCAGGCTCGCCACGGCGTCCTTGATCGCGCACCAGGCGGCGATGCCGAGCATGAACGGCGGTTCGCCAACGGCCTTGGAATGAAACACCGTGTCTTCCGGGTTCTTGCGGTTCTCTACCAGCTTGATGCGCAGATCGAGCGGCATGTCCGCCACTGCCGGGATCTTGTAGGACGCCGGGCCGCTGGTCATCAGCTTGCCCTTGTCATTCCACACCAGTTCCTCGGTGGTCAGCCAGCCGGCGCCTTGAATGTAGCCGCCTTCGACCTGACCGATATCGATGGCCGGGTTCAGCGACGCGCCGACGTCGTGCAGGATGTCGGTGCGCAACATCTTGTATTCGCCGGTCAGCGTATCGACGATGACTTCCACGCAGGCTGCGCCAAAGGCGTAGTAATAGAACGGTCGGCCACGCGCCTGGCTGCGGTCGTAAAAAATCTTCGGCGTCTTGTAATAGCCGGTGCTGGACAGCGACACCTGGCCCATCCATGCCAATTGCGCCAGTTCGGCGAACGGCAGGAACAGCTCGCCGATCCGCACATGGCCATTGCGGAACTCGACGTCCGCTTCGCTCACCTGATAGTGCCTGGCGGCAAACTCCACCAGCCTTTGCTTGAGGATTTCAGCGGCATTCTGTGCCGCCTTGCCGTTCAGGTCCGTACCGCTCGAAGCGGCAGTGGGCGAGGTGTTGGGCACCTTGTCTGTGTTGGTCGCGGTGATCTGGATGCGCTCGATGTCCACCTGGAACACCTCGGCCACGACTTGCGCAACCTTGGTGTTCAAGCCCTGGCCCATTTCGGTGCCGCCATGATTCAGGTGGATGCTGCCGTCGGTGTAGATATGAATCAGCGCACCGGCCTGATTGAGAAAACTGGCGGTAAACGAGATACCGAACTTGACCGGCGTCAGCGCCAGGCCTTTTTTCAGCACCGGGCTGCCGGCGTTGAACGCACGAATCGCTTCGCGGCGCTCGGCGTACTGGCTGCTTTGCTCGAGGTCGGCGGTCATCTCTTCCAGCAGGTTGTGTTCGACCGTCTGGTAATAGTGGGTGACGTTACGCTCGGTCTTGCCGTAATAGTTGGCCTTGCGCACGTGCAGCGGGTCCTTGCCCAGGAAACGTGCAATGCAGTCCATGACCTCTTCGATGGCGACCATGCCCTGCGGGCCGCCAAAGCCCCGGTAGGCGGTGTTGGAGGCGGTGTGCGTCTTGCAGCGGTGGCCGTTGACGGTGGCTTCACCGAGGTAATAGGCGTTGTCGGCATGAAACATGGCGCGGTCGACGATGGACGCCGACAGGTCCGGCGAATAGCCGCAGTTGCCGGCCAGATCCAGTTGTATGCCCTGCAAGCGACCGTCATCATCGAAACCCACGTCGTACTCGATGTAGAACGGGTGGCGCTTGCCGGTCATCTGCATGTCTTCGAAGCGTTGCAGGCGCATCTTGGTGGGCTGGCCGGTCAAGCGGGCAATCACGGCGCACAGGCAGGCCGGGCTGGCCGCCTGGGTTTCCTTGCCGCCAAAACCACCGCCCATGCGCCGCATGTCGACCACGATGCGGTTCATCGGCACGCCCAGCACCTCGGCCACCAGCTTCTGGATTTCCGTGGGGTTCTGGGTCGAGCAATAGACGATCATGCCGCCGTCTTCGGTCGGCATCACCGAAGAGATCTGGGTTTCCAGGTAAAAATGTTCCTGGCCGCCAATGTGCAGGTTGCCCTGCAGGCGATGGGTTGCGCTCGCCAGCGCAGCGGCAGAGTCGCCACGCTTGTGCGTATGGCTGTCGAGCACGAAGTGTTTCTGGCGCAGGGCCTGGACCACATCCAGCACCGGTTCCAGGTCTTCGTATTCGATGATCGCCGCCATGGCCGCCTGGCGTGCAATGTCCAGGTCGCGAGCCGCCACGGCGAGCACCGGTTGCCCGACGAACTCCACCTTATCGATGGCCAGCAGTGGGTCGCCGGGCAGCAACGGCCCGATGTCCTTGAGCCCCGGAATATCCTGATGGGTAATCGCGATGCGTACACCTTCGAAGGCGTAGCAGGGCGAGGTATCGATGCTGACGATACGCGCATGGGCACGCTCGGAAAGACGTGCGTACACGTGCAACTGGTTGGGAAATTCCAGGCGATCGTCAATGTACACCGCTTCGCCGGACACGTGCTTGTCGGCACTGTCGTGCTTGACGCTGCGGCCGACGCCGGTGTTCAGGCCTTGTTGAAATACTGCAAGCATCTCGGCCTGGGTGAGGTGTGGGGAATGCTCAGACATAGTCAGTCACCCGCGTTGGAACGGCTGGGGTCTGTAACTCGATGAAGTACTTGCGCAGCAGGTTTTGCGCGCTCAACAGGCGGTATTCCTTGCTTGCACGGAAATCCGACAGCGGAGTGAAATCCTCGCTCAGTGCAGTGCAGGCGCGTTCGACGGTTGCATGGCTCCATGGTTGCCCGATCAGCGCCTCTTCGCAGGCCGCTGCACGTTTCGGAATCGCCGCCATGCCGCCGAACGCTACGCGAGCCTCGTGGACCACGCCATCTTCCAGGGTCAGGCGAAAAGCCGCGCAGACCGCCGAGATGTCGTCATCCAGCCGCTTGGAGACTTTATAGGCGCGGAAGATCTGCCGCGATGTGGCGGTGGGCACGATGATCTTTTCGATGAACTCGCTTTCCTGGCGGGCCGTGACCTTGTAGTCGATGAAATAGTCTTCCAGCGCCAACGTGCGCTGACTGTTGCCTTTGCGCAGCACGACCTGCGCGCCAAGGGCGATCAGCAGCGGCGGGGAATCGCCGATGGGGGAGGCGTTGCCGATGTTGCCACCCAGCGTGCCCTGATTGCGGATCTGCAACGAGGCGAAGCGCTGCAGTAACTCGCCAAAGTCCGGGTACTCGGCCTTGAGTGCGGCATAACAATCGGTCAGCGGAGTCGCTGCGCCGATCTCCAGGCGGTCGTCGAAACGCTTCACGCCCTTCATCGCGTCGATGTGTCCGACGTAAATCATCACCGGCAACTGTTTGTGAAACTGCGTGACTTCCAGAGCCAGATCGGTGCCTCCGGCCAGCAGGCGCGCCTGCGGATGGCTGTCGTAGAGGTCCGCCAGATCCGCCACGGTCAGCGGAATGAAGCAGCGTTTTTCGCCGTCATTCAGTTCATCGGTGCCGGCCGGAGCGATGGCGCGCAAGCGTTCGACGGTCTGCGCCTGGCGCTGATCGAACTGATCCGGCAGGCGCTGCGCGCAAGACTGCTCGGCGGCGGCCAGAATAGGGCGGTAGCCGGTGCAGCGACACAGGTTGCCGGCCAGGGCTTCGTGGGCCTGATGGACATCGGCTTCGCTGCTGTTCTTTTGCAGGGCAAACAGCGACATCACAAAGCCCGGGGTACAAAAGCCGCATTGCGAGCCATGACACTCGACCATCGCCTTCTGCACGCTGTGCAACTGGCCCTGATGCCTGAGCTCTTCGACGCTGATCAATTGCTTGCCGTGCAGCGACGCCATAAATGTCAGGCACGAATTGAGGCTGCGATAACGCAGCGTTTGCTCGCCGTCAGCGTCACTGTACAACTCGCCCACCACGACGGTGCAGGCACCGCAGTCACCACTGGCACAACCTTCCTTGGTACCGGGCTTGTGTGCCTGCTCACGCAGGTAGGTCAGCACGGTCATGTTCGGATTCAGGCTGCGCTCGGTTTTTAGCTCTTGGTTCAAAAGGAACTGAATCACGGCGCAAAGCCCTCACGTTTATTGTCATCAGACATGTCGATGAATCTATCAGCTCTGTTTATTGGGTCAATTTTTTTCTGACTTAGGAGTCAGGAAATTGAGTTTTTCGGCGATCTGCCGATCAAACAACCTCTGGTTCTTGAATCGCCTGCCGGGTGTATTCAAGGTTTTGCGTATTTCGTGCCAGTTTCCGTGTTTATGGCCCTGCGCCACCCGTGCCGGTTGCGATACACTCCGCGACTTGCATGCTGAACTGGTTTTTTCTGAAGGATAGTCATGACGTTCAAGGCCCCGGACAGCCTCGCTGAGCAAATTGCTCATCATCTTGCCGAGCGGATCATTCGCGGTGAGCTCAAGCCTGGAGAGCGTATTCAGGAGCAGAAAGTCACGCAGGCGTTGAACGTCAGCCGTGGCTCCGTGCGCGAAGCACTGCTGATTCTGGAGCGCCGCCACCTGGTGGTGATCCTGCCGCGTCGTGGCGCGCAGGTCACGGTGCTCAACGCCCATAACGTCACCAGCCTGTGCTGCCTGATGAGCGAGCTTTACATTCTGCTGGCCAATGCAGTGGTCGAGCGCTGGAAGACCGAGGACGATCTTGCGCCGTTTCTGCAGATACAACAGCGTCTGCAGGGCAGTTTCCAGCAGCAGGACGTCAACGCATTCGTCGAAGAGAGCTTCAATGTGATGCGCGCGGCCTATCCGTTCGCCAACAACCCGTACCTCGAGGAAACCGTCGAGAACCTGCAGCCTTCCATGAGCCGCAGCTATTTCCTCGCGCTCGAGCAACGCAAGGCTGATATGGGCGACTACCTGGCATTGTTCGACGAACTGCTTGGCGCAGTGGTGGCGCGGGACATACCGAAGATTCGTGTCGTGCTGGTCAGCTACTGTCAGCGCAGCTGCCAGCTGGTGCTGGCCGCCTTGGCAAAGGGCTGACGCCGTGCGCCTGAAGTGCATCAAGCTGGCGGGGTTCAAATCTTTCGTCGACCCCACCACGGTGAACTTCCCCAGCAACATGGCGGCTGTCGTCGGCCCCAATGGCTGTGGCAAATCCAATATCATCGACGCCGTGCGCTGGGTGATGGGCGAAAGCTCGGCCAAGAACCTGCGCGGCGAGTCGATGACCGACGTCATCTTCAACGGCTCCACCAGCCGCAAACCGGTCAGCCAGGCCAGCATCGAACTGGTCTTCGACAACTCGGACGGCACGCTGGTCGGCGAGTACGCGGCGTATGCGGAAATCTCCATTCGCCGCAAAGTGACCCGCGACAGTCAGAACAGCTACTACCTCAACGGCACCAAATGCCGCCGTCGCGACATCACCGACATCTTCCTCGGCACCGGCCTGGGGCCGCGCAGCTATTCGATCATCGAACAGGGCATGATCTCCAAGCTGATCGAAGCCAAGCCCGAAGACCTGCGCAACTTCATCGAAGAGGCCGCAGGGATTTCCAAGTACAAGGAGCGGCGCCGGGAAACCGAAAACCGCATTCGTCGCACCCACGAGAACCTGGCGCGTCTGACCGACCTGCGTGAAGAGCTCGAGCGTCAGCTGGAGCGTCTGCACCGACAGGCTCAGGCCGCCGAGAAGTATCAGGAATACAAGGCCGAAGAGCGTCAGTTGAAAGCGCAATTGTCGGCCCTGCGCTGGCAGGCGCTGAATGATCTGGTGGGGCAGCGCGAGGCGGTGATTGGCAATCAGGAGGTCGGCTTCGAGGCGCTGGTGGCCGATCAGCGCAGTGCCGATGCCAGTATCGAAAGGCTGCGCGACGGCCACCATGACCTGTCCGAGCGCTTTAACCTGGTGCAGGGCCGCTTTTATTCGGTCGGCGGCGATATTGCCCGCGTCGAGCAGAGCATTCAGCACGGTCAGCAGCGGCTGCGCCAATTGCAGGATGACCTGCGCGAAGCCGAGCGTGCCCGCCAGGAAACCGAATCGCACCTTGGGCACGACACCACCTTGCTCGCCACCCTCGGCGAAGAGCTGGAGATGCTCGAGCCCGAGCAGGAAATGACCAGCGCCGCCGCCGAGGAGTCGGCCATCGCTCTGGAAGACGCCGAAGCGGCCATGCAGGGCTGGCAGGAGAAGTGGGACGTCTTCAATCAGCAATCCGCCGAGCCGCAGCGTCAGGCACAGGTCCAGCAGTCACGCATTCAACAGCTGGAACAGAGCATCGAACGCCTTGCAGAGCGCCAGCGGCGGCTGGCCGAAGAGCGTCAACTGCTGGCCGCTGACCCGGAAGATGCGGCCATTCTGGAATTGAGCGAAGACCTCGCCACCCGTGATATGACCCTTGAAGAGCTGCACATGGGCGAGGAGCAGGCGGTCGAGCGTCTTGAACAATTGCGCGAGGCGTTGCAGCACGCCAGCCAGGCGCAACAGCAGGCGCAGGGCGAGCTGCAACGGCTCAACGGCCGGTTAGCGTCCCTGGAAGCGTTGCAGCAGGCGGCACTTGACCCGGACACCGGCACTGCCGAGTGGCTGCGGGATCAGCAACTGGCCGAACGGCCGCGTCTGGCCGAGGGGCTGAGCGTCGAAGCCGGCTGGGAACTGGCCGTGGAAACCGTGCTTGGCGCGGATTTGCAGGCCGTGCTGGTGGATGACTTCGACGGGCTCGATATGGCCGGTTTTCAGCAGGGCGATCTGCGCTTGATCGGCGCGGGTGCCGACACGGTTCGCGCGCCCGGTAGCTTGCTGGAAAAGGTCGACAGCACGGTTGATCTGTCCGCCTGGCTGGGCCAGGTGATACCGGTGGAGAACCTGGACCAGGCGCTGGCGCGGCGTGCACAACTCAGCGCCGGGCAAAGCCTGATCAGCCGTGACGGCTACTGGGTGGGGCGGCACTTTTTGCGTGTACGCCGCGCCAGCGAAGCGCAGAGCGGGGTGCTGGCGCGCGGTCAGGAATTGCAGCAGCTGGGTCTGGAGCGCGACGAGCGCGAAGCGACTCTGGCCACCCTGGAAGAGCAGTTGCTGGTCTTGCGCGAGCAGCAGTCGCAGCAGGAAGACGCTCGTGAGCAGTTGCGCCGTCGCGTGCAGGACGAAACCCGTCAGCAAAGTGAACTGAAAGCGCAGTTGTCGGCGGTCCGGGTAAAAGTCGAGCAGTTGACCCTGCGGCGCACTCGTCTTGATGAAGAATTGGCCGAGTTGGGTGAGCAACGCGCTGTCGAGCACGAGCACCTCGGCGAATCGCGCCTGCAATTGCAGGATGCACTGGACAGCATGGCGCAGGATACCGAGCAGCGCGAGGTGCTGCAGGCCCAGCGTGATGCGCTGCGTGAGCGTCTGGACCGGATACGTCAGGATGCGCGGCAGCACAAGGATCACAGTCATCAGCTGGCGGTGCGTCTCGGCTCGATCAAGGCGCAATACGATTCGACCCGTCAGGCGCTGGAGCGCCTGCGCATGCAGTCCGAAAGGCTGACCGAGAAGCGCGAGCAACTGAGCCTGAATCTGGAGGAGGGCGAGGCACCGCTCGAAGAACTGCGCCTCAAGCTTGAAGAACTGCTGGAGCGGCGCATGGTGGTCGATGACGAAATGCGCATCGCCAAGAACGCACTCGAAGACGCTGACCGCGAATTGCGCGAGGCAGAAAAGCGCCGCACTCAGGCCGAGCAGCAATCGCAGCTGCTGCGTGGCCAGCTGGAACAACAGCGTCTGGAGTGGCAGGCGCTGACGGTGCGTCGCAAAGCCTTGCAGGACCAGTTGCATGAAGACGGCTATGACCTGCATGGCGTGCTTGCGACACTGACGCCGGAAGCCAGCGAACAGGCTGCCGAGCAGCAACTGGAAAGCATCGCCGGGCGTATTCAGCGCCTGGGCGCGATCAACCTCGCGGCCATCGACGAGTATCAGCAGCAGTCCGAGCGCAAGCGCTATCTGGATGCGCAGGATGCCGATCTGGTCGAAGCGCTGGACACTCTGGAAAACGTCATTCGCAAGATCGACAAGGAGACCCGAAACCGCTTCAAGGATACCTTCGATCAGATAAACAGCGGAATTCAGGCACTTTTCCCAAAAGTTTTCGGTGGCGGCTCCGCTTATTTGGAACTGACGGGCGAAGATTTACTCGATACTGGGGTGACAATCATGGCGCGTCCCCCCGGCAAGAAGAACAGCACCATTCATTTGCTGTCGGGTGGTGAAAAAGCCCTGACGGCGCTGGCGCTGGTTTTTGCCATTTTCAAACTCAATCCTGCGCCGTTTTGCATGCTTGACGAGGTGGATGCGCCGCTGGATGACGCCAACGTGGGTCGCTATGCACGTTTGGTGAAAGAAATGTCACAAACGGTGCAGTTCATCTATATCACCCACAACAAGATCGCCATGGAAATGGCTGATCAGCTGATGGGGGTAACGATGCACGAGCCCGGCTGTTCGCGGCTGGTGGCGGTGGATGTGGAGCAGGCGATGGCGCTGGTGGATGCCTGATTCGACGCCTCGTTTTGCGGGCAAGTGGCTGTCCAGAGGCCTGAAAACGAGACGCTGGTACATGAGATGGCAACTTGGGCGGCGAAGAGACGTAACAGACGGTGTAAAGTTACCTTTGGTCGTGCTAGTTTAGTGACCACTTTTTATTTTCGCGTGGGCGAATTGCCAGTCAGAACATAGACTTGGCACCACGTATTAAAGGGGTTTAGGCCCTTATTTTCAGATTTCTTCATTAGAGGCACTGGATTACATGGAAATCGGTCTGCGCGAGTGGCTGATCGTCATCGGCATAATAGTCATCGCCGGTATTCTCTTTGATGGCTGGCGCCGTATGCGCGGCAGCAAGGGTAAATTGAAATTCAGACTGGATCGGAGCTTCTCCAACCTTCCGGATGAAGAAGAGACCACGTCTGCCGAACTGCTCGGGCCGCCTCGTGTGCTGGATACCCACAAGGAGCCGCAGCTCGACGAGCACGATCTGCCGTCCATGAGCGCCAGCCCGCGTGAAGGCAAGCGTGGCAACAGCGAGAAGCGCAGTGACAAGAAGCGCAAGGATGAGCCACAGCAGGGCGACCTGAACCTGGATCTCGACGGCCCGAGCCTGTTTACCGCACGCGACGACGATTTCCCGGACGACAAGCCGGCCCAGCGCATCACCGAAGACAAGGACCTGCCTCCGGTAGAGGAAGTGCTGGTCATCAGCGTGATCTCGCGCAGCGAAGGCGGTTTCAAGGGCCCGGCGCTGTTGCAGAACATTCTGGAAAGCGGCCTGCGTTTCGGTGAGATGGATATTTTCCACCGTCACGAGAGCATGGCTGGCAACGGCGAAGTGCTGTTCTCGATGGCCAATGCGGTCAAGCCCGGCGTGTTCGACCTGGACGATATCGACCATTTCAGCACCCGTGCAGTGAGCTTCTTCCTCGGCTTGCCAGGCCCTCGTCATCCCAAGCAGGCATTCGACGTGATGGTTGCCGCCGCTCGCAAGCTGGCTCACGAGCTGGATGGCGAACTGAAGGATGATCAGCGCAGCGTCATGACCGCCCAGACCATCGAGCATTATCGCCAGCGCATCGTCGAGTTCGAGCGTCGGGCGTTGACCCAGCGTCGCGGTTGAGCGAACCCTTGGGCAGGTCTCCGATCATGAGCGTGCTGCGGCCCGCTCTGGCGGGGCCTGACCTGAACAGAACAGAGCCAACAGATTAAGCAGCCTCGGCTGCTTTTTTGCTTTTTGAGAGAACACCGTATGAAGGCCGTCGAAACCCGAATCCTCGAACTGCGTGCACAGCTGGATGAGCACAACTACCGCTACCACGTTCTGGATGAGCCGAGCATTCCGGATGTCGAGTACGATCGCCTGTTTCACGAGCTCAAGGCTTTGGAGGCGGAAAACCCTCATCTGGTCACTCCCGATTCGCCGACGCAGCGGGTCGGAAGCGCGGCCTTGTCGGCGTTTACCCAGGTGCGCCACGAAATGCCGATGCTCAGCCTGGGCAACGCGTTCGAAGAAAACGACATGCTCGAATTCGATCGCCGGGTCACCGAGGGGCTGGATCTGCCAGCCGGCGACCTGTTTGGCGAAGGCAGCAAGGTGCAGTACAGCTGCGAGCCCAAGCTGGACGGTCTGGCAGTCAGCCTGCTGTATCGCGACGGCGCGCTGGTACGGGGGGCGACGCGCGGCGACGGCACCACCGGCGAAGACATCAGCGTCAATGTGCGCACAGTGCGCAACATCCCGCTCAAGCTGCAGGGCAAAGGCTGGCCGGATGTGCTGGAAGTGCGCGGTGAAGTGTTCATGTCCAAGGCCGGTTTCGAGCGCCTCAACGCCAGTCAGCTGGAAATCGGCGGCAAGACCTTCGCCAACCCGCGCAACGCAGCGGCAGGCAGCCTGCGTCAGCTGGATTCGAAGATCACGGCCAACCGGCCGCTGGAGTTTTGCTGCTATGGCCTGGGCCAGACGTCGGCGGAAATCGCCGACACTCATATTGGCGTGCTTGAAACGTTGAAAAAATGGGGCATGCCGGTCAGCCGCGAGCTGAAACTGGCGAATGGCGTCGAGGAGTGTCTGGCCTATTACCGCGATATCGGTGAGCGACGCCTGGCGCTGACTTACGAGATCGACGGCGTGGTGTTCAAGGTCAATAACCTGGCAGCGCAGCGCGAACTGGGCTTTCGCGCCCGTGAGCCGCGCTGGGCGATTGCCCACAAATTCCCCGCCATGGAAGAACTGACCGAACTGCTGGATGTCGAGTTCCAGGTAGGCCGCACGGGCGCAGTAACGCCGGTCGCGCGGCTCAAGCCGGTCAAGGTGGCAGGCGTCATGGTCGCCAACGCCACGCTGCATAACATGGACGAAGTGGCGCGGCTCGGCCTGATGATTGGCGACACGGTAATCATCCGGCGTGCCGGTGACGTGATTCCGCAGGTAGTGCAAGTGGTTGCCGAGCGCCGCCCCGAGGATGCCAGGGCGGTGCAGGTTCCACAGACCTGCCCGGTGTGCGGCTCGCATGTCGAGCGCACGCAGCTGATCAAGCGCAGCAAAGGCAAGGAAACCGTCACCGAGGGCGCGGTGTATCGCTGTGTCGGGCGTCTGGCCTGCGGTGCGCAACTCAAGCAGGCGATCATTCATTACGTATCGCGTCGCGCCATGGACATCGAAGGGCTGGGTGACAAGACCATCGAGCAACTGGTCGATGAGAAACTCATCGGCTCGCCTGCCGATCTGTACAAACTGAAATACGAACAGATCATTGACCTGGAAGGTTTCGCGGAAATCTCCAGCAATAAATTGCTCAAGGCCATCGCCGACAGCCGACAGCCGACCCTGGCGCGTTTCATCTATGCCTTGGGCATTCCCGATGTGGGTGAGGAGACGGCCAAGGTCCTGGCGCGTTCGCTGGCGTCGCTGGAGCGTGTCCAACAGGCCTTGCCGGAAGTGCTGACCTACCTGCCGGATGTCGGCCTGGAAGTCGCATACGAGATTCACAGCTTCTTCGAGGACGAGCACAACCGTAGCGTCATCGATGCGCTGCTCGGTGAATGCGGTTTGCAATTGCAGGACCAGGGCGAGCTGGGCGCCGAGTTCGCGGCCAGCACCACGCTGGAAGGGATGATCGACAAACTGCACATTCCGTCGGTAGGGCCGGGTGCTGCGCAGAAACTGGCGGACCGGTTCGGTACGCTGGAAGCCATCATCAGTGCCGACTGGCTGGACATGCGTCAGGCACTGCCGGAGAAACAGGCCAAGTCGGTTCGCGATTTCTTCGACGACAGCGCAAACGCCGAGCGCGCCCGCGCCATCGAAGCCCAGCTCAAGGACTTCGGCATGCACTGGCGCAGCGAGAAAAAAACCGTCGAAGGTTTGCCGCTGGCTGGCCAGACCTGGGTACTGACCGGCTCGCTGGAACGCATGAGCCGCGATGTCGCCAAGGAAAAGCTCGAAAGCCTCGGTGCCAAGGTGTCCGGCTCGGTCTCGGCCAAGACCCACACCGTGGTTGCCGGGCCGGGTGCTGGCTCGAAACTGACCAAGGCCAACGAACTCGGCCTTACCGTGCTGGACGAAGATGCACTGCTCAAACGCTTGACCGAGCTGGGTGTGGCGGTTGATTGAGGAAGACCGACGCTCCGTATGCCCTGATTATCGTGCGACGCTCCGCGTCGTATGCAGTTCTGGACGCTCTGCGTCCGGTCTTGAGTGTGATAGTGCGGCGTAGATCTGTGACGCGGAGCGTCACGCACGGCATTCCCACGCTGGAGCGTGCGGAACGATAATCCCAACTACCGTGCGATGCTCTGCTTAGGCATGTCTTGATTATCGTGCGACGCTCCGCGTCGCATGCAGTTCTGGACGCTCTGCGTCCGATCTTGAGTGTGATGGTGCGGCGTAGATCTTTTGCGCGCAGCGTCACGCACTGCATTCCCACGCTGGAGCGTGAGGAACGATAATCCCGACTACCGTGCGACGCACCGTTTTGGCCCATGAACACGCCGTAAGCCTCATCATCCATGCCGCTCGATAATATTTTGAACCCCTGAAGCGTCGGTATGATCTAGTCCATGCAAGGTCAACGGGAGATCGCCATGTATCGCTTTTTCGAGCAACTGAGTTCACGCATCACCGCCCCATTTGTCGGCGAATCCAAACGTAACAGCAAGGTCTGGCAGTGCACCTGTGGCCAGTCGGTGTTTTTCCCCAATACCCAATGCCTGGCCTGTTCTGCAGCGCTGGGCTACCTGCCTGAGCAGGGGCGTGTCGCTACGCTCGAAGCGGGGCCTGAGCCTACTACCTGGCGCCTGAGCGATGAGCCGGGTGCCGGGTTGTATCGGCGTTGCGCCAACCTCGGCACCCCGGCAGCCTGTAACTGGCTTTTTCCAGAGCATAATTCCGGCGAATTCTGTGTTGCGTGCAGCCTCAATCACACCATTCCCGACCTGTCGGTGGTTGAAAACGGCGAGCGCTGGCGCAAGGTCGAGACCGCCAAACGGCGTCTGGTCGCGCAGCTGATTTCCCTGGGCCTGCAGGTCATTCCCAAGACTGTCGACGAAGAGACCGGCCTGGCCTTCGACTTCGTCGGTGTCGATCTGGAGGGCAACCTGCCAACCACAGGCCATGCCAACGGCCTGATCACCCTGAACATCGAAGAAGCCGACGACGCACACCGTGAAGCGATGCGCGTGCAGCTGCACGAACCCTATCGCACCTTGCTTGGCCATTTCCGTCATGAAGTCGGCCATTACTACTGGGATCGGCTCATCGCCAATACCCACTGGCAGGACAGTTATCGCAACCTGTTCGGCGACGAGCGCGCCAGCTACGCCGACGCGCTCGATCATCACTACCAGAACGGTGCGCCGGACAACTGGCAGGAAAGCTTCGTCAGTGCCTACGCGACCATGCATCCGTGGGAAGACTGGGCCGAAACCTGGGCGCATTACCTGCACATGATGGATGCGGTCGACACCGCGCTGGGGTTTGGCATGAGCGCTCGCGACATGGAGCTCGATTACCAGCCGTTTCCGCTGGAAGTACTTTACGACCCTCAGCATCCGGGCGGCCCGGCGTTCCTGTCGTTCGTCAATGCCTGGATTGAGCTGGCGAGCATGCTCAACGAGTTGTCACGCAGCATGGGGCAGCCGGATTTCTATCCGTTCGTGCTGCCTCAAGCGGTCATCGCCAAGCTGCACTTCATCCACTTGGTGATTCAGGATGCCGGTGGCAAGGCCGATGAGGTTTTGCAGGCCCAGTAACGCGGGCCGTGCCTGACACGCTTCGGCGGCGTGTCAGGCCTTTGTGCCAAAGCGGCTCAAAGCGTCAGGGTCAGCCTGCGCTCGAAACCGATCCGCCCGCGATACGCCTCACCGGTATCGATCCAGCCCTGGCCGGTATAAAGCCCGATGGCGGCCGAGTTGTCCGCATCCACCGACAGCATCAATTGAGTGATGTCCGGCCATTTCAGGCGCAACGCCGCAGGCAACGCTTGCAGGCACGCCTTGCCCAGTCCCTTGCCCTGTTCACGGTGATCGACCTGCAACGCATGCAGTGTCGCCGTCAGAGCCTCCTGAGCCCAGTGCGGCAGACAATCATCGCGCTTGAGCAGGAAGAACCCGACCGGCTTCTCGTCACTGAGCAGCGCGAAGCCGCAAATATTCGGGCTGGGTCTGACCAGAAGCGTATTGAGCGCGGTATAGATGTCGCCGGAGAACTGTATCTGTTCCTGCGTAACCTCAAGGTATCCGAGCTGTTGGCGTTGAGAGGCGCTGAGGTCGTGGTAGTCGACCAATCGAGTCTGCATGAGCAACCTGCTGGCTGATTATGGTTGAGGCGGGCAGGGTACAGGATCGAACGGGGCCGTTTCGAGGATTTGTAACGCTGATGACCGGCACGCATTTGCCTTTCAGCCCCGGCACACAAGTGCTTGAGCCCCCTCGAAATTTTTATCCGCAGCAACGGTTGTAAACTCGCGCAAGACCGGTACAATGGCGCGGCTCGCCAACTGGTGAGTGTCGTTATGGTGACCCCATCGGTCCCCCCGCAACGATTACCCGTGAACCTGGTCAGATCCGGAAGGAAGCAGCCACAGCGGGAACATTGTGTGCCGGGGTGTGGCTGGTGGGGGCACCACCTATCTCAAGGTCCTTTTCTGAAAGTGGCCTGCTCGTAAAAATGAAAGCCTATTCCTGTTTCGACGGTGCCCTGCGCTGGCGAGAACTTCGTGCGTCTGTAAAAACAGTCTGCCCGGCACGGAGATAACCGCCGGATGTCTCCAGGCCGGCGGTTAATCCTGCATGGCCTGCCTTACTGCCATCGTGCCAGGAAGATGGAGCGACCACTCTGATGGGGCGAGCGGTGTACCAGTTTGGGAATGCTGTCTTCGCAAATACCTTTGCCCGCAAAGAAATAGAAGCGGTCTTGCTTGGCTTCTCTGGTTCTCTGCTCGACCGCCCTGGCATCCAGAGGCGTCATTTTCCCAAAATGCCCCGCTTCAAATATTCCTTCTGATTCTGCGCGCTTCACGTATTCGGTGCCGCGCCCCTCGATGGTGGCGATGCAGATGACCTTTTTCGGCCCCTTATCCTGATGCCATTGGTCTGCGCCCTGATTTTTGGCCCTTCGCAGTTGGAACTCATGAGGCCTCAATTGTTGTTGCTTCCCGGTAAGAGTGGTTGCAATGTCCTACGCTACGGCTGTTGTTGATCGTTCGTAGTCGGTTGCTTTCAAATCAATAACCTTTCCAACGGTCTCCTGTCTCCAGGCGGGGTTACTGAGACTGCTTTGCTCATGCAAAAAACGTCTTGTAGGTTCTGCTATGGGAACGGTGAAATACCCTTTCTCCATAAGTTTTGCCGTCTTTTCCTGAATCTGTTCCGGCTTCAGCTTCAACTCATCAAAAGGCTGGGGCTGGGTGTAGTAAGCCGATGTGCCAACTCCGCCGCGAATGCCGTAGGTCACGGATATTTTCCTCTGCTTGAATGTGGTGTTAACCACGAATTGGCCTTTTGGGCCGCTTGAACGCATGGGGCTTGGTAGCCCGTCGCTCGGGGCCGTGAGTGGCAACTCATTGAGGAGAGGTTCCATGCTGTCCGATCAGTTTCGACGAACAGTGAAAACTCGGTGTGCGTTCAGGTGATCGATCAATAGCCAATTCAACTGAACCCTCACTTCCACACACCCCCTAACTCCTTACGCGTCGCTTGAAACCGTTTTACGGCAAGGGGCAATTCAAGTCGCTGCGGGTGTCACGGGCTTTTCGGTCAGGCGTCTCGCAGCAGTGGAGCCGGGGGCCGGATGGAACAGGACATCATCAGATTTTTTACAGACTCGCAATTTCTGGGCATATCGCTCGCCAACTGGATACTGGCTATTTTCGCCTCGACCCTGAGTTTTATTCTGGTCAGGGGCGTGATCGGTTTTGTGCTCAGAAAGATGCGCTCGCGTGCGGATGCGCCCAGCACGCATATGCGCTACATCGTGGTGCAGGTGCTGTCGGGCACCAGTAATACGTTATTGCTGCTGGCTTCCATTCTGATCGGCATCGGCATGCTCGATCTGCCGGAGCGCTGGCTCGGGCGGGTCAGCAGTCTGTGGTTCGTGGTCGCCGCATTACAGGTCGGGCTGTGGGCGAACCGGGCAATCGCGCTCGCCTTGCAGCGCTACTTCGTGCGTCACAACGCTGGTGGCACCTTTCAGGGCAGCGCGCTGGCTACGTTGAGTCTGTGGGGGGCGAAGGTGCTGCTGTGGGCCACGGTGGTCATGGCGATGCTGTCGAACGTCGGGGTCAATATCACCGCGTTCGTCGCCAGCCTCGGGGTCGGCGGCATTGCGGTCGCACTCGCGGTGCAGAACATTCTGGGCGACGTGTTTGCTTCGCTATCCATCGCCGTGGACAAGCCTTTCGAGGTTGGCGACTTCATCGTCGTCGGTGCGTTGTCCGGCACGGTCGAGCACGTGGGCCTGAAGACCACGCGGATCCGCAGCCTGGGTGGCGAGCAGATCGTGATGGCCAACGCCGACATGATCAACAACACCATCCAGAACTACAAACGCTTGCAGGAGCGACGCATTGTCTTCGAATTCAGGCTGACCTATGACTGCTCGGTCGATCAGATAAGGGAAGTGCCGAAGAAAGTCGAAGCGATCATCAACGCGCAGAAGCTGGCGCGTTTCGACCGTTCGCATTTTCGGGGGTTTGGCGAGACATCGCTGGAGTTCGAGACCGTTTTTATCGTGCTCGACCCCAGCTACAACGTCTATATGGATGTGCAGCAGGCGATCAATCTGGACATCATGGAAGCCTTTGCCGAACTGGACGTGCGTTTCGCGTTCCCGTCCCGCACGGTGTACGTGGCGTCCCTGCCACCGGTGAAAACCGCTCGTCCGACTGCGCTGGAGGCTGCCGACGCGACCACCTGACGGGATCAGGCCGGAAACTGCAGCGCGTTGGTCAGGTCGCCCATCGGCGCCTGGCCACGCGCGATCATGGCCTCGTCACGGCGTTTCAGGCCGTCGAGTTTTTCCAGGCCATGCACGCGGGTGATCAGGCGCAGGATCGAGGCGGTGTCGTAAACCGTGTGGTCGACCTTGCCCTTGCGGGCGAAAGGGGAGATGACCAGAGCGGGAATGCGCGTGCCGGGCCCGAAGCGGTCGCCTTTTGGCGGCGCGACATGGTCCCACCAGCCGCCGTTCTCGTCGAAGGTGAGGACGATCACCATGTTGTCCCACTGCGGGCTCTTGCGCAGCACCTTGATCACCCGGTCGATGTGCCGGTCACCCGAAGCAACGTCGGCGTAACCGGCGTGCATGTTCAGGTTGCCCTGGGGCTTGTAGAAGGTTACCGCAGGCAACTTGCCCGCTTCGGCATCGGCGAGAAAGCGATTGGTGCTCGACTCGTCACCCAGCCCGCCGTCACGCAGGCGCTTCTTGCGCTCTTCAGGGTGCTGCGGCCCCTGCTGCTTGAAGTAGTTGAACGGCTGGTGATGGTATTGAAAGTTGGGGATTTTCGGGATCCCGGTGGAGTCCTTGAATTCATCCAGCGTCACTTGCCAGGCACCGGCGTACCAGGCCCAGTCAACATTCCTTTTCGACAGCTTGTCACCGATGTGCTCGTGGCTTTGCGGAACCAGCACGTTGGGCAGATCCGGTTTCGAGTAATCAGGGTTTTGCGGGTCGCGCAGCCAGGTTGGCCAGTAGGGCGGGGCCATGGTGTTGACGGCGTAGTTGTCCGGCGTGATGGCGCTGGGGCCAAATTGTGGCGGTCCGTCCATGGCGCTGGCCGGCGACTTGTCGAGCGGTTTGAGGCGCGGATCCTGCGGGTTGAAACTCTGCAAGGTAGCGATTTGCGACTTGGCCGGAGATTCGGCGGCGTTCGGGTAAATAGGCGCGGTGGCTGAAATCAGGTACTGGTGATTGAGGAACGAGCCGCCGAAAGCACCCTGAAAGAAGTTGTCACACAGCACGAACTCCTCGGCCACGTCCCACAGGCGCAGCGAATACTGAGTCTGTGCATAGTTGCCCATGGTCAGGCCGCCCGCATCCGCCCAGGCCACGAAGCGATCGTTCTTGCCGTCGTTGATCTGCATCTGGTTCTGGTAAAACACGTGCCACAGATCGCGGGTCACCAGGCTCAGCGGCAGGTCTTCACCGTTCGGTCCCTTGAGCGGGAACGGCGCGTTGGGCAGGTCTTGCTGAAACTGCTCGCCTACCGGATAAGTCACGCCATCGACGGTTTGCGGTCCTACCTGCAGCACGCCTCCCCAGGCAGGTGGCAGTTTGGACAATCGCGTGCCGTCGCGGTCGCGCTGCTCGTAATCGGAAGGCCTGAGCGAGGAGAGCGGCTTTTCGACACCGGGGAAATCGCCGAACAGGTTATTGAAGCTGCGGTTCTCGGCGTAGATCACCACAATGGTTTTCACATTTTCGCGCAAGGCGCGATCCAGCGCGGGTCCGGCAAGGTGATGATGCCGTTCGTTGTCGCCGGGCGGCTTCTCGTGGGCGGAAACGTAGCTGCTAAGGGTGACACCTGCACCCAAGGCAGCCATCCCGCCCAGAAAACGACGGCGGCTGGGGTTTTCGTTGGTATCTTCGTCGTCTGGTCTGTCGCTCATCGCCAAATACTCGCGCTGGTTAATGTGTTACCAAAGATTTCACGCGAGCGTAACCATGGAATATGACGCTATTGCGACAGCGCAGATGAAGGATCAGGGGGCCGTGGCCGTTGTGTAGTGATCGATGATCTTCTGGATCTCGCCCGACAGACGCATCTGCACCAGCGTGCGCAAAATTCTGCCCACTGGCAGGTCGGGGTTATTGCGGATCAGGCAGGCGGCTGGTTGTTCGGCGACCAGTGATATCGGCTTGAGCCTCTTGCCGACAGGCAGGTTCCGGTTGGTCCATTCGAGGATCAACTGATTGGTCACCGCGTAGTTGTAGCGCCCGGCCATCAGCTTGCCGAGCGTCTGATTCTGCGTGCGCGCGTCTTCACGGACCAGTTTGTGATTCTCGAAAAGGTGCTCCAGGGCCGGGTAGTTGTAGCCCAGCACGGTGCCGACGGTTTCGTTGTCGAACTGCTCGGGGTAGGGGCCTGCAGCCGTCGCCGCCGAAGCGACCAGCCAGTCGCGCTGATAGAGAATCGGCAGGCTCCAGAGATAATCCCCGGACAAGTCCGGGTACCACGCCTGGGCGCTGTAGCAGTGCATGTCGACTTCGCCGCGCTCCAGCGCCGACTGGATGCGCAGGCGCGGCATTACGTGGTAACTGGCCTCGAGGCCCACGTGGTGCGCAAGGCTTTGCATGATGTCGAACAGAATGCCGGATTCGGGACGAAAGTCGGTGATGTGCATCATCGGCATGGTCCAGCCTTCATTGACCGCAAAGCTCAAGGTCCTCTGCGCCGCGCTGCCGTTTTGCGGCATCAGCAATAGCAGGCAGGCCGCCGCTGCACGAGGCAGCCGCGGCGTGGTGAAGGCCCGAATAAAGCGCGTCAATAGAGTCATTTGCACAGCTTAGCCACAATAGAGACGGACACCAGATGCAATTTTGCCCCTGCTCGGCTAGCATTGGCGGTCTTCCGCTTACCAGTTGCGACGGTTTTAAATGAGTTATCAGGTTCTTGCACGTAAATGGCGTCCGCGCTCGTTCCGCGAAATGGTCGGCCAGGCTCATGTGTTGAAGGCCCTGATCAACGCGTTGGACAGCCAGCGCCTGCACCATGCCTATCTGTTTACCGGCACACGGGGCGTCGGCAAGACGACTATCGCGCGGATCATCGCCAAGTGCCTGAACTGTGAAACCGGCATCACCTCGACGCCCTGCGGCACCTGCTCGGTGTGCAAGGAGATCGACGAGGGCCGTTTCGTCGATCTGATCGAAATCGACGCCGCCAGCCGTACCAAGGTCGAAGATACGCGTGAGCTGCTGGATAACGTGCAGTACGCGCCGAGTCGCGGTCGCTTCAAGGTTTACCTAATCGACGAAGTGCACATGCTGTCCAGCCACTCGTTCAACGCCTTGCTCAAGACGCTTGAAGAGCCGCCGCCCTACGTCAAGTTCATCCTTGCCACCACCGATCCGCAAAAGCTGCCGGCGACCATTCTTTCGCGTTGCCTGCAGTTCTCGCTGAAAAACATGACGCCTGAACGCGTGGTCGAGCATCTGACCCATGTGCTGGGCGTCGAGAACGTACCGTTCGAAGACGACGCGCTGTGGTTGCTCGGGCGCGCCGCCGACGGTTCGATGCGTGATGCAATGAGCCTCACCGATCAGGCCATTGCCTTCGGTGAAGGCAAGGTCATGGCTGCCGATGTACGTGCCATGCTTGGCACGCTGGACCACGGCCAGGTCTTCGATGTACTGACCGCATTGCTGGAAGGCGATGCGCGTGGCGTGCTGGAGGCGGTACGCCACTTGGCCGAGCAGGGCCCTGACTGGAACGGCGTGCTCTCGGAAATTCTCAACGTGCTGCACCGTGTGGCGATTGCCCAGGCGTTGCCGGAAGGCGTCGACAACGGTCATGGCGATCGTGACCGGGTGCTGGCCCTGGCGCAGGCCCTGCCTGCCGAAGACGTACAGTTTTACTACCAGATGGGCTTGATTGGTCGTCGTGACCTGCCGCTGGCCCCTGATCCGCGTGGTGGCTTCGAGATGGTCCTGCTGCGCATGCTGGCGTTTCGTCCTGCCGACAGCGAGGACGCGCCGAGGCAGCCGCTAAAGCCAGTGGGGATCAGCCAGGCCACGGTTGATTCCCGAAAAGCAGTGGCTGATGCGACACCTGTTGCATCGGCAACTCCCGCAGTGTCGACCGCCCCGGTGATGGCTGCGCCTGATCCGGCCTTCGAAGCGCTGCCGCCTGCAGCGGCTCCGATGCCGGCTGCCGTCCGGCCAGCGCCCGCGGTACAACCGGAATCGAAGCCAGAGCCACAAGCCGCGCCGGTTGAAGACCTCGACCTGCCGTGGAACGAGCCGAAATCCCCGGCTGCCGAACCCGCCGCCGAAACTGCGCCTGATACCGAAGCCGCTGCCGAGCCAGTAGCCGAGCCGGTTCTGGAGACCGTTTCCGAGCAGCCCGACCTGACGCCCATGCCGACGCCTGCGCCCGCCAGCCCGGTGCCGGCCGCACCTGAAGCCGAGCCGGCGCAGCCGGTTGCCGAGCAACAGGACACGCCGGCAATGCTCGAAGCCATCCCGGACTCTGCGTATCTGTCCATGCACACCGATTCGATGTCTTCCGACTCCGGGCCGATGGGCCGTGATGACGAACCGCCAGCGGACGACGATTACGTCGAGCCGGACATCGATATAGATCCGGCGTCCTACAGCTATCTGGATGAGCTGGCCCACGAAAGTGTCGTCGAACTTGAAGCCGTCGAGCCGGAGCCCGCTCCTGCCGCCAAACCGGCCACCGGTCTTGCGGCCGAATGGCTGGACGTGTTTCCCAAGCTGCCGATCTCCGGGATGACCGGCAGCATCGCGGCCAACTGCACATTGATTTCAGTCGATGGCGACCACTGGCTGCTGCACCTGGACCCTGCGCACAGCGCGTTGTTCAACTCGACCCAGCAGCGGCGCCTGAACGATGCGTTGAACCAGTATCATGGGCGCACGATCAATCTGAGTATCGAGCTGATCAAGCCCGAGCAGGAAACCCCTGCGCAGGCTGCCTCACGGCTGCGGGCCGAGCGCCAGCGCCAGGCCGAAGCCTCGATTCAGGCCGACCCGTACATCCAGCAGATGCTGCAACAGTTTGGCGCTGTGATCCGGGAAGACACGATCAAGCCCGTTGACACACCTGCGGCGCAGGCTCAATAACTGAACACAGGGCGCCGCTGGCGCCACGCAAACGAACCATCCATTTTCGAGGAGATATTCCATGATGAAAGGTGGCATGGCTGGCCTGATGAAGCAGGCGCAGCAAATGCAGGAAAAAATGGCCAAGATGCAGGAAGAGCTGGCCAACGCGGAAGTCACCGGTCAATCGGGCGCAGGCCTGGTGAGCGTGGTGATGACCGGTCGTCATGACGTCAAGCGCATCAATCTGGATGACAGCCTGATGCAGGAAGACAAGGAAGTGCTGGAAGACCTGATCGCCGCCGCCGTCAACGACGCCGTGCGCAAGATCGAGCAGGCCAGCCAGGACAAGACGGCTTCCATGACGGCTGGCATGCAGCTGCCGCCCGGTATGAAGCTGCCGTTCTGACGCTCGCCCGGGTCATGATCAGTGCCAGGCCCTGTGCCTGGCATTTTTCTGTCTGCTGTCTGGCCGCGCGCCGCCATTCGGCGCCGGTATAACCATCAGCATTTGGCCTGACCGACCGAATTGAGCGACAATCGTCCCCCGTCTCTGGAGTGCCCCATGTCTGAGCCCATTGAAAACCTCACTGTCGACGCCGAGCTGGACGCCGTCGGGCTATTTTGTCCGGAGCCGGTGATGATGTTGCACCAGAAGGTGCGTGACCTGCCCGCGGGCGGTCTACTCAAGGTCATTGCAACCGATCCGTCCACGCGTCGCGATATCCCGAAATTCTGTGTATTTCTCGGTCATGAACTGGTTGCGGAGCAAGCCGAAGAGGGTACGTTCCTGTACTGGATCCGCAAGAAGTCCGACTGATCACCACATCGCTGCAACCCGCGCCTGTTCACGACGCACCTGTTCCCGATTCGAGCAGGTCCCTGTTCGCCAGACCCAGAGAGTCTTCCATGCGCATTGTTGCTGACGAAAATATTCCCCTGCTCGACGCTTTTTTTGCTCATTTCGGTGAGATTCATCGCTTGCCGGGCCGCGCCATGGACCGAGCCGCTGTGGCGGATGCCGACATCCTGCTGGTTCGCTCGGTCACCGCCGTGACCCGCGAACTGCTTGAGGGCAGCCCGGTGCGTTTTGTCGGGACCTGCACCATCGGCACCGATCACCTGGATCTGGACTGGTTTCAGCAAGCCGGTATCCAGTGGGCCAGCGCTCCGGGCTGCAATGCGCGCGGCGTGGTGGACTATGTCCTAGGCAGCCTGCTGACCCTGGCTGAAATCGAAGGGGTCGATCTTGCGCAGCGCACCTACGGTGTGGTCGGTGCAGGGCAGGTGGGTGGTCGGCTGATCAGCGTATTGAAGGCATTGGGCTGGAACGTGCTGGTCTGCGATCCGCCACGCCAGGCTGCCGAAGGCGGCGACTTCGTCAGCCTTGACGAGATCCTGCAGCGCTGTGACGTGATCAGCCTGCACACGCCTCTGAACAAAACCGGGGCGTCACCGACCTGGCACTTGCTCGACGACGCGCGTTTGCGTCAGCTCGGCCAGGGTGCCTGGCTGATCAATGCCAGCCGTGGCGCCGTAGTGGATAACGCGGCGTTGCACGACGTGCTGCTTGAGCGGGAAGACCTGCAGGCCGTACTGGATGTGTGGGAGGGCGAGCCGCAGGTCAACGTCGCGCTGGCTGACTTGTGCGTTCTGGGTACACCGCATATCGCCGGTTACAGCCTGGATGGCAGGCAGCGCGGTACTGCACAGATCTATCAGGCGTTGTGTGGCTTTCTTGATCAGCCTGCGACGATCGAGCTGGACGATCTGCTGCCAAAACCCTGGCTGGCGCAGGTCAGTCTCGACGCGGCCTGCGACCCGGTCTGGGCGCTTAACATGTTGTGCCGCGGCGTGTATGACCCGCGACGTGACGATGCGGATTTCCGCCGCAGCCTGACCGGTGACACCGCCAGCCAGCGTCTGGCCTTCGATGCATTGCGCAAGCAGTACCCGCCACGCCGGGAAATCGAAGGGCTGAAGGTTCATCTGGAGGGAGAATCCGAGGCATTGGCACAACTGGTGCGGGCGCTGGGTGCAGTGCTGGTCTGATCGCCAGCCGGGTCATCAGGCAATAAAAAACCCGACCAAGTGGTCGGGTTTCAAATATCTGGTACGGCTTGGTTTTATTTTTCCGGGGTTACCCAGTGCTTGTCGCATTCCTGGCAGGCAGCCTGAACCATTTCTTCGGTGATCAGGACTTCTTGTCCGTGCTGGTCAAGAATGGCACCGCCAACCGGCAGATTAGGCGTGGCTCGAACAACCTGAACTTCATTGCTGCGCTCTTGCGGGTTCATGGTGTTTCTCCTTTCATCAGGTAACGGCGTTAAGTTAACCGCGCTTGATGACCGGTCCGTGACAGGTACTGTCAGCCGCTCAAACGCGCTGCAAGTGCAACAGATATGATGCAAATCTGCCAGCAGGCGCTTAGATCGATGTCTTATAGCGGCCTCTGTAAAGCAGTCATAACCTGACTCTGCAAGCCAGCCGCAAGTTCATTCGAAATGATGTTCGGCGCCCCGGCCACACAGGTGTAGGCTTTGCAACTCAGACAGATCGGGCACACAGGCAGGTTCATCGTTCATGATTTCACGGATTACCCGACGTCATCGCCAGGCCTTGCGTCTGGCTGCGAGCTTCATCGCGCCGTATCGCTGGCAGGCGCTCGGCGCGTTGTTGGCATTGGTCATCACCGCAGGTATCACCCTGTCGATCGGGCAGGGCATCAAACTGATGGTCGATCAGGGTTTCATGACCCGCTCACCGCAACTGCTCGAGCGCTCGATCGGGTTTTTCATGCTGCTGACGGTCGGCCTCGCCGTCGGAACCTTCGCCCGCTTCTATCTGGTGTCGTGGATCGGCGAGCGTGTGGTTGCCGACTTGCGCAAGAAAGTATTCGATCACCTGATCGAACTGCATCCGGGCTTCTACGAGAACAATCGCAGTTCGGAAATCCAGTCGCGACTGACCGCCGACACCACGCTGTTGCAGTCGGTCATCGGCTCGTCACTGTCGATGTTCCTGCGCAACGCGCTGATGGTCATTGGCGGCATCGTGTTGTTGTTCATCACCAACCCCAAACTCACCAGTATCGTAGTGGTGGCGTTGCCGCTGATCATCGCACCCATTCTCATGTTCGGGCGGCGGGTACGAAACCTGTCGCGCGAAAGTCAGGACCGGGTCGCCAATGTCGGCAGTTACGTGGCCGAAGCCCTGGGGCAGATCAAGACAGTGCAGGCGTACAACCATCAGCAGCAGGACAAGCAGCGTTTTTCGCATACGGTGGAGCAGGCGTTCGAGACCGCTCGGAAACGTATCCTGCAGCGCTCATGGCTGATCACGCTGGTGATCGTTCTGGTGCTGGGTGCCGTGGCGGTGATGTTGTGGGTCGGCGGTATGGACGTGATCAGCGGCCGCATCTCAAGCGGTGAGCTGGCAGCGTTCGTGTTCTACGCGCTGATGGTCGGTATGGCGTTCGGTACGTTGAGCGAGGTGATTGGCGATCTGCAGCGCGCCGCCGGTGCCGCAGAGAGGATCGGCGAGCTGCTTCAGGCACGCAGCGAGATCAGTGTGCCGACCACGGATCTGCAGAGCCTGCCGCAGCGCATCAGTGGGCGTCTGGCGCTGGAGAATGTCACCTTCGCCTACCCATCGCGTCCTGAGCGCAATGCGCTGGATAACCTGACCCTGAGCATCGAGCCCGGTGAAACCCTGGCGCTGGTCGGGCCCTCCGGCGCGGGCAAGTCGACCATTCTGGATCTGCTGTTGCGTTTTTACGACCCGATTCAAGGGCGCATTCTGATCGAGGGCGTGCCGATCGCGCAGCTCGATCCCCATGATCTGCGCCGCTGTTTCGCGCTGGTTTCACAATCGCCCGCCCTGTTTTTCGGCAGTGTCGAGGACAATATTCGTTACGGTAACGCCACTGCGAGCCTTGAGCAGGTACAGGCGGCGGCGCGCATTGCCCATGCGCACGAGTTCATTCTCGACATGGCCAACGGCTACGGTACGCATCTGGGTGAGGGCGGGGTGGGATTGTCCGGCGGACAGCGTCAGCGTCTGGCGATTGCCCGTGCCTTGCTGGTCGATGCGCCGATTCTGCTGCTGGACGAGGCGACCAGTGCGCTGGACGCGCAGAGTGAGCACTTGATTCAACAGGCCCTGCCGAGCCTGATGCAGGGGCGTACGACGCTGGTCATCGCCCACCGGCTGGCCACGGTGCAGAATGCCGACCGGATTGCCGTCATGGATCAGGGGCGGTTGGTGGCCGTGGGCACCCATCAGCAGTTGATCGCCAGCAACCCGCTTTATGCGCGACTGGCGGCGTTGCAGTTCAATGCCGGGGTTGAGTAGGAGAGGGTGAGGAGGGCCTGTGGGCAACGTGGGAGGTCAAGCCTCCCACTCGCTGAGTCTCAGCGATATTCGCACAGGTAGGCGGTATCGACTTTGACCTTGAGCTGGAACTTGCTGTTAGCCGGTACGTTGAACTGGTTGCCGGTGGCAAAGGTTTCCCAGTCAGTGCTGTCCGGAAGCTTCACGCTCAATTCGCCGGAGATCACATGCATGATTTCCCGTTGCGCCGTACCGAACTCATATTCGCCCGCTGCCATGACACCGATGGTTGCCTCACCATCGGCCTGGGTGAAGGCGATGGATTTGACGGTGCCGTCGAAGTACTCGTTGACCTTGAACATGGGCGATTCCTTTTGAAAGGGCTGAAAATGGCTCGCCAGTATGCCCAACACGTTAAAACTCGTCACGCCCCTTGCACATCGACGCTGACGAAACGTCGACCTGCAGCGGCATTCAGTTGGGCAGAATCAACGGCAGCAGCCTGGCAGTATTGCGCGCATCGACCAAGGCGCGGTGCTGTTGCCCGCTGAACTGCATGCCTGCCAGTTGCAAGGCACTGTTCAGCCCCATCGGTTTCTGCAAATGGCGAGCCTGGGCGAAACGCTGTTTGAGATTGACGTGCGGCATGCTGGACAGTGCACTGTCGAGGTGATGCTGACGCCATTCCTCTTCCAGTTGCTGACGATCGTAATCCCCCCAACTGGCCCAGCCCACGATACGTGCACGGTGATGGCTCAACCAGCGCTCGAACTGCGGCCACACCGTCGTCAGCGGTGCAGCGCTGTCGATGCTGCTCTGGTTGATATGGGTCAGCTCGCGGCAGAAATGGGTCAGCAGCGGCCTGCGCGCCGGGCGCACGAAGCGTTCGAAATGGTCCAGCTCGCGTCCGTCCTGATTGACCAGTGTCGCGCCTATCTCGATGACTTCCATTTCTGCGACCGGCCACCCACCTTCTTCGGTCGTAGCCTCAAGATCAATCACCAGCCAGTGCGGCATCATCAAGCTTCCTTACGATAGTCAATGGCTTGAGCGTAGCCAGATTAACCCGTTGCGCACACCCTGAGCCTTGCATCGGCACCCTTGTTGTAACAACTGCCCCTACAGTGACCACGGGTGATTGCATTGGTGCCTCGCAGGCGGCTGTCACTTGCCTGGGCGAATACCGCAAGGATGCCGCAGAGCGCTGACGCCGTCGATTTGACAGTTGTTTAAATCATGGAAACCGCATAGTTTGAACGGCTTTGATTGATGTCGTGTTTTATGAAAAGACTTGCAGTGTTAATTGACGGTGTGGCGCGCAAGATCGTTACCGGCGTCATGCTCTTCATTCCGTTGATGGCAACGCCGCAGGTCTTCGCCGCGCAGATCGTGCGCGTGGCCGCAGTGCACTTCCCCCCTTATATGGTGCGCCCTGAAAAAGGTGAAGACGCCGGTCTTTTACCCAGGTTGATCGACGCCCTGAATGGCGAGCAGGACGACTACGAATTCGTCATGATCCCGACCTCGGTGCCCCGGCGTTTTCGTGATTTCACGGAAGGGCGTTTCGATGTTGCAGTCTTCGAAAACCCTGACTGGGGCTGGAAGGACATTCCACATGAACAGCTCGATATGGGGCTCGAGGATGCCGAGGTCTATGTGGCGCGCCGGGAAGAAGGGCGGGGGCAGGATTACTTCGACACCCTGGCTGACAAACGTCTGGCATTGTTCAGTGGCTATCATTATGGATTTGCCAACTTCAATACCAATCAGAAGTACCTGAGCGAGCACTTCACCATTACCTCCACGTACTCCCACGACAGCAACTTGCTGATGGTGGTGCGCGGCCGCGCCGATATTGCACCCGTTACCCGTTCGTACCTGATTGATTTCATGGCGCATAACAAGGATGAAGCGGCGCAGTTGATGGTGTCCGACCGTGTCGATCAGATCTACCGTCAATATGCGTTGTTGCGCCCGAACGGCAACATTGATGTTTCGCACTTCAGGCAATTACTGGAGAGGTTGCGTGCAGATGGGCAGTTGGCGAAGATTTTCGAGCCGCTAAATATCAAGGTGCTTCCGATAAACGCCGAGATGCCTGACAAGTAGAGGGTGGCAGGTGTCCGCCTGCCACCCGGAGGCACTTAGCGGTCCTTGGCGTCCTTGGCATCCATTTCTGCGTTGCGCTCGTGGACGCGCTTGAGCTGTTCTTCAGTGAGGGGCAGTTTCTTGGCTGTGTCGCGCAGCATCATCAGACCGCCGACGACCGAGCCAATGGCTACGAGCAGAATTAACCAGGCATACCAGGGCATAGCGCTCTCCTTGTTGTGATACCGGTTTGAGCAGCACGGCTACCCAATGGTTCAAGTGTATGCGCCTTGAAGGGGTTGCGTGCGAAAGCATTCGCCCGCAACCCGAAGAACTCCGGTGATCAATCCCCGGTCAGCATCGCGTCGGTCGGCGCGTCGGCGCGGGATTTGGCGGTCAGACTGAAGTAGATAAAGCCGATGGCCATCAGGCCCAGGAAAATCAGGCCGATCAGTGCGTTGAACCAGGCCATTGCCACCAGGCACACGACGGCCAGCGCCAGAGCGATGCCGGGCACCACTGGATAACCGGGTGCGCGGAACGTGCGCTCCAGGCCAGGCTCGGTCTTGCGCAGTTTGAACAGGCTGAGCATGCTCATGATGTACATGACGATGGCGCCGAACACGGCCATGGTGATCATCGCAGCGGTCAGCGTCATGCCGCTCAGGTTGATCAGGCCGTCGCTGTAGATCGCGGCGATGCCGATCAGGCCGCCGGCGATGATTGCCCGGTGCGGTGTCTGGAAGCGCGAGAGTCTGGCCAGCGAGGCGGGCAGGTAGCCTGCGCGGGCAAGGGCGAAGAACTGGCGCGAGTAACCCATGATGATCCCATGGAAGCTGGCGACCAGGCCGAACAGGCCGATCCACACCAGCATGTGCAGCCAGCCGGAGCTGTCACCGACCACAGCTTTCATGGCTTGCGGCAGGGGATCGTTGATGTTGGCCAGGGTGCGCCAGTCACCCACGCCACCGGCAAACAGCATGACGCCGATCGCCAGTATCACCAAGGTCAGAATGCCGCTGATATAGGCCTTCGGGATGGTACGTTTCGGGTCCTTGGCTTCTTCGGCGGCCATCGCAGCGCCTTCGATGGCCAGAAAGAACCAGATAGCGAAGGGAATGGCAGCGAACATGCCGGCAATGGCTTCGGGTCCGAAAGTCTGCGAACCGGCCCAGCCGTTCAGGGCGAAGTTGCTGAAGCTGAACGCAGGTGCAACCACGCCCATGAACACCAGCAACTCGGCCACAGCCAGAATGCACACCACCAGCTCGAAGGTTGCCGCGAGCTTCACGCCCACGATGTTGAGCGCCATGAACACGATGTAGGCGCCGACTGCCGCATGCTTGGGGTCAAGACCCGGGTATTGCACGTTGAGGTACGCACCGATGGCCATGGCAATCGCCGGTGGCGCAAAGACGAATTCGATCAGCGTGGCCATGCCGGCGATCAGTCCGCCTTTTTCGCCAAAGGCGCGACGGCTGTAGGCGAACGGACCGCCCGCGTGGGGGATGGCAGTGGTGAGCTCGGTAAAACTGAAGATGAAACAGGTGTACATGGTTGCAACCATCAGGGCTGTTACCAAAAAGCCCAACGTACCCGCGACGCCCCAGCCGTAGCTCCAGCCAAAGTATTCGCCGGAAATCACCAGCCCTACCGCGATCCCCCATAAATGAATCGTGCCGAGCGTCGGCTTGAGTTGTGTGCTCATTGTTCTCTCCCTGGGATTCGATAAACGTTGAAACATCCTGTTGCAGAGGCCGTGCCAGTGCACGCATCGGTGTCGTGATGCTTCAAAACGGGTCGTTTACAGAACGTCAGGGTGAATCGATTCAACTCGTTGCAAAGCTTTGGTCCGGATTGGTGCGGCGATGACCGCCAGGGGTGCATGGAATTCAGAGGTGTCAGGACGCTGTTCGGGCAAATGCCGATCTACGGGTCCCGCCAGTGCGCCGGTTCAGCTACAATGCGCGCCGATTTCGACTTACCTGAGACCACGCTCATGTCCGCCTGCCAGACTCCTGTCATCGTCGCCCTGGATTTTCCGACCCGCGAAGCCGCCTTGCGCCTGGCTGATCAGCTCGATCCCAAACTGTGCAGGGTCAAAGTTGGCAAGGAACTGTTCACCAGTTGCGCGGCCGACATCGTCGAGACCCTGCGCCACAGGGGCTTCGAAGTGTTTCTGGATCTGAAATTCCACGACATCCCCAACACCACGGCGATGGCGGTCAAGGCGGCGGCCGAGATGGGCGTGTGGATGGTCAACGTGCACTGCTCGGGTGGCTTGCGCATGATGGCGGCCTGTCGGGAAGTGCTTGAGCAGCGCACTGGCCCACAGCCGCTGCTGATCGGTGTGACCGTTCTGACCAGCATGGAACGTGAGGACCTGGCCGGTATCGGCCTGGACATCGACCCGCAGGTGCAGGTGCTGCGCCTCGCTGCTCTGGCCGAGAAAGCCGGGATGGATGGTCTGGTCTGCTCGGCGCTGGAAGCGCAGGCTCTGAAAGCCGCTCACCCGTCATTGCAACTGGTGACACCCGGCATTCGTCCGGCGGGCAGTGCGCACGACGACCAGCGTCGTATCCTGACCCCTCGTCAGGCACTGGATGCAGGCTCTGACTACCTTGTCATCGGCCGCCCGATCAGCCAGGCGGCTGACCCGGCGAAGGCCCTGGCGGCGGTGGTTGCCGAGCTGGCTTGAGTGGATGGGTTCGTAGCGTCACGGCTCTTTACCTGCATCGTGGGGAAGGGCTGTGACGCTGCGAAAACCCTGCGGGTTTATTCCACTTTCAGGATCAGCTTGCCCTGATTCTCACCGCTGAACAGCATCTGGAAGGTTTCCGGGAACGTCTCGAGGCCTTCCACGATGTGCTCCTTGCTCTTGAGCTTGCCTTCCTTGATCCAGCCGGCCATGACCTGGCCCGCTTCTGCAAAGCGCTCTGGGTGGTCCAGTACGATGAAGCCTTCCATACGTGCACGGTTGACCAGCAGCGACATGTAGTTGGCCGGGCCTTTGATCGCCTTGGTGCTGTTGTACTGGCTGATGGCGCCACAGATCACCACACGCGCGCCGACCGCCAGTTGGCTGAGTGCCGCATCGAGGATGTCGCCACCGACGTTGTCGAAGTACACATTTACGCCATCCGGGCAGTGACGTTTCAGACCATCCATGACGTCTTCGGATTTGTAGTCGATGGCGGCGTCAAAGCCCAGCTCCTCGGTCAGCAGACGGCATTTTTCCGTGCCTCCCGCAATGCCGACGACCCGGCATCCCTTGAGCTTGGCGATCTGCCCGGCCACGCTGCCGACGGCGCCTGCCGCACCGGAAATCACCACGGTGTCACCGCTTTTCGGTTGGCCGACATCCAGCAGCGCCAGGTAGGCGGTCATGCCGGTCATGCCCAGTGCTGACAGATAAAGGGGCAGTGGCGCAAGGTTCGTGTCCACCGTGTAGAAACCCTTCGGTTCACCAGCAAAGTAGTCCTGCACGCCCAGGGCGCCCTGAACATGGTCACCTACGGCGAACTTGGGGTTTTTCGATTCAATTACTTCACCCACGCCGAGGGCACGCATTACTTCGCCCAGCTTTACGGCTGGAATGTAGGATTTGCCGTCATTCATCCAGCCACGCATTGCCGGGTCCAGTGACAGGTATTTGCTCCTGACCAGAATCTGCCCGTCGGCAAGTGCGCTGACCGGGACTTCCTGATAGGTGAAGTCTTCACGGCGCGCATCGCCCGAAGGGCGCTTGGCGAGCAGGAACTGGCGGTTGGAAAGATCGGTCATGGCAGGGTCTCCTGAAAAGGGTTCAAGAATGGATTCAAACGCTCATCGCGCCATTCGGACAAGAAGCGATCACCCAGCGAATGCCGTTTGATCCATGTGATTGATAGGAGTCCGTTGCGCCGCTGGCGTTCAGACGGATCTGCGGATGAGCCATGCTGATGACGGATATGGCTTGAGTCGCGCCCCCTCAGTGCTCTAGGCTCTGTACGAAAAGTGGCTGCGCTCGGTGATGCTGCGTTAAACACAGGCTCGGAATGTTCATTTACAACACGTACACTCCGCTTCCTCGCCTGTTTTTGCCTTGCCTGACCTTCGCTCGCCGACTTTTCGTACAGAACCTAGATTCCTAGTTCGATCAACGCTTGGACGACCGTGATGCCTGCCACCTCTTCAAACACTCTTCACCCCCGGGCTCTGCGAGCTGGCGACGCCGTGGCACTGGTCTCTCCGGCAAGCCCTGTGGACCCCGGCAAGATCCAGGCGGCGGTGGCGGTACTTGAGGGGTGGGGGCTGCGCCCGCGGGTCTATCCGCATGCGCTGGGCAACTACTCGTTCTATTCGGGGACCGATGAAGAGCGGCTCGCCGACCTCAACGCCGCGCTGGCCGACCCGGAAATCCGCGCGGTCATCTGCACTCGCGGTGGCTATGGCGTGCAAAGGATTGTCCAGCAGGTGGATATGGACGCGGTGCGTCGTGATCCCAAGCTGGTGACTGGCTTTTCTGACATCACCGCGTTGCACTGTGCGCTGTGGAACCATGCGCGCCTGGCGACCATTCATGGACCGGTCGCTTCGCAGCTGGAACGTGGCGGTCTGTTCGTCAGCGGTATGCGCCATGTGTTGATGAGCACCGAGCCGGTCCTGCTCAAGGCTGATCCGGCCTCGCCAACGGCCAGGGTCAGAACCGCTGGCAGCGCACAGGGCCTGCTGTTGGGCGGTAACCTGTGCATCCTCGATACCTCTGTGGGTACGCCGTTCATGCCTGACCTGAGCGGCGCCATCCTGCTCATCGAAGAGGTCAACGAACCCGCCTACCGGGTCGACCGCATGCTCACCCACCTGGGCAACTGCGGGACTCTTGCGTCTCTGGCCGGCATTGCCGTCGGCGAATTTACCCCTGCTCCAAACACTGGCCGCACCATCAGCCCCGCGGATGTGCTGCTGGAGCGGCTGGGCAGTCTCGGCATCCCGGTGCTCGGCGGTCTGCCGGTAGGGCATGGAGATCCCAATCAGGCAGTGCCCCTGGGCACCCAGGCGATACTCGATGCCGACGCCGGAACCCTGCTGGTAGCGGCTGCCGCGCGTAGTTGATCTCTGCCGCGCTGCCAGCGGTTGGCCTAATCGGCCTTGCGTGTGTTCAGGATCAGCAAGGTCAGCAAACCCGCGACGATGCCCCAGAATGCCGAGCCTATGGAAAACAGCGTGAGTCCCGAGGCGGTTACCATGAAGGTGATCAAGGCGGGTTCGCGTTCCCTTGGTTCGGCCATCGCAACGGTCAGGCCATTGGTGATCGACCCGAGCAGCGCCAGCGCGGCAATCGAGAGCATCAGTTCCTTGGGGAACGCACTGAACAGACCCGCCAGGGTGGCACCGAAAATGCCGGCTATCGCATAGAAAATCCCGCACCAGATCGCCGCTGTATAGCGTTTGGACTTGTCCTCGTGCGCATGAGGGCTGGTACAGATGGCGGCACTGATCGCGGCCAGATTGATCCCGTGGCAGCCAAACGGTGCCGTGAGCAATGAGGCAAAGCCTGTCACCGATATCAGCGGCGAAACAGGCGGGAAGTAGCCGTCGGCTCGCAACACGGCCACACCCGGCATGTTCTGCGAGGTCATGGCCACCACGAACAGCGGGATGCCAATGCTCACTGTCGCTGCCCATGAAAACGCCGGGGTGGTCCAGACCGGTATGGCGACTTCCAGCGCCAGGCCGTCAAAGTTCAGCAAACCCAGCATGCCAGAGATGCCGATACCGACCAGCAGCGCGAGCAGCACCGAGTAGCGCGGCGACAGGCGCTTGACCAGCAGGTAAGTGAAAAACATGCCCATTACCAGGCTGGTGTGGTGCTGTGCGGCAATAAAGATCTCACTGCCGATCCGGAACAGAATCCCTGCTAGCAAGGCCGCAGCCAGCGACGCTGGCAGACGCCGCACGATGCGCTCGAAACTGCCGGTCACCCCGCACAGAATCACCAGCAGCGCGCTGGTGATGAACGCGCCAATGGCCTGCGGGTAGCTGACGCCGCCCAGGCTGGTGATCAGCAGTGCGGCGCCGGGTGTCGACCACGCCACGGTAATTGGCATGCGGTAGCGCAGCGAGAGGCCGATGCTGCACACCGCCATGCCCATGAACAGCGCCCACAGCCACGATGAAATCTGCACGCTGCTCAGCCCTGCCGCCTGGCCCGCCTGGAAAATCAACACCAGCGAACTGGTGCAGCCGGTCATCATGGCGATGAAACCGGCAACCACCGCCGACGGCGATGAGTCTGTCAGCGGGCGCAATGGCACCTTCAGGGATTGGTTCATGCTGGGCGTTCCTTGAAACGGGCAGGTAGCAAAGGGCGCCAAGCCTAAACGCCTGGCCGCTCGGCCTTGCAATACAGCGACACGAGTAAACGCCAGCACAGTTACGGCCGTGGCGTTTACTCGGTGTCAGCCTCGGTCGGGCAGGCGCCCGACTGCAGGGTCTGCCCCAGGGCCCGATTGACCGTCAGCCAGCCATCCACGGCATCCTGACCTGCTTCGGCGAACACCCGCTGCAGCAGTTTGACCTGTTCGCGGCGCAAGCCCTGTTCAAAGAGGGCGCCTTCATCGGTGAGGCCCAGCAGTCGTTTGCGCTTGTCATTTTCGGGGGCCGCGCTGTGCACCAGATTCATGGCGATCAGCTGACGTAGCGGGGCATTGAGGGCCTGTTTGCTGACGCCCAATACGGTGAGCAGCTCCTTGACGCTCAGGCCGGGGTAACGGGCGATGAAAAATACGATGCGCTGGTGCACGCGACTGAAGCCGCGTCTGGCCAGCATTTCATCAGCCTTGGCAGTGAATGCCTGATAGCCGAAGAAGAACGCTTCCATGGCCATTTGTTGATTGGCAGGTTTTTTAAGGTCAAGCATGTTGACGTATCCGGGTTGATCGTCGTAATTTGAGTCAACCAGTTTGACGTATTTCCAATTGTCTCGGCTACAGGTAACTGCCATGGCTTTCTCCGAACGCGTTTCCCGTCTGAAAAGTTCTCTGATTCGCGAGATCCTCGCCGCCGCTCAGCGCCCGGAAGTGATGTCGTTCGCCGGTGGTCTGCCCGCCGAGTCAATGCTGCCCAAAGTGGAGTGGGCCGACATGCCCGTTGCGCTGGGTCAGTACGGCATGAGCGAGGGCGAACCTGCACTGCGTGAAGCGCTGGCCGCCGATGCCCGCGCTCTGGGTATCGACTGCGACGCCCGTCAGGTAATGGTGGTCAGTGGTTCTCAGCAGACACTGGACCTGGCCGCCAAGCTGTATATCGACAAAGGCACCGAAATTCTCCTCGAGGCGCCCACCTATCTGGCGGCGTTGCAGATATTCCAGCTGTTCGGCGCCGACTGCATCACCGTGCCCTTGCAGGCCGAAGGCCCGGACCTGCTTGCGATGCGTCAGCGTCTGGAACAGCACAAACCAGCCTTCGCCTACCTCATCCCGACGTTCCAGAACCCCTCGGCGGTGCGCTACAGCCAGGCCAGTCGCGATGCCGTTGCGGCCTTGCTCGATGAGTTCGGTGTCACGTTGATCGAGGACGAACCGTACCGTGAACTGAGTTTTGACGGCGGCAGTGCCAGGCCGATTGTCAGCAGTCTGAAAACGGCCAGCTGGATTTATACCGGCACGGTTTCCAAGACACTGCTGCCAGGCCTGCGGGTGGGTTATCTGATCGCCAGCCCCGATCTGTTTCCGCACTTGCTGCGTCTGAAGCAGTCGGCCGATCTGCATACCAATCGCCTCGGCCAGTGGCAGGCCTTGCAGTGGATTGGTACTGAGCACTATCGTGAGCATCTGGTGACGCTGTGCGAGTTTTACCGGGGCCGTCGTGATGCGTTCGAGAGTGCCTTGCAAACGCATTTTTCAGACCTGGCCACCTGGAACAGCCCGCAAGGCGGACTGTTCTTCTGGTTGACGCTGAAGCAGCCGCTGGATACGCGCACCTTGCTGGATGCAGCGCTGGCGCACGATGTGGCGTTCATGCCGGGCGAACCTTTTTTCGCCGATCCGGACGCCAATCACGGTCACTTGCGGCTCAATTTCAGCCATATCGACCCTGCACGGCTCGATGAGGGTATAAAACGTCTGGCGTCGGTGGTCCGCGCAGCACACCTTCTGCAAGCCGCCTGATTCAAGACGTCAACATAGACGCAGCAAGGGAGCAGTCTGATGTACAAGGTTTATGGCGATTACAACTCGGGCAACTGCTACAAGGTCAAGCTGATGCTTAATCTGCTGGGCAGCGAGTACGAGTGGGTGCCGGTCGATATTCTCAACGGCGAAACACAGACCCCGGCGTTTCTGGAAAAGAATCCCAACGGCAAGATTCCGGTGCTGGAGCTGGAGGATGGCACTTGCCTGTGGGAGTCCAACGCGATTCTCAACTTTCTGGCTGACGGTTCTTCGTACCTGCCAAGCGAACCGAGGTTGCGCACCCAGGTGCTGCAATGGCAGTTCTTCGAACAGTACAGCCATGAGCCGTCGGTCGCAGTGGCCCGTTTCATCCAGTTCTACCTGGGCTTGCCGGCTGAACGCATGACCGAGTATCGCGCCATGCAGAAAGCCGGCTATCGCGCACTGGCGGTCATGGAGCAGCAGCTCGACCGTACGCCGTTTCTGGTCGGCGAGAATTTCTCCATCGCCGACATTGCCTTGTATGCCTACACCCACGTCGCGCATCAGGGCGGTTTCGATCTGGCACCCTATACCGGGATCCGCCGTTGGCTGGATCGGGTCAAGGCACAGCCGGGTTATATCGGTATGCTGGACTGACACGTCCGTCATTTGAACAAAGGGAAATGTATGCGCGTTTCAATCGTACTTCTGGGTGCTTTCATTGCGCTGGGTATCGGCTGCTCGGCCCAGGCCGAGGACTGCGACGCCAATCAGGCCAGCATGAACCGCTGCGCTGCCAATCAGCAGGCAGCGCTCGATGCCGAGCTCAACAAGCAGTACAACGCGCAAATGGCGTGGTTGAAGACCCCGGCGAAAAAGCAGGCACTCAAGGATGCACAACGAAAGTGGATAGCCCTGCGTGATGCCGATTGCCTGTATCAGGCGGGCAAGCCCGAGGACTCAGGCTCTATCTGGCCATTGCTGCAATCGCAATGCCTGGCCGAGCAGACCCGTGTGCGTCTCAAGCAACTGCAAGCCTATGTGGCTTGCCGCGAGGAAGGTTGCCCGCGCTGAGAGGCGCCGGCCAAACAGCGGTCAGATCGCTCCGAAGCGCTGGTTCAGATAGTCGATGATCACCTTGGATTCATACATCCATACGGTTTTGTCACCTTCCTCGATGCGCAGGCAAGGCACCTTGATCCTGCCGCCCTCGTTGAGCAGTGTCTGGCGATCAAGCTCATTGTTTTTCGCATCGCGCAACGCGACCGGAACATTCAGGCGGCGCAGGGCGCGACGTGTCTTCACGCAGAACGGGCAGGCATGGAACTGATACAGCGTCAGGTCCTGAGCCGCTTCAGCGACAGCCGCCTGGGCCTGCGGGTCACGTTTTTTCCTGCTCGGGCGAGTCAGGAAATCAATGCCGATGACGAGTTGGCCGAGGCCGACTCTTAACGCTTTCATGAACAAGGTCATACCTCTTGCGGGCGGTGGCGTGGCCAGCCGTGCATTCAGCGTGCCTCACGGCAGGTGAACGCAGGCTGAACGGTCACTTGATCAGGCTGAGAAACTCGCTGCGGGTGGCCGCGTTTTCACGGAACTCGCCCAGCATCACCGAGGTGATCATGGCCGAGTTCTGCTTCTCGACGCCACGCATCATCATGCACATGTGCTTGGCTTCGATCACCACCGCAACGCCCAGCGCGCCGGTGACCTGCTGAATGGCCTCGGCGATCTGGCGGCTCAGGTTTTCCTGGATCTGCAGACGGCGGGCATACATGTCGACGATCCGCGCTACTTTCGACAAACCAAGCACCTTGCCCTGCGGGATGTAGGCCACGTGTACCTTGCCAATGAACGGCAGCAGATGGTGCTCGCACAGTGAGTACAGCTCGATGTCCTTGACCATCACCATTTCACTGGCATCGGAGCTGAACAGCGCGCCGTTGGTCACTTCTTCCAGGGTCTGCGCGTAGCCGCGACACAGATACTGCATGGCCTTGGCGGCGCGCTTGGGGGTGTCCAGCAGACCTTCGCGCGAGACGTCCTCGCCCAATTGCCCGAGGATGGCGGTGTAATTCTGTTCCAGTGTCACAGAGGGTGATTCCGTATAGGTTTCAGAGCGGTACGTTTGGGCCTGTACCGATTTTTTACCAATCGAGCTGGTGTCCCGTTTGCCGATCCCGCTCCAGTGGAATTGGGCGATTTCGCATACGTGACCTGCGGATCTCGTTGATTGGCGATGAATGCGGGGTTTATCCCGGCGATTTGGCACATGGTAGCGTAGGTGTGCTCGCAGTTGTACTGCCGTGGCCTCGTAATGCTTTCGCAATCAGCTCCGGTTTTTAGACTTTGCCCGGCATTGCGCTATAGCCAGGTGCTTTCCAGAGTCGCAGAAAAGCGAATGCAGAGAGCATGTGTTTTGGCTTGGGCTCTCCGACATGCGTTTCTGTTGCCTTGATTGGAGCGCTGGAATGACATATGCCTTAGCTTTTTCAAGCATCTGCAAAGCAGATGTGAAGCGTATCCTTGGTTCATGAAAGCGGCTTGCGAGATGCAATCCAAAGTCTGACAGGAGGTTGGATGGCGAATCAAAGGGACGAGCTTGAGCTTGAGAAACTCCAGGCTGAGGTTCACAAGTTTGTGGCTGAGGCGCGAAAAATGATTGCGGAGACCGATAAGCTCAAGCGCGAAACAAGCTTTTATCCATTTGTGGCGGCTGGTGGGTTGATCACCGTAATCGTTACGGCTGCCGCTTTCATCCACAAGCTTCAGGCAGCCAGTATTCAGTAGCGGACATGACCTGCAGCGCTTGAGATTCAGGCTGGACCAAGCGAAGGTGTGCACATAACGCACGAATCGGCATTTCGAGAGAAGATGAGTATGAGTCACGATCAAGTCATAAAGCGGATGCGCGAAGACCTTGAGCAGTTGGGCAACGAGGTCCGCAATATGTCTGCCCATGAACCACGAAACGTCCTGGTGTCTGCTGCATCCGGTGCAGTATTTGCTCTGGTTTTTTCATGGCTTGCATTCAAGGTCTGGTTCTGAACGCCTGCGAGAGCTAGGCCACGGCAGTTAATCGCCTGAGTCAGGCCAAGGCCATATGGCTTTTTTGTGTCTGACGGCCCGTGTCTTGTTTGCCCTTGGAAATCCGCTTTTACAGCTTTTGTATCCTCTCGCTTACACGTTGGCGACCAGATCGCTACCCACTTCTGACGTCCATCACGGTCTGAGTAGGCAGGTCATCAATCCATTGCCTGTCTAGAGAGTAAACCCGGATGTTGAGTCGAGTAGCAAAAATAGCGTTGTTCGCGATTGTACTGTCGTCCGTTTCCGGCTGCTGGCCGTTCTGGCCTGGCCCGGGCGGACATGGCGGCGGCGGTGGCGGTGGCGGTCACCATGAAGGCGGTGGCCCTGGTCCTGGCGGCCCTGGCCCGGGTCGCTGATTCACCAGCAGGGCCGGCGTACAGGGTCTGACTGACTGGAAGGGCGCGGCGGGTTCTACTCGTCGCGCCCTTCCATCATGGTGCGCCTGAGGATCACGTACACTGCGCCTGCACCACCGTGTTTGGCCAGGCAGGAGCAAAAGCCCAGTACCTGCGGATGCTGACGCAGCCAGGTGTTGACGTGGCTTTTGATCATCGGTCGCTTGCCGTCCAGGCGTACCGCCTTGCCATGGGTGACACGTACGCAGCGTATTTCCAGACGCGTCGCTTCAGCCAGAAATTCCCACAGCGTCTCTCGCGCCACTTCCACGCTCATGCCATGCAGGTCAAGGCTGCCCTCGAAGCTGATCTGACCGAGTTTGAGCTTGCGCATCTGGCCTTCCTGCACGCCGTCACGCGACCAGCTCAGGACATCCTCAGGACCGACGTCGATCACGAATTGATCCGACAAGCCGTCGACGGTCACCGAGTCGGTACGCACGGTTGCCGACTGGCGCAGACGGGCCAGCATTTTTCGATCGGTCTTGGGTTTGCCGACATCGGCGTGTTCATGCTTGAGCGGCTTGACGCCGCGTGTCTCGCTTCTGAACAGGGAAAAATCGTCGTCTTGCATGGGGCCTCCGCGAAGGAGGCCATTCTAACCGCTCAGGCGAGAGGGTCAGTTGTGTTTTTTCATCAGATGCGAAGAGATACTCAAGCCGCCGCCACTGCGCTGACGACGGCAGCGGCGCCATAGCCAGACGCCCATGTACAGCACCAGCAATCCGCCGATGGCGACAAACGCCGCGCCGCCCGGGCTGGCATTCAGTTCGCCCAGCATCTGCGGGTGAACCGTGAGGCTGGATGCACCGGCAACTGCCAGCAACAGGCCTGCGACCACAAGGAGCAGTGCGATCAGCGTGCCGATGCGTTTGCCCCAGTTGCCCTGACCCCTGGGGCGCAGGCGACGTGCATCGAAACCATCTGACGTTTTCATGCCTTTTCCTCAACAGGTATCAGCTCAATGGAGTATCGGCGCTCTGACCCGGGGAAGGAGGGGTGGTTCCCGCCTCCGGGACGATCCATGACGGCAAAGGATGGGCGGTTATGTGAACGCTGTCACACGCTCCTTCGCCTGTGTAGCGTCAGACAAGGTCTTTGGTCAGTGCCAGGGTGGCGAAGTTGTCGGCCATGATTGCCATCTCGGTTCTGTGCACGACCTCAGCGCTGACCACGCCGTGCGGGCTCGGCAGGTCACGGGTTGCGCAGGCATCGTCGACCAGGGTGCAGCGATAGCCGTAGTCCTTGGTGGCGCGAACCGTGGTGCTGATACTCGAATGGCTCATGAAGCCGCAGACGATCAGGTCCAGGTGCCCCAGGCTCTGCAGCAGTTCATGCAGTCCGGTGCCATTGAAGGCATTGGGCAGGCGTTTTTCGACCAGATGTTCATCACCCTGCGGCAACAGCTCCGGCACCAGTTCGCCGCGCTCGCCATGTGGATCGAACGGGCCGCCCACAGTGCCCAGATGGCGGATGTGAACAATCGGGCACTTGACCGCCCGTGCTTTTTCGACCAGTCGGCCGATGTTGGCCATCGCTTCCCTGACGCCGGTCAGGGCCAGCGGGCCGCGAAGGTATTCTTTTTGCGCGTCGATGATGATCAGCGTCGCGTTACTCAGATGGGCAGGCGCATGCACCCGGCCACTGAGTTGAAACATGGTCTTTAAATCGGACATTCACGGGCTCCTTGGTGTGGGGCTTTTGCGACATTGTCCTCTGGCTGAAGCGTTCTGGGAATGGCAACCATCGCAAGCCACGGTTTTTATGGCCTGCAGGGCAGTTGGAGGAGGGGATGGATGGCGGTTTGCCTTGATGGCGGTACGCGAATCATGGAAACTTCCCCGCCTATCGGGTACGAAGAATGCACGTTGTTCGTAACCAGACTGTTCACCGAGGCTCGTCTTACAACAGTTCGTGCCTTTCAAGGAGTTTGTCCATGATCACTTCCCGTCTGCGTACCGTGCGCGACCATATACGCTGGGCCGTCAGCCGCTTTCACGAGGAAGACGTATTTTTCGGTCATGGCACCGACAATGCCTGGGATGAAGCGCGGCAACTGGTACTGGGCGCACTGCACCTGCCTTGGGAAATTGCCGACAGCTACCTGGATTGCCGCCTGGAAATCGACGAAATATCCGAACTGCAACGCTTGATCAAGCGGCGCATCGATGACCGTGTGCCGACCCCGTACCTGCTGGGCGAGGCCTGGTTCTGTGGCATGTCGTTCATTGTCGATGACCGCGTCCTGATCCCGCGCTCACCTATTGCCGAGCTGATCGAAGAGCGTTTCGCCCCTTGGCTGGCCGACGAGCCGGCGCGGATTCTCGACCTGTGCACTGGCTCCGGTTGCATCGGTATCGCCTGTGCCGATGTGTTCCCGGAAGCCGAGGTGGCCCTGGCCGACCTGTCCTACGACGCGCTGGAAGTGGCCAACCAGAACATCGAACGTCACGGCATGGAGGACCGGGTCTACACCGTTCAGGGCGACGGATTCGACGGCCTGCCGGGTCAGCGCTTTGACCTGATCGTTTCCAACCCGCCCTATGTGGACGCCGAAGACTTTGCCGATATGCCTGACGAGTATCAGCATGAGCCGGAGCTGGCGCTGGCCTGTGGCAGCGATGGCCTGAACCTGGTCCGCCGCATGCTCGCCCAGGCCGCCGATCATCTCAACGAGAAGGGCCTGTTGATTGTCGAGGTCGGCAATAGCCAGGTGCACGTGCAGGCGCTGTATCCGGAGGTCGATTTCGCCTGGCTGGACTTCCAGCGGGGCGGGCATGGTGTGTTCATGCTCACGGCAGAACAGTGCCGCGACCATCAGGCATTGTTCCAGTCGAAGGTTTGAGCTCAACAACTGCGATAAGCGGCTGAGACCAAAGGGAGGCTGATATCAGCCTCCCTTTTTATCGGCGTGTCTTTTATCGGTGCGTCGCGATCCAGATCAGCAGTCCGGCCTGAAAGACCGCGAAGGTCACCAGGCAGGCAATCGTGAAGCGCAGGCCGCTGTCCTCACGCTTGTATTTGCTCACCCGGTCTTCATGCTGACGGATCGTCACCTCCTGTTCGATCAGGTTTTTCTCGGCCTTTTCCAGCATTTGCGAGGCTTCGAGAATCTCGATGATCTGCACCTTGTCGTTGTTCCAGGTGCTGTGCAGGTTGCCGACGTGTACATCCTTGATCTCGCCTTTCATGTGCTGGGCATCGGCATACGTCACTTCAAAGCCCAGAGTGCGCAGAAAGTGATCGCGACGCAGACGTGTGTCTTCGTTCAGACCGTCCTTGCTGGCCAGCGCCACGCCTTCAATCTTGTAGGAAGACCATCTTTTCTGCGCCCAATGCACCGCATGCGCAATCATGAAGCGCCCGATGCCGCGGTTCCATGGCTCGATCTGCAAGCCTGACTCGGGACCGAAGCGCACCATGCGCTTTTCGTGGTCGGCCCAGATATCCAGATGGTTCTGTTCCTTGCGGACCCGCTGACCTGGCAATTGCACCGTGATCCGCAGCAGGCTCAAGGCCTTGCTGTGCCGCTCGGCACGCCCGAACTGTACGAAGCGCAGAGGGCGGCCGCCGGTAGCACGGTCGGTAGGCAGTGGCGACAGACGCAGCATCTGAAAGCTTTCGGGCAGAACGTCTTCCCACGGCTGCGGGGGTACTGGCACTGCGACTTCTGCGCTGGCCGGTTCTGCGAGGGTTTCAGTCATGGTAGTTGCGTCTGTCATAAGGGTGTCCTTTCCTGGGCCTTGCCCCGGAGCATGTTTGCCGGGGCATAAAGGTGCCGAAACACTAAGGTGCCGGAACACAGGGCCAGCACATTGCTATCGGCCAGATTTGCCAGGACTGAAGGGCTATTGACTCGTGCGCGTCAGATCTTTTTTCCGTGTGGGGCGTCCGGGGCAGGGAGTGCCTTGATGAAGCTCAGGATCCGCTCGGTCACTTCACTGGCCAGCGGCTGGGTCGGATTGCGGTAGGAGAGCAGTTGCTGCTGCAAATCGTCCGGGACGATGCGCAGCACATGATTCATGCCGTCGATCAGGGCCAGTTGGGCGTCCGGTTTGGCTTTCTGCAGCAGCAGCGCGTCGCCCACACCGACCTGAATATCGTTGCGACCCTGAACGATCAGCGCCGGAATGTGCAAGGCACCGAAAGCCGCCGCCGGATCCTGGCGGAACAGCGAGATCAGGTACGGCTGGACACTGGGGCGGAACACCACTTCCAGCTCGGCGGGCACGTTGTCATCGGTCTTGCCAGCCTTGAGTTCGTCGAGCAACTGATCGCTGCGCTGCAGCAGGTCCGGTGGCAGGCGCTCCTGAAACTGTTCACGCAGCACCTGATCCACCGGGCGTCCGGTGCCGGCCACGGAAATCAGCGCTGCTGCACCTACCTTCTCAGCCGCCAGCGTCGCCACCAGCGCACCTTCGCTGTGGCCCAACAGAATCAACTGGCCCAGGCGCGGGTTGGCTTTCAGTGCTCTGGCCCAGAGCTGGACATCGGCCACGTAGCGCTCGACGCTCAGGTTGCGTTCATCCGGTGTGACCGCCTTGCTGGCCGCGACGCCACGTTTGTCGTAGCGCACGCTGGCGATATTGTTGCTGGCCAGGATCACTGCCAGGCGTTTCATGCTGTCGTTGCGTCCACCTTCCGGGTTGTTGCCGTCGCGGTCGGTGGGGCCGGAACCGGCGACGATCAGCACCACCGGCACCGGTTTGTCGGAACGCGGCATCAGCAGCGTGCCGTACAGCTTGCCGTTTTCGGTGTCCACGCTTATCGGCCGCTGCACCGTGCCGGGGGCCGCAGCGCTGGCGGTTGCGGCGGCCAGGCTCAGGATCAGGGTTATCGGCAGGGCCAGCAGACGCAGCGCGTTGGGAACTCGAAGCAGGGAAATACCGGATAACATCGCAAGGCCATCATTGGGGGAGTCACGCTTGGACGCACGCCGTGACAGAAGGTTCGAGGATGAACTGAACCGCGAGCCTGCGTATACTGGCGCGCTTGGTTTAACGATCTGGTTTTTTGGCTGATTTTTCGGAGCGCCCGCATGTCCGGCAACACTTTCGGCAAGCTGTTCACTGTCACCACCGCCGGCGAAAGCCACGGCCCGGCGCTGGTCGCTATCGTCGACGGCTGCCCGCCGGGGCTGGAGCTGGACCTGCAAGACCTGCAGCGCGACCTGGATCGGCGCAAGCCGGGCACCAGCCGCCATACCACGCAGCGTCAGGAGGCCGATGAGGTCGAGATTCTCTCGGGTGTCTTCGAGGGCAAGACCACCGGTGCGTCCATCGGCCTGCTGATCCGCAACACCGATCAGAAGTCCAAGGACTATTCGGCGATCAAGGACCTGTTCCGCCCGGCCCACGCCGATTACACCTATCACCACAAGTACGGCATCCGCGATTACCGTGGTGGTGGCCGCAGTTCGGCAAGGGAAACCGCCATGCGTGTGGCCGCAGGGGCCATTGCCAAGAAGTATCTGGCAAGCCAGGGCATCGTCATTCGCGGCTACATGAGCCAGCTTGGCCCGATCCAGATCCCGTTCAAGACCTGGGATTCGGTCGAAGACAACGCGTTTTTCTGCCCCGACCCTGACAAGGTGCCGGAACTGGAAGCCTACATGGACCAGCTGCGACGTGATCAGGACTCGGTCGGTGCGAAAATCACCGTGGTCGCAGAAGGCGTGATGCCGGGGCTCGGCGAGCCGATCTTCGATCGTCTGGACGCTGAGCTCGCCCACGCGCTGATGAGCATCAACGCGGTCAAGGGTGTGGAGATCGGTGCCGGTTTCGACTGTGTTGCCCAGCGCGGCACCGAGCACCGCGACGAGATGACGCCCCAGGGTTTCCTGTCCAATCACGCGGGCGGCATTCTCGGCGGCATTTCCTCCGGCCAGCCGATCATCGCGCATCTGGCGCTCAAGCCGACCTCCAGCATCACCACGCCAGGGCGTTCGATCGATGTCGATGGCAACGCCGCCGACGTGATCACCAAAGGTCGGCATGACCCGTGTGTCGGCATCCGTGCCACACCGATTGCCGAGGCAATGATGGCCATCGTTCTGCTGGATCATCTGCTGCGTCATCGCGGTCAGAACGCGGACGTCAGCGTCAACACGCCTGTGCTGGGGCAGGTGTAATGCACGCTGTTACGGTTGCGGACTGCTAGCGTGGCGCAACCTGCCGGCGGACAGCTGCCTTACTGGCGGCTGTCCGGGTTCTACGTATGCTATTTCGCCTTGCTGGGCCTGTCGGCGCCTTTCATGGCCCTTTACCTGCATCATCTGGGTTTTTCCAGCGCACGGATCGGCGAACTGGTCGCCATCCCCATGCTGATGCGCTGCGTTGCGCCCAATCTCTGGGGGTGGCTGGGTGATCACACCGGTTGGCGTCTGACCATTGTGCGGTCTGGCGCCATCTGCACATTACTGGCGTTTTCGCTGATCCTGGTCGAAAAAAGCTATGCCTGGCTGGCGATGGTCATGGCGCTCTACGCGTTCTTCTGGCACGCCGTGCTGCCGCAGTTCGAAGTCATCACCCTGGCACACCTGCAAGGCCAGACCTCGCGTTACAGCCAGATCCGCCTGTGGGGCTCGATCGGTTTCATTCTGGCGGTCGTGGTGCTGGGGCGGGTGTTCGAATGGTTCAGCCTGGACCTGTTCCCCTACATCGCACTGGCGATCATGTCCGGTATCGTTGTCAGCAGCTGGTGGGTGCCGAATGCGCATCCAGCACCGTCGAGCCTTGAAACCGGGCCGGGCGGCTTTCTCAGGCAACTGACGCGCCCCGATGTATTGGCGTTCTACCTCAGTGTCGCGCTGATGGTGCTCAGCCATGGCCCGTATTACACCTTTTTGACCCTGCACCTCGAAGCGCTTGGTTACAGCCGGGGCCTGATCGGCCTGCTGTGGGCCGTCGGCGTGGTGGCCGAAGTGCTGATGTTCACGGTCATGAGTCGGATTCTGCAGCGCTTCACCGTGCGCCAGGTACTCTTCGCCAGCTTTCTGCTGGCCGCATTGCGCTGGCTGCTGCTGGGGCTGTTTGCCGATCACCTCACCGCGCTGCTGATCGCGCAGGTGATGCACGCCGCGACATTCGGCAGCTTTCACGCCGCTGCCATTCACTTCGTGCAAAGTAGCTTCGGTCCGCGTCAGCAAGGTCAGGGGCAGGCGCTTTATGCCGCCTTGTCCGGCGTCGGCGGGGCGTTGGGTGCTCTGTATTCCGGTTACAGCTGGAACGCACTGGGCCCGGTCTGGACCTTTGCCATCGCCAGCCTTGCAGCCTTGGCCGCTGCCGTCATGATTGTCACACCCAAGAAAGAGGAAGGTGTATGAGCCGCGAACAATTGAGCCTGGAAATCATCGAGGCCGGGCGTTTTCTGTACGGCCGTGGCTGGTCGCCTGCCACCAGCAGCAATTACTCTGCGCGTCTTTCTGCCAGCGAGGCGCTGTTGACCGTGTCCGGCAAGCACAAGGGCCAGTTGGGCCCTGACGATGTGTTGGCCACCGATCTGGCTGGCAACAGCCTGGAACCCGGTAAAAAACCGTCTGCCGAGACCTTGCTGCATACCCAGCTGTACAGCTGCAGGCCGCAGGTCGGCGCCGTGCTGCACACCCACTCGGTCAACGCGACCGTGTTGTCGAGGCTGACCACGGCCGATCATCTGGTGTTCGAGGATTACGAACTGCAAAAGGCCTTTAGCGGCGTGGTGACTCATGAGTCGCAGGTCGTGGTGCCGATTTTCGACAACGATCAGGATATTGCCCGCCTCGCGGCAAAGGTGCAGCCTTGGCTGGACGCCCATCCCGAGTGCGCCGGCTACCTGATCCGCGGTCATGGCCTCTACACCTGGGGCGCTAAAATGAGCGACGCCTTGCGCCAGATCGAAGCGTTCGAGTTCCTGTTCGAGTGCGAACTGAAAATGCGCGCGGTATTGAACCGCTGATCGTATCCCGCCCAAACCAGCCTGTAAGCCTGACCGGCCTGTAAAAGCCGGAAGGCGTTGCACCAAACCGAGGATTTCACGCATGAGCAGCCTGTCCGTTTATCACGTTTCAAGCCCTGATATGCCCAACAAGGTGCTGACCCATCTGGAAGACATCGCGTCGACGCTGGCCGAGCAAGGGGTTGCGTTCGACCGCTGGGAGGCCGCGACGCCGATCACCCCCGGTGCCAGTCAGGAAGAGGTGATCAGCGCCTATCGCACCCAGATCGACAAGCTGATGACCGAGCGCGGTTATGTCACCGTGGACGTCATCAGTCTCAACAGCGATCATCCGCAAAAAGCCGAATTGCGCGCCAAATTTCTTGAAGAGCACCGCCACGGTGAAGACGAAGTACGCTTTTTTGTCGCCGGGCGCGGCTTGTTCACCCTGCACATCGACGACTACGTGTACGCCGTGTTGTGTGAAAAGAACGACTTGATTTCCGTACCGGCCGGCACGCGGCACTGGTTCGATATGGGCGAAGACCCGCACTTCGTTGCCATCCGCCTGTTCAACAACCCTGAAGGCTGGGTGGCCAATTTTACCGGTGAAGACATTGCCGGCCGTTTTCCACGGCTGGAAGACTGAGAGGAGCCCGATTCTGATGCCCATCAAAGCTATCCTCACGGATATCGAAGGCACCACCAGTGCAGTGAGTTTCGTGTTCGACGTGTTGTTTCCGTTCGCCAGAAAGCACTTGCCCGCATTCGTTCGCGAAAATGCCGAGCAACCGGCCGTGGCGCAGCAGCTGCAGGCGGTACGCGAGCAGACCGCTGAACCGGACGCTGATGTCGAGCGCGTTATTGCACTTCTGCTGGAGTGGATCGCCGAGGACCGCAAGGCCACACCGCTCAAGGCCCTGCAGGGCATGGTCTGGGAGCAGGGCTACAGCGCCGGACAGCTCAAGGGCCATGTTTATCCGGATGCTGTCGAGGCCCTGAAACACTGGCATCAACAGGGTTACCGGCTTTACGTTTATTCCTCGGGCTCGATTCAGGCTCAACAATTGATTTTCGGCTGCTCCGAGGCGGGCGACCTGTCCGGCCTGTTCAGCGGTTACTTCGATACGACGTCCGGCCCCAAACGCGAAGCGCAGTCCTACCGGACGATAGCGCAGGCAATGGACTGTCCTGCCGGGGAGATTCTGTTCCTGTCGGATATCGTCGAAGAACTCGATGCCGCACAGGCCGCCGGCATGGCCACCTGTGGTCTTGCGCGTGATGGCGGGGCACTTGCCGGGCACCGACATGTGGCCAGTTTTGCGCTTATCGATCCAGCGTCCTTCTAGAAAACTCCCGCCTGCTGTGCGCGGCATCGCCCTGATGCCGCTGCATTGAAATATGCCTGCCACAAGGCTCACACATTACTTTTGTAGGGCTTTTCCTGTTCTCGAGTGAGCTGTTGCCTGGTCGAAAGTACGTTGAATCTGTTTGTTTTGTTCGCGGTTTTTCAACGTGATTATTCGTGTAAGTTCTGCGCCATCGTCACCGGGGTCACGGACAACACCTGTACCGACTGCCGGGCGAAGAAGGAGCGGCAGCGATGGGCAGTGCCATGACAGAAAGCGCAACCAGGGACTTATTGATACAGCAGATGGTGAGCACGATTACCGAGCTCGATGGGCAGACTGCCATCGAAAACGCACTCGAGTGGTTACGGCGCGAATGCAGCAGCGAGCGCGCGATGTTCTTTCAGTTCAAGGGCCCGGTATTGCTGACATTCATCACGTCCAGCGTCGACGATGCCTGGGGCGAGGCCTACCGCCAGCACGATTTGATCACGCAGGACCCGGTGATCCGTTGTTATCGCAATCAACTGGGCTTCCTGAACTGGCAGGATGCTTTCAGGCAATACCCGGTCTCCGCCTTTTATGACGAGCTCGTCGATGCCTGCGAACTGCTTCCGGCCATCTCCTACGGCTACACCAATCATTGCCGTGGTGCCGACAGCGTGACATCGGTCTGTACCCTGGGCGAAGTTGAGCGGCCCATCAGTGCTGAACAAAAGTACCTCATGAGCAGTCTCATGCCAGTGCTGCACAGTGTCGCGCGTGGTCTGAAGTTCTGTTCACGCGGTCTGACCCATCGCGAGCTGGAAGTGTTGCAGTGGGCCAGAGACGGGAAAACGGCCTGGGAGATCTCGATGATCCGCGACGTATCGGAATCGACGGTGAAGTATCACCTCAAGACCATCTACTCCAAGCTGGGCGTTGCCAACAGGGCACAGGCGGTGGGCGAAGCACTTTGTCGTGGTCTGATCAGATAGTCGGCCGACAAAACGCAGGCAAAAAAAAGCCGCGAGAACAAAGTGTAATCGCGGCAAACAAGGGATGAGAGAGCGTAAAGCGGGTGCCACCCAAGAGGGTGGCGGGCAAAATCAACGTGTGTGGTACGTCGGCAGATCAAAACGGTGCTGGCTTTGCAGCATCGAGATAGCTGGCAGCTCGCTGGCTTGTGCAGCCAGGTCGCGGCGGATGGCGCTGATTACCCATTCCAGTTGAACCGGTGTGTGCAACTGAGCATAAGAGACTGAGCGACGGATCTGCTTACCATCCTGGGTACGCAGTGACAACAGAACACCACCATCTGGGCGCGGCTGGGTAGTAACGGTGTAGTCGGAGAATACGGAAGCGAATTTTTCTTGAATAAAAGTCATGTGAGGCGGCTCCATTGCTCATGGGATAACAAGCTTGAAAGTACTATTGCAGTGTCTGTGCCAGTCTTTCCCTTAAAATAAATCCTTTAAAATCAATGACTTGTAATATCCTCTAATTTCAGTCTTCGTGCATTTTGCATGAACACCCGTCGTGCGCCCTGCATTTTGCCGTTTCCTGCACGATGGGGATCGGGCAGAAGGGGGATTGCATGGATAGCGGCGATCAGGAGCAGGCATTGCGCATCCGCGTCGATGCTGATCGAACAGCTGGCGAGACTTGAGGTCAGTGTGTGTATCGACGCCGGGTCAACGCATGCCCGGAGTACCGTGCGCCAAGGAGTAGTTAATGACCGATACAGATATCAGCGCTTCGAAAACCATGACTGAAGACGAAGCCGCCGAGTTCGCCGAGCAGGTATTCGATGTGGCTCGCCAGGGAAATGCAGTCATGCTGGAGCGCCTGCTTGAAAAGGGCCTGCCTGCAGATCTGCGCAACCACAAAGGCGATACGCTGCTGATGCTGGCCAGCTATCACTGCCACGCGGATGCGGTCCGTGTGCTGCTGAACCACAAGGCTGATCCTGAAATCCGCAACGATAACGGCCAAAGCCCCATCGCCGGTGCAGCGTTCAAGGGCGATCTGGCGGTGGTCAGGTTGCTGGTCGAGGCGGGTGCCGACATAGACGGTGCCTCTGCTGATGGCCGTACCGCATTGATGATGGCGGCGATGTTCAATCGCAACGAAATAGTCGATTACCTGATCAGTCAGGGCGCGGACCCGCATGCCACTGACGCCAAGGGCATCACTGCACTGGGCGCCGCTCAGGCAATGGGCGCGACCGTCACCATTGAGCAGTTGACCAAAATGGGCGTGCAGCCAGCCCGGTCCTGACAGCGAGTGCAGTGACAGCAAGGCATGAACACATAGAGGCGCGATGGATTTACCGTTATCCTTCGCGCCTCTTTTTTTGCCCGCTATCAGGATCGCCCCCCATGAAAGACTCACTGGTCGAATTAATCAGCAAAGTCAGCTCCGGCTGCATGGGCGACGATGAAATCGTGCATATCGCCGATGAAGCCGCGCAGGCGTATGCCGATCCGCAGGCATTTCTGGCCGCCAACCCTGATATCAACTACGACGATACATTCCCGATCCCGCTGGGCGAGTGGGTCGTGGTGGGCAGCCTGCCGGAAACCGTTCTGTTCCAGGCCGACAGCTACATGGACCTGTTCGAGCAGATCGTTCAGTCGTTTGGCAAGGACGTGACCTTCAACATCAAGCCCAGGCAGCTGGCCAAGGTAGAGCCGCTGGTCGCGCTCAATCGCATTCAGATTCAGTTGAGCAGCATGAACAAGGAGATGGGCGGCTATGTGCTGATGAACTTCAGCCAGCCACTGGATGACGAGTTGCAAGCGGTGCTGGTGTACGGCCGTGACGAAGCGCGCGTAGTCGAGCTGGCAGCATCGGCGGGCATCCATGCCGCACCTGCACTGCAGGCATTGCGCGGTTAACCCAGCGCCGTATCGAGAAACATCATCACCGCAAAACCGCCCATAAGGCCCAGGGTTGCCGAGGTCTGATGGCCATTGCGGTGGGTTTCCGGGATGACTTCATGGGACACCACGAAGATCATCGCGCCTGCTGCCAGCCCCATGCTCAGCGGATAGGCGATGGCAAAGCCGCTGGAGATACCCAGGCCCACCAGTGAGCCCAGTGGCTCCATGAGGCCGGAACCGATGGCCACCAGCATCGCCTTGAAGGCTGACAGGCCGGTGGCGCGCAGGGCCAGCGCAATGGCCAGACCTTCGGGAATGTCCTGAATGGCGATGGCGGTGGTCAATGGCAGGCCGACATTCATGTCGCCGCTGGCGAAACTGACGCCAATCGCCATGCCCTCAGGGAGGTTATGCAGGGTGATCGCCAGCACGAACAGCCAGACCCGACTGATTCGCTCCGAATGAGGTCCCTGGCGGCCTACGCTTTCATGCTCGTGCGGGGTGAATTTGTCCAGTCCCAGCATCAGCAGCACACCCAGTCCCAGACCGGCAACAACCGTCGCAGCTGCCCATGGGCCGCTGTCGGTAATGTCCCGGGCGGCTTCCAGGCCTGGAAGAATCAGCGAGAACGAACTGGCCGCCAGCATCATTCCGGCGGCAAAGCCGAGCATGATGTCCTGAGCGCGTTGCGAAACATTGCGCAGGGCAACCGCCATCACGGCGCCTAGCGCCGTGGCCAGAAAACCCGCGATGCCGCCCAGCAGGGCGTGATTGAAGTTGACCTCACTGGTGCCATGGAAAGCGTTATAAAGACTGATGCCAACGAGGCCGACGACGATCAGCAGGGCGAGGGCAAAGCCCAGGCTCACCAGTGGGCTGCCCTGGAACTGGTTTAACCAGGCCGCCCAGGGCGTTCGGGGTTGTGCGGGCGTAGGCATTGACAGGCTACCTTTGATAAAGGGGGAGCGATGGTGACTGAAATACAAAGTCGACCCCGTCTGGGAGCCCGAGAATATAAGGTTGGTTCAACGGAACCCCCGAACGGCGCTACTATCCTAGGAGGGTAAGCATTCAATTTAGGGGCAACACCATGGGTTCTAGCTTCAACGGCCTGGTCGGCTTGATCATTCTGGCGCTCGATATCTGGGCCATCATCAACGTCTTGAAAAGCGGTGCCGAGACCGGCAAGAAAATCCTCTGGGTATTGCTGATCGTACTGCTTCCTGTGGTAGGCCTGATCATCTGGGCAATCCTCGGACCGCGTGGCAACGTACGCATGTGATACGTCCACACGCTGGGCAAAACAACGCTTGATTACCTTGGGTAATCAGGCGTTTTTCGTTTCATGCGCCGGGCATTCGCAGCGGCAATGGCACGCCAGGCTGCATAGAGGTTCGACCTGTCATGTTCCTCGACGTAGAATGCGCGCCTTTGTTGTGGGCGGTCGGCCGTCCTGTCATCAGTACCCAGCGGGAGCTTACCCATGAGCGATTATCAGGAAACGTTATACGAAGGCTACGGCCAGCGCTTTCGTATGGAAAAAATGCTTCACGAAGTACGTACCGATCACCAGCACCTGGTGATCTTCCAGAACCCGCGCATGGGCCGTGTCATGGCGCTGGACGGCGTGATTCAGACCACCGAAGCTGACGAGTTCATCTACCACGAAATGCTCACCCATGTGCCGATTCTGGCGCACGGTGCAGCCAAGCGTGTGCTGATCATCGGCGGCGGCGACGGCGGTATGCTGCGTGAAGTCGCCAAGCACATGAGCGTCGAACACATCACCATGGTCGAGATCGATGCGACCGTGGTCGAGATGTGCAAGGAATATCTGCCCAATCATTCCAGCGGCGCCTTTGACGATTCGCGTCTGAACCTGGTCATCGACGACGGCATGCGCTTTGTCGCGACCACCGAAGAAAAGTTCGACGTGATCATCTCCGACTCCACCGATCCGATCGGCCCGGGTGAAGTCCTGTTCTCGGAAAACTTTTATCAGGCCTGCCATCGCTGCCTCAACGAAGGCGGCATTCTGGTCACCCAGAACGGCACGCCCTTCATGCAGTTGAGCGGTGTGCAGACCACAGCCGGGCGTATGAACGGTCTGTTTGCCGACTGGCATTTCTATCACGCTGCCATCCCGACCTACATCGGCGGAGCGATGACCTTCGCCTGGGGCTCGACCGACAAGAGCTATCGCAAATTGCCGCTGGAAACCCTGCGTCAGCGTTTCTCGGGCAGCGGTATTGTTACGCGTTATTACAATCCGGAAGTCCACATCGGTGCGTTCGCCTTGCCGCAGTACGTTCTGCAGGCCGTGGGCAAGGCCAGCAACGACTGATGAGTCGGTCCGGCTTCTCGAGCCGGATTCTCTCGAGCGTCGCCTGCAAGGCTTTATAAGCGCTTAATTCGCGACAGAAATTTCACACGTTCTGTCACAGAATTGCGCGCGAAGCTGAACAGGCACGCGTCTTCATGGGCTGACCTGGCCCCTGGCGACCCGCAATCAAGTAATATCTGCGCCCTGTCGCGCGCCGTCTGCCTCAAGAGCAAGGCGGCGCTGCACCCTGAACCTACCCCTGAATCCACCGGATCCTGACAACCATGGCCAAAACGGACGCCCAGATTCATCGGCAAGCCCGCCTGCAAAATCCCACTGTCAAATCGCATCTGGCTTACATCCTGCTCAGTGGCTTCGCCCTGATGGTGATGTATACGCTGTTGCGTATCGGTCTGCTGGTCTACAACCGCGAGATGATTGGCGACACGCCTGCCTCGACGTTCCTTGAAGCACTGTTCAACGGCACGCGCTTCGACCTGCGCCTGACCATGTACCTGTTGATTCCGCTGGTGCTGTCGCTGTTCAGCGCACGCGCCATGGCGGCACGCGGGTTCTTCCGTTTCTGGCTGACCCTGGTCGGCAGCATCACGCTGTTCTTCGGCTTGATGGAAATGGACTTCTACCGTGAGTTTCACCAGCGCCTGAACGGCCTGGTGTTTCAGTACGTCAAGGAAGACCCGAAGACTGTCCTGAGCATGCTCTGGTACGGTTTCCCGGTGGTCCGTTACCTGCTGGCATGGGCCGTGGTGACCTGGCTGCTGAGTCTGGTGTTCAAGGGTATTGACCGTGCAACCCGTCCACGTGTTGCTGCAAAAACCAGTCCGGAGGCCACTCGTTCCATTGCGCCTTGGTATGTGCGCGCCGGTGTGTTCGTGCTGGTGTTGCTGGTCATGGTGGTCTGCATCCGTGGCACCTTGCGCCAGGGCCCGCCTTTGCGCTGGGGCGACGCCTACACCACCGAGTCCAATTTCGCCAACCAGTTGGGCCTCAATGGCACTCTGACGCTGATCACGGCGGCCAAGAGCCGTATGTCCGAAGATCGCGACAACATCTGGAAAGCCACGCTGCCACAGAACGAGGCCCAGCAGACCGTGCGCGACATGCTGCTGACCCCGAATGACAAGCTGGTCGAGCCGGATATTGCCGCTGTGCGTCGCGACTTCACGCCACCGGCAGAGAACACCTTGCCGATCCGCAACGTGGTGGTGATCCTGATGGAAAGCTTCGCCGGTCACTCGGTAGGCGCCCTGGGCAACGATGCCAACATCACGCCGTACTTCGACAAGTTGTCCAAGGAAGGCCTGTTGTTCGATCACTTCTTCTCCAACGGTACCCACACCCACCAGGGCATGTTCGCCACCATGGCGTGCTTCCCGAACCTGCCGGGCTTCGAGTACCTGATGCAAACGCCGGAAGGCAGCCACAAGCTGTCGGGTCTTCCGCAATTGCTGAGTACGGGCCGCAACTACGACGACGTCTACGTCTATAACGGCAACTTTGCCTGGGACAACCAGTCGGGTTTCTTCAGCAACCAGGGCATGACCAACTTCGTCGGCCGCGAGGACTTCGTCAATCCGGTGTTCTCCGATCCGACCTGGGGTGTTTCCGACCAGGACATGTTCGACCGTGGTGCGCAGGAGCTCAAGGCCCGTCAGGACGGCAAGCCGTTCTATGCCTTGTTGCAGACCCTGTCCAACCACACGCCGTATGCGCTGCCGGATCCTCTGCCGGTCGAGCGCGTCACCGGGCATGGCTCGCTGGACGAGCATTTGACCGCCATGCGTTATGCCGACTGGGCGCTCGGCCAGTTCTTCGAGAAGGCCAAAAAAGAGCCTTACTACAAGAACACGTTGTTCGTGGTGCTGGGCGACCATGGTTTTGGTAACGATAAGCAACTGACTGAAATGGACCTGGGCCGTTTCAACGTGCCTCTGCTGCTGATCGGCCCTGGTGTGCAGGAGAAGTTCGGCCAGCGCAGCAGCATTGTGGGTACGCAGGTCGACGTAGTACCGACCATCATGGGGCGTCTGGGTGGCCTGAACCGCAACCAGTGCTGGGGCCGCGATCTGCTGAACCTGCCTGAGGGTGACAAGGGCTTCGGTGTGATCAAGCCGTCGGGCAGTGAGCAGGTGGTCGCTATCATCAGCGGCAATCGCATCCTGATCGAACCGACCGAGATGCCTGCCAAGCTGTTGACCTACACGCTCGGTGCCAAGCCGCATGCCGAAGAAGTGCCTGATGCGCCGGACACGCAGGAGCTCAAGCGCAAGCTGGAAAGCTTCCTGCAGACGGCCACCAAGAGCCTGCTGGACAACACGGCCGGTGTAGAAGCCAGCAAAAACCGCAACTGATGACAACCGACTCGTCCGGCTGACCGGCGAGTCGAATCAGTCTGGCGACAAGGGCCCTCGGCATTGACTGCGAGGGTCTTTTTTTTACCCGTCATGGGTGGCCCTGCGGCGTAATCGGTTGAACGAATGCGCGGGCCAAAAGGTCCAGATCACATAAGCCAGAGTGCCTGGCTTCGTATGGGAGGCATTGATGAAACAGTGGGCCATTTTGTATCTGGACAAGGATGGTGTGCAGCAGCGCCGCGAGGCTGGTTTTGATGAGCGTCCCAGTGAGGAAGAGGCTGCGCGTTTCCTGCGCAAGGACCTTTACCCAATGACCGACGAGCTGGATCTCAATGATCTTGACGGGCGTACTGAGGAGCCTACCGTGAAGACGCTCAAGGACCATAACAGTGTGCAGATTATTTCCATTACAGAAGTTGCCTGATCTGCGCTGATTCAAAAACCTTTTCGTGGCAACCACTTGGCATCCGGCCCACGATGGGGCTACTCTGCAGATGAGGCTGTTCAGACGGCCTCTGACATCTCGATACCCGACCGGCGCCAAGCCTGGTCCGGTCAGCTACATGCTTGATTCCCCACGCCGGATTATCTGTCGTGAGGCGGCCCCCGAGGACTCGGCGGTCGCTCTGGAAGAGTTGAAACTCTATCTATCGTTGCATAGGAGGACGTTTCATGAGCACAGCCTATCAAGAGGACATCAGCAGTAACGTACTGCGCCGCATGAAAGAAGGCGGTTTTGACTTCGCGCGAATCTATCCCATCGAGTTCTACGCCATCTTCCCGGATGAGGAACGGGCACGGCAGGCCGCAGAGCAATTTCGCGGCGAATCCCTCAACACCCAGGTAAACGTACGTGATGACGGCCATTGGCACCTGCAATTGAGCAAAGTCATGTACGCGACTTATCACGGCATTGGTGACTTCGAGCAGGACTTCCAGACGGTCATTTCACCTATGGACGGCGAAGTCGAGGGATGGGGCGTTACTCAGGAGATCAGAAGACTGCACGCTTGATGGCTGCGGATTGTCAGGCATACACCACCGGCTGATTCGGGACACGTTCCGGATCGGCCGGTTCTGTTTTCGGCCCGCGTTCATAAACAGTGGTCAAAAAAAAGCCACTCAAACGAGTGGCGCAAAGGGAAGTCTGTTTAAAATCCGCAGGCGTTCTTCATCTGCTGGACAAAATATCGGTTGCGGCAAAAAACGGCGTTTGGTGCCCTGTTTGCTCGGTTGCTGTGGAGTGTGGCGAACTAATGCTGTTGGCGGAAATCAACTCTGACTATGCTGATCATAGATTTCACGGTTGAATGACGCTTCCGAATGAGGCGCAAAAGAATTGGCTTGGGCGTTTAGTGCACAGGAATGGTGCGTAGAACGTCGAGTGTTTACCTAACCTTTTGAAATTAAAGCGTTTATGCCGGTGGCACGGGCTTTGCGATGGTCTTGGTGTCCATGGTGACAAGGAGTACGGCATGATCCGCACCTTTTATGACGAGATGTACGATGCGGGCGGCGTAGTCCGTCCGCACTATCGGGAGTTCGCCCGCTGGCTGGGTGATACGCCTCCCGAGCTTTTGGCTCAACGCAGGCGCGAAGCCGATCTGCTGTTTCACCGTGCCGGGATCACGTTCACACTCTATGGTGATGAGCAGGGCACCGAGCGGCTTATCCCTTTCGATACCATCCCGCGCAGCATCCCGGCCAGCGAATGGCGGGTTGTCGAGCGTGGCTGCATTCAGCGCGTCAAGGCGCTGAACATGTTTCTCGCGGATCTGTATCACGACCAGCGGATTATCAAGGCCGGGATCATTCCCGCCGAACAGGTGCTGGCCAACGAGCAGTACCAGTTGGCAATGCAGGGCCTGAATCTGCACCGCGATCTGTACTCGCATATTTCCGGCGTCGATCTAGTGCGCGACGGTGATGGCACGTATTACGTGCTGGAAGACAACCTGCGCACTCCGAGCGGCGTGAGCTACATGCTCGAAGACCGCAAGATGATGATGCGCCTGTTTCCGGAGCTGTTTTCCGCACAGCGCATTGCGCCGATCGATCATTACCCGAACCTGTTGCTCGACACGCTCAAGAGTTCCAGCCATCTGGACAACCCGAGTGTCGTGGTGCTGACGCCTGGCCGCTTCAACAGCGCCTTTTTCGAGCATGCGTTTCTGGCTCGCGAGATGGGCGTCGAACTGGTGGAAGGTGCCGACCTGTTTGTCCGTGATGACCGCGTGTTCATGCGCACCACCGACGGCCCGAAAGCTGTTGACGTGATCTATCGTCGCCTCGATGACGCATTCCTAGATCCGTTGGCCTTCAACCCTGATTCGATGCTGGGCGTCCCGGGGCTGCTGTCGGCCTATCGATCCGGCAACGTGGTGCTGGCCAATGCCATCGGTACCGGCGTCGCGGATGACAAGTCGGTTTACCCCTACGTCACCGACATGATTCGCTTCTATCTGGACGAAGAGCCGATTCTCAAAAACGTGCCGACCTGGCAGTGCCGCAAGCCGGAAGAGCTGTCACATGTGTTGGCCAACCTCGGCGATCTGGTCGTCAAGGAAACCCAGGGCTCCGGTGGCTACGGCATGCTGGTCGGCCCCGCAGCGACCGCCGCCGAGATCGAAGCCTTCCGGGCGCGCCTCAAGGCCAAGCCGCATGCGTACATCGCCCAACCCACCTTGTGCCTGTCGACCTGTCCGACCTTTGTCGAGAACGGCATAGCCCCGCGACATATCGATTTGCGCCCGTTTGTTCTGTCCGGTCGTGAAACCCGCGTTGTGCCTGGCGGGCTTACCCGAGTGGCCTTGCGTGAAGGCTCACTGGTGGTCAATTCGTCACAGGGTGGCGGAACCAAAGACACCTGGGTGGTCGAGGATTAAGGATGCCTGCCAATGTTAAGTAGAACTGCCTCTGATCTTTTCTGGATGTCGCGTTACCTGGAGCGAGCGGAGAACCTCGCCCGCATGCTGGACGTGAGCTATTCGCTGTCGCTGATGCCGCAGGACGGGCGGGGCGACGGGCTGGATGAAATAGCCATGCCGTTGCTGATCACCGGAACGCTGGAAACCTATATCGAGCGTCATGGCGAGCTGCATGCCGAGCGCATGCTGCATTTCTTTGCCCTGGACGCCACCAACCCCGCCAGCATCTACAGCTGCCTGGGCGCAGCGAGGGCCAGTGCGCACGCTGTGCGCGGGCGCATCACCGCAGACATGTGGGAGAACATCAACTCCACCTGGCTGGAGATTCGCGGCATCGCCCAGCAGGGCCTGACCCGCTACGGCATGAGCCGTTTCTGTGAATGGGTCAAGGAGCGTTCGCACCTGTTCCGTGGCGCGACCTACGGCACCATCATGCGTAACGATGCGTTCCGTTTCATCCGTCTGGGCACGTTCATCGAGCGCGCCGACAACACCATGCGCATGCTCGATGCCCGCTATGAAATGCTTGAATTGCGTGGGCCACAGGCCAATGCTGCGGCAGACAACTCGGCGGCCGGTTATTACCAGTGGAGCGCCTTGCTGCGCGCACTGTCCTCGTTCGAGGCTTACACTGAAGTCTATCGGGATGCGCCAGGCGCGCGTCAGGTTGCTGAACTGTTGTTGCTGCGTGCTGACATTCCACGCTCGCTACGCGCGTGCCTGGAAGAGATGGACGTCATTCTGGCCAGCCTGCCGGGCGTCAACGGGCGTCCCGCACAGCGCATGGCGGCCGAGATGGATGCCAGATTGCGCTACACCAGCATCGACGAGATCCTGGCTGAAGGCCTGCACGAGTGGTTGAACGAATTCATTCCGCTGCTGGCCCAACTGGGTGATGCCATTCACACTTCGTACCTGGAGGCTGCATGAGACTTTCGATAAGCCATGAGACCACCTATCACTACGATGACCAGGTGCGCTCGAGTATCCAGTATCTGCGCCTGACGCCTCACGACAGTGAGCGCCAGCAAGTGCTCAGCTGGCAGCTGACGTTGCCACGTCCGGTGCGTGCGCAGATCGATCCCTTTGGCAATATCCTGCACGTCCTGAGCCTGGAAGAGCCGCACGAAGCGATCATCATCGGCGCGCGCGGGCAGGTGGAAATCGACGAAACCCGCGAGGCCGAGCACGAAAGCCAGTCGGCATTACCGTTTTTGCGCGTGACGCGACTGACCGAGCCTGACGAAGCGATTCGCAGTTTTGCGGCGATGGAGTGTCGCAAGCGGGCTGACCGCACAGGGTTGATCGACCTGATGCAGGCGCTCAACCAGCACATGACCTACACCCAGGGCGCGACCGAAGTGGACACCAGTGCCGCGCAGGCCTTCGCCGGACGCTCTGGCGTCTGTCAGGACCATACTCATGCGTTTCTGGCCTGTGCCCGCAGCCTTGGGGTGCCGGCCCGTTATGTTTCCGGTTATCTGTGCAGCGAAGACAGCGAGCATCTGTCCAGCCACGCCTGGGCCGAGGCCTGGATAGACGACGCCTGGTACAGTTTCGATGTCACCAATCAGTTGGCGATCCCCGAGCGCCATTTGAAACTGGCGGTCGGGCTGGACTATCTGGACGCCTGTCCGGTGCGCGGCATGCGGCGCGGCGGCGGATCCGAGCAGATGCACGCCAAGGTCGTGGTGTCGCCCATGACCGGCACGCCGAAAGTGAAAACCCGCGTGCAAGTCCAGACGCAGCATCAGTAACCCGCAGCGGGTCTGCGCATCATGAAATGGCCGGGCTCAACTACCCGGCCATTGTTCATTCGGCAGGGTCGTCGGTGATGTCGTAGAGCGCGTTATGCAGCTCTTCATAGTTGCCGCCATTGATGACGCTGAAGTAGCCCGCAGCCCTGAGCTGTTCCTGAGCCTTGTCGGCCTTGCTGTCCGTGCTGCTGAAAATGACGAACACGGCATTGCGGTCGTTGAGCACCTGTTTCATCTGATTGACCAACCGTCGGTCATCGACGCGTACGGCGTTCAGTACCGTGCCTGCGTCATAGTCGGTCTGGCTACGTACATCCATTGCCAGTTTGCCTTCCTTCAACGCTGCCACGGCCGCAGCCTGATCGACCATCCCCGCGTGTGCTGCGAAGCTGCTGACAAGTGCCCAAACAGCAATCCATTGGCGCATAAACCCACCTCCCTCAGTGCGAATGGAAAGAGTGGCACAGTTGAACATAGTTCGAAAGCGCGTGGATCAGCCAAACAATCGATTCAGGTTAGGCACGATCAATAACAGCGCAGTGGTAAAGAGGATCAATCCCGCCTGACGTACTTTGGAGTGCTTGAACTTGAACATGGCTGACCGCCTTTTGTTGTTATTCCTGAGCGACAGAAGCAGGCCGATCCGCAAAACGGATCATCGACTGCTGGCAAGGTTGCGCATTGAACAGGTGGGTCCGGTCATTCGACCGCTGGCCCGAGCGCTGAAAGGATTTTGCGCGCTTCCTGTTACAGATCTAACCATAGAGCCGAGGTGCCCTGGAGTTTAGAACTGTTGGGAATCTAAAATTGCTTATCTAGAAGCGAAAGCTATTATCGGAAGGGGCGCTGAATCAACAGGCCTTTTCTAGACGCTTCGTCTTTGCCCGTCAGCTTTGCACCGTTCGTCCGGGACAGATTTTTCCTACATGGAATAAACGTCTGAAGCGGGACGGGGCACTGCTTGATTTGCCGAGGCCTTCAAGGCAGGCTCTGCCGGTGCGCTACTGCCTCATTACTGCTTCAGGATCCCTTTTATGTCTTTACGCATCTGTATTCTGGAAACCGACAATCTGCGACCTGAACTGGTCGAGCAATATCATGGGTATGGGCGGATGTTCGAATTACTCTTCGCTCGCCAGCCCATCGCCGCAGAGCTGACGGTTTACAACGTGGTGCAGGGCGACTATCCACCTGCAGACGAGCAGTTCGATGCTTACCTGGTGACCGGCAGCAAGGCCGACTCATTTGGCACCGACCCCTGGATTCAGACCTTGAAGGTCTATCTGCTGGAACTGTATCAGCGCGGCGAAAAACTGCTGGGCATCTGCTTCGGTCACCAGTTGCTGGCCTTGCTGCTGGGCGGCAGGACCGAGCGTGCCGTGCAGGGGTGGGGCGTCGGGATTCACCATTATCAACTGGCCCCCGCCAGGCCGTGGATGACACCGGCGATGGACACGCTCACGCTGCTGATCAGTCATCAGGATCAGGTCACCGCGCTGCCCGAGAACGCCAAGGTCATTGCGTCCAGCGAGTTCTGCCCGTTTGCGGCTTACCATATCAATGATCAGGTGCTGTGTTTCCAGGGGCATCCCGAGTTCATCCATGATTTTTCACGCACCTTGCTTGACCTTCGTCAGGAAGCGCTGGGCGAGCAGATTTACAAGCAGGGTGTGGCCAGCCTTGACCACGACCATCATGGCGCGACAGTGGCGGAATGGATGATGCGCTTTGTGGCGCACAAACCGGAAAAACAGTCAGTCTGACCCGGCGCATGGCCCATCGTCATGCGTTCGCCGGACTGTTTGAATGAGGTTGCAGTGGCGGGTTTATAGCCAGCCGGAGCGCTTGAAGCTGGCGAACAGTGCCGTACACCCGCCCAGAATGACGCCCAGCACGATGAAGTAGCCGTATTCCCACTTGAGTTCAGGCATGTTCTCGAAATTCATGCCGTAGATACCGGCAATCGCTGTCGGGAACGCCAGAATCGCTGCCCAACCGGCGAACTTGCGTTGCACGATGCTCTGCCGCGAAGACTCCAGCAGCAGGCCGATTTCGATCGTCTGGCTGGCGATATCACACAGGTTGCCCAGGTCTTCCATCTGGCGCTTGACGTGAATTTCGACATCGCGAAAGTAGGGGCGCATGTTCTTGTCGATGAACGGAAAACTCAGTCTCTGCAATTCTTCGCCCACTTCCACCATGGGTGCCACGTAGCGACGCATGCGTAACAGGTCGCGGCGCAGGGCATGAATGTGCTGGATGTCGGACTCGCGCAACGAGCCACCGATGACGCTCTGCTCCAGTTGCTCGAGCTCGGCGTGAATGGCTTCGGTCACCGGCTGATAGTTCTCGGTCACGAAGTCCAGAAGCGCGTAGAGCACGAAGTCTTCGCCGTGCTCCAGCAGCAGTGGTCTGGCCTCGCAACGCTGACGCACCAGTCCGTAGGACTTGGAGTGGCCGTTGCGCGAGGTGATGACGTAGCCCTTGCCGGCGAAGATATGGGTTTCGATGAACAGCAGCTTGCCGTTGTCGCGTACGGGGGCGTAAGTCACGATGAACAGTGCATCGCCAAAGGTTTCCAGCTTCGGACGGCTATGCACCTCCAGCGCGTCTTCAAGGGCCAGCTCATGCAGATTGAACTGCTCCTTGAGGCTGGTCAGCTCCGCGTTGGTGGGCTGCTCCAGTCCTATCCAGACGAAGTGATCGGGCTTGGCTGCCCAGGCGGCGCCCTCATCGAGGGTGATATCACGGACTTTTTTACCCTTGCTGTACACCGCTGCTGCAACAACTCGACCCATGGTGCTATCGCTTCTTCAATTTGTCAGTGGCGCAAAAAACATGCGCGGTCGCTGATGAGATTGATCAAATGCGTATGAGTTCGCCGATAAACGAAAGCCCGTTGGCGCGGGCTTCGGTCGAGCATCAGAGCATGTGCTGCCGATCCTGTTCGATCGCTGCCTCCAGCGTGTCGAGCAAGGCCTTTCTGACCTTGAGTTTGGTCTTCCTGTGCGCGCTCATGTTGATCTTCTTCAATTGCCCGGCGACGGCCAGCGCGGTGCTCTGCAGCTCCTCGACGCTGACCACGCGGTCGAGGAAGCCGGCGGCCATCGCTGCTTCAGGGTCGAACATCTCGGCGTTGATCACTGAGCGATTGAACGCCGATTTGCGCAGGCGATCGCGCGCCAGCTCTATACCGGCATGGTGCATGGTCATGCCGATCTGCACTTCGTTCAGACCGATACTGAATGGCCCGGCGACGCCGATTCGATAATCGGCGGACAGCAGCAGAAAGGCGCCCTTGGCAACCGCGTGGCCGGGGCAGGCGACGATGATCGGGAAGGGGTGCGACAGCATGCGCCGCGCCAGCGTCGAGCCCTGTGCGACCAGCTCGATCGCGGCCTCGGGGCTGGAGGTCATGACCTTGAGGTCGTAACCGCCCGACAGAATGCCCGGCTGGCCGGTGAGAATAACAATGGCCCGATCCTTTTCGGCCTGGTCCAGCGCGGCGTTGAACGCAACGATCACGTCCGGGGAAATGGCATTGACCTTGCCGTTGTTCAGGGTCAGCGTGGCGACACCGTCGTCCAGATGGTATGAGACCAGATCACTCATGACGTGATTCCTTTATTGAAGTGAGCAGACGTTACTCATCCATAGGGAGCAGGTAAAGCGCTGACTGCCGGGTCACTGAATGGCGTGCCGATCAATGGCGGATTCAGCGTCGACTGCGCTCTGCGTCATGGCTGGATATCGTTGAATCCGCAATATTCTTCCCAGTCCATCCCCAGCGCTTCGGCGACCTGGCGGTGTGCTTCCAGACGCATGCTCTGCAACTGTTCGGGCGACTCGGCAATCAGTTCCAGTGCCAGCTCCCAGGTTTCGAGACCCTGGCTCTCGGCCTCGTCTTCGAACGCCCACTGCACTTGCTGCTTTTGCTCCTTGGGGCTCAACGCGCTGATCTCATCCTTCAGGGTCGGATGGGTCGCGAGGTATTTCGCCAGCGCGGCCTCGTTCCACTCAAGCGTATTCATGTGGTTTTTCCTCAAACGTTTCGGTAGCCAGGCTGTCTCTTGGAATAGCCCGGCAAGACGGCGTGATTGTGAGGGAGCTGGCCTTTGGTGTCAGCACTTGCAAGCGGCTGTCCGCACGAATTTATCGACCACTTGAAGAGGAGCCTGTCGTTATGATCAAAGTCAGCGTGCTGTATGCGTATGAAGAGGGTGCCCGTTTCGACCACGATTACTATCGTGACAAACACATGCCGCTGGTGCAGGAGCTGATGGGCAAGTACTGCAAGGGTTACAGCGTGGACCGAGGCATAGGCGGGGCAACGCCAGGGTCGGACCCCGTGTATATCGGCATGTGCCACATTTATTGTGATTCCATTGAAGACTTTGAAGCCGGCATGGGGCCGCATTCAAAGCAGATCAATGCCGATATCATCAACTACACCGACCTGATCCCTGAAATTCAGATCAGCGAAGTGCGCGCCGATGTGAAAAACGCTCTGTAAGTTATCGAGCGCTGTCCTGGAGGGCCGGCCGTTTTTTCGAGGACATTCCACCCGACGGATCGAAACACTGACTGTCGTAATGCGGGCTTTGGCACTGCGAGGGGACGTTCGGGGGAGGCGGGCGGTTTCGCTGGAAAGCCTTGTAGCGCTCGGTCTCGATCACCTGCACCCGAGTGCGACCGCCGACCTTCAGGTATTCGGTCGCCTTGAGGTTGGTCTTGTGAACATAGTCCAGCGGCTCGTCGTCCCATCGCATGTATGGCGGCCCCTGGCGTTGCAATGCGCTTTGCGCGCTTTCATCGCAGGGGATGGATGCATAACTCACCTTGCCCTGAGGTGATGTGCATTTGAAGATCTCGCCGTATGCTGCGCCACTGCCCAGCAAAGCGAACATCGACAGCGTTATTGAAAGCCTTTTCATGATGTACTCCCGGCAGACGCAAGCATGGCGCAAGGCTACCATTTGCTCTTTGCCGCTGCCATGTCCCTCTGCCAGGCCCGTTCGTCAGACACATCGCACGGCTGTGGTCACAGGCTCTCTGACTATCAGGTCCTGAATTTAACAAACGGAGGCGCACATGACCGGCACCCAGCCAGGCAGCAGCAACGGAAACAACAACGATCAGGGTTTCGACGAGAAGTCGCCGGACGCCAAAGACCCGCAGATCGACCCTACCGAGCCTGCGAAGACTCCTGCGACCGAAAAAGGCAGCAAGGATGATTACCCGCCTTACACACCGGACAAGTAACTGACAGATTGCCCTCGGTGAGTACCGGGGGCGATTTATAGCTGAACCTCGCTTTACCCCTCGTACTACTTGTTGGCATCCAGGTATTCCAGCAGATCTTCCATTCGCTCATCGTTACCCATCCACCACAGTTTCATGCGAGTGCCGGGGACAACTTCGCTCGGGTCCTTGATGTAAGTGCGCAACTCTTCGCGCGTCCAGACCAGCCCCGAGTTCTTCATCGCGTCGGTGTAAACGTAGCCTTCCTGTTGCCCCGCCTGACGACCAATGATGCCGTTGAGGGGCGGGCCAAATGCGCTGCGTGCAGAAGGGCCGATCTTGTGACAGCCCGAGCAGAGGCGGGTGAAGACTGCTTTCCCGGCCTCTGCATCGCCCGCGCCTTGAGCAAGCGCAGGCAGGGCCAGTGCCAACAGGAGTAATGCGGTTTTTTTCATCGGTCATCCACAGCGCGTTCGGCTTTTTGCTCAAAAGTGGCAAATGTTAGCGCAATTATCGCGGGATCACTTGCTGGCCGGTATCTGGCTCGACAGTTCGTCGAAGTCACGCTTGTAACTCGCCATCTCGGCTGCGCTGACAAAGCTCTGCTCAAGAACCAGTTTCTTCGCTCCGGCTTCGATGGTCTCCAGCTGGTGAAGAAAGCGCTTTTTCTTTCTGGCTTCCATTCGCGTGCCTGCCTCATCGATAGCTGTGCGTAGCTCTGTTGCCCGCTGGTTTACAAAATCCTGGCCTCGACGGTCGACCGTGAGCCCGTCATTTTCGACATAACCTTCCAGCCCGGTTTTCTTCAACACCAGCCAAAGCGCCTGATCCGGCGTGAACGTGCCCTTGAATTTCTTGACCTTTCTGCTGCTGTCCGCGCCCAGATCGACCTTCACCGGGCAGCCGGATCGGTGCGCCAGTTGCTGCAAGGCCTCGTCCAGACGTTGCGAGGGCATGTCATACGCCACCGGCGTCATCTGACACGCAGCGAACGCGGGAGCAGCCGCCAGACACGCAACGGCGAGGAGCAGTTTTTTCAGGGTGTTTTTCATGATTGCAGGGTTTCATCCGGGAGGTAGGGCTTGGAAATCGTTTTCTGCATGATGTTCCCTGTCTGCCCGACGCTTGCTTGAGCAGTCGTGTCCCTGATGTCTCTTGACCCATGCCAGACGCTGCATGCTCAAATCGCAGACAAAGAAAAGCCCGCGATGGGGGGTAGCGGGCTTAAGGTCTTGCTGGGAATTGAGTTAACAATAAACCCGCGAACGTGAAAAAAGCGTGAACTGCCAGATACAATTTACAAACAATTCAAATCACGGCTCGCCGTCCCAGTAATCGAGGTTTTCCGTGGTCCGCTGGTTGGCGGTGAACACCCGGGTTCCCTGCACTGAAACCATCGCCTGATACTTCCCCGAGTCCGGGTATTCACAAACCTCCGGCGTTTCCCGAGTGCTGATCGACAGGTATTTCAGCGGCTCCTGCGAGGTGTTGATTATCTGATGAGGATATTCGGAGCCAGCCGGGATAAACACGATGTCACCCGTTCTGATCGGCAGCATCTCGCCCGCAACACGCAAACTGCCTTCACCCTCGACGATCACGAACATCTCTTCCTGCACATGATGAAAATGATAAGGGCACGAGCGCTTGCCCGGCGCGACGACATCAATAGAGGCCCCGAGCTTTTGCGCTGCCGTGCCTGTGCCCAGGCGGGCTGCCGAGCTTTCATAGAGCGGTTCACGAACTTCATGTTCGAGGTGAGCCTCATTGAAATTGCGAATCAGACGAGACGCCAGTTCACGTGCGCGTTCATTCATGTCGGTCGAGGCTCGATGAGTTCAGAAGAGGGTACTTTAGACCAGAGCGCGTGAGGTGTTGCAGGCAGTTACCTCGATCAGGAAAAAACAGCCCCAGGCAGCCGCCACAAAAAGCCCGCCGCGCCGCATGCATCCGTTGCGCAACTCGGAAACCTATTCACCTGAAACTCGTCTACACTTCAAATCACGATTTGGCCCTTACCAGAGGACGCACCATGTTTTCAAAACCCGACATTCAGCGCGTTCTTGAGACAGCTTTTCTGCCTTCTAGGTGCGAGTGCGTTGTAGCGCCGAATGAAACCTTCTCGGTGAAGCTTCTCCACCCCGAGTCAGGTGATATCCAGCTCTACGTAACGGGCTTGTCCTTGTCCGAGGTAGAGAGCAGCCGATCCATCGCGCGGCTGGTGCTTTCGCTGAGAGAACAGAGAGATCTGATGGGGTTGATGGATTTGTCCATGAGGAGGATGGCGTAGGGGCTGGAGTCGTATTTTGATTGTGGTTGTTGGTCGCATTCAGAAAGCCCCTGAATTCCTTTCAGAATTCAGGGGCTTTGCGTTTTATCGATATGGCAGTGAAGGAGGGGGCTCAAGTAATCGTCAATGGCGTGGTGCGATCCAGGAGCGTCTACCCTTGCTAGTTCATCTGTGTTGTCGCTTGGCGGGAAAACAGGCTGATATCGAATCTCATAGCCTATGATGGAAGGCAGGACACGATAAGCGTCCGCCGAAGTCACCTTCCCAGAGGCAAAGGCTATCAGCCACACGATAGCCTACAATCGATCAGGAAGGCGTTTAAGCTTTATGCGACGTGTAGGCCCTACTGGAAGACGATAATTCGTCCATGCGAGGACTATCCAGTGAATGCTGACTATAGAAATGGCCCAAACCCCGCCAACCCAGGGTTTGAGGGCTACTGGTAAGGCGAGCCCTTGCGCCCAGAGCGTTTCGTAAACAATTTTTAGAAAAATTACCATGCCTACTGTGGCCAATAGTTTTTCTGATGTCTCGCCTCGAAATAGCCGAATGAAGTTAATGACACAAAGTGCCCACACTCCCATGGGCAGCAAAACAATCAGGTTAAGCCATGCACCGATCACCAGGCAGAAGAAGCCAAGAAATCCGAAGGCAATTCCTACTGGGATGCAGATAGCCCGATACTCAATACGAACGATCAGAGCATGAAGCCGAGCCAGCCAGCTAGTTTTGGGCATGTGCATGATCCTTTTTTCGGATGATAAACCAGGACAAGCGCAGGAGTGCATAGACATTTTTGCTCGAAAGCGTAACGGCAGATATGACGGCAATTGAAATGCTATGCAAAGGCACCCATGGAATTTTAGAGAAGGCCTGTGTGGCGTTCTTCGCTGGAGACTGGCGGTTCTACATCGTCTTGCAATTTCAAGTGGATAACGCCGGTTTGCAGGCGCCTCTGATTGGGTTTAGATCTGCTGGTTGCGACCGATTGCTATCGGCCAAAACCCGCCACTCGTAGCGGGCAGTTTTCAATCAGCGCCACCAGTTTGGAGAGCAGCCGGTTGACCCCGCGAAGCAAGCCACTCAATATGCTGTGAATCAATCAGCAGGGATGATCACCGACATGGCCTTTGACGCGTATTTGAAAATTGACGGAATTCCAGGTGAAGCTCTTGACGCTCAATTCTAGGACTGGATCGAAATGGAAAATTTCGACCTAGGAGCAAGCCAGTCCGCCTCGGTCACGGCGACCAGTGCAGGCGGAGCAACGAGTGGTCGTGCTCGTATGAGTGACCTCTTCTTCCGCAAAACTGTGGACAAAGCCACCCCAAAGCTGCACGAAGCCTGCTGCAGTGGAAAGCACTTCAAAGAGGTCACACTCGCGGTCAACCGTGCAGGAACAGACAAGTTAAAATATTTGGAAATAGTACTTGAAGAGGTCATTATTTCCTCCGTTTCACTTAACGGTAACGGAGGTGTAGAGGGCGGCTTTCCTACAGAAACGGTACGTCTGAATTATGGCCGTATCAAAATGACCTATACACAACAAAAACGCTCAGATGGGCAAGGGGGCGGCCAGGTGGTGGGTGGTTGGGATGCAATTTCCAACAAGGTATACGCCTGATATCACACAAGGAGATGTATGCCCATGGACACCCAATCAATAGATACCAACAAAGTAGCGTACTGCACTTTTGAATTGACAGGCCAGCCGATGAGCCAGCTGAAGTGCAGTAATAATGAAAGCTATGAGGCTTTTTCAGGATTAACTGGCTTCGCCAACGATCCTGCTGCGGTGGGTGATCTAAAACAGGGGCCACTGCCACCTGGCCGATATTATATTCTTGATCGGGAAAGCGGCGGAAGAATGGGCTGGCTCCGAGAACCGATCTCAGATTTGTTTGCCCGGACTGATCGGAGTCATTGGTTTTCACTTTACCGTGACGACGGAAGTATTGATGATGAAACGATCGTCAGCAACGTGACGAGAGGTAATTTCAGACTGCACCCTATAGGTCCCCTAGGCTTAAGCGAGGGATGTGTCACCATGACATCTCAACTTAGCTTTGATCAACTAAGCATTTACTTGCGTAATATGGATGGAGACAGAATTCCCGGATCCGAAAAAAAATACTTTGGAGTTTTAGATGTCATTGACCCCAGGAACAAGAAATAATGCGCTTTATTAGACCCACCATTAAAGTCTTTGCTGTAATTATAGTGGCATCCATTATGACGCGAACCCTGATACTCAGCGGATTGGTGCGGACCGGATTAGAAACACCAGTTGGTAATGCAATTTATTTGTCCCTGCATGATGTATTCAGTGTCAACGGGATAGAGGATGCGGAAACAATGGTAATCTTTACGGTACTAATTGCCTCTTTAATCATTGTGACTTTTCTGGCCTGGGTGCTGGCCAAACTGGTGACCAAATACTCTTCATGAATGAAGAATAATATTAGATTCCGTGGCTTTTCATTAGCTACCATCTGTCGTTCGGATCTCGCTGACAATATTTGCCAAGCCTATCCGCCGAGTGACTGCTTCTGGCCGATAGCAGCCCAATCACAGCAGGCAGCCACCGACCCAAGGCGGCCATGTTTAGATCTCTAATAGCCCATCAGGCGTCGATGATGATGAACAGGGCAGGCCAAACAGCTGCCCAGCTTTTTGGCCTGATACGGTCAAGACAGAGCGCCTTTTTTCTACCTGGAATTTTGCTGTTGATCTAACGACGAGTTTGAAAAGATCGTCGAGTCCATGCCGTTGATGCCACAAATGATCAATACGAACACTATCCATCAGCTTCTGAACAGTGATGGCCTCCGGGCTGATTGCTTTCTCGGCTCACAGCTTCTCTGACGCCTTCCGGCACAAGATAAATATGCAAATACCTAGAGGAGTGTAGGGGGGGGCTGTTGCAAAGCCGAAATGACAGCTCATTCGCATCCCGTTCAAACCCGACTGAACTGTGAAGCCCTCACGGGGACTGAACTTAACACCCCTTGAAGGAGCCAGCCCCATGAACAGCGATCAACTCAATCAATACGACGCCGAGCGCCTTCACCAGCGAGTGGCGTCCGAACTGGGCATTACGGCCGAAGAGCTGACTACCTGGATGATCAACGATATCGAGCGCGTGACCGAAGGCGGCAAGGACGTCGGGCACATGGTGGTCTTTCGCGAGTCGACCCCTGCGGAGGTTCTCGACAAGGTTCAGCACAAGCAAAGCCATTTCACGGCCATGACCGGTGTGATCGATCTGAGCTAAGTGCAGCGGGCTTTGATGCTCAAAGCCCGCAGACTCAATAGCCTGCCCCGGTGCCTGCGCCTGTCACGATCGCAATCCCGGAACTGGTCCCCAAGCGTGTTGCGCCGGCTTCGATCATTGCTCTGGCCGTGGCCACGTCACGCACTCCGCCAGACGCCTTGACGCCGATTTTGGGGCCTACCACACGGCGCATCAGCGCCACATCCTCGAGCGTCGCGCCACTGCGGCTGAAGCCGGTGGAGGTCTTGACGAATGCCACGCCCAGTTCGCGGCAGATCTCGCAGGCGCGGATCTTCTGCGATTCATCGAGCAGGCAGGTTTCCATGATCACTTTGAGCGGCACCTTGCCACAGGCCTGCAACACCGCGGCGATATCGTCGCGGACCTCATCGAACAGACCGTCCTTGAGCCAGCCGATGTTCAGCACCATGTCGATTTCCTGAGCTCCGGCAGCGATCGTCAGGGCGGCTTCCGACGCCTTGCTGGCACTCAGCCCGGCGCCCAGCGGAAAGCCCACCACCGCACAGACCTTCACGGCAGAGCCGGCCAGTTGCCGAGCGGCAAAAGGCACTTGGCTGGAGTTCACGCACACCGAGTAGAAACCGTGCTCCCGGGCTTCGGCGCAAAGTGTTGCAATCTGCTCTCGGCTGGCATCCGCCGCCAACAAGGTGTGATCGATGGTCTGGGCCAGTGCAGCGGGTTCGAGTGAATTCATCAAGGGATTCCTGTCATCAGTAAAAACACTTGGGTGGATACCCATAAGTTAAAAAATTAACACTTGGTGTTACTCTAGCGACACCTCCAACGGATTGCCGGGATGCCCATGGACGTCAAGAAAAACGACCGCATCAAACAGATTCAACAGGCCCTGCAAGATCAGAAAGCCATCCATCTGCGGGAGATGGCGGCGCTGCTCGATGTGTCCGAAATGACCTTGCGCCGTGACCTCAGCCGGCACCCCGAGCAGTTACGGCTGCTGGGCGGCTACATCACCCGCGCCCATGATGATCCTGAACCGGGGGATTACCGGGTCAGCGAGCAGGACACCCGTCATGTCGAGGAGAAGCGCCGCATCGGCAAGCTGGCCGCCACCTTCATCCGGCCCGGCGACACGGTGTTTTTCGACTGTGGCACGACGATCCCCTTCGTGGTCGATTTCATCCCCGACGAGCTGGAGTTCACCGCGGTGTGCAACTCGCTCAACGTGCTGCTCAAGCTGCAACAGAAACCCAACTGCAGCATCGTCCTGTGCGGCGGCATGTTCCACCGCAAGAACCAGGTGTTCGAGAGCCACGCCGAAACCAGCATCCTCGATGGCGTGCGCCTGACCTGGGCCTTCGTCTCGGCGGCCGGGGTCAGCCTGGACTGCGGTGTCACCTGCTTCAATTTCCATGAGGTGGAGGTCAAGCAAAAGGTCATGCGCCAAGCCCGGCAAAGCCTGCTGCTGGCCGATCACTCCAAATTCGACGCCGTTCGCACTGCGCACTTCGGTGCCTTGAGCGATTTCCATTGCGTGGTCAGCGACAAGAAAATCCCGCGTAGCTACCGCGAGGCCATCGAGGCGAGCGGGGCGCAGCTTGTAATCTAGAGGCATCACGGTTGCAGCGCCCGGCGTTCGGCTGCGTTCAGGTAACCGGTGGTCAGGCTGAACTCGGCGCTGGCACCGGGCGCGAGGCTGCGCACGTTGCCTTTGGCGAGTTCGGCGCGGTAGCCCTCCGGTTCACAGGTGGCCGGCAAGATGAAGGCCGCCACCTGCTGATCGGTGTTATGCAGGATCCAGCGCGCGGCATGTTCAAATTGCCGGGGGCTGTAGCGGGTGTAGAACGCTGCGCCGTCGGGATGATCAAGGAAGAAGTGCGCCTGCCCCTGAGCGTCGCTGCGCACGTCGTCGAAGAAGCAGACGATCTCCGGGTCATACAGCGCGGGCGAGTCGAGCACCTTAAGGCGGGTCGGGTCCTCGCTCAGTTCGGCGATATAGGCGCTCCAGGTCGGCGTCGGCCGCACATGGGCCGGCACGCTGGCACGCACCCGTGTGCGCTCACAGCCCAGGGGCTGGGTGAGGCGGGCGCCGTCGACGTAGGCGTAGTTCATGTGCGCCATGTACATCAGGTCCATGGGCTTGCCGGCCAGATTGACCACCTGCATGCCGATCTCGAACAGCCCGCTGGCCGGGCGCAGGGTCACGCTCGGCCTGGCCCGGTAATGGTCGCCGAAGCCCTGCACGTATTCGCAGGTGCCGCCGAGGCGCAGATAAGCGCCATGCTCGTCTTCGCCTGCCTGCAGCCAGGCATCGTCCATCGGTGCGCAGGGCATTTCGCCGTGCAGCGCATGATCATCCTCCGGCCCCGGGCAACCGTTGCGCAGCAGGCCGCTGTGAAACATGAAACAGCCGTAGGTGCCGATCACGCTGGCACTGGGCCGCGGCTGGGTGAACATATTGAGCATGGTCAAATCAACGCCGTCGAATTCGGCCGACCAGATCATTTGCCCCTGCCAGGGCAGGATCACCAGCTTGCCGCGGCTGTTTTCCAGTGACAGCGCCTTGACCCCGCTGGGGTAGGTCCAGGCACGCACGCTGAAATTCTCGGATTCGAGCAGCAGCCGGCTGGTCTGGTCCCAGAGCTGAGGGTAGAGCGGCAGGCGCAACGCTTCGCCACTCATTGCGCCACCGCCGTGGCCGAACCACCCAGCACCGGTTGCGGCTGACGCATGCAGTACACTGCGTACATCACGATGGCCACGAAGCACAGCAGCGGCACGCTATAGGCAATCTGCATGTTGCCGCCATTGGCGTCGCTGAGCAGGCCTTGGAAAATCGGCATCACGCCACCGCCGACGATGCTCATCACCAGCAACGAGCCGCCAACACCGGTGTCCTCGCCGAGCCCGTCAATGGTCAGACCATAGATGGTCGGCCAGCAAGGCCCGAGAAACACACTGACCCCTACGGCGGCATACACCGCAGTGATATTCGGCACCAGGATGGTGTAGGCCAGCAGCGCGATGCACAGCACGCCATACACCGCGAGAACTTTGGCCGGATGCATTTTGCGCATCAGCAGGTTGGCGATCATCTTGCCGATGAAATAGGCGGCAAAGGTGGTCAGCAGGAACCACGAGGCACTGCGCTCGTTCATGCCGCCCATTTGCATGGCTAGGCGAATAGTAAAGCTCCACACCCCGACCTGCGCGCCCACGTAGAGGAACTGCGCCAGTACACCGAAGCAGAAGCGCGGATTGCGACGCAGGCGGCCAAGGCTCTGGCCGATGCTCGAACGCGATTCGCTGACGGTGCCGTTGCCCTTGCACGCGGGGAAGCGGGTGATGGCGATCAGGATGAACATCAATATGAGTACCGCGATCATCCATTTGTACGGCAGCAGGGTCGACTGGATCATTTGCAATTGCTGCGCTGCTGCCTCGCTGGTGCTCATCTGGGCCAACTGTTCGCTGGTGGCGTCGGTGTCCTTGAACATTACGAAGCTGCCGACGTACACCCCGGTCATGGCGCCGAACGGGTGGAAGGTCTGCGAGATGTTCAGGCGCCGTGTGCCGGTTTCCCGCGGCCCCATCAGTGTCGAATAGGTGTTGCACGCGGTCTCGAGAAACGACAGGCCGGCGGCGATGACGAACAGCGCCATCAGGAACATGCCGTACTTGGCGGTCGACGCTGCTGGAAAGAACAGGGCACAGCCGAACAGGTACAGCATCAGGCCGATGAGGATGGTGGTCTTGTAGCTGAAGCGGCGCACCACCAGTGCCGCCGGAATGGCGACGAAAAAGTAGCCCAGGTAGAACGCCGACTGGACGAAAGCGGTCTGGAAGTCGCTGAGCAGGAAGGCCTTCTTGAAGTGCGCGATCAGCACGTCGTTCATGCTCGCGGCCGCCGCCCACAGGGCGAAGATGCTGCAGAGCAGGATGAAGGCGAACCACGGCGTACGGTTCAGGTAGAACCCGTCCGGGGTTTGTTGCAGCGCAGGCTTATTCATTATTGTTCTCCGCGAGATGCTGGTGAGTGTCAGTTGGCCGATGCATCGAGGAAGCGCGCAAACGTCGGCGCATCGGGGTAAGAAGATTGCGTGCCGAGGCCGGTGACCGAGCAGGCCGAGTAGGCCACCGCCTGGTGCATGGCCTGGCGAATATTGCCGTCCTGACTCCAGTGCCGGGCGAAGCAGCCAATGAAGGCGTCACCTGCACCCGTGGTGTCGCGCGCCTGAACCTTGACCCCTGGTGCCTGCCATTCGCCTTCGGCGCCGACGTACAGCGCCCCTTGTTCGCCCAGGGTGACGATGACGTGGCGTACACCCAGCGTGACCAATTGCCGTGCCGCCTGAGCCGCCTCTTCGGCGCACGTCACCGGCTGGCCGCTGATCAGTGCCAGCTCGCTTTCGTTGGGGATCAGGAAGTCCAGTTGCGCCAGGTGCTCGCGGCTCAGGCCGTTCAAGGCCGGTGCCGGATTGAGCAGCACCGGGATGGCATGCCGGTGAGCGAAGGCGATGGCGTGGTAAACGGTCGCCAACTCGACTTCCAGTTGCAGCACAATCAACGCGCAATCGCGCAGCTGCGCCTCGGCGCGGTCGATATCAGTCGGGCTCAGGTGGGCATTGGCGCCTTTGACGATGAGAATGCTGTTGTGGGAGTTCTCCTGAACGAAGATCGGCGCCACGCCGCTCGACACGCCCGGCACCCGTTCAACGAAGCGCGTATCAATACCCAGTCGCTGAAAGTTGGCCAAAGTGGTATCGGCGAAAGCATCGTCGCCGACCTTGCTGAGCATCAGCACGTCTGCGCCTAGCAGCGCCGCGGCGGCGGCCTGATTGGCACCCTTGCCGCCGCAGCCCATGGCAAAACGCGGTGCTTCGAGCGTTTCGCCCTGGGCAGGCATGCGTTCGATGTAAGTAATCAGGTCGACCATGTTGCTGCCGATGACTGCAATCTTGCTCATTGTTATTTTGACCTCACCAGCGCCGATGGAAGCCTCGACGGCTTTATTTATGTTATTTAAATAACATTTTCTGTGAGGATTCAATCTTTATTTTTTGATGTGAGCGTGCGCTATCAAAACGCCTGCAGGGCGTTTGGGTGGCCGTTCCGGATCGGAGAAAGGGGGATTTGGATGTGTTGATCGAATTGCTTTGAATGGGACTGGCTAGATAAAAACTGTCTGTCGTCTACAGGGTTCAATCAGCATGACGACGTCAAACCTTGAATGCCCTCGGCGTGAGGCTCGCCCCTGGACATGGCCATTCGTCATGCAGCAACTGTGAGCGCGGAGATCAGCAAGGCTCTGAACGCTGATATAAAATTTCAATCGCGATAATCATTGCGTGCATAGGACATCCAGGTTTCTTCGTTGATGATTGAAGCCGTGATGTCGATACTTGAAGAAACCGACGACCAACCGCTTTCCCGCCTTACGGTCGAAAGAGCTTTTCAGGAGATGTTTCTTTGTGCGCTTTGAGTATCTGTTGGCGAGTCCAGCGACCTGCCATAATCTCCAGCCCTAGGTTTACGGCTCTGAAAATTCTCGCCAGACTCAAGCAATAACCACGGAGTTCGTCCAGAGGCAGAGATGCGCAAGACTTTGCCGAGCTTCTGGGTTTGATGAAGTCTGTAAGAGTCGCATCTTCCCCCTCATCCAGGCCCCATTGCCAATGAACGATTTTATGTCTGACTGGAGAAACTCTCTCAAAAGCTTCAATGCTGGTGATGAGGTCTTTAGCTGTTTCTCCATGTGGGCCGGTGACTTTTGACAGCGATAGCTTGGTGTATCTGATCATGCCAGCCATAGGCATATTGGTTTCTATGGATAACTGTTGAGCTTCTTTAATTGACTTGCCGAGAACCAAGGCAAATAGCTCAGCGAGCTTCCACTCTACTGCTGAGTAGTTTGCAATGAATTGACCCATGGCGTGTAGATGAGGATCAGATGGCCCGCTATCGTACTGTCGGACCCAGTCAATAGTGAACGCTGGTCTAGGCGTGAATATGTCTTCGCTCACATTGACCTCCAGGTCATAAATGCGCCGAAATTGGCGCTACCCCAGTCCTTGAGCTACAGGCGAAGAGCTGGGAAATTCTTCAGCATGTACCGGTTTTTTCTCAATAGCTTTATTAAGTGCCGACTCGACAAAATCGTACATTTGGCTATATGCCTTCATCCCAATCTCCCCCAGATGCTCTGCAGCATGCTAGTCGTGTCTGGTTCTATTGAGCTCGGAAGCCATGTGAGCAAGTTTGTGATCTGGGACCAAGTCAACCAGTAAGTACAGCGGCAAATGTTCTGAGAATTCCGATGATGGCGCTCGTTACGCTAGCCTGAGCGTCCTGAATCATTGCAAATTCTTCCGGATCCACGCGCATCACCTTCGGGCTAATGTGAGGCACAAAGCTACTATGCCAAGGGCGATCCGTGTTACTGGGCATTCAGCCACGCTGGATGGACGGACAGGTCGACGGGCTGCTTACAATATGCAGGAGCCGGGCAGCTGTATCTAGCACCAACTGACCGTATGAGGCTATGCTGTGGGCATGATTATTCACCACGAACGCGAAAAGCTTGTTGAATCAGTCAAGTTTTTTGCGCAAAACACTCGAAAGCTTGGGAAAGTGAAGCTGTTCAAGCTTCTCTATTTCCTTGATTTCACTCATTTCCGTGATACTGGGCGATCGGTAACTGGTCTGGATTATTTCGCTTGGAAAATGGGGCCAGTTCCTAGGACGTTGTTTGAAGAGCTAGGAGAACCCGGCGATGACTGGCGCGGCAACTGCGCCTTCAGGCTTGCGAAGACTGCCAGAGGCGACATGCTCACAGTCAATTCGCTAAGCGAATTCAGATCTGAGCACTTTTCCAAGAGGGAGTTACGATTGCTCCGTGATCTATCCGATCAATTCCGTGACTCTGACGCTGAAGAGATGGTTGAAGAAACTCATCTGGAAAATTTGCCGTGGCATCAGGTGTTCGAGGTAGAGAAGCGCAAGCAGGCCTTGATTCCATATCCCATGTCTCTGAAAAAGCAAGATAGGGAACTTATGCTCAATGCGATTGATGAGAGGGAGTCTGTGCTCTCTGTCTTAAGGGGATGATGTGACTCCAGGGACGATATTGTTTCACAAGGATTTCAAATTCTCTGATGGTGCAATCAAGGATAAATACTTGGTCGTTTTAGGGAATATCAACTCAGGTGTAGTCCTCGCTGCAAAAACCACTTCAAAAGGGCATAGGTATCGCATTGATTTCGGCTGTCAAAGCGGCAGCTACTTTCCCGCTTTTTATTTACCTCGCGGGTCTTGCTGTCTACCACTGTGTACTTGGATATGCCTTGACGAGTTCTACGAGTTAAAAGCTGACATTCTGACGCGAGATATGGTGAGTGGGCAAGTTTATAAGCACGGTGAACTGATTGCATCGTTGGCAAGGGATCTGCAATTTTGTGCAAAAGGATCAGATGATATTTCTGCCCGCCAAGAGTTTATGATTGACGGCAGTTTGGCAGCCGTATGAATGTCTTTGCGTCGAAACCCGTCTCGCCCTAATCCATCAGCGCTCGGCATGCATCAACTTCGGCGTTGGCGGAACTCGTGGCTGCAAACGGTTAGAGTGGCATCGATTAGCTCCTCAAAGGTCTTAGCCTGCGCTATATCGCCACCTCCGTGAATCCAGTCTATCAAGTATGCTCGCGCAAGATGAAATCGATTATTCAAGTCATTTTATGAATCTGCCAAGGCAATGTAGCTATGCAGCCTCATGAAAAAGTTACTTGATCGCTCTTGGTCAAGCAAGTTAGGTTCCAATGAAGCTTCGAAATGATTCATGCATATATCTTCAAAAAATGGGTGAACGGGTATGTTCACCCAGTCCTGCACAGGTAGAGCGCGGATATGAACGAATCTCTATTAGGCAGGGGACCAACTAATGCTCAAGATGCCGGTATCCTCATCAAATTCCACATCACAAGGGTTTTCGCCGTCGGTAAGATTCTCGATTATCGGGTCTGAAAACTCTACGTTAGCGCCTTTCAGCTTGTATGTAGTGCTGTATTGTCCCGCTTTGGTCTGATCGTGAATTTCGTAAAGGATCGACTCCATTACGTCGCGGAAATCACTGTTGCGCTTTCCTTCTTCAGTCTTTTTCTGGAGAAACTCTTTGTCAGTCGCCATGTATATCTCCTTGAGGTGCTGCGTGTTAACCATTTATTCGGGTAGCGGTCGCGGGCGGGTGGACTAGCTTTGACTCTGTTTTGGCCTCCTCCTAGGCAACGGACCGAGGCGGTTCGTGGGAGGCGCAACGCTACTACGTCATCTGATTATAGCGTTACTGGAAATTTGTCCACGCTGGATGGGTGGACAGGTCAACTCTTCGAGTAGCTCTCGCCAGGTTTTGGCCTGCAATTGAAGTTTGAGGTTCCGCATCTAAACTCGACCCATTTGGTACGTCAGTAGGCATGCATAATAAATAGGGACTTGTAAGCCATTGCTTTCGGTTTTGTATTATGCTCCCTTAAGCTTACAGGCCTGCATGAATTTCTCTGTTTCACGTGTAGAGCCGCTCACAGGGGCAGTGCCAGACCATTTTGCGTTGTACTCATCAGACTGGAGGCCAAGCAACACTCGCGCTTTAGCATTTCTCAGATCAGCCAAAACCTTCAGGATTTCTTCTTTGTCATTAGTGATGTATTGGACGTACTCAGTATTACGCTGGCCGCTATAAGCTGTGAATTTGTGAACCTCGCCAGCATCAACTTTAACCAGCAAATTCCAAGCGGAGCTTGACCGTCCTACTTCCCATTTCTCCTTTTGGAGAAGGGCAAGTGAAAGACCCTCTGAATTGCAATCCAATGCAACTGATTGGAATGGGCTGATATACCCGAGCAGCATGGCAGTCTTGCCGCCACTGAAAATGTCATCTTGGGTTGTCGTGATCCAATCAGCATTAGCGAACGAAGACACCACCAAACCAATTGCACCAAATGCTACCGCTATCCCTACTTTCATGGACATGACCCCTATTTGAAAATTGTTCAATCCTATCTGAGCTTTAGGCAGTTCACCACTACCCGATTGCCGCCCAATCTAGGTAATAGCAAAATGCTTCTTTTCGACAGGGAAGTGGTATGGCTCTTATCGCGTGTTACGAATGCTCCAAGGAAATCAGCGATACCGCCTAATCGTGTCCGGGTTGCGGCGCTCCTGTGAGGTCGACCATCAAAACAGTCGACCCAAGATCGTAAGAAGCGGGAAAAGAAGGTCAAAAACGACCGTCATCGAGCTGCGCGAAGTGGGCTTTCTCGACAAGTTCATCAGCAAGATGTACGGCTATCAGAAAGAGTTGTTCGCGGCCAAACAAAACCCGCTGACCGCAAGGATCCGGAACATTCTCAAAAGCCGTCAGGTGGGCCTGACCTACTAATTCGCCGGCGAAGCCTTTATAGATGCGGTGCTGACCGGTGATAACCAGATGTTCCTGTCGGCCAGCCGCGCCCAGTCCGGGATTTTCCGCAGCTACATCATCGCATTTGCCCAGGCGTGGTTTGGCTTGGAGTTGACCGGCAACCAGTCGTACCTTCGAACTGCCGATGGTGCAATTCATTATTTGGGCCGGACCGCGTGTTTACGAGACGATTGGCCTGGCTTGGGAAGGTGTGGGTCTGTAGGCGGGTACTGTGACGTTTTGTAGGTCGAAAGTGCGGGGCGACTATCGGGGTGACGAAAACTAGACGGTCAATGCGCAAGGTCCGCCTACTTGCTCCAGCACTTGATGCCCTCAGAAAATTGAAGGCTATTACCAAGGGCTCGAAGCCGCAGACTGTGGACGTTGTGCAGCGGGATAAACGCACAGTCAGGCAGCACAAGCTGCATTTTGTGTTCTTGAACACTTCCAGTGGCGAGCCGCACGTTAGCGACTTTACGATCCGTGATTGTTTTTTTAAAACTCACCTGGAGCATGCAGGTGTCCGTTATCGTGGACCTGGCCAGTGCCGACACACCTACGCTAGCCAGTTGCTCAGCAGTGGGGGGGGGGGGCGTCGCTTGACTGGATCGCTGAACAGATGGGCCACACCAGCGGCAACATGATCCGCAAGCACTACGGCACTTGGATAAATGAGGATGGCCCAGACGTTATAGCAATTCTTGAGCACGCTTTAGGAATGGGCCCTATCTGATTGCTTTCAGCCAACGACTCTCCATAGGCGCTTGTACCAAGGCGCCTCTTGCTTCCTATTCCGCAACTGGGCGAGCTCGCGTTCTAGGTCAAACGCTTGTCCTATCATCAGGTATGCAGCGGTAAATGAATCTGGGTCATCTGTGCCTTCGAATAGAACGCCCCCCTCTGAAACATCCCTTACCACGCTGTCTACATACTGATAGAAACGGACTACCAACGGCGCTTCGTCTGCATCCAAAAGCCCTAATTGCTGGATATTGCCCGCATACACCCGGCAGTAGTGTTCCGGTATAGGAACGAAGAGCTTAATAATTTTCCGCTCATCAATTGGCACCCGTTGGAGTTCAGAGGCGCACTCCATGAATCCTTCCTGATATTCACGCGCCTGCGCAATCTCAACAAGCGCCGACATCTCTGCATGAATCGCTACGCCTACAGATTTTCGCTCTTTGGAAGTTTTCAGTACCCATGCGAGCACGGCGACGACAATCGGAATTGTTACCTTAAGCCAAAGGCTATCCATGAGCATTTATCCTGATCGTGTTCCCATATCGATCCCATGGGGGCTTTTTTCAAACGCCAAAAACCACGAAGCCCCTGATATTCACTAATGAATTCAGGGGCTTCGCGTTGTTTCAGTATGGCGGTGAAGGAGGGATTCGAACCCTCGATACAATTTCTTGTATACACACTTTCCAGGCGTGCTCCTTAAGCCACTCGGACACCTCACCGTATCTCGACGACAACGTTGTGTCTGTCGAGGCGCGCTAATGTAGTCGAAACCTTTTCCTAACGCAAAACTTTTTTTCAGATTTTTCATGCGCTTAAGCAAATAAACGACGATTCGCCAGTAAAAAGCCTTTGTAGCGGATGCGGCCCTTGGGTAAAGGGCCGCATGTGGTGGAGGCTTCAGGCGCTAAAGCCGCCATCGATGGTCAGGCTGGCACCGGTGATGTAGCTCGCTTCCGGCCCAGCGAGGTAGGCAACGAAGCTGGCAATTTCTTCGCTGGTGCCGTAGCGGGGCAGGGCCATCAGTGCTTTCAGGGTTTCGGCGAATTCGCCCTGCGCCGGGTTCATGTCGGTGTCCACCGGGCCGGGCTGGACGTTGTTGACGGTGATGCCCTGCGGGCCGAGGTCGCGGGCCATGCCTTTGGTCAGGCCGATCAGCGCCGACTTGCTCATGGCGTACGTGGCACCGCCCGCAAAGGGCATGCGATCGGCGTTGGTGCTGCCGATGTTGATGATGCGGCCGCCTTCTTCCATGTGCCGAGCGGCTTCCTGGCTGGCGATGAACACGCTGCGCACGTTGATTGCCAGAGTTTTGTCGAAGTCCTGCATGCTGAATTCATTGAGCGGCGCAATGGCCAGAATGCCGGCGTTGTTGACCAGAATATCCAGCCTGCCTAGGGTCTCGGCGGTGGTCTGTACGGCCTGGCGGATGGCTTTTTCGTCGGCGCTGTCGGCGCGAATGGCCAGGGCCCGGCCGCCGTTGGCGACGATGCTGTCCTGAATCTCCAGAGCGTTGACCTCGGAGCTGACGTAGGTAAACGCCACGGCAGCGCCTTCTTTGGCCAGTCGCTGGACAATGGCCGCGCCGATACCGCGTGAGCCGCCCTGCACGAGCGCTACTTTGCCGGCGAGTTTAAGGTGTTCGATCATGATGTTCTCCTTGGGGGCAGGTCTCGGACAGGCCTGAGCCTATCGACGATTGCGACCAGAATAGACCTTGATTGCGATAGTCTTGCTGAACCAAAAGTTCGGACTGATTCATCATGGATATTCAAGGCAACAGCGCGCTGATCCTGATCGACATGCAGCAGGGCATCAATCACCCCAAACTGGGGCGGCGTAACAATCCGCAAGCCGAGGCGAATATCGGCGCGCTGCTGAGTGCCTGGCGACAATCCGGGCGTCCGGTGATCCACGTCCGGCATTTCTCGACGTCGCCGCAATCAGTGTTCTGGCCGGAGCAGTCGGGGGTCGAGTACCAGCCAGCGTTCTTGCCGCGTGCCGATGAGCGGGAGTTGAGCAAGCAGGTCCCCGACGCGTTTTGCGGATCGTTTCTGGAGATGTGGTTACGCTCGGACGGGATCGGGCAGGTGGTGATTGTCGGCGTGATCACCAACAATTCGGTCGAGTCCACCGCGCGCAGTGGCGGCAATCTGGGGTTTGATGTGCTGGTCGCGCACGATGCCTGCTTTACCTTCGATCAACAGGACTTCTTCGGCACGCCGCGCAGTGCCGAGGACGTGCATGCAATGTCCCTGGCCAATCTGCACGGCGAGTACGCTACGGTGCTGTCGACGGCGCAGATTCTCCAGCAGGTTGCTGTCGAATGAGCGCCTGACGGGCTTACTTGCGGGTTTTCTTCGGCGCGGCGGGCAATGGCGCGAACAGGGCCTGCAGGTCTTCATCGCGCAGTTTCCAGTCGCCGGTTGTACGGCCGTCGAGCACACCCGAGGCCAGCGCTGATTTTTCCCGTTGCAGGCGCTGGATTTTCTCTTCCACGGTGCCGCGCGCGATCATCTTGTAGACGAACACCGGCTTGTCCTGGCCGATACGGTACGCGCGGTCGGTCGCCTGATTTTCCGCTGCCGGGTTCCACCACGGGTCGTAGTGGATCACCGTATCGGCGGCGGTCAGGTTGAGGCCGGTGCCGCCTGCTTTGAGGCTGATCAGGAAGATCGGCAGCTTGCCACTCTGGAAATCATGGATCGGTGTGCGGCGATCGCGGGTCGACCCGGTCAGCAGGGCGTAGGCGATACCGCGTTGCTTGAGCTCTTCCTCAATCAGGCTGAGCATCGAAGTGAACTGCGAGAACAACAGAATCTTGCGACCTTCGGCCAGCAGTTCTTCGAACATCTCCATCAGGCTGTTGAGCTTGCCCGAGGTGCCCTGTTTGCTGTTGACCGGCATGTCCTGATTGACCAGGCGCAGGTCGCAGCACACCTGACGCAGCTTGAGCAGCGCTTCGAGAATGATGATCTGGCTACGTGCCACGCCTTTGCGGGTGATTTCGTCCCTGACCTTTTTATCCATCGCCAGGCGCACGGTTTCGTACACATCGCGCTGCGCGTCGTTGAGGTCTACCCAGTGGATGATCTCGGTCTTGGGTGGCAGTTCGGTCGCGACCTGTTCCTTGGTGCGACGCAGCAGGAACGGCTTGATGCGCGCATTGAGGTGATGCAAGCGGTCCTGGTTGCCGTGCTTTTCGATCGCCGTGCGGTAATTGCTGTTGAATTCCTTGCTGTTGCCCAGCCAACCGGGCATCAGGAAGTGAAACAGCGACCACAGCTCGCCCAGGTGGTTTTCCAATGGCGTACCGCTCAGGCACAGGCGCTGACGTGCGTTGAGGTTGCGTGCGGCCTGGGCGGCCTTGCTGTTGGGGTTCTTGATGTACTGCGCTTCATCGAGAATCAGCACGTGGAAGGGCTGTTTTTCGAGCAGTTCCAGGTCCCGTGGCAACAGCGCGTAGGTGGTCAGGATCAGGTCGTAATCCTGAAGATTGCCGGCGTCCTGGTGGCGATTGGCGCCGTACAGAGCCAGCACTTTCAAATCCGGGGTGAAGTGCTCGGACTCGTCCAGCCAGTTGGGTATCAGGCTGGTCGGCATGACCGCCAGCGCCGGGCGGTCGAGGCGTCCGGCCTGTTTTTCCATCAGCAGATGAGCGAGGGTCTGCAGGGTCTTGCCCAGGCCCATGTCGTCGGCCAGCACACCGCCGACTTCCAGCTCGCGCAGCGACTGCATCCAGCTCAGGCCTTCCAGCTGATACGGGCGCAGCGTGGCGTTCAGGCCATCGGGCAGGCTGACCGGCGCGTCCTTGATGTTGATCAGGCGTTCGGCAAAGTGACGCAGGCGGTCGCCGCCCTGCCAGGTCAGCGGCAGGTCTTCGAGCTGGGTAAGGCGCGCCGCATCGGCTTTACTCATGCGCAGCGCGTTGTTGCCCTCCTGACGCCAGTAGAAGTCCCCCAGCGTCGCCAGTACCGGCTTGAGTCGGCCATAGGGCAGGGCGATCTGTACCGGGCTGCCGCCGCTTTGCGTGAAGTGGTTGAGCTGCACCAGCAATTGTTCTTCGTCCCCGCGCTTGGCCACGGCCGACGGGCTCATCAGTTCGGGATGGCTGCGGATCAGGTTGATCAGAATCGGCAGCAGGCTCAGGCGCTCGCCGTTGACGATGATGCCCAGTTCCAGGTCGAACCAGTCGCGTTCGTTCTCTTCGTCGATGACCGCGTACCAGTCTTCCACCGGCGTGACGTCGAAACCGAACTCGTCCTGAATGTCGATTTCCCAGCCTTGCTCGCGCAGTCGCGGCAGGTCATCAAGGACAAAGTGCAGCCAGGCCTTGTCGTTGGGCAGTTCGTACATGTCGCCGGCGCTGTCGGGCAACGCCTTGCTTTGCCGGGTGGCGACCTTGAAGCCCAGGTCGGCCAGTTCCTGACGCAACTGCCGCTCCCGTTCGCCCTGACGACGGATGCGCAGGGTTTCGGTGTCGGTGTGTTCGATGATGTCGCTTTTCTGATTCACCAGATCGCTGCCCAGCGAACTGACCAGAATGCTGACGTTGGTGGTGCCGACCGCGTAATGCTTGCCGTAGGCAAAGGCCAGCGCGGCACGGTGCTGAATGTGCCGCTGCATGCGCCCGTTGCGCGGCTCGTAGGCACTGAACTCGATGCTGGCCAGAATCAGCCTGGGCCGTGGCTGCAGGTCATCGATCAGGCGCTCCGGCAGCCTGGGTTTTTGCTCGACGGGCTTTTCCGGCTCTTGCTGGTGCGAGGCCAGTGCGGCCTGCAGCAACGGACGGTTTTGCGGGTCCTGCAGAAACAGCAGGGCGGCCACGCAATGTTTGCAATCGTTGCGAACCGGGCAGGTGCATTTGCAGGTCAGGTAATTCTTGTAGCGATCGGGGTCCTTGAACAGCAGTGTCTGGGTATAGATTTCCAGGCCCGAGCCCCGACAGGCGGTGCGGATGATCTGCGGGCTGGAGTCTTCCAGCACGATGCGTTTTTGCCGGGCGTAGTCGCGCCCTCGCTCAAGCGTTCGCTCGTGGAATAGGTCTGTCCAGGCCGCAGCCAGGACTTTTTCGAGAATGGACGACAAGTTTTAAAAAGCCCTACGCCGCAGCGATGCTCAAAAAGAAAGGGGACGCCCGGGCGTCCCTTGCGTACGTAAAGATCAAAGAGGAGAAACCTTGATCAGCAACGCGAGGTTGCCGTTGTCCAGATAGGTCAGCTCACCGTTCTTTACCCTGGCAGTCTGCTTCAATCGTTCACTGCTGATGACCACGCCATGCGGGTCCAACTGGTTGACCCAGAATTGTGCACCAATATCGGTGAAGCGTGCCATCGCCAGACTCACTGTACCTTCGATCGGGAAATGCCCAAGCCGCTCTTCACCATTGGTGATGGCGACTTTGCCCGGTTCGCTGCCGATGCTCTGCTGCCAGGCGCGCTGCATCAGCACTTCATAGTTGCCACTGCCTTGCAGTTTGCTCGCCAGATCATTGAGGGCGGGGCTTCGTTCATCGTTCGCGTCGATCTTCTGTGCGCCCTTGTCCCAGTTTTCCGGTACAAGCTGGCGGGTCGAGGCCGGCTCGCCGTTCTGGCGAAACAGCAGAATCTCGACCTGATACAGGCCGTCGGCGAACGCGGTCGGCGCGATCAGCGTCAGCAGCAGGATCAATGAACGAAACAGACGCATGCGTGAATCCTTCAAGCAGTTTTCGGGGTCAGGCGCTCAAGCAGCGCTTCGATCGTGTTGAAGCGCTCTTCCGGGCGCTCCATGGGAACCATGAATTTGAACAGCGTGGCACCTTCGAACTTATAGCGGTTGGGCTGGCTCTGGATCAGCTTGATCAGGGTCAGTGGGTCAACCGGCGTCTCGGCCGCGAACTCGATACGGCCACCTTGCGGGCCACCGTCGATTTTCCGGATGCCCAGCTGTTCGGCGTGCAGTTTGAGCAGCGTGATACGCACCAGATTCTTGGTCGGCTCCGGAAGCAGGCCGAAGCGGTCGATCATTTCGACCTGCAGGTCCTTGAGGGCCTCTTCGTCAGCGGCGTTGGCAATGCGCTTGTAGAGAATCAGGCGCGTATGCACATCCGGCAGGTAGGCTTCGGGGATCAGTGCCGGCACGCGCAGGTTGATTTCCGGTCCGCCGCCCAGCGGCTGGTCGAGATTGGGCTGCTCGCCCTTGCGAATCGACTTCACCGCGCGCTCGAGCATTTCCATGTACAGGGTGAAGCCCACCGCCTGGATCTGGCCGCTCTGGCCGTCACCGAGCAGTTCGCCTGCGCCACGGATCTCCAGGTCGTTGGTGGCGAGCACGAAGCCCGCGCCCAGGTCCTGGGTGTTGGCAATCGCTTCCAGACGCTTTTCGGCATCCGGGGTGATCTGTTTGCGTGGCGGGGTCAGCAGGTAGGCATAGGCCTGGTGGTGACTGCGCCCGACGCGACCGCGCAACTGGTGCAACTGGGCAAGACCGAACTTGTCGGCGCGCTCGATGATGATGGTGTTGGCGCTCGGTACGTCGATGCCGGTCTCGATGATGGTCGAGGCGATCAGCACATTGAAGCGCTTGTGGTAGAAGTCGCTCATCACCTGTTCGAGTTCGCGCTCGCGCATCTGCCCGTGGCCGATGCCGATACGCGCCTCCGGCACCAGCTCGGCCAGGTCGGCGGCGCATTTCTCGATGGTCTTGACGTCGTTGTGCAGGTAATAGACCTGACCGCCGCGCAACAGCTCGCGCAGCAGGGCTTCCTTGATGGTCGGCTTGTTCTGCTCCATCACGAAAGTGCGCACCGACAGCCTGCGCGCCGGTGGCGTAGCGATGATCGACAGATCACGCATGCCCGACACGGCCATGTTCAGGGTGCGCGGGATCGGCGTTGCAGTCAGGGTCAGAATATCGACCTCGCTGCGCAGCGCCTTGAGCTGTTCTTTCTGGCGCACGCCAAACCGGTGTTCTTCGTCGATGATCACCAGACCGAGGTTCTTGATCTTGACGTCATCCTGCAACAGCTTGTGCGTCCCGATAACGATGTCGATCTTGCCCTCGGCCAGATCGGCAACCGCGGCGCTGACTTCCTTGGCCGACTTGAAGCGGCTCATCACCTCGACGGTCACCGGCCAGTCGGCGAAACGGTCGCGGAAACTGTTGTAGTGCTGCTGGGCGAGCAGGGTGGTCGGCACCAGAATGGCCACCTGACGCCCGCCATGCACGGCGATGAAGGCAGCGCGCATGGCCACCTCGGTCTTGCCGAAGCCCACGTCGCCACAGACCAGCCGATCCATCGGCTTGGGCGCCAGCATGTCGGCGCGCACGGCATCGATGGTGGTCTGCTGATCCGGTGTTTCTTCGAACGGGAAGCCTGCGCTGAAGGTCGCGTAATCGGCTTTCGGGTCGGCAAACGCATAACCTTCGCGGGCTGCGCGACGCGCGTAGATATCCAGCAGCTCGGCCGCCACGTCACGGACCTGCTCGGCAGCCTTGCGCTTGGCTTTCTGCCAGGTTTCCGAGCCCAGGCGGTGCAGTGGCGCGGTTTCGTCGTCGCTGCCGGTGTAGCGGGCAATCAGGTGCAGGTTGGCGACCGGGACGTACAGCTTGGCGTCTTCGGCGTAGGCCAGCATCAGGAATTCGGCGACCTGGTTTTCGACTTCCAGGGTCGCGAGCCCGAGATAACGACCTACACCATGATCGATGTGCACCACCGGCGCGCCTTCGCGCAGCTCGGTGAGGTTCTTGATGACTGCATCGTTATTGCCGCCGTCGGTGCGCTTTTCGCGGCGACGGCGTTGCATGACACGCTGGCCGAACAGCGGGCTCTCTGCGATCAGCGCCAGGGCTGGTTGTTCCAGCAGCAGGCCTTCGTCAAGCGGCGCGATGGTGATCGCCAGCCGGTCCTTGCCGTCGACGAAGTCCAGCCAGCTGTCGACGGTCTTGGGTCGCAGCTTGAGGCGTTCGAGCAGTTCCAGCAGCACTTCCCGGCGTCCGGCAGACTCGGCGGTGAACAGCACGCGACCGGGGAAGTCATCCAGAAAATTCGACAGGGCCGCCAGTGGTTGAGTGGCCTTGGCCTCGATGGACAGGTCCGGCAGGGACTGCGCCGGGAAACGCTCGCGTCCGGCACCGGCGTCGACATCCTGCTGGCTGGCGACCACGCGCGGCCAGTTTTTCAGGCGCGCGAAGCAGTCTTCTACCGGGAGAAACAACTCGGCTGGCGGCAGCAGCGGCCGGGCCGGGTCGACGCGGCGTTCTTCATAGCGATTGCGCACGTCGTTCCAGAAGTTCTCGGCAGCCTGTTCGATGCCCGGCAGGGAGAACACCTGAGTGTCCTGCGGCAGATAATCGAACAGCGTCGAGGTTTCCTCGAAGAACAACGGGATGTAGTACTCGATGCCGGCAGGCGTAATGCCGCTGCTCAAGTCCTGGAAAATCGGGCTGCGCCGGAAGTCCACGTCGAAGCGCTCGCGAAAGCGCGCCTTGAAGCGCGTGACTTCTTCTTTCTGCAACGGGAATTCACGGGCAGGCAACAGGCGTACCGACTCGACCTTGTCGATGGAGCGCTGGGTGTCCGGATCGAAGGTGCGCAGCGTTTCGATCTCATCGTCGAACAGGTCGATACGAAACGGCAGCTTGCTGCCCATCGGGAACAGATCGATCAGCGCCCCGCGCACGGTGAACTCGCCGTGTTCGTAGACCGTGTCCACATACCGGTAGCCGCTGGCTTCCAGACGCGTACGCATGGCTTCCACATCGAGCTTCTGGCCAACATCCAGCACCAGGCTGCTGCCGAGCAGGAATTTGGTCGGCGCCAGTCTGTGTAGGGCGGTGGTGATGGGAACTACCAAAACGCCATGCTCCAGTTCCGGCAGGCGATAGAGGCTGGCAATACGCTGGGAAATGATGTCCTGATGCGGCGAAAACAGGTCGTAGGGCAGGGTTTCCCAGTCCGGGAAGTGCAGAACCGGCAGCGTAGGCGCAAAAAACTTCAGCTCTTGCTCGAGCCGCTCGGCGCTTTGGCTGTCGGCGGTCAGGAGCAGGGTGAAGCGCTTCGCCGCGCTGGCGGCTTCGGCAATGGCCAGGCTCAGTGTGGCACCGGGAAGATTGCCCCAGTGTTGTTTGCCTGCAGCGGCAGAAAGATGCGGTAGACGCAGAACTGGCACGGGAAGGTCGGGCTCCAGGCGTTGCAACAGGGGCGGCGATTGTAACGGGGGAAGGTGGTGGCTGTCAGTTTTCCGGAGTATTACCGAGTGTTTACGGGCGAAAATTATGTAGTGCGCGTCGATATGACAGCCGTGCATTGCTCATAAACAAAGGCGCGGTCATAATGTAGCCCCTTTTTTCAGCCCCTACATGTGGAAGGTTCCCGTGACTCAGAAGCCCGACCAGTGTCTTGGTGAATGGATTGATCGTGAAGCTCTCGCCGAAGCGATGATCCCGCTCATCGGTCAGCTCTACCGCAATAATAATGTGGTGAGCTCGATCTATGGCCGTAGCCTGATCAACCGTTCAGTCATCGCGATTCTCAAAGCTCACCGCTTTGCGCGTCATCGTCAGTCCGATGCGGTTGAGTTGTCCGTACACGAGACGTTCCCGCTGATCAAGGCGATGAGCGAGCTCAAGCTGGGTGCCGCTTCGGTGGACCTGGGCAAGCTGGCGGTGAAGTTCAAGACCGAAGGCAATGGCCGCACGCCAGAGCAGTTCGTTCGCGAAGAACTGGCCAGTGTAGTGGGTCAGCAGGGCACCAGCCCACGCAAGGGCACCGATGTCGTGCTGTACGGTTTCGGTCGTATCGGCCGCCTGCTGGCGCGGATCCTGATCGAGAAGACCGGTGGTGGCGACGGCCTGCGTCTGCGCGCCATCGTGGTCCGCAAGGGCGCGGAAAACGATCTGGTCAAGCGCGCCAGCCTGCTGCGCCGTGACTCGGTTCACGGTCCGTTCGATGGCACCATCACCATCGACGAAGCCAACAGCACGCTCACCGCCAACGGCAACCTGATTCAGGTGATCTACGCCAAGAACCCGTCCGAGGTGGATTACACCCAGTACGGTATCAAGGACGCTCTGCTGGTGGACAACACCGGTGTATGGCGTGATGCCGACGGTCTGGGTCAGCATCTGGCCTGCCCGGGCATCGACCGCGTGGTCCTGACCGCGCCGGGCAAGGGCAAGCTGAAGAACATCGTGCACGGTATCAACCACGGTGAAATCACTGCGGACGACAAGATCGTCTCGGCGGCATCCTGCACCACCAACGCCATCGTGCCGGTGCTCAAGGCGGTCAACGACAAGTTCGGCATCACCAACGGTCACGTCGAAACGGTTCACTCGTACACCAACGACCAGAACCTGATCGACAACTTCCACAAGGGCGACCGTCGTGGCCGTAGCGCTGCATTGAACATGGTCATCACCGAAACCGGTGCCGCTACCGCTGCTGCCAAGGCATTGCCTGAGCTGGCCGGCAAGCTGACCGGCAACGCTATTCGCGTTCCGACGCCGAACGTGTCCATGGCCATTCTCAACCTCAACCTCGAGAAGCAGACCACTCGCGAAGAAATGAACGAGTACCTGCGCTACATGGCGCTGCACTCGGACCTGCACAAGCAGATCGACTTCGTGAACTCGCAGGAAGTGGTCTCCACTGACTTCGTCGGCTCGCGTCACGCCGGTGTGGTGGACGCCGAAGCGACCATCGTCAATGACAACCGCGTTGTGCTGTACGTCTGGTACGACAACGAATTCGGTTACAGCCATCAGGTAGTTCGCGTGATGGAAGACATGGCAGACGTCAATCCGCCAGCATTCCCGCAGTAAACGTTGAACGCTTGAGCTGCCCGGTCTGACCGGGGCAGCAGATAAACGGGCCGATCCCTGCGCAAGCAGGCTTCGGCCCGTTTTGTTTTATGGCTGACCATGAGAATCTGTCACGCGCAGATTTTCTGGACGATGGAGTATCAAGGATGAGCAGTTCGGCCTTGGACGGTTCGCAACACCCCCTCAAAAGCAGCTTCTTCCTGCTGTTTCTGACGATCTTCATCCCCTTCGGGCTGGGGCATTTCGTTTCCTACCTGTTTCGTACCGTCAATGCGGTGATCTACGTCGATCTGCAAACTGACCTGAGCTTGCCCGCCAGCAGTCTGGGTTTGCTGACCGGCGTGTACTTTCTGACCTTCGCCGCCGCGCAGATTCCGCTCGGCGTCATGCTGGACCGCTATGGGCCACGCAGCGTTCAGGCGCCCATGCTGTTGTTCGCGGTTGCCGGTTCGGTCATCTTCAGTATTTCCAGCACCGAAACGGGGTTGTTGATCGGGCGTGGTCTGATCGGCCTGGGGGTGGCGGGTTCGCTGATGAGCGCCATCAAGGCGTGTGCCATCTGGTTGCCGGTCGAGCGTTTGCCACTGAGTACCGCCTGTCTGCTGTCGATCGGCGGGCTGGGCGCGATGGCGTCGACTACGCCTTTGCATGTGCTGCTGAGCTGGTTGACCTGGCGAGAAGCATTTCTTGTTCTGGCGCTGCTGACCTTTTGTGTGGCGGTGGTCATACACCTCAGCGTCCCCAAAGCCTACGAAAGTAAAAACACGCGATACAGCGATATGTTTGCCGCGGTCGGCAAACTGTACTCGTCGTGGACGTTCTGGCGTCTGGCGCTGTACTCGGTGTTCGCGCACGCCATCTACATGTCGGTCCTGTCTCTGTGGATGGGGCCGTGGTTACGTGATATGGCGGGCTTGAGCGATTCCGGGATGGCCAATGTGCTGTTGTTCGGAGCTATCGCGATGGTGGCGGGATCTCTGACGTTCGGCGCGATCACCGATTATCTGCGCAGGTTTGGTGTGCAGCCGATCATGATCTGTGGCACCGGTATGGTGATCTTTATCGGTTTTCAGGTGCTGATGGCCAGCGGCTTGCCGGTATCGCCTTACCTGATTGCCATGGGCTTCAGCTTCTTCGGCACCTCGACGACCATGAACTACGCCATTGTGGCGCAATCGGTATCACCGGAACTGGCGGGCAGGGTGAGTTCTTCATTCAATCTGGTGGTATTCGTGCTGGCGTTTTTCCTCCAGTGGCTGATGGGCGCTGTCCTTAATCTATGGCCAGCATCTCAGGGCGCCGGTCACTCGTTCGAGGCTTACCAGTGGTCGTTGGGCCTCATGATTGCCCTGCAATTGCCTGGCGTGCTGCTCTGGCTCAGCTTCCGTCCCTGGAAACGCAGGGCCTGAAACGCAAAAACCCGGCCGAGAGTCTCTCGAGCCGGGGTTTTCTTTTGCGATGCAGCGATCAATCAGCTGGCGGAAGCCGCCACAGGCGCTTCAAGCTTTTGCCCGCCCTTGCGGAACAGCACCAGCGTGGCCACCAGGCCCAGCACTGCTGCGCCGGTCAGCCAGATGCCTGGCGCTGCCTTGTTGCCCAATTCGTGAATCAGGTAAGTACAGGCCGCCGGGGTGAAGCCGCCGAAAGTCGCGGTCGCCAAGCTGTAGGCCAGCGAGAAACCCGTGGTGCGGACTTCGACCGGCATGATCTCGGTCAGCGCCACGACCATCGCGCCGTTGTAGGAGCCGTACAGGAACGAGAACCACAACTCGACCATCAGCAGGTTGCCGAAGCTCGGGTGTGCGACCAGCCACGACAGGGCAGGGTAGGCAGTGGCGATGGCCAGCACGGTTGCGGCAATCAGCAGCGGCTTGCGGCCGATGCGATCGGAGAACGAACCCATGATCGGCAGCCAGATGAAGTTGGACACACCCACGCAGACCGTCACCAGCAGGCTTTCCAGGTCGGTCAGGTTCAGTTCGTTCTTGCCGAAGGTCGGAGTGTAGGCGGTGATCAGGTAGAACGACACGGTGGTCATCACCACCAATGCCATGCCGCCTAGCACCAGGCCAAAGTTCTGGCTGATGGAGCGCACCACTTCACGCAGCGTTGGGCGATGGGTACGGGCTTCGAACTCCGGGGACTCTTCCAGCGAGCGACGGATGATGAAGATCGCCGGCACGATCAGGCAGCCGATCAGGAACGGCACGCGCCAGCCCCATTCGCCCATCTGCTCAGGGCTCAGCCAGTGGTTCAGGCCCACGCCCAGCAAGCCGGCGAAGACCACGGCGGCCTGTTGGCTGGCGGACTGCCAGCTGACGAAGAAGCCTTTGCGGCCCGGTGTCGAGATTTCAGCCAGATACACCGAAACGCCACCCAGTTCCACACCCGCCGAGAAACCTTGCAGCAAACGACCGAGCAGCACCAGCAAAGGTGCGATGACACCCAGTGTGGCGTAGCCCGGCACGCAGGCAATCAACAGAGTGCCCATTGCCATCATCGCGAGGGTGATAATCAGCCCTTTGCGACGCCCGTGACGGTCGATGTAAGCACCGAGAAAAATCGCGCCCAGAGGTCGCATGAGGAAGCCTGCGCCGAAGGTCGCCAGCGACAGCATCAACGAAGCGAAAGCGCTGTCGGAAGGGAAGAAGGTTTTTGCGATGGCCGTGGCGTAGAAGCCATAGACCATGAAATCGAACATCTCGAGGAAGTTACCGCTGACAACGCGAAAGATCGCTTTGCCCTTACTTGTTGTGGAGGCCATTTAGTTACTCGCTCAGGCTCGTCGGCTTGGAGTCCGTTGTCGTTTTTATCCCGTTCGCATCGTCACTTCGTGTGTGCAACTGGCGATGCGCACTTGTAACAGTATGTGTAACAGGGCTCAAAGACAACCGTTTCGGCGATTTGCTATCGGTTAACTGACGCTTGACAGGTCAAGACAATTGAGATCTTGCGGCGTGTCATTTTGATGAAACCTGATGAACAGTCATGTCACGCAGGGATCATAAGTCGCCTTCGACCACTCAATATGCCGGTTGGCCTTGTATTGGGGCTGTTCACGAGGTGTCAGGGCGGGTTTATGGACGCTTTTCTGTCTTGTTCGCCGATGGCGGCAAGTCACTTTGAAGGTTTTTATAGTGCGGGGCATGGGTTTGCGTAGGTTTGGCAAGGTTGCAGGGTGCCTCGTGTTGCTGGTGTGCGGTGGTTGTGGCCAGGAACGCAAGCTGGAAAGCTTTGGCGGGCCGACCATGGGCAGCCATTATTCCGTGATGTATGCGCGCGCTTCCGGGCAGCCAGAGCCTGCGGCTGTGCGTCCCGAGGTTGAAGCGATTCTGGACGAGGTCGATCAGCAGATGTCGCTCTGGCGCACTGATTCTGATATCGAACGCTTTAATGCATTGCCTGCCAATAGCTGCCAGGCGATGCCGGAACCGGTCTTGAAGATGATCGGTGTGGGCGAACAGCTATCGCAGGAGAGCGACGGTGCCTTCGATCTGACGATCAAGCCGCTGATGGAGCTGTGGGGATTGGGGCCTCATATGCTGTTCGAGCAGATGCCGCTGGTGCGGCAACTGGCCCGGACTCAGGCGCTGGTCGGCTATCGCAACCTGCGCATCGTCGGCGACCGGTTGTGCAAGAGTGCTGCCGTGCAAGTGGACCTCAACAGCATCGCCGCCGGCTATGCGGTAGATCGCATCAGCGAGCGGATGGACGCGCTCGGCTTGCACGATTATCTGGTGCAGGCTACGGGTGAACTGAAAGTCAGCGGGCTCAAGCCTGACGGCTCGCCCTGGCGAGTGACGCTCGATGCGCCGCTCGATGATGGCAATGTCACGCAAAAGGTATTTCCGCTGAAGGGCTACGCCGTATCTACGTCGGGCGACTATCGTCGTTATATCGACCATGACGGGTGGCGCATTTCCGATACGCTCGATGCCTTGACCGGTAAGCCGACCAGCCACGGCCTGGCGTCGGTGACCGTCATTCATCCCTCGGCGCTGATGGCCGACGGTCTGTCCTCCCTGCTGTTGATTCTCGGCCCGCAACAGGGCTGGAATTATGCGCAAGAACATAAAATCCCTGCTTTTTTTGTGATTCGTGCCGATAAGCGCTTTATCATCCGCAGCAACGCGTCGTTTGATCGTCTGGTCGTGGAGCAGTCGCGCTAATTCAACATGCCGGATCAGCCGGTCACTGGCGCCTCGTGCAGACAAAAATTGGCCTTCGACGCGACCAAGGGTTAATGTTCGCCGCCTCGGTGTAGCGCTAGACTGCGCCGCGTGATTTAGCCAGAGATGCCAGAGTGGCGCCTCGGTCTGTTTAAAGGAGTACGCATGGCTGTCTACAACTACGACGTAGTGGTACTGGGTTCCGGCCCTGCCGGAGAAGGCGCGGCAATGAACGCCGCCAAGGCGGGGCGCAAGGTCGCCATGGTCGACAGCCGTCGGCAGGTGGGCGGTAACTGCACCCATTTGGGTACCATTCCGTCCAAGGCCCTGCGTCACTCGGTCAAGCAGATCATTCAGTTCAACACCAATCCCATGTTCCGTGCCATCGGCGAGCCGCGCTGGTTTTCGTTTCCGGATGTGTTGAAAAACGCCGAAATGGTCATCTCCAAGCAAGTGGCCTCGCGCACCAGTTACTACGCCCGTAACCGCGTCGACGTGTTCTTCGGCACCGGCAGTTTTGCCGACGAGACCAGCATCAACGTGGTTTGCACCAACGGTGTGGTGGAAAAGCTGGTGGCCAACCAGATCATCATCGCCACCGGTTCGCGCCCTTATCGGCCGGCCGATATCGATTTCAGTCACAAACGCATCTACGACAGCGACACCATCCTCAGCCTGGGCCATACCCCGCGCAAGCTGATCATTTATGGCGCCGGTGTGATCGGCTGTGAATACGCCTCGATCTTCAGTGGCCTTGGCGTGCTGGTCGAGCTGGTCGATAACCGTGACCAGTTGCTGAGCTTCCTGGATTCGGAAATTTCCCAGGCGCTGAGCTATCACTTCAGTAACAACAACGTGATGGTTCGCCACAACGAAGAATACGAGAAGGTCGAAGGTCTGGATAACGGCGTTATCCTGCACCTCAAGTCCGGCAAGAAGATCAAGGCCGATGCCTTGCTGTGGTGCAACGGCCGTACCGGCAACACCGACAAGCTGGGTCTTGAGAACATCGGTCTGAAGGCCAACGGCCGTGGTCAGATCGAAGTGGACGAGACCTACCGCACCAGCGTTTCCAACGTCTACGGCGCCGGCGATGTGATTGGCTGGCCAAGCCTGGCCAGTGCGGCTTACGACCAGGGTCGTTCGGCAGCGGGCAGTATGGTCGACAATGGCAGCTGGCGTTATGTCAACGATGTGCCGACCGGGATCTACACCATCCCCGAGATCAGCTCGATCGGCAAGAACGAACACGAACTGACGCAGGCCAAGGTGCCTTACGAAGTGGGCAAGGCGTTCTTCAAGGGCATGGCGCGTGCGCAGATTTCCGGGGAGCGGGTCGGGATGCTGAAGATCCTGTTCCACCGCGAGACGCTCGAAGTGCTGGGCGTGCATTGCTTCGGTGACCAGGCGTCCGAGATCGTGCACATCGGTCAGGCAATCATGAGCCAGCCGGGTGAAGCGAACACCATGAAGTACTTCGTCAACACCACCTTCAACTACCCGACCATGGCCGAAGCCTATCGGGTAGCTGCATACGACGGCCTTAACCGGCTTTTTTAAGCGACTCCGGCCGGTGGCCTGAGCCGGCCGGGGAGACCGATTTCAGCGATTCCCGAGCGTGGCAGTGGCCAAACCGGGAAAGTCTGTAATCAGGCTGTCGACGCCGAAATCAGCGAGCCTGCGCATCAAGGCAGGCTCGTTGACTGTCCATACCGACACATGCAGGCCCTGACGCTGTGCTTTCTGCAGACGCTCCGGGGTACACAGTGTCCAGTTCAATGCCAGAATTTCACAGCCGTAACTCTGGGCGACCTTCAGTGGGTCAAGCCAGGCGTACTCGGCTACCAGCCCGCGCGATATGTCCGGCGTCAGGTCCATCGCGGCGCGCAGTACTTCGCGAGAGCTGGAGGTGATCGTCACCTTGTCCAGCAAGCCATGGCGCTGAGCCATTTCACGAATCGCCAGCACGGTGTTGGCGGCGCGAGTGCGTGAAGCGCTTTTGACCTCCAGCTGCCAGTGCTCGAAATCGCATTGTTCGAAGAGTTCTTCCAGGCGTGGAATCGGGCACGGTGAGACCCAGCCAGGGCCTCCCTTGCGTGCGTCATACGTCACCAGATCGGCTGCCAGGTGTTCATTGACCTTGCCGCGCCGGTCGGTGGTGCGCTTGAGGGTAGGGTCGTGAATGACCATCAACTCCCCGTCCTTTGAAAGGTGCAGGTCCAGTTCACAGCGGCGCACGCCGTGCTTGAGGCATTCCTGAAAGCTGGTCAGGGTGTTTTCCGGTGCTTCGCCCTTGGCGCCGCGGTGGCCGTAGATAAGGGTCACGTTTACTCCTGGCTACTGCTGATAGTGAAAAAGGGGCAGGGCGTTCAATTTCCGGAGGGCTGGCCCTGTTCCAGTGCCTGACGTCGCTGCTGAGCCTGACGCTGCAACACATGGCGGGCGAGTAACTGGCGCTGGGCGTCCGGAAGATTGACAAAATCGGTGCTGACATCGAAGTTGCCGTCTGCCAGCGTGTCGCACTGCGAAACCCTCGCGCGCAGCATCAGACCCGCGGCCTGTGGCATGAGCACCATCTTGATCGACAGCTGTTCGCCGACGGCAAAAGCCTGTTGCGAATTGAACTGGATCCCGCCTTCGGACAGTTTGACCGGCTGGGGAGCGCCCAGTTTGCCCAGTGCGGTGTGGGCAACCACTTCGCCCAGCAGGTCGATGCGCTTGCTCAGCGACTTGAGAAAACTGTTCAGCACCCGGTCGCGCTCGTCGAGCTGGCGCATCAGATGCTGCGACTCGAACTCGCTGACGTGCAGCTCGCTGAGCAGGTCGAACAGCGTCGAGGTGTCCTGCATGGCATCCTGGCTTGCCTGATCGGCGGCAGACAGGGGGTTAATTTCCAGTGCGACGCTGTCGTCGATACGGTAGTATTCGCGGCGTCCTGCTTCATCTAATGTCGACATGGCGAACCCAAGCTAGCGGCGGTGGTCAGAGAGTTTCGAGTGTAAAGCTGCACGTCAAGGCCCGCCACACGGACGTCCTCATTCCTGCGAACAAATTCCTACATGTTCAGACCTCTTTTTGTATTTATCGGCACGCGCTACACCCGTGCGAAGCGACGCAATCATTTTGTTTCCTTCATCTCCCTGACATCCATGATCGGCCTCGCCCTGGGCGTTGTGGTCATGATAGTCGTGTTATCGGTGATGAATGGTTTCGATCACGAAATGCGTACACGTGTGCTCGGCATGGTGCCGCACGCGACCATCGAATCCGCTGACCCGATCACCGACTGGCGCGGTCTGGCCGCGAAGGTTCAGGAAAACCCGCAGGTGCTGGCCGTGGCGCCGTTCACCCAGATGCAGGGTTTGCTGACTCACGACGGCAAGGTCCAGAAAGTGCTGCTCAACGGTATCGACCCGCTTGAAGAGCGCAAGGTCTCGATCATTGACCACTTCATCAAGCAGGGCCAGCTCGACAGTCTTTCGCCCGGCAGCTTCGGCATCATGATCGGCGACAAGGCCGCGGCCAAGCTGGGCGTCGGCATCGGTGACAAACTGACCTTCGTTGCACCTGAGGTAACGGTGACGCCGGCCGGGATGTTCCCGCGTATGAAGCGTTTCGAGGTGACCGGCATCTTTCACGTCGGCGCTGGCGAAATCGACGGTTTCCTCGGGCTGACCAACCTCGATGACCTGGGCCGTCTGCACCGCTGGAAGCCCAATCAGGTGCAGGGCCTGCGTCTCAAGTTCGACGACCTGTTCGCCGCGCCACGTACCTCGTGGGAAATCGCGCAGAAGCTGGGCGAAAACAATTTCTACTCGCGTGACTGGACGCGCACCCACGGCAACCTGTATCAGGCCATCCGCATGGAAAAGGCCATGATCGGTCTGTTGCTGCTGCTGATCGTGGCGGTGGCGGCCTTCAATATCATTTCCACGCTGGTGATGGTGGTCAATGACAAGAAGGGCGACATCGCCATTCTGCGTACCCTGGGCGCTACGCCGCGACAGATCATGGCGATATTCATGGTCCAGGGCACGGTGATCGGCGTGGTCGGTACGCTGATCGGCGCGGCACTGGGTATTCTGGCGGCGCTCAATGTCAGCGCAGCCATTGCTGCACTCGAAGGGCTGATCGGCCACAAGTTTCTCAACGCCGACGTCTACTTCATCGATTACCTGCCTTCGCAACTGATGGCCCAGGACGTGTTCCAGGTCTGCGGTGCAGCGTTGGTCCTGAGTTTCCTCGCCACCCTGTATCCCGCCTGGCGTGCTGCGCGCACCCAGCCGGCGGAGGCGTTACGTTATGAGTGAGTCGGGCATGTCTGATAAAGCAGTATTGAGTTGCCGCAACCTGGGTAAATCCTACGAGGAAGGCCCGGAATCCGTGGTGGTGTTGTCCGGTCTGCAGCTGGAGTTGCACCCCGGCGAGCGTGTCGCGATCGTCGGCAGTTCGGGGTCGGGCAAAAGTACCTTGCTCAACCTGCTGGGTGGGCTGGATACGCCGTCCGAAGGCAGTGTGTGGCTCGCGGGCGAAGAGTTGTCGGCGCTGGGCGAAAAGGCCCGAGGCCTGCTGCGTAACCGGGCGCTGGGTTTCGTCTACCAGTTCCACCATTTGCTGCCGGAATTCACCGCGCTTGAAAACGTCTGCATGCCATTGCTGATCGGCCGTACGCCCATCCCTGAAGCCCGCAAGCGTTCCACCGCACTGTTGGAGCGTGTCGGTCTCGGGCATCGTCTGGCGCACAAGCCTTCGGAGCTGTCCGGTGGCGAGCGTCAGCGTGTGGCAATTGCCCGTGCCTTGATCAATCAGCCGGGTCTGGTGATGCTCGACGAGCCTACCGGCAACCTCGATCACCACACGGCGCAGGGCATTCAGGACCTGATGCGTGAATTGAGCACGTCGTCGCGCACGGCGTTTCTGATCGTGACCCATGACATGAACCTGGCCCGGCAAATGGACCGTGTCCTGCGTCTGGAAGACGGCCGCCTCGTCGAGGCCTGATCGACCCGGCCCGGCGCCATTCATCGCGTCGGGCTCCAGTTTTTATACGGTGTATTTTTCCACGGTGCTTCGCGAATGTTCAGACCGTTACCCATCTTCATCGGCATGCGCTATACCCGCGCCAAACGCCGCAAAAGCTTCATCTCGTTCATTTCGATGACCTCGATGATCGGTCTGGCACTCGGTGTCCTGGCGATGATCGTGGTGCTGTCGGTCATGAACGGTTTCCAGCGGGAAATGAGCTCGCGGATTCTCGGCATGGTGCCGCACGCGGTCATTGCCGGTACCACGCCGGTCGATGACTGGAAACCGCTGGCCGACGCTGCGCTGAAAAACCCTGAAGTCACTGCTGCCGTGCCGTTCACCGACATGGAAGGCATGCTGTCCTACAAGGGCTCGATGCAGCCGATCCAGATCAGCGGTGTCGACCCGGCGCTGGAACATGAAGTGTCGATCGTCACGCAGCACATCACCCGCGGAAGCCTCGAAGACCTCAAGCCGGGCGAATTCGGCGTGGTGCTCGGTGATATCACCGCACGCCGCTTTCGTTTGACCATCGGCGACAAGCTGACCCTGATCGTGCCGGAAGTGAGTAGCGCCCCTGGCGGCATCACGCCGCGCCTGCAACGCCTGACTGTTGTGGGTATCTTCAAGGTCGGTGCCGAGCTGGACGGTTCGATGGGCCTGATCAATATCGCCGATGCGGCGCAGATGCAGCGCTGGCAGCCCAATCAGGTTCAGGGTGTGCGACTGGCGCTCAAGGATCTGTACAAGGCGCCTCAGGTGTCCACCGCCATTGCTGCCAGCCTGGGTGAGGGCTATCGCGCTGATGACTGGACCCACACACAGGGCAGCCTGTTCAGCGCCATGAAGATGGAAAAGACCATGATCGGTCTGTTGCTGCTGATGATCGTCGCCGTGGCGGCGTTCAACATCATTGCCACGCTAATCATGGTGGTCAACGACAAGGGCGCAGATATCGCCATCCTGCGCACCATTGGCGCCACGCCGCGGCAGATCATGGCGATTTTCGTGGTCCAGGGCACCGTCATCGGCATTGTCGGTACATTGATCGGCGGCATCCTGGGGATTATTGCAGCGCTGAACGTCAGCAGCCTGGTGGGCTGGATCGAGCGGGTCAGCGGCCAGCACATCTTCAGTTCCGATGTGTATTTCATCAGCAACCTGCCGTCCGAACTGCAGGCCGGTGACGTGCTGCTGATCTGCAGTGCCGGGTTTATCCTGAGCTTTCTGGCGACCATCTACCCCGCATGGCGCGCCGCGCAGATCCAGCCAGCGCACGCACTGCGTTACGAGTGACAGGGCCTTAGCCACCTTCGTCGAGGCCGCATGGCGGCCTGCGCGGGTGGCGGGGCAAGGCTGATTTCGCTGAAAGCCCCGCGCAAACGCTATAAACTCGCCGCGTTAATTCATGATCCAGGTATCGCCATGCATCCCGCAGCCGAACACTCGCCGCTGGGCAAGTCCAGTGAGTACATCGCCACCTACACGCCGTCTCTGTTGTTCCCGATTCCTCGTGCCGCAAAATGGGCCGAGCTTGGGCTCACCGCGCAGACGCTGCCTTATCAGGGTGTCGATTTCTGGAACTGCTACGAGCTGTCATGGCTGCTGCCTTCCGGCAAGCCGGTGGTGGCCATTGGCGAATTCAGTATTCCGGCCGAATCGCCGAACATCATCGAATCGAAGTCGTTCAAGCTGTACCTCAATTCGCTGAATCAGACAGCTTTCGCGAGCGTCGAACAGCTGCAGACCACCCTTGAGCAGGATCTGTCGGCCGCGGCGGGCAAGCCGGTCGGGGTGCGTATTCGCAGTCTGGCGGCGATCGAAGAAGAAGGTGTCGCGGCTTTGCCGGGCGTATGTATCGACGACCTGGACATCTCGGTCAGCAGCTATGACCGGCCGCAGCCCGAGTTGCTGCATTGTGATGACTCGCGGGTGGTGGAAGAGAGCGTGCACAGTCACCTGCTCAAGTCCAACTGCCCGGTCACCAGCCAGCCTGACTGGGGCAGCGTAGTCGTCGAATATCGCGGCGCTGCGCTGGATCATGCCAGCCTGCTGGCGTATATCGTCAGCTTCCGCCAGCATTCGGACTTTCACGAGCAGTGTGTGGAAAGAATCTTCCTCGACCTGCAGCGTTTGCTCAAACCGGAAAAACTGACGGTTTACGCACGCTACGTGCGTCGCGGGGGTCTGGATATCAACCCGTATCGCAGCACAGAAACGCTGGACGTGAGCAATCGCAGGCTGGCGCGGCAGTAGTAGCGTCTGCCGCCAAGGGCGTGGACGCAGAGCGTCCGGAACGGCATTCCCACGCGGAGCGTGAGGAACGATAGGTGTGTGGGCATGCATTGGGTGACGCTCTGCGTCACAACTCTGCGTCGCACCGCGCATCAGCGGTCGGACGCAGAGCCATTAGAACGGCATCCCCCAATCAGACCCCGATATTGCCCAGCGTTTGCACGATGTTGCGCAAGGTGCCGGCGATGGTCGGATGCTCCAGCTCGAAACGCTCGACGGCCAGATTCACGCCATCAGCCAGGCTGCTGTCCTGCTCGTGGGTGGCCTGTTCCAGCTGAATTTTAGTTTCAATTTGTTGCATGAGTTCGTGCAGGTTTTCCCGCTCGGACTCTGACATCGGCGGGTTATGCTCCAGTTGCTCGCGCAGGGTATTGAGTTGTTCTTGCAGTTCGCGGGCGGGCATGACGTGCTCCTTGATTGATAAGTCTGTCTCATGGACTTCGCCGGAGCGTTAAAGGTCCATGTTCACTCAAGACTAATCCAGTCAACGCCTTGCTGCATATGTATCAGGGTTTTTCGCCCTTGCTGCGTCGCAGGGCAATGTCGGCCAGGCAGGATTCCAGTTCACCCAGGTGGTCGATCACCGAATGCACGCCCAGCGAATAGAGTTTGAGCGTGGCCTGTGCGCGTCGCTGTTCGCGTTCTGCATCGCCGAGTGCCTGCCATTGTGAAGGCGAGAGCCCGCACAGTGGTCCGCAGGATGCCAGGCCAATGGTCCACAGTCCGGCGTTCAGTCCGGACTGCAACAGGCGCGGGTCGCCGCTGATCAGGACGCAACCATCCAGGTGGCTGACTTTCAGGGCCATCAATGCCATCCAGCAGGCATCCGGGGCGGGCCAGCCTGCAGTGGGGCGGGGCGCGGGAATCATCCAGTCATTCACCGGCACAGCCAGTGCGCTGCTCACGCTTTCAGGCAGTTCCTCGAGCCAGGCGCAAGGCATGCTCTGCTCGCGCAGGGTCTGCAGAATAGCCTCTGCGCCCGGTGTGAACTGTGTGTGCTCATGGCCAGGGGCGCGCGAGTTCGCGGCCTGCGCACCGAAGTCCACCAGGCAGCCGCTCAGGCCGAACAGCAGGGCAGGGAAGGTTGGCAAAGGCGTGATGACCGGGGCGAGCATGAGGATCTCTCTGAAATATCGAGAAACGCTACCGATCTTTTGTGACACTTCGATGAATGTGCGATGACGGGGTTTATGCGGAACCCTTTGCTGACAGACCTGCCTTATTCTCGACAGAAGGCTTTATACTCCCTGTCCTAGCGTGTGGGGCGTAGCACCCGCGTCATTATTTCGATATCTCGATCAGGAGTGTCAGCTATGCCCGTGACCGGTGCAGGCTTTATCAAACGTTTGGTGCAATTGTCCCTGTGTGCAGGCATCGCGCTGGTTCCGGTAGCCGTTCAGGCCGCCGAGGACGATCCCTGGGAAGGTATCAACCGTTCCATTTTCACCTTCAACGATACCCTTGATGCCTACACGCTCAAGCCGCTGGCCAAGGGGTATCAGTACATCGCGCCGCAATTCGTCGAAGACGGTATCCATAACTTCTTCAGCAACATCGGTGATGTCGGCAACTTGGCGAACAACGTGCTGCAGGCCAAGCCTGAAGCGGCGGGCGTCGACACGGCGCGCCTGATCGTCAACACTACTTTCGGTCTGCTGGGCTTCATCGACGTGGGTACCCGCATGGGCCTGCAGCGCAACGATGAAGACTTCGGTCAGACGCTGGGCTACTGGGGCGTGCCGAGCGGCCCGTTCGTGGTCATTCCGTTTCTGGGGCCAAGCACCGTACGTGATGCGTTCGCCAAGTACCCGGACACCTACACCTCGCCTTACCGCTACATCGATCACGTCCCGACCCGTAACACGGCGCTGGGCGTCAACCTGGTCGATACGCGGGCCAGCCTGCTGTCTGCCGAGCGCATGGTCAGTGGCGATCGCTACACCTTCATTCGCAATGCCTATTTGCAGAACCGCGAGTTCAAGGTCAAGGATGGCAAGGTCGAAGACGATTTTTAATCGCTGCTTTGCCTCTGCATGAATCAATAAAGGCGACCCTGGGTCGCCTTTATTATTTTGTAAAAATGTGAACCTGTTCCGCCTGTTTTCACTTCATCGAGACGATTGAAAGCCCCAGTTTCTGTACGCCACCTTCTTCATCATTCACCCAGACCACCTCGGTTTCGGCTTCAAGCCCCTTGAGCGCAGGATGGTCAGAGTCAATGCGTACGCTGAGTTTGTCTCCGACCTGGAACAAGCGTGGCGCCTGAACCTGCATGCCGGAGCTTGAAAGATCAATGCATACGGCAGGGATGACCTGGCCGGCGTGGATCAGGTTGACGTCTGCATCGACGCGCATGCGGATGTAATCCCGCTTTTCCTCGTAGTCGCGATCATTTCGACTCATGTACAGTCCTTCGTTTTAGTTGCTGATTTGTGAGTTCTTATAACTCTGGGTGATTTGCGATGTAAAGAGCGCAAAGTGAGGGTAGGAGCATGCTTGAAACACCCGTCGGATGGGAGTACCGTCTGCGCCTTGAAGGGCACCTCTGAAACACGACAGACTTATCAAGTTACTGCGTGTTATTGCGGAGAGGCTAGAAGCGAATCCAGTAAGCGGTTTCCGGTAATCCCGGGCCGCCTACGCCAACCTGATCTGGCGCCGTTTGCCCCCATGCCAAAAACCAGTGCCAAGCTGCTGATTATCGATGACGACGACGTAGTGCGCGCAAGCCTTGCCGCCTACCTTGAAGACAGTGGCTTCAGCGTTCTGCAAGCGAGTAATGGCTTGCAGGGAATTCAGATATTCGAGCAGGAGAACCCCGATCTGGTGGTCTGCGATCTTCGCATGCCACAGATGGGCGGGCTTGAGCTGATCCGTCAGGTCACCGCCATCGCTCCGCAGACGCCTGTCATCGTCGTTTCCGGTGCGGGCGTGATGAGCGATGCAGTCGAGGCCTTGCGCCTTGGCGCTGCCGACTACCTGATCAAGCCTCTCGAAGATCTTGCTGTGCTCGAGCATTCGGTGCGCCGTGCGCTGGATCGGGCGCGCCTGCTCACTGAAAACCAGGTCTACCGCGAAAAGCTGGAAAAGGCCAATCGCGAACTCGAAGCCAGCCTGCACCTGTTGCAGGAAGACCAGGACGCGGGTCGGCAAGTGCAGATGAACATGCTGCCAATCACTCCGTGGTCGATTGACGCATTCAAGTTTGCCCACCAGATCATTCCGTCGTTGTACCTGTCCGGCGATTTTGTCGATTATTTCAGGGTCGACGAGCGGCGTGTCGCTTTTTACCTGGCCGATGTTTCAGGTCATGGGGCGTCATCGGCATTCATTACCGTACTGCTGAAGTTCATGACCACGCGGCTGCTGTTCGAGTCCAAGCGTGGCGGAACGCTTCCGGAGTTCAAGCCATCGGATGTGCTGGGGCATATCAATCGCGGCCTTATCAGTTGCAAGCTGGGCAAGCACGTTACGATGGTCGGCGGTGTCATCGATGAAGAGTCAGGTAAACTGACGTACGCAGTGGGCGGACATCTGCCACTGCCTGTGTTGTATTCCGAAGGGCAGGCGCATTATCTGGAAGGTCGTGGACTGCCGGTCGGGTTGTTCAATGAGGCCACCTATCAGGATCATGAAATCGATCTGCCCGAGTCCTTCAGTCTGACCATGTTGTCTGATGGCATACTGGACTTGTTACCCGGTGATACACTCAAAGAGAAAGAAGCCGTCCTTCCCGAATTGGTCAAGACGGCTGGCGGCAGCCTGGATGGCTTGCAGCGGGTTTTTGAATTGGCAACGCTAGGGGAGATGCCGGATGATATCGCCTTGTTAGTGTTAAGCAGGAATCTTGAATGAGTACCGGTAGAATCCAGTTCGCCGAGCAGGAAGGCACCTTCGTTCTCAAGTTCGTGGGTGAAGTACGGTTGACGCTGTGTTCGGCCCTGGATGCGACTATCGAGCGCATCTTCACTGCGCTGAATTTCTCGGCGGTGGTCATTGACCTGACTGAAACGCGCAGCATTGACAGCACCACGCTTGGCCTGCTGGCCAAACTCTCGATTCTGTCACGCCAGAAGGTGGGCCTGTTACCGACGCTCGTGACCACTCACGAGGACATCACGCGCCTGTTGCAGTCTATGGGCTTTGATCAGGTCTTCAACATCGTTGACCGGCCTCTGCCGCGGCCTGAGTGCCTGACTGATCTGCCTTCACAGGACCAGTGCGAAGAAGTGGTGAAGGCCAAGGTGCTCGAAGCGCACAAGATCCTGATGGGCCTCAACGATTCCAATCGTGAAGCGTTCCATGATCTGGTCAATGCACTGGAAGGTCAGCGCTAGGCCGCTGCGCTGAATCGCAGGCAGCAAAAAGGGCGGCATCCGCGAGGATGCCGCCCTTTTTTTCGTATCAGGCTTTCTTGGCAGGAAGCAGCGCTTCCAGTTTTTCCTGATCGCGAGCGAACTGACGAATGCCTTCAGCCAGTTTCTCGGTGGCCATGGCATCTTCGTTGGAATTCCAGCGGAACTGGCTCTCGGTCAGGCTCTGACGTGGCTCGCCTGCATTATTGCCCGGAGCAAGCTTGCGCTCCAGTGTGCCGGTGTCTTCGGCCAATTGTTTGAGCAGCTCGGTGCTGATGGTCAGACGATCACAACCGGCCAACTGTTCGATCTGATTCAAGTTGCGGAAGCTGGCACCCATCACGACAGTCTTGAAGTCGTTGGCCTTGTAATAATTGTAGATGCGCGTTACCGACTGCACGCCCGGGTCTTCTGCACCAGTGTAATCGGTGCCTGTCGACTTCTTGTACCAGTCGTAGATGCGGCCCACGAACGGCGAAATCAGGAAGACGCCAGCCTCGGCGCAAGCGACAGCCTGGGCGAAGGAAAACAGCAACGTCAGGTTGGTCTGGATACCTTTCTTCTCAAGGTATTCGGCGGCGCGGATGCCTTCCCAAGTGGAGGCAAGCTTCACCAGCACGCGATCATTTTCGACACCGGCAGCGTTATAAAGCCCGATCAGGCGTTCACTGCGTTCGATCAGGGCGTTGGTGTCAAAGGACAGTCGGGCGTCCACTTCAGTGGACACGCGGCCGGGTACGACCTTGAGAATCTCCTGACCGATGGCCACTGCGAAATGATCGCAGGCCAGGCCTATGTCGCCCTTGCCAAGGGCGAATGCCTCCTCGAGCATCGCTTTGTTGCTTTCGCTCGAAGCGGCCTTGAGCAGCAGAGAAGGGTTGGTGGTTGCATCTTGAGGCTTGAGGCTCTTGATGGCGCCGAAGTCGCCGGTATCGGCAACAACGGTGGTGAATTTCTTGAGTTGATCCAGCTTGGAAGTCATGAGCGTGCTCTGTCCTGTGCGGTTGGATGACATTACCCGAGCGCTGCCGACCACTCAAGGCCGCAGCGTTTACTGCTGCCGATGATAGGCCCTGAGGGACGGCGTTGTCGTGAATACCTTTGTCTAGAGTGTTTTTGAGCCTCGCACAGACCGCTTGTTCCCTTGATGTGAATTTAACCTCTTGAAGAGCGGCCTGCACGTTGCGCAATGGGCGCGGACATCAGCTTACCGTGCCTTTGACAGAAGGCCGCGGCGCCGGGGTGAGCCGGGTTCGCAATCAGACCGGGCTGTGGCGTCGAGCGGCGCATTGGGGTAAAGATGCTGTTCAACTCGCGATGATCTGAAGGAACCAGCATGCATTCACGACGCTTCCCCCTCACTGCCGCCATCGGACTTTCCCTGGTTTCCATGGGTCTGTTTTCCATGGCTGCCAATGCCGCCGAGCTGTCACCCGATCAGTTGCTGAAAAAAGCCCAGGCCGAACAACCGGCCTACCTCGACACTGTCCGGCAACTGGTCGATATCGACACAGGCACCGGCCAGGCCCCCGGGCTGAAGACCGTCAGCGCGATGCTGGTCGAACGTCTCAAGGCGCTGGGCGCTGAAGTCTCCACCACGCCGGCAGATCCTTCGGCGGGGGACAATATCGTCGGCACGTTCAAAGGCAACGGCACGCGTTCTTTTCTGTTGATGGTCCACTACGACACGGTGTTCGGGCCGGGCACTGCCGCCAAGCGTCCCTTCAGGCTCGACAGCGAGCGGGCCTATGGGCCAGGGGTGGCAGATGCCAAGGGCGGCGTGGCGATGATTCTGCACGCACTGCAGTTGTTGCAGAATGAGCACTTCAAGGCGTTCGGTACGCTCACTGTGCTCTTTAACCCGGACGAGGAGACCGGCTCCAGCGGTTCGAAAAAAGTCATCGCCGAACTCGCTCGCCAGCATGACTACGTGTTTTCGTACGAGCCGCCTGACAAGGATGCCGTCACCGTCGCCACCAACGGCATCAATGGCCTGCTCCTCGATGTCAAAGGCAAATCATCACATGCGGGCTCCGCTCCCGAGGCCGGGCGCAATGCCGCCATCGAGCTGGCGCATCAGTTGCTGCAGCTTAAGGACCTCGGCGACCCAGGCAAAGGCACGACCGTCAACTGGACACTGATCAAGGGCGGGGAGAAGCGCAACATCATTCCATCCAGCGCATCAGCCGAGGCGGACATGCGCTATTCCGACCTCAGCGAGAGCGATCGCGTACTGGCTGATGGCCAAAAAATCGTGAAGAAGACACTGGTCGATGGCACCGAAGTGACCTTGCGAATGGAAAAAGGCCGACCGCCGCTGGCCAGAAACCCTGGCTCCGAACAGCTGGCGAAAACCGCGCAGGCGCTTTACCAGAAAACAGGCCGCACTCTGGAGCCGATTGCCATGCGTTTCGGTACCGACGCGGGCTATGCCTACGTACCGGGGAGTGCAAAACCTGCGGTGCTCGAAACCATGGGCGTGGTCGGCGCCGGTCTGCATGCCGACGATGAATACATTGAGTTGTCGAGCATCGCGCCCAGGCTTTACCTGACCGTGGCGCTGATTACGCAGTTGTCGAAGGGTGATGCTGCGCCCTGACGACTCGTGAGGGGAGCGTTGACAGGCGTGGTCTGCGGGCCACGCCATCTGTCGATGCGTGGGGCATTGCGATTGACCTGATCACCGATAAACGATTAACTGTATATGTATACAGTTAATCAGAAAAGGCTCGCCTCATGAGTGTTACATTCCTTGGCCCGTTGTCGGCAGGTGGCATCAAGCTTCCGTTCATATCGCTGTCGTCCGTTGGCTCCAGATCGCCAGTGGTCGAGAAGCATGTTTCCATCGCCGAGCTTTGCGAGGTCCGTGAGCCGCACGCCTACCTGGCCAGGATCGAAGACCAAGGCATGCAAGGGGGCGGCATGTGCAGCGGGGACATGCTGGTGGTCGACCGCAGCCAGTACGCTGAGCACGGTGACATCGTCGTTGCCTCGCTCAATGCACGGCAGATCTGCCGGCGTCTGCACATGCGCGGCGATGTGGTGATTCTGGAATCGCAAAATCCGGATTACCCACCACTGCGTGTCACCGACAACGATGACCTGATCATTCTGGGCGTGGTCACCTACAGCCTGAAAAACCTGCTGGAGGGCCGCGCTGCATCATGAGCTCATCGATGAACAGACGCATGTCCTTGCATTGCAAGGCGCTGCGTGATTTGCTGCCCACTCTTTGGCTTTTACCGGAATACCGAGCGCATGCAAGAACGACTTGATCAGTTACGACTCCCCAAGCCTGTACAGGGAGCGATCAGTGATCTGGTAAGAGCGCTCGACGCAACCAGCACCCGCGCCGACGTGGAAGCCGAGGGGGCGTTGCAGATCGAATACATTCATGGCCTGGAGACAAGCAGAAAGCTGCGTCCAGCGGATGCCGAAGCGCTTTACATTATTTTCGACGACGCAGTTCAGGCTCGTTTACAGGCACTTTCCGATTAGATTCGGTATTCCATTAGTCCGCTGACTGTGTGAACTTCACTCCAGATTTTATCTGTCCGCAGGGTCGGGACGGGTGCCCGGCTCACTCTACGAACCTGCAATCTGCGGAGTTCATGTTCAGGTTTGAATGGCTATGCGTTTATCAGGCTTCATCCTCGAAAACATCGAACCTATCGTGCGCGAGTGGACCGATTTCGCACGCACCCTGTCTCCGGCCGGTGAGCCTCTGGATACCACAGAGCTCAGGGACCATGTCGAGCAAATGCTGCGGGCGATCGCCACTGATCTGGAAACGGATCAGTCGTTGCAACAGCAGGTCGACAAATCGCAGGGCCACGGCGTGTCACATGAACAAACCGCAGCCAAAAGCCACGCGATCACTCGACTGATGTCGGGCTTCACCATCGATCAGGTGGTTTCGGAGTTTCGGGCATTACGGGCGAGCGTGATCAAACAGTGGATGTCGCGAGAAGCGCTGGACACTCAACAGCAGATCGAAGACATGATTCGTTTCAACGAGGCGATAGATCAGGCCCTGGCCGAGTCTATTTCCAGCTATACCAGCGCGATTCAGGCATCACGCAATGTATTCCTTGGCATCCTCGGGCACGATTTGCGTACCCCGCTAAGCGCCATACTGCTGGGGGCCGACGTATTGCTGCGCACCCATGATCTGGGCGCGCGGCCAACCAAGGTTGCATCGAGGATCTACTCCAGCGTGAAGCGGGCCAACCAGATCGTCGGCGATCTGCTCGACTTCACGCGCTCACAGATCGGTCCCGGCATCCCGTTGAAAAAGACCAAAATAGACATGCAACCGATCTGCGTTCGCATCGTTGACGAATCGAGTACCGTCAACCCGGAAGCAGACATTCGCTTGACGTCGGAGGACCCGGTCATCGGCCGCTTCGATGGCGATCGACTGGAGCAGGTCTTCTCGAACCTCATCGGCAACGCCATACAGCACGGCAATAGCTGCGATCCTGTCGAAGTGACGCTGGCCGTTTCGGAGGGCGAGCTGCGCTTTATCGTCCACAACACCGGCAGCCCGATTCCCGCAGATGTGCTGCCGTTCATCTTTAACCCGATGGACCGCTACTCACCCGAAAAGATGACCGACAACGGACCTTATTCAAGCCTGGGGCTGGGTCTGTTCATCGTCGACAGGATTGTCGACGCGCACGGCGGGCGTATCGAGGTGACGTCGAAAGCGGATCATGGGACTACGTTTGCGGTGTTCATTCCGTTGAGTGCGGGGTGAGGTGGGGGCGGTTGTCAGCCAGAGGTGTATATCCGACACCGACACACATAGTGTCCCGGTCTTGCTTCTGAGGTGAGGACCTGCTTTCAAGCATCTTGCGGGCGACAGAGATGCCCGCTTGATCAATTCCGAAAGACCTCAAACTTATCCATCAAAACCTTCCCAATTTACAGCCATCCAGCGGCATCAATTGGCTAACGTGGCTGCACAACGACGCCCGATGATAGAATGCCTCCATACTTCTCTCCGAGCTACCGACGCTAATGTCATCCGCAAGCCCCGATAAAAGGCGCTCGTTCACGCGCCGCTTCTCCGTCGCTCCGATGATGGACTGGACCGACCACCACTGCCGCTACTTCATGCGCAAGCTCTCAAAGCATGCCATGCTCTACACCGAGATGGTCACCACCGGCGCCTTGCTGCATGGCGACCGTGAGCGGTTCCTGCGGCATGATGAAAGCGAGCATCCGTTGGCATTGCAGTTGGGTGGCAGTACGGCGGCGGATCTGGCTGCGTGTTCGCGTCTGGCGGAAGAGGCGGGGTATGACGAGGTCAATCTGAACGTCGGTTGCCCGAGTGACCGGGTGCAGAACAACATGATCGGTGCGTGCCTGATGGCGCATCCTGCGCTGGTGGCGGATTGCGTCAAGGCGATGCGCGATGCGGTTGGTATTCCGGTTACGGTCAAGCACCGGATCGGTATCAATGGCCGTGACAGCTACGCCGAGTTGTGTGATTTCGTCGGCAAGGTTCAGGAGGCGGGTTGCCAGAGTTTCACGGTTCACGCGCGTATCGCAATTCTCGAAGGACTGTCTCCCAAGGAAAACCGCGATATTCCGCCACTGCGTTACGACGTGGTCGCGCAGTTGAAGTCTGACTTTCCTGACCTGGAGATTGTGCTCAACGGCGGCATCAAGACGCTGGAGCAGTGCAGTGAGCATTTGCAGTCGTTCGATGGCGTCATGCTGGGGCGTGAGGCTTATCACAACCCGTATCTGTTGGCGCATGTCGATCAGCAGTTGTTCGGCAGCACGGCGCCGGTCATCAGTCGTTACGACGCGTTGGAGTCGATGCGGCCGTACATTGCGGAGCACATTGCCAGCGGCGGCAATATGCACCACGTCACCCGGCATATGCTCGGTCTGGGCCTGGGTTTCCCTGGTGCGCGACGCTTCCGGCAGTTGCTGTCGGTTGACATACACAAGGCCGAAAACCCGATGCTGTTGCTGGATCAGGCCGCGGCGTTTCTGCAGGGGCATTGATCGCATGTGCCGTGAATTGATCTGAGTTGAGCCGAATCAAGGGAAACGCTTATTCCAGTAGCGGCGTTATCGGGCTGCGGTTATGTTGAGCGCATAACTCAACAAGGAAAACGCCCATGCACAAAGTTCTGGTTCCTTTCGACGGCTCCGAGCACGCCATGCGTGCCTTGGGCTATGTCATCGAGTTGTCTGGTGAACTCACCAAGTCGCTCGAGGTACATATCCTGAATGTGCAGGCCAGCCCCATCGATTACAGCCTTTATCTGGCTCCCGACATGATTGATGGCGTCAAGGCCGGCTTGACCAATGAAGGCAAGCGGGTGCTGGCTGATGCGGTTGCATTGTTGACTGCTGCTGGTGTGCCGTTTCAGGCCCACGTCGATCTGGGCAACGTGGCAGAACAGGTCGAGGCTGAGGTTCAGCGGCTCGGCTGCGACGCCGTTGTCATGGGCACCCGCGGGCTCGGTAACTTTGGCGGCCTGCTGCTGGGCTCCGTGGCCACGCGGGTGATCCACGAAGCATCGGTGCCGGTGACGCTGATCAAATAATCACTGCTGCGCCAGCGTTCGCGGCTGGCGCAGCAGTTCGATATTTTCCGCAGGCACCAGCTCGCGCAGCGATTTATACAGTGCGCGGGTTTCCAGCAGGTTCCAGATGCGCAGCATGGTTTCCAGGGCATCCAGCGGCTTGCTGATGAAGTCCCGCGCGCCCAGCGCCAGTGCGCGCAGGCGGGTATCGCGTGTCGCGTCGGCGGTCAGCACCATGATCGGCAGGTAGTCATTGGCCGGTATGCGCCGGTTGAGCTGCTCCAGCACCGCAAAGCCATCGAATTCGGGCATGTGCAGATCGAGGACAACCAGGTCGGGCTCGAAGCTGTTGAACAGGTCCAGCGTGCGCAACGGCTCGGTGCTGCTCAGGACGTTGGTCAGCCCCTCGCGGGCAAGCAGTTGCTCCATCAGATCGAGGTTGGGCCGTTGGTCATCAATGATCAGAATGCGAAAGTCGCCGGTCATGTGGGCTCCGGTAAATACTGGTCCAGGAGGGCAAGAAACACCGGCACCTGGATGGGTTTGATCACAATGGCCGTGGCTCCGGCCTGTTTCAGTTCGCGATGGGCTTTATCACTGGTGTCGGCAGTGATCATCAGCACCGGTGTGTGAGCAGTAGCCGGCAGGCGTCGCAGACGTTGCAGCACCTCAAGCCCCTTGATGTCCGGCAGGCTGAGGTCGAGAAGAATCAGCTGTGGCGCATGCTGGCGCGCCAGATCAAGCCCCAGCTGGCCCTGCATGCTCGACAGCAACTGGATACCCGGTCTGCGTTGCAGCAGCGTTTCAATCAAGGCCATGCTCGACAGATTGTCTTCGATGCACAGCAGCTTGCCATGATAGGCCGGGCGGGCGGGCGAGCGGACATCCGGCGTTATCTCGAGAGCAGTGTCAGCTTGACGCGGCGGTTTGGCGGCGGGCGGCTGCACCCGCACAAGCGGCAGCGCGAGTATGAACCGGCAGCCCTCGTCCGGTGTGTTCTGTACGGACAGCGTGCCGTGCATCATCTCCAGCATGCTTTTGCTCAGCGCCAGTCCCAGCCCGGTGCCTTCGACGCTCGGGTTGGCGTCCAGCCGCTCGAACGGCTTGAACAACTGTCCGATACGCTCCGGCGCAATCCCGTAGCCGGTGTCCACTACGCTGACCGTCACCTGCTCGGTAGTCTGCTCGATTTCAATCCGCACCTGGCCAGCGGGCCGATTGTATTTGATCGCGTTGGACAGCAGGTTCAACAACACCTGAATCAAGCGCTGGCGATCAGCGACCACGCCGATCTCGTCAGGCAGATTCGGCAAGGGCTTCAACTCGATATTGGCGTCGGCAGCCATCGGCGAGACCAGCACCAGCGCTTCTTCAAGCACGCTCGACAGGGATACGGGCTCGAGGACCAGGGAAACATGCCCGGCTTCGATTCTGGCGATATCGAGTACTTCATTGATCAGCTTCAGCAAATGCTGGCCCGCTCGCAGAATATGACCGATTTGCGGGCGCTGGCTGGCGGGCGAGTCCATGTCCAGCAACTGGGCAAAGCCCAGAATCGAGTTCAGCGGTGTGCGCAGTTCATGACTCATGCGCGACAGGAATTCACTTTTGGCCCGGCTGGCGCGTTCGGCTTCCTCACGCGCAGTACCCAGAGCAATTTCGGCAACGCGACGATCACTGATGTCACGGGTGATCTTGGAAAAACCGCGCAGTTCGTCATTGCTGTCGTATTGCGCGGTGATCACCACGCTGGCCCAGAAACGGCTGCCGTCCTTGCGCTGGCGCCAGCCTTCCTCGGTATACCGGCCGTTGACGGTGGCCTCATGCAATGCCATGTCGGGGTGTTGCGGACATTCCTGCTGCAGATAGAACACAGAAAAGTGCTGGCCGATGATTTCTTGTTCCGTGTAGCCCTTGATACGCTCGGCTCCTGCGTTCCAGGTGGTGATGTAGCCGTTGCGGTCCAGCGCGAAGATGCCGTAGTCCTTGACACCTTCGATGATCAGCCTCAAACGCTCCTCGTTGTCGCGCAGTGCGCGTTCACGTTCGGCCAGCAGCTGGCCGGCCTCGACCAGACGAGTGCCGAGCTGGCCGATCTCGTCCTTTTCAGGCGGTTGGGGCAGCAGCGGATGCCCGAGCGCCAGACGCTGGGCGTTGCGCTGCACCTGATGCACCCTGGCGACGATGCCTTTGGACAGCATCAACACGGCAAGAATGGCACCGAAGATGCCGCAGGCTGCGGCCAGCAGAGTCGATAGCAGCAGGCGCTCGCGAGTGGCTGCCGCAGCCTCGGTACGTTCGGCGAGCAGCGCGTCTTCACGCTCGCGCATGATGCCGATGCGTTCGCGCAACTGGTCAAGCACGTACTTGTTTTCGATCAGGATGCGGGCGACGGTTTCTTGATCTTGCCTATCCATCGAGCGCAGTTTTTCCAGGCCTTCGACCTTGGTGTTGATCAGCGGCTCGATGGCTTTCAGGTGTTCGCGCATCTGCTCGTCACGCACATTGGTGTTGAGCCGGGTCAGCGCCGCCTCGATCAGCGGTTGCGCGTTGAGGTAGCCGGGCAGGAAGTCTTCCCGGTGAGTCAGCAGGTAGCCACGTACGCTGGCCGCACCTTCTGCGATCTGCGTATGAAGGGTCTGAATGTCGCCTTGCACAAGCAGCACGCGCCTTACGTCCTCCTCTGCCTGAGCGGTCTGGCGCTCGGCGATATAGATCAGCACCAGCGAGAACATGAGAATCGCCAGTGGCAGCGAAATGGCCACCAGCGCCTTGCCGCGTAGCGGAAGGTCTTCCCAGCGACTGCTGGCGTTTGCGGTCATTGCCAGTCGCTCGTTGATTGGCTCACCAGCCCCAGCGCCACACCGCGTACCGCCGCCTGAGTGCGGTCCGAGGCGCCGAGTTTGCCGATGACCTTTTCCACGTGGGCCTTGGCCGTCCCGGTGGTGATGCCAAGTTTTTCGCCGATTTCCCGATTGCTGAAGCCGCCCGCCACCAGCCCGAGCACCTGGCGTTCACGCGGGGTGAGGGTTTCCGGCAGGGCTGCGCCACTGGTATTGCGTTCGGTCATGCGCCGCAGCAGGCGCGCGCTGACGGCGCTGTTCAGTGCTTCTTCACCACGCGCCACGCGTTGCAGGCCGTCGATCACTTCGTCGCGGCTGGCATCCTTGAGCAGATAGCCCACCGCGCCCGCGCTGATGGCGGCTTCCAGATGATCGGTGCTGTCGTCCATGGTGAAAATCACCACCTTCAGATCCGGCATGCGCTGCTGGAGAATCCGCGCAGCGCCCAGCCCGTTAAGCACCGGCATACGGATGTCGAGGATGGCGATGTCCGGTTGCAGCTCCTGGCACAGATCGATGGCTTGCTGGCCGTCGGCCGCCTGACCGACCACTTCGAACTCCGGATGCCCCGCCAGCAGTGAGACGAACCCGGTACGCGTCACTTCATGATCGTCCGCCAAAACCAGTCGTACAGTGTCAGTCATGTCATTGCCTTGTCTGCGGTAAAAGGAACGATGGCGCGCAGTCGGGTGCCGTGCCCGGGCCGACTGACGCAGGTCAGACGGCCGCCGAGCAGGCTGGCGCGCTCTTGCATGGCCACCAGGCCCAATTTCTGCACGCCTTTGTCATTGAACGGTTTTTGGGTGACGAAACCACTGCCGTTGTCTTCGAGCAGCAGTGAAATGTGCTCTTCACTCAGTTCCAGAGCCAATTCTACGTTGCTCGCAGCGGCGTGTTTGAGCACATTGTTGATGCCTTCCTGGGCAATACGGAACAGGGCGATTTCCAGGTGGCTGGGCAGGCGGGTCAGGGAGCGCGACTGCCAGTGCACCGCGATTCCGGCTTCGCGCAACCGGTCAGCTTCCTTGTCGACCGCCTGCAGCAGGCCGAAATCGTCCAGCACGCTTGGCCGCAAGCCACTGATCAGTTGGCGACCTTCGCCCACGCAGTGCTGCGCCAGCTTGAGAATGGCCTGCAGATCGGCGTCCAGCGGCTCAGGCAGATCAGGACAGCGACCGGCAAAACCCTGCAGCCGCTGGTGCAGCCCGGCCAGGGTCTGGGCCAGCCCATCATGCAGGTCGTAGGCCACGCGTTTGCGTTCGTCTTCCTGAGCGGTGAACAACTGGCGGACCAGCTCGGACATGGTCTGTTCTCTGACCACCAGCGCATCAAGCAGCCGATTGTTCTCCAGGTGTGCCGCCAGCAACGTCGCCAGCAATTGCAGCGACTCGATGTCCTCATTGTCCGGCGTATTGATGCCCACGCTGTTGGCCAGCAGCAGGGTGCCAAAAGAGCCTTCGTCGGCGCCGCGCAACGGTAACAGCAGCATGCACGGCAGGTCGGCATCGGGCCGCTCCAGCCACTGCGGGCCGATGGCCAGCGGGTCGGCAGCGGTCTCAAGTGTCGCCAGGCGTTCTGCACTGCCATGACGGGCGGTGATCTGCACACCGGTGTCGGCGCTCCATTCCAGCAGCAGGCCATGGTCCATCGCCACGAATGCGCACGCGCGTTGCAGCACGCGCTGACGCATGGCCTGAGGTGGCAGATGGGTCAGCTCCTGGCCGGTATCCACCAGCAGGCGAAGCCGTGCGGCACGGCTTTGCGACTGGCGATACTGGTTACGAATGGCCAGTGCGCTTGCCGGATCATGGGGGGGACTTTGCATGCAATGCTCCAGCGAGGGTTGATGCCCGCGCGGGCATAACAGAAGTAAGGCTATTAGAACTGTATCAGGAGGTGAAGCCTATCTGCCGATCGGCATACACAGTTAACCCCGGTTGGCCGATGGCGAGCCGTGGCGGGGAGGGCAAAGTGGCACTCACTGAATCCCTGAACAGATCCCCGTAGGAGAGTAGCGATGAAAATGAAATTGACCGCCCTGGCCCTGTTGCTGGCTGTGAGTGCGCCGATGGTCCACGCCGCCGCCGAGCCTTCCGGCTACACCTACCGCATGGTGGCCGAGACCCCAAGCAACGTGAACGACAAGGAGATCGCCAGTCTGTTCGACCGCTGGAACAAGGCCCTGAAGACCGGTAGCTCGCAGACTGTAGTGTCGCTCTATGCACCGGACGCAGTTCTGCAGCCGACCGTTTCGAACAAGGTCCGGGCAACGCCTGCGGAGATCAAGGACTACTTCGATCACTTCCTGGCGCTCAAGCCGGCCGGTGAGATCAACTACCGGGAAATCCGCCGCCTGGGTCCGGATGCAGCGGTGGACAGTGGTGTCTACACGTTCACCCTGACCGCCGCTGACGGCAAGAAGAGCACAGTCCAGGCGCGCTATACCTTTCTGTACCACCGCGTCGGCAACGAGTGGAAGATTCTCAACCACCACTCCTCGGCGATGCCGGAAGTACAGCCCGAGTATCAGGTCAGCCGCTGATCTGTCATCCGCCAGGCGGAAAACAAAAAATCCGGAGCCAGTGCTCCGGATTTTTTTTGCCTGTCTGAACCGCTCGCTGTCAGGCTTCGGCCTGTGCGCCATTGACCTTGCGGCAATGAATCAGCGCATCGCGAATCATGAAGTTGACCAGCGTCGGCGACACACCCAGTTCCTTGGCAATGTCCTTTTGCGGCACGCCGTGCAGGCGGTACATCTCGAATGCATAGCGAGTGCGGGGCGGCAGCTCGGTCAGGGCATCGGCAATTTTCTCCAGGCTGGAGAAGTTGATGTGCGAGATTTCCGGCGAGGCACCTTGAATCACCACGTTCAGCCCCTCGGCCTCCGGGCCGGTGTATTTCTGTTCGAGCGCCTGTTTGCGGTAATGATCGATGGCCAGGTTGCGCACGATCTGAAACAGGTAACTGAGCTGGGCCTTGAAGGTCAGCGTGGCCTGAGGTGCCGAGCGCAGTCTGAAAAAGGCATCCTGCACGACGTCTTCGGCGCGCGAGCGGCAACCCACGATGCGGGCTGCAATCTTGACCAGCAGCAAGTAGTTATCGACGAAGGCCTGGAGTAAGGGTGAGTCGCACTTACTTGTGATTACGTGTTCCGTCATGGAATTCACCTTGCTGCTTCAACAATGGAGGGGAGGGCCGCATGGAGGGGCAGCACCGTCACATGGGGCGACAAATTAGCCTTAATGATAATTATTGTCAAATGCGAAATCCAATCAGTGCACTTTAAAAGGGCGCTTTCATCGTGCCTGTTCTCGCTGCGTGCATCCGCCTAATTATTTGCAGACGCCATCCGTTCTCATTGGTGACAGGCCCGACCACGGTTGCGGCCAGGGAATACCTCAGGAGAACCCCATGCGTTCCGATCACGCGCATCGCCGCCTTTACATCCGCGCCCACAGACAGGCGGTTTCGATATGAGCACGCCGGTGAGCCTGACGCTGTTCTGTCTGCCTTATTCCGGGGCCAGCGCGATGTTCTACAGCCCTTGGCGGCGCAAATTGCCGGAGTGGCTGAACGTGCGCCCGCTGGAGCTTCCCGGTCGTGGCATGCGCATGGACGAGCCCTTGCAGACCGACATCGTGCAACTGGCCAATCATCTGGCCGACGAAATCAGCGCCGAGCTGGACAAGCCCTATGCGTTGTTTGGCCACAGTCTGGGCGGGCTGCTGGCCTTTGAGCTGGCGCACGCCTTGCGCGAGCGCGGTCTGCCCGCACCGCTGGCGCTGTTCGCATCAGCGACTGCCGGTCCGGTGCGCCGCGATGTCAGCGAATACGTCGCCGCCAAGACCGATGCGCAACTGATCGACCGGCTACGCACGCTCAAGGGCACCAGCGAAAACGTCATCGCCAATCAGGAACTCATGCAGTTGATGCTGCCGATCCTGCGTGCCGATTTTCTGCTCTGCGGCAGCTTTGTGTACGGCAGGCGCGAGCCGCTCAGCGTGCCGATCCATGTATTTGGCGGCAAACAGGACAGCATCAGCGTCGAGGAACTGCTCGACTGGCAGGAAGAGACCCGCACCGGATTCTCTCTGGACATGTTCGAGGGCCATCACTTTTATCTGGTCGACGAGCAAACACAGCTGCTCCGTCTGCTGCGGCGCTATTGCGAACAGCACCTGGCCCGCTGGCGCAACAGCACCTCACGGCAAATGAACCGGGCCGCCGGTTGACCCTGTTTGCCTCGCGCGCGGCCTCTTTGCAGGGCGCGCGTCTTTTTTGAAATTCAGATTTTATCTGGCACGCCGAATCTAGCAGGAACCCCATCATGGATGCGTTTGAACTCCCCGACACTCTGGCTCAGGCTCTTCAGCGTCGCGCCTTGCACAGGCCGGATCGGCTGGCGCTGCGTTTTCTCACCGATGAGAAAGACCAGGGCCTGGTGTTGACCTACCGTGATCTGGACCTGCGCGCGCGGACCATCGCTGCTGCGTTGCAACGTCAGGCCGTGCCGGGGGATCGGGCGATTCTGCTGTTCCATAGCGGGCCGGACTATGTCGCGGCGTTCTTCGGCTGCCTGTATGCCGGGGTCATTGCCGTGCCGGCTTATCCGCCGGAATCCAACCGTCGCCATCACCAGGAGCGCCTGCTGTCGATCATCGCCGATGCCGAGCCGCGTCTGCTGCTGACCGGTTCCGATTTGCAGCCGGCCTTGCTGCAGATGGACGAGTTGACCGCCGCCGATGCGCCGCCACTGCTCTGTGTCGACACGTTGCCTGCTGCCCCGGCACGAGACTGGCAGGGCCCGCAGTTGCAGGCCGACGACATCGCATTCCTGCAATACACCTCGGGCTCGACTGCGCTGCCCAAGGGCGTGCAGGTCACGCATGGCAATCTGGTCGCCAACGAGTTACTGATCCGCCACGGCTTCGGCATCGACCTCAACCCGGACGACGTGATTGTCAGCTGGCTGCCGCTGTACCACGACATGGGCCTGATCGGCGGCTTGTTGCAACCGATTTTCAGCGGTGTCCCGTGCATCCTGATGGCCCCCGCGTACTTCCTTGCCCGGCCATTGCGCTGGCTGGAAGCCATCAGTGAATACGGCGGCACCATCAGCGGTGGGCCTGACTTTGCCTACCAGCTGTGCAGCGCACGGGTCAGCGAGTCAGCGCTGGAGCGTCTGGACCTGAGTCGCTGGCGCGTGGCGTATTCGGGCTCCGAGCCGATTCGCGAAGACAGCCTGAGGGCATTTGCCGAGAAATTCGCCAGTTGCGGCTTCACGCCTGACAGCTTCATGGCGTCCTACGGCCTGGCCGAAGCGACGCTGTACGTGGCCGGTGGCAAGCGCGGCAAGGGTATTCCATCGTTGCGCCTGAATGCGCAGGCGCTGGCGCGCAACGTCGTAGAACCGGGCGACGGTCAGCCGGTCATGAGCTGCGGCACAGGCCAGCCAGGGCATGGCGTACTGATTGCCGACCCGGCCAGCCTGCAGGTGCTCGACGAAAATCAGGTTGGCGAAGTCTGGGCCAGCGGGCCGAGCATCGCCCACGGCTATTGGCGCAACCCTGAGGCCACCGCCAAGGCATTCGTGCAGCATGCCGGGCAGACCTGGCTGCGCACCGGCGACCTGGGTTTTCAGCGTCACGGCGAGCTGTACATCACCGGTCGCTTGAAGGACATGCTGATTGTTCGTGGCCATAACCTGTACCCGCAGGACATCGAAAAGCTCATCGAGAGTGAGGTGGATGTCGTGCGCAAAGGCCGTGTGGCGGCGTTTGCCGTCACTCAGGACGGTAACGAAGGCATCGGCATTGCTGCTGAAATCAGTCGCAGCGTGCAGAAAAGCCTCACGCCCGAAGCGTTGATTAAAATCATCCGGCAGACCGTGGCCGAGGCGTTTCAGGAAGCGCCGAGTGTCGTGGTGCTGCTCAATCCGGGCGCGCTGCCCAAGACCTCCAGCGGCAAATTGCAACGCTCGGCCTGCCGCACGCGTCTGGCCGACGGCAGCCTGGACAGCTACGCGGTGTTCCCCGCGAGCGATACCACTCTTTCAGGCTGTGCCCCAAGCCGCGGCTCGGACCTGCAAGCGCAGATTGCCACAGTCTGGTGCGAGCAGTTGCAGTGTGAGCAGGTCAGTGCTGACGACCATTTCTTCCTGCTGGGCGGCAACTCGATTATCGCGACTCAGGTGGTGGCCCGCCTGCGCGAAGCGCTGGGGATCGACCTGAACCTGCGACTGCTCTTTGAAGCGCCGACGCTGGCGGCCTTCGCGGCGCAGGTCGAAGCGCTGCAGGTCGCCGCCTTGCAAGGCGACAGCCAGACGCAGAGCGCCATCGCCCGATTGCCCGGCAACGAGCATCTGCCACAGTCCATGGCCCAGAACCGCCTGTGGTTCCTCTGGCAGCTCGATCCGCACAGCAGCGCCTACAACATTCCCGGTGGGCTTCACTTGCGCGGTGAACTCGACAGCACTGCATTGCGCACCAGCTTCCAACGCCTGATCGAGCGTCATGAATCGCTGCGTACGCGCTTCTACGAACAGGGCGGCGTGGCCCTGCAACGTATCGACGCGCCCAGTGAATTCCACCTCGACACCCTCGATATCAGCGATCTGCCCAGCACCGAGCGTCAGGCACGGGCCGTGGCAATTCGCGAACAGCAGGCGCGTCTGCCGTTCGATCTGCAACATGGTCCATTGCTGCGCGTCACGTTGTTGCAACTGGACGAAGAAGAGCATCAATTGCTGGTCACGCTGCACCACATCATTGCCGATGGCTGGTCGCTGAATGTGCTGATCGACGAGTTCTCGCGCCTTTATGCCTCGGCCGTTCAGGGCCAGACCCTGGAGCTGACACCGTTACCGCTACGTTATGCCGATTATGGCCAATGGCAGCGCGAATGGCTGGCGAACGGCGAGGCCGAGCGCCAGTTGGCTTACTGGCAGCAGCAACTGGGTGATGAACAACCGGTCCTGACGCTGAACACCGACCATCCGCGTTCGGCCCGTCAGCAGCACAGCGCTTCGCGCTACAGCCTGCGCTTGACTGCCGAACTGAGCACCGCCGTGCGCAACACCGCGCAAGCCTGGCAGTCGACGTCGTTCATGTTCCTGCTGGCAGGGTTCCAGACCCTGTTGCATCGTTACAGCGGGCAAGCCGACATTCGTATCGGTGTGCCCGGCGCCAATCGGCCACGCCATGAAACCCAGGGCCTGATCGGCTTCTTCATCAACACCCTGGTGCTGCGCGCAGAGCTGGACCCGCGTCTGCCATTCTCGACCCTGCTGGCTCAGACCCGGCAGGCGGCGCTTGAAGCCCAGGCCCATCAGGACGTGCCGTTCGAGCAACTGGTCGAAGCGTTTCCGCAGGCGCGCGAGCACGGTCTGTTTCAAGTCATGTTCAACCATCAGCAACGCGACCTCGGCGCACTGCGTCGTTTGCCGGGGCTGCTGGCCGAAGAACTGCCGTGGCACAGCCGCGAGGCCAAGTTCGATCTGCAACTGCACAGCGAGGAGGACCGCAATGGTCGCCTGACGCTGTCTTTCGATTACGCTGACGAACTGTTCGAGCACGACACCATCGTCGCCATGGCTCGGCACTATGTACGGCTGCTGACGCAGGTCAGCCAGCAGGCACAGCTCACGCTGGGTGATGTGCAGCTGCTCAGCGCCGAGGAGCAGGAGCAACAGGCGCAATGGAGCGCCGCGCCTTGCGCAGCGGCCACGTTGTGGTTGCCTGAACTGCTGGACCGCCAGGCGCGGCAGACCCCGGAACGTATTGCGCTGGTGTGGGAGGGGGGCAGCCTCGACTTCGCCGGCCTGCACACGCAGGCCAACCGCCTGGCGCATTACCTGCGCGACAAGGGCGTTGGTCCGGACATCAAGGTGGCGATCGCCGCCGAGCGTTCGCCGCAGCTGTTGATCGGGCTGCTGGCGATCCTCAAGGCGGGCGGGGCGTACGTGCCGCTGGACCCGGACTATCCGATGGATCGACTCGCCTACATGCTCCAGGACAGCGGGGTCGAACTGCTGTTGACCCAGAGCCATCTGCTGGGCGACCTGCCGAGCGCCGAAGGCGTGTGCACGGTCGCGATGGATAGGCTGCACCTGGACAACTGGCCGGTCAGCGCGCCGCGTCTGAACCTGCACGGCGACAACCTGGCGTACGTGATTTATACCTCCGGCTCGACCGGTCAGCCCAAAGGCGTCGGCAACACCCATGCGGCACTGGCCGAACGCCTGCAATGGATGCAGGACACCTACGCGCTGGATGAAAGCGACGTGCTGATGCAGAAGGCACCGATCAGCTTCGACGTCTCGGTGTGGGAGTGCTTCTGGCCACTGATCACCGGCTGCCGTCTGCTGCTGGCAGGCCCTGGTGAACACCGCGACCCGCAGCGCATCGCGCAGCTGATCAACGCGTATTCGGTCACCACGCTGCACTTCGTCCCGCCGCTGCTGCAACTGTTCATCGATGAGCCGCTGGCGCAACAGTGCAGCAGCCTGCGTCGGCTGTTCTCTGGCGGCGAAGCATTGCCCGGCGAGCTGCGCAACCGGGTGCTGGAGCAACTGCCCGGCGTACAGCTGCACAACCGCTATGGCCCGACTGAAACCGCGATCAACGTCACCCACTGGCAGTGCCGGATCAGCGACGGCCTGCGTTCGCCGATCGGCCGTCCTCTGGGCAATGTGCTGTGCCGGGTGCTGGACAGCGAACTGAATCCGCTGCCACGCGGGGTGGCCGGTGAGTTGTGCATCGGCGGCATCGGTCTGGCGCGCGGTTATCTGAAGCGTCCCGGGCTGACCGCCGAGCGCTTTGTCGCCGATCCGCTGGGGCAAGTGGGTGAGCGCCTGTACCGCACAGGGGACCTGGTACGCTGGGGCACTGATGGCGCGCTGGAATACCTTGGCCGTCTGGATCAGCAGGTCAAACTGCGCGGTTTTCGCGTCGAACCACAAGAGATCGAAGCCCGCCTGCTGGCCCAGCCAGGCGTAGGCCAGGCAGCCGTGCTGCTACGCGAAACCGTTGCCGGGCCGCAACTGATCGGTTACTACACCGCCGAAGCAGGGCAGAGCGTCGAGGCCGAGCGGATCAAGTCGGCGCTGGCCCTGGAACTGCCGGATTACATGGTCCCGGCGCAGCTGGTGCGTCTCGACAGCATGCCCCTGAGCCCGAGCGGCAAGCTGGATCGCCGCGCCTTGCCCGAGCCGCAATGGCAGACCCGCGAGCACGTAGAGCCGCAGACCAATCTGCAAAAACAGATCGCCGCTGTCTGGCGACAGGTGCTGGGTGTGCCGCGTGTCGGCCTGCGCGATGATTTCTTCGAACTGGGCGGGCACTCGTTATTGGCCACGCAGATCATTTCCCGCGTGCGGCAGGCGTGCGACATTGACCTGCCGTTGCGGGCGCTGTTCGAAGCCAGCGAGCTGGGCGCGTTTGCCGAACAGGTTGAGTGCATTCAGCAGTCAGGCGCACGCAGCAGCCTGCAGCCGATTGCCCATGTCGACCGCAGCCAGCCGGTGCCGTTGTCCTATTCCCAGCAGCGCATGTGGTTCCTCTGGCAAATGGAGCCGGACAGCCCGGCCTACAACGTCGGCGGCATGGCGCGCCTGAAAGGCGTGCTGAACATCGAGTGTTTCGAGGCAGCGCTGCAAGCCTTGATTCTGCGCCACGAAACCCTGCGCACCACGTTCCCGAGCGTCAACGGCGTAGCGTGCCAGAAGGTCAGCGAGCAGTCCGGCCTGCGCGTGCAATGGCAGGACTACTCGGCATTGCCCGCCGAGCTTCGTCAGCAGCGCATTCAGGCGCTGGCCGACAGTGAGGCGCACCAGCCCTTCGATCTGGAAACCGGACCGTTGCTGCGCGCGTGTCTGGTCAAGTCGAGCGACCTTGAGCATTACTTCGTCCTGACCCTGCACCACATCGTCACCGAAGGCTGGGCGATGGACATTTTCGCCCGCGAACTGGGGCAGCTTTACGAGGCCTTCCTCGAAGGACGACCTTCGCCGCTGGAACCGCTGGCAGTGCACTACCTGGATTACAGCGTCTGGCAACGGCAGTGGATGGAAGCCGGTGAACGCCAGCGCCAGCTCGATTACTGGACCGCACAGCTGGGCAACGAGCACCCATTACTGGAGCTGCCTGCGGACCGGCCGCGTCCGCCGGTGCAAAGCCATCAGGGCGAACTGTATCGCTTCGACCTGAACGCCGACCTGGCCGCAAAAGTTCGTGCATTCAATGCCCGCAATGGCCTGACCCTGTTCATGACCATGACCGCCACCCTGGCGGTATTGCTCTACCGCTACAGCGGCCAGAACGACCTGCGCATCGGCGCACCGGTGGCCAACCGCATCCGTCCGGAAAGCGAAGGGCTGATCGGCGCGTTCCTCAATACCCAGGTGCTGCGCGTGCAGCTTGACGGGCAGATGAGCGTCGCCCAGTTGTTCGAACAGGTTCGCCACACGGTGATCGAAGGCCAGTCACATCAGGACCTGCCGTTCGATCATCTGGTCGAAGCCCTGCAACCGCCACGCAGCGCCGCCTACAACCCGCTGTTTCAGGTGATGTGCAACGTGCAGCGCTGGGAATTCCAGCAGAGTCGCGAACTGGCGGGCATGACCGTCGAGTACCTGGTCAACGATGCGCGGGCCACCAAGTTCGACCTCAATCTGGAAGTCACCGAGCTGGATCACCGACTGGGTTGCTGCCTGACCTACAGCACCGATCTGTTCGACGAACCGCGCATCGCGCAGATGGCCGAGCACTGGCTGAACCTGCTGCAGGCGCTGCTCGCTGATCCACAACAACGCCTGAGTGAATTGCCGCTGCTGCAGGACACAGAGCGTCAGCAACTGCTCGACAGCCTCGGCGTCGAAGCGGGTGAGCAGCGGCTCGACCAGTGCATTCACAGCCTGTTCGCCGAACAGGCACAACGGCGTGCAGACGCGCCAGCGCTGACCTTCGCCGGGCAAACCCTCAGCTACGCCGAGCTGGACGCCAAGGCCAACCAATTGGCCTGGATGCTCCGCGAGCGCGGCGTCGGCCCGCAGGTTCGCGTCGGTCTGGCGCTGCCGCGCTCGCTGGACATGGTCGTCGGCCTGCTGGCGATCCTCAAGGCTGGCGGTGCCTACGTGCCGCTCGACCCGGAATACCCGCTGGAACGCCTGCACTACATGATCGAAGACAGCGGCGTCGGGCTGCTGCTGAGCGATCGTGCCCTGTTTGCCGCATTGGGTGAGTTGCCTGAGGGTGTTGCCCGCTGGTGCCTGGAAGATGATCAGCCATTGCTGGCGTCCTGCCCAACCTGTGAGCTGCCGTTCATAAACCTGCCGCAGCACCAGGCGTACCTGATCTACACCTCCGGATCGACCGGCAAACCCAAAGGCGTGGTGGTGTCCCACGGTGAAATCGCCATGCATTGCCAGGCGGTGATCCGGCGCTTCGACATGCGCCCTGACGACTGCGAGCTGCATTTCTACTCGATTAATTTCGATGCTGCCACCGAGCGCCTGCTGGTGCCCTTGCTCAGCGGTGCACGCGTGGTGCTGCGTGCTCAGGGGCAGTGGGACGCTGAAGAAATATGCACGCTGATTCGCCAGCAGCAGGTCAATATTCTCGGCTTCACGCCCAGCTATGGCAGCCAGTTGGCGCAGTGGCTGGCAACCCAGGGCCAGACCCTGCCGGTGCGCATGTGCATTACCGGCGGCGAAGCGCTGACCGGCGAACACCTGCAACGTATCCGTGCAGTGTTCCAGCCCGAGCTGTTGTTCAATGCTTATGGCCCGACCGAAACCGTGGTCATGCCGCTGGCCAGCCTGGCCCCGCAGCAACTGGAGGAGGGCGAAGCCAGCGTGCCGATCGGTCGCGTGGTCGGCACAAGGGTGGCGTACATTCTCGACGCCGATCTGGCGCTGGTGCCCCAGGGCGCGAGCGGTGAGCTGTACATCGGCGGAGCGGGCCTGGCGCAGGGCTATCACCAGCGCCCCGGCATGACTGCCGAACGCTTCGTGGCCGATCCATTCGCCAGCAACGGCGGGCGTCTGTACCGCACCGGTGATCTGGTGCGCCAGCGCGCCGACGGTTTGGTGGAATACCTGGGGCGTATCGACCATCAGGTGAAGATTCGCGGCTTCCGCATCGAGCTGGGTGAAATCGAGACCCGTCTGCTGGAGCATGCAGCGATCCGCGAAGCCATTGTGCTGGCGCTGGACACGCCGTCGGGCAAGCAACTGGCGGGCTATCTGGTCAGCGATGTGGCCGGGCAGGGCGACGAGCAGCAGACGCAATTGCGTGAAGCGCTCAAATCGCACCTCAAGGCGCAACTGCCGGACTATATGGTGCCGACCCACCTGATCCTGCTCGACAGCATGCCGCTGACCGCCAACGGCAAACTCGACCGCCGCGCCTTGCCTGCACCAGACCCGGAACTCAATCGTCAACACTACGTAGCGCCCGCCAGTGAGCTGGAACAGCAGTTGGCGGCAATCTGGTGTGCGGTGCTGAACGTGGAAAAAGTCGGCCTCAACGACAACTTCTTTGAACTGGGCGGCGATTCGATCCTGTCGATTCAGGTGGTCAGCCGGGCGCGTCAGTCGGGCATTCATTTCAGCCCGCGTGATCTGTTCCAGCACCAGACCGTACAGACCCTGGCTGCCGTGGCGACCACCCGCGAATTGATTCAGGCCGAGCAGGGCCAGCTTGACGGTGCTTGCGGCCTGACGCCGATTCAGCACTGGTTTTTCGACACGCCTATCCCCGAGCGTCAGCACTGGAACCAGTCGCTGCTGCTGGAGCCGCTCAGCGCCCTGGACCCGAACCTGCTGGAGCAGGCGTTGCGTGCGCTACTCGAACAACACGATGCCCTGCGCCTGAGTTTCACCGAGCACGAGGGTACGTGGCAGGCAGAACACCGCGCAGTGACCGCCGACACCCTGTTGATTCGGGCGCGGGTCACCGACATGGCCGAATGCGCAGCTCTGTACGCCGACACCCAGCGCAGTCTCGATCTGCAAGACGGTCCGCTGCTGCGCGCCTTGCTGGTCGATGGGCCGCAGGGCCGGCAACGGTTGCTGATGGTGATTCATCACCTGGTGATCGATGGCGTGTCGTGGCGTGTGCTGCTCGACGATCTGCAAAACGCTTATCGTCAACTGCGCGACGCGGCGTCTGTGCGCTTTACGGCGAAGACCAGCGCCTTCCGCGACTGGGCCGCGCGTCTGCAGGCCTATGCAGGCAATGAATCGTTACGTGAAGAACTGCAGCTGTGGCAGCGCCAGCTGGGCGGTCCTGCGACGACTCTGCCGTGCCATAACCCGCAGGGCGGTCAGCAGAATCTGCATGCGCAGACGGTCAGCGTGCGACTGGATGCCGAACGTACCCGGCAATTGCTGCAACAGGCGCCGAGTGCCTACCGAACCCAGGTCAACGACCTGCTGCTGACCGCGCTGGCCCAGGTGGTCTGCCGTTGGAGCGGGCAGCCGTCGACGCTGATCCAGCTTGAGGGTCACGGCCGTGAAAACCTGTTCGATGACATCGACCTGACCCGCACGGTGGGCTGGTTCACCAGCGCCTATCCGCTGCGCCTGACGCCAGCGCCGGCTGCCGATTCGGCACCGGGCGACTCGATCAAGGCGATCAAGGAGCAACTGCGTCAGGTGCCGCACAAGGGGCTGGGCTATGGCGTGCTGCGCTACCTGGCCGACAGTGCCAGCAAGGCTGCCATGCAGGCGCTGCCGGTGGCGCCGATCACCTTCAACTACCTCGGCCAGTTCGATCAGAGCTTCGCTGACGACGCGCTGTTCCGTCCGCTGGAAGAGTCGCCAGGCGCGGCCCACGACCCGCAGGCGCCGCTGCCCAACGAACTGAGCATCGACAGTCAGGTGTATGGCGGCGAGTTGTTGCTGCGCTGGACCTTCAGTGCCGAGCGCTATGAACCGGCTGCCATCGAAGCGCTGGCACAGGATTACCTGGCCTGCCTGCAGGCGCTGATTGCCCATTGCCTGGCCGATGGCAGCGGCGGCCTGACGCCGTCGGACTTCCCGCTGGCTGCTCTGGATCAGGCGCAGCTCGACGCGCTGCCGGTTCCGCCAAGCCACATCGAAGACGTCTACCCACTGACCCCGATGCAGGAGGGCATGCTGCTGCACACGCTGCTTGAGCCGGGCACCGGGCTGTATTACATGCAGGACCGCTACCGCATCAACAGCGCGCTCGACCCAGAGCGTTTTGCCCAGGCCTGGCAGGCGGTGATCGCCCGTCATGAAGCGCTGCGCGCCTCGTTCTGCTGGGATATCGGCGAAACCATGTTGCAGGTCATTCACAAGCCGGGCAGCACGCCGATTGATTATCTGGACTGGCGTGACGTACCGGAGGACCAGCAGGAGCCGCGTCTGCAGGCCTTGCTCAAGTCCGAGCGCGAGGCCGGTTTCAATCTGCTTGATCAGCCGCCGTTCCACCTGCGCCTGATCCGCGTCGACGAGGCGCGCTACTGGTTCATGATGAGCAACCACCATATCCTGATCGATGCCTGGTGCCGCTCGCTGCTGATGAACGATTTCTTCGACATCTACACTGCGCTGGGCGAAGGCCGCGATGCGCAACTGGCCCCCGCACCGCGCTATCGCGACTACATCGGCTGGTTGCAACGCCGAGGACTGACGCAGGCGCGTGACTGGTGGCGAGATAACCTGCGCGGCTTCGAACGACCGACGCCGATCCCCAGCGACCGGCCGTTCCTGCGTGAACATGCCGGCGACAGCGGTGGCATGGTGGTGGGCGACTGCTACACCCGTCTCGATGAACACGACGGTGCACAGCTGCGCGAACTGGCGCAGCAGCATCAACTCACCGTCAACACCTTCGCCCAGGCGGCGTGGGCGCTGACCCTGCGGCGCATGAGCGGTGAGCGCGACGTGGTGTTCGGCGTTACCGTGGCCGGGCGGCCGGTGGAACTGCCGCAGATGCAGCGCACGGTCGGCTTGTTCATCAATACCATCGCCCTGCGTGTCGGCATGCCGGCTGACGACCAGCGTTGCAGCGTTCGCCAGTGGCTCGGCCAGTTGCTGGACAGCAACATGCAACTGCGCGAGTACGAATACCTGCCGTTGGTGACCATTCAGGAAAACAGCGAGCTGCCCAAGGGCCAGCCACTGTTCGACAGCCTGTTCGTGTTCGAGAACGCGCCGGTCGAGGTCTCGGTGCTGGACCGTGCGCAAAGCCTGAATGCCACCTCGGATTCCGGTCGTACCCACACCAACTACCCGCTGACCGCAGTCTGCTATCCGGGCGATGACTTGGGTCTGCACCTGTCCTACGACCAGCGCTATTTCGACGAATCCACCGTGCAGAGCATGCTCGGTGAGTTCAAGCGCCTGCTGCTGGCGCTGGTCGAAGGCTTTCATGGCGACATGGCCGAACTGGCGCTGGTCAGTGAGCAGGAACGCGCTTTCCTGATCGACGGTTGCAACCAGAGTGACCATGCTTACCCGCTGGATAAAAGCTATGTCGAGCTGTTCGAAGCGCAGGTCGCGGCGCATCCGGAGCGCATTGCGGTCAGTTGCCTGGAGCGCCAGCTCAGCTATGCCGAGCTGAATATCGCCAGCAACCGTCTGGGCCATGCCCTGATCGAGGCCGGTGTCGGGTTCGATCAGCCGGTTGCCTTACTGGCCGAGCGCGGTGTTGAATTGCTCGGCATGATCATCGGCAGCTTCAAGGCCGGTGCCGGTTACCTGCCGCTGGACCCGGCGCTGCCGAACGCCCGTCTGAGCGGCATCATCGGCCAGAGCGCCACACCGCTGCTGGTGTGCAGCGCTGAGTGCCTGGAACAGGGCAGGGCGCTGCTCGAAGCACTGCCCGAAGGGCGCCGACCGCAGTTGCGGGTCTGGGAAGACGTGCAGCAGAGCGATTCCGCGCAGCACGATCCTGGTCGCTACAGCGCGCCGGACAACCTCGCTTATGTAATCTTTACCTCAGGCTCCACCGGGCTGCCGAAGGGCGTGATGGTCGAGCAGCGCGGCATGCTCAATAACCAGTTGAGCAAGGTGCCTTACCTGAGCCTGAGCGACCGCGATGTGATCGCCCAGACCGCCTCGCAGAGTTTCGACATTTCGGTCTGGCAGTTCCTCGCCGCGCCGCTGTTCGGTGCTCGGGTGGACATCGTGCCGAACGACATCGCCCGCGATCCGCAGGCGCTGTTGGCGCATGTTCAGGCACAGCGCATCAGCGTGCTGGAAAGCGTGCCGTCGCTGATCAACGGCCTGCTCGCCGAACCGCAGGCAGCGCTCGACGGCCTGCGCTGGATGTTGCCGACCGGTGAAGCCATGCCGCCGGAACTGGCCAGCCAGTGGCTGCAATGTTACCCGCAGATCGGCCTGGTGAATGCCTATGGTCCGGCTGAATGCTCTGATGACGTGGCGTTCTTCCGGGTCGATGCGCAGTCCACTCGCAGCGCTTATCTGCCGATCGGTTCGCCGACCGACAATAATCGTCTGTACCTGCTCGATGATGCGCTGGACCTCGTGCCGCTGGGTGCGGTTGGTGAGCTGTGTGTGGCCGGGGCCGGTGTCGGTCGTGGTTATGTCGCTGATCCGCTGCGCACCGTTCCGGTGTTCGTACCGCATCCGTTCGGTGCGCCGGGCGAACGTCTGTACCGCACCGGTGACCTGGCGCGGCGCCGCAAGGACGGCGTGCTGGAGTACGTCGGCCGGGTCGATCATCAGGTGAAGATTCGTGGTTATCGCATCGAGCTGGGCGAAATCGAAACCCGTCTGCTGGAGCATCCCGCTATCCGTGAGTCAGTGGTGCTGGACGTCGACGGCCCATTGGGCAAGGTGCTGGCGGCCTATCTGGTGCCGCGCTTCGCGACGCAGGATCATGAGGCCCTGCGTGACGAGGTGAAAGGCCACCTCAAGGCCAGCCTGCCGGACTACATGGTGCCGACGCATCTGGTGCTACTGGAGGCCATGCCGCTGACCCCGAACGGCAAGCTGGACCGCAAGGCCCTGCCGGCGCCGGACGTCAGCCTGGCGCAGCAGGATTACCTGGCACCACAGACGGAAATGGAGCAGCAGCTGGCAACGATCTGGGCTGATGTGCTCAAGGTCGAGCGCGTGGGCATTACCGACAACTTCTTCGAGTTGGGCGGGCACTCGCTGCTCGCGACCCAAGTGGTGACCCGAGCGCAGAAGCGCTTGCAGCGTAACGTGCCGTTGCGGGCGATGTTCGAATTCAACACCGTTCAGGCGTTGGCGCAGCACCTGGAAAGCCTTGGAGGAGCGCAGGTCGACGAGCAGAAATTCGACCGTCTGGCGGACTTGATGGCGGAACTGGAAGGGCTCTGATCAGCCTCTCGTCGGAGCGACGGGGCTGCGGATAAAAAACTCGTTACCGGGTGTAAATCCGCAGCTCGCTGGCGCGTTTTCAAAGGACCGAACACACACCTGAGTCGGCATGCGCCGACGCCCATGCTTCAGGTTATTCAAGACTCGTATTGAGGGTTGCACAGATGTCAGTCGCTACCAGGTTTATCGATGATCAGCCGACACGGGTTGCCCCGGCTGCGGCTGAGATGCTCTACCAGTTCGACGAGTCGCCACTGCTGGCCCGGCAGAGTCGCCAGGAGTCCAACGCACGCAGCTACCCGCGGCGCATACCGCTGGCGCTCAAACGCGCCAAAGGTATTCACGTCGAGGACGTCGAAGGGCGGCGCTTCATCGATTGCCTGGCAGGCGCGGGCACCCTGGCGCTCGGGCATAACCATGCTGTGATTATCGAAGCGATCCAGCAAGTGATCACCGACGAGTTGCCGCTGCACACCCTGGACCTCACCACGCCGGTCAAGGACCAGTTCGTTCAGGACCTGTTCGGCCTGCTGCCACCAGCGCTGGCCAATGACGCGAAGATTCAGTTTTGCGGCCCGACCGGTACCGATGCGGTGGAAGCCGCGTTGAAGCTGGTGCGTACCGCTACCGGACGCAGCACGGTGTTGTCATTTCAGGGGGGTTATCACGGCATGAGCCAGGGCGCGTTGAGCCTGATGGGCAGCCTGGGGCCGAAAAAGCCGCTGGGTGCGTTGCTCGGTACAGGCGTGCAGTTTCTGCCATACCCCTATGATTACCGCTGCCCGTTCGGGCTCGGCGGCGAACAGGGCGTGCGCGCCAACCTGCATTACCTGGAAAACCTGCTCAACGACCCGGAAGCTGGCGTGCAATTGCCCGCGGCGGTCATCCTTGAAGTGGTGCAGGGCGAGGGCGGAGTGATCCCTGCTGATCTGGACTGGCTGCGCGGCGTGCGGCGTATCACCGAAAAGGCCGGCGTGGCGCTGATCGTCGATGAAATCCAGAGCGGTTTCGCGCGCACCGGCAAGATGTTTGCCTTCGAGCATGCCGGGATCATCCCGGACGTGGTGGTCATGTCCAAAGCCATCGGCGGCAGCTTGCCGTTGGCGGTTGTAGTCTATCGTTCCTGGCTGGACACCTGGCTGCCGGGCGCACACGCCGGGACGTTTCGCGGCAACCAGATGGCCATGGCTACCGGTTCTGCCGTAATGCGCTATCTTCAGGAGCACTCTATTTGCGAACACGCGACAGCCATGGGCGCGCGGCTGTCCAGGCATTTGCGTGCCTTGCAGCGTGACTTCCCGCAACTGGGCGATATTCGCGGGCGCGGGCTGATGCTTGGTGTCGAGCTGGTCGACCCGTCCGGTGCATGCGATGCACAGGGTCATCCGCCGGTATTTGCGCGTCTGGCCCCGCTGATCCAGCGTGAATGCCTCAAGCGCGGGCTGATTCTGGAGCTGGGTGGGCGACATGCCAGTGTGGTACGTTTTCTGCCACCGCTGATTATCACCGCCGAGCAGATCGACGAGGTGGCAGAGATCTTCGGTCGCGCGTTGAATGCCGCTGTCGCCCAGGTTTAATTTTTCGACGTAGTGATACGTTCAATCCCTATAGCTGCCATGAATTGGCACGGCAGCCCTGAACACACATGGAGAGCAGCAATGACTTCAGTATTCGATCGGGAAGACATCGTCTTTCAAGTTGTAGTCAACCACGAAGAACAGTATTCCATCTGGCCCGACTACAAGGCGATCCCCAACGGCTGGCGCACCGTGGGCAAAAGCGGCTTCAAGAAAGAATGCCTGGCCTACATCGAAGAAGTCTGGACCGACATGCGCCCCCTGAGCCTGCGCCAGAAAATGGAAGCGCAGACGGCTTGATTGAGCGTTATACATAAGTCCTGTGGGAGCGAGCTTGCTCGCGAAGAGGCCGGTACAGCCTTGACCACCGTGCGACGCTCCGCGTCGTCATGCCGTTCTGGACGCTCCGCGTCCTCTCGCGACCCAGAGCGTCGAGACCTGCATTCCCCACGCCGGAGCGTGCGCAACGATAACTGACTATCGTGCGACGCTCCGCGTCGTCATGCCGTTCTGGACGCTCCGCGTCCTCTTTGCGACGCAGAGCGTCGAGATCTGCCGGAGCGTGAGCAACGATAACCTCACCCCTTGCCAGCCAGCACTCCGATAACCCCCTGAATATCCCCCTGCAACTCCGTCAGCGGATCAGCGCCATCAATCCCCAATACCAGCAACTTGCTGTCTGCCGCTTCAATTGCAGCCTTTACCGGCTCTGGCGGCTGACGATGATCAAGCACCAGCGCCACGTCGTTATCCTTGAGGGTCGCGCTCAGTTTGCTCAATGCCTCGGGCGTCCACTGTTCGTCGGTCAACACCTGAGTGTCGATCAGCTCCAGATTCAGCCCGCTGATCAGGTAGCCGAAGCGGTCTGACAAACTCACCACACTCAAATTGTCTGCACCGGCCAGTGCCGCTTCGCTGCTGGCACTCAGCTTGAGCAATTGCTGCTTGAACGCCGCCAGATTGGCCTCGATCTTCGGCTTCGCACTCGGTGCCAGGCGCACCAGGTCCGCCGCCAGCACATCGGCCATGCGCCCCATATTATTGCTCGCCAGCCACGGCTGACTGTTCAGCCCGTCAGTGCCTTGGCCCGGCTGTACGGCGATGCCTGGCAAGCTGCCGTCCACCGGACGTGCGGCGTCGATCTCGACGATACGAATATTGCTGCGCCGTGCATTGGGGTAGAGCGGGTCATCGGCCCAGATTGAGCGCAAGCCGATCACCGCGTCGGCGTTGGTGGCCAGCCCGCGCAACGCATCGGCACCACGCCCGGTGAAATACGCCGTCTGACGCGAGCCCGGCAGATTGGCCGCAGCAGCGCGTTCCAGCATCACACCACTGTCCTTGAGCAGTATTTCGCCCAGGCCATAGGTGATCGGCAGGCTGGCCAGCACCCGTACCGGTTTTGCGTTGTCGGTTTTGGCGTCGGCGGCATACAGGCTGTTGCTGAACAGGCCGGTCATGGCCAGCGCCAGGGTCAAGGTACGTAATGTAAGCATTTATCCAATATTCCCTTTCAGGCTCGGCAGCGTGCCGCGCGCGATGGCGGCGAGGGCGAAAGCCATGCCCGCCACCAGAATGATTGCCGCGCCGGACGGCACGGGCAGGTCGAAGACGATGGGCAGCAGGATGCCGCACAGGGTGCTGAATGTTGCAATGGCGACCGAAATCCAGAAAAAACCCTTGAGCGACTGACTCAACAGGCGTGCCGCCGCCGCTGGAATCACCAGCAACGCACCGACCAGAATTGCACCAATGACTTTCACCGCAGCGACCGTGATCAGCGTCACCAGAATCACGAACAGGTAATCCAGCGTCTTCACCGCCACGCCGCGCACCGCAGCCAGTTGCGGGTTGAAGCTGGCCAGCATGATGCGGTTGTACAGCGGCAGGCTCAGGCCCATGACCAGCGAACCGACGATCAGCAGCACCAGCAGGTCATTGCCGTTGACGGTCAGTACCGAGCCGAACAGCACGTTTTCCAGGATGTGCACGTTGATCTTGCCAGCCAGCACCAGCAGCAGGCTCGCGCCCAGCGCCAGGGACACCGACAGGAATACGCCGATCAGCGTGTCCGGTGCCAGCCCGGTGCGGTTGCGCAGGTAGTTGAGGACGATACCGAACAGCAGGCAATAGCCGAACAGCGCGCCATAAGGCCCGGTGTACGGCTCACCGAGCAGAATGCCGATGGCCACGCCGGTCAGTGCCGCATGGCCCACCGCTTCAGAGAAGAACGCAAAGCGCTTGACCACGACCAGCGTGCCCAGACCGCCCAGCACCGGGCCGATCAACAGGCCCGCAAGCAGGGCGTTGACCACGAAGCCATAAGCCAGCGCCTCCGGCAGATACCCGGACGAGGCGAGGCCCTGAATGAACAGGCGAAAGGTTTCGTAATCCATTACGCGATCCTCCCGGCGCTGCTATCCATCGTGCGCGGGTGCGCGGAAAACAGCGTCAGCAGGCGTTCCGGGGTCAGCGCGGTGGCGGCCGGCTCGTCGAACAGGATGCGTCGGTTAAGCCCCGTGACCTGATCGGCCAGACGCCTGACGGCATCCAGGTCATGCTCGATCCACAGGACCGTGACTCCGCTTCGGCGCCAGTCGCCCAACAACCGCTCAAACACCTGAATACCCGCCTCATCCAGCGCCGACATCGGCTCATCCAGCACCAGCAATTGCGGGGCAGGAATCAGCCCCTGCGCCAGCAATACGCGCTGCCGTTCGCCACCGGAAAGCGCGCCCATGCGCCGTTTGCGCTTGTCCTGCATCCCGACCCGTTCCAGTGCCTCGCCAATCGCTGCCGCGTAGTGCTTCGACAAGCCCAAAAACGCCGGGCGTCGCTGACACATCGCAGCCATGAAATCGTCGACGGTCATCGGCAGGCCACGGTCGAACTCCAGCACCTGCGGTACATAGCCAATCAGTCCTGGAGCAGCAGGCCACAGCAGGCTTAATTGGCCCTGATGCGGTGTCTGCCCAAGCAGGGTCTTGATCAGCGAGCTTTTGCCACCGCCGTTCGGGCCGACCAGTGCGTGTACGCTGCCGGCGCGCACATTGAAGTGAACCTGATCGAGAATCGTGGTGCGCCCGAGGGTCAGGCTGACCTGATTGAATTCGATGCCCGGACCCTGGCTGGCGATGTCGAGGTGCTGTGCGGCCGTCATGCGCCCGACTCCTGAATGGCCCGTACCACCGTGTCCAGGTTGCCGGCCATCTCCTTTTCGTATTTGTCGGCGGTGTATTCGCCATAGGAAATATGCGACAGCGGGTACAGCTTGACCCCGGATTCACGCTGAATGGTCTCGACGTAGGTGGATGGGAAATCCATCTCCGAGAAGATCACCTTCACGTCCAGTTCGCGCAGTTGGTCGATGGTTTTTTTCAACTGGCTCGGGCTGGGCTCGATGCCATGCGCCGGTTCAACCACGGCGGTGACTTCCAGGCCGAATTCGCGCAGCAGGTAGTCGTAGGCGGCATGCACCGTGGCCACGCGCAGGTCGGCGTTGGGTGCCTTGGTCAGTTTGGCGAGCGCATCGGCGCGCATCTGACGCAGGCGTTTGCCGTAGGCGCGGGCGTTGGCGGTGTAGGTTTTGGCATTGTCCGGGTCCAGCTTACCCAGCTCTCGGGCGATAGTGTTGACCTGCGCAATGGATGCACTGATCGACAGGAAGGTGTGCGGGTTGACCACTTTGCCGGCACCTCGCGCCGCCACCCCGGTGGCCGCCAGCAACGGCACATCGGCATTGGCCTCGATGGTCTTGATGTTCGGCGTTTCACTGGCGGCGATCATGCGGTCGGCAAAGTCGTCGTGGCCGACACCGTTGAGCACGATCACGTCCAGTGAACCGATGCGCTTGATGTCCTCGCCGCGCGGCTCATAGGCATGCGGATTAAAGCCCGCCGGGATCAGCGGCACAACGTCGGCCTTGTCGCCGACAATATTGCTCACGTAGCTGTAGTAAGGGTGCAGGGTAATGCCGATGCGCAGGCGTTTGGCCGGTTCGGCGGCGAAGCTGGACGGCGCCAGCAGGGCGACCATCAGCCCCGTCAGCAGGACGCGCAGCAAGGGACGGCGTTTGAATGAAATAGGCATGGGCAAGCGGTCTTCTTTCAAAGGAGTGCGGAGTTTCAGTGCGGGTGCTGGCGGGTCACGCCAGCATCGAATTGCGCGACGACCTGCTTCCAGCCTGAATCGATCAAGGCCCGGTCACTGAGGTCGCTGACCGCCGCCGGCGAGGCATTGCGGTTGATCCAGATGTCCGGCTGCTCGCCGGAATCGACACGCATCAGAAAGGAACCGGCCACGCTCGGCGTCCGGCTCAGTCCCAGGTAGGACTGCTCGATCATCTGCCAGGCATGATCGCCACGGCTCACCGAACTGGCATCCGTGGCGAACGGCGCAAAGCCTTCGTCGCCGAGTTGCTGCGGGGTGATCGGTGTCTGCTGCTCGCTGGCCAGCAGGCGGATTTCGTCGAGGGTCACGCGCAGGTCGGCGTAAATGCCTTGTTCCGCAGCGCTCAGGTCGCGTCGTGCGTCCAGTTGGTAGATGGCAATGCTGTGCGTTTCCCGGGTATCACGGTGCAGGCTGATCACGCCTGCAGCGCAGCCAAGGATCAACAGGCACAGCACCAGCACATACAGGGTTTCATGCCCGGCGCCTGCCGGACGGACGATGTGTCGGGTCGGTGTGCTCATGGGGCCTGGATATCCGCCTGATCGATTTCCACCACGTGACCGGGACCGGCGTCGAACAGCACGTAGAACTCGGAGGCGGGGCGTTTGAAGGTCACCGTCGAGTCTTCGCCGAGCTTGCCGGGCACCAGAATGGTTTCGTCGTAGCCGATCACGTCCAGGGTCACACCCGGCGCACCACTGCCGTCGGAAAAACCGCCAGTGCAGCGGATCTGCTCGGTGTCGATCTGTTTGCATTCGCACATCGGGTTATGCGCCAGGGCGTTGCCGCTCAGGCCAAGCAGGCACAGGGCACTGACCGTCAGCCAGCGCAGGGAAGGGCGGGCACTCATGGTTGGGCTCCTTGTTTTTTCAGCCACGCCACGGTGCTGGGCGAAGCCTGTTGCAGGGGGATGGAAGTCTGATGCACGGCGCCGTCCCAGCCTTCCATGGTGATCCACAGCTGGGCGTCGGGATCGGTGTTTTGCGCGATCTGCATGAAGGCGCTCATGCGGTAGCCGCCACCGAAGAAAGTCACCCCGGCGGTGCGCAGGCTGCGCGGTTTGCCGATGCGCAGATAAGTGGCCTTCACCCGGTCGATGCAGGCGTTGCACAGCGCTGCGTTGAAACTTTTCATGTAGCCCGAAGGGCCGGACAGTCGCGGCGCTTCGTTGCGGTCCTCTGCCAGACGCAGGCTCCACGGGCCGACCTGAATTTCGCCGACCTCGCGCTGGCCGAGGCCCTGATCACCGCGGTCCAGCGCGTTGTCGGAGAAGTACTTGGGCATGAAACCCAGCGGGATCAGCACCAGCAGCACGTTGATGTGGAAGCGCCACTTATGCCAGAAACGGCTTAGTGACGATGCAGGTTGTGCAACAGCGGCGGCCTTGCTCACAGACTGTTCTCCGGGGTGCGGGTCGCCAGCGGCGAGGGCGTGGTGTTTCGTGGGGGTGCAGCGGCCGTTGCCGGGCGGGTTCGGGCTTCACGCTTGAGGGCGTTGAGCGTCGCCAGGGCAGTACGTTTGCTCCAGATCAACAGGCCGCTGAGCACCATCATGCTCAGCAGCAGGCCGAAGAATGCCCAGATCAGCTTGATCCAGATGCCGCCGAAATCGCCGGTGTGCAGGGGGCGCATGGACTCGGTGACGAACTCCAGCTTGTTGCGGTCCGACAGCAGGTGCGATGTGGCAATCTCGCCGCTGTACGGGTTGATTTCGGCGGTCTGGAACATCAATGGATACCAGCTGCGTCCACCCACCTGCATGTTGCTGTAGGCATTGAACGGCGGCGTGATGAAGCTGGCTTCCAGGCCCGGAATCCGCTCCTTGGCGATTTCCACGGCGCGCTCCAGGCTGATGGTTGGCGCAGGACTGCCGTCGGCAGTCAGCGGCACGGCGCTGTGCGGAATGATCGACGCGACCTGGGATTTGCTGGAAATACTGATCTGGTTGTCGCCCAGAATCGCCTGGATCAGAAACCATGTGCCGGTAATGGAAATCACCGCAATGAACCAGATCGACCAGACGCCGCTGAGGCGATGCAGGTCGCCCCAGAAAATCCGTGGACCCTGGCTGAAACGTACGGGTTTGAAAAAGCCGCGCCAGAATTTCTTGTAGACCACCAGACCGGTCACCAGCGACGCCAGCAATGGCAGGCCGAGAATCGACACCAGATACCAGCCCCACGAATAACCGTTGGTAAACGGCACCAGCCACCAGCCGTGCAGCGCGCGGGTGAAGCGGCGGAAGTCGAACGACGGGGTAATGCCCTGAATCACCCCGGTGTAAGGGTTGACGTAAGCCGGGACCGAACGCCCGTCGGGGTAGGTGATGAACACGCTCAAGGCGAAGTAGTCGCCGTCCGGCTGCATGATGGTGCCGACGATCAGGTCCGGTTCGTTGCGTTCGATGGTGGCGCGAATCTGTTCGAAGTTCAGGCGCGGGGCATCGTCGGAAGGGCGGTTGTCACGCATCTCCGGGTTGGCCAGCCACATGATTTCCTTGCTGACCACGGCCAGCGTGCCGGTTACACAGACGATCAGCACGAAGAACCAGATCGGCAGGGCCAGCCAGCTGTGGACGAGAAACCAGATTTTTGAACGGGACTTCTTCGACATGGATAAACAATCTCGATTCGCGATGTGGCGCGGACGTCAGGTGAGCGCTCTTTTTAGTACGCGCGGGCGTATAAGGCCTCGCATTCAGTTAAAGACGAATGAGGGCCAGATTCCTGTAAGAGCTTTTTGCGTTTTAAATGCAAAAAAATGTTTCAGCGCGGGCGAACGCCTTCGCATGCCCCGTGAATGGGGTGGTACGGCTAATTTTTCAGCGGCGCAGTACGTTCAATCTGGACATTGGTGTTGCGCCAGGCCACAGGGGCTCGGGCGCTTTTGCCATCAAGGGAGAGACATCATGAGTCATGCGTTGAGTTTGGATATCCGGCCGCTGCTGGCAGGGGCGGGCAGCTTGCCGATGCTGGTACAGGCACCCGAGCCCGGTCTGGACTTGATGGAAGCGCTGGGCGAACTCAAGCCTCTGGTCGCCGGGCACTTGTACAGCGCTGGCGGGATTCTGTTTCGCGGCTTCGAGGTGGGCGGCGCAGAGGCATTTCGCGAGTTCGCCGCCGGTTTCGGCGATCCGCTGCTCAATTACGAGTTCGGCTCTACGCCGCGCAGCAACGTCACCAAAGGCGTGTACACCTCGACCGAGTACCCGGCGCACCAGAGCATACCGCTGCACAACGAGCAGGCCTACACGCTGGAATGGCCGATGAAGATCTGGTTCTACAGCATGATCGCGGCGCAGACAGGTGGCGAAACACCGATCGCCGACAGCCGCGAAATCTACCGACGCATTCCGGCGCGCATTCGCGAGCGCTTTGTCGAAAAGAAACTGATGTACGTGCGTAACTACGGCAACGGGCTCGATGTGGAATGGAGTCAGGTATTCAATACCGAAGATGAGTCCGTGGTCGAAGCCTACTGCCGGGCGCACAACATCGAGTGCGAATGGAAAGACGACGGCGAACTGCGCACCCGCCAGATCTGCCAGGCAATATCGCGCCACCCGGTGACCCACGACACCGTCTGGTTCAACCAGGCGCACCTGTTCCACATCTCCAACCTGCAGCCGGAAGTGCGCGAAACCCTGCTCGACGTAGTGGACGAAGAAGACCTGCCGCGCAACGTCTACTACGGCGACGGCTCGCCCCTCGAAGAAACCCTGCTGGACGAAATTCGCGGCGTACTTGATGAATGCACCGTCAGCTTCCCATGGCTGGAAAACGACGTACTGATGCTCGACAACATGCTCACCGCCCATTCCCGCGCACCCTTCACCGGCAAACGCAAAGTGGTGGTGGCCATGGCACAGGGGCATTCGGATAAGTAAACGCCTTTGCCTGCTTTGGCCCCATCAAAGTAGGTCGCCGAGGGGCGAAAAGGTGACCTGAGTCGAACCTCAGTCTACCTGAGGTCACAGAGCCGCTGTGTGATGCAGAGCGTGGGGACGATAGTCACAGAGTGCGCAATGGCCTCTTCGCGAGCCAGCTCGCTCCCACAACATGGCATGTGGCATTACCACGCGTGAGCGTGCATAACGATGGTTGTCCGGCTTGTGATTATCATGCCTGCGCTCCGCGTAGGCATGCAGTTCTGGACGCTCTGCGTCCTCTCTTCAGTGCGCGGTGCAATGCAGAGCCTCACCCCCGAGAAACCTTTCTAAATATTTCCTCGCCAATTCGTTCTTGTTGATACGACCCCGCCCGACGGTCAGCCCCACTCAGCAAGGATCGACCCATGAACCCCGAACACGCCCAGAAACTCGCTCGCCGCTTTGTCGAGTTACCCCTTGAAAAACGCCGCCTGTTCCTCGATGGCATGCGCAAGGAGAACATGGATTTCTCGCTGTTCCCGATCCCTTCCTGTGCCGGGCTGGCCGAGCGTGACGGTCTGTCCTATGCCCAGCAACGTATGTGGTTTCTCTGGCAACTGGACCCGCACAGCGCGGCCTACAACCTGCCGATGTCGGTATGCCTGAACGGTCCTTTGGAGCTGCCTTTGCTGGAGCGGGCCTTCAGTGCGCTGGTCGAGCGACATGAAAGCCTGCGCACCACCTTCGGCCAGGAGGGCGACCGGGCGTTTCAGCGTGTCGCGCCGCCAGCGCCAGTGAGCATTCGCCTGACCGACCTGAGCGCTTTGCCGCCCGGGCAGGGCTGGGCCAGTGCGCGTCAGGCCAGCGCCGAACAGGCCGCGCAAACCTTCGATCTGCAGCGCGGGCCGCTGTTCACCGTGCAGGTGCTGCGTCTGGCCGAACAGGAGCACCTGCTGCTGCTCAACCTGCACCACATGATCACCGATGGCTGGTCGATGAACGTGCTGATCGACGAATGGCTGCGCGGCTACGACGCGCTGCTGGCCGGTAAACCGCTGCCTTTTCAGCCGCTGCTTGTGCAGTACCGCGATTACGCGGTCTGGCAACGCAGCTGGCTGGAAGCCGGTGAGCAGGAGCGTCAGCTGGACTACTGGCGCAGCCACCTGGGCGACGAGCATCCGCTGCTGGAGCTGCCCACCGACCGTCCCTATCCGGCCTTGCCCAGCCACGACGGCGCTCGCCTGGAGCTGGCACTGGAGCCCGAGCTGCTGCGCAACCTGAAAAGCCTCGCGCAACGCCAGGGCGTGACCCTGTTCGTGGTGCTGCTGGCGACCTTCAAAAGCCTGCTGCATCGCTACAGCGGGCAGACCGATATCCGTGTCGGCGGCCTGATCGCCAACCGCACCCGTAGCGAAACCGAAGGGCTGGTCGGCTGCTTCATCAATACTCAGGTACTGCGCAGTGCAGTGACGGCGCAGACCCGCTTCGTCGACCTGTTGAATATCGTCCGCGATGCCTCGACCGGTGCCCAGGCGCATCAGGAGTTGCCATTCGACGCCATCATCGACGCCCTGCAGCCGGAGCGCAGTCAGAGCCATAACCCTTTATTTCAGGTGATGTTCAATCACCAGCCGGTGGTGGCTGACCTGCTCGACAAGCAGTTGAGCGGCGGCCTGCGCGTGGCCAATCTGCCTGCCGAACAACAGGCACTGGCGCAACGCTCGCACGCCGCCGCCAGCGACCTGATGCTGGCCACCAGCGGTGAAGGCGAGCAACTGCATGCCGCCTTCACCTACGCCACCGACATTTTTGACGAGTCGACCATCGCTCGTCTGGCCGGGCACTGGCGCAACCTGTTGGCCTCGGTGTGTGCTGACCCGCTGCAGACCATCGCCGAACTGTCGATGCTCTCGGCCGACGAGTGCACGCAACTGCTGGATGTCGACAGCGCCACCAAAGCCGACACCACAACCCCCGCGCATCGCCAGTTCGAAGCGCAAGTGCAGCGCACACCGGACGCCCCGGCATTGATCCTCGCCGGTGAAGGCCAAGCGCCCAGCCTGAGTTACACCGAACTGAATGAGCGCAGCAACCGTCTGGCCTGGCAACTGCGTGAGCAAGGTGTCGGCGCAGACGTGCTGGTCGGCGTGGCGCTGGGTCGTTCGCTGGACATGCCCGTGGCGCTGCTCGCCGTGCTCAAGGCTGGCGGCGCTTATGTACCGCTGGACCTGAATGCGCCGAGCGAACGCTTGCGTCATGTGTTGGCGGACAGTGGCGTGAAACTGCTGCTGACCCACAGCGATCAGCTGACCAGGCTGCCTGAGCCGGCTGACATTCAATGCCTGTGCATCGATCGGATGAGCAGCGAAGCCGCCAGCGTGCAAAACCTCGACGGCCCGATCGATCCGGCCAGTCTGGCCTACGTGATTTACACCTCGGGGTCGACCGGGCGGCCCAAAGGCGTGGCGATCAGTCATGCGGCGCTGGCCGAGTTCGTCACCCTGGGGGCGGACTACAGTGACCTGCGCGAAAGCGACCGGGTCCTGCAATTCGCCACCCACAGCTTCGATGGCTTCGTCGAGCAGTTCTACCCACCGTTGTGTCGCGGTGCGGCCGTTGTCCTGCGTGACGAACGCCTGTGGGACAGTGCCACCTTCCATCAGACCATCGTCGAGCACGGCGTGACCCTCGCCGACTTGCCAGCGGCCTACTGGCTGACGCTGGTTCAGGACTTCGCCGCCAGCCCGCCCGCACATTACGGCGCGCTACGCCAGGTGCATGTCGGCGGCGAAGCCATGGCCGTGGAAGGTCTGCACCTGTGGCGCAAGGCAGGGCTGGGGCATGTACGCCTGCTCAATACCTACGGCCCGACCGAAGCCACCGTGGTGTCGAGCATTCATGATTGCAGCACGCTGACCCCGCCGCAGGTGTCCTGGCGCGGCGTGCCGATCGGTCAGGCGCTGGCAGGACGACGCCTGTACGTTCTCGACGATCAAATGAACCTGCTGCCGCAAGGTGCGGTGGGCGAGCTGTACATCGGCGGTCCTGGCCTGGCGCGGGGTTATCACGCCCAGCCCGGCCTGAGCGCCGAACGTTTCGTCGCCGATCCGTTTGTCAGCGGTGAGCGCCTGTACCGTACCGGCGACCGCGCCCGACTGCGCGCCGATGGCGCTGTCGAGTACATTGGCCGGGTCGATCATCAAGTGAAAGTTCGCGGTTTCCGTATCGAGCTGGGCGAGGTCGAATCGCGCCTGCAGCAATGCACGGGCGTGCGCGAGGCTGTGGTGCTGGCCGTCGAACTGGCGGGCGGCACGCAGCTGGTCGCCTACGCCGTGCCGGACGTTGCCGCCACCACAGAGGCCAAACAGTCGGCCCTGCGCCAAAGCATCCGCATCCAGCTGCAAGCCTGCCTGCCGGATTACATGGTGCCGACGCACATGCTGCTGTTGCCCGAATTGCCCCTGACGCCCAGCGGCAAGCTGGACCGCAAGGCATTGCCAGCCCCCGACGCAAGCCAGTTGCAGGCGCGTTATCGGGCGCCGCGCAGCGAGGTGGAAATCTGCCTGGCGGCCATCTGGCAGGACGTCCTGCATGCGCCTCAGGTGGGTCTGGACGATCACTTTTTCGAACTGGGCGGGCATTCGCTGCTCGCCGCGCAAGTCATCGCCCGGATCAAGACGCAGTTGGGCATCAGCCTGCCGCTGCGCACTCTGTTTGAAAAACCGCTGCTCAGTGAGCTCGCCGGCGAAGTGGCAGCGCTGACCGACAACAGCACGGACAACGACTGGAGCGACATGGACCAGTTCATGGATTCACTGGAGGAATTCGGCGCATGACCGGGACCACTGCTGCACGCATCGCGAAACGTTTTGTCGGCCTGTCGCTGGAGCAACGCCAGCAGTTCCTTGCCCGGTTGCGCCAGGAAGGCAAGGATTTCAGCCTGTTGCCGGTTCCGGTCAGTCGGCATGATGTCAGCGCCATTCCGCTGTCCTTCGCTCAGCAACGCCTGCTGTTCCTCTGGCAGCTCGATCCCTCGAGCGACGCCTACAAGATGACCACCGGCCTGCGTCTGCACGGCACGTTGAATGAGTCGGCGTTGCGTCGTGCGTTCGATCACCTGATCGAGCGCCACGAGGTGCTGCGCACGGTGTTTCACACTGATAGCGATCAGGCGCAGCAAGTACTGTTGCACGACCAGACAATCGCGTTGGAGTGTATCGATCTGGCCGGTTTGACCGATGTCGAACTGCGCGATGCCGAGCTGGCGCTGCGAGTGGCCACCGTCACGGGCCAACCGTTTGATCTGCGCACGGGGCCGCTGTTGCGCGCGCACCTGTTTCGCCTCGCGGACGATGAACATGTGCTGGTCGTGAGCATGCACCACATCGTCTCCGACGGCTGGTCGATGGACGTGATGATTCAGGAGTTCGTGCACTGCTATCAGGCGTACTGCGAAGGCCGTGAGCCCGCGCTGCCCGAACTACCGCTGCAATACGCCGATTATGCGATCTGGCAGCGCAGCTGGCTGGAGGCGGGCGAGGGTGCACGTCAGCTGGACTACTGGCGTAACCAATTGGGCGAAGAGCAACCGCTGCTGGACGCCGCACCGGATTTCCCGCGTCCGGCCACGCAGAGCTACCAGGGTGAGCACCTGCGCTTCGATTTCGGTGCTGACCTGTCGCAGCGGCTCAACGCCTTTGCGCGCACGCAGGGCATGACCCTGTTCATGCTGGTGCTGGCCGGCTTTTCGCTGTTTCTGTCGCGCAAGGCCGGGCAGCGCGATATCCGCATCGGCGTGCCGAATGCCAACCGCGGTCGCGCGGAAACCGAAGGGTTGATCGGCTTCTTCATCAATACTCAGGTTTTGCGCTGCCAAGTGGACGAACGCCTGAGCTACCTTGACCTGCTGGCGCAGATTCGCGACACCTCGTTCGGTGCGCAGGCGCATCAGGACGTGCCCTTTGAGCAACTGGTCGATCAACTGGCGCCCGAGCGCAGCCTGGGTCACAACCCGCTGTTCCAGGCCAAGTTCAACCAGAACGTGGTCCTCAAGCAGAAAACTGCGCTGAGGCTGGCCGGGCTTGAGGTCAGCGAGTATGCCTTCGACAAACAGGGCGCGCATTTCGATTTGGCGCTGGACATCACTGACGACGGCACACTGATCCACGGCGACATGGCCTACGCCAGCGACCTGTATAGAAGCTCGACCGTCGAAGGCTTTATTCCTGAACTGCTCGCGCTGTTCGAAACCCTGCTCGACGCGCCGCAGGCACCGCTGTTCAGCCTGGGAGCACTCGCGGTCGAGCCAAGGCGCGACGCTCGCGAACCCGCACCGCACATGCTGCAACTCTGGGACCGACAGGTCGAACGGCAACCTCATGCCCAGGCAGCCCGCTGCCTGGAGCGCACGCTGACCACGCTGCAACTGGAGCAGGCCGCCAATCAGCTGGCTCATCATCTGATCCGCATGGGCATCAGCGAGGGCAAGCCGGTCGCAGTATTGATGGAGCGTTCGCTGGACTGGCTGACGGCCGTGCTGGCGATTTTCAAGGCCGGCGGCGTGTACATGCCGCTGGACGTCAAAGCCCCCGATGCGCGACTGCAACAGATGCTGGTCAATGCGCAGGCCGGGGTGCTGCTGTGTGCCGAGGGTGATGTGCGGCAGACGTCGCTGGGTGTTGCCGGTTGTCAGGGCCTGACCTGGACGCCTGCGCTGTGGCAGGACCTGCCTGTCAGTCGCCCTGACACCCGGCCTTCAGCCGATTCGGCGGCCTACGTGATTCATACCTCCGGCTCGACCGGCCAGCCAAAAGGGGTGCTGGTCAGCCAGGGTGCGCTGGCCAGTTACCTGCGCGGCTTGCTGGAACAGCTGCAACTGGCACCCGAGGCAAGCATGGCGCTGGTCTCGACCATCGCCGCCGACCTCGGCCATACCGTGCTGTTCGGCGCGCTGTGTTCGGGACGCACGCTGCACGTGCTGACCGAGGCGCTGGGTTTCGATCCGGATGCCTTCGCGGCCTACATGGCCGAGCATCAGGTGGGCGTGCTGAAAATCGTCCCCGGTCATTTGGCCGCGCTGTTGCAGGCCGGCCAGCCAGCCGACGTACTGCCGCAGCATGCGCTGATTGTCGGCGGCGAAGCCTGCTCGCCCGTGCTGATCGAGCAGGTGCGTCAGCTCAAGCCGGGTTGCCGGGTGATCAACCACTACGGGCCGAGCGAAACCACCGTTGGTGTGCTGACTTATGAGGTGCTGATGTCGCTCCCACAGGATGCATGTGTATCCACTGGGGTGAACGTTGGCGACCCTCTGCGCAGCGTGCCAGTCGGCACATCGTTGCCAGGGGCCAGTGCTTATGTGCTGGACGACGTGTTGAACCCTGTGGGCACTCAGGTTGCCGGCGAGCTGTACATCGGCGGCGACAGCGTGGCGCTGGGCTATATCGGCCAGCCCGCGCTGACCGCCGAGCGCTTCGTGCCGGACCCGTTCGCGAAGGATGGCACGCGCGTCTACCGCAGCGGCGACCGCATGCGCCGCACTCATCAGGGCCTGCTGGAATTCATCGGCCGGGCTGACGATCAGGTCAAAGTGCGCGGCTATCGCGTCGAGCCGGCAGAGGTCGCGCGGGTGTTGCTGGGCCTGGCTTCGGTGGCGCAGGTCAGCGTACTGGCGTTGCCCATCGATGACGATGATACCCGGCTGCAATTGGTGGCCTACTGCGTGGCGGCAGGCGGGGCTGACCTGAGTGTCGACAGCTTGCGCGAGCAACTGGCTGCGCGCTTGCCGGACTACATGGTGCCCGCGCAGATCATGCTGCTGGACAGTCTGCCACTGACCGCCAACGGCAAGCTCGACAAGCGCGCCTTGCCCAAGCCTGGCATGGTCAAACAGCGCTACACCGCGCCAGTCGGCGAGATCGAGGAAAAGCTCGCCGCCGTGTGGGCGGATGTCCTCAAGCTGGAACAGGTCGGCAGCACCGACAACTTCTTCGAGCTGGGCGGCGATTCGATCCTCAGTCTGCAGATCATCGCCCGCGCCAAGCGTCAGGGCATCAAGCTCAGCCCCAAGCAGCTGTTCGAAAAGCAGACCATCGGCCAACTGGCTTCGGTGGCGAAACTGATTCAGAAAAACCCCGCCGCCGTGGCAGAGCAGATCAGCGGTTCGTTGCCGTTGCTGCCGATTCAGGCGCGTTTCTTCGAGCTGGACATCCCCGAGCGTCAGCACTGGAATCAGGCGCTGATGCTCAAGCCGTTGCAAACGCTGGAGGCCACTTATCTTCAGACTGCATTGACTGCGCTGGTCGAACAGCACGACGCACTGCGCTTGAGTTTCACCCAGCAGAGCGGCCAATGGCAGGCCACCTTCGGCGCGCTGAACACTCGCGAGCTGCTCTGGACCCATGAGCTGGACAGCATCGAGCGCTTGCCTGAGCTGGCTGATGAGGCGCAGCGCAGCCTGGACCTGAAAAACGGCCCGCTGCTGCGTGCCGTGCTGATCAACCTGCCACAAGGCGAACAGCGCCTGTTGCTGGTGATTCACCATCTTGTGGTGGACGGCGTGTCATGGCGGGTGCTGCTGGAGGACCTGCAACAGGCGTACCTCACCCTGGCGCAGGGCCAGCCGGTAGCACTCGCGGCAAAGACCACGTCGCTCAAGCGTTGGGCCGAGCAATTGCAACAGTATGCGACCGGCCAGAAGCTGAACACCGAGCGCGATTACTGGCTGCAGGCCTTGCAGGGCGAAGACCAGCCGCTGCCTCGCGACAAGCCCGAAGGCACGATGCGCAATCGCGACGCGGCGCATGCCTCTTCCTGGCTGAGCCGGGACCTGACCCACAAGCTGCTGAAAGTCGCGCCCGCCGCGTACCGCACGCAAGTCAACGATCTGCTGCTGACGGCGCTGGCCCAGGTCCTCTGCGAATGGAGCCAGCAGCCCTCGGTGCTGATCCAGCTGGAGGGGCATGGCCGTGAAGACCTGTTCGACGATAGCGATCTGAGCCGCACCGCAGGCTGGTTCAGCAGCCTGTTTCCGGTGCGCCTCACACCGCAGATCGCGCCGGGGGCAAGCCTGTGTGGCATCAAGGAGCAATTGCGTGCGGTGCCCGACAAGGGCATTGGTTACGGCGTGTTGCGCTATATGGGCGAGGCGTCTTTCGCGCAGCAGTTGGCTGCCTTGCCGCAGGCGCGGGTCACGTTCAATTACCTGGGCCAGTTCGACGGCAGCTTCAACGAACACCAAGGCGCGCTGTTCGTACCGAGTGCCGACAGTTCAGGCACTGCGCTGTGCGAGGACGGGCCGCTGGGCAACTGGCTGAGCCTCAACGGTCAGGTGTTCGACGGCCAGTTGCAACTGGACTGGAGCTTCAGCTGCGAGGTGTATCACGCCTCGACCATCGACACCCTGGCGCGTCGCTACGAGCAGGCGCTGACCACCCTGATCGAACATTGCACGGCCGGGCATCAAGGCGTCACGCCTTCGGACTTCCCGCTGGCGCGCCTCACCCAGACGCAGCTTGACGAGCTGCCGATTGCTGCGGGCCAGATCGAGGATATCTACCCGCTGTCGCCGATGCAGCAGGGCATGCTGTTTCATTCGCTGTTCGATGAAGGCGTGGGCAACTACATCAATCAGTTGCGGGTGGACATTCGCGGGCTGGATGTGCCGCGTTTCCGCGATGCATGGCAGGCCGCGGTGGACAAGCACGACGTGCTGCGCAGCGGTTTTGTCAGCCAGCGCGAGCAGTCGCTGCAAGTGGTGCAGCGTCAGGTCGAGGTGCCTTTTGTCGAGCTGGATGCGCGCGGTCAGCCGGAAAGCTGGCTCGACGACTGGGCGCAGGCCGACCGTCAGCAAGGCTTCGATCTGGCGCAAGGGCCATTGTTGCGCCTGGCCGTGTTGCGCACCGCCAAAGACGCGTGGCATCTGGTGTATACCAGCCACCATATCCTCATGGATGGCTGGAGCAGCTCGCGCCTGCTCGGTGAAGTGCTGCAACGCTACAGCGGGCAGATGCCAGCGAAACAGGCAGGCCGCTATCGTGATTACATTCAGTGGCTACAGCATCAGGATGCCGCCCTCAGCGAGCATTTCTGGACTGCGGAGCTGGCGGAACTGGACGAGCCGACCCGTTTGCTGCAAGCGTTCAAGTCTTCGGCCGAGGGGCAGGGCTACGGCGACTACATCCAGCTGATCGACAACGACGGCACCCGACGCCTGAACGCGTTTGCCCGCGAGCAGCGCGTCACCCTCAATACGCTGCTGCAATCGGCCTGGCTGTTGCTGCTGCAACGCTATACCGGCCAGTCCAGCGTGACCTTTGGCGCGACCGTGGCCGGGCGTCCGGCCGAGTTGCCGGGTGTCGAAGAACAGCTGGGGCTGTTCATCAACACCCTGCCGGTCATCGCCAGCCCGCGTGCCGAGCAGACGGTGGCCGACTGGGTGCAGCAGGTACAGACGAAGAACCTTGCCCTGCGCGAGCATGAGCACACGCCGCTGTATGACATCCAGCGCTGGGCGCGCAACAGTGGCGAGGCGTTGTTCGACACCATTCTGGTGTTCGAAAACTACCCGGTGTCCGAAGCCCTGCAACGTGCGCCGGACGGTCTGGCCTTCAACGACCTGCGCAATCAGGAGCAGGCGCATTACCCGCTGACCCTTGTGGTCGAGGCCAATGAGGTGCTGTCGGTGCGTTTCAGCTACGACCACCAGCACTTCAGCGCCGAAGGCATTCTGCAACTGGCGGCGCATTTCGATCACCTGCTGCAGAGTCTCTGCGCATCGGCAACCACGCGACTCGGCGAACTGGCATTGCCAACCGCCTGGACGCAAAGCGTGCAGCGCTACCAGAGCGAGCAGTGCGCCCATCAACGCATCGAAGCCCAGGCCGAGCGCACACCGTTGGCCATCGCTCTGAGCTTCGGTGACGAGCAACTGAGCTATCAACAGCTCAACTGCCGCGCCAACCAGTTGGCCCATAAACTGCGTGAGCAGGGCGTCGGTCCGGATGTGCGCGTCGGGCTGGCCGCCGAGCGCGGCCTGGAGATGATTGTCGGCCTGCTGGCCATCCTCAAGGCCGGTGGCGCTTACGTACCGCTGGACCCGGATTACCCGCAGGATCGCTTGGGCTTTCTGATGCACGACAGCGGTATCGAACTGTTACTGACCCAGGCGCCGCTGCTTGGCAAACTGCCAATCCCCGAACAGGTGCAGACGCTCGACCTGGCTGATGTGCTGAACGGTTACAGCACGGAAAACCCGCTCAACCAGACCGCGCCGGACAACCTGGCCTACGTGATCTACACCTCGGGCTCGACCGGTAAGCCAAAAGGCACCTTGCTCGCCCATCACAACCTGATGCGCCTGTTCGCCGCGACGGATGACTGGTTCACATTCAGCGAAAAGGACGTGTGGACGCTGTTCCATTCCTTTGCCTTCGACTTCTCGGTCTGGGAGATTTTCGGCGCGTTGCTGCATGGCGGCCGACTGGTCATCGTGCCGCGCGAAGTAACCCGCTCGCCGGAAAATTTCCATGCACTGCTGGTCGAACAGCAGGTCACGGTGCTCAACCAGACACCGTCGGCGTTCAAGCAGTTGATGCGTGTGGCGTGTGATTCGCCTGTACCGATGTCACTGGAAAAAGTCATCTTCGGCGGCGAAGCGCTGGACGTCGCCAGCCTGAAGCCGTGGTTCGACCGTTTTGGTGATCAGGCAGTGCAGTTGATCAACATGTACGGCATCACCGAAACCACGGTTCACGTGACCTACAGGCCAATAACCGAGGCCGACACGCAAAACCCGGCCAGCCCGATTGGCGAGGCGATCCCGGATTTGTCGTGGTATGTGCTGGACGCGGATTTCAATCCGGTCGCCCAGGGTTGCAGCGGCGAACTGCACATCGGTCATGCCGGTCTGGCGCGGGGTTATCACAACCGCGCGGCGCTGACCGCCGAACGCTTTGTGCCGGACCCGTTTTCCAACGACGGCGGCCGCCTTTACCGCACCGGCGACCTGGCGCGTTATCGGGCTGGTGGGATGATCGACTACGCCGGGCGCATCGACCATCAAGTGAAAATTCGCGGCTTCCGTATCGAGCTGGGCGAAATCGAAGCGCGGCTGCATGCGCACCCGGCCGTGCGCGAAGTGAGCGTGCTGGCGCTGGAAGGGCAATTGGCGGCGTACCTGGTGCCTACCGAGCCTGATCAGGATCAGCCAACGCTGCGTGAAACGCTGAAAAGCCAACTCAGGGCGCACTTGCCCGATTACATGGTGCCTACCCATTTCATCGTTCTCGACAGCATGCCGTTGACCGCCAACGGCAAGCTTGACCGCAAGGCGCTGCCTGCGCCGGACGCCAGTCAGTTGCAGGCCACCTACAGCGCCCCGCAAGGCGAGCTGGAGCAGCAACTGGCAGCGATCTGGGCCGATGTATTGAAGATCGAGCGGGTCGGTCGCAGTGACAACTTCTTCGAGTCGGGCGGGCATTCGCTGCTGGCGGTGCAAATGCTCGTGCGGGTGCGCGAACAGTTGCAGCACGAGGTCAGCCTCAAGGATGTCTTCGAGCAACCGGTGCTGGCGGACTTCAGCGCCACGCTGCAGGAAAAAAATGGCGAAAGTGGCCACGCGCAGGACGAATTGACTAAATCACTGGAGGCACTCAAACGTTTATCAGCGGAGGAAATTGATAATTTGATTGCTTAGCAGGAGAGACCCCAGTGCAACAGTTGCTTGACTCCGTTAAATCGCTGTCCGCCCGTGAACGCAAGGCGCTGGCGGTGCTGCTCAAGCGTCAAGGGGTGAATCTCTACGGGGTCACGCCGATCGCAGTGCGGGAGACGCAGGTGCCGTCCGCGCTCTCCTACGCGCAGCAGCGGCAATGGATCATCTGGCAACTGGAACCGCACAGCGCGGCTTATAACATTCCGCTGGCGTTGCGCCTGCACGGCGCGCTGAATGTCGAGGCATTGCGGCGCAGTGTGGAGCAACTGATCGAGCGTCACGAAACGCTGCGCACCACGTTTGAACAGCAGGGCGATGAAGCGCTGCAGGTGGTGCATCCGGTGTCGCCTTTTGCGCTCGGTGTCGAGCAACTGGCGGCTGGCGAGTCCGTTGAAGCCTGGGTGGATCGCCACGTGCAGCAGTCTTTCGATCTGCTGCAAGGGCCGCTGCTGCGGGTCAACGTGCTCAGGCTGAGCGGGCAGGAGCATGTACTGGTGTTGACCCAGCACCACATCGTCTCCGATGGCTGGTCGATGCCGATCATGGTCGAGGAGTTGATGCAGTTCTACCAGGCCGCCAGCCTCGGTCGCGAGGTCAAGCTGGCGCCTTTGCCGATCCAGTACGCCGACTACGCCCTCTGGCAGCGCAACTGGCTGGAAATGGGTGAACAGGAACGCCAGCTGGCGTACTGGAAGCAGCAACTGGGCGAGCAACAGCCGATTCTGGAATTGCCCACTGATCGGCCGCGTCCTGCGCTGCGCAGTTACCAAGGTGCGCGGCTTAACGTCGAGCTGGACGCTGCGCTGCTTGACGGCCTCAAGGTGCTGGCGCGTCAACAGGGCATCACCCTGTTCATGCTGTTGCTGGCTTCGTTGCAGACCCTGCTGCATCGCTACAGCGGTCAGGCTGATATACGCGTCGGCGTGCCGGTCGCCAACCGTACCCGCAGCGAAACCCAAGGGCTGATCGGCTTCTTCGTCAACACCCAGGTGCTCAAGGCTGAATTCACCACGCAGACATCCGTGGCCGAGCTATTGCAGCAGGTCAAACACACCGCCGTACAGGCGCAGGCGCATCAGGACCTGCCGTTCGAGCAACTGGTCGAAGCCTTGCAGCCGCAGCGCGACCTGAGCCGCAGCCCGCTGTTCCAGGTGGCCTACAACCACCAGAGCGAAGGCCACAACCAGACCCGTGAGCTGGCAGGGCTGCGTCTGGAATATCAGGTGTCCGACAAGCACACCGCGCAGTTCGACCTGACCCTCGACACTTGCGAACGCCCGGACGGCCTGACAGCCGCATTGACCTACGCCACCGACCTGTTCGACGCATCGACCATCGAGCGCATGGCCGGGCACTGGCGCAACCTGCTGAGCGGCATGTGCCGCGACGTCAACCAACGCATCGCCGACCTGCCGCTGTTGAGCGTCGATGAACGGCAAGACACCCTGCGCGACTGGAACCGCGACATTGCGGTTTACCCAAGCGATTATTGTGCCCATCAACGTATTGAAATCCAGGCCGAGCGCACGCCGCTGGCCATCGCTCTGAGCTTTGGTGCCGAGCAGATGAGCTATCAACAGCTCAACCGCCGCGCCAACCAGCTCGCCCATAAACTGCGTGAACAGGGCGTTGGCCCGGACATGCGCGTCGGGCTGGCCGCCGAGCGCAGTCTGGAGATGATTGTGGGGATGCTGGCTATCCTCAAGGCCGGTGGCGCTTACGTGCCGCTGGACCCGGATTACCCGCAGGATCGCCTGAGCTTTCTGATGCACGACAGCGGTATCGAATTGTTGCTGACTCAAGCGCATTTGCTGGGTCAGTTGCCGATTCCTGCACACGTTCAAACCCTGGATCTGGCTGATGCGCTGAACGACTACAGCACCGATAACCCGATCAGCCAGACCGCGCCGGACAACCTGGCCTACGTGATCTACACCTCGGGCTCGACCGGTAAGCCAAAAGGCACCTTGCTCGCCCATCACAACCTGATGCGCCTGTTCGCGGCGACGGATGACTGGTTCACATTCAGCGAAAAGGACGTGTGGACGCTGTTCCATTCCTTTGCCTTCGACTTCTCGGTCTGGGAGATTTTCGGCGCGCTGCTGCATGGCGGCCGACTGGTCATCGTGCCGCGCGAAGTAACCCGCTCGCCGGAAGATTTCCACGCGCTGCTGGTCGAACAGCAGGTCACGGTGCTCAACCAGACACCGTCGGCGTTCAAGCAACTGATGCGTGTGGCCTGCGATTCGTCGCTACCGCTGTCGTTGCAGAAAGTCATCTTTGGCGGCGAGGCACTGGACGTCGCCAGCCTGAAGCCGTGGTTCGAGCGCTTTGGCGATCAAGCGCCACAACTGATCAACATGTACGGCATCACTGAAACCACGGTGCACGTGAGCTATCGACCAATCACGCTGGCCGACACGCAGAACCCGGCCAGCCCGATTGGCGAGGCGATTCCCGACCTGTCGTGGTATGTGCTGGATGCTGATTTCAACCCGGTTGCCCTGGGTTGCAGCGGCGAACTGCACATCGGCCATGCCGGTCTGGCGCGGGGCTACCATCACCGCGCCGCGCTGACCGCCGAACGCTTTGTGCCGGACCCGTTCTCCAATGATGGTGGCCGCCTCTACCGCACCGGCGACCTGGCGCGTTATCGCGCTGCCGGAACCATCGAATACGCCGGGCGTATCGACCACCAGGTGAAGATTCGCGGCTTTCGTATCGAACTGGGCGAAATCGAAGCGCGGCTGCATGCGCTCCCGGCGGTGCGTGAAGTGAGCGTGCTGGCGCTGGAAGGGCAGTTGGCGGCGTACCTGGTGCCTACCGAGCCTGATCAGGATCAGCCAACCCTGCGTGAAACGCTGAAAAGCCAACTCAGGGCGCACTTGCCCGATTACATGGTGCCTACCCATTTCATCGTTCTCGACAGCATGCCGTTGACCGCCAACGGCAAGCTGGACCGCAAGGCGTTGCCTGCGCCGGACGCCAGTCAGTTGCAGGCCACCTACAGCGCCCCGCAAGGCGAGCTGGAGCAGCAACTGGCAGCGATCTGGGCCGATGTGTTGAAACTTGAGCGGGTCGGACGCAGTGACAACTTTTTCGAGCTGGGTGGGCATTCGCTGCTGGCCACTCAGGTGATTTCGCGTATTCGTCAGCAACTGGACGTCGAGTTGTCGTTACGCGACTTGTTCGAAGCGCGTGATCTGGCGGCCTTCGCGCTGGCAGCCGGCGCAGGGCAGGGCAACGACGCGCCGCGCTTCATCAAGGCCGACCGTACGCAGCCGCTGGGGCTGTCTTACGCGCAGCAGCGTCAGTGGTTCCTCTGGCAGCTTGATCCGCAGAACACCGCGTACATTATTCCCGCAGTCCTGCGCCTGCGCGGTTCGCTGGACATCGCTGCGCTGGAGCACAGTTTCAGCGCGCTGATTGCCCGTCACGAAACCCTGCGCACGACCTTCCGCCAGCAGGGCGAGCAGGCGCTGCAGATCGTTCATCCGCCACGTGCCTTGATTCTGTCTGTCGAGTCGCTGCCCAGCGGCCAGACTCTTGAAGCTTGCGTGCAGCAGGAAATGCAGCGCCCGTTCGATCTGGAGCAGGGACCGCTGTTGCGGGTCCGCTTGCTGAACCTCAACACCGATGAGCATGTGCTGATTCTGACTCAGCATCACATCGTCTCCGATGGCTGGTCGATGCCGATCATGGTCGATGAACTGGTGCGCCTTTACGAGGGCTACAGTCAGGGCCGTGAGGTGAGCCTGACCGCGCTGGACCTGCAATACGCCGACTACGCACTGTGGCAGCGGACCTGGATGGAGGCTGGCGAGCAGGCCCGGCAGCTGGATTACTGGAAGCAGCAATTGGGCGATCAGCAGCCGATTCTGGAGCTGCCCGCCGATTATCCGAGGCCAGTGGTACAAAGCCATGCCGGTGCGCGTCTGGCAGTCGAGCTTGAGCCTGCGCTGATCGATGGCTTGAAGCAGGTCGCGCGTCAACAGGGCGTGACCCTGTTTATGCTGTTGCTGGCGTCATTCCAGAGCCTGCTGCACCGTCACAGTGGCCAGTCGGATATTCGCGTCGGCGTGCCGATTGCCAACCGCAACCGCGCTGAAACCGAAGGCCTGATCGGCTTCTTCGTCAACACACAGGTGCTGCGCGCCGAGTTTGACGTGCATACGACGTTCAATGAGTTGCTGCAGCAGGTCAAACACACCGCCCTGCAAGCCCAGGCGCATCAGGAGCTGCCATTCGAGCAACTGGTCGAAGCCCTGCAGCCACAGCGCAGCCTTAGCCACAGCCCGCTGTTTCAGGTGATGTTCAATCACCAGAGCCAGGCCAGCGCCAACGTCCGCGCGCTGCCCGGTCTGCAGGTCGAAGCGCTACTGCCGGACAGTTACCCGGCGCAGTTCGACCTGACCCTCAACACTGCCGAACATGACGGTGGCCTGAGCGCTGGCCTGACCTATGCGACAGTGTTGTTCGACCCGCGCACCATCGAGCGCATGGCCGGGCACTGGCTGGCCTTGTTGCAGGCCATCTGCGCCAATGCCGCACAGCGCATTGCCGAAGTGCCGATGCTCGACATGGCTGAACGGCAGCAGATTCTTCACGACTGGAACGCTACAGCTGCAGACTTCCCCGGTGAAGCCTGCCTGCACAGCCTGATCGAAGCCCAGGTGCGCGCCACGCCGGACGCACCGGCGCTGGTTTTCGCCACTGAACAACTGAGCTACGTGCAG